>NZ_JAFCXD010000001.1:0-721005 GCF_049897885.1 Pseudomonas sp. DWRC2-2
AGGCCATTGGCGCTGCTGGAAGGCTTTGGTCCAAAGGAAACCAAGGCCTACCACTACCAACTGGATCACTTGGGTACGCCGCAGGAACTCACCGATGCCAACGGCGAAATCGTCTGGTCTGTGCATTACCGTTCTTATGGCGAAATCAGCCGCCTCGACATCAACAAAATTGACAATTCGCTACGTTTCCAGGGCCAATACTTCGACCCAGAAAGCGGGCTGCACTACAACCGTCACCGCTACTACAATCCGGATATTGGTCGCTATCTGACGCCGGACCCGGTAAAGCTAGCGGGTGGGATCAATACGTACCAGTACGCACCCAATCCTACCGGATGGGTTGACCCGTTAGGGTTGAGCTCATGCCCTGGCGGAGATGGCTGCAAACCACACACGAATACAGAAAACTCAAACACACCGCTAAAGGTAGACGAAGGCTCTCCTTCGCTACCAGCATCAAATAAAAGACAAGAATATTTATATCGAGGAGACTCAAGGCACCCGGACGAAATTTTTGAAACCGGCTTTGAGAGCAGAGGAAAAAGCACTGACCTCTACTTACACTCGCAAAACAATGCGAGTCCACCAAGCAATTTTGTGAGTACATCAGTATCAAGAGAACAAGGGCTGACGTTCGCAACATCCTTTGGGTTTGAGGAAGGCTATCTTTACACCCTAAAGAAAATCCCGGGTCGGGATGTCAACAAAGAGCTAGGTGTTTTATCCGACTATAAAAAGGAACGCGAAATTGCCATACCAAACCGGATAGACACTAAGGATATTCTAGGAGCCACACCCGTCCACGATGATGGAACAGACAAAGGCTACTCACTAATCAATCCAAACAGAAAATAACCAATGAAAAAACTCGATATCACCATAATCAAAAACGCACAAAGAGAGACCGCTACACTTGAGCTCGACAGAGCAACATCAACCTTGTCTATAGCATTTGCTGACGGCACACAAAAAACATATTCCGACATAGATATATATGTATGCTTTGGATTACTAAGAAGAGAGTTTAGTGAAATAGCTTTTTTATGCAAAGGCTCAAAGGTGAGTGTTTACCCTTCAGCAATGGCATCTCAGATGTCAAGCGGGTTAGTTGCTTATGAGGTAACGATGGGTGAACCCGACGCGAAACTCGTCCGCATATTCGATTACGAAGAAAATGATCTCACAAACGATATCAATGAACAGATCACTTACCGGAATGAATGGGCTGAGTCTCTGCAAAGCCTTTAACAACCGGAGTCTACCTCACTCGGACCGGAACGATGATGGAATGTAAAAAAATACTAGTCATTTCCAAAAATAAAAAACTTGAAACGACCGTAAAATATGATCCAGCCAAATGCATGATGACGTTTTCAGAATCAAACAACTTTGGAAAAATCTATCATGGAAGAGACATATACATCTGCTTGGCAAAAGTAAGAGCAGAATTCCCCCATATAACTTTCTTATGCAAGGGAGCAAAAATAAATGTCACACCCTCCAGAATGGCTTCCCAGATGAGCGCCGGGCTAGTCGCATATGAATTAACTCTAGGCAAGCAAGCCACATTTGACGACATAGTTCATCTATTTGACTATGAAGACAACAACCTAACAAACAACCCACAAGAACAAGTTGATTTTTATAAAAAATGGCTTGCATCTTTAGGGGCGCAAGACCATGAAAAATTTAACTAGATCTTACAAAAGCTAACCATTCACAAAATCTACTGGCGGCGAGCAAACTTACTCGCAGGACCTTGAAGCGACCCTGCCCAAGCGATGGATGTTTTTAGGTAAGTTCGCACGGTCTGCATTAGGGCTGCTCCGCAGCCCAACGCAGGGCAAGCCTGCTCACTACAGTAATCGTGTTCACCCAGCAACAAACGAACTCACCAGCCGTCCCTCAACATCCGCAATTCCAAATGCTGCAACAACATAATCGTCTTCCCATCCACAATCTCCCCACTCTGCACCATCCCCAGCGCCTGCTCGAACCCCAGCTCCAACACCTCGATATCCTCACCCTCCTCTTCCAAACCGCCTCCGCTCCCCACCCGATCCCCCGGCTGATACTCACCGATAAAAAAGTGAATCCGCTCCGTCACCGACCCCGGGCTCATGAACGCCGCATAGATCTTCTCCACATACCTCACGCGATACCCGGTTTCTTCTTCCGCTTCCAGGCGAATACGTTCTTCGGGGCTGGCGTTGTCGAGCAAGCCGGCTGCCGCTTCGATCAGGTAGCCGTGGTAGTCGTTGACGAACGTCGGCATGCGAAACTGGCGGATCAATAACACTGTGCGCTGCTCGCGGTTGTACAGCAGGATGGTCGCGCCATTGCCGCGGTCGTACACCTCGCGGGTCTGGGCTTGCCAACTGCCGTCGCGGCGGCGCAGGTCGAAGCTGTATTTTTTCAGCAGGTACCAGTTTTCCGAGAGGGTTTCTTCGGCGGTGATGCGAACGGGGCTGTGGTCCATGCTCGGGCTTCTCAAGAAAAGGGTTGTGTTTGTTTGATGCTGTTCCAGGCAGCGGCGACTGCTTCGGCGCTGCCCGCTTTGATCCGTGCCAAGTTGCGCGGGTAGTCCACCCCTGGGTTTTCGGTGAAGCGCGTGGCCGTGAATTGGCCGTTGCTGGCGCGCAGGATATAACCCGTGTCCTCGCACTGCTCAGAGGCTAGGAACAGCACCCCCGGCGTCACCCAGTCAGGCTTGAGTTCATCCGGTTCTTCGGTCACGCCCCACATGCGCGTCTTGGCGACCGGCGAGATTGCATTGACCTTGATCCCGGCCTCCACGCCCTCATGGCTCAACGCGTTCATGATCCCCAGTTGCGCCATCTTGCCCGCGCTGTAGGCCACCAGGCCGGTCTGCTCATATTGCGCATACATGGCACGGTCGGAGGTGGTGAGGATGATGCGCGGTGCAGATGAGCGCAGCAGGTGCGGCCAGGCGTGCTTGCACAGCCATAGCGGTGCGTAGAGGTTGATGTCCATGGCGCGTTGCAGGAACGCGGCGTCGAGGTCGGCGATGGCCTGGTAACCGACCCAGCCGGCGTTGTGAATCAAGATGTCGAGTTGGCCGAAGGCCTCGATGGCGTACGCGATCAGTTGCTCGCAGCCCGCGTTCGTGGACAAGTCACCCCCATGGCCGAGCACGTTCAAGCCGTCGGCCTGCAGGGTTTCTGCCGCAGCCTGGACCACCGAGGCATCGCTGCCCGCGCCGGCATTGTCGGCACCGATATCGCTGATCACCACCCGTGCGCCGCCCAGGGCCAAAGCCCGTGCGTAACTGAGCCCCAACCCGCGTGCGCCGCCGGTGACGAGTGCGGTTTTGCCTGTGAAATCCATGTGCTTGCTCTCCTGTTCGGGCCGCCCACCCTAACAACCTCGGCGCGCCTTGTTCAATGCTGTAATACTTTGCAAGCAATCCCCGTTGACGGCTGTCGAATTAATTCCTGCCCGATTGGGCCATCTGGTAAAACCCCTGCTTCACCTTTTTCCTGGAACCTTCATGTCCTCTCGTTTCTTCTCGCGCCTGAGCCTGCGCTGGTTTCCCCTGGTGTGCATGGCGTTGTTGATCGTCGGCCTGCCGGTAGGCTGTGCTGTGCTGCAACACAAGGAGCGCGAGCTGGTGTTTCGCATCGAGCCGGGCACCGCCAGTTGGTACAGCGGCTTGCCCAAGGCAGTGCAGGAATTCGAACTCAAGCCGGCCAGTTTCAAAGCCGGACAGAATATCCATGGCTGGTGGTACCCGGCGGACAAGAAAGACGCGCCCGCCATCCTCTACCTGCACGGCGTACGCTGGAACCTGACCGGGCAACTGTTTCGCATCGAGCAACTGCACGCCCTGGGTTATTCGGTACTGGCTATCGACTATCGCGGCTTCGGCCAGAGCCACGGCGAGCTGCCGTCGGAAACCACCGTTTATGAAGACGCGCGCATCGCCTGGGAGCGTTTCCAGGTGCTGCAACCGGACCCGAATAAACGCCTGATCTACGGGCACTCACTCGGCGGCGCAGTGGCCATCGACCTGGCTGCCGAGTTGGGCAGGCAAACACCGCTGCCGGTGCGCGGGCTGGTGATCGAATCCACCTTCACGTCGCTGGCGGATGTGGCCACGGCCGTGGCGAACACCTCATTGCCGGTGCGCTGGTTGCTGTCGCAGAAATTCGATTCCATCGACAAGATTGCCGATATCCATATGCCGCTGCTGGTGGTGCATGGCCTGGATGATCGTTATGTGCCGCCGCGTTTCAGCCAGCACTTGTTTGAAGCCGCCCAGGAACCCAAGCGGCTGTTAATGGTGCCCGGTGCCAGCCATAACAACAGCATGAGCCTGGCCGGTCGCAGTTATGGCCAGGCGCTGGACAAACTGATGCAAGCGAAGATGCCGGCGCAGGTAGTCACACACTCCACAGGTCGCAGCGGCGACTCGTAAAAGCGTATTTCGGCACTGGGTTCGCGCTTGCGTGTCAAGCGCAAACCCTGCCCATGCTGGGCCAAAACAGAAGTTGATCAAATAATAACCTCTGCCGAAATCGCCAACCCTGCCGGGGCTTCGCAAAGTTATCCACAGAGATACCCACGGTTTTCGTGGACAACTCTTTTTATATTTTTACGTTTTTTTTGCTCAGCAAACCTTTTCAGGAAATGTACCCGGCAACAAAATCTCGCGATTCACATCGCGTATATCGTTATACCCACACAAGGCCATCGACACGTCCAACTCACGGGCGATGATCTCAAGCGCCTTGGTCACACCCGCCTCGCCCAACGCGCCCAGACCATACAAATGCGGGCGGCCGATCATGGTGCCCTTGGCGCCCAATGCCATCGCCTTGAGCACGTCCTGGCCGGAACGAATGCCACCGTCTAGCCACACCTCAATGCGCTCGCCCACCGCTTCGACAATCGCCGGTAACTGGCTGATGCTCGAAGGCGCACCGTCCAGTTGACGACCGCCGTGGTTGCTCACCACCAGTGCGTCGGCGCCGGCATTCGCGGCCAGGCGTGCATCCTCCACATCGAGGATGCCCTTGATGATCAACTTGCCGCCCCAGCACTTCTTGATCCATTCCACATCGTCCCAGCTCAGGCGCGGGTCGAATTGCTGGGCGGTCCAGGACGACAGCGAACTCATGTCTGCCACGCCGTTCACGTGCCCGACGATATTGCCAAAACCGCGGCGTTTAGTGCCGAGCATGCCCATCACCCAGCGTGGCTTGGTCGCCATGTTGAGGATATTCGGCAAGGTCAGTTTCGGTGGCGCCGACAGGCCATTGATCAAATCCTTGTGGCGCTGGCCGAGGATCTGCAGGTCGAGGGTCAGCACCAGGGCATCCACACCGGCAGCCTTGGCGCGCTCGATCAACTGTTCGATAAAGGCGCGGTCGCGCATCACATAGAGCTGGAACCAGAACGGCTGGCCGACGTGCTCGGCGATGTCTTCCAGGGAGCAGATACTCATGGTCGACAAGGTGTAACGCAGGCCAAATGCTGCGGCGGCGCGCGCGGTCAGAATCTCGCCATCGGCGTGCTGCATCCCGGCCAATCCGGTAGGCGCCAGTGCCACCGGCATAGCCATCTCCTGGCCGATCATCGTGGCGCGGATCGAGCGTTGATCAATGTTGCGCGCCACCCGCTGGCGGAACTTGATGCTGGCAAAATCGCTTTCATTTGCCCGGTAGGTGCTCTCAGTCCAGGAGCCGGAATCGGCGTAGTCGTAGAACATCCGTGGGACACGTTTTTGCGCGAGCTTGCGTAAATCTTCGATGGTTGTGATCAACGGCATCTAGGTCACCTCTCCCTGAACTGAATGCTGAGAGTAACCGCCCATCGACTGCGCAACCAGCCATTGCGTTTAGATAGCTGCACGGCTAATCTCGCACAAACCCGCAGAAAAACGCACAAACATGCACAACACTCATCAAGACATCGACCTGCCTTCTTTGCGCAAACAGAAGATCCTGTTGCTGCTGGAGCGCGACGGTAAAGTCACCGCCTCGGAACTGGTGGAACACTTTGCCGTGTCCCAGGACACCATCCGCCGCGACCTCGGCGAACTCGCCGCCGCCGGGCTGTTGCAACGCGTCCACGGTGGCGCCCTGCCCCGGCCCAAGGACACCGGCAAAGACTTTTTCACCCGCGTCGGCGAGACCAATGAGGCCAAGCGTCACCTCGCCCGGCTGGCGGCAGACCGTGTGGAAGATGGGCAAATCGTACTGTTCGATTCCGGCTCGACCACGCTGCAGATTGCCCAGTCATTGCCGCGCTCGATCCGCCTCACCGTGGTCACGACATCACCGATGATCGCCATCGCTTTGGCCGACCATCCTGACGTGAAAGTCATCCTCACCGGCGGCCAACTCAACCCAGCGACGCTGTCCACCAGCGGCCATGAAACCGTGCGAATGATCCAGGGCATCAAGGCCGACCTGCTGTTTACCGGCGTCTGCGCGCTGCACCCGCAAGTGGGCATCAGCTCGCTGCATTTTGATGAAGTGGCGGTCAAGCAGGCACTGCTCGACAGCGCCTCCCATGTGGTAGCGGTGACCATGGCCGACAAACTCGGTGCCGTGGAGCCTTTTGTGGTGGCACCATGCAGTCGCATTCACACGTTGATCACGGAGTGGCATGTGCCGAGTGTGGAAGCGTATGAGCAGCTGGGATTGGAAGTATTCCGGGTGGAAGTCTAAGTGCTGATTAGAACAGCACCTTGGCGGCATCGCGCATGAAAATCTCAATGGTCTTGGGCCCTACACCGTCGAATTCCCCTAGGCGTTTTTCGAAGGCCTGACGGTCATCACTGGCTCTACGCATGTGGGTGATCTTGCCTGCGTACTCAGCATTCAACTTGGCACTGAGGTCGAGCAAACGTTGTGCGGTGGTTTCGTCATAGCGCACATAACGCGCGCGTCCGAGCATGGCGACCAACTCACGCGATGTGCAGTGCTGCAGCTTGCGCGCCGTGTCGCGGCCCTGCTCTTCAACGATCACCTTGTAGGCCTGTGCGGCAATCGGAGCCTGGATGCGCTTGCCCATCAGGAAGCTGGCGATAAACCACTTGAAGAGGCCGCCATCATCGTCGGGTTTGAGCTCGATGCCCAACTCCGACGCGGTGATAGAACGAGCCACGATCAGTGGTCCAGCTTGCGCTCGGCCTTAGCGGCCTGTTCATTGATGGCATCGGTCTGGCGCTCGGTGTCCTTGATCGAGGTGGGCGTCAGCACTTTGTCGACGGTTTCGGTATTGGGATTTGGACGTTCCAGGGTCTGGCCTTTTGTGGCTTTATCAGTGCCCTGCTGAGCTTCTTCGGAACTGATGGGTGCTGGGGTCTTATCGGCAGTCATGGTGTTTCTCCAATCAGTGAATGCCCGCAAAAATGTCGGGCACCTGTGCAACAGAAGCCACCCGCCTTGGATAGTTCAAGGAAATTGGCCGCGCCAACCGCCCAGGAAATAAGCGCAAATTAATTTAAACCTTTGCCGCCCGGGCCGGATCAACTTTCCCATATCCCATCCTTCGCATCCCCATCAGGAGACACTCGATCATGAGTACAAACCTTAACGGCAAGAAGATTCTGGTCATCACATCCAACACCGGTATCGAGCGCGATGAACTGCTCAAACCCCTGGAAGCCTTGCGTGGATTTGGCGCAACGGTAACCCATGGCTCCAGCAAAGGCGGCACCACCCAGACCTTCGTCGGCGACACCGAAAAGGACACAACAGTTGAGTCCGATGCGAAGCTGTCCGAGCTATCGGGCAGTGAGTTCGATGCACTGGTGATCCCCGGCGGCACTGTTAACGCGGATACCTTGCGCCAGGATGCAGCGGCGCTCACGTTAATCAATGAGTTCGTCAAAGCGGGTAAAATCGTGGCGGCAATCTGTCACGGCCCGTGGGCATTGATCGATGCCGGTGTGATCAAGGGCAAGACCCTGACCTCCTATAAAAGCGTACGTATCGACTTGGAAAATGCGGGTGCCGCAGGCTGGGTCGATGCCGAGGTCAAGGAATGCCAGGCCAATGGTTGGACGTTGATAACGTCGCGTACACCGGACGATTTGTCAGCGTTCAGCGAGGCCATCGCCAAAGCTGTCGCCGGCTGACTCTGAGCAGAAAGAAAACAGGCGCCGCAATGGCGCCTGTTGTCTGTTCAGGCCCGACTCAACTTTTACGCTGCTCGGGCATCTCGCGTTTGGGCCCGAACATCGCCCAGGCGATAAGCCCAAACAACGGCACAAAAATCAGAATGACCAGCCACAATCCTTTCGACTCCCAGCCCCCCGTGCTGCGCAGTACGATGTTGATGGCCCAGAGTTCCAAGAGCAGCAGAATCACCGCCAGCCCGATCCAGATGTATTGAATTTCCATGCTTCACCTCCTAGGTCGTATGCATTAGGTCAAGCGATGGCTGCGAGGGTTCATTAAAATTTGCGTCAACTGATTCGGGTTGTGGAATGCAACGTGTCACAGACAACATCATGCAACCTGCACGACACGCTTCACCTTCAGATTATCGTAGGCCATTGAATTAATTGATAAATTAAAAATAGCCCAAGTTGGTACAACTGATGCAACAGAGTACGGAACGAGGTATGCATTTCGACATGCCCTGATTATTCCCGTGAGGTGTCATCCATGAACGCCATTGACCTGCTCAAAGCCGACCACGAACGCGTGAAGACCCTATTGACCCAATTGAGTGAGTCCACCGAACGCGGGGTCAAAAAACGCACTGAGTTGTTGGCCAAGCTGGAAGCAGAAATAAGCCTGCACACCAAGCTCGAAGAAGAAATCCTCTACCCGGCGTTCAGGAAAGCCGGCGGCAAGGAGCAGGACATCATGTATCACGAGGCCAAAGAGGAGCACCGCACTGTCGATTCCTTAGTACTGCCGGACCTGAAGCAGACCGAACCTTCGACTACGGAGTTTTCCGGTCGGGTCAAAGTGGTCAAGGAGCTGCTCGAACACCACATCGAGGAAGAAGAAACCGAGATGTTCCCGCAGGCTAAAAAACTGCTGGGCAAAGCCCTGCTTGAAGAGTTGGGCGCTGAAATGGAAGCGATGAAAGCGGCGCATAAAAAATTGCAGTCGACCAAGCCCATGGCGGCCTGATCGAGGCATGACCCGAGCCTGGAGGAAAGCCAGGCTCTTGATGCATCACGATAGGGGATTGCGTCATGAAGACCTGGTTGCCCCAAAGGACTTTACTCATAGTCGTCGGCCTGTCAGCCCTGCTCGCCGGCCCCGCCTTCGCCGCATTTGGCGATAACCCCGAGCCGGCTGCGAGCGCGTTGAGTAGCGACAGCGCTGCCGGTTCAGCACTGCCGCCGGGAACCTACCCCAGCAGCCCCGCCGACAGCGACAAGAAAACTAAGGAAACTGAAAAGCAACCGAGCAAGCCGGCTAAACCTGCCGACCGCCAGCAAAAAGAAACTCAGCAAAAACCCCGCTCAGGCAGTTGACGACTCATCCTTCACCGGCGGCTCAGGCGCAAGCCCCCAGTCGCCGTGTTCGTACCAATCATTACCGAGCATCTCAGCGGGGTGCATGGTGCGGTCGGCGCCGTTGCCGCAAGCCAGGTCGGCCGCGCCACAGTAGCGGTCGCAGCCCCAGCAGATGCGTTCGGGGTGTTTGGGGTGCAGCGGAAAAGGCTTGGCCATGGCTGTGATCCTTACTCCGGACAGAGCCCCCACCCTACTGCTGACGCGCGGCTGTGGACTTGACTGAAATCAAACCCACAGTCCGCACTGTTTCGGCGCCCGCTTCAGGCTAAACCTTGAACCGCGCCACCGTCTGGTGCAGCGCCCCCGCCATGCCCGCCAGGTCATGCCCCGCCGTCTCGGTATGCAACGCCCCTTGCAGCACCTGCTGCGACAAGTTGCGAATGCCCACCAGGTTGCGATCCACTTCGCGCGCCACCAGGGCCTGTTCCTCGGTGGCGCTGGCGATCATCATGTTGCGCTCGTTGATCTGCGAAATAGACCGCGTGATCTCATCCAAGGCTTCACCCGAACGCTGTGCCACGCCAAGGGTCGCCTGTACGCGCTCGCTGCTGCTGTGCATGGCCGCAACTGCGTGCTCGGTGTCCTGGCGGATGTTGCCGATCATCTGCTCAATCTCCTGGGTCGACGCCTGGGTGCGATGGGCCAACGCGCGCACCTCATCGGCGACCACCGCAAAGCCGCGTCCGGCATCGCCAGCACGGGCCGCTTCGATGGCGGCATTGAGGGCCAGCAGGTTGGTCTGGTCGGCAATGCTGCGGATCACTTCCAACACGCTACTGATGTCTTGCACGCGACCCGCCAGTTGCTGGATGCGCTCGGAGGTTTCCACAACACCGGTGGCCAAGGTGTTGATCGACGCCACGGTTTCCTGCACCTGGGCACGGCCGCGCTGGGCGGTCTGTTCCGACAGGCGTGAGGCCTCGCTGGTGCTCACGGCGTTGCGCGCGACTTCATCCACGGCGGCGGTCATTTCATTCACCGCCGTCGCCGCCTGTTCGATTTCATGACCCTGGGACTGCAAGCTACTGCTGGTCTGGCTGCTCACCGCGCTGAGTTCCTCGGAGGAACTGGCCACGCCGTCCACCGATGCCGCGATGTGGCGCACCATCTGGTTGAGGTTCTGCTGCATCTGATGCAGGTTGCGCATCACACTGCCCTCGGCGCTGTTGCCCACCGGCACGTTGATGGTCAGGTCGCCCTGGGCGATATGGCTCAACACGCGCGCGGCTTCGTCCGGCTCGCCGCCCAAAGGACGGATCACGCTGCGGGTGACGATCACGGCGGCAGTCACCACCAACGCCACGCACAGCAAAAGCAGCCCGATCATGTTGCGTCGGGCGTCGTCGTACAGCGCCTGCGCGGCCTGCTCACGCTCGGCGAACAAACGCCCTTGCATGGCCATCAACGCGTCCAGGCTCTTGAACACTTCAAGCTCGGCCGGCACCACCTGCTGCTTCAGCTGGGCCAGGCCCTGCTCGCGGGCGCCTTGCTTGATCAGCGCCTGCACCTGCGTGAACGCCGCCACATAGGTTTCACGATGGGCCTTCAAGGTCGCGTAGGCTGCCTTGCCTTCAGCGGTATCGAGCAGCGGTTCTAGGGTGGCGAACGCCTGGGTGATGCGCTGCCGAGTGGTGCCAATGGCGTCCTGGGCCTGCTGGTTTTCCTGGTCAATCAGCAGGTCGCGGGTGTTGCGGCCGTTATCGCGCACGCCGGTGGCGATCACCATGATCGGGGCGATTTTGGGCCAGTCCTGCTGCACAATCTGCTCGGATTGTTGCTTGAGGGTCGCCAGGTCGTGCAAGGCGTAGAACACCAAACCGACCAGGGCCAGCGGCGCAATCGCGAAACCGATGACAATGCGTTGTGCCGTGGTTAACTGCTTCATTCTGAACATTCCTTGATGAAAGCCTGCCCACCATGGGCAGCATCGATAAAAACCGGCTGAGGGTGCGGGTCACCCTCGCAATACAAAAACGGGAAACAACTCGCGCAGACGGCCCCACAGCTCCGGCAATGCGACCTGTACCGGGGCACTCGGCAGTTGCGCGTCGAGCATGCTGGCGGTGCGCACCCTCTGCACGACGAAGCGCTGCACGCCACGGGCTTGCAAACGTTGGGCCAGGAGCAACAGGCGCGCTGGGTCGATCAGGTGCCAATGCACGGTGGTGCGGCATTCATACTCCACGCCGCTGGCGAGCATGCCGGGGTAGTCGAGGGTGGTCAGGGGCACCAGGCTCCCGACCCGCAGCGCTCGACTCATTGGCGCCCGGCCGCAGCGGCGGCTTCAGTGAAATGCACGCGCTCCGTGTGCTCGGATTGCTTGCCGGGGTTGCAGGCAGTAGCCACCCCAATAGTCGGGCCGATGCGGTTGTCGACCGGCGAAACGCTCGGTGACCTCACGCAGGCGTCCTTCCAACTCGTTGCGATGGGCCAAGGGTTGGCTTTGGGGCGAGGCCCAGCTGCCCAACTGGCTGGCGGCCGGGCGTGCGTCGAAATAGTCGTCCGACAGCTCGGCAGCGGCCTTCACCACCGGACCTTCGATGCGCACCTGACGCTCCAGGCCCGACCAGAAAAACGTCATGGCGGCATGGGGGTTGTCCGCCAGTTCCTGGCCCTTGGCGCTCAGGTAGTTGCCGAAAAAGAGCGGCGAACAGATGGGCCAGCAGAAACAGCAGGTAAAGCATGGTGGCCTCGCAGGTCGCGTCGAGGCTCCAGTGTGGTCGGCCTGACGCTGCCAAACCTTGATGCCGATCAAGCTAAACGCGCACGCCGAGCATGCCGGCGGTAATGACCAGTGTCGCCAGCGCACCGATCCCGATCACCGTCCAGGTCAAGGTCGCGCAACGTGTTTCGCTCACCCCATGGTTGCGCAGTACCCCGCGCAAACCGCAGGCCAGGTGCGCGATCAGCAGGAACACCGCCAGGGAGTAATGCGGCACCAGGCGGATGCTCCAGGCATCGGCCAGCAAGCCCACCGGTTCGGCCACGGCCCAGGCGTAATCGGTGTCGGTGCCGAAGTAGCGTGCCAGGGTGAACACTGAGTTGATATGAGAGGCGATAAACAGCGCCAGGTAAGCGCCGGAGGCCGTCTGCAAGGCATCCAGCAGGTCGGCGCGCTGCTGGGTCCTGGGGCGGATCAGCACCAGGCCGCTGAGTATCTGGAAGAAGAACGTGACAATGATGATCGGTTCCAGCCAGCCATTGCGGTAGACCCCGCGCAACACCTCCATCACCGCCCGATGCGCATCGCTGCCCAGCACGCCGAACAGATGGTTGAACAGATGCGGCGCCAGGAACACCAGCAGGATCGCCACCGACGCAATGCCATGGGCAACCCGCAGCTTGACGTAGGTACGCGCGTGCCGACTGAAATCAATGCTCGGCAATGTGCTCGACACCATCGAGAAGTAGGCGATCAACGCCAGCCACAGGCCGCTCCACACCCAGAGGTCATGGCCATTGATCTTCATCAAGTACAACAACACGCCCATCAACGTGTAGGCCGGCGGCGCGGCCACCGCCAGGCAGGCCAGGCGCCGTGCAAGTACCACCCGTGCCGTCATCACCGGCTGTATGCCTGTGACGAAAACGCAGTAGAACGCCAGCACCGGCACCGCATAGGCACTCAACATCAACGCCAGCGTCACCGGCGCGCCAGCCTCGGCGACATGGGCCTGGTTGCTCCATTGCAGCGCCCAGGGGTAATAGAGCGCGGCAGCGAATGGCAGCAGCCAGAGCCATTCGAGCCGGGTGTGGGTGAGCTTTTGTACGCGTGACATGACAACGTCCTTACTCATGGATTTTCCCTCGCGACCCTACGGGCTGGCCCGCGGGAAACCCAGGTCCAATCCCACGCTTTTTGCCTACTCCACTGCGCTAGAGCAACGGGATGCTGTAGCTGACGATCAACCGTGTCTCGTCCTTGTCGGCCGTGTCGTTACCGCGCTGCGCCAGGTAAATCCCAGACCTTTCAAGGTGCCGGTGGGGATCACGTAATCCAGGCGCAAGTCGCGCTCCCATTCACTATTGTCGCGGCTCGCGGTGCGGATATGGCTGCCGTGCAGGTAGGTCACGCTGGAGCGCAGCCCCGGCACGCCAAGGCTGGCAAAGTCATAGGCGTAGCTGCCAACGGTGGCCTGTTCACCGGCATTCACGAACTTCAGCGACTGGGAATTGGTGATCAGGTACAGGGAGCGGCCCTGGCCCTGGTTGATGTGCGGGAAGTCACTTTGCCCGCTGGTTTTCTGGTAGCCGAGGCTCAGCGAGTGCCCACTCAAGGCATAGGTGAACATCGCGCTCCACAGGCGGTTGTCGACCTTGCCCGCATTGACGCCCGGACCGTA
The DNA here is from genome assembly GCF_049897885.1 of Pseudomonas sp. DWRC2-2. Classification (NCBI taxonomy): domain Bacteria; kingdom Pseudomonadati; phylum Pseudomonadota; class Gammaproteobacteria; order Pseudomonadales; family Pseudomonadaceae; genus Pseudomonas; species Pseudomonas sp. DWRC2-2. The sequence continues at coordinate 13,855 of NZ_JAFCXD010000001.1, forward strand.
GTAACCCGAGCTGACGTAACCTTCGCCGCGCCCGGCAGCGCTGCCATTCTTGCCGTCGGCGGTGCTGTAGAAATACCGCAGGTCGCTCTTGAGTTGGCCCACCGGCAGTTGCCAGTTGTGCACCAAACCGAGGAAATGCTGCTGGTAAAAGTTCTCGAGGCTCGCGTAGTAGTACTGCACCTGCAACTGCTTGCTGACGGCGTAGTCCACGCCGCCGTAATAGAACTGGTTGCTCGCCTTGCCTTTGATGGGGTCGTTGGCACCGGCAATCGACAGGCCTTGGCCATTGCTGGAGTTACGGTCCATCACCTGCTCGATCTTGCCGGCAATCAGGTTGACGTCCTTGAAGTCCCTGGACTCCACTTGATACCCCCGGAAGGTCTGGGGCAACAGGCGACCGTCTTCGGTGGTCAGGATGGGCAGCTTGGGCATCAGGCTGCCGGCCTTGAGTTGGGTCTGGGCGATCCGCATCTTGCCGGTGACGCCGGTCTTGCTGAAGTCATGGGCAGCCTTGCCATCGTCCAGCGGGAAGACGCTGCCGGGGGTGTTGTCTGCGCCGGCCTTGCCCGCCCGGCCCGAAGCGTCCAGGCGCAAGCCGTACCATTCTTGCAGATCCACGCCCAGGCCGACCGTGCCCTCGGTGAAACCCGACTGGTAATTGAACATGAAGGCCTGGCCCCACTCCTTGTCCGAGGCGGCCTTGGCGTTGCGGGTGTCCTGGTTGTAATAGAAATTGCGCAGGTCGAGGCTGGCTTTGCTGTCGTCGATAAAACCCGACGCAGCCGCCTGCTGCGCGGCGCCGAGGGAGACGGCGAGCGCCAGGCAAGTCTTGTGGTTCATGAAGGCTCCGAGAAGTGATTGAGGCGATCCCGCCGGCGCCCTGTTTTTTTGTCGGCCAGGTGCTGCGGCATTCAGCGGGAGCGCGCACGGTATAGGGTTGGGGCACAGGGAAAAAGCCGGCAAAACTGCCAATCACTTTTTCAGTTTGGGTAACAATCCGGCAAACGGTGAGCGCGTATCCAGCAGCGAGGTGCGGATGAAGTGCAGATAACTTTCCACCCGGCGCAACGCCGAGGTTTCGAAGTGTGCCTCGAAGGGTTCTACGCTGTGCTGCACACACTCGATCGCCTGTTCCACGGCGGCCAATGCTCGCCGCCATGGCTTATGCTCCGGCTTCAGGAACAGGCGAACCAACGCCCGCCCCATGGCACGTACCGCTTGGCGCCAAGCGGTGGACTCGGCGTAGCAGGCCAGCGTCGGCAGCTGCGCCTGCTCGCGGCGCAGTTCGATAATCGCGTGGCCCACGTCCAGCACCACAAAGGTCCAGCGCAGCAGGCGGTGTTGCACCTGGGGCTGGCCGGCCGACAAGCCATGGGCCTGGTTCAAGAGATCACGCGTGCCGCTTTCGAAGCCTGAGCCCAGCGCCGGCAAAGGCGCGTTGATGGCGAACACGACGCGGCGGCGCAGGTCCTGTTCCAGCCGACGCCACAACCACGGACTGTTGGGCGGCAGGATGATCGCCCCGGCTGCCGCGCACACCAGCATGCCAAACACCATGGCGAGGTAGTCGTTGATCAGGCCATAAGGGTTGTAGAGCGTGGGGTTGCCGGGTATCGAACTGGTGCCGAAAAACACCAGCATGCCCAGGCCGTAGCCCGCCCATTGCGGCTTGGCCAGCAGAAACGAACCGAGCATGATCACCGGCGCAATCACCAGGCACAGCAAGGGGAACCCATCGATCTGCGGGTAGACGAAGAACACTTCGAAAATGCCGATCACCGCCGCTGCCAGCGTCCCGCAGGCAATCTGGAACGACATCCGCCGGGGGTTGGTGGAGAATGCCGACAGCCCCACCGTCAGCGCAGACACCAGGGTCATTGCCGCGCCGCTGGGCCAGGCGGTGGCGATCCACAGGGCGCACAACACCAGCAATACCAGCCCTGCACGCAGGCCTGCCGCCACCGCCGCCAGCCAATTGGTCTGGGGTTGGAAAGGCTCGGCCCAGCGCTCACGCACGGGGTGATGGTCGGCCAGGGATGCATGGGTCTTGGCGTAGCGGTGCAACTCGTCGGCGAAGCGATAGAGCAGCTCGCACGCTGTGTGAAAGTCCAGCCAATCGTCGGCGTGGGGATGGGCGCGCAACAGCTCGGCGCGCAGGTGACGGATCTGCATCGGCAACCCCTGCGTGTAGCGTTGCAGCCGTGCCGACAGGTGCGCCGCATCCAGGTCCGTCAGTACCTGGCCGGCGAACGGTTCCAGCACCTTGACCAACGCAACCAGGCCTGGGTCGACGGCGTTCAGCACTGCCGTGGCACCGCGCACCTGCAAGCGGTCCAGCAACTGATGCAGGGCATTGAAGCGTGTGGTGATGGACATGAACTCGACATTGAGGCGATCAAGCCGGCCCTTGCGTCGGCGCAGTGCAGGGTCTTCGAACACGCTGACGCTGCGCAACCCTTCCAGGCCCACCGCTTCGGCAATGAAGCGCAGGTTGGTGGCCTCGAATGCCGCCTGATCGTGGCTGCCGCGCAGCCCACTCAGCACAAATGCGGCGAAGCGGCCGAAGCGCTGATAGAGGGTATTGCGCAGGGCGGCGCCTGCCGTATTGGGCAACAGCGTTGCGCTGACCAAGGTGGCGCACAGCACGCCGAGGGTAATTTCCAGCACGCGCCAGACCGCCGCCATGAACACCTGCTCCGGGTGCCCCACCACCGGCAAGCCGACCATGACCGCCGTGTACCCCGCCAACACAAACCCATAGGCACGAAAGTGACGATTGCGCGCCGCACCACACGAACACACGCCCACCCACAACGCCAGGCCACTCAGGAACAGCTCGGTGCTTTGGGCAAACAGGGCCATCAACAGCACCATGAACGCCGACCCCACCAGGGTGCCGATTACGCGATAAACGCTCTTGGCCAGGACATGCCCGCTGAACGGCTGCATCACGATAAACACCGTGGTAATCGCGGTGCTGGGCTGCGGCAATTCCAGGCGCATCGCCAGCCACAGCGCGAGGTACGACGCGATCAGCACCTTGAACAGGTAGACCCACATCACCCCATCGGTGCGCGCCCATTCCAGGAAACCCCGACGCCAGGGCAGCGCTGTCAGCCAGCGCGAAAAATCAGTGAGTGATGGCACGAAAAGACGACTCCCGACAAGCTGGCTGGCACACAAGGCCGGCGACTTTAGGCAGTTGTGCCAGGGTCGGTAAGTCATCCAGAACGTGAATGACTGTTACGCAAAACTCCACAATAAATAGCGTTTACAGCGCCCAGCGTCTTCATGTCACACTGGAAAAACTCGTCATCCCTGGTAAGCCCCGATGGACATTCTGCAGAACATGCGCATCTTCCGTTGCGTCGCCGAAGCCGGCAGTTTCACCAGCGCGGCCTTGCGCCTGAAGACCAACACCACCCACGTTTCGCGCTCGATCTCCAACCTGGAGGCCCACCTGCGCACGCGCCTGTTCAATCGCACCACGCGCCGCATTGCCCTCACCGAATCCGGGCAACGCTACCTGCTGCGGTGCGAGCAGATCCTGCATTCGATCGAAGAAGCCGAAGTGGAAGCCGGCGATGCCCACACCCGTCCTATCGGCCAGCTCAAGGTGCATTCGATGACGGGCATCGGCCAGCATTACGTCGTGGACGCCATCGCCCGTTACCGCCAACACTATCCGGACGTGACCTTCAACCTGAGCATGAGCAACCGTATGCCCGACCTGGTGCACGAAGGTTTCGACGTGTCCATCGTGCTGGCCATTGACCTGCCGGACTCCAGCCATGTTTCGCAAAAACTCGGGACGACCTACAGCATCGTCTGCGCATCGCCCTCCTACGTGAAGAATCATGGCATCGCGCAAGTTCCCAAGGACCTGCTCGACCACGCCTGCCTGCGTCTGGTCAGCCCCGTGATCCCCCTGGAGGACTGGACGTTCGACGGTCCCAACGGCAAGGAAAACGTCATCATCACCCACTCGCCGTTCCTGGTGGACTCGGTCGACGCGATGAAGACCGCGATCAGCAATGACATGGGTATCGGCATTCTGCCGGTGCACGCCGCGATCAAGGGCTTGCGCAGCGGCAGCCTGGTCCGCGTACTGCCCGACTACCGCCTGGAAGAACTCAGCCTGTACGCCATTTACCCTTCCCGGCATTACCTGGATGCCAAGATCAAGACCTGGGTGGAATACCTGCGCAGCTCTCTGCCGGAAGTGCTCGCCGACCATAAGGCCGTGCTGAAAACCCGCGTGCCTCTCAGCGTTGTCGAGTCATAACGACTACAGCTCGTCATTGCGACTACAAAACTCTGCAGTCAAAATGACCTTATTCATACTATCTGATTGATTTATATAAAGTTATTAGCTGGCATGGTTCCTGATGGGTGTGAAGTGAATCTTCGACACTCACAGAGAGATCACCATGAGCAATGAATTCAACCAACGCCTTGCCGTCGTCACCGGCGCCAGTTCCGGTATCGGCCTGGCCGTGACCCAGCGCCTGCTCGAACGCGGTGCGAAGGTGGTAGCGATGTCGCGTCAATGGGGTGGGCTCGGCGAGCTGGCCGAGACGTTTGGCGAGCAGTTGTCGTGGCTCAGCGGGGATGTGACCAAGGCTGCCGACCTGGCACGACTGGCGCAATTGGCAGCATCGATCGGCCCCGTGGATTGCCTGGTGCCAAACGCGGGGATTGCACAGCTGGCCGACGGGCTCGACCTGGCGGCGTTTGACCGACAATGGGCGGTCAACGGGGCCGGCGCGCTGAACACCCTGGGCAGCCTGCGCGGGCAGTTGGCAGCGCAGGCGTCGGTCGTGTTCATCGGGACGTTCCTGGAGCAAGTGACCTTTCCCGGATTGGCCGCCTACATTGCCTCAAAAGCCGCGTTGCGGGCCCAGGTTCGCACCCTTGCGGTGGAGCTGGCGCCCCACGGCATTCGGCTGAACATGGTCTCGCCCGGCCCGACCGCCACCCCGATCTGGAGCACGCTGGGGCTCAATGACGAGTCACTCGGTTCCGTGGCGAAGACCGTCAACGCACGGCTGCTCGACGGGCAGTTCCTGGAGCCCGGCGCGGTGGCCGATGTGATCCTGTTCCAGCTGAGCCAAGGCGCACGCAGCGTATTCGGCCAGGACTGGGTGGTGGACGGCGGGTATACCTTGCGCTGATCACGCCCGTGCAGGCAGGCCCTTGGCACCACCGAATGCCAGGGCCTTCCAGGCGATCACCAGCAGCGACAACACGGCAAAGACCAACCCGCAGCCAATCACCCCGGTGGTGCCGAAAGCATTGATGAACAGACCGCCCATGGACGCGCCGATCACCACGCCGGCATTTGCCGACGACACGTAAAGGCTGGTCGCGAACTCATGCGCCTGGGGTGCCGAAGACGTGAGCCAGACTTGCGTGACGACCAGGCCGCAGGTGTGGGCCGCACCCCAGAGCAACACGATCACACTCATCGACCCCCACGACAGGCTGCCAAACCCATACAACACCAGGTATGCCGCCGCCAACACCACCGGATACCCCACGGCGGTCACCACCAGGTGTCGACTGAGCACACGCCCCACCAGCAGATTACCGACCACGCCGCCGATGCCAAAGATCACCAGCATCAGGCTGATGGTCTGGCCGTCCATGCCGACCTGGGTCTTGAGATATTCGGCGGCGTAGCTGTACACCGAAAACATCGTGCTAAAGACCAGCACGGTGGCAATGATCGCCAGCCACACCGAGAGGCTGCGCAGCACGGCCAGTTGCTTGCCGAAACTCAACGGCGTCGCGCGCGCATGATCGGGCAGTTTGATCCACACACCCAACGCCGCCACTGCCGTCGCCAGTGCACAAAAATAGAACGAGGCTTCATAGGAAATACGCGCGCCCACCCAGGTAGTCAACGGCACGCCCAGCACCAGCCCGAGGGTGGTACCCACTACCGCCAGGGCCGTGGCATGGGCCGCGCGCTCCTTGGGGTACAGCGAGACCGCCGTGGAAAATGCCGCAGCAAAAAACACCGGGTGCAGCATGGCCGGGATCACGCGCAGCGCCATCAGCGTTTCGAAGTTCGGCGCGTACGCCGACAACACACTGCACACCGAGAACCCCAGCAATGCCCCCACCAGGATCTTCTTGCGCGCCAGCCGCGAGGCCAGCAACACCAGGAACGGCCCCAGCACCGCGACGATCAACGCAAACAAGCCCATCAACCACCCCGCCTGGGACACGCTGATACCGAAACGCTCGACGATCATCGGCAAAATGCCCACCACGCCAAATTCCAACGTGTACAGGCCGAACAACCCAAGAATGAGGTAGATCACGGGCTGACCTCGATCACCACTTTGCCGAAAGCGCCACGCTGCAAATGAGCGAAGGCTTGAGGCACCTCGGTAAACCGGTAGGTGTGGTCGATCACCGGGGCAAGGGTGTGTCGATCCACCATGCGGATCAGGTCTTCAAAGGCGCGGCGCGGGCCCACGGCCGCGCCGACAATGGATGCGCGCTTGGCCAGCAGGCTCATCAGCGGCGCGCTCAACTGGTCACTCTCCAGCAAGCCGATCACCGAGATACGCCCGCCGTTGGCCACCGCTTGCAGTGAGCGCGCCAGGTTGTCGCCGCCGGCCATTTCCAGCACATGCTCGGCGCCGCGTCCGCCGGTGAGTTCCAGCACCGCGGTGTGCCAGTCCGGCACGCGCCCACGGTGGATGCCATGGGTCGCGCCCAACTCAACGGCACGCGCAATTTTTTCATCGCTGCTGCTGGTGATGATCACGCGGGCGCCGTGGGCCGCCGCCAGTTGCACGGCAAACAGCGACACGCCGCCGGTGCCTTGCACCACGACAGTCTGGCCAGCGTGCAGGTGGCCGAGTTCAACCAGGGCCATCCAGGCGGTCAACCCCGCCACGGGCAAGGTGCTGGCTTGAGCAGCGCTCAGCGAGCGTGGCGCCAGTACGCACCACTCGGCGGGTGTGGCCACGTATTCGGCGAGCATGCCGGGGATCGGACCGCCTTGTGGCGGTGCCTCGGCCCAGGACAATGGCTGGCCATCGACCCAGCCGGCAAAGAAGCTCGACAGCACCTGGTCGCCCACTTTGAAGCGTTGCACGCCCTCGCCCACCGCCACCACCGTGCCCGTCATGTCCGAGGCCGGGGTGAAGGGAAATTGCAGGCTGGCGCCCATGCCGTTTTCCGCCACTTCGGCATCACGGTAATTGAGCGATACCGCCGCAACGCGCACCAGCACTTCCCCGGCCTTGGCGACCGGTCGCGGCACGCGGGCCAGGTGCAAGGTGTGAAGACCAAAGCTCGGGATTTCCCAGCGCTGCATCATGTCGGTCATGTTCAAGTCTCTCGTGAAGGATTTGGCGCAAGGATAAGAACCGCGCTTCACGGGATTAAGTAGGGGGCAGTTCCTGTGTCTACGGAGCTTTCATTCCGCAATGCCGGCAATTGCGCTAGGGTAGCGGCACTTCCCGTCGCCAATCGGTGCATCGATGGACAGCCTCACCACCCTGAATGCCTTTGTGCAGGTCGCCCACACCCACAGTTTTGTCGGCGCCGGCCGTGTGCTGGGCATCACTGCATCGGCGGTCGGCAAAAGCGTGGCGCGGCTGGAGGAGCGCCTGGGCGTCCGGCTGTTCCACCGCAGTACGCGCAGCGTGACCCTGACCGCCGAGGGCGAACTGTTTCTGGAGCGCAGCCGGCGCATCCTGCTGGAGATCGAGGAAGCCGAGGCGGAGTTGTCCCAGGTCAGCCAGGCGCCCCGTGGCCGTCTCAAGGTCAGCCTGCCGCTGGTGGGTCATCCGTTTCTGCCGGTACTGGCCGACTTCAAGAAGGACTATCCCGACGTCGAGTTGGACCTGAGCTTCACCGACCGCCGCGTGGACGTGGTGGAAGAAGGCTACGACGCGGTGCTGCGCAGCGGCGAAGCGCCGGACTCGCGCTTGAGCTCACGGCTGGTCGGGGACTACCGGATGATCGTCGTGGCAGCCCCTGCCTACCTCGCCAGCCGAGGCACGCCTGGGCAACCGAGTGACCTGGCCGCGCACAGCTGCATCCTGTTCCGCTTCCCCAATACCGGCAAGTTGCAGCGCTGGCCGCTGCGCCAGGACGGCGTCGAGCTGGACATACAGTTGCCCGCCGCGATGATCTGCAACAACCTTGAAGCCAGGGTGTGCTTTGCGCGCCAGGGCATTGGCCTCGCTTACTTGCCTGACTTTGCCATACGTGAATGGCTCGAAAGCGGCGAATTGGTGCAGGTGCTGCACGACTGCACCGAACGCGGCAGCTTTCGCATGATGTGGCCGTCGAGCCGGCACCCGTCGCCCAAGCTGCGCGTGTTTATCGACTTTCTCAAGGCGCGGCTGTTTGCCTGATCAGGCGTGGTCAAACCGCTCACGCGCACGGCGGAATTCATCGCCCTTCTCCACCACCCAGGTCCACAACGGGATCATATGCACCAGCAGTTCCGTACCCAGGCTTGACAGCTCGTATTCAACCCTGGGCGGTACTTCGCGAAAGTCATGGCGCAGCACTAAACCGTCACGTTCCAGCTGGCGCAAGGTGCGGGTCAGCATGCGTTGGGTCACGCCCTGCATGCGCCGGCCGATCTCGGCGTGACGCAGGCGCCCGCTCACCCCCAACACATGCACGATGCCCAAGGACCAGCGGTTTCCCGCGTGGGTCAGCACCTCGCGCTTGAGGCCATCGTCGTCGGCGCTGAGGGCGTCGCAGGCGGCTTGCGACCGGCGGATGATCTCGTCGTTATCCATGGAAGAGCCTCGGTATCACGGGTGTGCCTTCTTATGCGCAGCGATTAATTCTGCAAGCATGCCACGACTTTCCACACAGACGGAGCCTCCTATGACCCCCTCTTCCCTCCTGGTACTCGGTGCCGGCGAACTGGGCATGGCCGTGTTGCACGCACTGGCCGAGCTGGCCGAACCCCGCACCACACGCATCGCTGTACTGCTGCGCCCCGCCAGCCTGCACTCGGCGGCCGCCAACACCCTGCGTGAGCGCGGTGTAGAGCTGGTCGTCGGTGATCTACAGAACGATAGCCAACGTGCGCTCGCCGAACGGTTTGCGCCTTTCCACACCGTGATCTGCTGCACCGGTTTCGCCGCCGGCCCCGGCACCCAACGCAAGCTGGCACGCGCGGCCATTGAAGGCGGCGTGCAGCGCTATGTGCCGTGGCAATTCGGCGTGGATTACGACGTGATCGGTCGCGGCAGCCCGCAAGACACGTTCGACGAACAACTGGATGTGCGCGACCTGCTGCGCGGGCAACAGGCCACTCAATGGCTGATCATCTCCACCGGCATGTTCACCAGTTTTCTGTTCGAGCCGTCATTTGGCGTAGTCGACCTGGCGCAAAACCGCGTGCATGCCCTGGGCGACTGGGACACCGCCGTCACGGTCACCACACCGGAGGATATCGGCCGGTTGACCGCACGCATCGTGCTGGCCGAACCGGCGCTGAGCAATCAGGTGGTGTTCACCGCCGGCGACACCCTGACTTATAGGCAATTGGCGGACACCGTGGACGCCACCCTCGGCCTGCAACTCCAGCGCGAAGCCTGGTCGGTGCCGACGCTGCTGGCCGAGTTGGCCCAGGACCCCGACGACAACCTGAAGAAGTACCGCGCGGTATTCGCCCAGGGTAACGGCGTGGCCTGGGACCCCGCCGTGACTTTCAATGCCGGGCAGCGCATTGCGGTGACAGACGTCGAACAATGGATCCGACAGCACCTCAAGGCACCGACGACCACCCACTGAAACCACCCGACGCCTTTAACGGGCACCAGGCGAAATCCCAGGGAGACGGCGGTAACGCTTGCGGTTCGACGCCGAAAAAGCGGGGGTCTTTCCAATCGACAACCCGTGACGCCTGCCAGGCCAGGGCCACTCCCTGGGCCTGGCTTGCGTCCGTATTGACCCAGCGCGCGGCAGCCGCCGCCATGAACGCCTCGATCGGTTCGTCATCGATCTGCGCCCGGTACGGCGAACCCAGCAGCCAACGGCAGACATTCAGGTGATAGGTCCAATCCAGCGGCGGCCGGTGGCGATAAGCCCAGGTCATGAAGCTGCGGAACAGGTTCAATCCTTCAGGCGGATCCAGCTTGAGCAGCGCCGGGCAGATATCGAACAGGGTGTGCCAATACGGCAACAACCGCGCATCCAGGTGCACGAAGTTGCGGGAATTACTCGGGTATTCAGGCGGCGCCGGTTCCGCGTGCAGGCGGCGGGACGCCTTGCTGACCAGGCGGCTGGCGCCTGCGGGCAACAGGTGGTTCATGAAACGCACTCACAGTCATGACGAGGGAATGCCTCCCGATCACGGGAGGCCCAAGGCATACGTCAGAATGCGGGGGAAGCGCGGGGGTTGGCCGACGGCCAGGAATAACGCGGCGGCGCCTTGTTGCGCCGCTCATGAGCCGGTCGCGGGGTTTGTCCCAGGCCGAGCAACCAGGCCAGGCCGACCAGAAACACCAGGGCGACCGTCAAGGCGTTGCAGACCGGGCAGGCAAAGTAGTTCGAGATGTTGCTGGAAGACGGGCTGCCCAACCCTTTGTCGGAAAGTGGCGCTGGCTTGCCGTCCACCGAACAGAACGCCCCGCCGATGCCATTCAGCTCCTGGCCCATCATCTGCCCATGCCCCAAACCGCAGACGAACAGGTTCATCAGCACGCAGAAGTACAGGGCCCAGGCAATCAGGGAACGGTCGGGGTGGCTCAATTTCATGGCGGCGACTCTACCACCAGAGCCGCCCAAGGATGAAGTGTCGCAGGCCCCTGTGGCAGAACGTCGCAGATTACGTGCACTTCCCAGGGTTGGTAGACTGGGCGCCCTCAAAGCCTGACGTATTGATCCAGAGCAATGCAGGCGTTTCACAGGATGCACAGTTGATGAGTACCTTATTCACCCGCCGCAAAGTGCTGACCGGAATGGGCCTGCTGGGCCTGGGCAGCCTGCTGGGCGGCTGTGACTACAGCCCCAAGCTGAACTTCAAGTACGGCAAGGACCTGAGCGACAAAATCATGGGCCGTACCTTCAAGCTCAAGAACACCGACGGCGAAACCGTCACCTTGAGCTCGTTCCGTGGCCTGATGCCGGTGGTGTTCTTCGGTTTCACCCAATGCCCGGCCGTGTGCCCGACCACCCTGGCGCGCGCTGCGCAGGCCAAGAAGCTGATGGGCCGCGACGGCGAAATCATGCAAGTGGTGTTCATCACCCTGGACCCGGAACGCGACACCCCCGAGATTCTCGACAAGTACGTCAAGGCTTTCGATCCGAGCTTCGAAGCGCTGTACGGCACCCCGGAAGAAATCGCCGTGGCCGCCAAGGAGTTCGGGATCTTTTATGAAAAGATCCCCGCCGGCGACACCTACACCCTGTCCCACACCGCCACCAGTTTCGTGTTCGACACCCGTGGCAACCTGCGCCTGGGCCTGCAGGCATCCCTTACCGCTAAAGAGTGCGCAGAAGACCTGCTCACCGTCATGGAGGTCTGCTAATGACAGCCGTTCAACACCTCAAACGCACCCTCATCGGCATGACCCTGCTGGGCCTCGCCGCCCACGCCAGCGCCCAGGTGCAAGTCACCGACGCCTGGGTACGCGCCACCGTGCCGGGCCAGCCGTCCAGCGGCGCGTTCATGACCGTCACCGCCGACACTGACAGCAAACTGCTGAGCGTGGCCTCGCCGGTGGCCAAGGACGTGCAGATCCATGAAATGAGCATGAAGGACGACGTCATGCGCATGGGCCCGGTGGACTCGGTAGCCCTGCCTGCCGGCAAGGCCGTGACCCTCGACCCAAATGGCTACCACGTAATGCTGATGGGCCTGACCGGCCAGATCAAGGAAGGCGACCAAGTACCGCTGACCCTCACCGTACAAAATGCCAAGGGCGAAAAGCAGGCAATTGAAGTGAAGGCCCCGGCCCGTGGCGTAGATGGGATGGACCACAGCAAGATGCATTGAGGCATGGCGGAGCCCGCTCACCACAACAAAGCAAAATCACTCCATACCTAAAAGCTCTGCCATCGACACTTACTATATATTTTCAATCTGAAAACAGACTCGATAGCCTGACGGCTCACAATTCCAACAATAAATCGGGTATTCCTGTGAACTCATCCCCCCGCGCCCTAAAAAGCCTGCTGCACCTGGCGGTGGCTTTCGCCCTGTTCAACAGTGTTGGCGCCTACGCGGCCAACACCGGCGAGCTGCCCTGCACCACCACCGAACAATGCGCCGCCCAGGCGGCAAAAGTCGGCGCCACGCCGGACAGTGCGCAAGCTGAGCGCAAAGCCAAAGACGATCCCACCCAGACTCAATTCGCCTGGCTCAACCGCATCAACAAAGCCTCGATCGTGATGCTCACCGAAGAAGGCATTGTGAAACCCGAGATGGGCCAGAAGATCGCTGGCGGCGTGCGTTATGCGATTGCCCAGGCCGACCAGCCCGGCGGCACGCGCCCGAGCGATGTGCTGCAACTGGAAAAAATCATGACCGACAAGATCGGTCCCGAGGCCTCGCTGATTCATTCCGGCCGCAGTCGCCAGGACATGCTCGCCACTTACCGCCTGGCAGCCCTGCGCAGCCAGGTGCTGGCCTACAGCGAAGCCCTCAACACCACGCGTCTGCGCCTGTTGAACATTGCCGACAAGAACGTCGACACCCTGGTGCCGGCCTATACCAACGGCGTGCAGGCGATGCCGATCAGCTATGCGCATTACCTGCTGGCCTTTGAGGCCGCGTTCGACCGTGACGGCCAGCGCATCCGCGAGCTGTACACACGCCTGAACAAAAGCCCGATGGGCACCGCCGTGCTGGCCAATTCGGCCTACCCGCTGAACCGCGAGCGCTTGGCCGAGCTGCTGGGCTTTGATGGGGTGCGTGAGAATTCGTTGGATTCCAGCCAGGTGTCCACCTATGACATCCCAATCGAGGCGGCCAACCTGGCGTCGTCATCGGCGATTCGCGTGGGCGCCATGATTGGCGACATCCACACCCAGTATCACCAGATCCGCCCATGGTTGTTGCTGGATGAAGAAGCCACTTACACCAGCAGCGCCATGCCGCAAAAACGCAACCCAGGCCTGCTGATGCGTGCCCGCGAGACCGCCTCGGATGTGGTCGGCCTGGCCCAGGCGGTGACCTTGCGTGCGCACAACGTCACCACCGGCATGACCGACTATAAATTCGCGTTCGATTCCCTGGGCGTGTTCCGTTCCACCCAGGAAATGTTCGAAAGCATGGATGCCGTGCTCGACGCGCTGCAGATCAACCCGCAGCGCGCATTGGAAGAACTGGAATCGGAATGGACCACCTCAATGGAGCTGGCCGACACCCTGGAGCGCCAGTTCAAGGTGCCGTTCCGGATTGGCCACAGCTTTGCCTCATTGATCGTCACCGAAGCGCGCAGCAACGGCACCACGCCGAAAACCTTCCCCTACGCCGACGCGCAGAAGCTGTATCGCCAGGCGGCAGACAAGTACAAGTGGACGCCCAATACCTTGCCGCTGGACGAGGCCGGCTTCCGTGCGGCGCTGTCGCCAACCACCATGGTGCAGACCCGCAAAGGCACGGGCGGGCCGCAGCCGCAGGAGGTCAAGCGCATGCTGGTGGAGGCGCGCAAGACGCTGGAAGGCGATCAGCAGTGGTTGAAAGAGCGGCGTGAGAAGCTCAAGGGCGCTGAAGAAAATCTCGATAGGGCCTTCGATAAGCTTAAGGGCTAACACCCAGTCCACAATGTTGCGGTTTCCTACTGTGGTGAGCGGGCTTGCCCGCTCATTACATAAAGCCAGTTCATGACAGCTCCCGTTGCAACACCCCACGATCAATCGATCGCTGCCACCCACAAATCGCCAGGCACGCCACGCAGTTGCCCAGCACATTGGTCAACGAGCGGCACTTCATCAAGCGTTCCACCCCCAGCAGCAGCCCCACCCCTTCCAGCGGCACCAGTTGCAGGATGTTCAAGGTGGCGATAAGGGTGAACAACGCCGAACCCGCCACGCTGGTAGAGCCCAGCGACGTCACCAGGCAGATCACCAGCACCGCGAGCAACTCCGGCAAGGCGATCTCGACCCCGGCCATATGGGCCAGGAACATGATCGCGGTGGTGAGGTACAGGTTGGTGCCGGCCAGGTTGAAGGTGTAGCCGGTGGTCAATACCAGGCGCACTAATTGTCGGTCGCAGCCCAGCGCTTCAAGTTTATTCACGCAGCCTGGAAGTGCGGCGACAGAAGAGCCGGTAAATGTCACCAGCAATAACTCTTCTTTTAAATACACAATCAATCGGGATAACTTCACCCCGACCAGGCGCGTAATAGTGGCGAACACTAAAACTACAAACAGTGCACTGACCAGATAAATAACCACGACAAACTTCAGCAGGGGCAATACTGAACTCACACCGTATTTACCCACCACGAAGGCCATCGCCCCAAACGCTGCCAACGGGGCAAACGTGAGAATAATCCGCAGCACGTAGAACAGCCCTTGCACCGCCGTTTCCAGCCAGCCCAGGCAGCGATTGCCGAGCGCACTGCCCCGCCCCAGCAGCAACCCGCAGACCATCGCAGCAAACATCACTTGCAAGACCAGGCTTTGGGTAAACACGCGGTACAACGTCGAGGAAGCCGACAGCAGCGACAGCTCATGCAGGAAGTTTTCCGGCAGTACAGGTGGCGTCGGCGACTCGCTGTGTTCCAGGTTGAACACCCAGCCGGTGGCCATGCCGAGCATCAGCGCAGCACAAGACATCAATTGGAAATACACAATGATCCGCCGCACGACATGGCGGTGATGAGGCTCGCGCTTGATACCCGCGACCCCGGTGGACACCAGCACAAACAACAGGAAGGGCATCAACCAGCCGACCATCTTGATAAAGGCGTCGCTGAGCACTTTCATCTCAATCGCCAGGTTCGGATAAACCAGGCCCAACATCATGCCAAGTACGATGGCAATCAGAATAGGCAGGGTTCCGTTCTTGGCGTATCGGGTCGGCATCGGTACTCCAGCCTGTTTTTATTTATTGTTATTGTCGCCCCTTGCCGCTTTGGGCATATTGGGCGCCACGGTCGCTGCCGGCCGCAAATAATAAAGTCTTGTCACGGGATATACCACCATGGAACTTCGCCATTTACGCTATTTCATCATGGTGGCTGAAGAGCGACATTTCACCCGTGCCGCCGCGCGCCTGAACATGCAACAACCGCCTCTCAGCCAACAGATCCGCGCCCTCGAAACCGAACTGGGGTTCGACCTGTTCAAGCGCCACCCCAAGGGCGTCGACCTCACCGCCGGCGGTCTGGTGTTCCTCGATGAAGCGCGGATCATCCTCGCCCGTGTCGAACAGGGTTCGCTCAAAGCCTCCCGCGCCGCCCAGGGCATCGAAGGCACGCTGGTCATCGGTTTTACCAGCTCCGCCGCCGCCCATCCGCTGATCCCTCGGATCATCCGTGCCTACCGCGAGCGCTACCCCGGCGTGGAGTTGTCGATCAACGAAGGCAGCGCCCGCGAAGTGACCGAAGACAGTGTCGAGAAACGCATCGACATCGGCATCCTGCGCGCGCCGGTCAGTACGCACCAGAGCCTGACGTTCCATCGCCTGCTCAATGAAGAAATGCTGCTGACCCTGCCCATCGGCCACCCGCTGCTGAACACCCCCGCCAGCGCCATTCCCCTCGCGGCCCTCAAGGATGAACGCTTCATCCTGGTACGTCGCCCTGGCGCACCGGGGATGTACGCGAACCTGATCAAGGCCTGCCAGAACGCCGGTTTCGAACCGAAAATCGCCTTTGAAGTGGAACGCATGCTCACCAACGTCAGCCTGGTAGCCGCTGGCGAAGGCATCTCGGTGGTCCCGGCGTCGATGCGCGATGTGCACCGCGAAAGCGTGGTGTATTGCCGGATCAAAGACGCACGGCCCAAGCTGCTGGCGCCGATCACGCTGGTGCGACGCACGTTCAATCCGTCGGCGCCGTTGCAGAACTTCATTGGGTTGGCGCGGGAGTTGGGTGGGGTGTATCGCAAGGGATCAGGCCACCTGGCCTTGGCTGCGTCATCAGGTGAAAACTCTCGCTGAGCAAGTCGACCGTTGCGCGAATACTGTCGGTTTGACGCGGTACCGCGAACAATCCGTAATTGACGCTCAAGGCCTGACTACCGCTGGGGCCCAGCGAGATCACACGCAGGGTGTCCGGGCGAATATTTTCTGCCGGCAGTAATGCGACGCCCAGGCCGCTTTCCACGGCAGCCATGATCACGCCGATATTCGGGCTGGTGACGGTCACGCGAAAATCGCGGCCGGCGGCCAACAACGCGTCGAACATCAGGCGCCGCCACGCGCAGGGTTCGGCATACACGATCACATCCAACGCCGACGCCGGGTCGATCTCATCATCGATCCCACACACCCAATACAGCGGCATGTTCCAGGTATGCACGGGGTCGGCGGCAAATACCGAACTCACGCCGACGGCCACGTCGAGCAAACCATCGTGCCAGCGTTCAGCGAGGGCATCGCCGTGGTCCACGGTGATGTCCAGGTGCACGTGGGGGCTGGCACGGCGTAAACGGCCCAGGGCAGCCGGCAACGCTGAGACGGCGATGTCTTCCGACAGGCCGACGCGCACCGTGCCCATCACCGTACGTTCCTTCGAGCGTGTCGCCACCGTTTCGCCGAGTGCCAGAATGCGTGTGGCATAGCTGAGCAACAATTCGCCCTCAGTGGTCGGCACTACACCACGCCCGGTGCGACGCAGCAGACGTTGACCGAGCAACTCCTCCAGCCGGCGAATCTGCGCGCTTAGCGCCGATTGTGCCCTCCCCGCCTGTTGCGCTGCGCCACTGAGGCTGCCGTGATGACACACCGCAACAAAAGTACGCAGCAAATAGGGTTCAAACGCGTCGGATATCATGTTTGGCATAACTCTGAATCAACTGATATCAGCCTACCGTGATAGCCACCATCTGACTACGCTGCTCAGCCTGTTCAATCAGTGAGTAGACACATCATGGATAACACCCAGAACCCACGCATCGTATTGGCCGCTCGTCCCGATGGCCGACCGAAGACCAGCGATTTCCGCCTCGAATACGCACCCATCCCAGAGCCGGTCGATGGACAGGTGCTGCTGGAAAACCTTTACCTGTCTCTCGACCCCTACATGCGTTGGCGCATGAGTGCCGCCAAATCGTATGCCGAGCCGGTGGGCATCGGTGAAGTGATGGTCGGTGGCACCGTGGCGCGTATCAAACACTCACGTCATGCCGATTGGCACGAAGGCGATTTCGTCTTGGCCTACGCCGGCTGGCAGCGCTTCGCGTTGTCTGAGGGGCAAGACCTGCGCCGACTGGACCCAGGCATCGCACCGCTGACCACTGCCCTTGGCGTGCTGGGCATGCCGGGGTTCACGGCCTATGCCGGCCTGCTCAATATCGGCAAGCCCAAACCCGGCGACACGGTCGTCGTCGCAGCGGCGAGCGGTGCAGTCGGCTCAGTGGTCGGCCAGATCGCTCGCCTGCACGGTGCACGCGCCGTGGGCATTGCCGGTGGAGTGGACAAGTGCACATTCGTGAAGGACGAACTGGGCTTTGATGCAGTCATAGACCACCGCGCCCCGGACTTTGCCGAACAGCTGGCCAAGGCGTGCCCCAAGGGTATCGACGTGTACTTTGAAAACGTCGCCGGGCCAGTCTGGGACGCCGTGCGACCGCTACTCAATGATTTTGCACGGATACCCGTGTGCGGTCTGATCGCCCATTACAACGATGGCGCCCTTCAAGAAGCAACGATCGACCGATTGCCCGCAACAATGCATGACATCCTCGCCAAGAGCCTGACCGTGCGCGGATTTATCCAGACCGAATTTGTCGATCAGCAACAGGACACATTCTTGAAAGAAGCCGCGCAGTGGATCGCTGAAGGCAAACTCAAATGGCGCGAGGATGTTGTCGACGGACTGGCCCAGGCACCCGAGGCGTTTATCGGGCTGCTGGAAGGGCGCAATTTCGGCAAGTTGATCGTGCGCCTCAATCCACAATAAACAGCCTCGCGCCAATACTCGTCGATGAGCGATGGCCTTCCATGTCATTGCCCACCTGATAACTCATTCCGGCCGTCAGGGTGAACTGACGGCCGTCTTCCAATTCAGTGTGCAACTCGCCTTCAAGACACAACAGAATATGCCCTCTCCAGCACCAGTGATCCGCCAGGTAGCCGGGGGTATATTCGACCATGCGCACGCGGGTGGTGCCGAAGTGGCAGGTGCGCCATAACGCCTTGCCGATAACGCCCGGATGAATCACGGGTTCGACAGTGGACCAGTCGGTAGTGCCAAAGGGGACGGCAGTGAGTTCCATCATGAGCTCGAAGGTTGGTTAGCGAGGCTTGAGGCTATTCATCTGGAGCAACGGGCGATAGGCACAGATCAAACGCTTTTTTGGGATACAGGTATCCTGCTCGCAACGCTCCCCTGGATTCGCTTATGCACATCGACCCCGCGTACATCCTTCACGAAACCGAACACTGGCTGCTCAACCACCACCTGACATCAGCATTGCCCGGCTACCTGATGTTGGGCGCCAAGGCGCCGATCCACTCCCTGGCCGACATGCCGGAGGCGGCGCTCGCCGAATTAGGTGGGTTGCTGGCGAAGACTCAGCGGGTGATGGAAGCGCAGCTGAAACCGAAATGGCTGTACATCAGCCGTTACGGGCACATGCCGGGGTTCCCGCTGCATTTTCATTTCATCCCGGTGTACGACTGGGTGGAGGAAGCGTTTTGGCGGGACGAGCGCTATCGGCTGCTGCAGGGTTTTGGCAAACAGGGACTGGCGCAAACATTAACCGATGGCGCTGAGTTGACGTTGTTTGTATGGCGTGAGTTTGGCGAAAGTCCCACGCCACCACACATCCAGGGAGACACCGTGCATCGAGTGATTGAGCGGTTGCGCGTAGCCTTTGCGGGTCAATGACGAGCGGTGTCAAGGGATCAGTTGTTTTGTCATCGGGATACACGCCAACGTCAACCCCAACGGTGAGTGATAAAACGCCTGTTCATCCCCCACATACCCACACGCCCGATAAAAACTCGCCGCATTCAGCGTCGCATCCAGCACCACGGTTTCAATCGCCATCTCCCGCGCCACCGTCTCAAGGTGGTCGAGCATTGCCTTGCCATATCCGCGACCGCTGCACTCGGGCAATACGAACAGGGCGCCGACTTCGTGGTTGTCCGGGTCAAGCATTCCAGTGACGACCGCCTCACCGTTCAGCCAGCCCAGGTAAAACGGTTTACCCATCAGCGCGCTGTAACCATCCTCGGCTCTGCCCCGCGTCCACAACAGCATTTGCTCACGCGTATAAGCGCCGATGCATTGGCTGCGAATGGCCTGCAAGCGGATGTCGAACGCCACTTGGGCGTCCCCTGGCGTCGCCCGTTTTATCTCCAACATTTCACGCCTCCTCCATGAAATCATCGTGCCATTAGCACACTTGTGCTAATCGACCCTTCTCCCTTGCGGCGCTATATTCCCCGGCACTTCCAACGCTCTCCCGGCACCGTGCATCCCTTGCGCGTGGGCGCGTTGTGCGCTGGAAAAACCATAACAACCCCAAGGAAGAAGCACCATGAAACTGCAATCCTCCGTTACCCGTCTCACCCTTCTGGGCGCCTTGATCATTGGCGTGGCCGGCTGCAGCAACATCAAGCCTACTGAAGACCATCTCAAGACGCTGTCGGAAACCAACCTGGGCGAGCCGGTCAAGCGTATCTCCAACGTGCGCAGCGACTCGATGACCACCTACTACGTGGCCAGCGCGGCATCCGGGGAGTACAACTGCTCGGTGCCCAGCGGTGCCAGCGGCGGCATGTTTGCCGTGGCCAGCTTCGGCATGATGAAACCTGCCGCCTACTGCCAGCCCAAAGGTGCACGCGGCAACCCACTTCAGGGCTTTACCCAGTAACCGCCTCCTGACTCAGTTCCCGCAGAACACCGCGCAGTTCCGCGGGGCGCACAGGCTTGGAGAGAATGGCGATCTGACGGTCGTGCAACGCGGCCTGGATTTTCTCCACATCGTGCCCGGTGAGGATCAGCGCCGGGACCGCCCAGCCACGTTGTTCGCGCAGGGCGTCGATGCATTCGATGCCGGTGGCGTGGTTACCCAGGTCGTAGTCGGCGACGATGATGTCGCAGTCACTGACCAGATCACGCCCCGAAGACTCCGCCTGCACCTCGCACCCCCAGCGCTCCAGCAGCGCCTGGGTGGCGAGCAGCACGTTGTGGTCATCTTCGACCAGGCACACCTTCAAACCGGTGAGCAACCCGGCCTGGCGCGTGTCATCGCGCGGTGCTGTTGCACGCGGCGCGGTGGCCAGAGTGAGGCCATACAGGCTCACGGAAGTGCCACGGCCCACCCGTGAGCGCAGGCTCACGTGCACGCCCATCAACTGCCCCAGACGCTTGACGATGGACAGCCCGAGGCCAACGCCTTCGACGTCTTTGTCACGCAGGTGGCGTACCCGATAAAACTCCTCGAAGACCTTTGACAGATGCTCCTCGGCAATCCCCCGCCCCCGGTCATGAATCTCCACCGCCAAACCGCCGTCGCGGATGCGCACGCCGATCAGCACCGGACGCTGCGCGCCATATTTGAAGCAGTTGGACAGCACGTTCTGCACCATGGTCGCCAGCAGCGCCGGGTCCACCAGCACCCAATGCGCACACGGCCGCAGGCGCAACTCCACACCGGCCCACCGCGCGGCCTCGACGTTCTGCCGCACCAGGTCGGCAAGGAAGTCGCCCAGGTGCACCGCCTGGTATTTGGGCAGCAGACGGCCGTTATCGAGGGTGTAGAGGTCGAGAATCGAGCGGAACAGTTGCGACACGTTCAGCAGCGACCGGTCGATGTTGTCCACCAGTCGCCGCTCTTCATCACCCAGGCGCGCTTCGCGCAGGCACGCGGTGAACAGGCCGATGGAGTGGATCGGCTGGCGCAGGTCGTGGCTGGCCTGGGCGAGGAAACGGGATTTTTCCAGGTTGGCGGCGATGGCTTGCTCGGACGCCTTGCGCGTGCGCTCCAGCAGGATATGCGCGTACACGGGGATCACCGTGCTGGTGATCATCAGCATCAACACCATGAAAGGTTGCGCCTGCCACACCGGCGTGAGGCGGTACACGATCAACAGCGCCAGCAACGCCAACGCCGTGGCAATCGCCAGGTATCGCGAGCCGTAGCGCATGCCATTGCCGAGGTTGACCCACACCATCACCGCATACAACGGCAGTGCTGCCTCGCCACCGACTACCATGCCAAACGAGGTGCCGGTGTAGTCGTGAAGCATCCCGAAGATCCGCCGCGCCGGGTAATGCCCAGGCCAGCGCACGATGACCTGGCGCAACACAATGGAGGCCAGCAGGAACAGGAAGATATACAGGATCACCGGCAGGTAAGTGTCCACCGACTGTCCGGGCAGAAAGCCCAACACGCTGATGTAAACGATAGCGATGGAGGCAACCACAATGCGCAGGTTGGCCTGGTCGAGTTCGGAGTTGGTCTCAAGACTCATGGGGTTACGTCCTTGTGCGGCAATCAACAAATCCAACTTGCGTCACAGGCAGGCCTCGGACGCGGTGATAAGGTAGCATGCAACCGCACAGCCTTGCCCCAGGAAGGAGCACCCACATGACCGGTCGCATCATCATCGCCGACGACCATCCGATGTTTCGCGAAGCCATGCTGCGCACCGTGCAGCGCTTGCTGCCGGACGCCGTGGTGCAGGAAGCCGGCGACCTCGACGGGGTACTCGCGCTGATCCGCGAAGGCGGCGAGGTCGACACCCTGATCCTCGACCTGCGCTTCCCTGGCCTGACCTGCATGAGCCAATTGGTCGACCTGCGCCAGCAACTGCGACGCACCACGTTGATCGTGGTGTCGATGGTGGATGACCCGGCGTTGATCGATCAGGTAATGGCCCTGGGCGCAGACGGCTTCATCGGCAAGAACATCGCCCCCGACGAGATCGGCCAGGCGCTGCTGGCCATCCGCGAAGGCGAAGTACTGGTCAAATTCGCCCCCTCCGGCCTGCTGCCACTGGACACCCACACCCTCACCGCCCGCCAGCAGGACGTGCTGCGCCTGATCGCCCAGGGCAAGACCAACAAGGAAATCGCCAAGGCCCTGGATATCTCGCCGTTTACCGTGCGCATCCATGTGTCGTCGCTGCTGCGCACGCTGGATGTACCCTCGCGGGCGGCGGCGGCGGTGAAGTATTCCGGGGAGTTCTAGGCGTTCTCATTACCGGCGCGGGTAAAGGAATAGCGGTCAATGTCGGTGCGCAGCTTCCAGCCTTGGCCTTGCCAATAATCAGCAGCGCTGATGTTGGTCTTGAACACATCGAGGTGGCATTTGTGGATGCCCAGTTGCGCCAGGGCTTCGAGGCAGCGTTGCGTCAGCGCCTGTGCGATGCCTTGGCGACGGTACTCCGGCAGCACCAACGCATGTTGCAGATAGCCGCGACGCCCGTCATGGCCGCACATCACGCAAGCGATCAGTCGTCCTGCGGCTTCAGCGACAAAACTCAAGCCAGGGTTGCGGGCCAGGTAACGCTCGGTGGCGGAGCGGGAATCGGCGTCGCGCAGGGAGATGCCGGGAGTGCCTTGCATGAGCGAGAAAACGGCGTCGTAGTCGGCTGGGGTCATTGCGCGGATATTGAGCATGGCGTAAACCTTGTGGATGTGAGCTTGCCAAATAGTACGTTCTACTACCGGGTGAGCCCATGGTCTACCGCTCCGCCACCCGCTGCCCCAACGATTCGCGCAACAACGTGCGCGGCAACTCAAACCCCTTGAACGGTGTGCGGGTAAACGGGTTATTGGCCCCTTCGGCATACAGCTTGTAGCGCATCACTCCACCGACCACCGGCAAGCTCAAATCGACGCTGGTGGCAGTGCGCGCGTTGAGCTGGCCACGATTGAGCAGGCGATAGAACGACCACGGCCCCCGAAAACCGAGGCTGACGGTGCTGCCATCGCGCTTGACCAGTGTCAGGCGACTGTCGCTGCTCTCCCCCCGCACACCCGGCCAGCTCATTGCGATGCCGCGTACCGGGCCGTGGGAATAAATATGCAGCTGTCCATCGACGCTCAGTGCGCCGTTGAGATGATCGGCGCTCAACGCAAGTGGCTCCAAGGTAAACGGTACGTTGAGCACACCTCGGTTATCGAAAAAGGTGTCGCGGATCTGTTCGACCGCCTTGAGCTGGGCGATCACCTCGGGGCGGATCAGGTAGTCCTCCTGACTGTCGGCATACAACGCTTCCAGGTTGTCCTTGAGGAACACTTTCAGGTACTGGTCGTGAAAACGTTGCACCAGACCGGCGGGACCAAAGAAGGCTTCAAAGTCCTTGAGCGACACATCGTCCTGGCTGCCGCTTAACGGGTAGCGTGAGGCCAGGCGTTCCTTGTAGAAACTGTAGACGTCCGCCTCCCAACGCTGCTCCAGCTCACGCAAGGCCAGCACCATCAGCACCTGCGAGGTCTGCTCGGCCAGGTGACGCACCTGCTGGTTCAATGGTTCGGGCAGGCCGGCGGCGATACGTTGCAGGTTGCGGATCGGGTCTGGGTCGGCTTGGGAAAACCGCGCCAGCACTGCGCCGAGCGCGGCCTTGCCACGGTTGGGGTGGTCCTGCACGGCCTTGGTGTAGTCGTAGACAGCGTTGATCGCCCGCAGGGTCTCTTCGTAGTAGGACGGCTTGTCTTGCTCAGCGTTGAGCAACCCGGACAGGCCGGCGAACGCGCGGTGAATGCCCAGCGCCTGATTACGCCCGGCCTCTTCACTGGACGACTTCTCGTCCTTGCCGGTGACGGGCGGGTAGATCAGGGTGTTGTCGCGCACGGTTTCCAGCAGCCGGCGCAGGGGCGCGGCCGGACCGGTGACCTGCCCCAGCACTTCCAGGGTTTGGGCCAGGTCGGTGAAGTCGGTGACGGTGAACTGGTTCAGCGCACGGCGCCAGCTGTCGACGTAATCGGCGCTGTACAAGGCGCGCAACCGTTCGGTCAGCACGCGACGGTCGGCCTCGGAATAATCCAGGTTACGGCGCTCGCCGAGTACCCATTGGTCGATCAAGGCCAACTCGGTGACGTTCTGGCTGTTGGGCTCGAAGTAATCACGGAATCCGCGGGCAGTCAGCAACGGCGATAGGGTCAGGTTTTCATCCAGCGCCGCGCCGCTTTCGCGCTCGCTCAAGGGACGGTAGACCACGTCAAAGGCCGGGCCGATTTCGTTGCGCAAATCCAGTTCGCCGTGCAAGCGTTCTTTCGCCTGTTGGCGCAGGGTCATGTATACCCGCTGCGCCATGGGCAGCTTGCGCAGTTGTTGCTGGGTCTGCGCGATCAGCTCGCGGTGTTCGGGCAGTTCGACGTCAGCATAAGTCAGCGCATAGGTCAGGTGGCGCATCAACGCCGCCTGGCGTTGACCCTGACCCGGATAAGCCTGTTGCCATTGCTCGGCCATCCATTGCGCGACGATCCCCGGGCGGCGGTTATTGCGGTCCTCGATCATGCGGTACACACGCAGGGCCGCGAGCTGTTCATCGCTGCCCGGCTCGGCGCGGCGGATGACCTCAACCGCCCCCGCGGCAATCGCCGGCAGGAAGCGCCGCGATAACAGGCTCAAGTACGCCTGGTCGACCATCGGCCCGATCAACTGGCCTTGATACAACCCCATATCGGCCAATTGCGGCCAGGTCGCCCGATAATCGCCATACACCGTGACCGCCTCACGGATTTCATCCAGCGGCACCAACAGGTTCAGCCCGGTGGGGTCGGCCTGCAGGTCGCTGGCCTTGCTACTGAACGCCTGGCTTTTGGCCAACACCTGGTCGGCCTTGTCGCGGTTGATGCCGTAGTAGTACCACCAGCCGCCGACCAGCAACGCCCCCATAAACCCGACCAGCACCGAGCCGCTGAGCAACAACCGGCGCTTGCGTCGCGCCACCTTGAAGTTATCGCCGGCCAACCCGGCCTCGGGATACACCACCTGCTTCAACAAGTGCTGGGCAAAATACACCACCGAATGCCCCTGCGGCTTGGTCGCGCTGACGGGTGCGGGGAACCCATAGGCCCGCGCCGAGGCTTCGACAAACAGGTTCGCCACCACGCCACGCTGATACACAGACGATAGGTACACGCCGCGCACCAACGCAGGCGTGGTGTAGCGGTCACTGCCCAGCACGTCGCCCAGAAAGTGCAGCAGGATCTCGCGTGAACCGCTGAGCTGGCGCATCAAACTGAACATACGCTCGCGTAAAGCTTGCGGGCCGGGCTCGCCCATGGCCCGTACCACTTTCCGGTTGAGCGTCTCGACAAAGCGGTCATAAGCGCCCGCCAGTTCGTCCAGCCATGCGTCAAAATCCTCAACTGCCGCGAGGCTGAAGGTAAAGCCCTGTACTTCTTCCCGCGCCGAGGCGGGCAGCTTGGCGAACAATTCTTCAAACCCTTCGAGCAAATCGAACTTGCTCAGCACCACGTACAACGGCAGGCGCGTGCCCAATTCATGGCCCAACTCGGTCAGGCGCGCGCGCAACAGAAACGCCAGGTTGCGGCGCTCGTTGGGCGGGCGTTCAAACAGGCTGACCATGTCCACTAACAGCACTACGCCATTGAGCGGGCGCCGGCTGCGGCTGCGCGCCAGCCAGTCAATCAGGTGGTGCCATAGTCGTTGCTCGGCGCCGGCGGGTAGCCCGCTGGGTTGTTCAACTTGGGCGTCCACAGGGTCGGCGATTGCCTTAGTGTCCGCCGGCGCATTATCGGTGGGTACGACGGGGGCTGGCGTTGGTGGCGGTTGCCGCTCTGGCTGACTGATGAACTCGCCAGGCGGGTCGATCAACACCGCGTCGTCGCCGATCCACCAGTCGATGTCGAACGCCAGATCCGGATCCGGCGCCGTCTGCGGGGCGCCGCTACGCGCCGTACGAGTCAGGGCAAAGCTCTGGCTGGAGCGGCTGATAAAGCTGGACTTGCCTGCATTCTCCTCGCCAAGTACCAGGTACCACGGGATCTGGTGCAGGCTGCGGCCCTGATGGTTGTCTCGCACCCGCGCCAGATTGCGCTCCAGCGAACGTTCCTGGGCTAGCAGGTAGGCCAAGCAAGGGTCCTGCCCCAGCTGAGCCTGCTGCTGACGGGCCTGCTGCAAGCGGCGTTGTTGACGATGCACTTGACCCGTCCACACCAACAGCGGCACCACCACCAATGCCACGCTGATCGCCAAGCGTAGCGGCCAGCCCGCCAGTGGTTGCTCGTCGCGCCAGGTCCAGGTCGGTCCCTGCCACCAGAGCCAACCCAGCGCCCCGGCAAGCGCCATGATCGCGACGGCGATGACGACAAGCGTCCCTCGGCGCCGAAGGATTGCAAACCCGCGAGCCAATGTGCCCAGTTGTTTATTCATGACTGTTCGCCCCTGAACTTTCCACGCAAAACAACCGCTCCCACAGTAGAAACAGTGCTTAACCTGGATATATCCGATCGTTACTTGAGCAAACAGTAACAGCGCAAACAAACATCTTTCAATGCACAACACGAAAGAAACAAAAAATTACACCTGATCTTTTTTATTATCTTGACGAACTATCCTCGCCACCCGAAACATCTATAAATATCTATCCACAGCACTAATACGCAACTCCTACAGAACATTCCCACAAAGAGCCCTAACAACTTAAACTTATTAAACAGGCCAAAGCCATGTCATTGAAAGATCGCTTCTCAGAAGAGCTCCGTTACTTGCGGGAGTTAGGCCGTGAGTTCGCCGAAGACGATCCACGACTAGCCCCCTTTCTGGGCGAGCAAGCATCGGACCCGGGTGCGGCACACCTATTGGAAGGGTTCGCTTTCCTCACGGCCAAGCTGGCCCTGAAGATCGAAGACGACCTGCCCCAACTCACCCACCCGCTGATGCAGCAGGTCTACCCCAACTACCTGCGCCCGCTCCCCAGCCTGACTCAGGTGCGCTTCGACCCCGTGGTACATGCCCTCAGCGGTCCGCAGGTGATTACCAAAGGCACCCAGCTGTTCGCCCGGCCGCTGAATGATGTCAGTTGCACCTTTCGCACCTGTACCGACGTGACGATTTATCCGCTGCAGGTCAGTGCCGCCAGCGTCGCCCATAGCGTGCAGAAGTCGGTGCTGAGTATCGAGTTGCAGGCCTTATCGGAGCAGCCGTTGAGCGAGATGAACTGCGAGCGCCTGGATTTCCACCTTGGCGGTGACGACCTGCACGCACTCACGCTCTATCAGTGGCTGGCCCAGCATCTGGACAAAATCGTGCTGTGCCTCGACGAGCAACGGCTGGCCCTGCCGCCGGAGGCCCTTAGCTTTCCTGGCTTCGAACCCGACGATGCGCTGTTACCCACCTTGGACCAGCAGTTGGAGGGCTATCGCCTGATCCAGGAATACTTCTACTTCCCCCAACGTTTTCACGGTTTTCGCATCAGCGGCCTGCGCCGCCTATGGCCGCAAACGACGGCCACGCAGATTCGCCTGGAGCTGCACTTTTCTAAGCCCCTGCCCGCCTCCGTACCGATCAATCCCGACACTCTCTGCTTGTATTGCACGCCCGCCATCAACCTGTTCGAGCACCCGGCCGAACCGGTCCAACTGGACGGTCAGGCCCTGCACGAAACGGTGCAACCGCGTGGCCCGAATGCCCGAGCCTATGAGATTTTCAGCATCGACCGGGTCAGTGCCCGGCGGCGCAAACCGCATACCCCGGCAGATAACTACCGTGTCGACTTCGCTCCCTATGAATCATTGCAGCACCAAGTGGAGCCGGCTGGCCAACGCACAGCGTGCTACTTCAGCCACACCATCGAACCTGAACTGCTCAAGACCCGCGCCAAACACAGCGTGAGCCTCATTCATGCCGATCAGCGTCCCTACCTTGGCGAGCGTGAAGTGCTTAATATCTCGCTGACCTGCACCAACGCCGACCTACCCCGGCAGTTGCAGGTAGGGGACATCAGCCTGCTCACCCAGACCACACCGTCATTCGCCACTTATCGAAACCTCACCCGCCCGACCCGCGCCTACCCGCCAATCCTCGACGGCCAAGTGCAGTGGGCGCTGATCTCCAACCTTGCGCTGAACAACCTGTCGCTGTCGTCTCCGGCGGCGCTCAAGGCCGTGTTGCAGGTTTACGACTTCATCGCCGCCCACGACCTACCTCACCATCGTGCCACCCAGCGTCGCCTGGAGGGCATCCTTGAGGTCCGCACACAACCTGTCGACTGGCTGATCAAAGGCCTGCCAGTGCGCGGCAGTTGCACCACCATGACAATGGACCCCGCCGCCTTCAGCAACGCCGGCGATTTGCATCTGTTTGGCTGCGTGCTCTCACATTTCATGGCGCTGTACGCCAACACCAACGCCTTCCATCAGTTGGAAATCATCAACGCCGCCGATGGCACGGTTTTCACTTGGCCAATGCGCACCGGCCAGCAACCGATCATATGACCCACGGAGAGCAGCATGCCGACCCTGAATCCCACCACCACGTTTTCCAGCAGCCATGGCGACGCCCGCGACGGCTGGCCCGATGGCGAGCTGTTCTGCCATCACGACCCACTCGAATTCCACCTGCGCGGCCACAGCCTAAACCCATTGGTGGATGTGGCCATGCCGTTGTTCGGGCTGGTGATCCGGCTGCGCCGGACCGAGGTCTACGCCCCGGTCGAACAACTGCAAGGTCACCTCACCAACCAGATCAAGGTGATGCTCGAAGAACTACGCCAGCACGACTACAGCGAGGCCGAGTTGCGCGTGTTCTCCTACGTACTCTGCGTCTTTGTCGATGAGGCGGTGCTGGCTACGCCGTGGGGCTCCGGCTCAATATGGCAAGCCAAATCGCTGCTGAGCACCTTCCACCAGGAAACCTGGGGCGGCGAGACCTTCTTCACCCTGCTCATCCGCTTGCAGGAAACCCCGCAGCAATACCGCGACGTGTTGCTGCTCATGTACTTGTGCCTGTGCCTGGGCTTCAAAGGCCAGTACAGCGTGCAGACTCAGGGCGACCAGGCCTTGCAGCAGGTGATCAGCCGTTTGCAGGGGGTGATCGACGCGCTGCACGAGCCGGCTCCTGCTCATCTGACTCGCCCACTGGACAACGTTGCGCCACGCCATTACCAGATGAACCGACAATGGCCGTGGTGGACACCGTGGGCGGTGGGCACGGCGCTGTGCGTGGGGGCCTATGTGTTTTTTGCCGTGCGCCTGAACAGCATGACCGAGCAAGTGATGCAATCATTGGAGACCATCTTAGTGCGTTAACCTGCGTGCACCGTTTCGCTATTGCTCGTCATACACCGGCAAGTTAGCGACCCTCTTAAACTGGGCGACACACTTAACTAGAGAAACTTCCCACAACACTTGCGGAAAGCATGAAGGCGACAGCCGGAGTATGCCTCTTTAAAGTTCGAGGCCTTCGCCTGATCGCCATTGCGTTACAACGCGTGGCGATTAAAACCTGCAACCAAGGATTGCCGCAGGAGTTGCCATGCCGAACCCGCGCGATGTGCGCTTTACCTTCAGTTCAAGCGCCGATATCAACTTCGATGTCGTCTCGTTTGAACTCACTGAGGGGCTTTGCGAACTGTATTGCCTGTCCGTAGACCTGGTCAGCACATCGGCCAATGCCGACTTCGCACAACTGCTGGATCAACCGGCGGTAATGACCATTTGGCAAGGCGAGCAACCGGTGCGCCATGTGCACGGCCTGATCAGCCGCTTCGAGCAGGGCAAGACCGGCTTTCGTCGCACCGCCTACCGCGCGGTGATCGAACCACAACTGGCCCGCGCCCGGTTGCAATCGGACTGGCGCATTTTTCAGCAGCGCAGTGTGCCGCAGATACTTGAACAGCTGTGCAACGAACGCCGTTGGGGCGCCTGCACCCAGCGTCTGACCGAAAACCACCTACCCCGCGAATACTGCGTGCAGCCCGGCGAGCTGGATTGGGACTTCTACCAGCGCCTGGCAGCCGAAGAAGGCCTGTTGTCGATCTTCCAGCACAGCGAGGGCGGGCATCAGTTGATTCAGGCCGACCATATCGCCAGCTTCGGGGTGATTGAGGGCGAAGCACTGGTGTATGAGGCCAACCCCGGCGGCGATCAGGCACAACCGGCCTTGCACAGCTTTACCTACCGCGAGCAGGTGCGCAGCGCCAACCAGACCCAGCGCGACTACACCTTCACCCACCCGCGCTACAACCTCGAACAGCGTGAACAGGCGCCGCATCTGGAGCACCAGAGCACCGACTACGAACGCTATGACTACCCTGGCCGCTACAAGCACGATGATGCCGGCAAGCCCTTCACCCTGACCCGTCTGCAAGGATTGCGCGGTGATGCGCGCACCGCCGAAGTCAGCGGCGACGATGCACGCCTGGTGCCGGGGCTGGCGTTTGATCTGGTCGGCCACCCCCGCGAAGACCTGAATATTGGCTGGCGTGCCGTCGTCATCCAGCACACGGGCCGCCAGCACACGGCGATGGAAGAGGAAGCCGCTGGCAGCACCGTCGGCACCCACTACAGCTTCACCGCCACGCTGATTCCCGACACGGTGGAGTGGCAAGCACCACCGCGCCCCAAGCCCTGCATCGAAGGCCCGCAGATTGCCACCGTGGTCGGTCCATCCGGCGAAGAAATCTACTGCGACGAACACGGCCGTGTGCGCTTGCAATTTCCCTGGGACCGCGAGGGCCAGGGCGACGATCGCAGCTCCTGCTGGGTGCGCGTCACCCACAACTGGGCCGGCGCCGGCTGGGGGCATGTCGCCCTGCCACGGGTCGGCCAGGAAGTACTGGTGGGCTTTCTGCACGGTGATCCCGACCAGCCGATGGTCATCGGTCGCAGCTACCACGTCATCAACCGTTCACCGTACAAACTCCCCGCATTCAAGGCGCTGAGCCCGATCCGCAGCAAGGAACTGCACGGCGAGCGCCACAACGAACTGCGCCTGGATGACACCACCGGGCAAATCAGCGCCACGTTGATGAGCGACCACCAAGCCAGCGCGTTGAACCTGGGCTACCTGACCCACCCTCGCCCCGGCGGCGGCGTGCCCCGTGGCGAAGGTTTTGAACTACGCACCGACGCCCACGGCGTACTGCGTGCTGGCAGCGGCCTGCTGCTCACCACCCAACGGCGCCCGCGCGCCGCCGAGCACCACACCGACCTGCCGGAAACTGCCGAACAACTCGACACCGCCGGCCAACACCACGCCACCTTCGCCAACGAAGCCCGCGACCACCTGGCTCAGGACAGCGGTGATCAGGACGAAGTCGCCGACGCCCTCAAGGCCCAGCAACAGGCCATCCGTGGCACCGGCGGCAACCCCAGCGCCAACCAGTACCCGGAACTCGCCGAACCGCACCTGGTGCTGCACAGCCCGGCCGGCATCGCCAGCAGCACCCCGCAATCGACCCATATCGCCAGCGGCGAACACCTCGCCCTGAGCAGCGGTGGCCACACCAGCCTGGCCATCGGCAAACGCCTGTTGGTCAGCGCCAGCCGGGGGGTGCGCACCTTTGTGCAGAGCCTGGGTTGGCGGCTGGTGGCGGCTTCCGGGGATATCGACATTCGGGCGCTGAAGGACAACATCAACCTGTTGGCCAAGCTCAAGGTCAGCGTTACCGCTGAGCGCATCACGTTGAGTGCCAAGGAAGAGATCGTGATTCAGGCGGCGGGGAGTAGCACTACCTACAACGCGGGTGGGATTACGCATGCCACCAGTGGGTTGTACACCGTGCATGCCGTGGACTTTATCCACGACGCTCCGAAGAGTAAGGCGGCGGCGTTTCCGGAGGAGCCGAAGGCGGGGAAAGGGAATTTGGAGCTGCTTCAACAATACGCCAACGGGATTTCCTTCAAGGGAGGTGAGTACAAGGTTGAGGATGCCTTAGGCAAGGTATTCAAAGGGTCGCTGGATGGCAATGGTTTTGCGGCTGTGGCTGGTGTTGCTCCAGGCCCGGCCAAAGTGCTTTTCAGCAAAGACCCGGTGGATGTCTGGACCGATCCCGGCTTTCCCGGTCCGCATGAGCAGATAGAAGCAGTCGCCACTGAAGTCTCCCAACCACTGACGGTACAAGCGCAAACCCTGCTGGACAAGGTGCTCAGCGCCACTAAACAAACGCCAACAAGCCTTGCTACCGACCTGCTGAAAAAGTCTGTGCCAATGCCAGACGCTGCGACCGCGCTTGCCTCCCAGCTACCTCAGTCACTCATGAAAAACGCCGAGATGCTCGGATTGCCACGCAAGCTCTCGGAGAAAACGCAATGACTACAGCCACTGCGCGCCCGCCCCAATCAGCCACCGCCCCGCTCAACACCACATCCATAAATGACATTGATGCGGGAAAAGAAAAGCTTGATCAATGGCTGCGCAAACTGACCAACGACACCATTGGATGGAATGCTGTACAGACCGCCGGAGCGGTGATTCCAGGTGTCGGCACCGTCTTTGCCGCCATTGATGCCATCGGCGACCTGCTCACCCTGATCGACGGTGATCAAAACGACTTCCTGACCTGGGTCAGCTTTGGCGTCAATGTCGTCGGCCTGGTCTCCTTTCCGGGTGTCGGCCCGGCACGGCTGGCAGTGCGAACCACCCTTTCCTCAATCAGGCGCAATGTCGGGCAATCAATTCCTGAGGCGATGCTCAGCGCATTGGAGGCAAATCTCAACGACAAAACCCGAGGTGGGCTTGAAGAGTTTGCCAAAGAAATACAGTCCCGCCTCAGTGAACTGCTCACAGGCATTGCTGCCGAGATCAAGAAAGCCTGCGATGCCTTCGAAGAAATGCTCAAGGGTATTGCCAGCGACGAAGGGCAGCGGGCGCTGGCAAAAAAGACCAAAACCGCTTCGCTTTTCGCCGGACCGGCGGTTGCCCTTGCCGCGCATTTTTTAATCGACGATAGACTGCTCTCCAAGAGTACCTGCCAAAAGCTGCTCAATATCGCCAGTGCCGCTGGCACGATTGGCAACGCAGTGTCGAATAAAATTCTAGAGGCGGGCGATCCGAAAAGAATCGGCAGTATCGGCAACCTGATCATGGAGTTGGTCAGTGCACTGGCCACCCGTAAACGTCGTGGCGCTCAAACAGCCAATGCCTCCAGTCACCAGAACAATCGGGCTCAAGCGACTCAAGGGCAAGCCCCTCTGGTGACCCAGTCAACCCAACGAAAAGGTACCAATGACCCCAATCGCTGCAAGGACTGCAATCCCCGCGTTCCTTCAGGCACTGGCCACAGCATCAGCTTCGCCACCGGCAGTGAAACGCTGGAACACACCGATTTTTCGCTGCCAGGCCCCTTCCCGATCGAGTGGACACGCACCTATCGCTCAAGCCTGTCATCGTTTGATCAGGGAAGCTTTGGCGCACGCTGGATCACACCGTTCTCGATTCGCATCGACCCACATGAAGATGGCCTGAGCTACCACGGCTACGACGGGCGCAGCCAACGTTACCCTGATATTGCGATCAGCAAGCACCACTACGACCCAATCGAAGGGGTATTGCTGATTCGCACCACGGCTAGCACGTTGGTGGTCGTACGTGGTCACGACAGCCAAGAAACTTTTCAAAACAAGGCGACCACTATTTGCTCAGTGGCATGACCTTGCGGGGTGGCGCCCGCATCGCCCTGCACTACGAGCACCAACACGCGGGTCGGGTAGTGCTGTCAGACCTGGTCACTTACCAGGACGATACGGCGCATCATCATATCCATAGCGAACTTGACGAACATGGACGCATCAACGCCCTGTGGCTGATGCATGAAGGTCAGCCCAAGCGCCAACTGGCGGGTTATGACTACGATGAACACAGCGACCTGATCGCAGCCCGCGACGAACACACCGCGCAATGGGACTACCAATACCAGCATCACCTGATCACCCACTACACCGACCGCACTGGACGCGGTATCAACCTGCAATGGCACGGCGAAGGCGCCGATGCCAAGGCCATCCGCGAATGGGCCGACGACGGAACCTACGACACCCGCCTGGAGTGGGACGACAACATCCGCCTGACCTACGTGACCGATGCGTTGGGCCAGGAGGCCTGGTACTACTACGATATCCTCGGCTACACCTACCGCATCATCTACCCCGACGGTAATGAAGAGTGGTTCTACCGCGATGATGCCAAAAACATCACCCGGCACATTCACACCGATGGCAGTACCGACCGCTACGCGTACGATGACCGTGGCAACGTGCTCCAGCACACCCGTCCGGATGGCAGTTGTGTTCATCATGCCTACGACGACCAAGACCAACGCTTTAAAACACGCGATGCCGAAGGCGGACTGTGGAAGTACGACTACGATCAACGCGGCAACATCATCGAAACAATCGATCCGCTAGAAAACACCACCCAGTACAGCTACAACAGCGACAACCTGCCCGTGGTCATCACCGATGCCAACGGCGGCAGCAAACAACTGGCCTATAACGCCGACGGCCAACTGATTCGCTACACCGACTGCTCCGGCAAGGTCAGCCAGTGGGGCTACGATGCACTCGGCCAGCTCAGCCGCTTTACCGACGCCGAAGGCAATGTCACCAGCTACGAATACCGTGCCGGGCAGCTGGTGCGACTGATCCACCCGGACAAGACCGAAGAACATTTCGAGCGCGACGCCGAAGGCCGTTTGCTCAGCCACACCGACGCCCTGCGCCAGCGCACCACCTGGCACTACAACGAAGCCGGCTTGATCCAACAGCGCCAGGATGCCAACGGCACCACCCTCGACTACCGCTGGGATCGCCTCGGCCAACTGCTGGAACTGCGCAACGAAAACAACAGCACTGCCAGCTTCAAGTACGACCCCGCCGGGCGCCTGCTCAAGGAAACCGGCTTCGACCAGCAAACCACCCACTACCTATACGACCACGGCAGCAACCAACCGACTCGCCGCCTTGATGGCGACCGGGTCAACGAGTTCGAGTACGACCCACTCGGCCGCCTGATTGCCCGACATGCAGGACACAAGGAAGGCCTGGAATGGCAGACCGAAACCTTCGCCTACGACGGCAATGGCAACCTGCTGCTGGCCGAGAACGCCGCCTGCAAACTGCAATGGTTTTATGATCGTGCCGGCAACAACACCCGTGAGCATCAATACCTGCGCTACCTGCAGGAACCGCATGTAGCCATCTGGAAGCATGAGTACGACGCTCTCAATCAGCGCATCGCCACCACCCGCCCGGATGGCCACCGGGTCAGTTGGTTGACCTATGGCAGCGGCCATCTATTGGCGCTAAAGGTCGACGACACCGAACTGCTCAGCTACCAACGCGACAACCTGCACCGTGAAATCGCCCGCGACCAAGGCAACGATCTGCAACAACGCCAAGCCTGGTCACCCAACGGCCAGTTATTGGAACAAGCCCTGGGTAAACGCGGCGACGCCCAACGCCTGGTAGTGCGCAACTATCGGCACGACGCCGCCGGCCAACTGACACGCATCGACGACACCCGGCGCGGCGCGCTCAGCTACCGCTATGACCCGCTGGGCCGATTGCTTGCCGCCCAAACCATCAGTGGCGAAGAGACCTTCGCCTTCGACCCGGCCAGCAATCTGCTGGACCCGCAGGCGCCGCGTCGTCCCAATCAATATGGCCCATCCAAGTTGCTGGACAACCTGCTCCGTGACTATGTCGGCACCCACTACAGCTACGACGAGCGCGGCAACCTGAAGGAACGCCTGCAGAACGGCAAAAAATCCCACTTTACCTGGGACCTGTACGACCGCCTGATCGGCTACGTAGATGACCGTTTGACCGTCTCCTTCGCCTACGACGCACTAGGCCGACGCCTATTTAAACTGTCCAAAGCCAAATACCACGACCGCCGCGAAGCCGGACCAATGTGGAACAAGTTGGAGCGCGCCAAGCTTGATGAGCAGTACGGCTGTGGCTACACGATCTACGGTTGGGACGGCGATGTGCTGGCCTTCGAGAGCCGCCACCACGACAAGCGCGAACGCCTGACTCACTACTTTTTTGAACCGGGCAGTTTTGTGCCGGTGGCGCAGGCCGTTGAGCAGCGCAGCATCCAACTGCTGCCCGAGCCGGTTTACGAGGGCGCTTACGACGTTGACCGCGATCCGGTGTGGCAGCACAAGCCAATACCCGTAACCTTCAGCGCGCTCGCCTGGTACCAATGCGACCACCTTGGCACGCCGATGGAGCTGACCGACGAGCACGGCGATATCGCCTGGGCCGGGGTCTACAAAGCTTGGGGGTTGGCCAGGGAACAGCGCAGCGAGACCGCCAAACGGGCTGATGTGCGCAATCCACTGCGCTTTCAGGGGCAATACTTTGATGTGGAAACCGGGCTGCACTACAACCGGTATCGGTACTATGATCCGCAGGTGGGGCGGTTTATTGGCAAGGATCCGATTGGGTTTGCGGGTGGGCTCAATGTCTATGCGTATGCGCCGAATCCCATGGATTGGATTGATCCTCTCGGGCTTGCACGAAACGACACCCTTAAACCTGGACCATTTGCGGTTGAGTCAATTCCAGCTCACCGCGGGAGACCAACTGCTGGAGAGCAACGGCAAATAAATGACCTGATGCAAAAATTTGGATGCCACACATGCGGTGACAAATTGCCCGGAACTAAAAGTGGAAATGCCATAGGCGACCACCAGCCTGCTCAAGCACTAGGGGAGCCTGAAATATTTCTCCCTCATTGCAACCATTGCAAAGCTAGACAAGGCGGCCAAGTATTACAAGAAATTCGAAGACGAGGAGTGAAACCATGAAAACAAGCGTAGAGTTGGACCACCCAGTTTTATTCATTCTTGACTACAGTAATGAGCATATAGAAATACCTGAATTCAACGAAAAAACTGGAATTAATCATTCCCCCAGCTGCGTATCAGTTGGCGCAATATCCTACGCAGATGGCAAAGTAGCAGTAAGTTTATATAAGCGAAAAGAACACAACCACGACCCAGCAAAAATGAAAAAAATAATATCAACTGAAATCCTTACCCCCAGCAAAAAAATATCTGTAACAAACGCCGAAAACTCAAAGCTATTGGAAATCGATTCGCCCGATACATCCACAACTATTACTGTATACACCGACTCATCTCCATATGCGGAAAACGTAATAATCCTAATAGGCTAAATCCACCCAAACCATAGCGAAACCTATAAACGCTGGGGGAGTTAACAAGAAACAACGCTGCGAAAAAGCCAAGCGCGCGGATGTGCGCAATCCACCGCGTTTTCAGGGCCAGTACTTCGATGCGGAAACCAGGCTGCACTACAACCGGTATCGGTACCATGATCCGCAGGTGGGGCGGTTTATTGGTAAGGATCCGATTGGGTTTGCGGGAGGGCTGAATGTCTATGCGTATGCGCCGAATCCAGTTGGGTGGATGGATCCGCTCGGGCTGGCTGCTAACAGAGGAAGAATCCAAGCCCAAGGAGCAAAACTTGAACAGTCGGTAAGCTGGAATCAGGACTCACCACTTACTGCTGCTGATGCAAAGCTAAAACTGGATGAACTCAAGGGAAAACTAGGCCGTCAAGATTTGAGGGCCAGGGAAGAAGCCTTCGGCAAAGCCGAGCGTTTTATTGATAGTGCTTGCGCCTGCGGTGGAGTTAGCGCCCCCGTGAGCAAGACATTCATGGTAAGAAATACCTCACACGAACGTGTTGATATAGAAGTTACCTCTGGAACGGCATTTACGGACAAATAATATGTTCAACGACTACCTATCTACTCCAAGCACATACAAAAATCTTGAAAATCACATCAAAGAAATATTTATCAAACTTGCCACTTCGTACAGCATAGATGCCGAGAGATTTATTATGCAATTTTACAACACAACATTTTCCGATGGCACCCCATTTATGGACGCCAACCCCATATTTTCGGTCAAGCACAAAAAAACAGGAACCATATTAAAAATAGTTCTGGATGAAAACATCAAAAAGACTATTTGCTCCACTAAAAAATCAGAGCTAGGGCCTGAAACATCCATTATTTCAAATCAAAAAAATCTCACCTCAATAAAAAACGAGATATCTAAATGGCTCAAAACACTAAACACCTAAATTGGTCATTTTCTATCATCAGTACCCATACACATCACCAGCCCAACCTTCAGTAACCACCACAATCTTTCAATGTTAATAACGAGACGAGTCCGCATGAATATCCTCTCAGCTCCATACCATCTCCAGCAGAACGAGACAGCCGTCTTCACTCAGCAACCAGAACGAGTGCTGTGAAATGATGCCAATAGTTCGACTCAGCGACACCACCGACCACGGCGGTGTTGTCACCGAATCCATCCCCCACACCAACCTCAATGGCAAACCCATGGCCGGCAAAGGTAATCTGGTGATGTGCCCCTTGTGCAAAGGCTCCTTCCCCATTGCCGAAGGCAGCAGCACCTATTCCGTCAACGGCATTCCCGTGGCGCTGGATGGCATGAAGACCACCTGCGGCGCAACTTTGATCGCCAGCGGCTCCCATGGTGCCGTGCATCGCTAACCCGCGCCCCGCTCTTTAACAACCTGACGTCACCGGCATTGGCTTGATCACGCCAATGCCCATGCCAGCTCCAAAACCCGCGACGCCGAAGGCGGCCTGTGGAAGTACGACTACGATCAACGCGGCAATATCATCGAGACCATCGATCCGCTGGAGAACAAAACCCAGTACAGCTACAACAGCGACAACCTGCCCGTACTCATCACCGATGCCAACGGTGGCAGCAAACAACTGGCTTACAACACTGACGACCAACTGATCCGCTACACCGTTCCTCCGGTAACCTCAGCCAGTGCTACTCAGAGCCCCCTCCCTCTGCATCCGATATTTATGCTCACTTCCCAGCTTAATAATATTTTATTTATGACCCCCCTCCCCCTAGCCTTGAAGTCATGTAAACGCTGAATCCAACTGCATTACGCAAGGACAGAGACATGACTGAAGCAATAACAAAAACAGACACGCTGGTGGTGGGCGCCGGCCAAGCTGGCGTGGCCATGAGCGAGCATTTGAGCAAGCAAGGTGTGCCCCACCTGGTGCTGGAGCGCAGCCGTATTGCCGAGCGCTGGCGCACCGGGCGTTGGGATTCGCTGGTGGCCAATGGCCCGGCCTGGCATGACCGCTTTCCGGGATTGGAATTCGACACGGTCGCTGCGGATGGGTTTGCGCCGAAAGAGCGTGTGGCGGATTACTTCGAGGCCTATGCCCGCAAGTTCAACGCGCCGATCCGTACCGGCGTGGAGGTGCTGTCCGTGGTGCGTAATGTCGGTCGCCCTGGCTTCACCGTGCAGACCAGCGAAGGGGTGATCGAGGCCAACCGTGTGGTCGCCGCTACCGGGCCGTTCCAGAAACCGGTGATTCCGGCCATCGCGCCGAAAGACACTGCGTTGCACCAGATCCATTCCGCTGACTATCGCAATCCCACACAATTGCCGGCCGGCGCTGTGTTGGTGGTGGGCGCGGGTTCCTCCGGCGTGCAGATCGCTGATGAATTGCAGCGCGCCGGGCGCCAGGTGTACCTCTCGGTCGGCGCCCATGACCGCCCGCCCCGCGCCTATCGCAACCGCGACTTCTGCTGGTGGCTGGGGGTGCTGGGCGAGTGGGACCAGGCCGCCATGAAACCCGGCCGCGAGCACGTGACCATCGCGGTCAGCGGCGCACACGGCGGCAAGACCATCGACTTCCGTGAGCTGGCCCAGCAAGGCATGACCCTGGTCGGCCTCACACAAGCATTCAACGGCAGTGTCGCCCGCTTCCAGCCGAACCTGGTGGAAAACCTGGCACGCGGCGATGAAAACTACCTGGCCCTGTTGGATGCGGCCGACGCCTATATCGAGCGCAACGGCGTTGACCTGCCGCTGGAGCCCGAGGCCCGCCGCGTGTTTCCCGATGCGGACTGCATCAAAAATCCGATCCTGGAACTGGACCTGGCCCAGGCCGGCGTCACCTCGATCATCTGGGCCACCGGGTTTGCCGTGGACTACAGCTGGTTGAAGGTCGCCGCCTTCGACGAAGCCGGCAAGCCCCAGCACCAGCGTGGCGTGTCCAGTGAAGCCGGGATCTACTTCCTCGGCTTGCCGTGGCAATCGCGCCGGGGTTCGTCGTTTATCTGGGGCGTTTGGCATGACGCCAAGTATGTGGCCGACCACATCGCGATCCAGCGTCAATACCTTGAATACCGCGAAGCCGCCCCGGTGGTTCGTCCCTCGCCTGTCAGCGCCTGATCCCTTTATTGCCGGAGTTTTTCTGATGCCTACTCACACTCGCATCCGCATGTTCAACACCAAGGAAACCTACCCTAACCAGAGCCTGGACAACGACCTGTGCCAGGCCGTGCGCGCCGGCAATACCGTGTACGTGCGCGGCCAGGTGGGTACGGATTTCGAGGGCAATCTGATCGGCCTTGGCGACCCGCGCGCCCAGGCCGAGCAAGCCATGAAAAACGTCAAGCAACTGCTGGAAGAAGCGGGTTCCGACCTGTCGCACATCGTCAAGACCACCACCTACCTGATCGACCCGCGCTACCGCGAACCGGTGTACCAGGAAGTCGGCAAATGGCTCAAGGGCGTGTTCCCGATTTCGACCGGACTGGTGGTGTCGGCCCTCGGCCAGCCACAGTGGTTGATGGAAATTGATGTGATCGCCGTTATTCCCGAGTAAGGAGCCGCACATGACTTTTTCAATCGTCGGCCGTTGCGCCGAAACCGGCCAGCTGGGCATTGCCATCAGCTCATCGAGCATTGCCGTGGGTGCCCGTTGCCTATGGCTGCGGCCCGGTGTGGGCGCGGTGTCGACCCAGAACATCACCCTCCCGGCCCTGGGCCCGGACGTGCTGGACCTGTTGGAACAAGGCCTCGCCCCTGCCGACGCGATCGACAAGGCCCTGACGCGCAACGGCTACAGCCAGTACCGGCAACTGACGGCGATTGATCACCTGGGCCGTAGCGTGCATTTCAGCGGCAGCGAAACCCTTGGCACCCATAACGCCGTGTCGGGTGAACAGTGTGTGGCGGCGGGCAACATGCTCGCCGACCGCGCAGTGATCGACGCGATGGTCACGGCCTTTGAGCAAGGCGAAGGCCAGTTAGCCGATCGCCTGCTGGCGGCGATGCACGCCGCCATCGCCGCCGGTGGCGAAGCCGGCCCGGTGCACTCCGCCGCGCTGGTGGTGGTGGGCGAACTAACTTGGCCGATCATCAACTTGCGCGTGGATTGGGCTGACGAACAGCCGATCCTTGAACTGCAAAAGCTCTGGGATGCCTATCGCCCGCAAGTGCAGGACTACATCGACCGCGCCCTCGCCCCGGACCGTTCCCCCGGCTACGGCGTGGCCGGAGACGACCGATGAGCACCAGCCGCGAACTGCTGCAGACGCTGGTGGGGTTCGATACCACCAGCCGCGAATCCAACCTGCACCTGATCGAGTTTGTACGCGATTACCTCGCCGGTTTCGGGGTATCCAGCCAATTGGTCTACAACGAAGAACGCAGCAAGGCCAACCTGTTTGCCAGCGTTGGCCCGGTTGAGTTGCCGGGGATCGTGCTGTCGGGGCACACCGATGTGGTGCCGGTGGACGGCCAGCCCTGGACCGTGCCGCCGTTCGAATTGACCGAACGCGACGGCAAGCTCTTCGGCCGCGGAACCGCCGACATGAAGGGCTATATTGCCTGTGTATTGGCGCTGGTGCCGGCGCTGGTCGCGGCGCCGTTGCGGATGCCGGTGCATATCGCCCTGTCCTATGATGAGGAAGTCGGTTGCCTGGGCGTGCGTTCGTTGCTCAAGGTGCTGGAAGAACGGCCAGTGAAACCGATGCTGTGCATCATCGGCGAACCGACCGAACTCAAGCCGGTACTCGGCCACAAGGGCAAGTTGGCCATGCGCTGCGATGTGCACGGTGAGGCGTGCCATTCGGCCTACGCACCGTATGGGGTGAATGCGATTGAGCAGGCTGCCGAGCTGATTGGCGAGTTGGGAAGGATCGGCCAGCGTCTGCGGGAGACCCAGGATGCGCGGTTTGATCCGCCGTTCAGCACGGTGCAAACCGGCGTGATCAGCGGTGGCAAGGCCCTGAATATCGTACCGGCGGATTGTCGGTTTGATTTTGAGGTGCGTGCATTGCCGTCGCAGGACCCGGCCAAGGTCGCGGAGGAACTGAAGGCCTACGCCGAGCAGCAGGTGTTGCCGCGCATGCAGGCGGTAAGTGCGCAGAGTGCGATTCGCTTTACCGAGCTGTCGGCCTACCCAGGTTTGGTCACCGATGAGCGCAGCCAGGCGGCAGAGTTGATCGCGGCGTTTTCCGGCTCGCGGGAGTTCGGCACGGTGGCGTTTGGCACTGAAGGCGGGCTGTTTGATGCGGTGGGCATTCCCACGGTGGTGTGCGGGCCGGGGAGCATGGATCAGGGGCATAAGCCGGATGAGTTTGTGAAGGTGGAGCAATTGCTGGGGTGTGATGCGATGCTGGGGCGGATGCTGGATTCTATTCGCGCTTGAGCCGAACACCAATCAAATGTG
Source organism: Pseudomonas sp. DWRC2-2 (assembly GCF_049897885.1). Classification (NCBI taxonomy): domain Bacteria; kingdom Pseudomonadati; phylum Pseudomonadota; class Gammaproteobacteria; order Pseudomonadales; family Pseudomonadaceae; genus Pseudomonas; species Pseudomonas sp. DWRC2-2. The sequence goes on from NZ_JAFCXD010000001.1 coordinate 56,471, forward strand.
GGAGCAAACCGCTCCCACATTTTTGGCCTTGTCCTCAACCCAAGAGTCGGGCAAGTTCCTCGCGACAGTAGTCAACAAAGAGCTGCACCGGCTTGGTCAACGGCGCGCGGCGCAACCATACCGCTGACAAGCCTGAGCCGGTCACCGTCTCCGCCAACGGCACGCACACCACCTTCTGCCCATCATAGGTGTACTCGGTGAACGGCTTGGTCACCAGGATCGAAAACCCGAACCCCCGCCCCACCATCCCCCTCACCATCTCGATCGACGGCGAGCTGAACACGATGTTTGGCGTCAACCCACGCTCTTCGAAGATGCTTACGAAATAGGTGCGGCTCGGCAGCACGTCCAGCAAGATCATCGGTTCCAGCACCAGGTCCGCCAGCGACACCTTGGCCTGCTGCGCAAAACGATGATCGGCCGGCAACAGCGCATAAGGCTGCTGCGGCGGCATCAACGGCGTGGTCTCGATGGTCGCGCCGAGGTCGTGTTCGAACAGCATCGCCACGTCAATGCTGCCCGCCGTCAGCGCCTGCACCAGCTCTTGCTTCTCGCCATCACGTATGCGGATCTCCACCCCCGGCCAACGCGCCTTGAAACCCGCGATCAGGCGCGGCAGGTACAACGGCGCCACGGTTTCAAAGCAGCCGATATCGATCTGCCCCGCCACCACGTCATTGTCCGCCAGGGCATTCTGCTCGAACTCATGGGCCACGCGCAGCAGCTCCAGGGCCTTGCGATAGAAGCGTGCGCCGCTGGGCGTCAGTGACACACCCTGGGCGTGATGACGGATAAACAGCTGCACGCCAAAGCTGTCTTCCAGCTGCTTGATCGCCGTGGACACCGACGGCTGCGCGATATACAGCTTGCGCGAGGCCTCGGCGACGCTGCCGCATTCGGCCGTGGTGACGAAATATCTGAGTTGGCGCAGGTTATACGCAGCCATCGGGACCTCCAGAAACGTGGGACTTCGCCCGCAAAACAGGTGTAGGCAACATACCGGAGCGCAGCAAGGCTGCGAGCTATATTTTTTAAGGTCTATAGCAACAAACTTACTAATTTACCTCCCTGCGCCCATTGCAGATCATCACTCCAACAACAAAGCGCCGCGCACGTGGCGCACAGCGAAGTACGTCAACGTACTCACCTTGCCTTGGAGTTCGTCATGGTCACCACTGCAACATCCTCCGCCCCGCTTATCGAAAAACACACGATTGGATACGTGCCCCCGGAAGATCGCCATGGGAAGGTAAGAGACCTGTTCACCCTGTGGTTCGGCGGCAATATCGCGCCGCTGCCGATCGTCACGGGTGCGCTGGGTGTGCAACTGTTTCACCTCAACTTGGTATGGGGCATCATCGCCATCCTCATCGGCCACCTGGTCGGCGGCGTGCTGATGGCGCTGCACTCGGCCCAGGGCCCGCAAATGGGCATCCCGCAAATGATCCAGAGCCGCGCCCAGTTCGGCTCACTCGGCGCACTGTTGGTGGTGGTGATCGCCGGCGTGATGTACATCGGTTTCTTCGCCTCCAACATCGTGCTCGCGGGTAAATCCCTGCACGGCGTGGTCGACGCGGTGCCCGTGCCGGTGGGCATCGTCATCGGCGCCATCGGTTCCGGGATCATCGGCATCATCGGCTACCGCTTCATCCACGTGCTCAACCGTATCGGCACCTGGGTGCTGGGCGCCGGTATCGTGCTGGGCTTCGGCTACATCTTCACCCATGTGCAGACCACGGACTTCCTGACACGCGGCAGCTTCAACATCGCAGGTGTGCTGGCGACCGTGTCCCTGGCGGCCCTGTGGCAAATCGCATTTGCCCCCTACGTGTCGGACTACTCGCGCTACCTGCCCGCCGACGTGCCGGTAGCCTCCACTTTTTGGACCACCTACCTCGGTTCAGCACTGGGTTCCAGCCTGTCGTTCATCTTCGGCGCCGTCGCCGTGCTGGCGACGCCGGTGGGCATGGACACAATGGACGCGGTCAAACTCGCCACCGGCGCTATCGGGCCGTTGATGCTGGTGTTGTTCCTGCTCAGCGTGATCAGCCATAACGCGCTCAACCTGTATGGCGCCGTGCTGTCGATCATCACCCTGGTACAGACCTTTGCCTACCGCTGGATTCCAACGGCCAAAAGCCGTGCGCTGATTTCGATCCTGGTATTGGCCGCCTGCGCGATTGCGGCCGTGTTCGCCTCGAAGGACTTCATCGGTCACTTCGTCGACATGGTGCTGGTGCTGCTGGTGGTGCTGGTGCCGTGGACGGCGATCAACCTGATCGACTTCTATGCGATCCATAAGGGCAAGTACGACATTGCCTCGATCTTTCGCGTGGATGGCGGGATCTATGGGCGGTATAACCCGCAGGCGCTGTTGGCGTATGCGGTCGGCATTGTGGTGCAGATTCCGTTCATGAACACACCGCTGTACGTGGGGCCGATTTCGGAACACATCAACGGGGCCGATTTGTCCTGGGTGGTGGGGTTGGTGGTGACGTCGCCATTGTATTTCTGGCTGGCGAGTCGGGACAGTGCGTATAAGCGGCGGATGGACGGAGGGAAGTTGGTGGGTGGGGTTTGAGACATCCGCTTTGAGTTGTGAGGAAACCCGCTTTGGCGGGTTTTCTGGTTTTTGGAGGTTGGCGATGAGGTTGTTGTGGTGAGCGGGCTCACCACAGGGGTTTGTGTTGCTGGGGTCGATGTTTGTCTATCATGTGGCCTCTCGCTCAACGCCTCAGGAAACGCCCATGCCCGCCCTCACCTTCCGCAACGCCCTCCCCGCCGACGCCGCCCGCTGCTTTGACATCGAGATCAGCGCCTACGAAGGCGACGAAGCCGCGACCCTGGAGAAGATCGCCACACGTATTGCCCAGTATCCGCAAGGCTTTCTGATCCTGGAAGCCGCGGGTGAAGTGGTGGGTTTCATCAATTGTGGCTGCGCCCACGAAGTGGTGATGTCGGACGAGGCGTTCAAGGAGTTGGTGGGCCACTCGGCCGACGCGCCGAATGTGGTGATCATGTCGGTGGTGGTCGACCCGGCGCATCAGGGCAAGGGCTATTCGAAAATATTGATGACTGAGTTTGTGCAGCGCATGAGCCGCATGGGCAAGCAGACGATTCATTTGATGTGCAAGGAGCAACACGTGCCGCTGTATGAGCGCATGGGCTATCAGTATGTGCAACCCTCGCCGTCGGATCACGGTGGCATGGCGTGGCATGAAATGGTCATGGCGCTCTAGAGATGAACGCAGCGCACATTGAAATCAGCGACCAACCCAACCCCGACGCCGAGCGTATCCTCGGCGGCGGCTTGGCGGCGTTCAATGAAGCCATCACCGGCTATAACGATCGGCGTCTGCTGACGGTTTTGATCAAGGATCCCGAGACCCAGCACATCCTTGGCGGCATCACTGGCAAGACCACATTGGGCATGGCCTTTCTCGACCTGTTCCACTTGCCCGACTCGCTGCGTGGCACGGGACTGGGCAGCCAGTTACTGCAAACATTCGAAGATGAGGCGCGGCGACGGGGCTGTCGCAACGCGGTGCTGTACACCCTGAGTTTCCAGGCGCCGGGGTTTTACGAGAAGCATGGCTGGGTACGTTTTGGCGAGATAGCGTGTGAGCCTGAGGGCAGCAGCCGGGTGTTTTTGTCTAAAGCGTTGTGACGCTCAGGGCTTTACCAAACAACCCGTACTGCCTCTGCGGGCTTGAAGATGCGGTGAGTCCGATACTCCTCAGCGCCAGGTTTTGGGGCCGCTGCGCAGCCCAACGCGGGGCAAGCCCGCTCGCCACACGTGCACTAAAAAACCTGAGCCCTTTCTACCAACTGCCGGACGCCCCGCCACCGCCACTGGAGCCACCGCCGCCGGATGAGCTGCTGCTGGAACTGGAGCTGCTGGAGCTCGAACTCGAGCCACCGCCCGAAGACCCCGAGCCGCCGCTGGTCTTGCCAAAGATGAACAGCGCCGCAAACGAGGCAATCGGGAGCGCGAACAGCCAGCCATCACGGCCGAGGTCCAGTAACACCCCCGCCGCCACATACACCCCCACCGCCGCCAGTAGCCGCGCGATAAAACCCACGCGGCTCTGCTTCCAGGCATCCTTCATGATCACCAGCAGCACCAGGTACAGCCCCAGCACCACCAGCGCGACCAGTGGAAAGACCAGCCAGTGGATGAAGTTGACGTCGGCATAGCGCTGATCAACCACCACCAAGCCCAGGATGTAGGCCAGCAGCCCGATCACGCCGTAAAACACCGAACGCGCCATCCACAATGCGCCGAAGGTCGCGCCGCCGATCAGCAGGGTCAATGGCAGCACCAGCAGGAACATCAGCCAATCGCGGCCCCCGCCAAAAATCGCGAATAACACGGTGACCGCTACCGCAGCAATCAAGGCACGGCGCCAGTGCAGCTTGCCGGCGCTGATCAGCACACCGCCCAGGGCGCCGATGAAAAACGACAGCGCTATCGCAATGAACTGGGGGTTGATCCCTGGCCCGGCAATTGTGGGCAGGTCGCCGCCGTCCACCAGCACCACCAGGTCGTTCACGCCCTGGGAGACACCGCCGACGAAATCACCCTGGCGGAAGGCCGGGGTGATGTGTTCCTCGATGATGCGGTGCGCGAGCAAATCGGTGACCGTGCCTTCCAGGCCATAGCCCACCTCAATGCGCACCTTGCGGTCTTCCTTGGCCACCACCAGCAGGATGCCGTCGTTGACGTCCTTGCGTCCCAGCTTCCAGGCGCGGAACAGTTGGTTGGCGTAGTCCTCGATGCTCACGCCGCCGGTGGTCGGCACCAACAACACGGCCACTTGCGAGCCTTTGCGCTGCTCAAGGTCGGCCAATTGGGTTTTCAGAAGGGTGGTGGTCGAGGCATCCAGGGTGTTGGTGAGGTCAATCACCCGCTGGTCGAGGGCGACGCCAATCGGCGATGTGCCCGCCTGGGCGGTACTCAACAGACCTAAGAACACCAGCGCTATCAGACTCAAGGCGGACTGCCGCAGAATCGCCATCATGTTTTGTTACCTGAAGTTTCTTCCTGAAGGCGGCGACTTTACCTTATCCGCGCTATATCGCGTGACCCAGCGCCGTTGACTATCTAAACTCTCTGCACGCATAGCAAAGCGCCATAACGGGAAGCCCATGGACCTACGCCACCGTAACAATGTCAGTGTGATGGGCAACGGCCGCTCGACCCTGTTGTTTTCCCACGGCTTCGGCTGCAACCAGGCCATGTGGAATTACCTGGCACCGCAATTTTCCGAACGCTTTCGCGTGGTGATGTATGACTTGGTGGGCGCCGGTCTGTCGGACCTCAGTGCGTTCGACAAGGCCAAATACAGTGCCCTGGACGGCTACGCCCGTGATTTGAACGAGATCATCGACGCCTTCGCGGTAGGCCCGGTGATTCTGGTGAGCCATTCGGTGAGTGCCATGATCGGCACCCTCGCCGACCGCCAGGCCCCCGGCCGCATTGCCGCCCACGTCATGATCGGCCCCTCGCCGCGCTATATCGACGCCGACGGCTATGTCGGCGGCTTCAAGCTGGCGGATATCCAGGACCTGCTCGACACCCTCGACAGCAACTACCTCGGCTGGTCCAGCGCCATGGCCCCGGTGATCATGGGCGCGCCTGGGCAACCGGCGTTGAGCGAGGAACTGACGGACAGTTTCTGCCGCACCGAACCTGAGATCGCCAAGCAATTTGCGCGGGTGACGTTCATGTCGGACAACCGCCAGGACGTGATCGGCCTGGCCACTCCGGTGCTGATCCTGCAATCGAGCGACGACCTGATCGCCCCCGTGGCCGTGGGCGAATACCTGCACAGCGTGCTACCCAACAGCACCTATTGCCTGGTGGACAACGTCGGCCATTGCCCGCACATGAGCGCGCCGCAAGCGTGCGCGGCGGCGATGGAAAGCTTCCTGGCGCCGTGGACGGCCGCCCATGCCGGCTGAGTTGTTTGACAGTGCCGCCTGCGCCCTCGCTGTGACGGCTGAGGATGGCACGATCCTGCAAGCCAATACGCGTTTCAGCGAGTGGCTGGGGTTCAGCACCACAGAGCTGTGCGGTAAGCGCTTCCAGGATTTGCTGACCATGGGCGGGCGGATCTTCCACCAGACCCACCTGGCGCCGATGCTGCGCCTGCGTGGCAGCGTCACCGAAGTGAAACTCGACATGCTGCACCGTGACGGCCACAAGCTGACCGTGCTGCTCAACGGCATCAAGCGCGAGCAGGACCACGGTGCGGTGTACGACCTGGCGCTGTTCGGCACCACCGACCGCGACAAGTACGAGCGCGAGCTGCTCAATGCACGCAACTTCGCCGAAGCGCTGTTACAGGAAAAGACCGCCACCGAACTCGCGCTCAAACTGGCCCAGGCCGAATTAAACGAGGCCTATGCCATCGCCCAGCGCCGGGCGCTGTTTGCCGAGCAGATGGTGGCGATTGTCAGCCATGACTTGAAGAACCCGCTCACGGCCATTCGCATGGCCTCGGATTTTCTCAACCGTGGCGAACGCACTGCCAAGGAACGCCAACTGCTCGGGCACATTGGCCAGTCGTCCGAGCGTGCCCAGCGCATGATCGCCGACCTGCTGGACTTCACCCAGGCGCGCGTCGGCCAGGGCATTACCATCAAGGCGGCGCCGTTGGACCTGCATGAGGTGATTCATCGGGCCGTGGATGAACTGCGCGTGGCGTTTCCCACAGCAACGTTGGCGCATCTCGCCGAGGGCAGTGGCGAGGCTTGCCTGGACGCCGACCGCGTGCAGCAGATCATTGGCAACCTGGTGGCCAACAGCGTGGCGTATGGCGACCTGCAACGGCCGATCACCGTCACGTCACGGCTGGGGCGGGATAGCTGCGAGGTCTCAGTACACAACCACGGCAAGGTCATCCCCGAAGCCTTGCTCGCCGAACTGTTCGAACCCATGACCCGTGGCACCGACCAAGGCAGTGATGTGCGCAGCGTGGGCCTCGGCCTGTATATCGTGCGCGAGTTGGCCAGGGTGCATGGCGGCGATGTGGCGGTGAGTTCCTGTGTCACGGGCGGCACCACGTTTACCGTCAACTTTCAGCCAACGTAGGCGCTGCCCTGCATCACCGGCTCTACGCTGCCCGTCAGCACTACGCCACCCTCGCCTGCCCAATTCACGGTTACCGTGCCGCCGTCGCATTGCACTTCGACGGTATCGTCCAGCAGTCCGCGACGAATCCCGTTGACCACCGCGCCACAGCAACAAGAACCCGAGCCCAACGGCACACCGCCGCCGCGCTCCCAGATGCGCAGGCGGATGTGCCCACGGTCAAGCACCTGCACGAAATGCACATTGGTCTTGGCCGGGAACAACGAGTGAATTTCCAGCGCCGGGCCCAAGGCCGCCACGTCGACAGCCGCAATGTCGTCTACAAAAAACGTGCAATGCGGGTTGCCCATGCTGCACGCCGCCGGGTTGCCACCGATTGGCAAGGTGCGGGTGTCCATGGCCTCGGCCAGCGGCACGGCTGACCAGTCCAGCGACGGCTCGCCCATGTTCACCGACACCTGCCGCCCCGCTGCCCGCACACAGGTCAGCAAGCCCCGATCGGTACGCAGCACCACCGAGTCCCTGCCGGCTTCATGCATCAAGCGATCAGCCACGCCACGGGTGGCGCTGCCGCAGGTGGCCAGCGGCGTGCCGTTGGGGTTCCAGAACTTGATGCGCGCCGCGGCGTCATCACAATCGAGCAGCACAGCCAGTTGGTTGAAACCGATACCGGTGTGGCGGTTGCCGAGTTGGCGGGCGATTTTCGCGGTGATCGGATCGTCCAGGCCACGGCGGTCGATGATGATGAAGTCATCGCCATGGGCGTGCATTTTCACAAACGGCAGGGGCATGGGCTGTCCTGTGGTAGACCGGTGGGAAACTGAAGGATACCCTGAAGCGGCCCAACCTTATCGAGAGCCACCCATGCTAATTGTCTGCGGTGGTGGCGGTGACTTTGACGGACCTCACCGCTATGGCGAACTAAGTCTCTCTGTAGTGAGCCCGCTCACCACAACAAGCCCGCTCACTACAGAAGCACGCTTCAGAGCACACTCCCCATCGCCTTCATCAACACCAGGTCCCGACCATAGATATCCGGGGCATACACCAACCCGCCCTCGCGATTGACCTCCACTGTCCAGTAACTCAACAACACCGGCACAGGCGTGGCCAGCCGGAATTCATGGGTCACGCCGGTGGCCAGTAGCTCATCGGTGCGAGTACGTTCGGCCGGGCTCACCAGCAAATCCCGCAGCAACAACGGTTGCTCGACCCGCACACACCCCGAGCTGAACGCCCGCGGCCCTTTGGTGAACAGCGGCTGGCTCGGCGTGTCGTGCAGGTACACCGAGTACGGGTTGGGAAAGCGCATCACGATCTTGCCCAGCGGGTTGCGCGGCCCGGCTTCCTGGCGCAGCAGGATATTGCCAGGGCGAGCCCAGTCGATTTGCTCGGGCGCCAGCGGGTGACCTTCGGCGTCGAGTACTTGCAGGTTCTGCTGGCGCAGGTATTCAGGATTGAGGCGGATGGCCGGGAGTTTGTCCTCGCGCATGATGGTGGGCGGGATGGTCCAGGTGGGGTTGAGGGTCAGCCGGGTGATGCGCGATTTGAGCAACGGCGTCTGGCGTTCCGCGCGGCCTACTTGCAGGCGGGTTTGCCACACGGGGATGCCGCTCTGGTACACGCTCAGTTGCGCGGCGGCGACATTCACCAGCACGCCTTCGGGCTCCAGATCCTGGGCCAGCCAGCGGAAGCGTTCAAGGTTGATACGCAGTTGTTCGCGGCGCACCAACGGGCTGATGTTCAATTCGGCCACGGTGCCGGCGCCGATCACGCCATCGGCCTGCAACGAGTGGCTGAGCTGGAAGGCCTTGACCGCCTTGACCAGTTCATCGCGATACTGCCTACCGCTGGGCGCGTTGGCGAGGTAGCCACCACTGACCAGGCGCCGCGCCAGCTCCGGCACGCGGGGGTCTTCCATGCCGGGGCGCAGCAGCGGACCGCTGGCGACCGGATCCCAATGCGGCAACGGCTGCTGGCGCACGGTGGAATAGGCGTTGCGCAGGCTGCGATACAAGTCGGCACTGGGCCGCGCCTGGTCGAATGCCTGGGGCATGTCTTGCAAGCCCGTGGCGGCAAAGGCCAGCACTTCGACGTTGGGGTCGCGCGTAGGCGGTTGGGAATGCCACAAGGGTTCGAAACGTGACTGTTGCAGTCGGCCGTAATGCAGATCCTGCAAGGCTTGCAGGTAACGCTGGCTGGTGGCTATATCGCTGCACAGCACGTTGGCCGTAGCATCTGGCGCAGGCAAGCTATAGTGGGTGGGGTCCAGGCCGTCATCGGCGAGCATCAGCAACTGAGATTGCAGGGCTTGTCGGCGTTCATCGGCGGACCACAGCGGCACATTACCTTGCTGCTGGTAGAAGGCTTGCAGGCGCAGTTGCGCAGCGGGGTCGAGCTGCGGCGCCAGGCCGGGGCAGACACTCGGCAGTTGCGCCAACGCCTGTTGCACGGGCGCCAGATCGACCGGCGCCGGGGTGGTCACCGGCAACGGCTCGACCGGCAGCGCGTCCGCTGTCGCGACCAATGGTGCAACGAGCAGGCAAATGCTCAAGTAACATGCGTGTTTTTTGAACAATTGACCAGGCTCCAATCCACACCGGGGGACACTTCGTAGATGCTGACTTTCATGCGCCGCCTCGGTTTGATGACCGTGGCGTTGGCTACGCTGAGCAATTTTGCGCTCGCCGCCAATCAGACCTCTCCTAACTTGTATAGCAGCCTGGCGCGCTCGGCTCCAGAACTCAATCCCACCGTACTCAAAAGCGCCCTGAACGCGGTGCAGTGCGCGGTCAATAACGGCGAGGAACGTTCCGAGCGCCTAGCGGTTATTGACTACTCCCAGCCTTCGACCGCCCGTCGGCTGTGGATCTTCGATTTGCGCAAGAAAACCCTGGTACTACGCGACCTGGTCGCCCACGGCGCCAAATCCGGGGAAAACTTCGCCACCCAGTTCTCCAACCTGGAAGGCAGCCACCAGTCCAGCCTGGGCTTGTTCCGCACCCAGGAAAGCTACCTGGGCACCCACGGCTACTCACTGCGCATGGACGGCCTGGAGCCGGGTTTCAATGACCAGGCCCGCGACCGCGCCATCGTGATTCACGCCGCCGACTACGTGAGCCCCTTGTGGAGCAAGCGCGAAGGCCGTATCGGCCGCAGCCAGGGTTGCCCGGCCGTGCGCCCGCAGGTGGCACGCCAGGTGGTGGACAAGCTCAAGGATGGGCAGTTCATGTTTTCGTGGTACCCGGACCAGCGCTGGCTGAAGTCCTCGACCTACCTCAATTGCAAACCCCAACAGGTGGCGAGTAGTCGTACAATCCGTGGCGGATAGCCTGTCCCCATAGATAAGAGAACCTCGCATGCTTCTACACAAATCCACCTGGATCGAGATCGGGCAGTTTCTGGAACGCAGCCGCACAGTGGTGATTCCCATCGGTTCCAACGAACAGCACGGCCCTACCGGCCTGCTGGGCACCGACTGGATGTGCCCGGAAATCATCGCCCATGAAGCGCAGAAGAACGCCGACCTGCTGATCGGCCCCACCTTCAACATCGGCATGGCCCAGCATCACCTGGGCTTTCCCGGCACCATTTCCCTGCGCCCTTCCACCTTTATCGCCGCGATTGGCGATTGGGTGCGCTCGCTGGCCGGGCATGGTTTCGAGAAAATCCTGTTTCTGAACGGCCATGGCGGCAATATCGCCACGATTGAAGCGGCATTTTCCGAGCTGTACGCCGAGGCCAGCTTTGCCCGCCGCCCGGCCGGGTTTGCCTTGAAACTGGTGAACTGGTGGGACCTGGAGGGCGTGAACGACCTGGCGCAACGCCAATTTCCGGTGGGCCATGGCAGCCATGCCACACCGTCGGAGATTGCGGTGACGCAGTGGGCCTATCCGGACTCGATCAAGACGGCCGATTATTCGCCAAAAATCGCCAACACCGGGCCGATCCGTGAAGCGCTGGACTTCCGCGCGCGCTTCCCGGATGGGCGCATGGGCTCGGACCCGGCGCTGGCGACAGTAGAAAAAGGTGGGGAGTTGGTGGCGTTGGCGGCGCAAGGGCTGGTCAAGACGGTGAATGCCTTCAGCAACGAAGCCAAGCCCTAGGCCATACGCAAAACTATTGGCATTCCTTGGCAGCCAGCTCAAGCCGCGACGGCGTAATCGTCGACGCCAGCGGCTTGCGCTCATACAGGAACACTTTGCCGCCGTCCTGGGACTTGTAGGCTTCCAGCACATCATCGGCGGCAATCTTGCTGGTCAACACCACCTTGGCATGGCGCGAGTTCTGCGTCACGGTGGAGGTGATCCCATGTTTCTCCAGCTTCGGCAGCACGCACTGCACATAGGCTTCAGGCGTTTTGCTGGTCTGCAAGGTCAGGGTGGGTGCGTTGGGGGCGGACACACAACCGGCCAGCAACAGGGAAGCAAAGGCCAAGGCCGGGGCGAAAAAAGCGCGCATGAAAAATTCCTGATTATAAAAATAAAGGTTCACATCAACCGGCACGGACCAGCGCTTTGAGCGACGCATCGAACTGCTTCAAGGCATCCAGTTGCACATCGCTCTGCTGCTCGATCTGCGCGGCAATTTCCGGCGCTGCCTTGTCATGTACCCACACTGACGGCACCTGCTTGTGTACCGAGCCTTCGGCCTTGGCGATGTATTGCAGGTTCGCATCATAGAACCGCGCAATAAAACGCGCCTCGACCTGGTCGTTGCGCTGGGTCAACAGTTGGTTATGGGTATCGAGCATCACCACCACATCGGGGTGAGCCTGCACCAAGGCATCCAGGTTGTCGTAGACCGTCACCGACAAAAAAGTGCCTTGCAGCGAGTTCATCAACCAATCGATGGCCAGTTCCGGATCGGAACTGTTGACGAACGCCTGGCGGATACGCCCGTCGAGGGCATCCTTGGCGCCATTCAAAGCCATGTCGTGGTAGCGTTCAAGGTAGCTGAGGTTGTCGCGGGTGTTGTCACTCAGCAATACACCCACCGACTGCGCGTGCTGCAGGGAGTCTACGCTACCGTTGATCGGTAGCAAATGGCTCGTGGGCAGATCATCGGCCATTGCCGCGTTGTTGATGGCAACCGTGCCAAGCATCAAAGCCATCAACGCCAGCTGAATAAACGTCCTCATCGCGCATTTCCTTGAACAGCGTCTCGATGGCGTGATTTTCCGCTTTTCCCGCAAAAACAGAACTTGCGATCCTTGATGGTGACTATTATCTGAACCGATAGTGCTGACATAAAACTTATAAGGACCACGCCATGAAGCCCCACCAGAAAACCTTCGACCGCATCCGCGAAGCCGTACTACCGGAGTTTCGCGAGCGGGTCGCCGATTACCTGGTCGACTATGAACACGTGCTGCAGGACGAGGCAGCCGACGCCGATCAAATCAGCGCCAGCGCCCAGCAACTGCGCGGTTACCTGCGGGGTTTGAACACCACACGGGTGCTCGGCATGGCGGACTGGGAAGACCTCGACCGCCGTGTCGTGCAAATCACTGAACGTTCTACAGCGCAGGGCGTTGCTGATTGACCCAAGCCTGCACGGACGGCCGCTGCCACTGGCGCTGCGCGTATTCCACCAACTCGGCGGGCACGCTGTCGCCGTTGAGGATCAAGCGATTGAGCATCACCGCCAGGTCCACATCGGCAATCGACCACGCGCCGAACAGATAGGCCCGGTTACCCGCCAACAGCGCCTGGGCCGCGCCGATCAGCTTGCGCGCCGCCGCTTCGGCCACGGGGGACAAGGGCGGCATCTTCTGCCCGTAGAACACCACCATCGTCGAACGCTCCTGGCGGATCGGCAGCAAGTCACTGCGCAACCACGCCTGCACCTGCCGCGCCCTCGCCCGCTGCCGGGGATCGGTCGGATAGACCGGCGTCTCGGGGTAAGCCTCTTCCAGGTACTCCGTGATCGCCGAAGACTCCGACAGCGCAAAGTCTGCTTCTACCAGCGTTGGCACGCGCTGGGTCAGGGACAGTTGGGCGAAGTCGGCGGCCTGGTTTTGCGCGGCGTCCAAGTCCAGGGTCAAGGTGTCGAACCTCAGGCCTTTTTCCCGCAGGGTGACGAACACCGACATCGCGTAGGGACTGGTATACAAATGATCAACATACAGGCGCAACGGACGCTGGCTCATAACGATTCTCCGTGAGTGGAACACCACGCTACGAGATGTGCGGCGAGAAAGACAATGCGCTGTTTTTATGGGGGCATTCCTGGTGGGAATAGCCGCACCCGCTGTAACGGCAACGCCTGCCAAGGTAGACTTTCCACCCAGCGCGCACCTGCGTAGCACTGAAAAAGGATGTTCGTCTTGCGCTTTCCCTTCGCCGTGTTTTTGTCGTTCTCCTGTGTTTCCTACGTGGCGTCGGCCAGTGATCTCCCCGCGCTGCCCGGTGAAGTGCAGTATCAGCAAGCCGCCGCCCTGTTGAAGAAAAGCGACGCTGAGTACGCCGACCTGATGCGCTCAGTGCTGGCCAAGAAAACACCTGCCGATTTGGACGAGAAGAAAGCGAACCTGGCGCTCATCCAACAACGCTTGAGCGAATCAGCGCAGGCAGGACATCCCGTTGCCGAATACCGCCTGATGCTCCTGTATCAGATCTATTTGGTGCCCGGCAAAGAACAAGAGATGTGCCAACTGGCAATCTCAAGCCTGGAGCACGGCTTTGCCCCGGCCGCACTTTACGTCGACAACACTTGCCTGGACTATGTGATGGGCCCCAAGTACATGCCGGCGCTGCAAAACGCCCTGGCTAAAATGGACGACTTTGCACCTTACTACCCGCAGCCCGCCGTCTGGTTGACCTGCGGCGCGCCGCCCAAGGGCGTCGAGCTGCAATCAGGCAGCGAAAACGATTACCGCGCCGAACTCTATAAAGTGCTCGCCAGCCGAACCAATCGCAGAACCGCCCGGCCGTTGCGTATTGAATACCTTGAGAAAGCGCTGGCAACCAACGGCTGCCCCAACGCGCGCAAACGCCTGGAAATCGACCGGGACGCTCAATAGCCGCTAGCCAGAGAACCCGCCCGCGTCCAGAAACCTACGCTCGGCGTCGGTGGTAGCCCTGGCCAACACCTCGTTTCGATGGGGAAAGCGCCCGAATTGCTCAATGATGCGCGCGTGCTCCTTGGCCCAACGGTAAGTGTTGGCGTCCAACTGCTGGTTCAGGACCAGTGAGCGCTGTTGATCCGCCGAGTCTTCAGAATGTTCGAACGGCAGGTAGCAGAACGCACGCAATGCCGGCTCGACCTGCTAATCCAATCCGGCATCGACCATGCGCCTCGCATACAGGCGGGCCAATGGATCGGTGGCGAACATGTGGGCAGTGCCGCGAAAGGCGTTGCGCGGGTATTGGTCAAGCAGGATCAGCAGAGCCAGGGCTCCTTGCGCCGAATCCAGCCAATGTTCCAGTTCGCGCCGGGCAGCTTGCAGGTGGGCGGTGTGGAAGGTGTCGCGGAAGGTGGCGTCGAAGGCGTCATCCTTGGCGAACCAGTGTTTGGGGCCAGCGTGTTTCCAGAAGTCGAGGACGGATTGAGGGGTAGTCATGATGAGCGGCCTGCACAAGCAATTTCGCTGACAGTATCAGAATCCTCGGTGGGGCAAGGATCAATGTGGGAGCGGCGTCGTCGGTTAGAAGTCCACCGTTGCGGAGAGTTTGACCGTGCGCGGCTCACCCTGGGTCAGGTAGTTGTTGGCCGTCGACGCCGACGCCCAATACGCCTTGTTCGCCACGTTTTCGACGTTGGCGCGCAGCGTGATGTACTTGTCATCGGCCCTGAAACCATAACGAGCGCCAAGGTCGACTCGGGTCCAGGCGGGGATGCTCAGGCTATTGGCCGCGTTGACGTACTCGCCACCGGTGCGCAGCATCCGCGCGTTGACGGCGGCGCCCTGGAGGCCGGGAATATCCCAGTCGGCGCCGACGTTGTACTGGAAACGTGGCACGCCAGCCGCGCGGTTACCGTCGTTGAGGCCGTTGGAGGTGTTCTTCAGTTCGGTGTTCATCCAGGTCGCACCGGCCAGCAGGCGCAGGCCGTCAACCGGCTCACCGAACACGTTCAATTCCACGCCTTTGTTGATCTGCTCGCCATCGACGCTGAAGGTATTGGTGCCATTCGGGTTGGTGTTGGTGGCGCTGCTGGGCTGCTCGATTCGGTAGACACCCAAGGTCGCGCCAAAACTGTCCCCATCCAGCTTGACCCCGGCTTCGGTCTGCTTGCTGCGGTTAGGCGCAAAGACCTCGCCAGGGTTGGTGACGTTGGTCAACGGCGCGGTCGGCCCTTGGGCTAGGCCTTCGATGCGGTTGGCGTAGAACGACACGTGCTCCCACGGCTTGACCACCAGGCCATACACCGGCGTGGTGATGCTCTCGGCATAGTTGGCGTTGCGCACGCCGGTGGTGGTGTTCCATGCATCTACCTCGATGGTCTGGCGCCGCACGCCCAGGGTCAGCAGCACACGATCATCGATAAAGCCCAGGGTGTCGGACACTGCCGCGCTTTTGATGCGATTCTTGCCGACGATGCGCGGGTCGTGGATGTCGCTGCCGAAGTAAGTAACGGACGGACGTGGGATCTGGGTCGGGTTATAGAGGTTGCCCGGCCGGCGGTTGGCTTGCAGGATCGCTTCAAATGCCGAACGTTGCTCACCCCAGATGCCGGACAAACCGAAGTTCACCTGATGGCTCACGGGGCCGGTGTTGAAGCGCCCGTTCAAGCCGGCCATGGCGCTCTTGTTGTCCTCGTCGTGAGGCGAGTACAAAAATCCCACACGGCCACTGCCATCGTTGCCCACGTACAGCGATGAATACTGCCCGTTCTCCCGCGTGTGCTTGGCCCCGCCACCTACGTAGGCGGTCCAGCTGTCATTCAAATCGTATTCGGCATTGAACATGCCATAGGTGTCTTCCAGCTCCGACCAGCTCCAGTCCTGGGCATAGTTGTGCTTGGCCGATGGCGCCTTCGGCACCTGTGTGCCGTTGGGATAGACCACCGAGCGACCGCTGTTGATGCGCTCTTTCTGGTAGCCGAAGTCGGTGGACACGCGCAGGCGATCGCCCCGGTAATCCAGGGCGACGGCCACCAGTTGCGAGCTTTTGAATTCGTCCTCGATGGCCGTGTCGCCGCCATGCTTGGCCAGGTTGACCCGCGCGCCGAAGCGGTTGTCTTCACCGAAACGCTGGCCCAGGTCGAGGTGGCCGCCGCTCTGGCCATCGGTAGTGGTGTCGAGGCTGACGCTGCGGGTTGGCACATCTTCGGCGCGCTTGGGCACCAGGTTGACGCTGCCGCCAATGCCGCTGCCGGCTGGCGATACACCGTTGACGAAGGCGTTGGGGCCTTTGAACAACTCGACCCGCTCCAGGGCTTCGGTGGTGATGATCTGCCGTGGCAGCACGCCGTACAGACCGTTGAAGGCAATGTCATCGGTGTTCAGCGGCAGGCCGCGAATGGTAAACACCTGGGAAAAGTTGCCGAAGCCTGCCGACTGGCGCACGGACGCATCATTGAGCAGCACATCCCCGACGGTGCGCGCCTGTTGGTCGGCGATGGTCTTGGCGGTGTAGCTGACCACGCTGAACGGCACGTCATTGATCGAGCGATTGCCCAACACACCCAGGCGCGCCGATCGGGCGACCTGGCCACCGGCATAGGTATCCGCCTGCGCCCCACTCTCGCCGCTGATGGTGGTCGCGCCCAGTTGCACGGCGTCGCCCGTTGCTTCAGGCACCAGGGTGTAGCCATTGGCGCCGGTGCTTTGGAGTGCGTAGCCGCTGCCTTGCAGCAGTTGCATGAAGCCCGCCTGCGCGGTGAAGCTGCCCTGCAAACCAGCGCTTTGCTGGTCGTTGAGCAGCGTGGAATCAAATGACAACGGCACCCCGGACAACGCCGCGAATTGCGCCAACACATTGCCCAAAGGCCCCGGCGCAAGGTGGTAGCTGCGTGACGCGCTGCTCGACGGGGCGTCGGCTGCCACGGCGCTGTGCAGCGGCGCGATGGCAGCCAGGGCGACAGCCAGGCTCAAGGCCTTCAAGGGGCGGATCGGGTGCGGAGTGAAGGTCATGGGGGTTCCTGTCGACGCGGTGCAGAGTTGAGGGTTCTCCCCTACACCGGGCGACAACTGAAAAGGTATCAGCGAAACGGGAAAAAATTCAGCGCGGTTCGATCGTCACCCAGTAGCCGGTCAAGCTACTGACTTTGACCGGCAGGGTTTCCTGCAACAAACGCAGGCTGGCGTCGGTGTCCCGCAGGGGGAACGCCCCGGACACGCTCAGCCCGGCGACGCTGTCGTGGCAGCGCAACACGCCGTGGCGGTAGCGTCCCAGCTCATCGAGCAAGTCCGCCAGGCGCATCTGCTGGGCCAGCAGCATGCCGTTTTCCCAGGTGGTGGCGCCGGCCTCCAGCGGCTGCACCGCGGCCACGCTGTCACTGCCGAATGCGCTCTGCTCGCCGGCCTTGAGGATCAGCCCACGACGGGCGTGCTGCGGCAGCATTTCCACTGCACCGTCGAGCACCGCCACGCGGCTGCTCTGCTCGTCCACCCGCACGCTGAAATGCGTGCCCAGGGCGCGGGCGGTGCCGTGGCGGGTCTGGACCACAAACGGACGATGGGTCGGCGCGGGGTCCTTGGCGGTGGTGATCATCACTTCACCCTGCAGCAACTCGAGACGCCGCAGTTGGTCGGTGAACGCGATATTCAATGAGCTGGCTGTGTTGATCAGCAGGCGTGTGCCATCCGGCAAAGTGAGGTTGCGTTGCTCGCCAACGGCGGTGTGCTGGTCGGCGGTCCACGGTTGCCACGGTTTTTGCCGGTAGGCCAGCCAGGTCGCAGGGCCCGCCAGCAGCAACAGGCCAAGCGCCTGGCGGCGGCCGAGGGATTTTTTGCGGCCGATACGCTTGAGGGTGTCGCCCGCAATCGCTGCCGGCACACTGTTGAAATCCCCCAGAATCGCCTGGGCCCGTTGCCAGGCCTGGGCGTGCTGGGCGCTGCGGCCTTGCCATTGGGCGATGGCGCGACGGTCTTCGTCGGTGGCGCTGCCGGACTGCAACTGCACCATCCAGTCGGCGGCCTCCCCGAGGATCAGCGGGTCGATGGACGGGTTCATGCCACGCTCAGGCACGCAAGGAACGCATCGCGCATGTAGCGTTTGACCGAGACCAGCGACACCTTCAATTCGTCGGCGATCTGCTGATAGGTCAAGCCGTCGAGCTGTGACATCAGGAAGGCCTGGCGAGTCTTTTCCGGCAAATCCCGCAACATGGCTTCGATGCGGAACAACGCCTCAAGGATCAGCCAGCGGGTTTCCGGCGACGGCACTGCCTGCTCGGGCAGGTGCGCGATGGTTTCCAGGTAGGCGCGTTCGACTTCCTGGCGACGCCAGCTGTCGATCATCAGGCCCTTGGCGATATGGGTGAGCAACGCGCGCGGCTCGCTGCCGAAACCGGCACTGTGTTGGCGGGTGAGCAGGCGCATGAAGGTGTCGTGAGCCAGGTCGGCCGCGTCGTTGGCATTACCCAGCTTGCGGTCGAGCCAGCGGTACAGCCAACCATGATGTTCGCAGTACAACGCCTGGACAGGCAGATGGAGCGAAGACGACATGCCGATCACCCGAACCCGGTAGTAATTAAGAATTGATCGCATTCTAATCTGGGCAACGAATCGCGGCAACGCGTTAATTAATGTTATAGGATAACAACCCATTTCCGCCCTACCCTGTGACCCTCACCCATGACCGATGCTGTTCCCCTGCGCCAACGCCTGCTCTCCATCGATGCCCTGCGCGGCCTGGTGATCCTGTTCATGTTGCTGGACCATGTGCGCGAAACCTTCCTGCTGCACCGTCAGGTCAGCGACCCGATGACCATCGACAGCACCGAGCCCGCGCTGTTTGTCAGCCGCACCCTCGCCCACCTGTGTGCGCCAGTGTTTGTGTTGCTCACGGGTTTGTCGGCGTGGCTGTACGGCCAGAAATATCAGGGCCGGCGCGATGTGTCGGCGTTCCTGTTCAAACGTGGGCTGTTCCTGGTGGTGCTGGAGTTCACCCTGGTCAACTTCGCCTGGACCTTTCAGCTGCCGCCCAGCGTGATCTATATGCAAGTGATCTGGGCGATTGGCGTGAGCATGATCGCCCTTGCGGCGCTGGTGTGGTTGCCGCGTCCGCTGCTGATCGTGTTGGCCGTGGTGATCATTGCCGGGCACAACCTGCTGGACGGGCTGCACTTCGACGCCGGTTCGGCACTGCATATTCCATGGACGATCCTGCATGAGCGTAGCTGGATCGAAGTGGGCGACTCGCTGCGCCTGCGCATCACCTATCCGGTGCTGCCGTGGATCGGTGTGATTGCCCTGGGTTACAGCCTCGGCCCGTGGTTTGCCCAAGGCATGCCGCCGGCGCTGCGTCAGCGTTATCTATTGCTCGGCGGTATGAGTGCGTTGATAGGGTTCGTGGTGTTGCGAGCAGCCAACGGGTACGGCGAAAAACCCTGGCAAGCCTATGACAATGGCGTGCAGACCCTGATGAGCTTTTTCAACATCACCAAGTACCCGCCTTCGTTGTTGTTTCTGGCGCTGACGCTGGGGATCGGCTTGCTGCTGTTGCTGGCGTTCGAGAAGGCGGGAAGCAAGCGTTGGATCGGCCTGCTCGCCACCTTCGGTGCAGCGCCGATGTTCTTCTATCTGCTGCACCTGTACGTGTTGAAAATCCTCTACGTCGCGTGTGTGGCACTGTTTGGCCTGAATCACGGCAACTACTTCGGCGTCGACGGCATGGGCGCCATTTGGCTGGTGGCGTTGCTGCTGCCGCTGGCGCTGTATCCGCCGGTACGTTGGTTTGCCGGGCTCAAGGCACGACGCCGCGACCTGGCCTGGCTCAAGTACCTGTAGAAGCTC
This sequence comes from Pseudomonas sp. DWRC2-2, assembly GCF_049897885.1. Lineage (NCBI taxonomy): Bacteria > Pseudomonadati > Pseudomonadota > Gammaproteobacteria > Pseudomonadales > Pseudomonadaceae > Pseudomonas > Pseudomonas sp. DWRC2-2. Next base: position 76,471 of record NZ_JAFCXD010000001.1, read on the forward strand.
GATCTATGCGTGAGTCGAGGTGACGAGCCCCACTCACGTGGCGACCAGATGCACATAGAACGCGTGAAACATGAAATACGCACACACCGCCAGCGCCAGACCCATGCAGCGGTTGAACACGGTAAACGCCGACGTCCCGTTGATCCGCCGCCCCAGCAATGCGCCGAGCAACGCATAGATCCACGGCGCGCCAAACGCGCCAAAGGCCAGCAACGCCGACACCAGCGCAATCGACACCCCAGTGATATGCGCCGCCGGCAGCATGACGCTGGTGATCGGCAGCACCGCCATGATGCCCTTGGGGTTGAGCAACTGGATCACCAGGCCGTTCCAGAACGTGAGCGTCTTGGCCGGTGCGGTAGAGACTTTTTCATCGACCACCGTGCGCGCGGTGAACACCTGATAAGCCAGGTACAAGGTGTACACGCCGCCAATCAACGAAATATAGGGCAAGGCCGCCTGGGAAATGATCGCCTCGCCGGTGTAGCCGAACAGCACGAACAACACCAGCATCGCGCAGCCCACGCCGATGAAAAACCCGGTGGAGCGCCGGAACTGACCGGTGAGCCCGGCGTTGAGGCCCATGAAGTTCACGGGGCCGGGGCTGTACATGACGCTGAAGGCGTAGAGGAAGATGTCCATGGAAAACCTGCAGTAGAGGGAGTGCGGCGAGTCTACTGAGGGAGAGAAGGGCGAATCTTGTACGTTTGTGGAGGCGTGAGCGAGGATCTACTAGGACCAGAGCGATATCACAAAAGCCATTGACGCTATTTCATCACGTCCCCAGACTTGAGGATTGCTGTTTATCCGGTTGAACCGTGCAATTTGTATAGCGCGGTCGAGATTAGAAAACCACTCAGAATAACCTCCCACATGAATGCAACCGTATCCCGCTTCAAACAAAACGTCACTGGTCGAATAAAGGCTAACTTCCAAGGCTACCCGCTACACGAAAAATTCTACTTAGCCAGTGCTTATATTCTTGGCGGCTACGTGTTCGCCAGTTTCATAGCGGTGTTGATTTTTCGAGCAAACCTGATAGATCCCTTTGCGAAATTCAGTGCGTATTTGATTGCAGCAACCTGTACCGTTGCCGTTGTCATCGAGTATTGGGCAACGCTCAAAGCGCTGTATGAAAAAACGTGGTTCAAGTGGGCGTTGGGCATCATCGGCGTGCTTGCATTCAAATACTCTGAACAGCACGCCAACGGGTTTATCAATGACTTTACCGGAATAGACCCGGGCTATCTTCCAGCGGCCTCGTCTACACTGACCACCCTCTTTGTACTCTATTCCTGGCTGCTGGCGGTCTCATCGTTCCTTGCTGTCTTTATGCTTTTGCATTGGGCCTTTGTTGGCTTTGAAAAGCCGAAAGGCGAACGACAGCTGAGAGACTGGAAGTACATTGCAAGGTTTGTGGGGTTGTTCGTCATTTTCATCATTACCAGCATGGCCACTCGTACGTTCGAAGAAAGAGGTTCACTGACCGCTGCCCTTGCCAGACAAGTCGTACTTTCGACCGAGTACTTTAAAAAATCGCACTGCGCTAACATTTCCCCATCCCAACGATCAGCGAACCTGTCAGACGGACTTGTTTCGGTGTATCAACCTGAATCAAACACTTTCGACGTCGTCAGGTGTGAGGCCTCGCGCTGAAGAGAGTGAAGGCAGTCAATTACTGTCAAGCTGGCGTACCTTCTGGTTACCGTGCCAGCACTTACAGAACGAGAACACCTATGGACACAACGACTCAAGGCAGTTGCCTCTGCGGTGCAATCACTTATCAAGTCGCGACACCACTCAAGGCCGCCACCCACTGCCACTGCAAAAAATGCCAGAAAGGGCATGGCGCGGCGTTCGCAACGTATGCCAGCGCGCGCCGATCAGACGTGACGATCCAGGCTGTGCGTGACACGCTGAAAAGCTATGAATCTTCGCCAGGTATCACCCGTCAATTCTGCTCGGAATGCGGTTCATCGCTGTTCTGGAGCGACGCTAAAGGAGAGTATCCAGAGTGGATTTCGATTGCGCTGGGCACTCTCGATACCCCCTTCAAGGTACAGAACCAGGCGCACAGTTGCATTGAGTCCAAGGCACCCTGGCTTGATGGACAGTTCCTTTGAGTCCGCTCAATGCAAACGTCTCGATACGCAAACTGGAGTAACTTTCAGTATAGGTCCCAGCCTTTCAAGGTCCTTAGGTAGAACTGGCGATAAGCACCCTGTGGCGAGCGGGCTTGTCCCGCGTTGGGCTGCAAAGCAGCCCCAGCACCAGCGACCGAAGAAGGCCTGACTCACCGCATTCCTCCTTCTAGGGTCGCTTCGCAACCCAACGCGGGCGGTGCGACGATTCGACAAGCCCGCTCGCCACAAGAGAACCAATGTGGGGCTCGACGGCCCCACATTGGGTTTTGCAGTGGTAGAAAGGTCGTTACATCAACGGAATCGAGTAGTTCACAAACACCCGATTCTGGTCCTGGTCCCGCGCCACTTCACTGCGCGACACGCCGTTGCGCCAACCGAACCCGACGTTCTTGAAGGTGCCGCTTTGCACCACGTAATCCAGCGAGATATCACGCTCCCACTCGCTGGCGTCGTTGCCGCTGGCGGTGAGGATGTGGTCGCCCTTCAAGTACATCACCGACGCCTTCAACCCCGGCACGCCGAGTGACGCGAAGTCGTAGGCGTATTGCGCAAAGGCAGTGCGCTCGCCGGCCTGGATGAAGGTTTGCACGGTACGGTCGGTGTAAAGGTACAGGCTGGAACCGCCCTCCCCTTTGTTCACCAAACCGCCCTGGTTGAGCTGGGCGAAGTTGCTGTCGTCCGAGACTTGCTGGTAGCCGGCGGTGATCGCGTGCGGGCCCAGGGAGTAGATGAACGCCGCGCTCCAGGTGTTGTTGTCGATTTCACCGGTGCCATTCTTGGTATAGCCGCCGAGCTTGTAACCTTCAGCACGGCCAGAAGCGCTGCTGTTCTTGCCGTCGGAGGTGGTCTTGAAGTAGCGCAGGTCGGTTTTCAACGAGCCGTAGTCGCCCAGCGGCAATACGTGGATCAGCCCGGCGAAGTGCTGTTGATAATAGTCTTCGAGGTTGGCGTAGTAGTACTGGACCATCAGGTCCTTGGTCACTTGGTAATCGGCACCGGCGTAGTTGAATTTGTTGCTTTCCTGGGTGCCGCCCGCCGCCGCAAGGCCGCTGCGGTCGCTGGAGCCACGGCCGGTGGTGTGTTGCAGTTGGCCGCCGACCAGGGTCAGGTTGTCGATGTCCTTGCTGGTGATTTGCCCACCTTCGAACGACTGCGGCAACAGGCGCCCGTCGTTGCTCACCAGGATCGGCAGGTTCGGCCGCAGGTAGCCGTAGCGCAGTTCGCTCTTGGCAAAACGCGCCTTGGCCGTGGCGCCGCCACGGGCCCAGTTGTCGGTGGCCTTGCCGTCGTCGTTGGGGATCATCGAGCTGCCCACGTGGCGGCCGGCGCCGCTGTCCAGGGTGATGCCGAGCATGCCGATCGCGTCGAGACCAAAACCGACGGTGCCGTCGGTGAAGCCCGATTGGTAGTTGAGGATGAACGCCTGGCCCCACTCTTCGGTCTTCGACGGTGCGGCGGTGCCGTCCCGGTTGTCGTTGTTGAAGTAGAAATTGCGCATACTCAAGTTGGCTTTACTGTCGCTCAAGAAATCAGCCGACGCCAAAGGGCTCAGGGCGACGCCCAGGCCGCCGGTCAACACGCTTAACACATTCAAAGTGGCTTTCATCACAACCTCAGTCAATTAACCCATGAGCGTCATAAAACGGATAAGGCCCCGGGTACTCCCCGAATACGCCGTTGTGGCTGATCAAACCCTGTTGCGCCTCCCAGCGATGCAACAGATAGCCCGCCGGCTCCAGGTTGAAATGCGCGGGCGCCGCTTCTTGTAGGTCCAACACGATCTGGTGCGAGGTGCCGGGGCATACACAACTCAGGCTGCCGCCGAAACGGCGCTGCATCGGCCGGTGCAAATGCCCGCACAGCAGGCGCTCCACTTGCGGATGACGGGCGACGACCTGCTCCAGCGCCGCCGCGTTGATGAAGGGCTCGCGGTCCATATGGCCGATGCCGCTGATAAACGGCGGGTGATGCAAAATCAGCAAGGTCGGCGCCTGCGGACGCAGCGACAATTGCGCGTCCAGCCAGTGCAATTGGCTGTCGAGCAACTGGCCGCCGTGGCCGCCGGGGATGGTGGAGTCCAGACCAATCAGGCGCAGCGGATGCTCGTCCACCACCCAGTCCAAGGGCCCCTCTGCGGACAAGGGCAAATACGCGTGATCCCGGAACGCCTCCAGCAGCGGCCCGCGCGTGTCGTGGTTGCCGGGCACCAGGTAGCACGGCATGCGCAGGCGGGCGAGTTCGGGGTGCAGCACGGCATATTCATCGGCGCGGCCGAAGTCCACTAGGTCACCGCTGATCACCACGATATCGGGGCGTGGGTAACTGGCGTTGAGGTGGTCGACGGCGCGGCGCAGTGCGCCCAAGGTATCCACCACTCCATAAGTGAGGCGCTGGCCGGCTTTAAGGTGCAGGTCGCTGATCTGCGCGACAAGAAACGGACGATTCACAGAAGATTCTCAAGCATTCAGGGTGAACAACATGTGCGGCGCAATCGCCAGGGCGATCGGCGCGCCGACGGCGTACAGCTGGTTGTCGCTGCTGTCGACCAGCAGCGGTTGCGGGCCGCCCACATCCACCAGCAAGCGGCTTTGTGCGCCCTGGAAAAACTGCGCCAGCAGATGGCCGTGCAGGTGCCCTTCTCCCTCCATCACCTTCAGGTGTTCCGGGCGGCAATAGACCGTGCTGGGCCGCTCGGCGGCCTGCCACGGCAACTCGCCGCCGCAGACTTTCAAGCCATGGGCCGAGGGCTCGATTACCTCGAAGGCATTGAGGTTGCCGACGAAGCCCGCGACGAAGGCGTTGGCGGGTTTCTGGTAGATGTCACGCGGGCTGGCCAGTTGCGCGACACGGCCGTGCTCCATGACCAGGATGCGGTCGCCCAGGGCCATGGCTTCACCCTGGTCGTGAGTGACGAACACCGAGGTGATGCCAAGGCCGCGCAGCAGGTCATTCAGTTCGCTGCGCAGGCGTTCGCGCAATTGCGCGTCGAGGGCCGCCAGAGGTTCGTCCAGCAACAGCACTTTCGGACGCGGCGCCAAGGCACGGGCCAATGCCACGCGCTGGCGCTGGCCGCCGGAGAGTTCGTGGATGCTGCGCTTGCCGTGATGCTGCAAGCCCACCAGCTCCAGCAACTCGTCGCAGCGCTTGTTGCGCTCAGGCACCGACATCCCGCGAATCTTCAAGCCGTAGACGATATTTCCCGCCACATCCAGGTTGGGAAACAACGCGTAGTTCTGGAACACCATGCCCACGTCGCGACGCTCGATGGGCAGGCGCGTCACGTTCTGGTCACCGAACAACACCTGGCCCACATCCGGGCGCTCCAGGCCGGCGATCAAGCGCAAGGTGGTGGTCTTGCCACAGCCGGACGGGCCGAGAATCGCCAGGGTTTCGCCGCCTTCGACGGTCAGGTTCAAGTCATGCACAGCCACGGTGCCGTCGGCGAACGCCTTGCGACAGCCTTGCAGGCGGATAGTGATAGCGGTCATCGACGCTCTCCACGGGACAAACGAGCGCTGATGGCCTGCAACGCAATCAGCAGCGGCACGATCATCAGCAAAAAGATAAGGGTGTAGGCGCTGGCAATTTCCAGGCGCGCCGAGGCGTAGCTGTCGGCCAGGCCCACGGGCAGCGTCTTGGTCATGGGGGTGTGAAGCATCCAGGTCAGGTTGAATTCACCCAGGGACAAGGTCACCACCATCAGCACGCCCGCCAGGATTCCCGCGCGGCAGTTGGGCACCACCACACTGAAAAAGCGCTTGATCGGACCGGCGCCCAAACTGGCCGCCGCCTCTTCCAGCACCGGCAGTTGCTGGCGCTGCATCACCGCCATCACCGGGCGTACCAAAAACGGCAAGGTGAACAGCACATGCCCGACCAGGATGAACAGCCAACTGCTGCGAAAGCTGCCGAACTGGCCGTAGGTGAGCAGCAACGCCAACGCACTGGCCAACCCCGGCATCGCCACGGGCAGCACCATCAGTTCTTCGAAGGCGCGGCTGAAGCGGTTGTTCATCCGCACCAGGGCGTAGGCCGCCGGCACGCCAATCACGCAGACACACACCGCGCAGGCCAGCGCCAATTGCAGCGACAACCACACAGTGGGCGAATAGGCCTGCCACACCTGGACCAACCAATCGAAGGTCAAGCCACTGGACAGACCGACGAAGAAGTTGCGGGTCAAACCCGCCAGCAACGACATCACCACCGGCACCAACATGAAGGCGCACACCAGCAGGGTAAACAGCAGTTGCAGCACAAACAGCGATGAGCGTTTCACAGCACAGTCCCCGCGTTTTTCACCAGGCGCCGGGTCAGCAGCAACACCGCCCAGGTCACCGCGCCAAGCACCACCGACAGCGCAGCGGCGACGGCAAAGTTGGCGTAGTTGGTGAATACGTTGTAGATCGCCACCGGGGTGACATTCAGTCGCGTGCCCAAGGTAAACGCCGTGCCGAAGGCGCCCATGGACGTGGCAAAACAGATCGCCCCGCAGGACGCCAACGCGGGCGCCAGGCCCGGCACGATCACGTCACACACCACGCGCCAATGCCCGGCACCCAGGGAGTGCGCGGCCTCTTCCAGGCTGCGATCAAGGCTCTCGCAGGCCGCCATCACCGTGAGGATCACCCGTGGAATCGAGAAGTACAGGTAGCCCACGAACAGCCCCGCCAGCGAGTAGGCAAAGATCCAGCGCTCGCCAGCCAGTTGCAGGCCCAGTGAGGCCAGCAAGCCTTGGCGGCCGGCCAGCAGAATCACCAGAAAGCCCACCACCACACCGGGAAAGGCCAACGGAAAGGTGAGCAACGCCACCAGCGCCGAGCGCCCGAAAAACTGATGGCGGGCGAGGAACACACCGCTGATGCCGCCGATCACCAGGGCCACCAGCGTCACCACCACGGCCAGGATCAGCGTTTGCCCAAGGCTGCCCAAGTACTGCGCGCTGCTGAGCACCTGCCAGTAACCGCTGCCGTTGCTGTCGCGACTCTCGGCGCCGAGCACCATCAAGTGCGCCAGCGGCAACAGCCAAAAGGCGAGCAGCACCGCAAAGGCCGGGGCCAATGCCCAGGCGGCATGTTTTGCCGATGCTGCCACTTACTTGACCTCGTTCAGGTAACGGGCGGCGAAGGCTTCCTGCACAGCGGCCATTTTTTCGTAGTCCACCACCCCGGCGCGGGCGTAGTCGCTGTCGGGCAGGAACTGTGCGGCCACGTCAGCCGGCATTTTCATCGGGCGCACCGGGCGCAGGTAGGCCTTGGCCCAGAGTGCCTGACCTTCGTCCGACAGCACGAAGTCGAGGACCTTTTGCGCATTGGCGCGGTGCGGTGCGTTGGCCACCAGGCTCATCACGTAGGGCACGCTGATGCTGCCTTCCTTCGGGATCACGAAGGCGACGTTAGCCTTGTCTTTGTAGCGCGCGCGGTAGGCGTTGAAGTCGTAGTCCACCAGGATCGGCAACTCACCGGACAGCACCCGCGCATAGGCGGTTTGCTTGGGCACGATGGGGGTGTTCTTCGCCAACTTCTGGAAGTAGTCGATGGCCGGTGCGAAGTTGTCCAGGTCGCCGCCCAGGGCGCGGTTGATCGCCACGGCCGACACGTAGCCGACGAAGGCGCTGGACGGGTCGAGGTAACCAACCATGCCTTTGTATTCGGGCTTGAGCAGGTCCGCCCAGCTTTGCGGCACCGGCAAACCACCCAGCGCATCAACATTGACCATGATGCCCAAGGTGCCGGAGTGGATCGCGAACCAATGGCCGGCCGGGTCTTTCAAGCCAGCGGGAATCTGCTCCCAGGCATTGGGTTTATAGGTGTCGACCACCTCGGCTTTTTGTGCCTGCAGGCCGAAGGTCACGCCGTAGTACACGACGTCGGCCACCGGCGCGGCTTTTTCCGCCACCAACTGCGCCAGCGACTGGCCGGAGTTCTTGTTGTCCAGCGGTACTTGCACGCCGGTGCTGGCGGCGATGGCCTTGAGCTGGGTGCCCCAGTCGGCCCAGTCCGGCGGGCAGTTGTAGCAGATCGCAGTTTCGGCGGCCTGGGCCAGGCTGGCCGCACCGCACAGCAGCACGGCTGCCAGGGTTTTACTGAGTGCGCGCATCAAGGGTTTCCTCGTGGGGTTGAGTACTGTCGCCCGGCCGGATATGGCAAGGCAGGCAATGGGACGTCGGGGCGTTGCCGGCGATCTGCGCCAGCAGTTGGTCAATCACGGTGCTGGCCAGCAAGGCGATGGGCTGCACCATGCTGCACAGGGTCGGGTGCATCTGGGTGCCGAGGCTGATGCCGTCGAAGCCCATCACCGACAGTTGTTCGGGCACGTTCCAGGCGTTGCGGCGCAGTTCGGCGATCAGGCTGATCGCCAGGAAATCGTTGGAGCACACCAATGCAGTCGGGGCCTGGGCGCCTCGCAAAAAGGGTTCGATGGCGGCGAATTCGGCCTGGGTGTGGGCCGGCATTTCGATCACCGCGCGGGGTTCCAGGCTGTATTCGCGCATGGCGTCGCAATAACCGGCGTAGCGCAGGCGGGCACGGTCGGACTGCAACGCAGGGCCGGCGACCATGCCGATGCGTCGGTGCCCGGCTTCCAGCAGGTAACGCGTGGCCAGCGCCATGCCCGCGCGGTTGTCCACCGACACGGCGCTGTAGTTGGGATTGCTCGGTTGGTGATAAGCCAGCACGAACGGGGTTTGCTCGGTGTTCAGGCTGCTGAGCACGCTGTTGCTCTCGGCATCGGTGACTGTCAGCACCAGACCATCAACACGCTGGCGCAACAGTTCTTCCACCACGATGCATTCGCGCTCGCTGCTGTAATCGGTGGTCGCCAGCAACAGGCTATAGCCCCGCGCCCGAGCGGCGCGCTCCATGGCCTGGAACTGTTCGGCAAACACCGGGTTGAGCAGGTTGGGCACCACCACGCCGATCAACTGGGTGGTTTGCAGGCGCAGCTGGCGGCCCAGCAGATTGGGGCGAAAACCCAGCTCACGGGCGGCGGCGAACACCTGCTCACGGGTGGTCGGGCGCACCTGGTCAGGGGAAGCAAAAGTGCGGGCGGCGGTGGCGCGGGATACGCCCGCCAGCCGGGCTACGTCTTTCAGGTCAGTCATTGTCACTCGCTTGAGATCGATCTCATTGGCGAGGACAGTAGCGGGGGAATGTGGCAGTTCGGCGGTAAGGAGATGACAGTTTGATGGCACCTGGCTTGCTACCCATTGATCCGGGGTATGCCCATAGATGGTCATACTCAGCGGGTATCATTGAAACCCAGGGCAGCAAAATCCGCCCACTAACCTTTCGATTCGATCCAAGTGCGGGCACAATGCGTGTCCTTTTTTGGCAGGCACCGCCGCAGGCTCTCAAAAATGATCAAAACGCCGTACTACCTCATCGATAAACAGAAGCTTCTGGTCAACATGCAGAAGATTGCTTACGTGCGCGAGCAGTCCGGCGCCAAGGCGTTGCTGGCGCTCAAGTGCTTTGCCACCTGGTCGGTGTTCGACCTGATGCAGCAATACATGGACGGCACCACCTCGTCGTCGCTGTATGAGCTCAAGCTCGGTCGCCAGAAGTTCGAAGGCGAGGCACACGCCTACAGCGTGGCCTGGGCCGACGATGAAATCGAAGAGATGCTGGATAACTGCGACAAGATCATCTTCAACTCGATCAGCCAGCTGCAGCGTTTTGCCGAACGTTCCGAAGGCAAGACCCGCGGCCTGCGCGTCAACCCGCAGGTGAGCAGCTCCGACTACCTGCTGGCCGACCCGGCGCGCCCGTTCAGCCGCTTGGGCGAATGGGACCCGGTGAAGATCGAAGGCGTGATCGAGCAGATCTCCGGCTTCATGTTCCACAACAACTGCGAGAACGGCGATTTCAGCCTGTTCGACAAGATGCTGGGCACCATCGAAGAACGCTTCGGCGCGCTGCTGCACAAGGTCGAGTGGGTCAGCCTCGGCGGCGGCATTCACTTCACCGGTGAAGACTATGCGGTGGACGCGTTCTGCGCACGCCTGAAGGCGTTCTCCGAAAAGTACGGCGTGCAGGTGTACCTGGAACCCGGCGAAGCGGCGATCACCAACAGCGCCTCCCTGGAAGTCACCGTGCTCGACACCCTCTACAACGGCAAGCACCTCGCCGTGGTAGACAGCTCCATCGAAGCCCACCTGCTGGACCTGCTGATCTATCGCCTCAACGCCAAGCTGGCGCCAAGCGACGGTGAACACACCTTCATGGTGTGCGGCAAATCCTGCCTGGCCGGGGACATCTTCGGCGAGTATCAATTTGATCGTCCGCTGGCCATCGGCGATCGGCTGTCGTTCATCGACACCGCAGGCTACACCATGGTCAAGAAAAACTGGTTCAACGGCCTGAAAATGCCGTCCATCGTAGTGAAACAACTCGACGGTACAGTCGAGGTGGTTCGTGAATTTGGTTACGACGACTACCTGTCCAGCCTTTCGTAAGCTGGCGGATAAAGGAGAGATAAAGCAATTGAAAAAGAACGTTCTTATCATTGGTGCAGGAGGTGTCGCCAAGGTGGTGGCCCACAAGTGCGCGCAGCACAACGACGAACTCGGTCGTATTGCTATCGCGTCGCGCAACATCTCCAAATGCCAGGCCATCATCGACAGCGTCAAGGCCAAGGGTAGCCTCAAGGTTCCCGCCGACATCCAAGCCTTCGCGCTGAACGCCCTGGACGTGGAAGCGACCAAGGCCCTGATCCGCGAGACCGACTCGCAGATCGTCATCAACGTAGGTTCCGCGTTCCTCAACATGTCGGTACTGCGTGCCTGCATCGACACGGGCGTTGCCTACCTCGACACCGCCATCCACGAAGAGCCGGGCAAGGTCTGCGAGACCCCGCCGTGGTACGGCAACTACGAATGGAACCACCTGGAAGAGTGCAAACAGAAGAACATCACCGCCATCCTTGGCGTGGGCTTCGACCCGGGTGTCGTCAACGCGTACGCCGCGCTGGCGCAGCAACAGCATTTCGACCGCATTGATTCGATCGACATCCTCGACGTCAATGCCGGCTCCCATGGCAAATACTTCGCCACCAACTTCGACCCGGAAATCAACTTCCGCGAGTTCACCGGACAGGTGTGGAGCTGGCAGAACAGCCAGTGGACCAGCAACACCATGTTCGAAGTCAAACGCACTGATGACCTGCCGGTCGTCGGTTCGCAGAACCTCTACCTCACCGGCCACGATGAAGTGCACTCGCTGTCGAAAAATCTCGACGTGCCCAACGTGCGTTTCTGGATGAGCTTCGGCGAACACTACATCAACGTGTTCACCGTGCTGAAAAACCTCGGCCTGCTCTCCGAAAAGCCGGTCACCACCGCCGAAGGCCTGGAAGTCGTGCCGTTGAAACTGGTCAAGGCCGTGCTGCCCGACCCGTCTTCGCTCGCCCCCGGCTACACCGGCAAGACCTGCATCGGTGACCTGGTCAAGGGCACCAAAAATGGCCAGCCCCACGAGATGTTCATCTACAACGTGGCCTGCCATGAAGAAGCCTTCGCTGAAACTGACAGCCAGGGCATCTCCTACACCGCAGGCGTGCCACCGGTGGCCGCTGCGCTGCTGGTTGCCCGTGGCGAATGGGATGTGAAACACATGGCCAACGTCGAGGAACTGCCGGCCGAGCCGTTCCTGAAAGCGCTGGACGTGATGGGGTTGCCGACTCGGATCAAAGACGAGAACGGTGATCGGGCTTGGGATGCGATTGCCTGATTAGGCGATAGCGACCCGAACAAAAAAATGCGCCTCCAGGGGCGCATTTTTTGTTTGAGGAAAACACACATCTCAAACCCAATGAAATTCCAAATGTGGAATCGTCGCACCGCCGCTCCCACAGGGGATCTCTAGTGAATTTGAAATAGCGGATTATTCCAAGTTCCGCGCTGAATTGCTCAGCGCTCTTGAGCATTGCAACAACGCCGGCGCCAACTGCTTCTCCGCATCCGCCCTGCTCCACCGACTGGTCGGCGCCACCACATGCACCGCCGCCACCGGCCGGCCATTGGCACCCAACACCGGCGCGCCGATGGTCATGTCGCCCAGGAACAGCTCCTGGCCATTCACCGCGTAGCCCTGCTCGCGCACCTGTTGCAACGACTCCAGAATCTGCTCGATGTCAGTCAACGTCTGGCTGGTGTGGGCAATGCGCTGGCTGTTCTCGATCAACACCAACGCCTCGTCCTGCGGCAACGCGCTCAAATACGCGCGCCCCGACGCCGTGCAATACATCGGCACCCGCGAACCGATCGGCATGTGCACCGGCACGAACCCTGAGCTGACAAACCGCGCGATATAGGTCATGTCGTAGCCCGCAGGCTCGGTGAGGCATGACGTTTCGCCAGTCAACCGCGTCAGCTCCGACAGAAACGGGTTGGCCACCTCGATCAACGAATGCGCATCCAGATAACTGAACCCCAACTCCAGCACCCGGGGTGTGAGTTGGTAATGCCGTGTGCGGGAGTGTTTCCGAAGGTAACCCAGGCTTTCCAGGGTAAACACCATGCGCTGGGCCGAGCTTTTGGTCATGCCAGCAGCCTCGGCCACCTCTGCAAGGCTCATGCTGCGGCGCTGTGCGCTGAATGCCTTGAGCACCGACAGGCCTTTTTCCAGGGATTGGTTGTGCAGACTGTTGCGTTCTTCGGACATGGCGGACTCGCGGTCAGGTCGATCAGGCGTGGCGTTATTTCTACCTCAAATCACAAAAATAGACCATTAAATATCGCATATCGATACGAACAGTTCATTTTGTCTATTTTTAATAGCGAATATCGATTCTTATCAATCGAAATGGCACAGAGCTTGCGATTTCATCAATAACCGCTCGCGGTACTGACGATCCGTTTTCCTTCTGGAGTAACCCGATGAACAGTCTTTCGCCCTTGTTTCGCCGCCTTGCCTTCGGTCTGTGCGCCGCCGTTTGTGTCAGCGCCGCGCACGCAGACAGTGCGTCCTCGTACAAAGTCGGTGCAACGGCCAGTGGCTCGCCGTTTACCTTTCTTGACATCAAGAGCAACAGCATCCAGGGCGTGATGGTGGATGTGGCTGAGGCCGTGGGCAAGGCTGGCGGGTTCACCAGCCAGATCGAACAGACCAACTTTGCCGCGCTGATTCCATCGCTCACCTCGGGCAAGCTGGACTTCATCTCCGCCGGCATGCTCAAGACCGAAGAGCGCACCAAGGTGGTCGACTTCAGCGCGCCGGTATATGCCTACGGTGAAGGCCTGATCGTCAATGCCGACGACAACACCGCCTACCCGGACCTCATGCCACTCAAGGACCAGGTGGTCGGCGTGCAGGCTGGCACCGTCTTCTATGACCAACTGAACAAGCTCGGCATCTTCAAGGAAATCCGCACCTACGACTCCATCGGCGAGATGGTCCGCGACCTGTCCCTGGGCCGCATCAAGGCCGCCGTGGGCGACCAGCCGGTGGTGGCCTACCAGATCCGCCAGAAGCTGTTCAAAGGCGTGAAACTCGCCCCGGACTACAAGCCCACCAATGTCGGCGAAGTGTGCCTGGTGGTGCGCAAGGGTGACGCACAGACTCTGGAGCGCCTGAACTCCGCCATCGCCAGCATCAAGGCTGACGGCACCCTGGACAGCATCCTCAAGAAGTGGGGACTTGATACCCAGGTGCACCCATGAACCCGGCTGAGTTCCTGCAAAACGCCCAGGACTTCTTGCCGATCCTGCTGCAAGGCGCCTGGGTGACGATCCAGATCACGGTGCTGTCGTTCCTGCTCAGCAGTGCGATCGGCCTGGTGCTGGCGCTGCTCAAGCTGTCGCCGATCCGCGCGCTGTCGTGGACGGCCAGCACCATCATCAACGTGATTCGTGGCCTGCCGATCATTGTGCAGCTGTTCTACATCTACTTCGTGCTGCCGGACATGGGCGTGCACCTCACCGCGTTCTACGCGGGCGTGATCGGCATGGGCATCGCCTACTCGGCGTACCAGGCCGAAAACTTCCGCACCGGCATCATTGCCGTCGAACAGGGCCAGCGCGAGGCCGCCGAAGCCTTGGGCATGCGCTCGGCACTGATGATGCGCCGGGTGATCCTGCCGCAAGCGTTTCGCATCGCCCTGCCGCCCTACGGCAACACGCTGGTGATGATGCTCAAGGACTCGTCGCTGGTATCGACTATTACCGTGGCCGAGATGACCCGCCAGGGCCAACTCATCGCCTCGTCCACTTTCCAGAACATGACCGTCTACACCCTGGTCGCCCTGCTCTACCTGCTGATGAGCCTGCCGCTGGTGTATGGCCTGCGCCGCATGGAACAGCACCTGGGCCGGAGGAAAAAAGCATGATCGAAATTCGCCAACTGCAAAAACATTACGGCAGCCACCGCGTGCTGCACGGCGTCGACCTGGACGTGGCCAAGGGCGAAGTGGTGTGCCTGATCGGCCCTTCGGGTTCAGGCAAGTCCACCTTGCTGCGCTGCATCAATGCGCTGGAAGCTTATGACGGCGGCGTCATCACCGTGTTCGGCCAAACCGTACAACGCGGCAGCAAGACCGTGCACGCCCTGCGCAGCCGAATGGGCATGGTGTTCCAGCGCTTCAACCTGTTCCCCCATCGCACCGTGCTGGAAAACGTCATGGAAGGCCCGGTGTATGTCAAAGGCGAACCTGCGCAACAGGCCCGCGAGGAAGCCCTGGTGTTGCTGAAAAAGGTCGGCTTGAGTGCCAAGGCCGACGCCTACCCGGAGCAACTCTCCGGTGGCCAGCAACAACGCGTAGCCATCGCCCGCGCCCTGGCGATGAAACCCGAGGCGATGCTGTTCGATGAACCCACCTCAGCCCTCGACCCGGAGCTGGTCGGTGATGTGCTGGCGGTGATGCGCACCCTGGCGGATGAGGGCATGACCATGATCGTGGTGACGCATGAAATGGGCTTTGCCCGCGAAGTGGCCGACCGCGTGTGCTTCCTGCATGGCGGCTACATCGTCGAAAGCGGCGCGGCGGAGCAGGTGCTGGGCAATCCGCAGCATCCACGCACCCAGGACTTCCTGCGCCGTGTGCTGCATCCCACTGGCGATACGCGGAGCCTGTCATGAAATCATTGTGGTCGGCGACCGCGCCGTCGGTAGTGCCGACGCCAGCGTTAAGTGAATCGGTGAAGGTCGATGTGGCGATTGTCGGTGCGGGCTATACCGGCTTGTCCACGGCGCTGCATTTGGCCGAGCGAGGCGTGAGCGTCTGCGTGTTGGAAGCCAATGAGCCGGGTTGGGGTGCATCCGGGCGCAACGGTGGGCAGGTCAATCCGACGCTCAAATATGACCCGGAACAACTGGTGCAGATGTATGGACCGGAACGCGCCGAGCCGTTGATCTCAACCGTGTCGAACTCGGCGGACCTGGTGTTCAAGCTGATCGAAAAACACCGCATCGATTGCGCCCCGGTACGCAAGGGTTGGATGCAGGTGTCGTACACCGAAAAAGGCGTCGCCGGATTGCATGCGCGGGCAGATCAGTGGGCCCGACGTGGTGTGCCGGTACAGCAGTTGGATGCAGCGGCGGTGGCTTCGCGAATGGGCAGTGACGCGTTTGCCGGTGGTTGGCTGGACGGCCGCGCCGGCGCGATTCAGCCGTTGGCGTATGCCCGTGGGTTGGTGGGCGCAGCGTTGGCGGCGGGTGTAAGGATTCATGGGCAGAGTGCAGTGACAGGCTTGCAGCGTCAGGGGTTCGGCTGGCAATTGCAGACCGCCTCCGGTGCGCAGGTGACCGCTGACCAAGTGGTGCTCGCCACCAACGGCTACAGCGGCAACCTGTGGCCGGGCATGGCGCAAAGCATCCTGGCGGCCAACAGTTTTATCGTCGCCACCAAGCCTCTGACGGGGCGTGCGGCCGAGAGCATTCTGCCGGGCCAGGAAACCGTCTCTACCGCACAAAGGCTGCTGCTGTACTTTCGCAAAGACAGCCATGGGCGCTTGTTGATGGGCGGACGCGGGCTGTTCAACGACCCCACCTCGCCCACGGACTTTGCTCACCTAGAGCGTTCGTTGGCGCTGCTGTTTCCGCAGTTGGGACCATTGGAGTTCGAATACCGCTGGGCTGGGCGTATAGCGATCACGCGGGACTTCATGCCCCATGTCCACGAACCTGCGCCAGGCCTCACGTTGGCGCTGGGTTGTAATGGTCGGGGGATTGCGCTGTGTACCAGCCTGGGGCAGCAACTGGCGGAGCGGTTGTGTGACCGCAAGGCAGAGTTTGCCTACCCGGTGACGGCGTTGCAGCGCTTGCCGATGCATGGGTTGCAGCGGTTTTATATTGGGGCGGGGGTAGCGTGGTACAGCCTGCTGGATCGGCTCAATGTGAGCTGATCCTGCGCTCATCATTTCGTCACAAACCTGGCGTAGGCTCGCGGCCTTCAGATCTCAAGGATGAGCCCCCCTTTTATCGTGATTGGGCTTGCTTCGCGCCAGCGCAATGGACCCGCCACGGCATTTACCGAACAAACGGCGATGCCTGTGGCTGATGCTGGATGTGTTCGTGAAGCCACGCAAAACCCAGGCCTGATCGATCAGCACGGTTCGGTGACTACACACCCAGGTGCATCAACGCCGCTAATGCATCTGTGATCAACGCCTTAAGAACGGGCGTTGATTTGGCCTGCATGCGATCACTCACTTCTTGCTGCTTGGCTGTCACTTTGCTGGCGTACTTCGAGGCCGGCCCCTCGGCGGCCAGGGACGCCACCTCCTCATCGCTGAACGACTGCTGGTAAGCCTCAGCCAGGTTCAAGTCCCACAGGGGCTGGTACTTAGGCAACAATTGCGTGATTTGCTCATCGAGCGCCTTCCTAGCCCCGGCCGGCCCGATCTTTTCGGCAACCATCGCGTAAGCCACCGTCGTCTTCGCCAAGACTTGTGCAAACTGCTGCAGGTTCTTGCCCAGGTGCTGTTTGGCGACAAAATCACGGGCAGCGGGTGAAACCGTAGTGTCGGCGGAGGCGACGCTGGCGAGCGCCAGCAGCAATAGAAAGGCGAAGGCAGTGAAAGTCCGTTTCATGGTGCATATCCTTGGGGGTAGCCATCAGCGTAGCGGCGCAAGATGGCGGTTTAATGTCATGCGCGAAATCGTCCAACGCTGGCTAGTCTCGGACTTTTCCGACAAGGCTTTCAGGTTGTCGCTCGGAACTTCGCTGACTAACCTCCCCACCGTCGCTGCCAATTCAGCGGCCGGATTTGACCGTCCGACCTTGTTAACGAACTGCTACGCCCTGCACCATCTCAGGCGTTTTTTTTGTGCCTGAGGTATTGTGTCGCGGCAGTTGTGCGCGGGATACCTTCGGGTATGCCGGGTTCGTTGACAACCGGTCGGTCAACCCGCGTACAGCTGCCACCCACTTCGTTTGACCGCGAATGCTGGCGGCTCCACTTGTCAACGGAGTTCGACGATGAACAGAAATAGCCAGAATCCTGCAGAACACCTCTTCATCCTGAGAGCTGACCTCGATACTGAAACTTTATTGGCCAACGCAGCCCAGGATCTGGCCAGTATCAGTGACATAGCTATCCACCTCGCTTTTGAAATCGACGGTGCGCAACGCAATATTGCGCTAGGTATCTGCCGTATGCTGGATGGTGTGCAACTACTGGTGAACAAGGTGTTACACGAAAAAAACCCAGTTAAATAACTCATTAGGAAGCGCCCCCATGCTCCATGTTATGCATGGGGGCTCTACAGTGAGCCTTCGAAATAATGGCGTAAATTCTACCCAAAATAGAGTCGCCCCCCTACCATATAAAGTAAAAAAGGGCAGCCCTCTAAAACCTTTAGCTTTTTTAAAACGCTAAAAAGTTAAAAGCCTTTTCTCATCGAAAGTCTCGCCTAGCAATACCCTCTAGTTTGTCCGCTGGAAGTGTGCCGTAGAGCTCAGAAATCTCCCTAGGCTCCGCAATCATCTTTACCGAAATAAAATTTATCAACTTAAAAAGCTTAAAAACTATTTCTTTATCATCCTTCAAATCAATCGAACCAAGATGAACAGCCTCATTCCCTATGACACGCACACTGTCAAGTGCCTCTTGAACCTTAGCCGGTAAACCTTTGGCTACTAGAGAAGCCACATCTGCGTTTATGTTTTTCCCAGGCTCACCTAAAAAACGGCATAGTTTTTGTAAAGCGAGACGCAGCAGAGCCGCAGCCCCGCGAGGAGAGAAATTGGCGATTAGACGGGCTTCCTCATAATCCTCTTGTATATCAAGAGGCAAATCTGAATTTGGATTCTCAATAGACGAGTGCACGGGATAAACCATTGAATCCCCGTGCCAAATTGTAGGTTCATTGCAGGCTTCACAACGCGAAATTAAAAAATCTCTGTTTTGATATATTCCACCGAAACCATCTTTCTCCGTTGACCCGGACATATAATACCAATCCTGTTTGGCGTATATTCCACACCGAGTGCAATTGAACGCCTCTCCCTGCAGAGCTGGAGGAACATGATTTTTTTTAGCCATAATCTATCTCGTTGTTGACCGAACAAATAACGCCCATCTAAAACCCACAGATGAAATTTAAAAGTTATCTTCTCGACTTCTACCTTTTATATAATCACAATGTTCAAGAAGCGTATTAAGTGCAATAGCATACTCCCTACCCTCCGCGCGCGACCACTCTCTTGGGTCTGCCCACCCCAGCGACTTAAGCCTTGCACTAAAAAACAACTCTCTATCATACTCCTCAATAGCATACGCGGCTTTTTGCCACTTACTAGACAACAGTCTTTCGGTAGCTCTGCTCGCATCTCCAAGTTCCCTGTCGTAAAGATATGCTTTAGTAGCGAGCACCGCTTCCATTACTAACTCGATTGCAGCCCTACGATGAAGGTCCTTTTCGATGCCTTCAGACCTTATACCTCTCCACATTTTAACAACTTCAACTAACGCACCGTATGGCATATTCTACCTTCCTTAGTAACAACAATATCTGTTATGTAAATCACGATAGCTTTACAAACTAATCTATTACTCAATAAATCAGTCAACAGCTTTTTCACATGACGAAAGACAGCATAGACCGACCCAAGACCAAAATGCCATCACAAAATTAAACCATCATGGGCAACACAAGATCATGTCGAAAAAACGGTTGAATATCTCGCATCATTACAGAAGCCTCTGAGGAAAGGTGTCGAGAATTCATCACCTTAATTTTTCACCCTCAAAACACCGACCACCCAATCCGCTCACTCAACAACTCCAACGCCTTCATCCCCGCCAGCGAATTCCCCGCAGCGTTCAACTCCGGCGACCACACGCACACCGTGAACTGCCCCGGCACCACTGCAACAATCCCGCCCCCAACCCCGCTCTTGCCGGGCAACCCGACGCGATAGGCAAAATTGCCCGCCTCGTCATACAGCCCGCTGGTGGCCATGATCGAGTTGACCTGCTTGGTCTGGCGCGCCGTCAAAATCTGCTCGCCGCTGTGGGCGCTTATGCCCTCGTTGGCGAGGAAGCTGAATGCGCGGGCCAAGTCCAGGCAGCTCATCTGCAACGCGCAGTAGTTGAAGTAGCTGTGCAGCACCGCATCCACATCGTTGTGGAAGTTGCCGAACGATTTCATCAGATAGGCCATGGCCGCGTTACGCGCACCGTGTTGCGCTTCGGACTCGGCGACGATGCTGTTGACCAGGATTTGTGGGTTACCCGACAGGCGCCGTACAAAGTCGCGCATCGACAAGATCGGCACGGCAAAGCGCGACTGGTTGATGTCGCAGATCACCAGCGCACCGGCATTGATGAACGGATTACGCGGGCGGCCGCGCTCGAATTCCAGCTGCACCATGGAGTTGAACGGCTGTCCGGAAGGCTCATGCCCCAGGCGCTCCCAGATGGTTTCACCGCCGTGGTCGATGGCTTGCACCAGGCTGAACACCTTGGAAATGCTCTGCACCGAAAATAAGGTGTCGGCGTCGCCGGCGCAATAGGCCGTGCCATCGTTGCCGTACACGGCGATGCCCAGTTGGTTGGCCGGCACGTCGGCCAGCGCGGGGATGTAGTCGGCAACCTTGCCGAGGCCGATCAGGGGGCGCACTTCGTCGAGGATCGAGGAGAGCATCGCCTGCATGTCTTGTCCGGTCATTTGTCTTTGAATCGGTGGAAAAAGAGGCGCGGAGGATACCTGAAACACCCAGGTCAGGTGGCGTACTACAGAACGTGCAGCCTCCCCCGTCCCCCCTGTGGCGAGCGGGAACTTCCTCGTCACAGCACGACCGTGCGGGCGTTCAAAAGTGCGCCACATCCGACACCCGCTCATCCAGCACATCCCGCGCCAGCGCCCAGGCCTGGTCCTTGGATTCCACCACCAACAGCGGATAGCCCCAGGCCTTGCCGAACATCACGGCAAACGGCTTGAGCGCCAGGCGCTGTGCAGCGCTGGGTTCCACCTGGATCATGCCTCGGACGTAGGTGCGCAGCGCCTGTTTGTTTTTCTTCATCCAGATCGAGGCTTGCTTGCGCTCTTCGTGGGAGTGTTCGTGGTTGTTTTCGTCCACGGATTTTTCATGCAGCAGCAGGAAGGGTTGCTGGCGGGCCAGCAGGTTTTCGAAGACCAGGAAGGCATCCTCCTGCCCGCCCTCGTTGGGCGCGTCGAAAACGATTTTCACCACCGGGAATGTTGTGCTGTCGAGTCGCATGGCAGAGCTCCTTGTTGATAATGGCTCTCACTTTAACGATCCACCCACTGGACGGCATTGCACAGAATAGCCAGACTGTTTCGCAATTCAGCCAACCTGCGATCCCGTATGAAACACCATCGCCTTGAAATGCATGACCGCTCGATGGTCAAGGATGCAGATCTATTCCCCCGCGCGGTGGTGGCCGTGGGCGCCACCAGCACGTCTGACACCTGGGAGCATGCGCAACACGCGCACCGCAAGGGCCAGTTGCTGTACACCCTGCGCGGGGTCATCCATTGCGAGATCGAGGCGGGTATCTGGATCGTGCCACCGCAATGCGCACTGTGGATTCCCGGCGGTACGTCCCATGCGGCACGCGGGTCTGGCGAAGCGGAAGTCTATTGCCTGTTGATCGATCCCGACGCCGCCTGCGCCCTGGCCCCGCAATGCTGCACCCTGGCCGTGTCAGGGCTGTTGCATGAGCTGATCAGCAAGGCGGTGAGTTTCCCGCTGCTCTACGACGAAAGCGGCGCCCAGGGCCGCTTGATCAACACCTTGCTGGATGAGTTGGCCGCTGCACCTGTCGAAGCCTTGCACTTGCCGATGCCACAAGACCCACGGTTGCGCCGACTGGCCGATAGCCTGCTGGCCGAACCGGCGGACAAGGCCACGCTCGGTCAATGGGCCGTGCGCATCGGCATGAGCGAGCGCAGCATGACGCGCCTGTTGCTGGAGGAACTGGGGCTGAGTTTTGGCCGCTGGCGCCGGCAGTTGCATGTGATCTTGTCACTGCAACGGCTGGCCAAAGGTGAGAGTGTGCAGCGCGTGGCCCTGGACTTGGGCTATGAGAACGCCAGCGGCTTTATCACCATGTTCCGCAAGACGATGGGCCAGCCGCCGGCGCGTTACCTGGCAGACCGTGCCGGGGCCTTGAACGCCCTTGCGCCGGCGACGATTGCGCTCAACTGAGCCGGCGCGTTACCAGTTTTCGCCCAGCCCCAACAAGCCCAGGATCTGCCGCCGCAAGTCCACCAGATATGGATCATCTCGGTGCCGAGGATACGGCCGTTCGATGGTCAACTGCGCCTGGATTTTCGCCGGACGGTCGCTGAACACGATCACCCGGTTGGCCAGCAGCAAGGCTTCTTCCACATCATGGGTCACCAGCAGCGCCGTGTAGCCCTGGCGTTGCCACAGGTCGATCAGCTCTTTTTGCATGGTGATGCGGGTCAGTGAGTCGAGCTTGCCTAAAGGCTCATCCAGGATCAGCAGGCGCGGTTGATTGACCAGTGCGCGAGCCAAGGCGACCCGTTGCGCCATGCCACCGGACAACTGCCGTGGATACGCGCGCGCGAACTGGCTAAGGCCGACTTTCTCCAAAGCTTCATCGACCTTGGCCGAATGGCTCTTGAGCAGGCCCTGGGCTTCCAGGCCGACGGCGACGTTGTCCCACACCCGGCGCCATGGGTAGAGCGTCGGGTCCTGGAACACCACCACACGGCTCGGGTCCGGGCCGGTGATGGCGTCACCGTCTGCCAGCAAGCGGCCGGAGTCCGCCGGTTCCAGGCCGGCCACCAGGCGCAGCAAGGTCGACTTGCCGCACCCCGAAGGCCCGAGCAAGGCCACGAACTCGCCGGGTGCCACGTCCAGCGAAACCCGCTCCAGCACCGGCAGATGCTGGCCGTCCAGGGCAAAGCCATGGCTGAGGTTTTCTATACGTAGCGCCAAACCTTCCGACGCCGATACTGCGTGTGCCAGGGCTACCATTTCATCGATCCTTTCTGCCAGGCCAATAACCGGTCACGCACCAGGAACAACCCGGTGATCAACCCCGAACAGGCGAGTGCCATGATCAGCAAGGCGGCGTACATATTCGCGTAGGCGGCCCAGCCCTGTGCCCATTGCAGGTACCAGCCGATGCCGGATTTGACGCCCATCATCTCCGCCACCACCAAGGTCGAAAACGAGGCGCCCAGGCCCATGAACAGGCCGACAAATACATGCGGCAAGGCAGCGGGAATCGCCACCTTGAAAATCAGGAAACCTTGCTTGGCGCCGAGGGTGCGGGCCACGTCGTAATAGGCTTTATCCACGCTCGCCACGCCCGACCAGGTGAGCACCGTGACCGGAAACCAGGTGGCCAGGGCGATCAGGAATACGCTGGCGCTCCAACTGCTCGGAAACAGGAAAAAGCACAGCGGCAACAACGCCGTCGACGGCACCGGGCCGAGGATGCGCAGTACCGGGTGCAGCCAGTAGCCGATGCGCGTGGACCACCCGATCGCCACCCCCGCAATGAACCCGGTGATCGCCCCCAGCGCCACGCCCGAACCCAGCAGCAACGCCGAGTGCAACAGGCTGTCGGCCAACCGCGCGTAGTCTTCGATATACACCGCCAGCAAGGCCTGGGGCGGCGCAAAAAACGGCACCGGCAACAACGCCAATTTGGCGGTGAGCAATTCCCAGATACCCAGCAGCACCGGCAAGGCAATCAGCCAGGGACCCGCGTTGCGCAGACGCAGGCCCAGCTTCGCTACCTTGCGCCCCAACAGGCTCAACACGATGAACAGCGCCGCGATGCCCACGCTCAGATTGGCCAAGCCCTGGGTCATCGGCCAGTTACGCGTCGCGTTGGGCCAGTAGCTGATCAGCAACGCGACAGCCAACCAGGCCCCGACCACTGCCACATCCTGCCACCCGATTTTGTAGACCAGGGCTGGCGCCAGAGTTGTTGCATCAGCTGAAGACATCGGCGGTGATCTCCTTGGCAAACTCCACCGGGTCGGTGCTCTTGCTGATCACTTCGACGGTTTTCAGGTCGGTCACGTAGGTGAGGATTTCCTGGGTCAGCGCCGCACCCACCGCGTGGTGGCCGTGGGTGTGGTCGTGGAGGATCGCCTGCACTTCCTCTACCGACGTATTCAACGCATGGGCCTGGAAGCCTTTGGCGACTTCTTCGGGGTGCTGCACGGAATAGTCGTGGGCTTCCAGAATCGCTTGGGTCAGCGCCGCAACCACGCGTTTGTCTTCGCGTACCAATTTGCCGGTGACGCCGACCACGCAGCAGCTGAGGTTGGCGTATTCCTCCACCAGGTTGGTGGACAGTTCACGGGCCACGCCGGATTTGATCAGGCGATACATGAACGGGTCACTGCCACTCACCGCCTGCACTTCGCCGCGCTCCAGGGCCGTGCCGAGCAAGTCGGCCGGGTACAGGCGCCACTCGACGTCGCGCACCGGGTCCACGCCGTGTTTTTTCAGCAGGATCGAGAAGAAATTGCGGTCCGGGCTGGCCATGTCAGTCACGCCAATGGCCTTGCCCTTGAGGTCTTCCAGCTTGGTCACGCCGCCATTCGCCGCACTGAGCAAACGCAGGCAGCCGCCGTGGGTGCCGGCGGTGAGTTTCACATCAAAACCCTGCTCCAGGGCCTTGAGCCAACGCAGCGCCATGCCCACGCCGGCGTCGGCTTTACCGGTGGCGATGGCTTCCAGAAGCACCTCGGTAGAGTTGCCGAAGTTGACCAACTCCACATCCAGATTGTGCTTGGTAAAAAACCCCTGGCCGTGGGCGATTACTACGGGTGCCAGGCACACAGCGTTGAGGTTGACTGCCAGTTTCAACTTGCGTGGCGCGTCGAGGCGGATGAACTCACCGGTGCCGGCGGGTTCCTGTGAAGTGTTATGGCCAGCGTGTTCGTCAGCGGTGAACCCCAGGCGTGGCAGCGACAGGCTGGCCAGGGTGATACCGGCCAGGCCGAGCAGGCGGCGGCGGGTTAAATGATCGAAATCAGCCATGCGAAATATCCCTTTTATCAATTCAGTTGTTGAGATCGGCAAGGCCCAGGTGCTCGCGCAACGTCGCCCCTTCGTACGCCGTGCGAAACAATCCCTTGCGCTGCAAATGCGGAATCACGCTCTCGACAAACTCGGTGAACGAGCCCGGCAGGTACCCCGGTGAAATCACAAACCCATCGCACCCACCCTGCTCAAACAGTTCGGCCAATTGATCGGCCACCTGTGCCCCCGTGCCCACCAACTGCGGCACGCGCACGCTGCTGGCGAAGATGCGCCCGAGTTGTTCCAGGGTGGTGTCCGGGCCCTGCATCAACAGCTTTTCGGCAGCTGCCGGGTGGATCAGCGGCGACTGGGCGATCTCAGCCAGCGTCGCCGAAAGCGGGAATGGCGACAGGTCGACATTCAACTGTGAAGCCAATGTCACCAGCCCCAACTCAGGCCGCGCCAAAGCGTTGTGTTTGTCGCGCTTGGCCCGGGCCTCGGCCTCGCTGCCCCCAATGAACGGCATCACCGCCGTCAGCACCTTGCAGCTGTCAGCCTCACGGCCTTGCTGCACCACCTGCGCACGCACGTCATCGCGAAACGCACGCATCGCCGCCAAGTGCGGGTGGATGGTAAAAATCGCCTCGGCCCACCGCGCACCGAAGCGCCGGCCCCGACCGGACGAACCGGCCTGGATCAGCACCGGTCGGCCCTGGGGCGTACGTGGAATATTCAGCGGGCCTTCAACCCGGAACCACTCGCCCTGATGCTGCACCGAACGGATCAACGCGGGGTCCGCCAACACCCCGCTTTGGCGATCCAGCTTCAGCGCGTCCTTGCCCCAGCTGTTCCAGAGTTTGAGCGCGACTTCGACAAACTCATCGGCGCGGTCATAACGCAGGTCGTGTTCCAGGTGCTTGTCCTTGCCGAACAGGCGCCCTTCGCTGTCGTTCATCGAGGTGACGATATTCCACGCCGCACGGCCCTTGGACAGATGGTCGAGGGTGGCGAATTCACGGGCGATGTGCGCCGGTTCGTAGTAGGTGGTGGAGCGGGTCGCACCGAGCCCCAGCTTGGAGGTCTTGCCGACCAGGTAAGAGAGGATCGGCAACGGGTCCAGCCGCGTGGCGTCCTGGGCGCCGTAGCGCAAGGCGAACTCGCGGGAGCCACCCATCTGGTCACCCACGGCCAGGCGATCGGCGAAGAACAGGAAGTCGAACAGCCCCTCCTCCACCACCTTGGCCACCCGTGCGTAGTACTCGGGGTCGAGGTAATTGCCCACGGTTTCCGGATGGCGCCACACCGCGTGGCTGTGCACCACCGGCCCACTCAACAGGAATGCGGATAAATGGATTTGGCGGCTCATGGTTTTGGCGTCCACACAGTGATTGCGCTGACCTTCAACGGCTTGGGAATCAGCTTGGCGGCGTAGTAGGTGTCGGCGATGCGCTGTTGCTCGGCGAGGTTGTCCAGCTTGACCGGGATGATGTTGTAGCTGCGGCGGCTATTGGCGCGCTCTACCGTGGCCGGGGCGATGTTGCCCCACAGCGGGCCGAGGATTTCGGCAGCTTCCTTGGGGTGGGCCTTCACCCATTGGCCGGTCTCGCGCAGGGTCTCGAAGGTCACCTGCAACACGTCCGGATGAGCCTTGGCGAATTTCGTCGTAGCCAGGTAGAAGCGGTTGTAGTCGGCCAGGCCGCCTTTGCCGTCGGCAATCACCCGCACGTGGTGGTCCAGTTGCTGGGTGGCGAGGAACGGGTCCCAGATCACCCAGGCATCCACGCTGCCATTGGCGAAGGCGGCGCCACCGTCCGGCGCTTCCAGGTAGCGCGGGGTGATATCGGCCAGGGTCAGGCCGGCTTTTTTCAGGGCCGAGATCAGCAGATAGTTGCTGCCCGAGCCCTTGGACACGGCGACGGTCTTGCCTTTGAGGTCAGCAACGCTGTGGATCGACGATGTGTCCTGCACGATGATCGCCTGGGCACCGGGCGAGGAGTTTTCCTGGGCGTAGTAGGTCAACGGCGCGTCGGCGGCCTGGGTGAACAGTGCAAAGGCATCGGCCACATCGGCATGGAGGTCGACGCTGCCGGCGTTCAAGGAACTGAGCAAGCCGGTGCTGAATTCATGCCAGTTCACGGTAAAGCCCAGCGGCTTGAGGCGCTGTTCCAACTGGCCATTTTGCTTGAGCAGGATCCACAAGGTGGACGAACGCTGGTAGCTGATGTCCAGGGTTTGCTCGGCTTGGGCCGCCGCCGCGGCGAACAGCAGACTGGCGGCAACGATAAGTTTCTTGAACGTCATGGAAGGCCTTGGCGTGAGAGAAATAGAAGGAGCTGCATATGCCAAAAAACCGCGTAAGGCCTGGCAGAAAAACTCATTCGATTATATTAACGACGAGAAATGATGAAAGAATCTTATAATTCTATGGTTATGCCCAATTCGTCGGATCCAGGGAAAAGCGCCCTAAGCTAAGATCGAAAGAGTATTTAACGAATGGTTTTTAGAACTTTAAGCTCGACGCTATTTCGTTGAAGATCGAGCTCGCCATGTCCATACGTCGTCCCCTCGCCGCGGTACTCGGGTTGTTGGCCTTTTCTGTCGCCGTGAGCGCCGACGCCCAGGAAACCGTGCGCATCGGCTACCAGAAATCCTCGACCCTGATCACCCTGCTGAAAACCCAGGGCACCCTGGAAAAAGCCCTCAAGGCCGACAACATCGACGTCAGCTGGCATGAGTTTCCCAGCGGCTTGCCACTGCTCGAAGCGTTGAACGTGGGCAACGTGGACATCAGCGCCGATGTCGCCGACACCGTGCCGATCTTTGCCCAGGCCGCCCAGGCCAAGCTCACCTACTTCGCCCAGGAAGCGCCCTCGCCTTCAGCCCAGGCCATCGTGGTGCGCAAGGACTCGCCGATCCAGCAACTGGCGGACCTCAAAGGCAAGAAAATCGCCGTGACCAAGGCGGCGGGCACCCACTATTTGCTGATCGCGGCATTGGCCAAGGCGGGCCTGGAGTTTTCGGATATCACGCCGGCATACCTGACCCCCGCTGATGGTCGGGCGGCGTTCGAGAACAACAAGGTGGACGCCTGGGTCACCTGGGAACCCTTCCTCACCAGCGTGCAGCGCCAACTGCCCACACGTAACCTGGCCGACGGCGCCGGGCTGGCCAGCTACAAGCGTTACTACCTCACGGGCACGCCCTACGCCAAGGCGCATCCTGAGGTGTTGAAGGTGGTGTACGAACAGTTGGAAAAAGCCGGCCAGTGGGTGAAAACCAACCCACAGGACGCGGCCAAGATACTCGGCCCGCTGTGGGGCAACCTGGATGTAGCCACCGTTGAAGCCGCCAACGCGCACCGCAGTTACCAGGTGCAACCAGTGACGCTGGACCAACTGGGCGAACAGCAGAAGATCGCCGATGCCTTCTTCAAAGCAGGCCTGCTGCCCAAGGCGGTGGATGCCAAGGATGTGCAGACCTGGAAGCCTTGAGGGGGTGAGCAAGGAGTGCGGTAAGTGGTACAACGGTTGAGCCTTGCTCCCCGTCTCCAGGATACCGCCCCCATGTCACCGATCGCTCCACTCGCTCAAACGCGCACCCTGGTGTTCCTGGCCTACCCGCAAATGGGCCTGCTCGACCTGACCGGCGCCCAGACCGTGTTCTGGGCCGCCACCAAGGCCATGGCCGAACGCGGCTTGCCGGGTTACATGATGCACACCGCCAGCCTGGCTGGAGGCTTGATGCAGACCGCCGAAGGCTTGAGCGTAGACACGGTGGCACTCGGGCTATTGGCTGATACGCCCATCGATACCCTGATCGTACCCGGCGCGCCGGCCATTCAACAGGCGATGGCGGCCAATACAGAACTGGTCGAATGGCTGCGCATCGCCTCGGCCAGCGCCGGGCGCACCGCCTCGGTGTGCAGCGGCACCTTCCTGCTGGCCATGGCCGGCTTGCTCGACGGCCGCCGCGCCGCCACCCACTGGGCCATGTGCGACATGCTCAAGCACGGCTTCCCGGCCATCGTGGTGGACATGGACGCGATCTTTATCCAGCAGGGCAATGTGTGGACCTCGGCCGGCGTGACGGCCGGGATCGACCTGGCATTGGCCCTGGTCGAGATCGACTGTGGCCGCGATGTGGCGTTGCAAGTGGCCCGTGAGCTGGTGGTATTTCTCAAGCGCCCCGGTGGGCAGGCGCAGTTCAGCCAACTGTTGCAGGCACAGACCGATGACAGCGCGGGTTTTGATGAACTGCACCTGTGGGTTGCCGACAACTTGCAGGACTCGGACCTGTCCGTAGAACGCCTGGCACAACAGGCGCAGATGAGCCCGCGCAACTTTGCACGGGTCTACAAGCAACGCACCGGGCGCACACCGGCCAAGGCCATCGAGTTGTTCCGCATGGAAGCGGCGCGGCGGCTGCTGGAGGATTCCGACCGCAATATCGACCAGATCGCCCGGCTGTGTGGGTTCGGCGATGAGGAACGGATGCGGTATACCTTTCACCGCCACCTGACGATTTCGCCACGAGAGTATCGGGAGCGGTTTTCCCGCTGATGCGCCCATGATTTTTTCGGCAGGACGGGCTTGTTGTGATGGGCGGGCTGTTGTGGCGAGCGGGCTTGCCCCGCGTTGGGCTGCGAAGCAGCCCCAATAAGATCACCGCATTGGTTCAGATAAACCGAGGCGCCTGGTTTTTAGGGCCGCTTCGCGCCCCAACGCGGGGCAAGCCCGCTCGCCACTAGAACCGTGCTCGCCACAGTGGGCTCAGTGTTTCTGGAGCCACCGCAGCAAACCAGTTTTCTTGACCGGCGCAGGTTTCTTCAGCACCACCGCCTCCCGGATATCTTCGCGCTGATGCTGCAACCGGTCCAATGCCATCAACAAATCACTGCTGTGCTGCAACTGCGCGCCCAGCAGTGATTTTTCGATGCGGAACAACCGCCCGCTGGTGAGGCTGCGAAATTGCCCACGGGAACGCCCATCGGCGAGGATGCCCTCCTCACCCATCACTTCACCGGGCCCCATGCGCCCCGCTTCGACCACGCGGTCACCATCATGGATCGCCACCGACACCACGCCCGTGGCGATGATCATCAGGCTATCGGCGACTTCATCGAAGGCCAACAGCACCTGATTGGCCTGGAAGTCCACGGGGGTCATGGCCTCGGCCAGGCGGTCACGCTCCTCAAGGCTGAGGGCGCGCATCACCCGGACTTCCTCCAGCAATTGCCGCTGGCGGCTCCAGGCCTTGGTGTTGGAGCCTTCACCCCAGGTCAGCCCAGCCGCTTCAAGGTGCCGATGGGCCAGGTCGAACATCAGGTTACGCACGCCGCTGCGCGCCGAGCGTGAGGCGACGAAGCCCTTGAGTTCGTACTCGTTGAATTCCAGTTGCGAGCTTTTGATCGAGACCTTGGGCCCCGGCAGCAAGGCGTGCGTCCCCTGCAAGGCTTTTTCCAAGGCCTCCAGTGCCAGGCGAGGCGCGATGCCGCTGGGCACCGCCAAGCTGACGCTGACGTCATGCGCCCCGCCCGGCCGGCTGTGGTTGAGGACCTTGGCCTTGGCCGCCAGGGAATTGGGCACCACGGCAGTGCTGCCCGCCTCCGTCTGCAAATGGGTCGAACGCCAATCGATGTCCAGCACCTTGCCCTCAACCCCATCGATGCTGACCCAGTCATCGATCTGATAGGGCTTGGTGGTGTTGATCACGATGCCGCTGAACACGTCGCTCAACGTGCTTTGCAGCGCCAGGCCGAGGATGATCGCCATGGCGCCCGAGGTCGCCAGCAGGCCCTTGACCGGCAGTTGCAGCACATAGGCCGCTGCGCCGACGATGGCGACCAGGAAGATCACCGCCCCCAGCACATCATGCAGCAGGCGCGCGCTCTGCCCCACACGCGTGGTGAGGCCGTGGCCGAGGATCACGGTCAGGGTGCGTGCGGCGAACAACCACCAGCCGATGCCCAGCACGGTCGCCATCAGGTTGAGCACCGCGTCTTCCGGCCAAGGCGGTGGCTGCAAGGGGCTGATGCCGGCCGCCACCATGACCCAGCAAAACAGCGCGAACACCAGCACCCGCAATCCGCTGCGCAAGGTACGACGCGCCGGGCCAAGGCCTTGCCACAACACCAGGTCCAGCAGGATCAGCACGCCGCCGAGCAGCAAGGGATGAGTAGAGAGGTTCATCAACTGGCCACCGCGAGCACCACCGGCTCGCCCAGGAACACGCTGCAGCGCGACCGCAACCAGCGCTCTCCCGGATCGTTATGGGTGGTGCCGCGCCACACCAGCGCCAACTCCTGCTCAGGCAAGTCCAGCGGCGCACACTGCGCACGAAGGCGACCCACTCCGGCCATGGCGCGCGCCACGTAGTCGGGGACGATGGCGAGCATGTCGCTGTCGGCCAGCAGCACCGGCAATGCGCTGAACTGCGGCACGGTGAGCACCACTTTGCGCTGGCGCCCGATCAGGCCCAAGGCACGGTCGGAGTCATCGATCACATTGCCCATGGACGACACCACCGCGTGGGGCCGTTGGCAGAACTCGTCCAGTCCCACGTCCCCTGGCAGGTGATCGGCGCGCAGCAGCATCGGACGCATCGGCCGCAGGCTTTTGCGGCGTGCATTGGCCGGCAGTTCCTGGGTATGGCTGATGCCCAGGGAGATCTCGCCACTGGTGAGCAGTTGCGACATCTGCCAGTGATCGGCACGGCGCACCACCAGGGTCATGTTGGGCGCCTCGATGCGCAGGCGCCGCAACAGGCTGGGCAGCAAGGCGTATTCCACGTCGTCGGACAGGCCGATATGAAAGGTGGCCTCGCTGGTCGCCGGGTTGAACGCCTGGCAGCGACTCAGCGCCGCCGCAATGCTGTCCAGCGCCGGGCCGAGATTGCTGAAGATTTCCTCGGCACGGGACGTGGGTTGCATCAGCCGCCCAGCGCGAATGAACAGCGGGTCATCGAACATCAACCGCAAGCGGCCGAGGGCACTGCTGATGGTCGGCTGACCAAGGAACAATTTCTCGCCGACCCGGCTGACATTGCGCTCATGCATCATCGACTCGAACACCACCAGCAGATTGATGTCAGCACGACGCAGGTCATTTCTGTTCATCATGTTAGCCACCCGGCCGCAGGGCCTTGGAGAGGAGTGAGAGGCCTCAGGTTATGGCGGCTCGGGCCGAGCGTCTCTCCTACCTGGGGTCAGCGCGCTCATACCTGGGTATAGGGCTTGGCAGGATTTCAGGGTTTTGTGTCCTACTCGGTGAGAACGGATGCTTTTAAAGTGAGTGACCCCTGCTCCACCCTCGATAACACCAATGGAGTGCCCGAACGCCATGAAAATTACCGTTCCCGCGAGCGCGCGCCGCGAACAGTCGTGGTTGACCGGCCTCTGGGACCGGCTGGTATTCACCCCCCGACAGACCCACGCACGCGCCGCGTTTGGCATCAGCCCGACACCCGCAATCAACGCCCTGGGGTGGGTGGTCGGGTTGGTCGTGGCCTGCGGCATCTTCGTGATCAACTCCGAAACCCATACCGACTGGGCGCCGACGCTGCTGTACATCACGCTGCTGCTGATGGCGGCCAACCTGTTTTCGATCAATGTGGTGATTGGCGTCGCGCTGTTTTCCATCGCGCTGCTCACTGCGCTGTTTCTCTACAACGGCAACTATGAACGTTGGGAATCGATCACTGGGTTCTTCCGCTGCCTCACGGCGCTGTCCGCTATCACCTTTCTCGCCCTGCGCAGCAAGTACGCGGCGGACAGCCTGCGGCACAACGAGGCCTACCTGGTGGGCGCCCAGCGCCTGAGCCAGACGGGCAGCGTGAGTTTTCGTGGCGACAGCGATGCCATGTCGTGGTCCGAGGAATTGGCGCGGATTTTCGAATACCCACACCACCAGACGCCCACGGTAGCCATGGTGCTGGAGCGCACCCATCCCGACGACCGTCACCTGGCCCGCGAGGTCTTCGCCAAGGCCCTGAACCGCGAGCCGCTGATCGAGGTCAAGCACCGCCTGCTGATGCCCGATGGTCGCGTCAAACATATCCATATGATCGCCAGTCCCGTCGAAACCCGTGGGCATTTCGAGTACCTGGGCGCGGTGAAGGACGTCACCGCCGACAAGCTCGCCGAAGAGGCGTTGTTTCATGCGCAGAGCCAATTGGCTCACGTCACCCGTATCACCTCCCTGGGCGAATTGGCCGCCTCGATTGCCCATGAAGTGAACCAGCCGCTGACCGCCATCACCAGCAGTGGCGAAGCCTGTCGGCGCTGGCTCGACCGCGCCGAACCCGACCTCAATGAAGCCCGCCAGTCTCTGGACCGCATCGTCTCCAGCGCCTGCCGCGCCAGTGAGGTGATCAGCCGCATTCGCGCGCTGTCACGCAAGTGCGACCCACTGCGCAAACCCGAGTCGCTGGACGCCATCGTCAATGAAACCCTGGGCCTGGTGCAGCACGAACTGTCGCGCCATAAGGTGCGCAGCCGCGTGGAGCTGGGCGTGTTCGACGCACAGATCAACGCCGACCGCGTGCAGCTGCAACAGGTGCTGATCAACTTGATCATCAATGCCTGCCACGCCATGGAAACCGTCGCCCCGCGCCAGCGCCTGCTGCGGGTGCGCACCTGGGTAGACGGCGACAATGTCCTGCTCGAAGTGGCCGACCAGGGCATCGGCATTGACGCCAAGGACCTACCGACCTTGTTCCAACCCTTCTTCACCACCAAGCCCGACGGCCTGGGCATGGGCCTGTCGATCTGCCGTTCGATCATCGACTTCCACGGCGGCCGCCTCTGGGCCGCCAGCACGCCCGGCGAGGGCACCGCATTCACCTGCTCACTGCCACTGTTGGCCAAGGAGGCCCCATGAACGACCTTCACCCGATGAACCGCGTGATCAGCCAGGAACCCTGGGTGTATATCGTCGATGATGATCGCCCGCTGCGCGAATCCCTCGGCAGCCTGTTGCGCTCGGTGGGCCTGCAGGTCCAGCTGTTTGCTTCGGCCGCCGAGTTCATGCATTTCCCACGCCCCGACCTGCCCAGTTGCCTGGTGCTCGACGTACGCCTGCAAGGCACCAGCGGCCTGGATTTTCAGAATGAATTGGTGGCGGCGCGGATCAATCTGCCCATCGTGTTCATGACCGGCCACGGCGACATCGCCATGACCGTGCGCGCGATGAAAGCCGGTGCCGTGGATTTCCTGGCCAAGCCGTTCCGCGAGCAGGACCTGATCGACGCGGTATGCGCCGCCCACGCCAAGGACAAGGCGCGGCGTGAAGCCGAGCGCGGCGATGATGAACTGCGCAGCCGCTACGCCACCCTCACCCCCCGCGAGCAAACGGTGATGGCGCTGGCGGTTTCCGGCCTGATGAACAAGCAGATTGCCGGCGAGATCGGCCTGAGTGAAATCACCGTGAAGATCCATCGCGGCCAGGCGATGCGCAAGATGCTCGCCCGCTCTTTCGCTGATCTGGTACGTATGGCCCAGGCCCTCGGCATCCCGGTCAAGCAACAGGTCGGGTATACGCACGTATAGTATGTTGCCGGTGTGGACGGCGTATCGTGGGGTGATGGCGGGTTGCTTCCATGTGCAGCCCGATAGCCTCCAGGTAACGAAATGTCCGACACGAAGATAATTGCCATCGTCGATGATGATGAGTCCGTTCGCCTGGCACTGGATGGGCTGCTGCGCTCCAACGGCTACAGCGTCCGGCTCTATGCGAATGCCGAAGCCTTCCTCGGCTCGGATGCCCCCCGCACCACCGCCTGCCTGATCAGCGACATCCAGATGCCTGGCCTCACCGGCATCCAGCTCTACGAAACCCTGCATGCCGATGGCGTCTCACTGCCGGTGATTTTCATCACCGGCTACCCCGGCCCGCCGCCCAGCATCGACCCGGCATTGCCGCCACCGATTGCGTTCTTTCCCAAGCCGTTTTCCTGCGCCCAATTGATGGCCTGCCTCGCCGATGTGCTGGGCCGCTAATACCTGGGTATAGCCGCCTCACACCTATGCATGCCTGCACTGACCCTAGGTAGCAGTGTTCAAGGCAAGCCACCTGGATAGTCTGGCCCCACACAGTCCCACTCACGCAACAACGCCTCTCCAGGAGCAAACCATGAAACAGCACATTCTTATTATTGGCGCAGGGTTCGGTGGTGTCTGGAGCGCGTTGAGCGCGGCCCGCCTGCTGGACAAACATGACCGCAACGACGTGCAGATCAGCCTGCTCGCCCCGCAACCGGAACTGCGCATCCGCCCACGTTTCTACGAACCCGACGTGCACACCATGATGGCGCCGCTGGGCCCGTTGTTCGACGCGGTGAACGTAACGTTCATTGAAGGCGCGGCGGACAGCATCGACGAAAACGGCAAGCAAGTGACCTACCGCAACGCGGCCGGCACCTCCACCACCCTCCAGTACGACCGCCTGGTGCTGGCCGCTGGCAGCCGTCTGAATCGCCCGCAGATGCCAGGCATCGAGCATGTCTTCGATGTGGACCAGATCGAAGACGCCACGCGCCTCGAAGCGCATATCAAGGCCTTGAAGAACCTGCCTGACAGCGCGGCGCGCAATACCGTGGTGGTCGCCGGGGGTGGTTTTACCGGTATCGAGACCGCCACCGAAATGCCGGCGCGCCTGCGTGAAGCACTGGGTGACAAGGCTGACATTCGCGTCGTGGTGGTCGACCGTGGCCCGCAGATCGCCGCGTCCATGGGCGATGGCATTCGCCCATCGATCATCGAAGCAAGCACGGAATTGGGCCTGGATTGGGTGCTCAACACCTCGGTCGCCTCGGTGGATGCCGGCGGCGTGACCCTGGCGAATGGGCAACGGATCGAATCCAGCACCGTGATCTGGACCATCGGCTTTCGCGCCAACCCGCTCACCGAACAGGTCAGCGGCACCCGCGATCCCCAGGGCCGCCTGCATGTGGACGGCAACCTCAAGGTCAAGGGCCAGGCCGACGTGTTCGCCGCTGGCGACGTGGCTTACGCCGCCACCGATGACCTGGGCAACTTCGCCGGCATGTCCTGCCAGCACGCCATCGCCCTGGGCCGTTATGCCGGCAACAACGTGGCCGCCGACCTGATCGGCGTCGCGCCGATGACCTACAGCCAGCCCAAGTACGTGACCTGCCTCGACCTTGGTGCCTGGGGCGCGGTGTTCACCGAAGGCTGGGACCGCCAGCTGAAACTGGTCGGCCAGGAAGCCAAGGACCTCAAGCACCAGATCAACACCGTGTGGATCTACCCTCCAGCCGCTGATCGCACCGTGGCGCTGGCGGCGGCGGACCCGTTGATTCCGGTAGCCTGATCCCCGTACTCCCTACACCGGCCAGCTCACTCCTTGCTGCCCCGGTCACTCCCGAGCGCCCGCCGATGATGTTTAGGCGGGCGTTTTTTTATCGTCCTCACCCAACGAACGCGCCGCCAAGGCCCCCATCACCCCGCCCACCATCGGCGCCAGCCAGAACAGCCAAAGCTGCGCCAGGTACTCCCCCCCGGCAAACAACGCCGGCCCGGTACTGCGTGCGGGGTTCACCGAGGTATTGGTCACCGGGATCAACACCAGGTGAACGAGCGCCAGCGCCAAGCCAATCGCAATCGGCGCAAAGCCAGGCACCGCGCCCGGTGCGGTCACACGCATGATGATGAACAAGAAGAAAAACGTGGCGATGAACTCCGCGAGCAACGCGGCCTTCATGTCGAAGCGGCCAGGGCTCAATGGACCATAACCGTTGGCGGCAAAACCACCCACTGTAAAATCCGGCTGCCCATTGGCAATCAGGTACAAAGCGGCTGCCGCGCCCATCGCACCGGCAACTTGCGCCGCGATATACGGCAGCACATCCCCGCCCGCCACACGCCGCCCGGCCCATAAACCCAGGGTCACCGCCGGGTTGAAATGCCCACCGGAAATACCGCCTACCGCATAGGCCATGGTCAGCACCGTGAGCCCGAACGCCAGCGAAACGCCGACAAACCCAATGCCCAATTCCGGGAAAGCCGCCGCCAGGATGGCGCTGCCGCAGCCGCCGAACGTCAGCCAGAAAGTACCGATAAACTCGGCGGTCAAACGCTTTTGCACAATCGACTCCATTGCTGTTCAAGTGCCGTCACCACGGACCGTGGGCGGTCGTGGGGGACGGTAGCAATGGGTATCAAATTGCTGTGTAAGACTTGTCCTGTTTTATCGGGTTACGACACCCTGCCCAAACCGGCGGATCGCCAGGCAATAGCCAATCAACGCCAGCGCCGCCAGCAACCCGCCCGCCGCGCCGATCCAGGCAAAGCCAAACTGGCTGCCGACCCAACTGCCCATCAGGGCGCCGCCGCCGATGCCGATGTTGTAGATGCCGGAAAACATCGCCATGGCCACGTCGGTTGCATCCGGGGCCAGCACCAGTACCTTGGATTGCATCGCCAGGCCGAAGCCCATGATCGCCATGCCCCAGAACACGCTCAACACCACCAGGTAGGATTCTGCACCGCTCAACGGCAGCAGCAGCGCCAGGCAGGCGGCGAGGATGAATACCGCGCCGACCACGAACAGGTGCGGGTTGAATCGGTGCACCAGGCTGAACAGCAGCGAGCCGATGATGCCGGCGCCGCCGAACACCAGCAGGATCAGGGTGACCGCGCTGCCGCTCATGCCGGCGACGCCTTCGACGAAGGGTTCGATGTAGCTGTAGGCAGTGAACTGCGCGGTCACGGTCATGGCGGTGAGCACGTACAACGCCACCAGCGCCGGGCGCTTGAACAGCAGCGGCAGGCTGCGTAGGGAGCCGGAATTCTGGCTCGGCAGCAGCGGCAAGGTGCGCGCCAGCCAGAACACCAGGGCGGCGGCGAATGCGCCGATCACCAGGAACGTGGTGCGCCAGCCCATGGCTTCACCCAGCAGGCGGCCCAGTGGAATCCCCAATACCATCGCCAAAGAAGTACCGGTA
This sequence comes from Pseudomonas sp. DWRC2-2, assembly GCF_049897885.1. Lineage (NCBI taxonomy): Bacteria > Pseudomonadati > Pseudomonadota > Gammaproteobacteria > Pseudomonadales > Pseudomonadaceae > Pseudomonas > Pseudomonas sp. DWRC2-2. The sequence goes on from NZ_JAFCXD010000001.1 coordinate 113,994, forward strand.
GCCAGTAGACCGAGGGCTTGCACCTGCTTGCCTTCCGGCGCCAGGCGCACTGCAAGGGACGCGGTGATCGACCAGAACAAGGCGTGTGACAAGGCGATGCCAATGCGGCTGATCATCAAAAGGCCGAAGCTGTTGGCGACACTGGAGAGAATGTGGCTGACGATAAACATGCAAAACAGCACGATCAGCAGCTTGCGCCGTTCGACGTTGCGGGTCAGCAGCATCACCGGCAGCGAGGTCAGGGACACGATCCAGGCGTAGATGGTGAGCATCAGGCCGACGCTGGACACGGGCATGTCGAAGCTGGCACCGATGGCGCTGAGCAGCCCGACGGGCACGAATTCGGTGGTATTGAACACAAAGGCGGCCAACGCGAGGGCGATGACCGGTTGCCAGTTGGCTTGAGGCGTTGCGGCTGAAATGCTCATTGAAGGGCGCGGTACTCGGACGATGATCAGACGGCCACCCAGGACAAGAGCCGCCGCCGAGCATTCTATAGGTTTCTGGCGCGGCTGTTGACGCCGATCCGGCTCAAAACAACCTCAACCCCATCACGGCGCGCTCAGGGTGACCACGTAGGCCCCCGATTGAATGGGCTTGCCGAGGGCGTCCACCAGCACATACCGTTGGTCGTAATAGCGCCCATCACGGCTGTCGGCGACCAACTTGACGTTAGCCTGCGCAGTGCCCAGCGCCTTCACCGTGCGCACAGGTTGCACCACCAACTGGCTGCCACGCAGGGCCTGGGGGCAGCCCTTGAATTCCAGCGTCGACCCGCCTGGCGCAGCCGCATGACAACTGGGCTCGACAATACTGCCGTGAAATTGAATGACGCCTGAGGGCGCCGCCAGGCAAGCCCCCGCCCATACCGCAAGAACGCCGGTAACCAGTGACAAACGTTTAACGTTCATGTCGACGCTCCTTCTTGGGTAGTTAAGAAGGTAGTCGTCTGGCCCGGCGTTTACTTGAGCTTATTCGGCAAAGGCTGTGACGTAGATCAAGGATCCACCTGCCCCATCATTTCTGGAATGCTTTCCGGCCGCTTGGCGTAACGCTGGGCCAGCGCCGCACAGACCATCAGCTGAATCTGGTGGAACAGCATCAGCGGCAGAATCAGCACGCCCATGGTTGCCCCGGCAAACAATACCTGGGCCATCGGCACGCCGGTTGCCAGGCTCTTCTTCGAACCACAGAACAGGATGGTGATGCGGTCCTCCTGATTGAAGCCAAAGGCCTTGCCCAACACGGTTGAGGCCACCAGCACCAAGGCGAGCAACACGCAGCACGCCACCACCAACCCACCCAGCTCCCACAACGGGATCTGGTGCCAGATGCCTTCGTTGACCGCTTCGCTGAACGCGCCATAGACCACCAGCAGAATCGAGCCCTGGTCGACAAACTTCAGCCAGGATTTATTGCGGCCGACCCACTCGCCGATCCAGCGACGGGCGATCTGCCCGGCGATGAATGGCAGCAGCAATTGCACGCTGATTTTCAAGATCGCGTCGACGGTCGAACCACCCTCGCCGTGCACGTTGAGCAACAGGGTCACCAACAGCGGCGTGAGAAAGATCCCGAACAGGCTGGACGCCGCCGCACTGCAAATCGCCGCCGGGATATTGCCCCGCGCCAGCGACGTAAACGCAATTGCCGATTGCACCGTGGCCGGCAAGGCACAGAGGTAAAGCATGCCCATGTACAGGTCTTTGCCGATCAGCGGCGACAGCACCGGCTTGAGCGCCAGGCCCAGCAGCGGGAACAGCACGAAGGTCAGGCTGAACACCAACAAATGCAGGCGCCAGTGCCCGGCACCGGCAACAATCGCCTGGCGCGACAGCTTGGCGCCGTGCAGGAAGAACAGCAGCGCAATCGCAAGGTTGGTGACCCAGCCGAAGGCCACGGCGGTCTGGCCGCTGGCGGGCAGCAGGGAAGCGAGGATCACCGTGGCGATCAGCGTCAGGGTGAAGTTGTCGGGCAGAAAACGGGTGCGAGTCATAAGCAGGATCTTCCGGGGGTTGCCAAGAGCGTCGTCGCGACTCTAACGTAACGGCTTGTTACCGACTAACGCCAATGAGCCAGTAAATGCCGCCTAAAGGACATGACAAGACCGTCCGCCGCAGTGTTCCTGGGCTTTCCAGCCTGCCACGGCCGGTGTACGGACGCACCGAATCCTTGCCCAATCGTGCACTGACCCGTCGCCACAGCCACCCGTGGGTGCAATTGTCCTACGCGATTTCCGGGGTGCTGGAGATCCAGACCAGCGTCGGCCGCTTCGTCGCGCCGCCTCAGCGCGCGGTGTGGATTCCGGCCGGTATGCCGCACCGCGTGTTCAGCTCGCCCCACACGGAGATGCGCAGCCTGTACCTGGATTGCAGCGTCACCGCCTGGGCGGATGAGCGCTGCCATGTGCTGGAGGTAAGCAGTTTGCTGCGGGAGTTGATCCGCAGTTTCAGCGAACTGCCGGTGGAATATGCCGAGGATGGACCGGATGGGCGCCTGGCCCAAGTGGTACTGGACCAACTGGCGGCGGCGCCGCAAGTCGACTTGATGCTGCCGCTGCCGCTGGACCCGCGTTTACGCCAGATCTACCGCAGTTTGAACTCACACCCGGAGCAGCAGACCACCTTGGGCCAGTGGAGTCAGAAGCTGGGGGTGAGCGAGAAGACCCTCAGCCGCTTGTTCCTGAGCGACACCGGACTGACCTTTCGGGCGTGGCGCCAGCGTTTGCGATTGCTCACCGCCCTGCCCGCCCTGGAGCAGGGCGAGCGGGTAACGGATGTGGCACTGGGGTGTGGGTATGAATCCACCTCGGCGTTTATCAATGCGTTTCGCCAGCAATTCGAGGCGACGCCGGGGGAATTTTTTCGCTGAAATCCACGCTGACAATGGCTCGTCGTCAAGGTCGCGTCATGCTACGAGCGATAAAACCCTGAATGATCCGCGCCAACGCCTGAGGAGCCTCTGCGGTCAACAAGTGTCCGCAAGGCAGGACAAACCAATAACCCTCGCGCAGTCGTCGATACAGCAACAGACTGATCTTGATGGGGATCCACTGGTCGTGTTCAGCGGCGATCACGGCAGTCGGACAGCACACCCTGCTCACCTGATCGGTCATGTCCAATGAAAGATCCAGCGCCACTTGGGCGGCGACGGCGGGCCAATGCACCCGCTGGAAAAAGTCCTCAATGCCGTCGGCGACCTGCGCGGGCGTCATTGCGTTCAAGTAAGCCACTGAAAACCCTTGGTGAATGATCTCGTCCGCAAGCTCCCTGGGGGTGTGCGCGAGCAGATGCTGCCACCGCTCAAAGGTGTCTCGAACCCTGGGATGACGCGCATTATCGAAGGGAGCGATCAGCGTCAACGACAACACCTGGCGAGGAAACTCCGCAGCCACCTCCATCGCCAGAGCCGCGCCCAATGAGAAACCAACCAGGTGAACCGCTTGCCCCACGACAGCGCTGATCTGCCGGGCGAGCCACCGCCCCAGGCATTCGACGGTGCGTTCGCCCGTACTCAGCCGCTCCAACCGTGACAGGTCGAATGCAAGCACGCGCAGATCTCCCGACATATGCCCCATCAATGCCTCCCAGCTGGAACGTGGGCTGCCCGCCGTGCCATGAATCAACACCAGGGAGGCCTGGCTGCCCGGCCGCAGTTCGATCAAGTTCAGCATCGTCACACCTTCGCTCGGCATGGTTCGCTAATGATCTTAACCATTACACCCGCCGGTTCAGGTCATTTTTTCTAAAACCAGGCATCAGTTTTTGTGCGTTGAAAGCAAGACCGTGCCCCCTCTAAAAAGAACAAAAGGAGGAATACCATGCAAACGATAGATCCATACCCCGTTACGCCGCTGTACAAAGCCGACTGGAGCTACCCGACCGTCATCTGGTTCGGGGTCGACCGCATCAACGAACTCACCGAAGGTTGTCGGCTCCTTGGCAAGGAGCGGCCGCTGGTGGTGATCGATTCAATGCTGCTTGATCACCCGACAATTGGACTCGCGCTGGAACGCTTGGCGCAATCGGGCATCGACTTCAGGCTTTTTTCCAGCTTCCGATCAGATCCCGATACACGCATGCTAGAACACGGCATCAGAGAGTTCGACGAATACACTCGCGACATGGTGATAGGTATTGGTGGCGGCAGCGCCCTGGACCTGGCCAAGGCCATCGCATTCATGGCCGTGCAAACTGAGCACGTCTGGGCGTTCGAGAGCCTGCCGGATCAATGGAAACGTGCCAACGCAGAGCTGCCCCCCATCATCAGCGTGCCAACTACCGCCGGCACCGGCGCAGAAGTCGGTCGGGCAGCAGTGCTGATAGACGCCCAGGAACACCGCAAGCGTCTGATTTTTCATCCGCGGATGCTCTCCAACCTGGTCATCGTCGATCCCGCCCTGACGTTGTCGGTGCCAGCGCACGTTTCGGCCGCGGTCGGGATCGATGCGTTCTCCCACGCCTTCGAGGCCTATTGCGCCAATGCTTACCACCCCATGGGCGACGGCATTGCGCTGGAGGCCATGATCTTGATCAAGAATTGGTTGCCTGTGGTCGTGCGCGACGCAAGCAACCTGGAGGCGCGCAGTCACCTGAGCGCCGCCGCCTTGATGGGCGCGGTGGCCTTCCACAAGGGGCTGGGCGCCGTTCACGCCATCAGCCATTCCATAGGAGGCGTCTACGGTACGCACCACGGCTTGACCAATGGGGTACTACTGCCCTATGTCGTCGCCTGTAATCGCCCGGTCATCGAGGCGCGGTTGGTCAAGCTGTGCCAAAGCCTGAACCTGGCAGAGCCTGGATATGAGTCGTTCAGCCATTGGCTGAAAGGCTTCCTGGCGGATCTGGGCATCCCCAGCCGCCTGAGCGAAATCATTCACGAACCCTTCGACGCCGATTACATCGCCCACCTGGCAACGAAAGATCCGACCGCCAGAACCAATCCCCAACCCCTCAGCGTGCAGCAGTACAAAACGATCATCGACAACGCATGGTCCGGGCTCTGACCCGATACTCAGGAGGCGACATGTACAAGGACATCGGTTTATTCATCAACGGTACCTGGCGATACCCTCAAGCGGACAGACCCGGCATCGAAATCGTCAACCCCAGCAACCACCAGCACCTTGGCTACGTAGCGCGTGCCGATGTCAACGACCTGGACCAGGCCATTGAAGCGGCCCGGCAGGCATTTACGTTGTGGCGCGACAGCGGCGCCGAGCAGCGCAGCACGCTACTGTATGAAGTCTACCGCCTCATTTTGAACGAGGCCGAAACCATCGCTGCGTCAATGACCCTGGACCAAGGCAAGCCACTGGCAGAGTCTCTGGCCGAAGTGCGCTTCTGTGCCGAGCATGCCAAATGGCATGCCGAAGAATGTAAACGCCTGTACGGCCGGTTGATACCCGCGCGCAACCTCCGGGTTCGCCAACTCGTGGTGCAGCGGCCGGTGGGCGTGTGCTGCGCCTTCACGCCCTGGAACTTCCCGTTCAACCAGGCTATTCGCAAAATCTGCGCAGCGCTAGGTGCCGGTTGTACCTTGATCCTCAAGGGGCCGGAGGAAGCCCCCTCGGCGGTAGCTGCGCTGGCCGATATTTTCAAGCGTGCCGGGCTTCCCGACGGTTGTCTGAACCTGGTCTGGGGCGACCCAGAACAGATCTCCACCTACCTGATCGACTCTCCCGCGATTGCCAAGGTGTCGTTTACAGGTTCCATTGCGGTGGGGAAAAGACTGGCCGCCCAGGCGGGAGCCAAAATGAAACGGGTCAGCATGGAACTGGGTGGCCATGCGCCCGTTATCATCTGCGCGAGCAGCGATGTCGACAAAGTCAGCACGCTTTTAGTCAACGCCAAGTTCCGCAATGCCGGGCAGATATGCATCTCGCCCTCACGTTTTTTTGTGCACGAATCAATTGTTGAAGCCTTCACGGCCAGCCTCCTCGGCAAGATCGACGGCCTACGAGTCGGCGATGGCATGGACCCCGAGACCCAAATGGGGCCTCTGTGCAACGAGCGCCAAGTGACCCGCCTCGAAGCGCTGGTTGACGACAGCCTCGCGGCAGGCGCCAGACTGCTGGCCGGAGGGAGCCGCGTTGACCGGGCGGGCAACTACTTCCACCCCACGGTCCTTGCCGACGTGCCATCCCATGCCCGCTTGATGCAGGAGGAACCTTTTGGCCCGGTGATCCCAATCACTACCTTTCGCGACCTGGACGAGGTGATAGCCCGCGCCAATGCCCTTCCCTATGGCCTGGCAGCCTACGGTTTCAGTGAAGAGCGTAGCGAATGCGCGCAGCTGGCCGACGGTCTCCAAGCCGGCATGATTTCCATCAATCACTACGGACTCGGCATGCCGGAAACCCCCTTTGGAGGAATCAAGGACAGCGGCTACGGCAGTGAGGGCGGGGCCGAGACCTACGACAGTTATTTGTCGACCGTTTTTATCACTGAGCTGACCCGTGATTGAGCAACCGCTTTTACTGAGGATCACACATGAACATCTTGCTTAGAACGTTCCAGGCCTGCGACTTCGATACGATCATTTCCTGGATCGACAACCCGCATACGTTATCGCTTTGGGCCGGCGCTACCTTTTCCTTCCCCTTGGACAAAGATCAGTTGCAACGCTACCTGGACAAGGCCAACGACCGTTATCCCTGGCGACGCCTGTATGCGGCAGTCGATAAAGACAATGGAAAACTGGTCGGCCATATCGAGTTTTCGGATATCTGGCCGCATTTATCCCTGCGCTTCGCGCGCATCCTCATCGGCGATCCCGCAGCGCGGGGCAAGGGCCACGGCCAGGTAATCCTGCGCCAGGCCCTGGCACTGGCCTATGCGCAATTCAACGTCGCGCGCGTCGACCTGGGCGTCAAGAAGGAAAACCTGCTGGCGATCAACTGCTACCGAAAAGCCGGTTTCAACGATATCGGGCTGTGGCCAGAGGCAATCGAGACGCCCATCGGCTGGATCGATGTGCAGTGGATGACCCATACCCGTGGAGACCTGCGCCCATGAGCCCGATTATCCTGTACGGCCACCCGGAGTCCGGCCACAGCTACAAAGTCAAGTTGATGCTCGACGTAGCCCAAGTGCGCTACACCTACCGCGAAGTGGATATTCTTGTTGACCGGAATGCGCGCCCGGAACCTTTCCGGACCTTGAGCCTGGCGCGATTCGGCGAGGTGCCGCTGGTAACCATCGGTCAGGCCCACTACGTGCAATCCAATGCCATCCTGATCGAACTCGCCGACATCCTGGCTTTGTTCGGTGGCAGTGGGCGCAACAACAACGGTGTGTCGTGCAAGGAGTGGTTGATGTGGGAAGCCAACAAACTAGGGCTTTCGCTGCCTCACCTGCGACTGGCCCGCAATTACTTTCCTGACGACTACCCTGCAGGTGCGGTGGAATGGTTGGCAAAACGCTTTGAAGAGGACATCGGCCGGCTGGATCGGGCGCTGCGCGACGGTCGCCGTTATATCCTCGACGACGAGTTGTCGATTGCTGATTTCTCCCTGGCCGGCTACCTGTTCTGGAGCAACCAGGCGCAGGTAGAATTGCCTGAAACGGTGGTGGCCTGGCTGCAGCGCATGGCGAGCTTGAAGGGCTGGCAAAGCCCATACAACTGCTTGTCACAATCACCTGGCTACATCACTTTCGGCCTGATCAAGAGCGAATTCGACCCCCGCCTCACACCCGTCTGACGTCCGCCTGGCGGCGAGGGCGAGAAGCAGAACTTCTCGCCTTTTTTACTTTGGCTACTAGCTGATTGATTGATCCATTTCCTCAGCTGGTTGCGCATGCTTGGCCTGGCCGACCCCGCAGGCCGGCACACCCACTACGGTGGACCGGGCAGGGACAGGCTTGAGCACGACGCCGTTGGCGCCGATTTTGGAGCCCGCACCGATTTCAATATTGCCCAGGATCTTCGCTCCGGAGCCAATCATCACGCCGGTTCTGACCTTAGGGTGACGATCACCCGAGTCCTTGCCGGTTCCGCCCAGGGTGACCCCTTGCAAGATGGACACGTGATTTTCGACCACCGCCGTCTCGCCGATGACGATACCGGTGCCATGATCCAGCATTACACCACGCCCTATGCAACACGCCGGGTGGATATCAATACCCAGCACCACATTGCTTCGTGCCTGCAGGTACAAGGCCTCCAGGCGCCGGCCCTGGCGCAGCAGCACGTGAGCGAAGCGGTAAACCTGCAAGGCGGCAAAACCCTTGGCGAACAGCATGACTTCCAGCTCGCTATGAAACGCCGGATCACGTTGAACCACTGCTTCAAGGTCCGCAGCCATACACACCAGCAGTTCGGGTCGGGCACTGAGATTCAGCAGGACCTCACGTATTTCATCGCGATGCAGCGCATCCTGGGGCACCAGCAGGTTGACGATGTGCACCGCCATGGCCGCCCCCAAGTCCCGGCGCTCGAACACCGAGGCATCAATCAGGTAGTCGAGACCGGGTTGAACGGCAATGGCCTGCGCGGCCTGTGCCCTGAGCAGGTGCCAAGCTCGCGTGGCGTCATCCAGGGTTGCCGCGGTTTCATCAGCGTCAATCAAGAACATGGGCATAAACTCCCTGGTCCGTCGTCGAATTCAGGGCCATGAAACAGGTGCGCACGAACTCGGCGTACCAAGCCGCCCCGGTAAGCAGGATTGCATCATTGAAATCATAATGAGCGCTGTGCAAAGGCGATTCGTCCTGGTCCCGTGCCGACCCCAGGAACGCGAATACGCTGGGAACACGCTCACTGAAGAACGCAAAGTCCTCGGCAGCCAGGGTGGCCTGCGCTTGCGGTTGTACCTGCTGCTCGCCCCAGACCTGTCGCGCAGCCTGCACGGCCAGGTCGACCATGAACGCGTTGTTGACCAGTGGCGGGTAGCTGCGCTGAAAATCCACGGTTGCCCGACACCCGAAGGCTTGGCCGATACCCCTGCTCAGCCGCTCGATGGCCGCAGCCAGCCGATCAACCGTCAGGTAGTCGAAAGCGCGCACGGTCCCGCGCAGGGACGCTCGCTCGGGAATTACGTTGAAGCCTTGGCCGGCCTTCATCTCGGTCACCGTCAACACCGCGCTTTCAAGCGCATTGACCTCGCTGGCCACCAGGGCCTGCAAGGCCAGGCATATCTGAGCGCACGCAACGATCGGGTCAGTTGCACAATGCGGTTGCGCCGCATGCCCTCCCCGGCCTACAAGGTGGATTTCGAACTTATTGCTCGATGCCATCAACGCCCCAGGTCGGGTGGCAAAAGTGCCCGCCGGCAACGCGGGCCAGTTATGCAGGCCGGCGATGGCCTGGATCGCAAAACGGTCGAGCAGGCCATCCTCCAGCATGGCTTTGGCACCCGCCTGGCCTTCCTCGGCGGGCTGGAAGATGAGACACACTGAGCCGTTGAAATCCAGGGTCTGATCAATCAATTCAGCAGCGCCCAGCAGCATTGCCATGTGCCCATCATGTCCACAGGCATGCATGCAGCCCGGGTGCCGCGACACGTGCGCGAAGGTGTTCTGTTCAACGATCGGCAAAGCGTCCATGTCGGCTCGTAGGGCGATACACGGGCCGCCTTTACCTTTGGTGATCAGGCCGACAATACCGGTCTTGGCCAGCCCGCGCGTATAGGGAATACCCAGCGCATCCAGCGCGTTGCAGACCGCATCGCCGGTCAAGTTTTCCTGGTAGGCCAGCTCGGGAATCCGGTGCAGGGTCTGCCGCAGATCGGTGAGTTTTTTTGCAAAACTGTGCTGCTGTTTGCCAGTCATCATGGTGGCGTCCTCCGACAGTCATCATGACGTGTGCCTGCTGGTTGAAAATCGATTTTCATTAAACGCAGGCGTTAAAAAAGCTAAACCCAGTCAGCCTCCCAGATGAATTTCAAACACGCTGGCAAGACGCTTGCGACCTTTGCCGGTTACCATCAATGCGCGTGAGTCGAGCGTGCGCGCCAGCCACTTGTCTTGCAGCATATGCGCAAGCAACACCGCCCCCAGCGATCCACCCACATGGGCACACCGCTGGCTCCAGTCAAGGCACGGATAGGCAAACCGACGGCGCGCCTGGGGCGTGCAATCCATACCCAGGTTCGCCAGCTGTTCAATACCGCTGGACGTCAACTGATACTCTCCCCGCCACACAGACATCCACTCGCGTCTCAGCAAGGCATCATGCACGCTTACCCCTAACTCGCCGGCCAGATGGTCATAACAGCTGCGGGCATGACGCAGATGACAGGGTGTCGAGGGTTTGAATGCAAGCACTTCGAATGAGCTAATGGACAGCAGCCCTTCCAGCGCCTTGGCCACCTCGCCGCTTGCCAGTTGGAAATAGCGGTGCTTACCTTGGCTGACCATGGTCACCAGCCCCTGCTCCAGCAGCTTTTGAAAATGGCTGGATGCCGTCGGTGGGCTTTTCTGGGCGACCACCGCCAGCTCGGTCGCCGTACGGGCCCGTCCGTCCAGCAAGCAACAGAGTATTCGGGCTCTGGCCGGATCAGCGATAGCGGAGGCGACGCTGGCCAAGCGCAGTTCGGATTGCTCAACATCCATTGTTCGATGCTCCTCGAAGTGAAAGTCACACAGGCAGAATAACCTACAAGCCAACAAGGAGGAGATGGCAATGACTAACACGCGTTTTTTTGGCCAGACCGTACTGACCTGCACGTTTGTTCTGGCAATCATCGGGTGGGGTGTTGGCTTCTACGGCCCGCCGATCTACATGCAGGCTGTCATGGACCGCACGGGCTGGCCGGTCGCCCAGGTGTCGGCGGCCGTGACTCTGCACTTTCTCAGCGGCACCCTGGTCATTGCCAACCTGCCACGGTTGTACGCGCGCTTTGGCGTACCCGCCATCACATTGAGCGGTAGCCTGATGCTGGGGTTCGGGGTCAATATCTGGGCGCAGGCAAGCGCGCTGTGGGTGTTGTATGCGGGGGCCATCTGCTCGGGTATCGGCTGGGTCACCCTGGGCGCCGCCGCCGTCAACACACTGATTGCCCCTTGGTACGTCAAGGGTCGGCCCAAAGCGCTGGGCAAGGCCTACAATGGCGCCAGCCTGGGTGGGGTCATCTTCTCGCCCCTGTGGGTCGTGTTGATCGAACGGTTTGGCTTCGCGATCGCGGCACTGGTAATTACCCTTGCAACCGTGGCATTGATCGGTGGTTTTGCCCTGTGGGTGTTCGGAAAAACCCCGCAAAGCGTGGGCCAGTACCCTGATAACCTTGACGCCCCACCCGCACCGTCGACCAACGCCCCTGCCGCGCCCTGGACAACCGCGCAGGCATTCAAATCGACACAATTTCGCTCGCTGGCGGCCGGCATGTCCCTGGGGCTGTTTGCCCAGATTGGCTTGATCGCCCACCTGTATTCGATCCTGGTGGGGCATCTGGGCGCGCAGCAGGCCTCATTCGCCATGGGCCTGGCCACCGCCAGTGCCATGGGCGGGCGGTACGTCGCCGCTAGCCTGATGACCCGTGGCATCGACCGCCGCCACCTGGCCTGTCTGGCTTACGCCGTGCAAGTGCTGGGCACCCTGATGTTGCTGTGCCTGGACCTACACATCGCAACCGCCTGGGCAGCGGTCGTGCTGATCGGTTCCGGGATCGGCAACGCCACCTCGCTGCCGCCGTTGATCGCCCAGACCGAGTTCAGCCAAGAAAATACTGCCAAAGTGATTGCCCTGATGGTTGCCATCAGCCAGGCCACCTACGCCTTCGCGCCAGCATGCTTCGGCCTGATCCGCTCCGCCTATGCCGACTCCGGTCAGGCGGTGACGGCTCTGGTGCTGGTGGCCGTCGCAGTCCAGTTGCTGGCGATACTGACCTTTTATCGGGGTTCGGCTCTGCGCCCTTTCAAAAAAGCCTCGTATTGACCTCCTCTCCCCCGCCAGGCTACGTAGCCTGGCCGGCGCTTTCGGGCCTGGATTTAGCCTTCCTTAACCCACACTTGAAAAATTCTGCGTTGTCAATCGGCTCACCCGCCAACACCATCGAGTGCACCTCTTCACTCGCAGGGAAAGCCCATGAGCTACGAAATTTTCAGGAAAATGGATTGGTCTGCTCTGGTACATGAGTACGACCTTGACGGCAAGCGCCTGCTGCCCTGGAACGGTTACCCCATGCCGTTCGCAGCAGGCTGGTGCGTGGTGCGCCCCCATACACGCAGCGAACCCCATGTGCAGATCGACCAGGAGATCTTCATTGCCTTGAAGGGCACCGGGCGCCTGGTCATCGGCGAGGCGCAGCACCTGTTCGAGCCAGGCGACATCGCAGCCATTCCCAAGCACACCAACCACTACGTCATCAACGATAGCGACGAGGACTTTCACTTTTATGTGGTCTGGTGGGACAAGTTCATCGCGGGTGACTACATGGCGGCCGATATCACGCACCTGGAGACCGACAATGTCTAAATTCATTATCACCATCACGCCACCCACCCCCAATGGCGACTTGCACATCGGTCACCTGGCCGGCCCGTTCCTGAGTGCTGACATATTCACTCGGGCTCAGCGCCAGAAAGGCCATGACTGCGTGCTGGTCTCCTACTCGGATGACTACCAGTCCTATATGTTGCGCCGAGGCCTTGAACAGGGGCGCGACCCCGTGGCCATCGGCGAAGACAATACCCGCAAGATCAAGATCAGCCTTCAAATGGCCGGTATCGAGATCGATCATTGGATGACCTCTCAGGACAACAGCTACTTTCGCGATGCCGTGCTTGAGCTGTACCACCAGGGTGTCAACGACCGGAACATCTATCAGAAAAACGCCCTGGCGCCTTACTGCCGTGCCTGTAATGTGTGGGGCTATGAAGCCTTCGGCCGAGGCCAGTGCAACCATTGCGGCCAGAATTCGGATGCCAGCCAGTGCGAAGAATGCGCCGGGGCCCCGAATTACCTCTACATGAAAAACTTCACCTGCAAACTCTGCGGCGCAGAGCATGAGTGGATCGAAAAAGAACACGCCTATCTGAACATCGGTAAAAACGTGTACAAGCTGCGTCAATGGTTGGGTGACAGTGCCGTACGCCGCAACTCCCGGGCCTTCGCCGAACGGGAACTGGCCCCCACGCCGGAGGATTGGCAAATTACCCGCCATGGTGACGCCGGCCTGGATATCGGCCAGCCGGCCCTCGGCAAGGCGCACACCTGGTTCATGGGCGCGGCGGGCTACATTGCCGCCACTCGGGAACATTTCACCGTCAATCGGCAAACCCCGGAACTGTTCGATGCCTTCTGGTATGCCGACGACACGACGCTCGTCCATTTCCTGGGTTACGACTGCCTCTACAGCCACGGGATCGCCTACCCCATCCTGCTGGCGGGGAGTCGGTACGCGAAAAAGACCCAACGCCTCTACACAAACATGTTCCTCAAACTCAACGGCCTCAATCTCTCCACCAGCCGCAACCATGCCATCTGGATTCGCGACCTGGTCAGCGACTACGACACCGACTCCGTCAGACTTTACATGGCCCTGCTGGCCCCCGAAGAACAAGAAAGCGATTTCGTCGAAACGCAGTTCGTTGACTGGCATCAAGCGTTCTACCAGCAAAAGATCGAGAGCCTGACCGTAGCCGCCATGCACGAGGCACCGGCGTTCTGGCTCGACGGCCTGCAGCGCGACGAACACAAATTGTTGTGCGAGGTATACAACCGCTGGTCCACGGTGACCAGTGCCGACAGCTTTTCGAGTCGCAAGCTGGCGCAGTTGGTGGTCGAGCTTTATGAGATGGCCCATGCGCGGCTGCTGGCGCAGCGTCCACTGTACTACTTGGTGGCGCTCGCTTCGTGTATCGGCGCACCGATCACGCCGACCCTGTCCAGGCAGATCCACAAACGCTGTGCAATCAACTCGGCGCTGGTACTGGATAACCTGATCAACGCCACTTTCCTCGATTACTCCATCTAGGAGCCGACCATGCACAGTGATTTCGAAGTCGCCGTCGTGGGTGCAGGCATTATCGGCCTGACCACTGCGGCCTTGTTTGCCGAGCGGGGTATCGACACCTTGCTGGTAGAACAAAGTCGCTGTGGGTTTGCGGGAGCCACCGCCCACACCGGGGGCATTTGCCGCGCCTTCGAGCCAAATCCGCAACTGGCATGGCTGGCTGAAGTGGTCGGCTTTGAACCGGGCGAAACACACGTAGAGTCGATCCTGCGCGCCCATGAGACAACGACCGGCGCACTTTACCGGTTGCCGCCTGCGTTTACGCAAGCCCCATACGACACCAGGGTGCAGGCAATCTCTGCGCAAGCAGCGGCAAGCCTGCTCGGCCGCACGCACATGGACACGGGTGTCTATTACCATGAACCCGGTGCTGCGATCAGTGACGTGCACGCCACCATGAGCAGCCTGCGAACCACGCTGCGCAAACGCGCCAGCGTGATCGAACATTGCACCGTGCAACGCCTGGTGGAGGGCGATGCCCATGTCGACGTTCATGGCCTTGAAACCCACTACCGCGCGCGCCATGTCATCAACGCGGCCGGGGCGTCCAGCCCGACGCTCAGTGCGGTCGATGGCGCAGAGGTTCGTACCATTCCCCACTTCAAGTTGCGTGGGCCAACGGTACCCACGTTGCCCTGCATCGATTTTGTCAGTGGTAACTATCTGCTTCCGCTGTCCGCCGAGTTGTTGCAAAGCAGCACGACCTTGAGGCCCAGTCTTGCGCAGATTGCCGACGATCCTGGGCGACTGCCGCGCATGGTCGAGGATTGCAAACTACGTCTGTGCGCCCTGGTGGAAAATATCGAGGAGTATCAGTTGCTCTCGATGGGCCTGGCCCTCGACCTGTATACCCCGGACGGCTTGCCCAGGCTCGGGCCGTGTCGTCCAGGCTCGCGTATCTGGCTGGCAACCGGCCTCAACGGCATTGGCTACAAGTACGCCTACCCGATCGCCACACGCCTCTACGAACGAATAACCCAGCAGCGCTAGTTCATTCCAGGTTTCACCGCAGTTCGCACACCTTGAAACCCACGTCCAGGGAGGGACAACCATGCCCTTTTGCATTGGTATTTCAGCGATTTTCGAGAGTTCCCGAACCGTGCATGCCCGCACGTTTCTCATGGCGGTGAATCACTTCATCAACCACCACGACACCCATGGCCTGACCTTTCGCTTCGAAGATGACGACGCCAGCTACGACGGCGGTCGTCGTGCGGCACAGCGTTTACTCGACCAGGGCGCACAGGTGATCGTCGGTCATTTCTCCTCGGATGCCGCCATGGGGGCGCTGCCGCTGTACCGAGCCGTCGGGGTGCCTGTGTTATTACCGGCGGCTACCAAGCAGGATCTGCTGGGCATGGAGCCTCATGCCTTTCGCCTGTGCCCATCCGACACAGGCCTGGTGACGCTGCTGGCGCGCCGCATACGCGACGACATCCCCGGCGCTCGCCTGCTGGTCGCGCATGACTCGACCGACCACGGAGAATCCCTCGCCCGTGCCCTGATTTCAACCCTGGCGGGGTCGAACGTACGCCTGACGCTCACCCTTGAGCAAGCCGACGCTGTGGTGTATTGCGGGCGCCTGAATAACAGCATTCGCTACGTCAACACCCTGCTCAACCGGCGCCGCGACTTGAGGATCTACCTCACTGACGACGCACTTTCCAGCTGGTTCATTCAGAACACGCCTCCCTCGGACACCTTGCGCATCGTGGGTCTGGCGACAGTCGATCCGAGCCAGGCGCTGTATGAAACCTATTACCTGGAAAGCCTGGCCGCGATGCAGATCGCCGCCACCTTGATCCATTGCCAAGACCGCCTGGACACCCTGCGAACCACTCTATTCACCACCGTTCTGGGTGATGTGCGGTTTTGCGACGGGGAGAACCGGTATGCCCGAGCGGCGCTTTGGAAAATCCGCAACCAACGCTTTGTCCCGTCCACTTCCGCTTGATCACAGGTGCCCCATGCAGGTGACCCCCGACTACTACGACATGATCAATATCGGTTTCGGCCCCGCCGGCATTGCCTTGGCCTGCGCACTCGAAGAAGCCGCCCATCAACCATTGACCACAGGGCAATGCTTGTTTCTGGAGAAGAACAGCCACTGCGCGTGGCATCCGGAATTTCTGCTCGACGGCACGGACATCAATCATCACCTGCTGCGAGACCTGGTGACGCCACGCAATCCCCAAAGCCGGCACTCCTTCGCCATGTACCTCAAGGAGCATGGCCGGCTGTATCAGTTCGGCCTGCTGGGGCGCCCGGCCAGTCGCAACGAATGGTCCGACTATGTCGCCTGGGTCGGCAAAGCGTTTGCACCCTACGTGCACTATGACGAACAGGTGTTGGAAATTCGCCCCGCAATCGAAGATGGCCGGGTCGAGCAGCTGTTGGTGGTAACCACCAAAGGGCACTACCTGACCCGTAACCTGGTGCTGTCCACCGGCAGCACCGCCAATATCCCCAGACAATTTGCAAAGCTGTCCAGAACACGCGTGATCCACACTTCACACTACCTGAGCAGCATCTCCGAGCTGGAGCCTCAGGCGCCATGGTCCTTCGCCGTGGTCGGCTCCGGCCAGAGCGCAGGCGAGTCCACCGTCGACCTGCTGCGGCGTTTTCCCAACGCCCGGGTCACCTCGATCCATCGCAGCAGCGGGTTCAAGATCGCGCAGCTCGGTCAGTTTCCCAATCAGGCCTTCCACCCGGAGCGCGTGACCTACTTCCACAAGTTGGGCCAAGCCGAGAAGGCAATGATTCTGGAAGAGGTCAAGTCGACCAACTACTCAGGGATTGATGTCGACGAAAGCCAGGCGCTGTACTCGCTGTTCTACGAAGGGCTGGTCAGCCAAAAGCCGCGGCTGGAACTCAAGGTGTTCACCCACATAGAGTCGGTTTCCCAGGACCAGGCCACCCTGACTTTGCATACCTGCGACCCGTATACCCGCGAGTGCGACAGCGTCAGCGCCGACTACGTCATCCTGGGAACAGGCTACCAACAGGACTACGTGCCCGCCCCGCTTGCCCAGTTGCAGCCCTGGCTGACATTGGGCAACGACAACGGCGTATTGGTGGAGCAGAACTACAGGTTGACCACTGCGCCGAATTTCAAGCCCGCCGTTTATGTCAATGGCCTGTCCGAACGGTCCCACGGTATCGGCGAAGGGCAGTCGTTTTCACTGCTGGCCATGCGCGCCGGCATCCTGACCCATTCCTTGTTCTGAACGCCCGCAGGTGCCCCTATGTATAACGCCTCTTCCGATATCGTATTTGACGACGTTTTCCTCACTATCAAGGGCCTGGGCATCCATTGCGCCCTGAAACTGGACTACTTCAACGCGGCGGGCTCCATCAAGATGAAGACGGCCCTAGGCCTGGTATTGAGTCTTGAGCAACGAGGGCTGATCAACCACCACACAACGCTGATCGAGTCTTCATCCGGCAACCTGGGCGTTGCCCTGAGCATGATTTGCGCCGAGCGCAAGTACCGGTTCACCTGCGTCTGCGACCCGAATGTGTCCCCGTCCAACCTCAAGCTGATGAAGGCGCTGGGCACGGTCATCGTGCAGGTGGACACCAAGGACGACAACGGCGGATACCTGGGCACGCGCATTGCCTATGTCCGGCAGGCCGTTGCAGCGGACCCCAACTGCCTGTGGCTCAACCAGTACTCGAACCCCGCTAACCCCGAAACCCATGCGCGAACGACCGCGACGTCGATTTTCAACAGTTTCACACGCGTCAACTATCTGTTCGTGGGGGCTGGCACCACTGGGACCTTGATGGGGTGTGTTGACTTTTTCAAGCAGCACAGCCCGTGTACCAAGATCGTTGCCGTCGACAGCCTGGGTTCGGTGACCTTTGGTGGGCCGGCAGGGAAAAGACATATTCCGGGACTGGGTTCGAGCCAGATGCCGCCACTGTTTCGCGCTGACGACCTGCACGCACTGGAGGTCATAGAGGAGCGCGACACCATCCAGATGTGCCGCTACATGGCCAGGGAAAACGGCCTGCTGTTCGGCGGTTCTACCGGCACCGTGCTTGCCGGGGTGATGGCCTGGAAAGACCGGATTCACCCCGACGCAACGGTGGTCGCGATTTCTCCGGATGCAGGTGAGCGCTACCTGGACACCATCTACAACGACGACTGGGTACGCACGCGCTTCCCAAACTATGACTTCAATCGCCTCTGCCCCAGCGCGCTCACCTGCCACAAGGAACACTCACATGCATAGCGACCATCACGCCTTCCACGTCGTACGCGGCCGTACGATCAAGGCCATCTTTGAAACGTATTCCACCCTGGCAATGGATGTGGTGCTGACCACCTACCTCGCACACCACCGTGGCCGCAGCGAAAACCCGGACAGCTATTTCCTGCGATTCCAGGACGCGCCCGCCAATCGCATCATTGCCTTGCCCGCTGCGCTTTTGGAGGGCGAGGACAGGATCGCAGGGATCAAATGGATCGCCAGTTTTCCCGCCAATACTCGGCAAAACCTGCAGCGCGCCTCTGCGACGCTGGTACTCAATGACCTCGAGACCGGCTACCCCATCGCACTGCTGGAAGCCTCGATCATCAGCGCCATGCGGACGGCGGCGTCGGCGGTGCTGGCAGCGCACCACCTGCTGGGCGGCCGCAATGCTATCCCAAGCCTGTCTTTTATTGGCGCCGGGGTTATTTCACGCACGGTCCTGGAACAGTTCAAGGCCCATCGATGGGTCATCGGACAGGTGCTGGTGCATGATACCGATCCCGCCAGCGCGGCCGCCTTCGATGCTTATGCCACCGCCCTGGGGTTTGATTGCGTGCAGGATCAAAGCCTGCAACACGCGTTGGACAACGACGTCGTGGTACTGGCAACCAATACGGCACAGCCCTATATCGACGAGCGGTACACCCTGAGGACAGGCGGCGTGGTGCTCAACCTTTCGCTTCGCGACCTGGCGCCCTGCCAGATACTCAAGGCCTTCAACATGACCGATGACACCCAACACTGCCTCAAGGCCAACACGTCGCTGCACGTGACGCAGCGGCAAGTGGGCCACCACGACTTTATCCAGTGCAGCCTCGCACAATTGCTGCTCGGTGAAGCCGACGCCGACCCATCCCGCCCAATGATCTTCTCGCCATTCGGCTTAGGTGTACTGGATGTAGCGCTCGGGAAAAAAATCCTGGACATCGCCCTTTCCCGGAACGAGACGGTAGCCGTGGATGACTTTTTCGAATCCACCCTGCGTTGGAGTTGAACCATGCGCTTTGCACTGATCGGCATGGGGCCTACCGGCCTGCTTGCACTGACCAAGACTTTCTCAATGGCCAAACGTCACCCCCATCTGTCGGTGACCGTGCATGCCTTCGACGCCCAGGCACCGGGCCAAGGCGTTCACCGTAGCGATCAGCCCCAGTACTTGCGCCTGAACACAGTAGCGGAGCAACTGTCGATGTTTGAAGACGGTGACTTTTCGCTGTTCCCGCGCCATGCCTTTCGCCCCACACTCTATGAGTGGATGGCGCATGAGCATCCCCACGTGGTCCGTGGCGAGCAGGATCGCTTCGCGTTTTTGCCACGTAAGTACCTGGGCCTGTATCTGCAGTGGTATTACACGCAACTGCTTGAACGCATCCCCGTCAATGTGCACTTCAAATGCACGTGCATCGCTATCAACGCGATCGCGGAAGAGCCGGACGGGCGCTTTCGATTAGTCGCAACTCCACCGCCCCAAGGCGCCTACGACACCCTATTGCTGTGTACCGGACATGGGTTGCTCCCCATGCGGGGGGCGAGCGCGCCCTCGACACTCGCCTACCCTTTGCCTGACACGCTAAAAGCCATCACAGCGGGTTCAACGGTAGCCATCCAGGGCGTCGGCTTGACCGCCATGGATGTCGTCGCCGCGCTGACCGAGGGCCGCGGAGGGGTGTTCGAACGAACCCCGGCGGGGTTGCACTATCAGCCATCCGGACAGGAACCGCTGATCAGCCTGTACAGCAACTCCGGCATGCCCTACAGAGCCCGGCCGGAAACCGACGAAGCGGTGGTTCGTCACCAACCGTTGATCATGACGCAAGCGGCGCTCGATCAGCTCAGGCAAGGCAAAGGCGATCACACCCTCGACTTTGAAGAGGACCTGCTACCCCTGCTCCATCAGGAAATGCAAGCAGCGTACTACTGTGCCTGTGCCAGCCAGTACGAATATAGCGCCTACACCTATCAGAGCCACTACCACCGTATGCGCACCCAGTTGCAACAGGCACAGGCCAACGGACAACTCGGCGCGTTCCTGGCCACCCTGGCCCGCATCCACGGACCGTTCGACCCACGGGACGTGCTTGCCTGCAGCCCTCCGGACACCGTGACAGCCAGCGAATATCCACGCTGGTTTTTCGAGCAACTCCACGCCGATCTACATGAAAGCGCATTGGGCTGCCGGCGCAGCCCGCTCAAGAAATCCCTGGAGGTATGGCGCGACCTGCGCGACCAACTGTGTCATGCCATTGATTACCAAGGGCTGAACCCCGACGCTCATCGGATGTTCTACGCAACGTTCTGCCCGTTGATCAACAGATTGGTGGCCGGCCCCCAGAAGGAGCGCCACGCGGAATTGCTGGCATTGATCGAGTGCGGCGTGGTCAGCGTCCTGCCTGGATTTGACGCCACGGATAGCTTTGACCCAACGACGCAACGCCACAGTGTCGAACTCAAGCGACCCGAACCCCAGCGCTTTGAGTTCGAGTACTTGATCAAGGCCAATTTCAGCGCCCATGGTACCCGGCAAGCACTGCTGGCTTTGCTGGCGCCCGTGATAAAACCCGGCTCCACGCCTTCGTCCACCGCTTACAGTGACTTCACTGATCTTCATCACCCCGTCTTTATCAATGAACACTTACAACCACGTACTTATGTATTTGGCCCGCCCTTGGAAGGCGCTAGTTATTACAACCACTACATACCATCCCTTCAGCGCTCTCGGGTTTCAACCGCACTTGAAAACTGCCTGAAAAATGCTTTCAACTATTACAACCACTGTTTCACTGAGACATTCTAAATCATCAACTCCCCATTTGGTCAGCGGCACTACAAATGCACAACAGCTATCACTTGCGGAGCAAAACCTTTGAGATTAGCGTACAAGAGTTCTTGCCACACCCGACCGATCATCTCGTCATTCCGGACGCGCAGTAGATGGTAAAACCAGCTGTTGGCTGGCCTGTGAGTGCACCACAACAGCGCAACAAGAACATCTATAAGGGAATATTGATGCTTCGTTCAGCCGATACTACCTGACCGGGACACGACCGGTTATTACTGAGCAACCCAAACTACTTGTCGACGCCATTCGAACGAGCAAACAGTGTCATTTATATAACAATCACACCTACTGCCACCGTGTCGAAATCGCGCAGTCGCTACACCACAGCAAGGACAGAACGATGAGCAGATCAATGCCACTATCATCGCTCCATATATTTGTGGAAGTTTGCAGATACAACAGCATGAAAAAAACCGCCGATGCACTATGCGTTACGCCTGGCGCGATCAGTCAACAAATTAAAAGTCTTGAGGAGCGCATGTCCGTGAGGCTGTTTGAACGCTCTCATCGGGAAATCAGCCTGACCGGCGCGGGGCAAAACTTATTGGATCAGTTGGCCGTGTCTTTCGATAATATCGAAGCGGTCTGGGAAGATTTCGAATCATTCCGAAGTAGATCCGCCCGACTGTCGGTCAACACCACGTCCTCTTTCGCCAGTTCGTGGCTGATCCCCAGACTTACACGGTTCCACCAACATTGGCCGGACATTGAGATCAACTTGTCGACCTCCCAATCCCCGGCGGACCTTCGCCGCGATGGGATTGATGTGGCAGTGCGCCTTGGTCTCGGCAGTTTTCCTGGCCTACACAGTGAAAAACTGTGGGCACCGAAAATCTTGACCATCGCTCACCCGCGCCTACTGGAGAAAGATCGCAAGATCGAAACGCCCGCCGACTGCCTGTTTTACCCCCTGCTCCAGGACGCCAGCCGTTCGATCTGGAAGCTATGGTTTAAAAGCCATGGCGTCGAAGACCACCGCTCACGACGCGGTTCCAGCTTTACCGATGACCACCTGCTCATCGATGCCGTCATCGCAGGTCAGGGCCTGGCCCTGGTCAGTGATGTGCACGCTCGTCCAGCCATCGAAGCCGGGCTGGTGGTGCCCGTGTTAAAGGCAGCCACCGACGTTGAGGCGGCGTACTACTTGGTCAGCACACAGGAGAAGGCCGAAGACTGGAAGATCAACATCTTCAGAACCTGGCTGAAAACTGAAGTGAAGTTGTTTTTTGGTGGATCGGAACACCTGTTCCTCGCCGAACAACGCGAGTGCGTCTAGCAACAGCCGCGTAGGGTCGACGGGGAAATGCTGGGCAATCCAACTTTTTCCCGTCACCTGGGCAACCTCAACTGCCATTGCCGCCATGGGCTTCTTCGAAGAAGTAGTCCTTCCAGCTGGCGGCCTTGTTTTTCAGCACACCGAGTGCCTGCAATTTTTCGGCGTAGATGTAAGTGCGCTGCGGCACGATGGTGAAGTCGATTTCCGGGTCCTGGACGATTTTTTCAACCAGGTCCAACGGCAACTTCGACTGTTCTACGCGAATATAGGCCTTGGCCGCAGCCGGTTTGTCGGCCTTGATAATTGTCTCGGCCTCGGCCAGCGCGTCATAGAACGCCTTGTAGGTCTTGGGGTTTTCGTCGTGGAATTTCTGCGTGGTGTAGAGCACGTTGAACGTCGCCTGGCCGCCCAGGATGTCGTAGGAACTGAGCACCTTGTGCACGTTGGGATTCAACAGTTCCTGGTACTGGAACGGCGGGCTGGAGAAGTGCGAATTGATCTCCGAGCCGCCGGCAATCAGCGCGGCGGTCGCGTCGGGGTGAGCCAGGCTGATGGAGATGTCGTCAAACTTTTTGTAGTTGGCGTCGCCGAACTGCTTGGCGGTCTCGATCTGCAAGGTGCGCGACTGGAAACCCACGCCGGCGGCGGGCACGGCGATGCGGTCTTTTTCGGTGAAGTCCTTGAGAGTCTTCACGTTGGGGTTGTTGGTCAGCAGGTAGTTGGGCATCGAGCCAAGGGAAGCGATGGCCTTGACGTTCTGCTTGCCCTGGGTGCGGTCCCACAGGGTGAGCATCGGCGGCACCCCGGCCGAGACCACGTCCAACGCGCCCGCCAGCAGCGACTCATTCATCGCCGTGGCGCCAGAAATACTGTTCCACTCCACCTGGATGTCCAGGCCCTGTTCCTTGCCGTGCTTTTCGATCAGGTGCTGGTCGCGCACCACATCGAGGATCAGGTAGCCGATCCCGAATTGCTGGGCGATGCTGATCTTGCCTTCGGCTTGGGCACCGATACTGATCAAGGCGGTTGCAGCAGCCAGCAAGGTCAGGGAAGAACGCTTGAACGTCATAGGAATCTGCCGGGTTTTTAAGAAGGTGATGGAGCCTAGCGGCGATTTTTAAGACTGGAAAAGAATATCGGGATCTATTGTTATGCAAATACCCCACAAACAGACGCTCGGCTGGTATTGTGCCGCGCTTTGAAAAACTGCCGAACCTGCGAGGAAATGGACGTTGAACACTGACGAAAAAATGACCGGGGACCTGTTCGAGGTGGATAAGCGCCTGTCACTCAAAGCCGTGGTGGACTTCAACGCCTACCTGCGCAGCGCCTTCGGCGACGGCCCATGCAGTTGCATCCGCTGCACGGCCAGCCAAGGGAATGAAACCGGCTATGAGTTCCAGCACACCTTCACCTTCGACGGCAAACCCACCCATCGCCGTTTTGCCACCACGGCGGGCAGCGATGTGTTGCAAGCGTTGAAAAAAGCCTGGTTGTCGTACACCAAGGCCGAGCTGCCGTTGAGCGGTGTACTGGCGCTGGACACGGTGAAGGAGTTTGTCGAACCGCAACTGCACAAACGACTGGCGCCGCTGTTTTTGGCCAGTGAGTTGGTCAAGGAGGTAGAGGGAGTGTTGCAGGTTCAGCCGCAGGCGGCGTGATCAGTAACCCACACCCCGCACACCACCGGAAGCGCGGATAGATTCGCCGGTCACCCAATGAGCCTCATCGGAGGCGAGGAACACAGCCACCGGCGCGATATCTTCTGGCTCACCAAAGCGCCCAAGGGGCGTACCGGCGATCAGCGACTGGCCAAATTCGCCGGCAAAATTGCCTTCGGTGGCCGGCGTGTTGGTATGGCCCGGCAGGATCGAGTTGACCCGAATACCCTTCGGCCCCAGCTCACGCGCCAGGGCGAAGGTCAGCGTGTCCACCGCGCCCTTAGTGGCCGAATACACGCTGGAGGCCAGATAAGGGTCGGTACTGAGGATCGAGCTGATGTTGATGATGCTGCCGCCCTGCCCCAGTAACTTCACCGCTTCCCGCGCCGCCAGCAGATAACCCAGCACATTGAGGTTGAACTGCTGATGAAAGGCCTCTTCGGTCAGGTCTTCAATCATCTGGAACACCGCGACGCCTGCGTTGTTGACCAGGATATCCAGCGTGCCGAATTGCTCACCGACCATTGCGAACAGCCGCGTAACGTCGGCGCCCAGACTCATGTCCGCCTGCACACTGATCGCTTTGCCGCCGTGCTGCTGGATATGCGCAACCACTGCGTCGGCGTCGGTTTGACTGGTGGCGTAATTGACCACCACGGTCGCACCGGCTGCCGCCAAGCCTTTTGCGATCCCTGCGCCGATGCCTTTCGAGGCGCCGGTGACGACTGCAATTTTTCCGTCGAGCTTCATGATGCTGGTCTTCCCAAGGTTGAGTGATGTCGCTTGCCACCAGTATTCGGCCCGCCGTAGGAATGCCGGTTGCCGGTTCTTCTCCCATGCTTGCCTATTCTTCTCATCCGCCTTGCTTTGCCCGTCGACCTGGCTCAAGGTCGCTGCATGAACAACGACCTGGACGAACTGCGCCACCTTGTGATGCGCGCAGATAACAAGTGGACCGACACCGGCCTGCCGCGTGTGGCGATGGTGCGCGCCGAAGCCTGCGCGGATCAGGTGTATCAGCCGATGCTGCACCTGGTGCTGCAAGGTTCGAAGACCCTCTCCATCGGCGATCAGGTCGCGACCTACGGACCGGCCAGTTACTTCGTAGTGCCGGTGGAGGTGCCGGCTACCGGCCAGGTCCACCCTTCGGCCCCCACACTGCCCTACCTGGCGCTCAGCCTGACCCTGGAACCCTCGATGATTGCTGCCGTGCTGGCAGACGAGCGTCAACCCGCCGAACGCCCGCGCACGCAACGGTTCGCGGCGGTGCGGGCGTCGGAGGAAATGCTGGATGCATGGCTGCGTATGCTGCGGTTGATGGATCGACCCAACGAGGCGGCCGTACTGGCGCCCCTGATCGAGCGGGAAATCCTGTTTCGGGTCCTGCAGGGTCCGCTGCGCGAAACCCTGGTGGACATGGCACGCCCCGATGGTCGCCTAGCACAGATCCGCCGCGCCACCGAGTGGATCCGCCAGCACTACACCGAACCTTTTCGCGTTGAACCGCTGGCGGCCATGACCGACATGAGCGTGGCGGCGTTCTACCGGCACTTCAAAGCCATCACCGCGATGACGCCAATTCAGTACCAGAAACGCTTGCGCCTGTTGCGGGCGCGTTGGTTGCTGCTGTTCGACACCCTGGATGCGGCGTCCATCGCCTTCACCGTGGGTTACGAAAGCGCCTCGCAGTTCAGCCGCGAGTATGCGCGGCTGTTTGGTTTGCCACCGGTGAAGGACGCGGCCCGGTTCAAGGTGCCGGGTTAAACACCGGACAACACGCTGATGTCACCGGAACGCCAGACGTTATCCACCGTCACCCGCCGAATCAGCCAGACGCTGGCCTCCCTGACCAACTCAACGTCATAACGGTTCTTCATCAAGTAGTGCCGCGACGGATCGCTTTGCGGCACATGTTGCGCCTCCACCAGCGCATCCAGGCGGGCGCTGTCGCCGTCCAGCGTCACGCGCGCGTTGCTCACGGAGTGTGTGGTGTCGAGCTGGCTGAGCGCCCCCGACAGCGCGGCGACGATGGTGTCGCGGCCTTCCAGCACGGGGTACTCAAAGCCGGCCTTGGCGGCCGCCGGACGAAAGTCTGACACGGCGTTTTGAGTGAAGGCCGAAGCCAGCAGGGTCGGATCGTTCTGGTCGATGCCCGCTGCGAAGCGATGCAGGGTGTCGATCACCGCGAACGTGTCAGCGGTGGTTTGAAACTCAGTAGACGTCATGGGGCGATTCCTGTGGCGTTAATAATCGATGATCTGGGTGCCGGCAATCGTCTGGGCAAAGCCCACGCCGAACAGTTTGGCCGGGGTTTCGAAACCGGCTCGGCGTTCGCCGCCGAGCACCCGGCGTGCCGCTTCCACGGCGGCCAGTGGGGTGTAGCTGTAACCGTTGACGGTCTCGATGACCGAGCGCGCGACCGAACCGTCGAGGCCGGTGACTTCGGCCACGGCGCGCGCGCGGTGGGCGTCACGCTGGGCTTGGGTGGGGCCGTCGGGCAGCAGCGACAGGTCGCCCTCGGGGAAGGCTTCACCGGTGATGTGCACGAACATGGCGATCGTCGGGATGGCACTGGAGTGCCAGGCGGTCACCAGGTCGCCAAACGACAACGGCGCGCACAGTGCCGGTCCGTCGCCAAAGTCCAGGTGCTGAGGCTGGGCGTCCGGTGTGGCGACCAGTTCACCCTCGATGCGCGTCATCACGCCGGCACCGAGGATCTCGCTGACACTCATGGCCGAACCACGGGACATCGCGCCGGGCACCTGCAGGGCGATTTTTATCGACTGCGGCTGTTGCACACGGCTGGCGACGTGCATGGCCAGGCAGTCGGTGGGCACCACGTCCCAACCCACGCCGGGCAGCAACATCACGTCCGCTTCGGCGCCGAGTTGTTCGGCAAGGCGGTACACGTTGATTTCGGCGGTGATGTCCAGGTAGTCAGTGCCATTGGCAATACAAGCGCGCATCAGCGGTCCGGCAGTCTGGGCGAACGGCCCGGCGAAATTGAGCAGCACGTCGATGCCTTCCAACTGGGCGGCATCCGCCGTGAACACGCGGTAAGGCGCGTCCAACTCAGCTGCCAGGGACGCCAGGCGCTCGGCGTTGCGACCGGCCAGCACCAGATTGAGGCCGAGTGTTTTCGCGTGGTGCGCCGCCATGCGTCCGGTGTAGCCGGTGGCGCCGTAGATCATCAGGGTTTTCATAGGGTGTGCTGCCAGTTCTTGTAGACGAATTCGAGGCTGTAGCCGTCCGGGTCCAGCACGTTGGCCGCGTAGTAGTTGGGGTCGTAGTGCAGGCGCGCGCTCGGTGCGCCGTTGTCGGTGGCGCCGTTGGCCAGGGCGGCGGCGTAGGCGTTGTCCACCTCGGCGCGGTTATTGGCGACGAAGCCCACATGCACCGCTCGCCCTTCCACCACGCCTTCGCGCAGCCAGAAGAACATCCGGCCGTGGGCACCAAAGCCCTTCAGGTCCGGGTGGCCGGGCGGGCCGTCCTTGCCGTCGTAGTCATGCCGCGCGGTGATGCCGAGCGGCGTCAGGGTGGCTTCGTAGAAGCGGATCGAGCGTTGGATATCGCTCACCGAGATAAACAGATGATCGAGCATGGTGGAGCCTCCTGATTCAGATGATGTAGCCGCCCGCAACCTCGACGGTCTGGGCATTGATCCAGCGGCCTTCTTCCGACAGCAACAGGGCGATAACCCGTGCCACGTCTTCCGGTTCGCCTACACGACCGAGGGCGGTTTGCCCGGCCAGCAGCGCTTCGAATTCGTCATTCAAGCCGCCGCCCAGTTCGGTGCGTATGGCACCGGGGGACACCGCATTGGCGCGGACACGTCGCTCACCGAACTCCTTGGCCATGTAGCGCGTGAGCACATCCAGGCCGCCCTTGAACGCCGCGTAAGGCGCGACACCCGCCGTCGCGACGCGAGTGGTGGCGCTGGTAAGGTTGACGATGCTGGCGTGTTCTTCCAGCAGCGGCAGCAGGGTTTGGGTCAGGAAAAACGGGCCCTTGAGGTGCACGTTGAACAGGCCGTCGAACTGCGCCTCGGTCACCGACTCAAGGGGGTTGAACAGGCCGTAGCCGGCGTTGTTCACCAGCCCACTCAAGGTGCTTGCGTCCCATGTGGCCTGCAGGGCATGCGTCACCGCCTCACGGAAGACAGGGAATGTGCCGACAGCCGCAACATCCAATTCCAGCGCCACGGCTTTCCCGCCGCTGGCCTCGATTCGCTGGACCACCGCCTGCGCCGCATCCGGGTTGCGCTTAAAGGTGAGGATCACGCCATGCCCCTGACGTGCACACAGCTCGGCGGTGCTGGCACCGATCCCACGGCTGCCTCCGGTAATCACGATAACGCCCATGGCCTGCTCCACTGCTGAAAAGTTGAGTGCCCACAGTAGTCATCGCCCTACTCTTCGACGCAGCCGTTCCTACTCCAATCTTGCCTATTTCTGCTTTTTGCTTGCGCAAGGCTCAACGCAAGGCACAGCATGGCCACCATGAATACTCAATTGATCGAACTGCGCGCCTTGGCTGCCAAGGCCGAAAACCGCCGCACCGAGACCGGCATCCCCCGCGTGGCGATGGTCCAGGGCGCGATTCCCGAGCATATGCTCGCGGCGGTGTATGACCCGATGATCAACCTGATTCTGCAGGGCAGTAAGTGCATGACCGTGGGCGACCGCACGTTGCATTACGACCCGGCGACGTATTTTGTGATGTCCATCGAGTTGCCCGCAGTCGGCGTGGTGAACCCGGCGATCACGGGCGAACCCTACCTGGCGGTGAGCCTGACGCTTGATCCGACCGTGCTGACCACCCTGCTCAATGACCTGCCGGCCCCCAACGGGCGTTGCGAACAGGAAGCCGGTTTCTCCGTGGCGGCCGTCACGCCCGCCTTGATGGATGCCTGGGTGCGCATGCTGCGCCTGATGGGCGACCCGGTGGCGATTGCCGCCCTGGCGCCCGCGTATGAACGGGAAATCCTCTACCACGTGCTGCAAGGCCCACACGGCTGGATGTTGCGCGAGATTGCCGCGCCGGATACGGCCATGGCGCGGGTCAGCCGGGCGATCCAGTGGATCCGGCGTGACTATGCCGAGCCGATTCGTGTGGAGGCATTGGCGCAGAAGGCCGCGATGAGCGTTTCGGCATTTCACCGGCACTTCAAGGCGGTGACCAACCTGAGCCCGTTGCAATACCAGAAACGTGTGCGGCTGTTGCAGGCGCGCACGTTGATGGTGGCCAGTGCCAGCAGCGTGACCAGTGCGGCGTTTGAGGTGGGGTATGAAAGCGCGACCCAGTTCAGCCGGGATTATGCGCGGGTGTTCGGGTTGCCACCGGCGAGGGATACGGCGCGAATCTTGGCGGCGGCGCGAGGCTGATATGGCGAGGGAGCAAGCTCCCTCGCCACAGGTTCAGCGTCAATGACTCCGTGCGTTACTTACGCGCGGCCTCCCACTGTTTGAGCAAGTCGCCGTAAGCCACGGTCTCGCCCTTCGGCTTCTCGTTGGCCAGTTTCGGTTTCGGCGCGCCCGGCTGGTCGAACCAGTATTGCGCGTCACGCTCTGGGTTCATTTTCGGGCCGCATACCGGTTGCACCTTGGAGCGTTCCAGGCGCGTCATGATCGCGTCCTGTTCCTTGGCCAGGTTGTCCAGGGCTTGCTGCGGGGTTTTCTCGCCGCTGGCGGCCGCCGCGATGTTGCTCCACCACAGTTGCGCCAGGCGCGGGTAGTCCGGCACGTTGGTGCCGGTCGGCGACCATTCGGTACGGGCCGGGCTGCGATAGAACTCCACCAGTCCACCCAGTTTCGGCGCCATGTCGGTCATCGCTTGGGAGTTGATGTCGGACTCACGAATCGGCGTCAGGCCGACGATGGTTTTCTTCAGCGAGACGGTTTTCGAGGTCACGAACTGCGCGTAGAGCCAGGCCGCGAGTTTCTGCTTTTCAGGCGTCGACTTGAGGAAGGTCCAGGATCCTACGTCCTGATAGCCCTTCTTCATGCCCTTTTCCCAGTAAGGTCCGACCGGCGACGGCGCCATGCGCCATTTCGGCGTGCCGTCGGCATTCACCACCGGCAAGCCCGGTTTGACCATGTCGGCGGTAAACGCGGTGTACCAGAAGATCTGCTGGGCGATGTTGCCTTGCGAAGGCACCGGGCCGGATTCGGAGAAGGTCATGCCCGCCGCTTCCGGTGGCGCGTAGGCCTTCATCCAGTCCACGTATTTCTGGGTGGCGTACACGGCGGCCGGGCCGTTGGTGTCGCCACCACGGGTGACGCTGGAGCCGACCGGGTGGCAGTCCTCCACGCGAATGCCCCACTCGTCCACCGGCAAGCCGTTGGGCAAGCCCTTGTCGCCGCCACCGGCCATGGAGAACCAGGCATCGGTGAAGCGCCAGCCCAGGGACGGGTCTTTCTTGCCGTAGTCCATGTGCCCATACACGCGTTTGCCGTCGATTTCCTTGACGTCTTCACTGAAGAATTTGGCGATGTCTTCATAAGCCGACCAGTTCACCGGCACACCGAGGTCATAGCCGTATTTTTCCTTGAACTTGGCTTTCAGGTCCGCGCGTTCGAACCAGTCGGCGCGGAACCAGTACAGGTTGGCGAACTGCTGGTCGGGCAGTTGGTAGATCTTGCCGTCCGGCGCAGTGGTGAATGAGAGGCCAATGAAGTCCTTCAGATCCAGGGTCGGCGAGGTGAACTCCTTGCCTTCGTTGGCCATCAGGTCGGTGATGGATTCGGTCTTGCCGTAGCGAAAGTGCGTACCGATCAGGTCCGAGTCGTTGACCCAGCCGTCATAGATGTTCTTGTCGGACTGCATCTGGGTTTGCAGCTTCTCCACCACGTCGCCTTCCTGCAGCAGGTCGTGGGTCAGCTTGATCCCGGTGATTTCGCTGAAGGCCTTGGCCAGCACCTTGGACTCGTACTCGTGGGTGGTGAGGGTTTCCGACACCACGTTGATCTTCATCCCACGGAACGGTTCCGCCGCCTTGATAAACCACTTGAGTTCCTCAAGCTGCTGTTCAGCCGTGAGGGTGGACGGTTTGAATTCGCTGCCGATCCATTTTTTCGCGGCATCTTCGTACGCATCGGCCCAGGCCGAAGCGCTCAAACCACTGAGGGCCAGTACGGCGGCCAATGAAATGCTATGTCGCAGCTTATTGTTCTTATTCAACATAGAGACCTCCAGGTTGTTTATTCACAAGGGCATCAGCCCCAACGCATCACACTCAACAGCCATACCAGGGAGAGCGCGGACGCCACCCAGATGCTCCAGTCGGTAGCGCCGATCACCAGCAAATGCAGGTAGGCGCTGCCGAGAAGACCGATAAACAAACGATCACCACGGGTGGTGCTGATCGGTAACAAACCGCGCCGAGGGATGCTCGGCGAACGCAATTCCCAGGTGGTCATGCCCGCCAGGATCAGGGCTATGGCACCAAAGAACAGCGCGGTGGGGGTGGTCCAGGCCATCCATTCCATCATCGACTCCTCAGACCCGGCCCAGGGCAAAGCCCTTGGCCACGTGGTTGCGAACAAACCAGATCACCAGCATGCCGGGAAGGATAGTCAACACCCCCGCCGCCGCCAGCACGCCCCAATCGATACCTGACGCCGAGACCGTGCGCGTCATCACCGCCGCGATGGGCTTGGCGTTGACCGAGGTCAGGGTGCGCGCCAGCAGCAGTTCGACCCAGGAAAACATGAAGCAGAAAAACGCGGTCACACCGATGCCGGAGCCGATCAACGGGATAAAGATCTTCACGAAGAACTTGGGAAACGAGTAGCCGTCGATGTAGGCGGTTTCGTCGATTTCCTTGGGCACCCCAGACATGAAGCCTTCGAGGATCCACACCGCCAACGGCACGTTGAACAGGCAGTGCGCCAGCGCCACCGCGATATGCGTGTCAAACAGACCAATCGACGAATACAGCTGGAAGAACGGCAGCAAGAACACCGCCGGCGGCGCCATGCGGTTGGTCAGCAGCCAGAAGAACAGGTGCTTGTCGCCCAGGAAGCGGTAGCGCGAAAACGCATAGGCCGCCGGCAGCGCCACGCTCAGTGAGATCACCGTGTTCAGGCTCACGTAGTACAGCGAGTTCAGGTAACCGGTGTACCAGCTCGGGTCAGTGAAGATCACCTTGTAGTTAGCCAGGGTGAAGTCCTGTGGAAACAGCGTCAGTCCGCCAAGGATTTCGGTGTTGCTCTTGAAGGACATGTTCAGCAGCCAGTAGATCGGCACCAACAGGAACAGGATGTAGATCAGTAGCGGAATCAGCTTGCGCTTGCTCATGTTGGCGGCCTCAGCGGTTGGCGTCGGAATGGGTCATGGCGGTGTAGAACAGCCAGGACACCAACAGGATGATCAGGAAATACACCAGCGAGAAGGCTGCCGCCGGGCCCAGGTCGAATTGGCCCACGGCCATCTGGGTCAGCGTCTGACTCAGGAACGTGGTGGCGTTACCCGGCCCGCCGCCGGTGAGGACGAACGGCTCGGTGTAGATCATGAAACTGTCCATAAAGCGCAACATCACCGCGATCAGCAGCACGCTTTTCATCTTCGGCAACTGGATATGTCGGAAAACCGCCCAGGGCGATGCACGATCAATCCGCGCGGCCTGGTAGTACACATCCGGAATCGCCCGTAGGCCTGAGTAGCAAAGCAGCGCCACCAGCGACGTCCAGTGCCATACGTCCATTACCAACACCGTCACCCAGGCGTCCATGGTGTTGGCGGCGTAGTTGTAGCTGATGCCGAGGGCGTTGAGGCTGTAACCCAGCAAGCCGATATCGGCGCGGCCGAAAATCTGCCAGATCGTACCCACCACGTTCCACGGGATCAGCAGCGGAATGGCGAGGATGATCAGCACCAGCGACGACCAGCGCCCCTTGGTCGGCATGGTCAGGGCGATGGCGATGCCCAGCGGGATTTCGATCAGCAGCACGCAGGCCGAGTAGATGAACTGGCGCAGCAGCGAGTCATGCAAACGTGGGTCGAGCAGCACCTGCTTGTACCAATCGGCACCGACAAAGTAGCGGCTGGATTGGTCGAAGATGTCCTGCACCGAGTAGTTGACCACGGTCATCATCGGGATCACCGCACTGAACGCCACCAGCAGGAACACCGGCAACACCAGCCACCAGGCCTTGTTGTTCTGCACCTTGTTCATGGCTGCACCTCCAGCAGGTAATCGTCGGCGTACACCATCAGCCACTGCGCGGGAAAGCTGATGGAGGCCTGGCCTTCGGGCACCGGTTTGTCTTCGGCCAGGCGCACCTTGAGCACGGCGCCATCCAGGTTGAGGGTAATAATCTTGTAGGTGCCGAGGTCTTCCAGGTGTGTGACATCGGCCTGCAGCGCGTCGGGATTATGCTCGTCCCATACGTGGATGAATTCCGGGCGGATGCCGACCTGCAATTTCTTGTAATCGGTGTTGGCAATGCGTTGCTGCAAGGCTTCGGACAACGGCAGATGGGTGCCGGCAAAGCGCACCCCGCCCGCCTCGGCCTGCACCTCGATCAGGTTCATCCCAGGGCTGCCGATGAAATAGCCGACAAAGGTGTGGCTCGGCCGTTCGAACAGGTCACGGGGCGTGCCAAATTGCACGATCTGCCCGCCGTACATCACCGCGATTTTGTCGGCGAAGGTCGAGGCCTCCAATTGGTCGTGGGTGACGTAGACCATCGTGATGTTGAACTGCTCGTGAATCTGCTTGAGTTTGCGCCGCAGCTTCCACTTGAGGTGCGGGTCGATCACCGTCAGCGGTTCATCGAACAGGATTGCCGACACGTCGTCACGCACCAGGCCACGACCCATGGAGACTTTCTGTTTTTCGTCGGCGGTGAGGTTGCGCGCCTTTTTGCTCAGCAGATTTTGCAGGTCGAGGACCTCGGCAATTTCCTGCACCTTGCTGTGAATCTTCGCCTCGGCCATGCCCTGGTTACGCAGCGGGAACGCCAGGTTGTCGAACACCGTCATGGTGTCGTACACCACCGGGAACTGGAACACCTGGGCGATGTTGCGTTTTTCCGGGGTGAGGTCGTTGACCACTTTGGTGTCGAACAACACCTGGCCTTCGGACGGGCTGAGCAGGCCGGAGATGATATTGAGCAAGGTCGACTTACCGCAGCCCGACGGCCCGAGCAACGCGTAGGCGCCACCCTGCTCCCACACGTGGTTCATTTCCCGGATAGCGTAGTCCTCAGGACCACTCGGCGTAGGGCTGTAGCTGTGTGCCAGGTTCTGCAAATGGATCTCGGCCATCAGGCAACCCTCGCGACACGGCGTCCGGGGGCTTGGACCAAACGGCCCTGACCATCGAACACAAACAGTTTATGGGTGGGGATGTACACGCGGATCGGCGCATCGACGTCGTATTCGTGCACCCCCGGCAGGTGCAGTACCAGCAGGAAATGCTCACTGCGCACGTGCAGGAAGGTTTCCGAACCACTGATCTCCGCGACTTCCACGGTGACCGCCAGCTCCAGGTCGTCATCGTTGCTCGGCACCAGGCTGATGTGGCTGGGGCGTACGCCGAAACGGAACTCGCCCTCACCAATGGGGCGCAGGTCGACGTTCAGCGGGAAGTGCACGAAATTGGCGAAGCTCACTTCATTGCCACTGATGCGCCCCGGCATCAGGTTGATCGGCGGCTCGGAAAACAGCTCGGCGGCCAGCACCGTCTGCGGCTGGTGATACACCTCGGCGGCCTTGCCGCTCTGGATCACCCGGCCTTCGTGCAGGATGGTGGTGGTGCCGCCCAGGGCCAGGGCTTCGTTGGGCTCAGTGGTGGCGTAAATAGCAATGGTGTGGCGCGCGGCGAACAGCTCGCGCATTTCCTGACGCAGTTCTTCGCGCAGTTTGTAGTCCAGGTTCACCAGCGGCTCATCGAACAGGATCAACTCGGCGTCCTTGACCAGCGCGCGGGCCATGGCCGTGCGTTGCTGTTGGCCGCCGGAGAGTTCCAGCGGGTGGCGCTGGAGGAATTTTTCGATGCGCAGCATTTTCGCGGTTTCCAGCACCTTGCTCTGGATCACCTCGTGGGACACACCGGCCTGGCGCAATGGCGAGGCGATGTTCTCGAACACGGTCATGGTCGGGTAGTTGATGAACTGCTGGTACACCATCGACACGTTGCGCAGGCGCACCGGTTTTTGCGTGACATCCACGCCGTTCATCAGGATGCGGCCGCTGTTGGGCTTGTCCAGGCCGGCCATCAGGCGCATCAGGCTGGTTTTGCCGGACAGGGTGCGACCGAGCAAGACGTTGAAGGAACCCGCTTCGAAACGCAGGGTGGCGTCGTCGATCCAGGTCTGGCCTTCGACAACGCGGGAGACATTTTCCAGGGTCAATGACATGACACGACCTTTTTTATTATTGGAATGAATCTGGCAATCAGCTAGAGCGAGTTTCGTGCCAGAACTGGCAGGTGCTTGATCCACAAGGAAATGGCGAGCATTCGATGTTCAGGAGTGAACAGAAATGAACAACCCTGGCTGAACAACTGAACACTCAGGGGGTTGACAATGAACAGTACTGAACAACACTAATTAGGCCCCCGCGCCTGCGGGGCCCCATAAAAACAATAAAAAGCAGAAGGTCGCCCATGGCCGAACCCTTGGCTCACGACACCCTTATCCAGGAATCCTGGCGCCGTTGCCGCGCCTTCGGCCTGGACCACCAGAGCACGCCCAGCTTCGACCAACTCCCCGCCGAGGGCATCAGCCAATTGCTGGAAAGCCAGCACTCGCTGGTGCAGACCACCCATCAGGAAGTGCTGCCCTATTACGAGAACATCCTCAGCAATTCCAATTGCCTGATCATGCTGGCCGACAACCAGGGCCAGGTGCTGACCAGTTGGGGCACCCAGCGTTTTATCGAGCCCAAGCTGGCGCGCGGTTTCAACCCTGGCGCCAGTTGGATGGAGCGCTCCAGCGGCACCAATGCCATCGGCACCGCGCTGGCGTGTGCCCAGGCCGTGCATATCGAGCACGATGAACACTTCCTCAAGGCCAACCGTTTCATGACCGGCTCGGCGGCGCCGATCTTCGATGCCCAGCGCGAAATCATCGCGGTGCTGGATGTGTCCAGCGACAGCTACCTGCCGCCCTCCCACACCCTGGGCATGGTCAAGATGATGAGCCAGACCGTGGAAAACCGGCTGATCCTCAACCTGTTTCGCGGAGAGCACTTCCAACTGACCTTCAACACGGGCCTGAGCAACCTCGACAGCCAGTGGGCCGGCCTGTTGATTTTTGATGAGAGCGGCCAGGTGCTGTCGGCCAACCGGCGTGCCGACAACCTGCTGGGTATTAGCCTGTCGCGGGTGATGATCGACAGTTTGTTCAAGGTGTCATTACTGGAGCTGTTGAACCAGCCAGAAGGGCTGCCCTTCTCTCTGCAAGCCGCGGGACGCAACCGTTTCCAGTGCTTGCTCAGACGCCCTAAACAGACATCGGTGCAGGCGCGTGTGTTCACCGAGCCGACGCCACCGAAGCCCGCGCCGATTGGCCTCAAGACCTTGCATTTTGGCGATGTGCGCGTGGAAAAAGCCGTGCGCCAGGCCGAACGTTTACTGGAGAAGGACATCCCGCTGCTGATCCACGGCGAGACCGGCGTGGGTAAGGAAGTGTTCGTCAAAGCCCTGCATCAGGCCAGTTCGCGCAGCCAGAAGGCGTTTATCGCGGTGAACTGTGCGGCGATTCCGGCTGAGCTGGTGGAATCGGAACTGTTCGGCTACGAAAAAGGCGCCTTTACCGGCGCCAATCAGAAAGGCAGCATCGGCCTGATCCGCAAGGCCGACAAGGGCACGCTGTTTCTCGATGAAATCGGCGATATGCCCCTGCCGACCCAGGCCCGCCTGTTGCGGGTGCTACAGGAACGTTGCGTGCAGCCGGTGGGCAGCAGCGAGTTGTTCCCGGTGGATTTGCGCATCATCTCGGCCACCAACCGCGCACTGCGGGACTTGGTGCAGGCCGGACGTTTCCGTGAGGACCTGTACTACCGCATCGGCGGCCTGACCCTGGAACTGCCGCCGTTGCGCGAACGGACCGACAAGCAGGCGCTGTTCCAGCAACTGTGGCAGCAACACCGCGAGCCGACTCAATGGGCGGGCCTGAGCGCCGAAGTGCTCGCGCTGTTCGAGCAGCATCCGTGGCCGGGGAACCTGCGTCAGGTGAGCAGCGTGTTGCAGGTGGCGCTGGCCATGGCTGAAGAACAGCCGATCCGTGCAGAGCACCTGCCGGATGATTTCTTTGTGGACTTGAAGGTGGAGCCGCCACTGCCCGCCAGTGAATACCTGGATGACAGCATCGACCTGAACCAGCGCTTGAAGGCGGCCGGTGGCAACATCTCCCACCTGGCGCGGGAGCTGGGGGTGAGCCGCAACACCTTGTACAAGCGCCTGCGCCAGCACGAAAGCTAGCGCGGCTTGACCACCACCACCAGGTCGGTGAAGTACTCCACCTGGATCGGCAGGTTGTCTGCCAGTGACGACAGCGCCGCCGCCGTGTCATCCAGTTTGAACACGCCGGACACCCGCAGGTTTTGCAGGGCCTGGGGATCGAAGCGCAGCATGCCGTGGCGGTAGCTGGCGAGGGTTTGCAGCACCTCGCTCAGGGGTTGGTCATTGACCTTGAGCAGGCCACGGGTCCAGGCGTCCGGGTCGCTGTTGCCGATGGATTGCGGCGGTTGGGCGCGACCGTGGTCGAGGACCGAACGCTGGCCGGCGGTGACCTTCACACCGTCACTGGCATCACCCTGGACCGCGACGGTGGACTCGATCACCGTGACCACCGTGGTGCCATCCGCCGCACGCTTGACCAGATAACGCGTGCCCAATGCCGTCGCCGTGCCCTGGTCGGTACGCACCACGAAGGGCCGTTGCGCATCCTTGGCCACGTCCACCCAAAGCTCGCCTTGCAGCAGCTCGATGACCCGTTGATGGCCGTCGAACTTCACGTCCACCGCCGAATTGCTGTTGAGCTGCAACTGGCTGCCGTCTTCGAGGGCGATCTGCCGGCGCTCGCCAACGCCAGTGCGTTGGTCGGCCATCCAGACCGGCAGGTGTTGCAAGCCCAGCCAGCCGCACAGGACTACGCCGAGCAAGCCCACCACTTGCGCACCGCGCGGACGTCGCGGGGCGAATGCGCGGTTCAGGGCCATGCGTGCGGGTTTGGCCGGCAGCGTATCGAGGCTGCCCCAGAGTGCGCCCATGCGTTCGATGGCCACCGCGTGACGCGGGTCGGCCTGGCGCCAGGTGTTGAACGCGTGTCGGTCGGCTTCGGTGACGTTTTCGTCGTGCAGGCGGGTCAGCCACTGCGCCGCTTGCTGGATGATCTGTTCGGAACTCATGCCAGCGGGTCTGCCGGGTGCAGGCTGTGATAACAGTGCACCAAGGCGCTGGAGATATAGTTTTTGACGGTGCTGGAGGACACGTCCAGGCGCGTGGCGATTTCGCTGTAGGTCAGCCCATCGAGGCGACTCAACAGAAACGCTTCGCGCGCCTTGGCCGGCAATCCGGCGAGCATTTCGGCGATGCGCTCCAGGGCTTGCAGTGCCACATGAATGGCCGCCGGGTCGGGCATGCCGGCGTCCTCGCATTGGATCACCAGGGCTTCCATGTAGGCTTTTTCGATGCGACGACGACGGGCGCCATCGATCAGCAACCGCCCGGCCGTGGTGGCCAGGAACGCGCGCGGCTCTTTGATCTGCTGGGGTTCGGCCAGCATCAAGACGCGAATGAATGCGTCATGGGCGAGGTCCGCCGCATGCTGGGAACACCCGAGTTTCTTGCGCAGCCAGCCGTGCAACCAGCCGTGGTGCTCGCTGTACATCGCCGTGAGGGTCTGCTGCCGGACGGAGTCGCCCAGCGCGGCCGGAATGTCATGCATGCGCAAAAAGATCTCAAATGGGAAGAGTTACCAATTGCGCAGACAATGCCAGTAAAACGGGGTTTGGGCAAGGGCTCAGCGCCAGCTCCAGGAGACGCCGGTGTAAACGCCACGGCCATCCGCCGGCGTCGAGCGTGCGACATCCAGGCCTTTATCGTCATACCCCGGCGTGACGGTATTGGCATAACGACGGTTGGCGAGGTTGCGCAGGTCGACCCAGGCTTGCCAATCCTGCTGGGGGGCGTCGTAGCCGAAGGTGGCGCCGAGAAGGGTGTAGGACGCGGCGTAGTAGGAGTTGGCGTAGTCCACCGCCACTTTTGATGAATGCTCGGTGTTGAGGCTGGTGTAGAAACCGGTCGGATGGCTGTAGCGCACTTGCGCCTGATAGTAGTGCTTGGGGATGCCCGGCAAGGTGTTGTCGCCGAAACGGTCGTCATCACGGTAATGGAAGTCACTGAAGGTGTAGGCCTGGCGCAGGGTTAGCTGGCCGTTGCGGCCGCCCTCCCACAACGGGCTCAGCAGGCTCAACTCCACGCCCTGGTGAATCGTCGGGCTGGCATTGTTTTCGGCGACGACGGCGTTGCTGGTCGACGTCTGGGCCTGGGTTTCCACCGTGAGTAATTCGTGGCGCACTTCGGAGCGGTACAGCGCCAGGTCCCACTGGCCGAGCCATGCTTCACCACGTCCGCCGATTTCCAGGGTGGTGGCGGTCTGGTTTTTCAGGCTCACGCCTTCACGCTGCAGGCCGGTGGCAGCTCCACTGCCTGCCGGGAAGTATTTGTTGGAACCCCAGATCATCGACCATGCATGCGGCGGCTCGACCGAACGGCTCAGGTTGCCGTACACCTGTAGTTGCGGGGTGAAGTCATACCGCAGCCCAATGCGAGGCGCGTAGTCCCAGTCGTGCTGGCTGAGCGGCGCCTGCCCCTCAGGATAGGTAACTTGGGTTTCGCGACGGGTGTAGATCGCCGCCAGGCCGGTGGTCAGCCACAGGTCCGGAACCAGTTCGAGGTCGTTGCCGATATGCAGCACAGTATCGGAGCCCAGGTAGCTGTAGTCACGGGTCTTGGTGCCTGGCGCGTAGCCAGCGGTGTTGCCGGCCGGCGTGCGCACGTATTCCGAGGCACCGTTGTTGGGCATCGCCTGGGTGGTGCGCAGGCCGACGGTGGTTTTGCTGTCGTGGCCGAACAGCGTGTCCTGGCGGATGTAATTGAGGGTGCTGCTGATGTCGGTGTAGGCGACTTTCAGCCGGTTGGTGCCTTCGCGCAGGTCCATCGGGTAGTCGTGGTACGCCAGGCCGACTTCGACCCGGGCATTGTCATCCAGCTGCAAGGTGGTCTTGTTGGCGATCCAGGTGGAGCCCGGTTGCAGGCGCTTGGAATCGCGGGCGGCATTGAGGCTGTTGGCCGCGCGTGGGTCGTGGCTGATCTGGCTGCGCGTGAGTTTGCCAGGGGTGTCGTTGGTGGTTTCGCGGTAGCGGAAGTAGAAGCGGGTTTCCAGGTCCGGGTTGAACCGGTAGCCGAAGTTCGCCGCCACGCCCTTGCCGGTGGCGGCACTCTGCCGTTGGTAGCCGTCGGACTCGGAGTCGGTGAGGCTGATGTAGTAGTCGGCATCCCCCAGCACCTGGCCCGAGCTGATTTCGCGCTGGGCATAACCTTTGCTACCCGCTTCATAGCGCAGTTGCAGCTTGGGCGCGTCGTAGCCGGTACGCGTCACGTAGTTGACCGCGCCACCGAGAGCCAAGGCGCCCTGGTCAAAACCGTTGGCGCCACGCAGCACCTCGACGCGGCTTTGCCACAGGGGATCTTTCAACTCATAAGGCGTGCCGCCAGGGCCGGTCAGCGGCAGGCCGTCGAACATTTCGTACAGGCCGGAGGCATGGGAACCGGGGCTGCGGTTCAGGCCCGAACCACGAATCGAGAGTTTCACCCCTTCGTTGTTCGCCGCCTTGGCGTATACCCCGGCCTGGTACTTGAATACGTCTTCGTTGGTGCTCACCCGCCCCTGCTGCACGCTGTCCATGTCGACGTAATTGGTGCCGCCGGGCACGCTCTTGAGCTGCGCCTCGGCCACTTCACCGGCGCTGGCTTCGCTGCTGGTGACTTCGACCGGGGCCAATTGCAGGTCTTCGGCATGCACCAGTGAGCTTAACGTCAGGGCGGCAAACAGCAATGGAGGGTGGCGCAACAGCATCGGGCAGGTCCTTGGAATTCGGGGGGCACGTGGTGGGAAGGCTGGGACGCCCGCCAGGTCACTCCTTATTAACGGACCAGACCCTTCCGACAACAGGGTCGGATCTGGATTCTTTGCTAAGTCCAAAATCGAATTACCACATGCAAACTCAGTATTTAAAGAAATAACCACCACGCATTACTGTGGAGTCACTGAGTCACCCACGCACCCCGAGATCGCCCCCATGCCAGTATCCGCCACCGTCATCGACTTCACTCTCCACCGTAAACGCCGCCAAGCGCGTGCAGCGGCCGAGTTGATGTGGGCGATGTACGCAGCGCGTGCCGGGCTGGCGGTGTTTACCGCTCAAGCCGCCTCGTCCAGCGATACCCGCCGGGCGTAAGGCCGATGAATTTCCTGCACGTGATTCCCGAACCACCCGAACCACTGCCC
Source organism: Pseudomonas sp. DWRC2-2 (assembly GCF_049897885.1). Lineage (NCBI taxonomy): Bacteria > Pseudomonadati > Pseudomonadota > Gammaproteobacteria > Pseudomonadales > Pseudomonadaceae > Pseudomonas > Pseudomonas sp. DWRC2-2. The sequence goes on from NZ_JAFCXD010000001.1 coordinate 155,505, forward strand.
AAGCCCAGCACTGACGACGATGTGATCAGCCAGTGCGTCGCCCACAACCTGCAACGCCTGCGCAGTAAACGCCATTTGTCCCTGGATGGATTGGCGCGCGCCTGTGGCGTGAGCAGGGCGATGCTGGCGCAGATCGAATCCGGGCGTAGCGTGCCGTCGATCAAGGTGCTGTGCAAAATTGCCAAGGGTCTGAAGGTGTCGGTGGCGGCGTTTCTGGAAGACCGCGCGTTTGAGGGAGTGGAGGTTCTGCCGGCGCAACAGAGCAAGCGCCTGGTCAGTGCCGATGGTGCGTTTATCAGCCGAGCGTTGTTCCCCTACGATACGGCGCGCCAGTCCGAGTTCTACGAGATCCGCCTGCGGGCGCTGGGCGAGGAGATTTCCGAAGGACACGGGCCCGGTATCCAGGAAAACCTGGTGGTGGCCCAAGGGGTGCTGGAGGTCAGTGTCAACGATGAGCGCTACCTCCTTTCTACCGGCGACTCGATCCTGTTCTACGCCGATCAGCCCCACCGCTACCGCAACCCGGCAGACAGCGAGGCGGTGGCCTTCCTGGTGATCACTTACCCAGAGCGCCTGGACTGAAATGCAAAACGCCCCGAGTCATCGGGGCGTTTTTTAGTGCGCCGGACTTATCAGCAGGTGCAGCACATCATCGGCATGCCGTTGCAGCTCATCATCATCGGCATGGCGCAGTCGTTCATCATTTTGTTCATCAGCATGCAGCAGTTTTTCATCATGTCCATGCTCATGCCCGGCATTGGCATCATTTTGCACATCATGCTGTCACCCATCAGGGTGCATTCCATCACGCACTTCATCATCGGCATTGGCATGCCCATCATCGGCATCATGTTCATGCCGGTCATCATGGCCATGGCATCGGCCGACATGCACATCATCGACATGTTGGCGCACTGCATCATCATCGGCATGCCGCAGTTCATCATCATCGCCATCATTTCGGCGTTGGTCTTGAACTGAGCCATGTCCATGCCGGCGGCCGGCTTCATGGTGCACATCATGGCATCCGCGGCCATTTCGCATTTCATGGTGGCCATCATCATCGGCATGCCCATCATCGGCATCATTGGCATGGCGGTGTTCATTGGCATCTGCATGGCATTCATCATCTTCGAAACTCCGTAATCGACAGGAAATGAGCAAGTTCTGGCGCCGATTCTAAAGCCGGAGAACGGCGACGCAAGACGGCGGCAGAGCAGCAGGAAAGGGTGTTTGAAGGGAAGCTTAGTTGAAGGAAACAGCTGCAACGGTTGTAACCGCGACGATTTCGACACTATTGCAACGTCAATGACTGCTGTATTTCTTCATTTGACGCTATGGATATTCTGTAAAGGAATAGCGACCAATCTTAAGGAAATAAACGTTCTAACGGATTGGGAAGAAGTAACAAATCGACACCTCATGACCTGGGAAGCTAAACCTAGCCTCCCGACAACGTCATCTAAATCCAGCGTTTAGTTACACTGCACGCTGACATTACTCGCGCTGAACTGTGACCACCCACCTCGCGTAGAGTGAATCACTTGATTTTGGATTCCTGGGTGCGCGGTTGCCTGGGTGCTAACACTTTGACCTCCAGGGCTGTTTTCTGTAGTAAATCTGAAGCTGATATGACAAGTATGGGGCTTATCGTCGGTATTGGTCGCGAATACATCCAATCCGGACTGGTCCTGGCGAACCGCTGTAGAAAACTGCGCATGGGCCAAGGTTGAAAACAATACTGCAAGTGTGCCTATCAGTAATTTCTTCATTGGAAACGTCTCCGTTCATTGATCGAAATACTGTGAAAGCCAAACTGCAGCACAGTACGTACAACTGTAGCTGGTTCGTAGACGCTGTCGCGCCCTCGCAAAATCCTCAACTATCGAAAACTTTCAGCGCCTGCATCAGTTCTTCCGCCTCTGATCCCGGAACAAACCGGAATCCATACATCTCATCAGTGCTGAGGATTTCTCCCAGTACCTCCAGCAATTGCGCCTCAGTCGGGGAATCACGCAGTAACTTGTGCGCGGGCAGTAGCAAATCGGACGAAACGCCTTGAACACTCGCCACATCGATCACGGCAAACAGGATAAAGCGCAAACGAATTTCTCTTTCAGTAGGCCAAACCGTTTTTCGCTTACCCATGGTAAAGGCCTCACATTTCAGAAAAATCCGAGGCTATTGATGACCGAGGGGTGTTTCAAGCATTGGGCAGCAAGATAGGCCGATTCCTACATGGGAAAGGGAAACACCGCACCTCTATGCTGACGCTGCGCTGTTTATTGCACCGGCAGGAAGTTCATCAGCAACAAACTCTGCGCATAGTTCAAACCGATACGCCGGTAGCGTTCATCGAGCATCTGGGTCAGCAGGTCTAGGCGCGCGACGATCTTGCCGAACTCCACCGCAAAACTGAGGTTGCTGCCCTCCTCCGAAATCTCGTTGGAGAACAGCAGCAGCACGCCATTGGCATCCTGGCGCTTGCTCAGCAGCCAGGTGGCCTTTTCGATATTGCGCGCGGCATTACTGACGAACTGCGGGTTGATCGAATCGGTGATATAGAACTCGGTACGCCCGCCGTGCGCCGTCACGATCATGCTGCCAATGGCATAGATGAAGGCGCCGACCCGGTCGCCCTTGAAGTCCGGCCCCAAGGAATAACTCAGCGCCGCCAGGTCACGACGATCGCCCAGTGCCGGCAGGGATCGACGTTGCTCGATGGCCTGGCGAATCTCCCGCGCTGCGGTCACCGCGTCCGGGTACCCCGACTGCCGCCACTGGCTGGGATTACGCAGATAGAGCTTGTTCATCAGCAGATACAAGCTCTGCAGGTTGTCGCGCATGCCCAGCGTCGCCATGCGATCGACACTGGTCTGGAAGAACTCATCGGGCTTGCCATTGCTGAACTGCTTGGCGATATCCCGGCCCTGTTGCTGGCTGCAACCGGCGGCACAGAGCATCAGCAAGGCTGCCAGCAGCAAGGGCTGGCGAATCCGTCGAAGGTTAAAACAAGGAAACGTGCGATCCATCGGCACCCGATCTGGCTCATCTGCCCACGCGGGGGATCGGCGGGGCTGGGACAAGGATAGAGCGGAGAAATCCAGAAAAGTGCAGTGGCCGCAGGCAGATAGTTGTAACCAGAGACCGCTGGGCCGATGAATCCGCTCAAACGTGAAGAATTTTTTCCAGGCTCTATACTGATTGCAACAGTTGCGTGTGTTGTTGGCGATCCAGGGTGAAATTTCAACCTTTGAACGGCCTGGCGCGTTTGTCTACATCGCCCACGGCATACTCACCAGCAGCTGTACATGAGGGTGACGGCAATGAAACATCCAATTCGTGCACAAATGGTTGTTCAAGTGATTTGCCTGCTTTCGGTGGCCCAGCTTTTTTGCTGAGCTGCGTTTCACGGCGTTAAAACCCAGCCGCCGTTGCGGCGGTGGAAGGTATTGCCAACGACAACCCCGCCTCTGGCCCGACAAGTGATTGCCGGGCCAGACCCCGTGCAGCTACAACAAGACAGTGGCCAGCATGCCCAAGGCGCCCAGGCAAAACCCGATCAATGCGCCTCGTCCGGGGAACTCCTGGAACAGCCCCCAGATCACGACCGGCTCCAGCAGCAATAACGAAGTCACGGAAACCACCGTGACCACCCAGATATCACCCACCGCCCGATAACCCAGCCAATACGCCCCCAACAGACAAAGCCCCGCGAAACACATCACCACTACCGGCATGATGAAGGCTTGCCATGAGCCGTCGCCAGCCTGGGCCAGCCTGGCGGTAACTACCTCGCTGTAGATTGCACAAAACTCACCAACGATCATCAAGCCTAGAGCAGAAACTCCGAGTAATTCTTTGGACATATCAAAAACTCCTTCGTATTCAACGCACTGTTTTTCAACGCCCAGCGGGCAATGCCGCAGCCGAGGGTTTCGTCGCAGAGATACGAAGCAGCCTTGAACAGGCCTGAATTGCCGAAGTGCTTTTGCATGCTCATGTCCTTATATAGGGGGTGAGTCTCGGCGCCTCGATAAGACGCTGGCTCCGATCATACGGTTGGCCGGCGGTTTTGAACACTCGGGGCACAATTGGCATGAGCGGCATTAAAAATTTGCAGTGCCCTCGCCGCCTTACGTGATGATCGGGCTATGATCGGCCATCTGAACCGGACGCCCTATGCCCCATGCCCGTTGACCTGCAAGCCCTTTATCCCAAACTGATCCACTTGATGCTGGATACGGTCTTCGTCGTCGACAGCGATAACCAGATTGTCTTCGTAAGTGATGCCTGCGAGGCACTGCTCGGTTACCGCGCCCAAGAGCTCACCGGCACCCTGATCACCGACTACATGCACCCTGAAGACCTGGCGCGCACGCGTGCCTCCATTGTTCGGGTCATGAATGGCCAACCCCATGTCGACTTCCGCAATCGTTACCTGCGCAAGGACGGCAGCGTCGTGCACATCCTGTGGGCGGCCTTCTGGTCCAAGGACGTCGGTGCGCGGATCGGTGTCGCGCGCGACGTCACGGCGCTCACCCAGGCCGAGGAAGAACTACGCTTCCTTGCCCATCATGATCCGCTCACAGCCCTCACCAATCGGTCGCTGTTCAATGAGCGGCTGGACCAGACCCTGCACGCTGCGCGGCGTCACAACCACACGCTTGCGTTGCTGTTTCTGGACATCAATGACTTCAAGGGCATCAACGATGTCCACGGGCATGCCATGGGCGATCGCGTACTGTGCGTGATTGCCCGACGACTGGAGCGCTGCGTACGCGAAAGCGACCTGGTGGCGCGGATGGGCGGGGATGAATTCACGGTGCTGATCACGGACATCCAGTCGCAGGACGCAGTAGCCGGGAAAGTGGCGCAGATCCTGGCGGTCATGGCTGAGCCGTTGGGCGCTGAGTTTGGCGGGGTGAAGATGCCGTCCTGCAGCGTCGGCGTGGCGTATTACCCGGGGGACGGGGAGGATGCGGATACGCTGCTGAGTCATGCCGATGGTGAGATGTATCGGGTGAAAAGGTTGCGCTGTAACTGACCGACACCAAGCAAATGCCCCGACAGGTCGGGGCATTTCAAGCCTTACGCGACTCACCAGAGCTTCTTGGACCAAGAAGCACTCGCGGTGGGTCTGCCTGTATTATTTGGCTTGACGAAGCACAAGCTCCGACAGACGGGTCTTCACCCGGAAGCAGAACTCACGAATTTGAAATTGATAGGCGGGCATGACCATATAGTTCAAATCAGAACCCAATGAGTCTTTGATTTCCATGTATTTAGCGGTCTTGGCAGCAATGGCTTGGTATTCCGCCTCGTATTTAACGTAGGACGGCTTGTTGTAAACCTTCAGAACATCCAGCTCTTTACGGCATTGCTCGGCGCGACTGGTTTCAGACTCTGGCTGAGCGGCCTCTGCAGAGGTATGGGCTGGAGCGTCAGCAACAGGGGCAGCCTCATATCGTACGGTGTAATTGGCAGACGACGCAGGTGCGACTTCAGGTGGTACTTCATGGACGACGGCAGGGGGCGGAGTCACTTCAGTTTTTTCTGGAGTTTTCGTAGCGCATCCCGCGAGGGCAAGTCCTACCACTACAACGATGCCACACATTTTATCCATCGGTTTCACCAAGAAGTAATTATGGTTGGCTGAGTCGTAAGGTTCTGGGTAAAAGCAATAGCTCACTCAATGTTCGAGTGTAAATTTCTACCAGACTCAAGGCGCTCAGCCTCTCTTCCTTGAGCGCACAGACGGGTAATAGTAGTAAAAAAACAAAGAGATGACGAGAAAAAGCTCGATCGCAGAGCAGATGATAGGGGCCATGCAAGACATGCATCCGCCAAGCCCTTCAAATAGGCAAAATTTCGGAGCACCTATGCTGAAGGTCCTCAATAACAACGGCCCGAAAATGGGGCCGTTGTGATGTTGGCCATCAAGACTTGACCCAATCCAAGTCTACCGCCCCCTGAATACCGTCAACCTGGCCCTTGCTGCTGTGCTGCCACCACTCCCAGCTTTTGCCCTTGGCGCTCCAGGTTTCAGGTACCGTGGGCTGAGCCACCTCCCAATGAGCAATCCACAGCGGGCACTCACTGAAGTCGTACTTGCGCCAGGCCACGCGGTTACTCCAGATGCTGGGAGAGGCGTAAATATGCGGGTATGCCCCCTCCAGCAGCGAAACCCTGACCAGCGTCACCAACTGAAACAGGGCATCGGCCATCTGATCCGGGCTGGCACCTTCGTTGCGATTGGTCTCGACATCAATCACCAGCCTATCCCGCCCGGCTTTGAACGCCACCTCGGCCAAACGCCCCTTGATGTTGTTCAACTGCTCGCACGGCGTACTGCTCAAGGCACGGAAATAATGATAGACCCCGGCTTTCAAACCGTTTGCCTGCATACCTTGAAAGTTCGTAACAAATTTTGGATCGGTGTAGTCTCCACCTTCCGTCATTTTAGCGATTGCATGGGTGATGCCCGCATTCGCAACGCGGCTCCAGTCAATATCGCCCTGCCAGCGCGACACATCGATGCCCCGCGCATTGTCGTTTTTTATCGGTTCGTTGCAATTCATCTGTGCGTTCCTGCGATGGATGTCGGGTCGATTCTTTCATCGACTTACATCGGCAATGCACTATGGGGATACCGCACCCGGCAATAACTAAATGACAGGCAAAAAAAATCCCGCAGAGCCTCTGGCTCGCGGGATTTCTTTATGTGTTTGGCGGGAAACCAGGCCGACAAAGGCTTTTCATTCGAACATTTCATGCTGAATCAGGTTGCGCCAGGAGGATTCAATGGCCCGAGGTAGATAGGGCTGAAGCCGATATTCGGTTGCGAACACAGTTTCATATTCAGTCATGGCATCCGAGCAAATCGCGTCAGAAACGGGGGTACAGACTGGGGTATGCAGCAGCATTTGTCGCTTGGCGGAGGAAAATTCGAACCTGTCATATTGTCGAAGGTGGCAGCTCGTCTTCACGCAATAACTAAACACTCGTCAAAGCCTGGTGCTGCAGTCCCCTGCTCTGCCCTCTGAAACCCCCACAACCAACGCTGGCTACTTTGTCTTATTGCTACCCAAAAAATTGATGGCAAACGAATCACGCTCCTGATGGTGACACATGGCGAAATGCTTGCTGCCTGCGTTATTCTGACAAAACAAGGGGCCTTTGCGCCCATGATTTCAGCGGCAACCGAGAGCTGCAATTAAAGTCGAGAAGACCATTCCCGCGCTCGTATTCCCGCCACTGCTGTGACGCATCGACGGGGCAGATAGGTGCCTGCCGGAAGATATTGGCAAAGTATCTGAGTATAAGAATTTTATGGTAGCTCTGGCTGAGTAGCGCAGCGCGTCGGACTCTTTGATTCAACCTTGTCAAAATGGCTATGCACAAACTCGGGAAAGCCGTAAGCCCTTAAAAGGAATTGAGATGTTCAAAAGGATCAAAGCGTTTTTCATCAGCGAAAAAGTATCTGTCGACGTGCCGCCGCCCGAGCCCGCCACTCCGGGACATCAATACGCCTCGGACCAACCGATTGTCACCCGCGCCGACGACCGTTTTAATCGTGCCCCTTTTGCCACGCGCATGGCCGATACAATTGCAACACGAGTAGATCCTGCGAGCATCGTCATTGGACTCTATGGACCGTGGGGAGACGGCAAAACATCCGTACTGGAAATGATGGAGGAGGCGCTGAAAGCCTACCCAGATGTAATCTGCGTGAAATTTAATCCCTGGCACTTTCAGTCTGAAGACCAACTACTCCGTGGCTTTTTCGCAACACTCGCAGGGGCTTTAAATCAGTCGCTTCCCAATTTTAAAGAGCGTGCAGGCGACGCACTACAGCAATACGGCTCTTTGCTGTCGCTCGGCTCACTAACTGTTGCCGGAGTGCTTCAAATCAACCCTGGAGATGCTGCAAAGGGGCTAGGGGAATCGCTATCAGCGGTCAAATTGGAAGAGCTGAAGCAGAGGATAGAATCGATTCTTGAGAAATGTGGCAAACGCGTGGTCACATTTATTGATGACATAGACCGTCTAGATCGCAACGAAACCCATGCAATATTCAAGCTGGTGAAATTGTCAGCAAGCTTTCGTCATACCTCTTACGTACTGGCCTTCGATGATGCCGTCGTATCCGCGGCATTGGGCGAACGCTATGGCCAAGGCGGCGAGCGCGCGGGCCGTGCATTTCTTGAGAAAATCATTCAAGTTCCGCTCCACCTTCCCCCAGCTGATGAGAAAAGCCTGCGCAACCTGACGTTTGAAGGGGTACAGGCAGCTTTGGATCAGGCTGAAATTCCACTCACCCAATCAATGGCCGATACGTTTGGACGGCATTTTGTTGATGGCCTCGAACCGCGCCTCACTACACCGCGCCTTGGGAAATTGTATGCCAACGCGTTGACCTTTGCGCTTCCATTGCTCAAGGGTGAAGTCGACACTGTGGATCTCATGTTAATTGAGGGTATACGTATCTTTTACCCTAACTTGTATGCCGAAATCCGCAGCAATCCTGATTTGCTCTTGAAGCAAGCTCAAGCTCAGAACCAAAACGCATTCGCGCAAGCACCTCAAGAAAGCCCCCTCGACACCTTACTTATCCGTAGTTTGCCTGAGGCCACTCAGCAAGAACGCCTGCGTGTCAGAAGAGGGCTGCTTGAGCCGCTCTTCCCACGCACAGGCCGCATGGGTTACGGCAGCGAATGGGATCAAACATGGGCGCGAAAGCAAAAAGCCTGCTCAAGAGAATATTTCGCGCGCTACTTCACGTACGGTATTCCTCACGGGGACGTGGGGGATGCTGCGATTCATTCGCTGCTGGAAAGTTTCACACGGGCCAATGACGCTGAGCGAATTGAACTCCTCACGGACTTTTCGTCGCGCGGAGCCTTTCCAAAACTTGTTCAAAAACTTCGTGCACACGCTGAAGAAATATCAGAAGAGCAGGCATACGCACTGATGGTCACGCTTTCTGCCAATGCAACACTGATGCCCCGAGAGCGCGGGCCAATGGTGATAGGCGGTACCATCATGCAGGGGGGCATGCTGGTATCTGAATTACTGAGGCGGATACCTGATCCTGACGCCCGACAACGTGCCGCAGAAGAAGTAATCGAGGCAGCTAATCCGCTAGGATTTGGAATGGAATGCTGTCGATGGATTCATCACCATGAAGGACGCCATGAAGACGAGCGCGTTTTTTCTGATGCCATTGAGGAGATCTTAAACCAACGTCTGGCTCACAAAATTCGCAGTGCAGACAGCGAACGCCCACTCTTTGTTTCTGACCCCAAAGACATGCCGAGTCTGTACTGGCTTTGGAATAAGCATCTTGGAAATACGTCTGTACGAAAAGCACTCACTGCTCACTTCGAAGCGGAGCCAATTGGTGTCGACACTTTTCTGGAGTGCTTTGTTGGTGAGGGCTGGTTTGTAGAGTCAGGGCTGCCTGTCAGGTCTGACTTTGAAAGGCGCAGCTACGATTCTGTCGCGGACCTAATAACGCCAGAGTTGATCGCAGAGAACCTGCGAACCCGTTACGGTAACGCATTGCGCGATCCGGTGTATCACCCGGAAGAACATTTACCGCCTGCTTTGAAAACAGCCCATCAATTTATGTACATCCACCAGCAGGTATTGAATGACCCAAAGCAAAACGATCCCACTCCCTCATCCGGCGCAAAGTAAGTGTCGAATCTTGACGCGCTGACTTAAGCAACTGGAGGCCAAAGGGATCTATGGATTGGACGTTAGAAAAATGCACGCGATATCTCTACGTGCTTGAGCTCGCGAACGATAAATTCTATGTGGGACAATCCAAAGATCCAGACAAGCGCATCCGCAAACATTTCAATGGGAGCGGTTCAGCGTGGACACGCCTACATCCGCCGGTGAAAGAACTGATGCGAAGTCGCCTTGAGTACGTGGATTACCGAATGGGTGAACTGGCAGAAAACGAATTAGTACTGCAGTTGATGCACCAGCATGGCTATCAAAATGTTCGCGGGGGATTCTTTTCCAACACCAATGTTGAGCACGTTGAAAAAGGGCTCATCAGCCATGGCTACGGTTTAGTACTTTCGGCTACTACATCTTCAGAATGCCTCGCAAACGCGGACGGTAACCTCGCCCCCAGACTGTCACGCAACACAAGTGTGCTTGACACCGTGACTCAAACATCGAGTCCGACAAGGCAAAATACCGAGTATTTCCTGTTTGTTCTGACGCTGGAGGATGACTGCTACTACGTTGGCTACAGCAGCAAGCCCGATGTGCGAATCAAGCGCTACTTTTCCGGAAAAGGTGCAACCTGGACAGCGCTTCACAAGCCTGTCGGAGTATTGACCACTCGTTCACTAGGCCTCCTGTGCGAGTCTGACGCCGCTACCAAGGCTGCCGATGCTACGTTATCCATGATGAAGCTGTTCGGTTGGCGCAACGTGCGTGGTGCAGCCTGGAAGTCGGTGGATCCTGATATAACTTTTAAACAGCTTCGAACCTACGGTTACGTGCCTTCGAACTAGGCTGGCAGGATAATAAATGCCAACATCTGGCACTCCGTAGCCAGAGGCAAGAATGTCAGCAGCTTCGAACAGAGCGGCAACTTCGACGAGGTCAACCACGGGAAAATTGGTAGGAGGTTCCCAGATCGTGAACTGCGCGCCACCCTTATATTTATTCATGCTCAAGGTGTTTGCCAGTTCTTAACATAGCCAAGAAATTCGCCATGTGACCTACGCTGGGTACGCCAACTATCGATGTCAGCGAGCTTATCCCTAGTCTGAGCGGTCGTGACCACCAGGCGCCTCTTGGCACGCGAGATCCCCACGAAGAACGTACAGCGGACTTCATGGGTGTCCTTGCCCCAATAGGCCTCCTCCTCCACACCGAGCAAAATCACCGAATCAAACTCCAGGCCCTTGCTCTTGTGGACTGTCAGAATCCGGATCGACTGATCATCAGACAGTTGGGCAAGCGCCTTGAGCAAGTCAGGCTCTTGGCCGAGTGCTGCATCGATGTGCTTCTTGATATCGCGGATGATCTCCTTCAAACGGTCACGCGACTCGTAATCATGAGAGAGGCTCGTCAGCAGGCTCACGCCCACCATGGACAGAAACCCTTTGAGCAACGTCCACCTCTGAGCATAGTTTTTTGCGGCAAGGTCCTCGGCAGCAGTCTTGCGTGCCTCCTTGATGAACCTGTTCCAATCGTTTCGAACGGAACCGCCATGTTCGTCATCATCTGCGGGAATGATCCGCCGCAATAACCTCGTCCAGGCTTTCGGCTCGCGCGAACCATAGAGGCACAGCAGAAAGTCCACGACGACCAAGGCAATGGGCTCGGTGGTGATGTCCTGCATCTGATTTTCGTTACGGTAGGCGATCCCAAGCCCATCAAGCGCAGAGGTCAAACGGACGGTATAAGCCTCAGGATAACTTCTGACCAACACCGCAATTTCGGAGGGCGCCACGCCCTCGATGTTGATCCAGGTGTTGATCTGATCGGCAAGGCTGAAGGCCTCGCTGGAACAGTTATTGAAAGACTGAAGCAAGATCTCGCCGCCCTCGCCGCCCAAGAGTTCTACGGGCATCTCGGAACCGGGATCGAGGACTTTTATGAGGTCGTTCTGCAGCCTGAGAAGCTGAGGTTGTGAGCGAAAATTGCGGTAGATGTTGAGATGGATGGCCGAAAAGTCTGCCTCAAACTTTCCGAATACGCCTTCGAGCGCGCCTGCCCAGCCCATGATTTTCTGTTTAACGTCGCCGACCGCAGTGACCCGGCGCTCAGTACCACCAAAAATCTTGCTGACCAGCGAGTACTGCTCATACGTGCAGTCCTGAAACTCATCGAGAAACACGTCACTGTAAGTTTGCCTGACGGCGCTCACCGCCATGGGATAGGCGTCGAGAATCTTTAGGGCCAGCGGGATCAGAAGCCCGAACTCGGTCTGGGCAGGGTGTACCTTCCCTTTGGGTACCACTCGAAAACCCGCGTCTAGCGCATCGTCGCCGGTGAGAACAGGGCGAAATCGCTCGATAATCCGCTTCGCGAAGCCATGGAACGTGTAGCTGTCGAACCGGCTGGCGTAGTCGGGCCCGCATCGCCGCCACACCCGCTCTTTCAGGTTATTGCTCGCATCCACCTTGAAGGCAATGGCCAATATCCTCTTCGGGTAACGGCATGCACCCGTGGTCAGCAGGAAGTCAGCGCGCTGGGCAAGCAGTTCAGACTTGCCTGCACCCGGGCCAGCAGTCAGCGCCACGCACCGTTTGACCTCCCTGACAGCTGCCTCCGCATTTGGCTCCAAAACAATGCCCTCGGATGACTTCCAATCCTCGGAGGAAATCATTCAGACAGACCTTCAATCTTGTCGATCACGAAATCTGCCAGACGATTTAGAGACGCCGGCATTTTGGCTATCAACTGAGCATTCGTCAGGTTGGAAAGCGCTTCGATATGCGACTTGGGCTTGCTGTCGAGCTTGAAAAGTTTGTGGTAGGCGACAAAGTGCTTTCGTTCGATCAACGAGTATTGGAAACGATCGTGATGACTATCACCCAGCACGGACTTGGTTTGCCCCTGTTTCGGAACAACCAGGTCTTCCGGGGCCAATCCGTACGCAAGCGGATAGGCCCTGAGCATCGAAAAGTCCAGATCCATCGGCGCGGAAAAAAATACTCCAAACTGCTCCAAATTCGCTATGCAGGATTTGTATTTCGGATCCTTCTCAACCTGCAGAATTTTATGGGTCAGATCATTCCATGCAGGTAGACTCTTGAGTTCATCGTCTGTCAGGTACAAATCGCCCTGGCGATGCTTTTTCATCTCAGTCGCGACGTATTTGATACGACCCCATCCCCCACCGAAACGCGCCACGTCCAGATCCAGCAGCGTGACGTAAGGGATCTTGAGGCCACTGAGCAGCCTCCAAAAGTGATTGATATGGCGACCACCTAGTGGAGCGATGGTGATGGCTGCTTCATCGACTTGCAGATTCTTCGCTGCGAGCAGCCGAGGCAGGACTATCTCCTCACTGTCGCCCTCCCCTAGGATGACCAGCCGAGAAAAATAAACCTCAGGATAGGCCTGAACGGCCTCTCTCACGAACTTATAGGCCTCACCCTTCTCATTGGGTGGCATTTGAATCTTCGTCACCACGGTGCATCGCGACTCGATCAATCTCAGGTACCTGATGGCCGATGGATCTACGCGTCGAAGCATAGAAGGCGCATGCGTAGCAATCAGAGCCTGGGAGTCGGCAAATTGGGAATCCCCAACCAACCCTTTGAGGGACGACACGATTCGCCCCAAGTAATGCGGCGACAGGCTGTTCTCTGGTTCTTCCAAAGCGACGATGGTGAACACCGCAGGCCTTAGCTTTTCAGCGTCAAAGGAATCGTCATTACCATGCAGCACCGCTCGCCCGACGGCCTGAGAAGACAAAACCAGCGAGAGGTAGAGCATCGATTTTTGGCCATCACTCAACCGCGAGAAATCGACTAGTTGCTCCCCATGACCTGGGGAGAACGACACAGAAAGATGGCGCAACAGCGACTCGATTTCATTGGCCATGAACGTAACGCTCGGCTGCGTGAAAAACTGGCCCTTGTGAAGTTCTTTCCAAGTCTTGGTCAGGCCGGCGCTGAGGCTGAGCACGGATTCATTCTGGGTCAGGCTTTGGGAAATGTCCGAGGTGAGCTGCTGGATCGTCTCGCGCTGCTCCGTCCAGTTCACAGCTCGCAGTAAACGTCCCAGCAAGGCGTTCGCACCATAGGCGATATGGTCAGCCGGATCCCGGCGAGCTGGAAGGTAGTGAACCTGGATGAAGTTTCGCTCGTCTCTGGGCACTGGGGCGGTGTCGACCGGAGCATCATCTTCATTCACGTCCAGGACGTACACCAGGCTCTGTTCGATTTCATCATCAATGCCGATGGTGGCATTCAGACGATACCTCACTCGGGGCATACCATCAGGAGTATCTAGGCGCATATGCCCAAAGTGAGCGGGAATCGTCGGGTGTTCGTTCTCGACGTCACTGAGTTCGGGAAAGGTGAATTCAGCCTCGATCCACAGCGCTCGCTGATCGGGAGCCTGAGTCTCATCGTGCGGGACGAAGAAATCTGATTTGCGGAGTCGCCGCTGATTCGGGTCAAACGAAAAGAGACGGCAAAGCGCCTGTAAAGTCGCAGTCTTCCCTGAGCCATTCGGCCCGATCAGGAATGTAAGGTCAGACAGATCAACAATTTCTGGTTCTGCACCAAACGATTGAAAACCACAGATGCGAACGAACTGAAGCTTCAAAGTAGAATCCTTTCCAAGTGAGGTCAGCGGTGCTTGAAGATAAAAGGTTCAATCGCAACTAGACGCTCAATTAATCCAACAGCGAACATCGCCGACGCTTAGCCAATCCAGCCGCGAGCATTGCGATCCAATTCGACGAATACGTCGACCTCTGGCTAAGAGCCAGTCACGACGCGCCAGAAGCCGAGTCTTCGTAGAACACGTGCCTGGTCTGCACGAGGAAGAGTCGTAAACCACTACGCGTACGCGAGCATTTCACGGATCTTACGTCCCCAGGCTTTATCGTGGATCAGACGCTTATGGTTGTGATCGCCGTTGATGATCTCGTCCTTGGTCAGGGTCGACAGGACTTCCCAATCCTCACCAAACTTATAGGTGGCGTTATCCAAATGTGAGCTTTCAAGAAGATAAATCCCACGTTTGACAAAGCCAAAGACGAAGTAACCTTGGTAGCCACCTCGGCCCGTGGCAAAGAAATCAGGCTCGAATCGAGTAATCTCCCTGATACGGTGCTCGATCACTCCCTGCTCTGAAGGTCGCAAACCGGCCAGATATGGTTTCACGATGGCCTCTGCGCTCTTCCAAGGGTACTTCCCAGGAGGAAGCAAATCCCACTGCAGCTGGCGTGCCTGCACCTTTGCAATGCGTTTGCGGTCGACGTCGAAAATCTCAAACTCCTGGAAAAATTCGAGCATGAGGTTCGCCACGTGAATAAGCGCGGTGGACGGTTCATCGATTTTCACCCTGCGCGTCACGACGTATTCCTTCCCATCAATGACATTCAGAGAAAGGTGCTCCATGGGCGGACGAACAAAGTCGATGGGATACACATCCATGGTTCGGATTTGCACACCACTGTGATCGTTGCCATGCCAGTCTTTCCAGCTCCGGTACTGAGGGACTAATTTTTTGATGAGCGGGAGATCTCGCCGTTTGATCTCCTTGCCGCGCGCATTGAATTCGCTGACTTTGCCGATCGTCGCAGGAAGGATAGTGTCACCGTCTTTTTCAAGGTGAGCGATCGCTAGCCGCGCCTGAAGGTTCTGATCGACCTTTTCTCGCTCAATCACGAAAAGCATTTCACGGGCACCATGCGAGTGCACGATGATTCGATTAACGCTGTTGATTGACTTGCCTGTGACCATCGCTATCGCCCCTGCTTTCCGTGAGAGGAGCCCAAGGTAGCATACTGCCAGCAGATCTGAAGCGACTGGTCGCTTGACCGGCATTTGTCTATCGAATCCGCAGTCGTGAGTTGCTAAGGTGGGAGGTTGCTCAGGCGGTGAACGCC
Source organism: Pseudomonas sp. DWRC2-2 (assembly GCF_049897885.1). Taxonomy (NCBI): domain Bacteria; kingdom Pseudomonadati; phylum Pseudomonadota; class Gammaproteobacteria; order Pseudomonadales; family Pseudomonadaceae; genus Pseudomonas; species Pseudomonas sp. DWRC2-2. Next base: position 171,112 of record NZ_JAFCXD010000001.1, read on the forward strand.
CAATGGCCGGTAGTCAGGTTTGATGCAATTGGAGTTTCTGGGATGCCGTATACGCCGTTGTCGAGCAAGACTTCAGGGAGGCCATGGACCTGGTCTATTTGACCAGGCAGCGGCCTGCTGACGTGCTGATCATGCACAGAGACGATATAGAGGGGGTTTACTTCCTGGTAACTCAGAGCAAGACCGGGCAGAGGCTCCGGATCCTAATGCGTTCGAAAGCAGGGGAAAATAGCTTGGCGAAACTGGGCAGGAAGATCGGTGAAAGGAATTCCGGGCATCCGTCCAAATATTTGTTGATCGTCAGGCATGGAAAGCGGATGACGAAAAGGATGTTGCGATTGCGCTGGGACAAAGCGACGGAGAAGGGGCGGCAATGAGCAATGGATCAGGTAGACCCGATGCTCACCGCGAAGATCGGCGGGTTTCAATTTCGTGATATCGAGCCAAAGGCAGCATCGGAAATCGTCGACATTGATGACGCAAACCTGCTGCTGGGACACAGCAAACAGGAAATTACCAAACGCGTTAATAGGAGGATCGGCGCTACCGCGAAGCCTTCAAAATAGAAAAGTTCTGGAACACTTCCATAATAGTTATGGAACGCCTATGACAAACCGTCTCGCGCTACTCGAACCCCAGAAACACGAAAGCCCCGCATTCGGCGGGGCTTTCGTTTGAATCTTGGCGGGAAACCAGGGATTCGAACCCTGGAGACGCTATTAACGTCCGCAGGTTTTCAAGACCAAGCTGCTGAAGTTTCAGGTGGAGGTGATCCTGTCTGGCGAGATTCCAAAAGAACACGTCGCACAGTGCCAGGGTGGCCTGTGGATATCGGAACGCGAGTGGATCGACTTTGTTTGCTACTGGCCCGGCATGCCCCTGTTCATCAAGCGCGCTTACCGGGACGAAGCGTTGATCCGTAAGCTCTCTGAGCGCGTGAAGACCTTCTACGAAATCCTTAGACCGCATGAACCAAGTGCTGGGGATCGCAGCATGATCAGCAACCACCTAAGCCTGGTCGAGGCACTACGGCCAGCATCGGACGAACTTGCAGCAGCGGTTGACCAGTACCTGGCGGCTGGCGGCTGGCGGCTGGCGGCAAGATCGAAGTAGCTGAGCCCATCGGCTACAAGCCAAAGCCCATCACCTACAGTAACCAGATGCCGCCGGCGCCAAAGCCGTTCGTTCGGCGGCGTGTTGAGCCTATCGAGCCGCCGCCCCCTACCCCGCTTGAGATTCGGCAGGAGCAGCGCCGCAAGCGTGTTGATCTGGTGATGCAGCTCGCACGCACTCACACCCAGTCCGAAGTCATCGATGCCACGGGCATTGGCCGGCGCACGCTGCTCGCCATGTCGAAAGAGTTCGACTTCAAGTTCAAGCGATCCGCCCACGGCGGCCACAACAGTCCCGAGCGAAAGAAGGCCTTGGCTGAGCGCGATGCAGTGCTGGTCGAGCGGATCAAGGCTTACAAAGAGCTTGGCATCAGTCGGCGACGGGTATGCGTAAAGCTCTACATCACCAGCGGCACACTCAAGCGGATACTCGAAACTCACTCAATCGACTATCCCATGTCTGCTGCAGGTGGTAACCGATGCGCCGCATAGCCCGCACCCAGCAACGCAAACGTCAAACCTGGCTCGCACTGCCGGCCAGCGGAATAGAAGAGGTAGGCCATGGCCAAGACTGTGCAGGAACGATCTGCCAAGGCAGCGCAGAAGCGGCTTGCCGTCGCCGAGAAGGAATTACGGCACAAAGTCAGACCGGGTATCGAGCAGGCTATGGAACGGATCCGGCTGCGCGGCCAAGTACCGATCATCAGCGAGGTCCTGCAGATCGCTATCATGAAGATGGACTTGATGGGCGACGACGAACTCGCGGCCTTTTTGGCTCATCCGCGCCACGAAATCGTGATTAGCGAAAACGTGGCGCGGATGTTTCGGATCGAGAGCCTGGCAGAACTAAATTGAGATCCGGGCGATGAAGTAATACCTCCCGCCCGCTAAATTTATCAAATCGTTTCATATGGCCTGAATGTCGAAAAATCAGACTCCGTACCTATCAACGGCACATAGACTTCACTGATCGGTACATTCGGAAATTCCGTGACTTCGAAAATACTGTACCGAGGAGAGTCCGTCACATCAAATAAACTAGGACCCCATTGCGCCACCTGTAGTATATGCAACGCAGCACACGCATTCAGCACGTGTTCCAGTGTGGATATGTGAAAGTTTGATTCACGATCGTGTTTTACTGCATTGTAAGCATCGTACCAGGCTAATGACGAAGTAGGGGCAGTGCCGTCCCATGAGACGTATGGAGAAAAGCTACAATGTGGGTAGTCCTTCAATCGTGTCTTGTAACTTCCGAGCCGGAGGGGCGCCTTCAGTAAAAAGTAGTCTTTTGTGGTATGTCGAGTAACTTGTTTGCTCGGGTAATTCAGGTCATATATTGGCTTCCAATTGGCCTCAATCTCCGTACAAAGCAATATAAGCAACTCTCTGAGCTTATGACTGAAAACCCCATAATTCGGTTGGTCAGGCTCCACAAACCTGAAAACCTCACTAACCTCCTTGAACAGACTTTCAGACGCTACCACCGACCCCATGAACGAGCGGCCATAGACTAGTTGCGGATTTAGTACATCATATTGATCAAGAAACGGATTACCTCGGTGCCCTCTCCATATGCGAGGCAAGAACTCGCCGGCGTCGAGCAACACCTTTTTGAAATCTGCAGGAGTCAAATGCTTTTGATCACTTAGCAATGGCGAAAGATAATTTAGGAGAGTTGCCTCGTCTCTGAGTTTATCTGCCCCTCCTATATCATCTATCGTGTGAAGGGAGATGGAGTGAGCGCCATAGGACACATCCTTCTTCACAATCTGAACGCCGTCCGTTTGGACTGTTACCCACGCCAGGCCTTCGACCCCACGGTCATAAACGTACCTATTTCCAATCATTCGCGCCTCCCCGTGACCCGGCCTCATGCCGGGCCGAACACAAATACCCCATATCAACGAATCACACCAGCTGGCGAGGCTACCATGGCCTGTTTGGCGATCTGCCATTTTTTACCATCCAGGTTAAAAATTCATTTCCCCTAGGCGCAATAAAAAGAGCATCGTCCGTCTTTGTTATAAGCTCCCTGACAACCAAAAAATCTATAAATGGGGTCATCTCCCATTCATTAAGATGCGGAGCGAAACGATCTTTGTAGGCCTGCCACTCTCTCACAGCTTCATCGTTTGGAAAGCCAGCGACTCCTCGTTCGTTCAGCAGTTGAAGCAATTGAATCTGCCCACCAAAAATAACCGAATACGTATTTTCAAATAACCACAACACCCGCCAGTTCGCGTCGGTCATGACAAGATACTGGATTTGCTCAGTTTGATTTTTGTTAAGAATCTCACCCTGTATTAAACCTAATGCAACCGCAAAGGTACTTGGGTAATCACCACTATGGGCATGCTGAAGTTTCTCTTCGTCTCTAAGTGACGGCTGCACAAGTGGAGGTTGCGGATCAACCTCAACACCAGTCGCCCCCACCTTTTTAATTCGAGGAAGAATGCTTTTTATTTCACTGCTGAAGCAATAAACACTGACGATGAAGATTATTAAAGTCGCGTGCGGCCAGCCCAGACCGCCCCAGATTGTGGCAAATAGGTGTTGAAACCATTCCCATATTGCCACTACGCCCGCGATAAATAACGACCAGTTACCACTGGCTTCAGTTGCACTGTTCAATAGCCCCCCCATTCCCGGCCCCATGCCAGCCTTAAAGCAATAGCCCACATGCTCAAATTACGCCACCGCCCGGGCATGGCCCGGCAAGGACTCCCCATGCCTACAGAAAACCGAAACCACCCTGAAGACCACTCCGCTATCGAACGCCTGCACCAGAACTATGTGGGCAAGATCGAGCGCTTCTCCGATGAGGTGATGACCTTTCAGGATGCGGCCTACGCCATGGGATTGGATCGCGGAAAGAAGCTCGCCAGCAAGCCCGGCGTAACGCTCCAGGCTGACCGCTCCAATCGCGTGTACGTGGCCGGACCCATGACTGGTATCGCCGACTTCAACTACCCGGCCTTCAACACCGTGGCCGACCAGCTTCGCGCCCAGGGGTTCGAAGTCGAGAAACCGGCAGACCACGGCATCGTCGAGGGTGCCCAGTGGACGGACTACATGGCCTACAACCTCACCCGCCTGGGGCTGTGCGGCGTTATCGCCTTGCTACCGGACTGGGAGAAATCGCAAGGCGCCAAGCTGGAAGTCCAGATCGCCGAACGCCTCGGCATGACGGTTGTGAATGCCGCCGATCTGATTACGAGGGAGGCTGCAACCCATGCCTGATTTCAGAAGAAAGCGCGACGGCGCGCTGTACTCCACGAACCGGAAAGTCTGCCGTCGGCCGGGTTGGGACCACTGGGGCGACTGCTACCACCTGGTGCCGATCTGGGAAGGACGAAGCCACTACAAAACTGTCGAGGCGTTCAATCGCGAATACCTCACCCTCGCAGGAGAGAAGCCGTGAGCGAAGTAGAGCGCTACTGGATCGAACCAAGCCGATTGGTTCAGGAAGGCTGGCACCAGGACGACACCTGCGTGGTGAAGGACTGGGCATACGACCGCGTTGTCGCCGAGCGTGACGCCCTACAACAGCGCCTGACCGCAGCCGATCAGGAGATAGATGATTTGCGGGCTGAACTCAAGGTTGTACGCATGGGACCCTGCAAGATGATCGTCGGGGACGAACTGCCATGACCCACAAAAGCTACAGGCTCGATCCGAACGTGAGGACCATCACAGACTTGGTGACCGATAAGCAGATGCACAGCTCATTCCAGGGCACCAACTTCGGCCACAATGACTTTCGCGGGCTACTGGGCCAGGACTGCATCAAGGCGCTGGCCGGCTGGCACCAGGGCCACACGCTGACGACCATCCTTGAAGAGCTGCGGCTGATCAGCTGGAACCGGCAGGTTGGCAAGATCAAGGTCACAGCGAAAGGCCGCCACTACATTTGGCTCGCCTTCAAGGGCCGGCCTGGCGTCTGAGTCGGGCGAGGGTACACGCGATCTTAAATGACTAAAACCTGGTCGCCCACGCCTCTCTAACGAACCACCAAATAATCATCTGAAACAGAAATACACCCCATATCACGGCGGCACTCGCGAAAAGCCAATAAGCCGGGACTGCCGCAGAAAAACGAGGCTTGAGGAAGCTATGTCCCGCCACGATTAGCTGAAACGCAACCACCAAGGTTCCGATAGATACAAGCGCACCCGCGACACTTGCCACGCCGCCAAAAAGCGCTGTCATAAAGCTAGCTTCCTTTGTTAACGCCTGCAGCCATACAAGAGAGACACCGGTGATGGACGCAACAGAGCTTATGACGCTCAGGTGCTCTGTCCATTTCATATCTTTCATATCCGCTCCTTAGAAATTAGCAGCGGATAGTCGCATAACCATATTAAAAAGCCACTATTTCAGCCGCTGTAGCGGCTAGGAACCCGACATGCCTGAAGAAAAGAGAATCCCCGACGAAACCTAGTCAGCCAATGAAGAGCTGTTCAATTGCGAGAGTCTTGTTGAGCTGCTGGACGAGAACGACGACCTTGACGTTGGGGCAACCGTTTGGAGGGGAGAGAAATTCCCGATAAACACCGCTGGCTATGTCGATGCGGGCGACGTCATTGAAATGCTCGGCGAGCGCGCCTATGACGATGTGGGCGAATTCGCGGAGGACTGGCCGGATGTTCCTGATGAGGCCCGCCAGGAGCTCGACGAATTTCTGTCCGCATGGATAAGCAACCATTGCACCGCGACGTTCTACCGCGTGCGCAACGTCGTCGAGTACCAGATCACCGCAGAGGATTTGGCGGATCGGGTGACGCCATGATCGCCACCCTCTGGTTCGCCTACGTGTTCATCTACAAGGGACCAAGGCAATGAATCAACACGTCCGAGTAAATACGGCTGATCTGATCGGCCAAGCCTTGAACTGGGCAATGGCCCAAGCCGAAGGAAAGCGGGCCAGAATCACCAAGAGCGGCGTTCGCCTAGCACTGGGCGGAAGCACTTACGGGAAGATTAATCCGGCCACCGACGAGAAGGCCGGGACACTAGCGATACTGCGGCACCGCGTGCGTTTTGATGTTCGGATGCCTAACCATCAATGGGCTGCCCGGGTTGGAGAGGTCATCGCCGGCGGCCCAACCATCACTATTGCAGCTTGCCGCGCTATCGCCGTCGCCAGTCTTGGCGATGTCATCGACATCCCCGCCGAACTCGTTTAAGCCCAACCCCCCTACATGCCTGCCGGTGAGCGGCTGGCGAGGTATTCCTATGTCCGAATTGATCGTTGCACAACTGATGGCATTCCGAGGCCAGGGTGAAGAAGCCGGCGTAGAGGAATCAGTCTTGCTTGAGGTTGTCGACTTCTCGAAAAACGGAGATATCGAAATCGCCTTCACATCACAAAAGTTGATCGGCAAGCCGCGAGTCTATCTGACCTTGTCTTCGCCTGAACTTGTGGCGAAAGGCATGGCGCTGGTCGGAACGAATACACCCTAACCCACCTTCTGCCGCCCAGCGCGGCAAGGACACCTCAATGGAAATGCAAAGCGAAACCCTTGCCGAAGAAGAGTTGGCGGCGATCACCGGCTACATGATCCCGTCGGGCCAGATTGCGTGGCTCAATCGGAACGGCTGGAAATACGTACTGACCCGGGCGCGTCGGCCGGTTGTTGGCCGGGTCTATGCCCGGATGAAGCTGGCAGGCGTGAAGCCATCAGCTGAAAACGTCGCGGCCGAGGCTTGGTCGCTGGATCTTTCAAAAGTAGGATAATTCGATGCGAGCAAAAAAGGCGGCAAACAGGGATCTGCCGCCGCGAATGATTCGGCGGGTGCCCACGCTGAAAGGCGGTAAAGAGTGGGTTGGGTACTATTACGACGGGAGGAATGAAGACGGGAAGCGAATAGAAATACCGCTCGGGGGTGACTTGGATATCGCCAAGGCTGAATGGGCAAAGCTCGATTGCAAGCCAGTGCCGAAGAAGAATGCTTTACTGGGCCAGGTGTTCGACCGTTATGAACGAGAGATCATCCCCGGCAAAGCGCCGAAGACGCAGAGCGATAACCTGCTGAGCCTGAAGCAGCTGCGCAAAGCTTTCTGCGATGCGCCCATCGACGCGGCGACGCCGCAGATCATCGCCCAGTACCGAGACGGCCGAACCGCCAAGGTGCGAGCCAACCGCGAGATCTCCCTGCTCTCGCACATCTACAACATCGCCCGAGAGTGGGGGTTAACCGAGAACAACCCTGCCGCCGGCGTGCGCAAGAACAAAGAGGCACCGCGAGACTTTTACGCGACAGAGGAAATCTGGAACGCTGTGTACGGCAATGCCGCCTCAGAACTGCGTGACGCGATGGACCTCGCCTACCTCACCGGGCAGCGCCCGGCCGACGTGCTGTCGATGCGTGAGGCGGATGCAGTCAATGAGTTCCTGCAGGTAGCTCAGGGTAAGACCGCCAAGAAGCTGCGCATCCGGCTGACCGCCGCCGGCGCGCTCAATGATTTGGGCATTCTGGTGGCAAGGCTGATCGAGCAAAGACGCTTGCGGGGGGTCAGAAACCCCTACCTGATAGTCACCGAGGACGGCAGGCAGGTTACAAAGCACATGCTCCGTCTCCGCTTCGACGATGCTCGCGACAAGGCGATCACCATCGCCAGAGAAAACGGCGATGGAGTGTTGGCAGCCAGCATTCGAAATTTCCAGTTCCGCGACATCCGTCCCAAGGCTGCAAGCGAAATCCTCGACGTTGGAGATGCAAGCCGGCTCCTGGGCCACACCGACAAGCGGATAACCGAGACCGTTTATAGACGCGTCGGGGAGATCGTGAAGCCGACTCGCTGACCGCAATTTGCAACGAGTTGCGGAAAACGCCTGAAATGATGCGGAAACGATCGGCCTGTACGCTGATAGCTTTGCCAAATCCCAGAAACACAAAAGCCCCGCAATCGCGGGGCTTTCGTTTGAATCTTGGCGGGAAACCAGGGATTCGAACCCTGGAGACGCTATTAACGTCCGCCGGTTTTCAAGACCGATACGCAAACGCATGCAGGCTATGGCCTAGAGGGTAACCGGAGTTCCTGAACTGACAATCACCGACCGGGCTGGAGGCCGCATTCTACAAGGGGTGCGGCTTTAGTTTCGGAACCGATTCCCTCCCCCTCCTCCGGCGTCTTGCCGACCGAACACAAATTCCCCAAATTGCACCGACTGCTAAGCTGTTCCCTTTACAGAGGAACAGCCATGCCCAATTCAGACCTACTCCCTTCCCTGCTCTCAAAACTCTACGAAAACCAGCTGGCCCTAGAGGCTGCGATCATGGAGCTTACGAATTGGGTTGAACAACGTGGCTCCGCGGAGGTGGCTGAAAACATACGTGGCGCCTTACACACCATCGATCAGAATGAAGAGTTCATTAAGCTGACACTGGCAGTTCTCATGGCGCCGGAGTAATCGCTACTTGCAGGCCACCGACCAGAGCTGGTCGAGCTTGGTGGTGTAGCTCTGGCTCATCATCTCGCGCCTCATGCCCCACTCTGGATTCGTGGGTACGCTGGCAGATCTCAGCGTTCCCTTTCCCCACCTGTCATTGATCTGGTCCAGCACAGTCATCACTCTAGTGGCCTCAGCCGGCTGCGAGACTGCGAAAAGATCATCGGTGTACTCGCCAGGCTGGCAGAGGTTTAGCAGCATCACCTCGGCCTTGCTGTACTTAAATCCTGGCCGGAATATACGGTCGAGCGCATCAACGGCCGCTTTGGTGAGTAGCCGAACGTCATCGGTTGGATACGGCATGTCCACCACTACCCCGTTCGCGTACTTCGCCTCTTCCGGGTTGAACATGCCAGTGCGTATGCACACGCGGACCTTCTTGCAAAGCGAGTTCTGAGCGCGGAGCTTTTCAGAGGCTCGCATCATGTAGGTGGCTACCGCCTCTTTGATCGGGGCAAGGTCGGTCAAGCGCATGCCAAACATTCGGCTGCAGCAAATTTCCTGTTTCGGCGGATCCGGCTCGTCCAGCTCAAGACACGAGGTGCCGGCCAGCTCGCGCGCCGTCTTCTCGATCACAACGCTGAATTTCTTACGAAGCGTCCAAGGATCGGCTTTGGCCAGGTCCATTGCGGACTTAATGCCCAGCGCGTCGAGGTGGAGCTTCATTTTGCGGCCCACGCCCCACACCTCAGATACATCGGTGTTGCGCAAAACCCAATCACGCTTCACCGGGTCGGTAATGTTTACCACTCCCCCTGTCTGCGCCTGCAAGCGTTTCGCCGTATGGTTCGCCAGCTTGGCCAGGGTCTTCGTATTGGCGATGCCGACACCAACGGGAATGCCGGTGCAGCGCAGTACTTGGGCTCGAATCTGCCTGCCGAGCGCGTCAAGTTCACCAACTCCAGTGAGGTCGGCGAAGGCTTCGTCGATGCTGTAGATCTCCACGGCGGGCACCATGCTCTCGATCAGCGTCATTACCCGCTCACTCATGTCCCCGTAAAGGGCGTAATTTGATGAAAACGGGACAATGCCGTGTTGCTTGAGCTTGTGCTTGATCTGGAAATACGGTTCTCCCATCTTGATGAAAGGTTTCGCGTCGTAGCTTCGGGCGATGACGCATCCGTCATTGTTACTCAACACGACGATGGGCGTCTTTGCCAGATCCGGCCTAAATACCCGCTCACAACTGGCATAGAAGCTGTTGCAGTCGATTAGCGCGAATACCGGCAAATTAGACATGGCTGCGTACTGTACCGGTGATCACTCCCCAGATAGACAACTCGTCGCCTTCCAACACGTAACGCGCGGGGTACTTGGGGTTTTCGGATAGCAAGATAACTTCTTTGCCACGCTTGCACAGTCTCTTGCACATAGGGTCATTGTTGAGCAACGCCACGACGATGTGGCCGTGGGCCGGCTCAATGGATCGATCCACCACCGCCAGGTCACCCTCAAATATTCCCGCGCCCTGCATGCTTTCGCCGGTGATCATCACTAGGTAGACGTGCGGAGCCCTGATGTTGAGTACTTCATCCAGGGAAATATGCTGCTCAATGTGATCGGCCGCAGGCGACGGAAAGCCGGCCGGTACGTGAAACGAGCAGAGAGGCAGTTTTACGCCGCCGCTGGCAATTGGACCCAGGATGTTGAAGCTCATGACAATGCCTTGTGCAAATACTGTACGAATGTACAGTTAACTTTGTACGAAGCTTGCGGTCAATTTCTCTGTAGGGGATTTCGACGGGCGGAGGTGTGGCTATGTGCGGTCGATTCGTGCAGTACGAGGGGATGGCGATCTACATCGAGGAGCTGAGCCCTCAGATCGAGCTGTTCAGTGGCTACGACGCCGAGCCAATAAACCGGTTCAATGTCGCGCCGTCGACGCGTGTGCAACTGCTGCACAGCAAAGAGGATGGTTTGCACATTGATGCTGTGCATTGGGGATGGGCGCCATTCTGGGCGAAGGGAAAGCGGCCTGATCCGATAAACGCTCGGGTCGAGACCGTGACTACCGGGAAGTTCTTTAAACAGCTTTGGCCGACTGGCCGGGCAATCGTACCCAGTGAAGGCTGGTACGAATGGGTCAAAGACCCAAACGATCCGAAAAAGAAGCAGCCCTACTTCATCAGATTGAAAACTAGAAAGCCCATGTTTTTTGGTGCCTTGGCCCAAATTCACCCAGGCCTAGACCCGCACGAAGGTGACGGCTTCGTCATCATCACCGCTGCCAGCGATCAGGGAATGGTCGACATACATGACCGCCGGCCATTAGTGCTTACCCCTGAGCACGCCAATGAATGGCTCGATCCTGACCTTTCGCCCACACGCGCGGAGGAAATAGCAAAGGAACTATGCCAACCAACCGAACAATTTGAGTGGTTCCCTGTAGGAAAAGCGGTGGGCAACGTGAGAAATCAGGGTCCGCAGCTTATAGAGCCGGACCCATCAGCTGAAAAACCACATGACGATCACGACCGCCGTGACCCAGCCGAGAGTAAGCAGAAATGAAAGGCCTGCAAGCCGCTTGTCCATGGTCCCCCTTTTCTGTTGACTAGGCGATCGCTATACGAACGCCAGCCTTAAGGGTAGTTCAGTATGCTCAACGGACAACTGCCCTGACGTATGCCTGGCAAGCCCGCAGCGCGATCAGTCCTTGGTCACCGGCGTCCGTGATGCCGACAATTCTTTGAGCATGCGCTGGGTCAAGTTGGACTCGACGGGCTGCATGAACCACGCCGACGGCGCCGGGGGTGGCAGGCAAGTTACAGCCATTGACTGAAGCCGTGGCGTCGAGAAGGACTGACAGCCGCAGTTCAGTAGTAGCAATGCGGCCACGCAGCAGAGCTTGATTACGCTGAGCATCGGATAATTCCTTGGTATGTTGTTGATCGGAGGAAGCAAGCTGCTGCTCGGTGGCCAGCCGTCTGTCTTGCTCGGTGCGGGCCTGAGCTGCAGCGGCATTGCCAATCGCGGCCAAATCCGTCTGGAACTGTGCGCCCTGCTCCGCTAGCGTCTTGCCGAGGCGCCAGTCCTGGACCTGCCAGGTGCCGGCGGCGCTGATCATCATCGCCAGCAGGATCGCTGCCAGGATCTGCCCGGGCTTCACGACATCACCCCGCCCGCCAGTCGGTACTGCTTCAGCAGATCCTCCAGCCGGTGCTCGCGCTGGCCATACCCGGCGCCCGGTAGACTGGCCCAGATGTTCCGGCACTTCGCGATAGCCGTCTCAATCCGTCCGGCAAGAACGTCAGGCAATGCCCTGCACTCGCGAATGTGCTGCAGCGCCAAAAGGTCCTGACTGATCGGACTGAAGTCCGACAGCTTGAGCAGGGCCTTGTAGTGCGGCCAGTCCCTCAGCATCTGCTGATAGCGGCCAGATGCATTGGAGGTCAGCCCCTTACTATTGATGACCTTCGATGCACGCCCCTTCGCGAAAGGGTGATCAGTGAAGTCCTTAAACACTTCGGGTTTGCGGTCGATGCCGGTCACGATCACGTCGTAACCGTCCATAGCCGTGGCCGGTGAGGTGCTCGTGCCCTCACTCCATCCGAGCATATCGAGGAAGGCCAGCACGTTACGGCTGCCGGCGAGTGATTCGGAAAGTCGCGCCATTAGTTTTCTCCAGGCATAAAAAAGCCGCCAAGCGGCGGCGGTCAAAGTGGTTAAGCGGGCGTTTCAGGGGGTGACATCAAAGCTCTAAAACCTTGACCTCCTTGGATTTCTTCGTCTTCTTGCTTTTGGCCTTGGCCTTACCTTTCTTGCCGCCGTTACACTCAACAGTGGTCGACCAGCCCGCTTGGGTGAATACCTGCTCCACCGAGTCGACCAGGTACTCACCGTCAATGCCGACTTTGAAGCCCACGGCGTTTACTGATCGCTCGGCAAACAGATCGGTACGCCCAGGCATTTCAAGGCGAACACTTGCCGAGGACCGATTGAAGGCCGTCAGGCGAGCCTTGGCGGCTTGTTCCGCAGCGGTCTTGTTCGGGTAGATATGCCGGTCGGTGTGAACCGCCGGCAACCCATCAGGCGCATCGGTGTTGTCCAGACTGATGAGCTTCAGCTCACCTGTTTTCTTGTCCTGGTGTTTGGTGGCCACAGTCTTGTGTGTGTTGCGATCACCTAGGCGAAACTGCCACCGGCTAACGTCCTGGCGCGTGATGGTGACGGCGCCGAAGGCCTTACCGCTCGCACTGGTGCCGCCGTCGCGGGTCATGACAATCAACTTCCCATCGGCCACCTTGGCCGTACAGTCGTGCTGCTTGGCAATGCGAGTGATGAAATTAAAGTCCGACTCGCTGAGCTGATCAGCCCGGGGAACGTTCGTGGAGACGTTGCACACCGGCGTCCAGCCGTTGCGGGCGGCCACGTCGGCCACGATCTTGGACAGCGGCACGTCTTCCCAGCTACCACTACGCACGGTCTTGCCGGTGCCGCGCATGTCGCCCGCCTTGCCGCGCACGACGATGGTGTCAGGCGGGCCGGATATCTCGACTTCGTCCACCATGTAACGCCCCAGGCGAACCATGGACGTCTCGGCGTAGCCCATGTAGATCTCAATGCCGGCGCCGCGCTTTGGCAGCGCCACGGCGCTGTCACGATCGTCAATGCGTAGCTCAAAGTCGTCCGACTCCATGCCTGGCTTGTCAGTGGTTTTCAGCAGCAACAGGCGGTCGTTGATCAGCGCGGTAATGTCTTTACCGTCAGCAACGACGCGAAAGCGAGGGGTCATAGTTCACCCAGTTGCCCCGCCAACGCGGGGGAGTGTTGGCGGCCGTTACGCGTAACGGAACGAAAAGGACAGCCAGGCCCGGCTAATCCCAAAGCATCACAAGTTCTTCAGTCGGTGCCGGCATATCCGGCAGGCCAATCACAACTCCTGCCCGGTAAGGCTGGGGCTCATCAGCCAGGCCCTGATTGGCATCCAGCACGGCCTCGAGCGTGCCGTTCAGGTGTCCGTAGTAGTTGTTGCAGATGGTATCCAGCAGATCCCCATCAGACGTTCTGCATGTCGTCGCCATAGCGCACAAACTCCAGGGTAAAGCCTTGCTTACGCGGGATGCCGCCAGCCAGCAGCGCGCTTTGTTCTTCCTCAACACTGGTCATGCACCAGGTACCCAGCACATCGCCGTAACCGGTGGTCAGTGTCAGGGGCTGCAACTTGCCGCCCAGGCTTCGCAAGGTGTCCAACTGCTTAATGCCGCCCCTGAAGCCCGGAAAAATAGCGCCCTTGAGCGTCAGTTTCTCCTCACCCATGCCGATTGCCTGCTGGGCCGGTCGACGCGTCAGACGCTCCTGAGAGGCCCAACGAAAAGCAGTCGAGCGCCGCAGCTCATCAAAGGCCGCCGTGTCCAGGTTGAAGAAGTACGGCTGCTGTTTCGGATCACGCGGCTGCATGATCATCAGGTGCGGGAAGGGTTTCACAGCCTCCGGCGCCGGCGTGGCATCCGCTGCAAAGGCCCCGGTTGGGAGAATGCCCGACAGCGAAGGGCTGATCTTGCCGGCGATGTTGTTGATCGCCGTCGCCGCCCGCCCGGCCTGCTCCTTGAGCGCTCCCAGGCGCTCGTCAATTTGTGACGCCGCCCGGGTTGCTGCGTTGTACACCGAAACGACCTGGCCAACCTTCGCCTGGGCAGCCGTGACGCCGCGCATAACGCGCTGCAGCTTTTCGCCAATGGCATGCCCCACAAAGGGCACGCCTTCCAGCTCCGACGCGGCCCCGCTGAGTTCACTGATTGCGCCGTCCACCGGCTCGATCATCCCATCCAGGCTACGGCGACCGGTCTCGCCCGCCGCAGCCAGGTACTTCACGCTTGATTGCAACTGATCCATGTAGCCCATAAATCCCCCAGGTCAAAGATGCGCGTCGTCGTAGAGCTTGCGGCCCTCCAACTGCTGAGCGATATCCCGTTGATGCTGATCAAAGTACGGCTGTAGCTCACGGGCAAGCTGCGCAGGATCCTTCACATCGCCCTGTACCGTCAGATGCAGGGGCGCGCTGATATCAACCTTCTGCTCAAACTTCGGCGCTGGCGGTTTCGCCGGTACCGCCATCAGCGAGACGGCTCCGGCCGCGCTCGATGCCGGCGGTGAGGCCAGCGAGCGCACCACGTCACCACCGACCGGCCCAGGCGCCTTGACGGTACCTGGCATCAACAGCGGGCCAGCACCATTGCCCTTCCGTGCGAAAGACGCCGCGATATCCCCCAGCACCGGCGGGATGTCTTGCCCGGCATTGGCCATCATCAGCGGACCGACGTCGGGCATTTTCTTCCGCCCATCCTCGCCACCAAAAAGTGACTTACCCAAATAGCCGCCCAGGGCGTCGCCGCCCATGCTGCCCAGATAAGCGCCAAGCAGGCCGCCGACCACCGTGCCGATTATCGGCACCGCCGAGCCAATCGCGGCACCGGCCGCAGCACCGGCGAGGGTGCCCGCCAAGCCGCCGGCCGCTTCGCCGTAGCCCTCAGCCTTTTCATCGCGGGTCGTGGCGTTGTCGTAGGTGTCTTTGATCTTAAAGCCGGCCTCAACCACTGCCAGCGCGGCGACGCCCTTTACCATCGAGCCGCCTCTACCGCCCGGCTTTCCGCCCTTACCACCCTTGCCGCCACCGTCCACACCACCATCCAGCCCACCCAGGCCACCGGCGGGAAGGTTGGTCACGATCACTTTTTGCGGAATGTTCGGATTGCCCATCAGCGAGCCACGTCCAACGTTGAGCAGGCCCTTGCCGAGCTTAAGCGTACTCATGGCCGCGCCCAGGGCTATGGCCCCGGCAGCTACACCGGCGATCACTGCCGTAACCGGCTGGTACTTGTTGGCCAGGTCAGCCAGCGCATAGCCCACTCTGCCCATGCCATCCGCGACCTTGTCAGTCAGTGGTCGCAGACCATCGCCGATGCTGATCATGGAAGCCTCCATGCCCGCCGTGGCCGTCTTCCATTTGGCGTTCGACGTTTCCCGGGCCGCCGCCGCGTCGGCCTCGATCTTGGCCTTGCCGTCCGTGTCCTTGATCGTGACCATGTCGGCCTTGATCTTGTCGCCGTATTTGATTTGCGCAAGCAAACCCGCACTGGCGCTCTGATCGCTGACGATGTTGGCCAGACCGGCCGCCTCAGTCAGCGCAACCATGGCCTGTTGTTCCTCGGCGCTGCCATCCGCTGCCGCCTTGATTTGCGCCTTGAGGGCTTCGATCTTCTTGGCTTTCGCCGGATCTTGGCGCTTGATCATTTCCTGGCTGAGCATGATGAACGCGTCGACCGGGTTCGCCGCCTTGCCGCTTTTCGTCGCCGCAACGATAGAGCCGGCCAGGTCGTAGCCTTCCTTAGCAAAACGTTCCTGGCTGGTACTGCTGATCACTGCGCTCAACAGGTTGTTCATGTTGGTCGCAGCGGCCGCCGAGTCCTGCGTTTGCGAGTACTGCGACTGCAAGCTGGCACCGAGAAAGCGCACCGCCTCCGGGCCTTCCATGCCCAGGCGTTTGATGTTGCCGAGCATGGCCGGCAAGTACTTGGCCATTTCCTTTGGACCAAAGGCGCCGATATCGCCCGCTGCTGCCACCTGGCCGAGCATCCCGCCCATGTCTTGCTGCTTAACGCCGGCCTCCTTGAACGAGTTGATCAAGGTGGCGATGGTGTCAGCCTCCATCCCCTGCCCGTCCATCAGGTCGGCAATCTGGCCCGCGTAGCCGCTGGCTTCCTCCCAATCCACCCCTTTCTCGATCAGGCCGCCGACAGCTTCAGCCAGCAGCTGACGCCCCATGCCCTTATCATCCGCAACGGTGGAAATGATCCCGGCCAACTTGGCCTCATCCTCTGTGCCGGACGTATGCGCCCACAGAGACAGCTGACGAATTTGCGCCTGATAGTCGCCGGATATCTTGGTGGGAATGGCAACGGCCGCTGACAGCGCCGTGGCCTGCCCGAGCGAGCTTTTTAGCCCGTCCTTGCCCTGCTTGATTTGAGTGTGCCCGAGCGCCTTTAGCTCAGCCCCACGGGCCACCTGGCCAAGCTTTTGGTACTCACTGCGCAGCTTGCCAACTTCAACGCCCTGATCCTTGAGCGTTCTAAGGTTGGACTCCAGTTTTTTCAGTAGCCCGTCCGCCGATGCGGATCCGGTGTCGTGGGCTTTTTTCCACTCGTCCCGCAAGCGGATGGTGTCGCCAATGGTGTTTTGCAGAACCCGGGCTTTCGTGCCCTGATCACTGAGTTTCTTGATACGCCCTTCAACGTCCTTGAAGGCCGCGCCAACGGTTGAACTGATCGCGCCACCGATGACTACGCCAAGCGCCAGGTTGTTCGCCATGGGTCACTCCGAAAAGGTCCAGGCGGCTCACTCCTTGAGCCACCAGATCATCGTTGAGAAAGACATGTTCTCGATTTCGCTGGCCGAGAAAGACATTTCCCTGGCCAGCCGCTGAGCCAGCTTTCTCTGTATTTCTTCGTTAAACCCGGTCCTCGCGCACCAGACGAAAATAGGCAGCCTGAAGGCGTTTATAGTCCCGCACGCTCAGCTCCCCCAGGTCGTTTTGGCCTGCATCGGTCAGGCTGGCAAACAGGATCATCTCGCTTTGTTCTTCATCGTCCGGGGCGGCCTTGGTTGCGGCGCGAACCTCGCGGACAGTTGGGGAGCGCATGGTCAACTGATCGGTGTCGACCTGATTGACTTTGACGATTTTCGACAGTTTGATGATTGCCGAGTCCGCGCTAACAGTCAGCCACTCCGGGGTTTTGTTGGTGTCTTGAGGCATGGGTTACTTTCCTTAAAGGCCGAGGTCGCGGCGAACGCCGGCGAGTTGGTCAACGCCATTGATGACGCGTACCGCGTTAACAGGATCGATTTCAAACATGCGCACGCCACCGACTTCCAGCTTGTAATAGCTGACGCTGACGGCGTACTTGAACTCAGCGTCGCCGCCCGGCTTCCACTCGCCCGGATCCAACTCCGAGACCATGCCGCGAATGGTGGCGACCACCGCCGTGGTGGCTCCCTTTTGCCCCTTGAACGAGCCACGGAATACGGCGTTGAACGCCGTCTGATCCGCCAGGCCGAAAAACTTCATCGACTCACGGCGCACGCCCTTGGTGCTGAAAGACGCCTCGAGCTTTTCCATGCCCTGATCCATATCAATGGGGGCATCCATGCCGCCGCCCTGGTACTCGCCGGTTTTGATTTTCATCTTGGGCAAGCTCAAGGTCGGCACGTCGCCGGCAAAGCTCATGCCGTCGACAAACATGTTCATCATGAACAGCGTTTGGGGAATCATGGACATTGCGAAGCCTCCTTAGGCTTTGGTTTCGATGACTTCGGTGATCCACTGATTAGTGACTTCAACGAGGAAAGTGGGGTTCTCAGCCGGCGGCACGTCGGTGAAGCGGATGCGCCAATAGACTTTGCCCTGCTCCAGCTGACTGGCCGTGTTCAGCTCGTCGTCCGGGAACACTTCGAAGTTGATCACCGCACCCTGTTTCTTCAGGTCGCGCATGAAGTTCTCCAAGCCTTCGGTTACGTCGCTGACGTAGGTCTTGGTGATCGAGCGGTCGACCGCCCACTTGTGCCCGTAGAGGATCGCGTCCATGACGATATCCTGGGTGCGCACACGCGTGACAAAGGCCCACTTCGGATCGCTGGAACAGGTACGGTTGCCCCACAAGCGGTAGCCATCGTCACGGATGATCGTGGTGATGTTCGCGTTGTTGAGCAGGTTTGCCCGGCACGTGGCGTCACCGTCCAAAAACTCAATCGGGCGCCTGGTACCGGTAATGCCGACAAACTCCTTGTTCGACGGCGAGGCCCAAAAGCCATATTCGTTATCGGTCCAGGCGAACAGGCCAGCCACCCAGGCCGACGCCGGCGCGTCGACCGTCTCGCTGAGAACGGTGTCCCAGGTCTGCACGCCCGGGTCCACCAGAAACACGCGCTTGCTGCCGAAGTTCTTGACATAGGCAATTGCGGCCTCGTCAGTGGTGTTCGGGCCATCAACGATGGCGATGCCCCGAAGCTTGCCAGCGAGCGCATCGAGCGACGTGGCCACGGCCTGGGTCGCGCTATGGCCGGGGGTGATCAGCAAACGGGGTTGAGCATTGAAACGGCTCTTACCGTCCAGCAGCGCCTGCATGCCGGTACGCTGGCCATCAGCCAGAACGCCGCCGATGATGGCCGAGGTCTGCAACGCTGGTGTGGTCATCTTCTCGACGCCGCACGCCACAATCACCGCTTTGGCGCGCATATAGATCGCCTTGATGGATTTGGTGATCGCAGCGTCTTCGCCCCAGGCGGCCACCGCTTCGCTTTCGCGGGTGATCAGCAGCACCTGGTTAGGCTTGGCCGTTACCTTCGGCCCTGGGGTGAAGGTGTCGCACAGACCGATAATCGAGGAAGACGGCAGCGAGATAATGCGGGCGCCGGTGTCCACGTTGGTGACGGTCACACCGTGAAAGAAACTCATAGGGCAATCTCCAGAAACGAAAAAGCCCCGCATAAGCGAGGCCGTGGGTGGTTCGTGTTACGCGTAACGGAAAAGAAAACGCCCCGTCAGTGCGGGGCGTTATTCGATTTGGTCGGCGATCCAGGCCGGAGCTACGGGGCGATGTTCGCTGTCCGGGAATTGCTGCGATTGCGGCCAGTCGCGCAGAGCCTGCATGTATACGAGCAAAGCCGCGAACTGCTCGGCGGTAAGAGTCGTTTGCTCCGAGATTTCGACCTGATCACGGTGACGCTCGCGCAACCACATAACCGAGGACAGCGCGGCATCCCGCCACTCGCGCTCCTGAGCAACAGGGTCAGGTACCAACACAGGCGCATCCACCAAATAGGGCAAACCCATTTCGTCATGAGCACGGACCTTTCCTAAATTGGGGTTTGCGATCACCACGTCATAGCGCTCAGCAGTAATTTCAACCGCGTCGGGCGGCATTACCGGGTTAATGCCGACTAGGTACGTGCAACCCGTGGACTTGCTATAAAAACGCTTCATTTATCTTCCTTTAGCTGCCGAGCGCCATCCAGCGAAACGTAAAGTTGCCTGTACCCCACACATAGACCGTGGCGCCTATGCGCGAACCAGCTGCAATAGCACCACCTCCCGCACCTGACGAGTAGCTAGTCCCAATCGGGCTACCAACCACCGTGTAAAGAGCACCGGGGAACTCAAGCGGGAATGAAATAACTCCACTCGTACTGGATACAGCGACGCTGCCCCATTGCAAAATTAGGCCCCCAAGCCACGACGGAAACACGAGATAGCCATTTAAACCGAGACTTACTGCAAAGCCTTTGCGTAGTTTTTTCGGCGTGGCGATCACAGCGTCGTTTGCGCTGTCGAGCATTTGCGCATCAGTGGCAACCTTTGCCGTGCCCTGATTGATCTCGGTCGCCTGAGCGGCCAGAGAAACCAGTGCTGCAATATCAATGTTTCCCTGATTGATCGGGGCGTTCCATGCCTTGATGCACCACATCACGGCCAGGTTTCGGCCACGGGTCTCTGTGCTTGTACGTGCTACCAACGAGGCATCGAAGGTGGTTACGTCTGCTGCAACTGTCCCACCGCCGCCTCCAAGGGAGGTTGTTCCAGCAACACCAGCACCAATCTTGGTCCCGCCAAAAGGACTTGGAGCGGTGCCGCCGAGAATCGCACCTGCCGCCCCGCCAAATGAACGGCTTGTAAAATCTCCTTTAATGTTTTGCAATGCGTCGAGCTGATAGCTACCAATTGCACGGCCCGCGTCGATGCCGCGCCCATGGTCCCAACCACGCAGGAACTCGCCGCGCGACTCGGGCAAACGGAAATTACCAGCCCCCTCGTCGCCCTTGTTGAAAGCGCCGCCAAGGAACGTCGCCAGGTCTGGATAAGCGGCCACGCTCTTGACGCTCCCGTCCAGCTCCAGAAAGCCCGGCGATACCTTGCTCACCGGGACACCAATCATCGAGCCCACCGGTAGCGCCGAGGCCTGAGCGATCATCGCCGCGATTTCTTCCTTGGTGTACGTGTCGGTAATGCCGTACCCCGCCAGCGTGGTCGGGTTAGAGCCGGACAAGAAAACACCACGGTCGTTGACCTTAACCTTGGTATAGGTTCCGGCGACTTTGTTCGCCGGCAAAAGCCCATTAACCGCCTCGTCGACGTACTGGCGCGTCGCCAGGACCACCGCCGGGTCAATCTTCAGCTGAATGTTCGAAGTGCCACTGGTGATGATGTGCATCCGCACCACCTGGTTACGCCCCGAGCCCTGGGCCAGTACCGGCTTATAACTCGGCGGCGCGTTGGCCACCGCAGAAAACACACCGTCCTTGTCTTCAAGGGCCAGCTCGCGTACCCACCAGCCGCCCACGTCAGGCGGCAACACCACTTCGGCAATCAGCACATTGGCGTCAGTCGGAGAGACCCGCAGCTGATTGATTTGCGCCCTGTAAACCTGATTGACCAGCTTGGTTTGTGATGGATTGGGCACCGGATCGGCGCCATTCGCGTCACCGATCAGCATGTAACGCGGCTCCCACGGAATACCGAGGGCATCGCAGTTGGTCTTCTTGGCCGCCCCCGTCGTGGTGATCATGCCGCCAAAAATAGAATTCTTATCAACCATGTGAGTACACATCCAGTTCGTCGAGGGTGTATTCGCTTACGCCTGTATGCCCCTGTATCACCACGTCGATATCCGGGTTGGCCCAGGGGTAAACGTCGATTTCCTCACCGTCATAAACAGCGAAGCCGGTATAGGCGTCCAAGCGCGTTTCTAGCGTTATGTCGAGCCCGGTCAGATGTCGGCTCACGGGCTTTGCATCGTCAATCAAACGCTCCAGCTCACCGAACATTTCTTCCGTGATACCGGTGTCGAGCACGCCGACCCTCAGGGCGAACGTCGCCGGCGGGCCTTCGGGCACCGTCTGCCACCACTCGATGACCTCCAGCAGATAGCCAAGCGGCTCCACCACGCGGCGCAGCGCGCCAATGGTTCCTTTGCGGGAGTGGATATAGAACGAGGCCCGTACTGCGTTGCGCTTGGCCGCCTCGGGCCAGCGATCATCCCAGCGATCAACAGACCAGGCCCACGCAAGGTGGGGCAGCAAATGAACGGGGCACGTCGCGGGGTTGTATAGAGAGCGCAGCGGGATCACGGTTCGATCCGTGCTGGCCGCCTCAATCGCACGCTCCAACTGCGTGCTGTTGTGCGGGAGCAGGCTTTTCATGTCACTCCCCCAGCACTACGCTGTAGCCAGTACAAAACGCCGCCTGCGCTTCTGTAGGGGCCAGATCCGCCCAGCCGGTCAACTCAACGCGTGAAACCGCCGGCACATGCAGTTGCGCGTCCATAGCCGACCGCGCCACCTCGACGCCCAGGCGTTTGCGTGGGTTGATCCAGGCCGCAAGCCGTCTTTCAGCTTCTGCCAGCGCTACCGCGCTTTCAGGCCCCGGGCCTTTCATGTACAGCACTGCGTCGACGCGGTAGGGCAACACCTCGGCGCTTTGCACGGTGACCCGATCACCCAATGGCCGGACGTCTTCATCGTTGACCGCCGCCGCGACCACTGCCAGCAACTCAGGGCCGACCGTCCCATCGCCCAACAAGCCCAGCACCGTTACCGTAACGCGTGCCGGCGACGGGCTTTCAGCGGACGCATCCGCCACCAGGGCCGACGCGTTGCGGGCATGAAGTTTGTAGCTGTTGCGCGGCCCGGCCGTCGTCAGGCCCTCATAGGCCATCTGGATTCGCTCGCGGTAAGCGTCGTCACTTTCGGTGATCTTCTCCACCGGCGGAACCGCACGCAGATCCTCGGCCTGGATCACCAGGCGCGGCGTGTTGACGTTCGCCCCCAACTGATCGAGGTCGCCACGAATCGCATAGGCCAGCATCAATGCCTTGGCAGCATCGTTTACCCGGGCACGGTCACCAATACGCGCATAGGCGCCGGCTTCCAACAACTTGACCACCGGATCGCTTTCAAGCGGCGCGCTCCAGTTTTCGCCCATGAACTCACGGAACACGCCGAGCGCTTCCGCATAGACCTCTTCAAAGTCCAGGGGCTCAAGCACGTCCGGCGCCGGTAACTCGGACAGGTCAACGATACTCATACACTTACCTCCAGCAACACGTTATCGCCCAGGTAAACACCGGTTATTTGGATCTTGATCAGACCGCCCAGGACAGAAACGGCCTGCACGCGCTCCAGCTTCAGGCGAGGTTCCCAGCGGCCTAACGCCCTGCTCGCCTCGGCCTGCACTGCGCCCTTCCAGCCTTCGTTAACCGGTAGATCCACGTAACGGCGTATTTTGCTGCCGTACTCCGGTCGCTGCCGGCGACTGCCCAACGGGGTGCTTAGAATGTCTTCAATGCACTGCCGCAAATGCGCCAGGCCCGAGATGGGCTGGCCGGTGTGGCGGTCCATTCCAATCATCTAAATCACTCCTGCAACAGTTCGAATTCCTCATGGGCCTTGAGGTATTCCAGCGCCTCGGTATCCGTGGCTGGTACCGACACCTGCGCCTTGAACACCGCCAGAGGGCGGCCGCTATCGGGCAGGATCAAGGTGCGGGAGGTATAGAGCTTGTCGCGGAACGTTGAGCTATGCTCGATGCCGGCGACGGGTTTATCAGAAGTCTTGGGCATGGTTTCCCCCGGGCACAAAAAAGCCCGCACGCGGCGGGCTTGTTAAATTGAATAGCTAGTGTTTGTGGTTCGCGCTGTTACCGCCGGCGTCGAGGATCTTGCCGGCACTGGTGATGTCTTTCACCGCATGCAAAGCACCCTGGACCGATACGTCTTTCGTTACGGATAACGAACCTTCGATTGCCACGTCTGCAATCAACTTGATGTTAGTCGTTGTGACCGTCACCGCGTTATCCGTAACGACAGCCTCAGTCTCCCCCACCTTGATGGTCACGGTACCCGTGGGTACGGTGATCGTGTAGCTGTTGGCCTCCCAGTCATAGACCAAGGAGCCGCCATCATCAAAACGCCACACCTCGACATGATCGCGGTTATCCGGCGGCGCACCGGCACCGCCGTACAGCCCCGGGACAAACGTACCCATACCGGCCTGGCCGCTGGGATTGAACAACACCCCCTGCTCACCCAGGCTCGGCGCACGCCAATGCCGGGCTTTGCCTGCCGCCTGGCTGTGCCAGCGCACCCAGGCGCTGACCCACTCGCCCGACCTGACGCGAACGGCCGGGGCCATCAGGTCCACCCCGACCACCACACACGGCATCATCATCGCCGCGATCATGCGGTCATGTTCGCCCTGTGCCCAGCTCATGGCGCGCCCCCTTGGCTGTCAGCATCCGGGACGCCCGACAGATTTAGGCTACGCATGTCGGGGCTTTCCGGTGGCCATGGCCACACCATTTCCCCAACGCGCATCACCTGCGTCCACTGGACCACCCACACAAGGAAGCTGGCCAGCTCAGGACTGGAATCATCTGGTCGCGCCGATACGTCCTTAGTGCCTTCGACAAAATCCAGATCCCAGTATTGGGCATGCAGCAACATGGAAAGCTTTGCAGCCAGCCAGGAAGCCTGTAAGGACGCATACGGCAATACTGGATCCACCAGAATGATCGCCTGAAACGTACCACGCAGGACCGTCTCACCTGTCCCCATGTCCGAGTCAGGATGAAACTCAGAAAGCCCGAAAAACACCGCCGGCAAATTGAACCGGTTATCCATTTCCGGGTACGCCTCGACAGTAACGGCGTCAGGCATATCCGCCTTGATGGTGGCGGTCATGGCGTCATGCAGGATTTTGAATACGTTCATTGCCGGGCCTCAATATCACGTCGACCATACCCGAGCCGTCAGGCTTGAGCTGCACGACCACATAGGCCCCACCGCCATCTACCGGCGGCAGATCCACGATTAGGGGGGTGCCCTTCTTGAATCCCACAGTGTCGATCACGCGGGCCGTAAACGTCGGTTGCTGCACGTCTTCGGCATTCGCTACGGCGCCGATTCGGTGACTACCGCCGGACAGCTCGCCGCTGATAAACGGGGAAACAAAAATACCGAACAACTCGGTGCCATCTTCACGAATCGCGCGGTCACCCAAGCGGCTCACCAGCAGCGCGTCCATCCGCGCGGCCAGGGCGCGAAAACGACCGGCGCGCATCACGGAATCAACAGCGCTTCAGCGAAACCGCCAGACGCATCGGAAAGCAGTTTGCCGAAAGGCACAGCATCCGCCGTGCCGTCTGCCACAAGACCACCGGCCAACAAACTGACCTTGGCCCCGAGCTTTAAGGCACCGGTGACGGGCAGCAACCACGAGCCGCCCAGGGCCCCCACACACAGCTCGCCCTTCTTGGTAGTGTCCAACGGCACCACAACCAGGGTATTGATCACCAGCGGAACGCCGGAAGTCGTGCCAGCAGTTGGCGAAGTAAAGTTGAGCGTCTTCCCGGCGCTTTGATAATTCTTAGCCATCGTTCAATTCTCCAGAACGCAAAAACAATAAACCCCGCACTGGGCGGGGTCGTCAGGGACAGCTGGGACTACTTGCCAGCGGCGCTGTACAGGCCACGGAAGTCGGCAGGTGCAACACCTGCGTCGATACGTACCTTGCTGGCCACACCATCGACGCTGAAGCCGTTTTGCTGCTCAACGTATGGAGTATCGATGCCGTTGAGGTAGGCGACCTCGATGGTGTCGCTGCCCTGCTTGGCCGCCATGTACCAGGCCGACGAAGATGCATCATCCAGGCGCGGCTCACCGATAACCTGGGCAAAGCCGCGGATCGGGTTGATGATGCCGGAATTAACATCAGCCCCTGGGACAGACGCCGAGTTGATCAACTGATTGGCCCTGTCTTCCAAGGCCACCGGCGTTAGCACGTAAGCCGGGCGAATGTTCAAGGTGCGCGCTTTGCCACCGTCGACCTGAGTTTTCTGCGAAGCCATCGCAGTCTTGCCGGCGATCAAGCTGGTAATCGACAGCTCAGACGCCGGGCCAGCCGCGTTGTTTTTACGCGAGGCATCAAACAGCGACTTACCATCGCGCATTTTCGGTGGGCTAGTCAGCACTGCGTAGACCAAATCGCCGATGGTCGCGCGGGCGGCCTGGCCCATCTTGTAAGGTACGTCACTCAACAACGACAGATCGTCATTGATGATCGCCTGACGGGTGATCGAAAAAAGCTCGCCGTAGGTGGCCAACGTGATCGGCTCGCCACGATCACTCAGGGTGATGTGCTTGTATTCGGCGCCCGGGCGCACTTCGCGCAAACTTGGGAACTCACCCAGGCCGACCCGCGAAGACGTTTTGAAGTCGCTCAGTTGGCCTTTTTTGGTCCAAAGCTGGAATGTCTCCGGCGCCTCCTCCCAGCCCTGCAATACCGACTTACCAGAGATATCCAGCAGAATCTGCCCGAAATCGCTGGAGCTATGAGTGAATGCCAGGCCGACCATCTGCATCGGGTTGAGCGTCGCCACTAGAATGCCACGCTCGGTCAGAGAGGCGCGGGCCAGCTCGCGCATGCTCATGTGATTGAGGCCGTTGCTGGTCTCGATTGCAGCGATACCGATTCGCGCTTCCAAGCAGGCACGTACGGAGTCTCCAACCAAATTACCGTTGGAGACATGGCCATGCATTCCGGGAATGCTCGACGGGGTGGACTGCTCGCCCAGTTTCGCCAGCAACTGCGCCCGGGCACTCTCGACAGTGCAAGCCATGTCAGTCACACAAGCCTGTAACAGCTCGGCATGAGCAGCAGCAAAGCCGCCGAAAGCGTTGGTAATGCCGGTACGGCGCTCGCCCTCCTCGGCAATGACCTGGGCTCGAATCTGCTCGGCCGACAGCGAATTGGCCGGCGCCGGTGCCGGGACAGGCGCGGGAGCCGGCGACGGTACAGGCAATTGGTTACGCGGGTTCATCAGGCTGTTAAAAGCTTCTGGCGGCATGTGTTCAAACTCCTGCATGCGTTTCGATTTGAGTTGTGCGGCAGCTACCAGCGGATCAATCAACTGATCAGCAAAGCCAGCTGCCACCGCTTCGCTGCCATCCATCCATGTTTCATCCTTCAACAACGCGTGAATTGCTTCCGCGCTTTTTCCGGTCTTGCCGATGTAGGCTTGCACCAACGTTCCTTCAACCTTGTCGAGCAGGTCGGCATATCGGCGCATATCATCCGCATCGCCACCCTGCGCGCCCCAGGGCTTGTGAATCATCATCATGGCGTTGGTGGGCATGTACACCTTGTCACCCGCCATCGCGATCACGCTGGCCATGGAAGCCGCTAGCCCGTCGATGTACACATCTACACGGGCCGGGTGAGCCTTCAGCGTGTTGTAGATCGCCATGCCGGCAAACACATCCCCGCCCGGCGAATGAATACGCAGATTGATTTGTGAAACGTCACCGCAGGCCGCCAGATCCTGTGCGAACTGCTTGGCGGTAATACCCCATCCGCCAATCTCGTCGTACAGCAAAATTTCGACACTGCCACGCGCCATGGCGCGCATTGAGTACCAACTTTCCACTGGCTGGTTTGCCGCAGTGATCACGGACGACACCGACGACTGAACCGATGCCCTAGGCACCGTCAGCGGCGGCGCTTCAGGCTTTCTCTTTCTCGTTTGATAGGTCTGCATTGAAGGTCACTTTCCCGTAGAACTTGTGATAGGCATCGGAGCTGAACACCAGCTTTTTAGCCCGGTTGCTTTCGATTTCCGCCTGACGCGATCGCTTAAGCTCTTGCGGGTTGCGCCCACGCGCCCGGGCCACTTCGGCCTCATCGGCAAAACCGCTCTGTACCAATTGATCCCATGCGTTGGCCTCATGCACCGGGTTGATCCAGGGCATTACCGGCCCCTGATAAACTGCGCTGTACACCGAGTTCATGTTGACGTCGCCAGGGGGGATCAGTACGCCGCTGACCAGCGCCATTTCGATAAAGGCCCTGTAGACCTTGCGCGACCAGTAATCGATGAACTCGTGCTGCAGAAGGTCGTACCCCAGCTGCGACTCCACCAACTCCTGGCGCTGGGCCGAGTAAGTACCGGTATATGTCCGCGTCGCCGTGGAGTAGCCAATGCGTGTACCGCACGAAACGGCACGAAGCTGACCGTTACGGAAACTCTCCACAAACTGGCTGGGCCGATTGCTTTCGATCATGCCCACGTCTTCTCCGGGCAACAGCCCGTCAAACACCATGCCGGGGGCAATTGGAATACTTCGCGCTCCGGTGGCCTGGCCATCTTTGCCAGCGGTCGTAGGTGCAACCACGTAGTCTTCGGTTGAGCCCTTCTTGATGAACATCGCCAGGGCTGCGCTGATACGAGCGGCTACGCGCTCGCTTTCCTCGTAGTCCTTGATATCCGCCAAGCGCGTTATCACCGCGTGCAACAACGGCTGCCCCCGGTTCTGACCAATCCGCTTGCGATAAGCGATGTGCAGCATCCGATTCGCCGGTACGAATTTGGTATCTGCCGACAGGCTGAAACCCAAGGCGCTACCCGGGTGACGCTTCAACAGGTTATAACCGGTGACCCGGCGCCAAGCGTCACGTGTGATGCCCTGGCAAATCCCCTTCGATTCATCGTTGTAGTTCCAGGGAAGGTAATCTGGCTCCAGCAACTCCAGGGTAAATGGCACTTTATGCAGGTGCTTGAAGTTGGGCACCTTGCCCAATAGTTGCTGGGCCAGCGCCTCACCATCGCGCAGCCAGGTGCGGCACACCAGGCGCTCCATTTGTGCCCGGGTCAACTCGCCCGAGGTCTCCGGTCGCATGGACCACTCGGCCCACAGATCTTTAATCTGCGCCGCGAACTCCAGGTGAATATTGCCCGCGTGGTCCAGGGGCAACGGCTCTACCGCGATCCCTGCACCACCCACCACCCGCTCTTCCAATCGGTCGAAAATGCCCGTCACCAGGTCGTGATCTTCATCCAGTTTTCGAGCCTGGCCGCGCAACGATTCCGCATCACGCTGCAATGAACTGTCAGCGCTTCGCGTTTGCCGCTTTGCCTTGTGTGTACGCGAGACCTCGGCCGCCTCAAAGGCTTGGATGCCACTGCGTGCCGCCAGACGCCGCAACCCTGCTCCAGGGCTAACCGCTGCAATGCAGCGGTCGAGGAAGTTCACCGAAATTCAGCCAGGGAATAACCCGGACTGCCTTGCGCGGCGGCCTGCTGGGCGTTAACCCGGCGCTCCCATTCGCGTCGTCCTGCTTGGATTTGCGGCAATTCGGCCATGGTGTGGGTACGGCCGTTAAAAACGGTCGTTTTACCCAGCAGAATGGCGGCCTCTGCCTCCAGATACTGGTCCAGCATCTCCTGCGCGTTTATAGCCATCCGTTACTTTCCACGTTATGCCGGTCGCCTCGGGCGTCGACTTGAGTTGATGGGGGCTCAGGCCGCGCCAATTCAATCGGCGGCTCTGATTCTTCTGGCTCGTCCACGTCAGGCGCCTCTGGCACCTCCCATGTGCCCGAAGACGGCACGAACTGAGCTTCCATGGCGAGCTGATCCAGATCCATACCGAACCGCTCTTGACTGATCCGCAGGGCGGCCAGTGCGTATACAAAACAGTCGAGGGCTTCATTCCGGCGACGGCCATTAGTCCAGCGCTGAACGCGGCGCCCTTTAGAGATCACCCACTCCTTACGCTCACTGGTCAACTGCTTCATTTCGTCTTCGTCGCATACCTGCTCGTTAAGGGGCAGGTGGACGCACTCAGGCACCGGACGGTCGCCGTCCGGTTCGATTTTCAAGCGGCTGTAGATCAGTTCCTTGGCGTTGTCCGTGCCGACTTCCGTGAGGTAAACCCGGTCACCCTTGGTTTTTTTCTTAGGGAAATTGGCAATCTTCTTGCCGTAGGTTGCAGCACCAAACACCGGGATAACCCAGGTGACACCGTGTTTTTTACTTTCTTTGCGCACCTCGTCCGAGTAATGCCCGCCGGAATCCCAGCACCAGCGATCTACACGCATCAGCGTGCCGTCTTCACGGGTAAATTGGCGGCGAATCTCTTGGCCAACTTTCTTGCGCAACTCAACGCTGGCAGGGTCACCGGTCAGCACCCAACGGTGAATCAACCATGCTTCCTCACCTGCACCGAAGGCCCACACACGCCCCTCATACCGGTCATCCTGCGTGTCGATCCCGCCGAACAATGCAACGCCACGCGCGGGCACCTTCAGGTAGTTGCTGCGCCGCTTGGCCAGTACCTCCCATTCCAGTTTCTCGCCTTGGTCCTCTTCCCAGGCTTCGCCAAGGGTGGTGTTGATAAAGGTCTTGAGCTTGCCTCGGTCCTTGCCTACCTTCAGCCATTCACTTACCACCGAAGCCCAGGTAACGAACTCGGAATAAACGGTCCAGATGTGGAACGTGACAGATCGAGGCGTGGTGATTGGCTGATCGTCAGCAGAAAACCAATCCATCCCGTCACGCGTCCAAACGCCCTGCCGTTCGCAGATGTAGCGCCCAGCAACCGACGCCTGGATCATTTCGTGGTATTCGAACGTGCAGCCGTTGCCGGACTCACACAAGTACCAGGCTTTTTCTACCTGGCCATAACCATCGAGCCTCCAGCGCATGCCGAAGGGTTTGTCGAACGCACCCCATTTCAAGTGCTGCTCTGTGCCACAACATGGGCATCTGATGTTGAACCGCAGGAAGTGCGGCGACTCATCAGCCGCCCGGCTGATTTGGCAGCCCTCTCCAACTGACTCGTCATCCTCGCCGCTGGCGACGATTACCCCGGGGGTAGATCCGCGAATTGACTTGGGAAACGTCGCACCCTCAAGACGCTTATCTCCCAGCATCGTCGGGGAGCCTTCACCCTCGATGTCAGCATCGAACTTCGACAGCTCGTCGTAGATCACCTCGTCGGGGCTTTTCTCCCGATAGTTACGTGCGGCCTTGCCACCCAGGCACCAAAGCATTTTCGAGTTATCAAAACGCTTTTCGTCCAGGGTGTTGTCCCGGTGCTTCACGCCGTACCAAGGCGCCAAAGCACGCACCAACGGAACGTCGCGGATCATCGTTTCGATGTGCCGCTTCATCATGGTGTCAGCGTCGGGATCGGTTGGGCACCACGACAACACGTTGCGTTTCTTGTGCTGGATCTTGTAGCCCTTATTGGCTACCAACATCTTGGTATAGCCAACCCGCGCTGACTTCAGCACGTTGACTACGGCGATCAGGTCATTACCCATCGCGTTGAGAATGGCAACCTGAAACGGTGCCGTAGTCCACCGACCTTCCTGATAGGACGACTCGGAAGACAGGTAAAAATGCTTATTCGCCCACTCAACTGCCGTCAGTGGCGGCTCTTTGTAGAGGCCGGTCAGGCCCTTACGGACGCTATCAATCAGCGCCCTCATCCAGGGCTTCGACGAACTCATCTAGAAGCTCCGGCAAGGTATCGGCCAGGTTGACCGCTTCGTTCCGCGTAACGGCTATTTCACGTTGGATAGCCTCGATGTGACGCACCTCGATATCCGGGTGCTTGCGTTTCACTTTGATGTGAATGGTGTCCAGGGTTGAGCCGAGCATGGCGCTCAACTTGCCCAAAGCGAACAGGCAGAAATCCACCGGTACCAGCTTCTTAGCCTTAACCCGATTGCGCATTTCTTGGGCGTCGGCTTGCTCAGTAGTTAACCGTAACTTCTGCTGCGCTTGTTTGTACTCGATCAGCGGATCAATGGGTTGGCCATCGTCGTCGAGTGGTTGTTGCTTCTCGCCCTTGTGAACCAGCCGGTTGTCGAGCACAGAACGCACGTCGTAAAACGACTCGCGGCCGATCTTGGCAATTGGCGTCACGCCCCATTTATCGAAGGCTTGAGTGGTAATTCCAAGACTGTCAGCCATGCGAGACTTGTTCAGCCACTCAGGTTTTCGGGTGATCGATTGATTAGCCATAACTACACAACAACCAACCTTTGAAAATGGGTCATATATAGCGAAGACGCGGGCCTCGAATTACCCCCTGAGGGGGGTGAGGTCCGGGAGTACCTTTACGATAATTATTCTCATTGGCGGCGCATGGCCAGCTGGCGTCGTGGTCATTTCGCTTTCAGGACCGCTTGCGCCAGGGACTGGCGCGCCTGCTCGGGCAAATTGTCACGCACGACACGATCAGCAACTCCGTAGAAGTCGAGCCGATGCTTGTAGGTCGGGCGAGCCGCGAAGGCCATCATGATCCGTAACCCCGTCGAGCCCTTACCGGTACGCTGTGCAACACCAACGGACTTGCTGCCCTTGCCTAGCACAAAGAAGCGCTTACTGTTGCGGCGACTCCGGCGGCTATCGGTACTGTTTGCGTACTTATCACCTTGGGCGCCGAGACCAGACAGAACCTTTTGCATCACACCGCGACTGATGTTGCCGTGACTATCCAACGTCATCCCACCGCCCGGCATCAGGAAGCGACCAGATGAAAGAATGCCTCGGGCACTCAAGAGTTTCTCGCTGCGCTTGGCCTGCCGCTCGCCGCCGTCAACCTCAGGCAGAAGCCAGCGAATGGGTGCGTCGGCCTTGGATGCATAGTCCTTGACCCACACCACCGCCCCCGGCCCGCCCTTCCTGGCTGGCCGGACGAAAACACTGTTGAGTGTGAATCGAGTAGGCCGGTCAAACACCCGGGCCATTTCCTCAATCTCGGCTGCCTCAACCAGTTTTGCTGTGAGTGTCTGAGCCCGCGCCAGAGCAAACGGCATTTGCCGCTGCTCCAGGTCACTCAGTGTTTTCTTCAGAAGGTTGCCGCCTTTCGTCTCGATCTTAAGCATGCCTCCTCTCCCATTTAGCGAACTACTGCTCGTTTGCATTACGACCCACAGCGGGATCACTAACACCGGCCTTTCGTGCCAGGAATTGCGTATACAGCCCACCAGCGACGTCAGCGCCGATCACAGCGATGACAATGCCCAGGCCTGCTGCCAGGTAGAGGTTGTTCCAAAGGGCCATAGCAAGCAGCAACGTGGCCATACCCAACAGGCCAGAAGCGAGAAAGCGTAACGCAACTCGCTGAAGGATTTGGCGAAGGCCCAGGTCACTACCTGATGCGCGAAGCATTTCTCCAGACAAACCGGCGAGGCTCAGCAGAACCAACAACCACAGAGGTACATCGGTCAGTGCCTGATGCTCGGAGTTCATCTTGAGTCCTCAAATAGGTCGGCCTCCACGTCGCTGGCATCCGCTTTAGGCAAGGAGACAGTCGTGGGGCCGAAAACAAAAAAGCCCCGCTCAATTGCAGGGCTTGAAAATAGGAACAAAAAACCCGGCTCAGTGGCCGGGTCTTGGTAGGCGTCATGCTGCGTTCACAGCAGTTCACGCTGCAATGAAAACAGATCTATTCCGCGCGGAAAACACTTTTCTATACAACCTCTCAAAAACGATTAGACGTTATCAAGCTAAGCAACCTGTTCCTTTACACTTAAAAAACCCACAAATCTTATTTTTTTCGTTCCAGAAGAATTCTAGGAAGAGCCTTAACAAAAGTCCTACTGATAAAAGTTTCAGACTTGGCCCTTTCTAGCTCAACCGTAGTCTGCCCCTTAGCCAAAACAAAGTTTCGTTCAGTGCCGGACAGAGCCTCAATCGCAGACTTCAACGCTTCATTGTCTTTTGTTATGTAGGCAAACTCAATAGCAGTTAATTTTGACTCGACATTAGTCAACTCGTTCTGAAAATATTTAATTTCAGAGAGACCATCCCGATAAAGGCGCAAAAAGAAATAAGCAAAAATCTCAACGAAAACCACCAATAGGATACGGGGTATTATCGGGAGAATTAAACTTTTTAAAAATTTCGAATCTGATTCAGCCCCCCCAGCGGCAAGTAACTTTAGTAGCTCCGAAGCATCAATAATTGACACTGTAGACCACAGAAGCCAAAGGCCACCTGCCGTTATCGACATGCCTATTATAAGGTTTATGTTAGATCGGAGTCGAAGGTCGGATATTTCACGAGTCAAGCGTCCCACGCTATTCCTGGCAACCGATTCCAATCTATCTAAACCTAAGTTATCCGATAGCTGGGACTCTAGCCTAGCTGTCTCAAAAGCAAAAACCTCTTTAATTGCCTCAGTACTTGAAGCTTTTATCGCGCCGTCAACTACACGTTGCCGGTCTTCCGGACTCAAACCTTTGGACGTTTCAGCCTCTTCAAGCTTTTTATCCAATAGACTGAGCTTGTCTGTAAGCTCCG
The DNA here is from genome assembly GCF_049897885.1 of Pseudomonas sp. DWRC2-2. NCBI lineage: Bacteria > Pseudomonadati > Pseudomonadota > Gammaproteobacteria > Pseudomonadales > Pseudomonadaceae > Pseudomonas > Pseudomonas sp. DWRC2-2. The sequence goes on from NZ_JAFCXD010000001.1 coordinate 204,819, forward strand.
CATTTCTACGCTCAACTTCCTCAAGCATTCTACTCGCTTTATTTACATATATATTACTTGAAGCATCAGACCCAACATTAGATAAAGCCTGCTTACCGCCTGACTGTAAATATACAAATGTAAACGCTACCGCCGATGCAAACATCGAAATCAACGCTAGCTCGCCACTAAAGCTGTATTCCCTACCCCCACCAACTAGAATACTAAACCGCTCAGAAAAAAGAAGTAACATAGAAAAAATGCCACTTAAAGATCCAAGCACTACAAAAATGCGTTTCACTTGATAGCTAATATCAAAACCAATATCTGAATCCATTCGCTTATTCCGGTTTTTTTCACAGCACGACTCATCACAAGCCATTTAGCGACACCCCGTGCAAGGGCATCTTGAATTTTAATGATACGTTATCGTCGAAAAAAAACAATTTTCTCGGCGTGAGTCGGAATCACTTTATTTTTGAAATTATGCAAAAGCAGACATTTCGATTGCATAGCTAAGATAGCTGCCGCATATCATCAATTGCGCAGTCAACCCACGCCGTCCCAGCCCTGGTTAGTTCGCGCGCCTTTCCCTCACTGATGCCGAAATGCTTTCCCACTCGTAGCATCGGCCATTTCTGCCCGTAGTACAGCCAAAGCACGTCGCCCATTTGCTGATCCCTACGGGAGAGCCTAGCCATGGCGTTATCGATAGCCAGAGCCCAGTCGTCAGTAATGCAATAGTTTTTACAGACTGTTACCTGCGCTACCGCCTGCCGCATCAGAGCTAAAGTTGGAGACGTGTAACCAGAGACCCCCATACCGTCCATTCTCCACCAACCCCACTGCTCAAGCAGGTATTCGGTATCTCCCAAAGGCCGGCCAGCCGGCTTACGAATCATCATGCTATCAATCCCCTGTATAATTTGTCCCGCCTGCTCCCAAGCGGTTTGATTGCTCGTATTGGCTCTGCGGCCCTATTGGTGTTGAAGGAGTCTTTAACGCCAAGACTTCGCTCTCTACCTGCTGCAACTTGAAACTCAATTGGGTGACCAACTCGTCGACAGAAAGCACCAACTTGGTCCCCTGAACAACCCAACCTGAGCCGTTGCAATCCGTGCAAACCACCTCATAAAACACCCCCGCCACTAACGCCCTACCCTTGCAGATCTCGCAGGGTTCAAGCTCGATCCGATCCCGCTTAAAGCCAGGCACCTGTCGTTTCTGCACGTTTTAAAACCTCGCCCTTAACAAATTGTGGTTCTGGCTCGCAGACCCCGCCGTTCAAGGCGTCTACGAGGTTTTGCGAATCTTCATATCTAACGCCTGTCTGCTCATGGATCGCCTTGAAGCCACGCGCATCTAACCAGTCGTGCCACTTCACCAACGCGAGGCGGCGCTGCTCTTTGGCCTGAGTGTTGATGTAGGTAGAAGCGATCTTGCCCAGGGAGTGGTTCAGCAACATCTCGCCGATGTGGCCGTCGACGCCGAGGTCAGTCCAGCCGGTGCGGGCCACCTTGCGCAGGTCGTGACTGGTCCAGGCGCCCTGCCCCAACCGAGTGAACGCGGCACTGGCTTGGTTATCACTCAGCGGCTTGCCACGGCGCGACGGGAACAGAAAAGCCCCTGTGTAGCCCTGGGTGGTTTGGCGGTCACGGTAAAGGCGCAACAGTGCGCACACTTGATCAGTCAGCGGCACGCGCAGCTCGGTCTTGCTCTTGGTGTGCTCCGCCGGCAGGAACCACTCACGCTCGGGCAATGCAACGTCAGCCCACCGCGCTTGGCGGGTTTCACCGATTCGGGTGCCGTGGCACAGCATCATTAAGGCCAGCATGGCGTCACCTGGCGCGCTGTCGAATCGCTCAGCCAGCAGCATCACCAACTCGTGCACCTGCACATCGCGAAGCCGGGCGGGCTTGGGCTGAATGCGCGCCGACGTGAAGTTGCTGAACTTCAGCTCGGCCATCGGGTTAACCGGGATCAGGTCCAGCTTGCGCGCCTGACGAAAGGCCATCGCTAGCAGACGAAACAGCTGCTGGACATACGACAAGGACAGCTCAGCCTGCACCGGCCACATCAGCAACTGGTCGAGGGCCTGGGCGTTTACATCGCGAAGCAACAAATCATCCAGCCGCGGCTTCAGCTGGCAGCTGATCGACGACTTGATGGCCGCGCGGCGTTTATCGGACAGCGCCCGCGACTTGGTCATACGGTCGCCAAACCAGTCGAGCAGCTCGCCGACGGTAAGCCAGCCCGACACGCTGGCCGCTCCATCAGCCGCCACGCGCAGGCGCACCGACGGCAACGCTGCGATCACCTGCTTGGTGTTGAGGTCTGGATAGGCTCCGATGCGGTGCCATTGGCGCTTATTGAGAAAGTACCAAGAACCACGCGTACGATTTTTGGCGAAACGAAAGTGCAACGCAGGGTGGCCGGCATCGCGCAGGTCACGCACACGCTCAAGCTTGGCGTTGCGCACAATCTCGGCATCCGACAGTTTTACTGTCAGGGTTTTGATTTGAGTATTCAAACGTTGCCCTCCTTTCGGGCAAGTAGGTCAACGACCTCAAAAGTCGATGGCCACATCCAATCGCCGTAGCGCTTGGCCATGGCCTCATCAGCGAACAAAGCCACGGCATGGTCAGGCAGGACGTCCATGTCCAACTTGAAGCCGCAGCAATGAACCGCATAGCGGTAATTGGCCGAGACCGGAACGGCCAGGCGAATCGGTGCCATCAGTTGTTTTCCTTTCTGTAACGACCGGCCAGACTGCTGATCTTTTCGGGTTTGGTCGGCTCAACCCAGCCCGCTGCGAGCTGTTCGAATCGGCTGTACTGACCGTGGAAAGCGGCGCGCACGGTGCCGCCGGCAATATCACGGCCCTTGCCGATAATGATTTCGGCAATGCCTTTGGCTTCGGAGTGTTCGTGGTAGACCTCGTCGCGGTACACGAACAGGATGATGTCAGCGTCCTGCTCGATGGCGCCGGATTCACGCAGGTCAGAACACAGCGGGCGCTTGTTGGGCCGCTCTTCGCATTTACGGGAGAGCTGGCTGAGCAGGATCACCGGAACGCCCAGCTCGCGGGCCATGAGCTTCGCTGTGCGTGTCATGTGGCTGACTTCCTGCTCACGACTGGACGTGCGCGAGTCGGACTCCACCAATTGCAGGTAGTCGATGACAATGAGGTCCAAGCCATACCGACGCTTATGGCGGCGAGCCGCCGAGCGCAGTCGATTCATTGACATCGACGCGCGATCCGACAGGAACAGGTTCGACTTCTTGAGCTTGCCGGCGGCACTCATCAGCTCGGCACCGTGAGTGTTAGGGGCTTTGCCATTTTTGATCAGCTGTAAGGGCACTCGCCCTTCGGACGCCATGAAGCGATCCATCAGGCCCGTGTTATCCATTTCCAGGCTGAACGCCATCACGCTTTTGCCATCACGGATGGCCGCGTGAGACGCGATGTTCATGGCGAGCGTGGTTTTGCCCATGGCCGGACGGCCAGCAATCACGATCAGTTGGCCAGGCTTGAGCCCTTGCAGCTTCTCGTCCAAATCAGGAATGCCCGTGGACAGGCCGTCAATTTCATTACCACGATCAGCTCGGGCCTGCAGCACCTCGATGTAGTCGTTGAGAAAGTCCTCAGCCTTGACCACTTCAGATGTTGCCGATTGGCTGTCAATGGCATGGGACTCAGCCTGTACCGCTGCCACCTTGTCAGCTGCTGGCTGGTCACCGTAGGCAATGTCGTTGATCCGCACGCTAAGCTCGATGATCGACCTATCCAAGCTGCGCTCACGAACCGTTCCGGCGTAGGAAGCGGCGTTTGCAACGCTTGGCGTATTGCGAGCAATTTCTGCGGCATAGGCAAACGAACTCGCACCACCAGGCAGATCCCCCACATAAACCCCGACGGTCACGATATCGACGGGATGACCATCACCGTGCAAGGCCAAAATCCCGCGATACAGCTCGGCGTTGTCCTCGTAGTAGAAGTCCTCGGGCACCAGATCGGCGGCAAGTACGTCGATCAGCTCTGGGCGCAGGAACATCGCTCCCAGTACACCGTGTTCAGCTTCCAGGCTGTAGGGGTCACGCATTGTAATTACCCTCAACGACCTTCACGAAGTTGCTCGGGGCAATCAGCCAATCGAAGTTACAGCGGAAGGGATTACCGCCAGCGGTCGAAACCTTACCCATCAAAAAGTCGCTGGAGCGCACCAGGGCGAAGTACTCAGCCCAGAAACTGAGATCCTGATGAACATCGCTTTCGTTCCAACGTGCGCTGACTTTTGCAATCCGATCCTTGGTCAACAACATGACCCGGGGAAACTCCGGGATCGTTGCGTTGAACAAATCGACGATTGCCTGGGTTGGGCATTTCGGCTTCGAAATTTTCGTGGGTTGCTCAGCGCCAACAAGAGGTGACGGTTCACTTGATGGTTCTATTACGGTTCTGGGTGCGGCTGCTGCGGGGGTTTTCGTCGTGAGCTGCGGGGGTGGTGGTGCATCTGCTGCGGGGTGCGCCGCCTGCGGGGGTGCATAAGATGCGGGGGTTAGGGTGTAAATCGTCGAACGCCCCATCCTTTCCCGGACAGACAAAATGCCCACCTGACCCAGCCACTTTATGGCGGCCTGAACAGTTCTTTCTGCGAGGCATGTCCGCTCAGAGATGCGAGCGACCGAAGGCCAGCAGACACCCTCGTCATTTGCATTATCGGCCAGCGAAATCAGTACAGCCTTTTGCGGGCCGCTCATGCCTTGCAACGGCCAGCACAGGCTCATGATGATGGTACTCATGCAGGGACATCCTGGGCAGGAGCCAGGGATGCCTTCAAGTGATCGAGGCATTCCCGGCGGAATTGAGACTTGGAAGCGCGCGAATACTGGCCGCTGATCATCAGGGAGGCGTTCATCGCTGCGGATTGATTGGTGACCCTGTGTCGAGACACCTTTTCGGACTCGCCGGGAAGTGTCGCGACATCGCCAGAACTATTGACTGGAGGGTTGTTTTTGATCATTATTGACCTCGCTAAACGCTGTACTGAACCGCCCTGCCAGGCGGTTTTTTTATGTCTGCGATCTGGGTACTGGATGAATCAACAGCTAAGCCAGCTCGCCTTTTGGTTTTCGCCGAATGGGCGGAAAATCAACTCATCGAACGGTTAGGCCGCCGAGTCCTTTGTTGCATTTGCAGGATCGTCTTCGCGAGTAGCACTTAGCTTTCCACCGGATTCCTTTTCCAATACACACTGCATTGGGTAGGAGAACCCGCCAGCGGATCTGCACTGCGAAACTCGGCTTCTTGTCACGCCGAGAGCCGCACCAATCGCGCCAGGCGAGCCGAAAAACGTTAAGGCTTGGTCATAGTTCATTGAGGCTTCTCCATTTCACCGAAGCGAGTTTAGAAATGTTAACCACAAAAGGCAAGTTATCTAAACTCACCATTGTTTAGAATCCTAAATATGAATTTCAGCGAACGACTCAAAGCACGCATGGACGCCCTAGGCCTCCGCGCGACAGATATCAGCGAAATGACTGGCGTATCTAAGGCCACTGTCTCTTTCTGGATTAATGGGACGAATGGCGCGAAAGGAAAAAACCTGACCTCGCTGGCCAGAGCTCTTGACTGTTCGGCAGAGTGGTTGTCAGAAGGCATCGATCCGCCCAAGGCACCCACCCTCGCTCCCATTGAAACTTGGGACGATGAAACTCCACTGGATGAAGACGAGGTCTACGTCCCATTCCTGGAAGAGGTCGAGCTGTCTGCTGGCTCCGGCAAATACTCCATAGAGCAAAGCGACTCAGCGCGGCTGCGTTTTTTCAAGAAGGACTTGCGCCAGAACAACGTGCAGTTCGCCAATGCAAAGTGCGTGTCCGTCAGCGGAAATAGCATGATTCCAGTGCTTCGAGATGGGGCCACCGTCGGTGTAAACGTCGGAAAAAACTCGCTACGCGACGTCGTTGACGGAGAGATGTACGCGATAAGTCATAACGGGCAGCTCCGTGTGAAGCAGGTTTATCGGACCCCCACGGGTATCAGGTTGCGCAGCTTCAACAGAGATGAGCACCCGGACGAGGACTACACCTTTCAAGATATCCAAGATCAACAAATAACGATTATTGGCCATGTGTTTTGGTGGGCCATGTACTCCCGCTGAAGACCTACCAGCACAGAACAAGACCCGCTTACGAGCGGGTTTTTTTATGCCTTGAGATTGGCAATCTTAACAATCTGTTAAGTTCTCTAAAGAAATCTCTTGACCGCATCTGTTAAGTTTTCTAAATTTGCCTGGTCGCCGGATAACCACCGGCCAGATCCAAGGCAGCGATGAACCGGCCTCAACGGTTCAGAGGGTTGGCAACTGACCCGGGTGCGCAGCGTAAAGCGCCAAGACGAGTTATCCAGCGGGAGAACAAGCCGAAAGGCCCGCGGCTGGACAAATAATTTGATGGGCCGGCGACCGACGCCAGTAGCGGGAAGCCGGCAAGCGTCACCAGAAGATTTCACTTCTGCACCTGGTGACGGGTGCAGTGGGAAAACAACCGGGAGTCACAGCGATGAACGAAATCATCAACGGCGCATGGAAGGGTCACCTCGGTAGAGGCCTTGCGCCCAAAGAGCTTCAGTACCTACTGGCCGCAGCCCAGGGCATGACGGCCAAAGAGATTGCCCGTCAGTTCGACGTGGCAGCCTGCACGGTAGCGAAGCGCCTTTCCTGCGCCATGTTCAAGCTCGGCGTTACCCGCCAGACAGCCATGATTGCCGAGGCTATGCGCCGCCAGATCATCTCGCCCATGTGCTTCGTGTTGGCGGCGCTGATCGCCATGCACGCAATGATTGGTGACGAGTCAATGCGTCGTGACCGCCGGGCGCCAGAACGTCGTACGGCAGAAGTCAGGATGGTACGCCGCGCCGAACAACCGATGCTGCTCGCCTAACTCAAACACCAAGGAAAAAGATATGCCCCCATCAATTCAAGAGCGGGCCGAAGGACTAGCGGCTCTACGTGTTCGCGCAACCATTGCCACCAGCACGATGTACGCCATGATCGGAAAGGAACAGCCCGTGCAAGAGGTTCGCTTCCAGGTAGTCAACAAGGGCACCGGCGCCTACCACGTTGTCGAGCGCTCCACCGGCAAGGTCATGGGGATTTGCTTCACCTGGAAGGCAGCGCTCAACCGCGCCAAGGTTCTTGAGGCTCGCGCCGATGGTAAGAAGATCAACATTGAAGGATGGTCCCAGTAATCAGGGTAATCCGTGAAGCGAATCAACAACCAGGTGCGACAGCGCCGGCGGCACGCATGGCTTGATTTGCCAGCACATGAAATCGAAGAGGTAGGCCATGGCCAAGCACAACGCGCAGATGCAGCGGGACAAGCGCGCGAAAGACAAGGCGCTGCTCGAACGGATCGGCACCGAGAAACGAACGTTGATTGTCTCGAAAGCGCTCGATGATGCACTTCAGGTGCTTGGCGAGCGCCACGATTTCGAGGAATGGCGGGAGACAGTCTCGACGCTCCTGATCAACCTGGTAACAACGCCTGCCGCCGAATCTGCGCGCTTCTCCTCCATGTCGCGACCTGTTTTCGAAGTAACCGAAAAGCAGTCTCGACAGCTAGCGCAGTTTGCAAAGACCGGAAACGAAGCGTGACCGATTTCACTTCCCCGCTTGCAATCGGCGAAGCAACTCGAGCCCGTCATCGCCCGGCTTCAATTGCCAAGGCTCCACGCTCAAGACAGTTTCGATGCCACCAGGAAGGCATTTGCAAAGATTAATGCAGAACTTATGAGTGGATTTGAGCAGGCTCATAATATCGCCGTCTTTGATTGTGTGTGATACGGAAGACTCGCCAAACACAGTAGCTAAATCATTGTGCGCGATTAACTTATTTCTGTAATTCTTTATATTTAGTTTTCGATAGAACCCCTTAAGCTCATTGAATTCTGAAAGCAACGCCTCGCTGGCAAACTCTCGATACTTGTGTTCTAAAAAATCGAGAGACAAGTTATTATCGGACCCAAAAGACTTAGAATCAAAAACCGCAGAAATTCGCGTCAATATACTAATGAACATTGACTTCTGAATAATACTAAATACCGGCGTGAGGTTTCTATTCAAAATATCCGTAGAAGCCGAAAAGCAGTAAAGCTGCTCATACAACTGAACTTCCCTCCTGATATCTGAGATATATGAGTTGTAACGTGAAATTTCATTCAGCGCCGCTTTTAAATCAAACATTTTCCTCTCCTATCGGCTCCATGCCGGTCACCCGTAATACCCCATATCAACATTTTATGCCAGCCGGCGAGGATCCCATATGACCGATGTCAACTTCGGCTTTGTATGCAGTGGCATCGAAGCTTGCCTTCGAGAGCGAGTCGATGCGCGCCTGCAATGGTGAAGATTCTTATTCACCAAAACTCAGCCGCTACGAAGTCAATTCGGCTATAGCCACTTCACATAGCAAAATTTGGTGCTGTGTTGTACTGATACAAGCCCTGGCGACGCCAAGCCTGTAATGAAGGGCGAACACAGTAGCCCCCCTGTGTTCAAGGAGTTTCTTATCCAGCAGTTCTATCGACCTGCGCACAGTGCAGACTGCGTTTACAACGACGGGATCAGGAAGTGCTAATAGATCAATTCGGTCGAGCATTAAAATTACTTTTTGGATATCGGCTCGCACGTGGAGAGGATTAACACTCCCATTTTCAGTTAATGACTCTTGCTCAATGACATTCAGTGCGTAGTTAAGAACCCCGACGATCACGGCACATTTAGCTGAATCCTGACGCATTGCGACTTTCTCTGCTCGTCTGCTCTGGCGGCTCGCAATGACCCACGCGGCCCAGATCGAAACAATCGCCCCAACTGCCTGAACCCAGCTTGCCCACTCACTGGTAGTTAACTCCACGTTCATCAAAGCCAAAGCTAAGGCGAAAACGGCAGACAAACATAAAACAATGTTTGGAACCGATAGTAACGGTTCAAACAAACTCTTCCCGTAATCATTAAGCATCGCGATCTCCCTTTCCCTATCCGCCAAATACACCCGGCAAGGATCCCCTATGTCCGCACAACAGAAGAAAAACCCCTTCGACTTCAAAACCCAATACGGACTCGGCTTCAACCCTCAGGACGATGAGATTGTTGTCGACTTCTTCTGTGGTGGCGGCGGGGCCGGTACCGGGCTGGAAATGGGCCTGGGCCGCACGGTGAACGTGGCGAAGAATCACAGTCCGCAAGCGATAGGCATGCACACCGTCAATCACCCAGGCGCCAAGCACTTCACCACCGACGTGTTCGATGGTGACCCGGACACCGAATGCGGCGGCATGGCCGTGGGCTGGTTCCACATGTCACCGGACTGCACGCACCACTCCCAGGCCGCGGGCGGCCAGCCGCGCAAGCGCGAGATCCGCAACCTGTCGTGGATCGGCCTCAAGTGGGGAGGAAAGAAGCGCCCACGGGTGATCAGCCTGGAGAACGTGAAGCAGATCCTGCAGTGGGGCCGACTGATCGCCAAGCGCGACAAGGCCACGGGCCGAGTGGTCAAGCTGGACGGCACTATTGCTGCGCCTGGTGAGGTTGTGCCGGTGGGCCAGCAGTTCCTGATTCCTGACCCGAAACAGCGCGGCCGCACCTGGCGCCGCTTCGTGGCTCTGCTGGAAGGAATGGGCTATGTGGTGGAGTGGAAGGTGATCAAGGCATGCGACTTCGGCGCGCCGACCAGCCGGGAACGCCTGTTCATGATCGCCCGGTGCGACGGCCAGCCGATTGTGTGGCCTGAGCCAACCCACGCCAAGAACCCGGCCAAGGGCCAGCAAAAGTGGAAGACGGCCGCTGATTGCATCGACTTTACCGACCTGGGCAAAAGCATTTTTGGCCGCAAGAAGGACCTGGCGCCGGCCACCCTACGCCGCGTTGCCAAGGGCATGAAGAAATTCGTTATCGACAGCGCGGCGCCATTCATTGTCCCGATCGCCAACTGGTCAGGGGAGGCGGTGCAGTCGGCCGCCGAGCCGCTGCGCACGATCACCTCCTACCCGAAGGGCGGAGCCTTCTCGGTGGTCAGCCCTGTGATTGCCCCGGCAACGCACCAGGGTAGCGACCGCATCAACGACCCGCTCGACCCGTTACCGACAGTGACCTGCGCAAATCGCGGCGAGCTAACGCTGATCGGCCCGGTGAGGGTTGGAGCCGGCGGGCCAGAGTACTCCGGCAAGCCGGTGGGCATGAACCAGCCGGTGGGCACGCTGATGACCCAGAACCACCGCGCGATCGCAGCGGCACACCTTGTGAAGTTCCGCTTCGATGACGCGGGCAAGGCGCTGGACGAGCCGCTACCGACCATAACCAGCGGCGGCAACTACCAGCGCCCGGCCGGTGCCGCCCACGCCATGGGCATTTCAACGGTGTTCATGGCTCAAATGAATGGCGGTTTCAACACCACGACCGCCAAGAGCATCGAAGACCCGATGACCACGGTGGCCAACACCGGCAGTCAGCAGCAGCTGGTGGCGGCGAACCTGGTGCACCTTCGCGGCAACTGCGATGCGCGTGGCGTAAACGGCCCGCTGCACACCATCAGCGCCGGCGGCCAGCACCACGGGTTGGCCAGCGCATTCATGGAGCGGGCATTCGGCGGCAGTGTTGGCCAGGTCCTGGAAGATCCGGCGCCGACCATCACGGCCGGCGCCGGTGGCAAGAGCTCACTGGTGTCGCTCACCCTCTCGCCAGAGCATGAAGCGGGCGCCCTGCGGGTTGCCGCCTTCCTGATCAGCTACTACGGCACCGAGAACGTCAGCGCTTGCGACTCGCCGGCGCCGACGATCACCACCAAGGACCGCCTAGCCATGGTCACCGTGATGGTCAAGGGCACGCCCTACGTGATCGTCGACATCTGCCTGCGGATGCTGAAACCGGATGAGCTGTACAAGGCCCAGGGCTTCCCAGCCGACTACATCATAAGCCACGGCGCCGACGGCAAGCCGTTCACCAAGACTCAGCAGGTGCACATGTGCGGCAACAGCGTCAGCCCTCCGCCGATGGCAGCACTGGCGCGGGCCAACGACCCGTGGCGCACTGAGCAACGCCAATCGCGGGCAGCTTGATGGTCAGCTCGAACCGGGGGGAATACCGTCCTTGTTGAAGTCCTTCAGGCGCTCCCGCTCCTCCTCGGTGGAATGCGCCGGGGTTTCTTGCTCGGGCTCTTTATTCTTTTCTTCAGTCATCGCTACGTCCTCTGGGTTGTAGCTGTTTCGGCACCTGGCGGAATCAGCAGTTCAAATCAGTCCACTCCACCGCCCGAACACGGCCAAGCGAGACAAGCAATGTCTAAGGAAGGCACACCATTGCCTACCGGATACCGCTTAGACGTACACAAGCCTGGTGACAATATCCGAGTCGATTAATGGGGTGGTGCCAACCTCTTGCTGATCAGCTATCCACCGCCGTGACAGGTATATATCGAACTTCCAGGGATGCAGCTTAAGCAGCTCAATTGCAGACCCGGTAATTCGGTACCGCCCGCATGCTGTGCACGAATACTCCTCAGTGTCCGGCAGCACTATCGGCACAACGTTATATCCGCATATGTAGCAGCCCATGATTACCCTCCCCGGTAATCGCTGAACTTTAACTGCTCTTTGTCTGCCATCCAACACTCGGGCATGGCCCGGCAAGGACTCCCCCGTGAAACGGATTTACCTCAGCGGCCCAATGACAGGTCTGCCCGGCCTCAACTTTGCCGCCTTCCACACAATGACCACTAAACTGCGCGCCGGCGGCCACACTGTCACCAACCCCGCCGAGATCAACACTGACGGCGGCACCTGGAACGACTGCATGCGCCGGGACATTGCCGCCCTGATGGGATGCGACACCATAGCAACCCTGCCCGGCTGGGAGCATTCAACGGGTGCCCGCCTGGAAGTCCTGATCGCCGAACGTCTCAGCATGACGGTTGTGAACGCCCATGATCTGATAACGAGGGAGGCCGTATGAGTGAAGCACCAGATATTGTCGCCTACCACGTTGTTGATGAGTACGGGCAGAAGAAGGTGTTGCTGCCAGGAGCGGAAGGCATCAAGCGTCACCGGAGCCGTTGCGCAACATTGAGAGGCTTGTCGATATCGACACCGCCAACCGGCTGCTGGCCGAGTGAGACGCCCTGCAACAGCGCCTGACCGCAGCGGATGAGCGCAATGATGCGAAAATCGAGCTGCTACAGCGCTCCCGCGCAGTTATCGAAGGCGGAGGTTAGGTGGATCTTGGAAGAGATATCGCCAAGTTCTTCAAGCCATGAAGGCCAAATCCCCGCCCACTGTAGGTGCCTGCTGGCACTTGTGTCCTAGGCGGGCTCGGCGGAGCCACTTAACTCCAAGAGAGCCTGCCACTTTTCGACCGCCAGTCGGTGCTGCTTTACAGCCTCATCCCAGACATGCCCATTCATGTCCCCGGCTGATACCAACATCATGATCCTAGTGGTCGCAGCATCCAAATCAATCAGTAGCTCGTGGGATTTAAATCTAAAATCATCGATTTCGCGCATAAGTCCGCCTTGCGACAGGGCTATCAAAAATGCCGCTGTTGTACCCGTCATAAATGACCAGCACGAAATCAATTAAGTCCAATTTGTGGATGAAAGGTTATTTGCTTCCGCTGGATCCCAATTTAGACAGGGGGGCGGGCTTTCCCAAACTTGATAAAGGGCCGTGGAGAGCTTTTTCTTTCCCTCGCTCGATCCCCCACTTCATGGCCTGGGTCATCGTCTCACCTGGTCGAGAATCGAATGCCTCTTCGAAGATCATCATCCCCTTCACGCCGTAAACCCCAACAAACAGTTGGGTTGCACCGGTCTGTGACATCCGGACATGGACATTTACCAAGGTACCGTCCGCCAGCCGCTCATCAACTGAGCGTGTATGGATGGCAGGATCTGCCCATTCCCAATAGACCCTACCCCGTGTTCTCATTTTTGTCGTCTCATGATTAAGGTGGCAATTATGCGACCTGAGTGAACTTGAACGAAATACCAAGCAACAAATATTTATTCCTCCCTCCCCCCTTCAAAGTCAGCCGCTATAGCGGCAAGGAACCCGGCATGCCTGAAGAAAGTAAATCAAGCTTGCGCCAGCGCATGGCGACATATATGAGCGGCATAGGCGGCTCCCGAGGTAACTGGTTCTGCACCTGGTGGTTCCGGTTTCACATTGAGCCGTTCACCACCAAGCAGATCCGCCGGGAGCTTGAGCTAATGACGCGTAAGGGTTGGTCGAGTCGGAGCACAGTCAGAGTAACAACACAAAATGGAAACTGGTCGAGGTGGCGCCATGATCGCCACCCTCTGGATCGCCTACGTCTTCATCTACAAGGGGCCTAGGCCATGAGTAACAGAATCGTTTGCCAGTTCAGCTGCGGTGCTGCTTCGGCGGTGGCCACCAAACTGGCTCTGGCCGAATATGGCGCAACCCGCGATGTGCAGATAATCAACGCCTTCCTGGCCAATGAGCACGACGACAACCGGCGGTTCGCCCAGGACTGTGAAGTCTGGTTCGGCCAACCTATCACCGTGCTTCGGGATGATAAATACGGGGCCGACGTGCAGAGCGTGTTCCTACGCGAACGGTACATGAAGGGCCCTCACGGAGCGCCATGCTCGACGCTGCTTAAGCGCAGGCTGCTCTCCACCTACGAACAACCGGGTGACGTGATGGTCTTCGGCTACACCGCCGAAGAGACCGATCGGCTGGACGACTTCAGAGAAAGAAACCCAGACCGACCAGTGATTGCTCCGCTAATAGATCGAGGCCTGGGCAAAGAGGACTGCAAAGCCATCATAGAACGAGCCGGTGTCGAACTGCCTGCCATGTATCGCATTGGCTATTACAACGCGAACTGTATTGGCTGCCCAAAAGGCGGCGAAGGATATTGGCGCGCAATTCGTGAAGACTTTCCAGAGGTGTTCGAGCAGCGTTGTTTGGTCCAGGACGAACTGGGGCCCGGCTCATGGTTTCTTCGCTACCGGTCAGGAACTAGGAAGGATGAGCGATTCCCTTTGCGCGACCTTCCTGTTGGCCCGATCGCGCGCAACGAGAAGCTGCCCAACTGCAGCTTTTTCTGCGAGATGGCCGAGGCCGATATCGCCGCAACAGCCTAACCCCAAGCCCCCTACATGCCTGCCGGTTAGCGGCCAGTAAGGTGCCCACCCAGCAGAATTAGCCTCGCCATCCATAGACCGGTAAAGAGCCTCTTGTGCAGGGTGGGCACGGAAAAGAATACTCACGCAAAAAACATATTCAATAGCCAATTATCGACTGGATAAAAGCGTAGAGATAAAAGTGTTCGCCCGAACCAGATGCAAGTCCCCCGGTAAGGCTGCAATGAAGTTCTGGCAGGGCGAACGCTAAAAAACTATCACAGGTAGTGCTCCGCTCCAACTTGACACTTTAAACCGATGCAGGAAGCCAGCAAGTTGGGCAGGGCACTTCCCCAATCCCAGTCCCTAAAACGCCAGCCGGTGAGCGGCGTTTCACTTATCCCGTCCACGCCAACCTATCAACATCAATACTAAGCCAGGTATTAGTAGCCCCGGCGCGACATAGGCCAACGTTCCGCTCGCCAGTAGTCCAGTAAGCCCGAAAACCAATCCGCAAATCGTAAGCGGCAGTCCTACTACAAATATTGGCTGCTTGAACGCCTTATCCATCGTTCGATTCCATCCAGAATTTTTCTTATTAAACCATATGTGCCTGCCGGTGAGCGGCGGGCGAGGTATTCCTATGCCCTTCATCATGAGAACGAGCGCGATAACAACAGTTTTCGAGGTTCCGGACAGGGTCGATCTTTTACGTGTTCGCCAGCTGGGCCTTTCAGAGCTTGGCGATGACGAGGACGCCATCGACTCCGTATCCATTCAGCACGACAAAGTCATGAACGAGATCTATCTCGGAGACGCTGCGCGGAAGACGGTTTCAATCTCGCACAGCATCGTCGACCCCAACGAATGACCCACCTTCTGCCGCCCAGCGCGGCAAGGACACCATCATGGAAATGCAGAGCGAAACCCTTGCCGAGGAAGAGATCGCGGCAATCACCGGCTACATGATCCCGTCGGGCCAGATTGCGTGGCTCAATCGGAACGGCTGGAAATACGTACTGACCCGGGCGCGTCGGCCGGTTGTTGGCCGGGTCTATGCCCGGATGAAGCTGGCAGGCGTGAAGCCATCAGCTGAAAACGTCGCGGCCGAGGCCTGGTCGCTGGATCTTTCAAAAGTAGGATAATTCGATGCGAGCAAAAAAGGCGGCAAACAGGGACCTGCCGCCGCGAATGATTCGGCGTGTACGCACGCTGAAAGGCGGTAAAGAGTGGGTGGGCTACTACTACGACGGGAGGAATGAAGACGGGAAGCGGGTGGAAATCCCGCTCGGGGGTGACTTGGATATCGCCAAAGCTGAATGGGCAAAGCTCGATTGCAAGCCAGTGCCGAAGAAGAATGCTTTACTGGGCCAGGTGTTCGACCGTTATGAACGAGAGATCATCCCCGGCAAAGCGCCGAAGACGCAGAGCGATAACCTGCTGAGCCTGAAGCAGCTGCGCAAAGCTTTCTGCGATGCGCCCATCGACGCGGTGACGCCGCAGATCATCGCGCAGTATCGAGACAGTCGAAGTGCAAAGGTGCGTGCAAACCGGGAAATCTCGCTGCTGTCACACATTTACAATATAGCGCGCGAGTGGGGTCTCACCGAAAACAACCCTGCCGCCGGCGTGCGCAAGAACAAAGAGGCGCCGCGAGACTTCTACGCCAGCGAGGAAATCTGGAGCGCCGTGTATACCGTGGCAGCCTCAGAGCTGCGCGATGCAATGGACCTGGCCTACCTGACCGCACAGCGCCCTGCGGACACCCTGTCCATGCGAGAGGCTGACGCCGTTAACGAGTTCCTGCAGGTGTCTCAGGGCAAGACGTCCAAGAAGCTGCGAATCCGCCTGACGGCCGCCGGCGCGATGAATGATTTAGGCGCACTGGTTGAGCGCTTGATCGCACAGAGACGCACCCGTGGAGTTCGAAACCCCTACCTGATAGTCACCGAGGACGGCAGGCAGGTAACAAAGCACATGCTCCGTCTCCGCTTCGACGATGCTCGCGACAAGGCGATCACCATCGCCAGAGAAAACGGCGATGGAGTGTTGGCAGCCAGCATTCGAAATTTCCAGTTCCGCGACATCCGTCCCAAGGCTGCAAGCGAGATCCTCGACCTAGGAGATGCAAGCCGGCTCCTGGGCCACACGGACAAACGGATAACCGAGACCGTTTATCGACGCGTCGGGGAGATTGTGAAGCCGACTCGCTGACCGCAATTTGCAACGAGTTGCGGAAACCGCCTGAAATCATGCGGAAACGATCGGCCTGTACGCTGAAAACTTTGCCAAATCCCAGAAACACAAAAGCCCCGCACTGCGGGGCTTTCATTTGAATCTTGGCGGGAAACCAGGGATTCGAACCCTGGAGACGCTATTAACGTCCGCCGGTTTTCAAGACCGGTGCATTCAACCACTCTGCCAATTTCCCTTGTGCATCACAGGATTATAGTAGCCCATCCCGTCTCAGCGGGCGCCATAATACCCGAATGAAACACACTGTCAAACTCTTGCCATAGCTTGTTACAGAGCGTCTGTTATGATCTTTGCGACTGAACGTTTCAAAACCGAAGGAGTGTCGCCATGCGCGAACAGAATTACGCAGTGAATGGTAACGCGCAGGCTGAGCAGCTTGAAGTCAGCCGCGTGTTGCGCAACACCTATGGCTTGCTCGCCCTTACCCTCGCATTCAGCGGCGTGATGGCGTTCGTGGCCCAGCAGATGCGCGTCGGCTACCCGAATATCTTTGTCGTGCTGATCGGCTTCTATGGCCTGTTCTTCCTGACCAACAAGCTGCGTGACTCGGCCTGGGGCCTGGTATCGGCATTTGCCTTGACCGGTTTCATGGGCTTTATCCTCGGCCCGATCCTCAACCGTTACCTCGGCATGGCCGGCGGCGCGGAAGTGGTCAGCTCGGCGTTTGCCATGACCGCACTGGTGTTTGGTGGTCTGTCGGCCTACGTGCTGATCACCCGCAAGGACATGAGCTTCCTGGGCGGTTTCATCACCGCTGGTTTCTTCGTATTGCTGGCGGCCGTGGTGGCGAGCATGTTCTTCCAGATCAGCGGCCTGCAACTGGCGATCAGCGCAGGTTTCGTGCTGTTTTCCTCGGTGTGCATCCTGTTCCAGACCAGTGCGATCATCCACGGTGGTGAGCGTAACTACATCATGGCGACCGTCAGCCTGTATGTGTCGATCTACAACCTGTTTATCAGCCTGTTGCAGATCTTCGGCATCATGAGCCGCGACGACTGATTGTCAGCACCCAAAAAAATGCCCCGCATCGAAAGATGCGGGGCATTTTTGTTTCAAGGGACTTAATACTGGTTGGGCTCCATTTCCAGATCGACCTTGAATCGCTCGGCAATATCGCGCTGGATACGCTGGGCCAGGTTCGCAATATCGTGCCCCGTGGCGTCGCCGTAGTTGACCAGCACCAGAGCCTGCAATTTATGCACGCCGGCATCGCCGTCACGGAAGCCCTTCCAGCCGGCCTTGTCGATCAGCCAGCCGGCCGCGAGCTTCATCTGCCCATCGGCCTGCGGGTACGCCACCAGGTCCGGATACAGCGCCTGCAGCTCAGCCGCCAGCACGTGGGACACCAGCGGGTTCTTGAAGAAGCTGCCCGCATTGCCCAGCTCTGCCGGGTCCGGCAGTTTTTCCCGGCGGATACTGCAGATCGCGCGGCTGACATCACTCGGTGTCGCTTCGGTGATCCCCTGCCCCGCCAGGCGCTGCTGTACCGGGCCGTAGTCGAGTTTGAGATGGCTGGCGCGGCTCAGGGCAAAGCGCACCCGCAGGATCAGCCAGCGGCCGGTTTCGTGCTTGAACAGGCTGTCGCGGTAGGCAAAGTTGCACTCGTCCAGGCTGAAGTCGCGCAGTTCACCGGTGTGGCGATCCAGGGCTGTCAGGCCGGCGAATACGTCCTTGATCTCCACACCGTAGGCGCCAATGTTCTGCATGGGCGCTGCGCCAACGGTGCCGGGGATGAGGCTGAGGTTTTCCAGGCCGCAGAAACCTTGTTCCAGGGTCCACAGCACGAACGGGTGCCAGGCCTCGCCAGCTTCGGCCTCGACCACCACCTGCGTACCGTCGTCGTGCAACACACGGATACCCTGGCTGGCCATGCGCAGCACCAGCGCCGGAATGTCCTGGGTCAACAGCAAGTTGCTACCGCCACCGATCACCAGCAGCGGCACCGCATGAGCGGCTGAATAGGCCAAGGCTTCACGAACATCATCGTCATTGTGGGCCTCGGCAAACAGCTGGGCGCGCACGTCAATGCCAAAGCTGTTGAATGGCTTGAGCGATACCTGCGCAAGCACCTGCAAGGTCATAACCGCCCCTTCAATTCGATCACCAATAAATCACAGGCGCGCTCGATCAGGTCCAGGACCCGTTCGAAGCCTTGTTCACCTTCGTAATACGGGTCTGGCACTTCGTCCACTTCGGCGTCGTAGCGGCGCAGGAACAGGTCCAGTTCCGCCTTACCCTGGCCCGGTTGCAGGGCCTTGAGGTTGCGCAGGTTGCTGTGATCCATGGCCAGGATCAGGTCATAGCGCGCAAAGTCGGCGCGAGAAACCTGCTGGGCACGCTGGGCCGACAGATCGTAGCCGCGCACCAACGCCGCGCGCTGGCTGCGTTGGTCCGGCGGGTTACCGACATGCCATTCGCCCGTGCCAGCGGACGCGACCTCGACCTGCCCCGCCAGCCCCGCTTCGCGCAATTTATGGCGCAGTACGCCCTCTGCGGTGGGCGAACGGCAGATGTTGCCCAGGCAGACAAACAGAACCTCCATCAGGCCCCCAGCAGGCGACGGACGCGCTCAAGGTCTTCCGGGGTGTCGACACCGGCGGGCGGCGCTTCCAGCGCATCGCCCACATGGATCCGCACGCCGTGCCACAGGGCGCGTAGTTGCTCCAGGGACTCGGTGTTTTCCAGCCAGCACGGGCCCCAGCTGACAAAGTCATGCAGGAAACCGGCGCGGTAGGCGTAAATGCCGATATGGCGACGGTAAGGCACGCCTTCCGGCAACACGTCAGGCTGCTTGGCGAAGGCGTCGCGCGCCCAAGGCAAGGTCGAACGACTGAACGTCAGCGCCAGGCCATTGATGTCACTGACCACTTTCACCACGTTCGGGTTGAACAGGGTCTCGATATCTTCGATCGGCTCGGCCAGGGTCGCCATGCGCGCTTCGCCATGGGCGGCGAGGTTGGCGGCCACCTGGTCGATCACGCGCGGCGGGATCAGGGGTTCGTCGCCCTGCACGTTGACCACGATGGCGTCTGGCGCCAGGCCAAGCTGGGTGGCCACTTCGGCCAGGCGGTCGGTGCCGGAGTTGTGGTCCTCGCGGGTCAGCACCGCCTCGGCGCCGAAGCCCTTGCAGGCTTCGATGATGCGCGGGTCGTCGGTGGCCACCACCACGCGCTCGGCGCTGCTTTTGCAGGCCTGTTCCCACACCAACTGGATCATCGGCTTGCTGCCGATCAGTTGCAGCGGCTTGCCCGGTAGGCGAGTCGAGGCGTAGCGGGACGGGATGACAACGGTAAAGGCGGTGGTCATTTATCCAAGCGCTCGTCGGTGGTCAAGGTGCGGGCTTCGCTTTCCAGCATCACCGGGATGCCATCACGGATCGGGTAAGCCAGGCCAGCGCCTTTGCTGATCAGCTCGGTTTTGTCGGCGCTGAGCTTGAGCGGGCCTTTGCAGATCGGGCAAGCGAGGATGTCGAGCAATTTGGTGTCCATGAGTGTTTCCTGGAAAGCAGCGGTTTAAGGCAAAAGGCGGGCAGGCAGCAGACGCATCAGCTGCGTGTCGAACCAGGCGACGAACGCCGGCGACGGCAGCGCATCCACCGCAAGGTACCACCAGTCGGACTGGGCAAAGGCGCGGCACTTCACCGCGTCCTTCTCGGTCATGACCAGTGGCGATGACGGCGTAAAATTCAGGACCTCGGCGCTGTAAGTCGCGTGGTCGGCAAAGCCATGGGGTATCGGCTGCCAGTGTAGCGTTTCAAGGGTAGTGAAGAAACGTTGCGGGTTGCCGATGCCGGCGACCGCATGCACCTGCTGGCCGGCTGGAAAATGATCCACCGGCTGCCGTTCGCCGGTCAGCAGGTTGACCAGCGCGGTGGGTTGCAGGCGAAAGGCAAAGCCATCGTCTCGATCACTGGCGGCGCCGTTGTACAGCAACGCGTCGACGCTCTGCAGACGCTCCACCGGCTCACGCAACGGCCCGGCCGGCAGGCAACGGCGGTTGCCCAGGCCACGGGCGGCGTCGATCAGCACCAGTTCAAGGTCACGGGCCAGGCGATAGTGCTGCAGGCCGTCGTCGGAGAGGATCAGGTCGAGGGTTTCGCTGGCCAGCAGCGCCTTGACCGCACGGCTGCGGTCGGGGTCGATCATCAACGGCACGCCGCAGCGCTGTACGATCAACAGCGGTTCATCACCTGCCACGTCGGCGCTGTGGCTGGCTTCGACCCGCCAGGGCAACTGCGGCGGCTTGGCGCCATACCCCCGGCTGACCACCCCCACGCGCAGGCCGCTGCGTCGGCAGTGTTCGATCAGCCACAGGATCAACGGCGTCTTGCCGGTGCCACCCACGGTGATATTACCGACCACCACCACCGGCACCGGCGATTGATAGATCTCGCCCTCTCCCGCCAGGAAGCGTGCACGCTTGCCCTGCACCACCCGGCGATACAAGGACTCCAGCGGACGGAGCAGCGCAAGTGCCGGATGGCCCTCGTACCAGGCCTTGAGCAAACGATCGGACAGGGCCATCAGGGTTGGCCCGCCGCCTCGACGGTGGTCATGCGCAAATGGCTGAAACCGAGCTTGCCGGCAGCGTCCATCGCAGTGATCACAGCCTGGTGCTGGGTCTTGCCATCGGCACTGATGGACAGCGGCAGCTTAGTGTCGCCGCCGGACTCTTTCTGCAAGGCATCCATCAGGCTGGCCAAGTCGTTTTTCTCGAGCAATTGGTTATTCACCGAAAACACCCCGTCGGCGCTGATGGCGATGTCCAGTTGCTTGACTTGCTGGTCTTCGGCCGGCGAACCGCTCACGGCTTCCGGCAGGTCGACGCGCAGCTCGGTCTGCCGGGTGAAGGTGGTGGTGACGACAAAAAACAGCAGCAGGATAAACACTACGTCGATCAGCGACGCGAGGTTGATATCGACGTTTTCCCGTTGCTTGCGGCGAAATTTCACGCTTTGCCCCCAACCAGGTCCACGTCACGATCGCCCTGCACCACTTCCACCAGCTTGATGGCTTCCTGCTCCATGCCGACCACCAGTTCATCGATGCGGCGTTGCAGGAAACGGTGGAAGAACACCGACGGAATACCCACCATCAGGCCTGCGGCCGTGGTGATCAGCGCCTTGGAGATACCACCGGCCAGTACGGCTGCGTTGGTGGTCATGCCGGAACCCATGAACGAGCTGAAGATATCGATCATGCCCAGCACCGTGCCGAGCAAGCCGAGCAACGGCGCCATGGCGGCGATGGTGCCGAGGGCGTTGATGTAGCGCTCCAGTTCATGGATGACGCGGGCCGCGGCTTCCTCGATGCACTCTTTCATGATCTCGCGACCATGCTTGGAGTTGGCCAGGCCAGCGGCGAGGATTTCACCCAGCGGGGAATTGGCGCGCAGTTCCTTGAGCTTTTCCTTGTCGAGCTGCTTGTTCTTGATCCAGGCCCAGACCTGCCCCAGTAAATGCTCGGGGGTCACGCGGCTGGCGCGCAGGGTCCACAGGCGTTCGGCGACGATGCCGAGTGCGGCGATAGAGCTCATGATGATCGGCAACATCATCCAGCCGCCGGATTTGACCAATTCCCACACAGTGAATGTCCCCTCGAAAAAGTGCGCCACTTTACCATATAGGTGCGTTGACCACAGACCCCATCGGCCGCGCCTAAGGTAACCGCTCGCGCCAGAACCGGCGTTGATTGCGCGCAACTACCGGCGGCGTAAAAGCCCCCAACTGCAGACGCACGGCGCCCTGCTCGGCACTGTCATACACCTGGCTGCCCAACCGCCGGTAGCGTTCCATCACCTGTGGATGAGGATGGCCGAACGCGTTGTGGCGCCCTCGCGAGATCAGCACGGATCGCGGACTAAGCCGTTCCACAAAGGGCCAGGACGAAGAACTGCGACTGCCGTGGTGCGGCGCTTGCAGCCAATCAGTGCGCACCGCCAGGGGTGATGCGAGCATGGACTGCTCGGCGGCGCGGTCAATATCACCGGTCAGCAGCAGGCGCTCGCCATTGGCCTGCACCTGCAAGACGCAGGACTTCGCGTTTCCACTGATGGCGTCCGGCC
This sequence comes from Pseudomonas sp. DWRC2-2, assembly GCF_049897885.1. NCBI lineage: Bacteria > Pseudomonadati > Pseudomonadota > Gammaproteobacteria > Pseudomonadales > Pseudomonadaceae > Pseudomonas > Pseudomonas sp. DWRC2-2. The sequence goes on from NZ_JAFCXD010000001.1 coordinate 227,262, forward strand.
ACTGCCAGAGTTCGAAGGTCACACCGTCCCAGGTCCATCGCTCGCCGCTGACACAAGGTTGGGTGCCGAGCGATGACGGCAGGCCTTCAGTTTCCCCGCCCACCACGCGCTTGATCGGCATGCCCTTGGCAACGGCTGCTGCACCACCCGCATGATCGGCATCGGCGTGGCTGAGCAGCAGCATGTCCAACTCCCCTACCCCGAGTTTTCGCAGCGACGGCAGGACAACGCGTGCGCCCAGATCAAAGCTTCCGGAGCGCGGGCCGGCGTCGTAGAGCAAAGTGTGATGACGGGTGCGCAGAATCAGCGATTGGCCCTGGCCGACGTCCAGTTGCACGACCTCTACTGTTCCATGAGGGACCAATTCTCGCGGGGGAAACACCGCCAACAGTAGCATCGACAACCCGAGCAGGCGAAATGGAACACCCTTGGGCAGCAGGAGCAGCACGGTCCCCAGCAGACTCACCAGCCAATAGCCCAACGGCACTTCGGCCGGAATCCAGGCGGGCATTAGCCCGGCGAGCCACGCCAAGCCCTTGAACAAGACATCCAGTGCCCCACCCGCTAGCCATAGCAGACCGTCACCCACAAAGGGCAGCGCGAGCAGAGCTGTCCCCAACAAGGCCAGCGGCAACACCACCAAGCTGATCCACGGCACGGCTATCAGGTTAGCGAACGGTGCGCTCAGACTGATGGGCAACCCCAACACCAACAAGACCGGAAACAACCCGATGGCAATCAACCACTGCGGCCGGGTCCACGCCTGCCACAGGCTCCACGGCCCCAGACGGCCACCAAACGCCAGGATCAGCACCGCCACCGCCGCAAAGGACAGCCAGAACCCCGGCTGCAAACTCGCCAACGGCTCCAACACCAACACCCCATTGAGTGCCAGCAACAAAGGCCACCACAGCCCCAGATGACGAAAGCGCAAACGCCACAACAACACCAACCCGACCATCACACAGGCGCGCTGCACCGGCACGCCAAACCCGGCCAGCAAGCCGTAACCCAGCGCCGTGGTGAACGCCAACCCACAGGCCCACGGCAACCACGGCCAGCTTCGGGGCCAGCACCCATAGCGCGCCAGGCTGGCGATCAAACCGTAGACCAAGCCCGCAAGCAAACCGATATGCTGGCCGGAGATGACCAGCAAATGCACGGTCCCTGTGTCCTGCAGCACCTGCCAATCAGCAGCGGTCAATCCAGAGCCATCGCCCAACACCAGGGCAATCAGGCCTGCTTCCCGGCCCTGGGCGTCCACCGCAAGCAAGCGCTGACGCACACCGTCGCGCCAGGCATTAGCAGCCGGTGCCAGGCGTTCTCCGTCCTTTACCGTGCCTGTGGCGCCAATTCGCTGGGCCAGCAACCAGGCCTCCTGATCAAACCCATGGAAGTTCAGCAACCCGGCCGGCCGCTTCAGGGTGATTGCCAGGCGCCAGCGTTCGCCACTGCGCACAGGCGGCCCGCCATGCCAGGAGACCCGGATACGCGTGGGCAACCGGGCATTACGCGACCGACTGTCGGTCAGCACGAAGCGCACGCCATCGCCCGTTTGCTGAGGCAAACCGGTAACCCGCCCTTCTACCCAGCGCGTCTGGCCATCCAACACCGGCCTAAGGCGATCATCCAGCGCCCACTGCGCACTCATGCACGCCCAACTCAGCCCGAACAGGAAAAACGCCAAGGGATACGTGCGAAACGGCAACAACATCAAGGCCAGCACCAGCAAGGCAATCAGCCAACCGGTCGTCGGCAATGCCGGTAAAAAGCGCAAGGCCAGCAGCCCCAGCGCAAACGCGCACATCCCTGTCCTCATGGATCATCCTTTTCCAGTGATCCACTCAGTCTTAGCCAGATGCCCAGCACGGCCTATGATGTTTTGTCACAAAGTCTGAATTTTCTGTTTATAGAATGCGGGCATACTTGCCCCTCGAACTGACCTGGACCCCTTATGCCCCGGCGCTTATTCAAACGGTACATGCCTGACCCCAGCAGTATCAGGGAACACAAGTCATTACAGTTTCTCGGCACTTTGCTGCATGACCCGAACCTCTGGCACCTGAACCGGCATTCGGTCGCACGCGCAATGGCCGTGGGTTTGTTCGCGGCATTTATCCCGATTCCGTTGCAGATGCTGCTGGCCGCCGTGCTGGCAATCACCGTGCGCGGCAATATGCCCATCGCGGTCAGCCTGGTGTGGCTGACCAACCCCATCACCATGCCGGTGGTGTTTATCTGCACCTACATGACTGGCGCCTGGCTGATGAATGTGCCGCCGCGCAGCCTGCCGGATGACCTGACCTGGGAATGGATCAGCGGCCAATTGAGCACGTTATGGCAGCCATTCCTGCTGGGTTCAGTGGTGCTGGGGCTGGTGTTGGGTGCGATAGCGTATTGCCTGACCATGGGTTATTGGCGCTGGTGGGTGGCCCACCAATGGAAAAAACGCAAACAGCGTCGCGCCTAGCAAGCCCTCAGGCGCAGATGCACGCGCAGCCCTTTTCCGGTGTTTTCCGCCCACAGGCTGCCGTCCTGGCGCTGCACGGCATTGCGCGCGATGCTCAGCCCAAGCCCGAAGCCACCATCGCCAGGGCGTGATCCGTCCAGGCGCGTGAACGGTGCGAAGATCCGTTCCAGGTCCCCGTCATCAATCCCGCCGCCCTGATCCTCCAGCCACACATGCCAATAGTCACCTTCGCGACGCCCATCCAGGCTGACCACACCGCCCACGGGTGAGTGGCGAATGGCATTGCGCAGGATGTTTTCCAGGGCCTGGGCCAACGCATTCAGGTTGCCCCGCACCCAGCACTCCGGGCCGAGCAGGCACGGCAGGCGCGGTGCCGGCCAATCGCTCTCGAAACATGCGTTTTCGCGCAGCATGTCCCACAGTGCCTGAAGCTGGATATCTTCCTGGGGCAGCGGCGCCCGTTCGGTGTCCAGCCAGGCCAGTTGCAGGCTGTCTTCCACCAGGCGCTGCATGGCGTCGATCTCACGGCCGAGCCGCTCGCGCAGTTGCGTCAGGTCTTGCTCACTGTCACAGGCCACCCGCAGGCGGCTCAGCGGTGTGCGCAGTTCATGGGACATGTCTCGCAGCAGTTGCTGCTGCAACACCACAGTGCCCTGCAAACGCTCGGACATATGGTCGAACGCGCGGCCCAGCTCGCCCAACTCATCCTGACGACTGGTGGCGTCGTGGGACAGCCGCGTATTCAACTGGTCGGCCCGCCAGGCGTTGGCCTGCTCACGCAATTGATTGAGGGGCATGATCAGCAGCCGATACAGGCCGACGCACAGCAACAGCGTAAACAGACCGGGAATCACACCATTGGTCACTACCCGCCAGAACAGTTGATAGCGTCCCGGCATGAAACGCTGTGGCAATTCGATCACCAGCGAACCCGCGCTGGGGTCGGCGGGAAACGGGATTTTCAGCCACGGCAGGCCTTTGGTATGCCGGCTCACCGGCCAGTCCAGGCCACGCAGAAAGGTCAGGCGCTGGCTTTCCTTATCGGTCAGCGGGTAGCTGCTCAGCGATTGCAAGTCATTGCCGATCACGCCGATCCAGGTGGTTTCGCGTTTGCCCATCTCCTGCAACCACGCATCGACGCCCGCATTGCCGCTTCGGTTCCATGCCTGTTCCGCACGTACCGCGTAGCCACTCAAGGTGATCCGCGCTTCATCGGACAGGTAGGCGTTCTGCTGCTCCATGTATCGCCCCCACGACCAACTGAGCCAGATCATCAGCAAACAGAAGGCGATCAGCAGGCAGGCCAGCTTCCAGAATAACGAGTGCTTGCCCGGCAGGCGTTCAAAGGGCCGTTTAAAGGCTGTCATCGGCACCGCTCAACACATAGCCCTTGCCCCACACCGTGCGCACTTCGCGCTCGGTGTAGCTGATGGCCTTGAGCTTGCGGCGGATCTGGCTGATATGCATGTCCAGGCTGCGGTCATGGGGCGCGTAACCGCGTTGCAGCACATGCTGGTAAAGGAAGGGTTTGCTGAGGACTTCTTCCGCGTTGCGATGCAGGGTTTCCAGCAGGCGATATTCGCTGCGGGTCAGGCCAGCCCAGTGTTGCAGGTGGAAGACATCGCACAGTTCATCGTCAAATCGCAGGGTGCGGGCATCGCCACGTGCGGGCGCCAGGCTCGGCAAGGGGCGTCGGTCCAACGCGACACGGCGCAGGATGGCTTCAATGCGCACGCGCAGCTCGATCATGCTGAACGGCTTGGGCAGGTAGTCATCGGCGCCCAGGCGAAAACCGCTGATCCGATCAGCCTCGGCACCGAGTGCCGACATCAGGATCACCGGGATCGAATGGCTCTGGCGCAGATGGGTGAGGATCGACAACCCATCCAGCCCCGGCAGCAAAATATCCATCAACACCACGTCGAACACCTGGTCGCGCGCCATCTGCAGGCCTTGCTGGCCGTTCTGGCACCAGGTCACGTGAAAACCACAGCGCCCCAGGTGCTCATGGACATAGGCGCCCAGCACGGGGTCATCTTCGATGGTCAGGATACTGGGCAGGCCAACTGCTACGGGATTCATTAGTATCTGCAAGTCATTCTCAATGACTGATTATTCAAGATAACCCCGCCGCAGGCAATCGCCACTGGCCACCAAATACCTTCAAGATTGCCGTATGTCATTAATTTGCAAGATTCCTCGCCGCGCAAATGGCTACACTGCGCAGGTGGCGCGGGCCGGATGCCCGCGCAATTCCGTAGATATCAATGTGGTAGCAGGAGAGTGGCGTGCTGACAAGAATGGGGATAAAAGGCCGCGTACTGTTGCTGACCTTATTACCGACCAGCCTGATGGCCTCGTTGCTGGGCGGCTATTTCACCTGGATGCAGCTCTCGGAACTGCAGACCCAATTGCTGCAACGCGGCGAAATGATCGCCGAACAGTTGGCGCCCCTGGTCGCGCCCGCCCTCAGTGCGCGCAACACCGATCTGCTCGAACGCATCGCCACTCAGTCCCTGGAACAGCCGGACGTGCGTGCCGTGTCCTTTCTCAGCCCAGACCGCGCGTCCCTCGCTCACGCCGGCCCGACCATGCTCAACCAGCCGCCGGTGGGCAACAGTTCCCATTTATTGCAGCGCACCGGCAATGACGCCACCCGCTATTTGCTGCCGGTGTTTGGCCGCCATCGCAACCTCGCGGGCGACCTGATCCCGGATGAAGCCGACCGCCTGCTGGGCTGGGTCGAGGTGGAACTGTCCCACAACGGCATGCTGCTGCGTGGCTACCGCAGCCTGTTCGCCAGCCTGTTACTGATCGCCATCGGCCTGATCTGCACCGCAGCGCTGGCCCTGCGCATCAGCCGCACGATCAACTCGCCCATCGGCCAGATCAAGCAAGCCGTGGCCCAGCTCAAGGACGGCAACCTGGAAACCCGTTTGCCGCCCTTGGGCAGCCAGGAACTGGACCAGCTCGCCTCGGGCATCAACCGCATGGCCGAGACCTTGCAGAACGCCCAGGAAGAACTGCAACACAGCATCGACCAGGCCACTGAAGACGTGCGCCAGAACCTGGAAACCATCGAGATCCAGAACATCGAGCTGGACCTGGCGCGCAAAGAAGCCCTGGAGGCCAGCCGCATCAAGTCGGAGTTCCTGGCCAACATGAGCCATGAGATCCGCACGCCGCTCAACGGCATTCTCGGCTTTACTCACTTATTGCAAAAAAGCGAACTGACCCCGCGCCAACTCGACTACCTGGGCACCATCGAAAAATCCGCCGACAACCTGCTGGGCATCATCAACGAAATCCTCGACTTCTCGAAAATCGAGGCCGGCAAGCTGGTGCTCGACAGCATCCCGTTCAACCTGCGCGACTTGCTGCAAGACACCCTGACCATCCTCGCCCCCGCCGCCCATGCCAAGCAGCTGGAACTGGTGAGCCTGGTGTACCGCGACACGCCGTTGGCGCTGGTGGGCGACCCGCTGCGCCTCAAGCAGATCCTCACCAACCTGATCAGCAACGCGATCAAGTTCACCCGCGAAGGCACTATCGTCGCCCGCGCGATGATCGAGGACGAGCAAGAAGACAGCGTGCAATTGCGCATCAGTGTGCAGGACACCGGCATCGGCTTGTCCAGCCAGGACGTGCGCGCGTTGTTCCAGGCCTTCAGCCAGGCTGACAACTCGCTGTCGCGCCAACCGGGCGGCACGGGGTTGGGCCTGGTGATTTCCAAACGCCTGATCGAGCAGATGGGCGGTGAAATCGGCGTCGACAGCACGCCGGGCGAAGGCTCGGAATTCTGGATCAGCCTGAACCTGCCCAAGACCCGCGACGACGTCGAAGACTTGCCGTCCGCACCTTTGCTGGGTCATCGCGTCGCGGTGCTGGAAAACCACGAACTGGCACGCCAGGCGCTGCAACATCAATTGGAAGACTGTGGCCTGGAAGTCACCCCGTTCAACAGCCTGGAAAGCCTGACCAACGGCATCACCAGCGCCCACCAGACCGAGCAGGCCATCGACCTTGCGGTACTCGGCGTCACCGCCAACGACATCCCGCCTGAGCGCCTCAACCAGCACCTGTGGGACCTCGAACACCTGGGCTGCAAGGTGCTGGTGCTGTGCCCGACCACCGAGCAGATGCTGTTCAACCAGTCCGTGCCCAACCCCAACAGCCAATTGCAGGCCAAGCCGGCGTGTACGCGCAAGTTGCGTCGCGCGCTGTCCGACCTGATCAGCCCGCGCCCGTCACGCAGCGAACCGGGCGAACCATTGTCCAGCCGTGCACCACGCGTGTTGTGCGTGGACGACAACCCGGCAAACCTGCTCTTGGTGCAGACGCTGCTGGAGGACATGGGCGCACGGGTGCGCGCCGTGGAAAGCGGGTATGCCGCCATCGACGCCGTAAAACAGGACACCTTCGACCTGGTGCTGATGGACGTGCAAATGCCCGGCATGGACGGCCGCCAGAGCACCGAGGCGATCCGCCAATGGGAAAGCGAGCGCAGCGGCACGCCATTGCCGGTGGTCGCCCTCACCGCCCACGCCATGGCCAACGAAAAACGCGCCTTGCTGCAAAGCGGCATGGACGATTACCTGACCAAACCCATCAGCGAGCGCCAACTGGCCCAGGTGGTGTTGAAGTGGACCGGCCTGGCCCTGCGCAATCAAGGCCCGGAAAGGGCAACAGATGGTCTTGGCCCTGGCGTGCAACTGCCTGTGCTTGACCATGAAGAAGGCCTGCGCCTGGCCGCCGGCAAGGCAGATCTCGCGGCGGACATGCTCGCCATGTTGCTCGCCTCCCTTGAGGCCGACCGCCTGGCTATCACCCTTGCCCGTGACGCCAACGACAACAACGCGCTGATCGAACGCGTGCACCGCCTGCATGGCGCCACCCGTTATTGCGGCGTACCGCAACTGCGGGCTGCCTGCCACCGCGCCGAAACCTTGCTCAAGCAAGACGACGCCAAGGCCCAGCATGCTCTGGACGAACTGGACATGGCCATTGCCCGACTCGCCAGTGAAGCGCGGGTCAACGCCTGAACTCATCAAAAAGGAAGCCTTTGATGCGCGTCATTCTTTTCAGCAGCCAGACCTACGACCGCGACAGTTTTCTCGGTGAACCCCTGCCGCATGGCCTGGAACTGCAGTTCCAGCCCGCCCGCCTCAACCTCGACACCGTGGCCCTGGCCGAACACCACGAAGTGGTCTGCGCCTTTATCAACGACGACCTCAGCGCCCCGGTCCTGGAGCACCTGGCCAAGGGCGGCACGCGGTTGATCGCGCTGCGCTCGGCGGGCTACAACCATGTGGACCTGGCCGCCGCCAAGCGCCTGGGCCTGACCATCGTGCGCGTGCCGGCCTATTCGCCCCATGCGGTGGCCGAGCATGCGGTCGCGCTGATCCTCGCCCTCAACCGTCGCCTGCACCGCGCCTATAACCGCACCCGCGATGGCGATTTCAGTCTGCACGGCCTCACCGGCTTCGATCTGGTAGGCAAGACCGTCGGCGTGGTCGGCACCGGGCAGATCGGCGCCACTTTTGCCAAGATCATGGCCGGCTTCGGTTGCCAGTTACTCGCCTACGACCCCTTCCCTAACGCACAGGTGCAGGCCCTGGGCGCGCGCTACGTGAGCCTGCCCGAACTGCTGGCCCAGGCGCAGATCATCAGCCTGCATTGCCCGCTGACCACCGACAGCAAGCACCTGATCAACGCCCGCTCCCTGGCGCAGATGCAGCCAGGCGCGATGCTGATCAACACCGGGCGCGGTGGGCTGGTCGACACCCCGGCGCTGATCGAGGCGCTCAAGGACGGCCAGCTCGGCTACCTGGGGCTGGATGTGTATGAAGAGGAAGCCCAGCTGTTTTTCGAGGACCGCTCCGACCTGCCCCTGCAGGACGACGTCCTCGCGCGCCTGCTGACCTTCCCCAACGTGATCATCACCGCCCACCAGGCGTTCCTCACCCGCGAAGCCCTGGCGGCGATTGCCGGCACCACCCTGGCCAACATTGCCGCGTGGGCCGATGGGCAGGCGCAGAACCTTGTCGAAGGATGATCAGCGGTCACATACCAGGCTCATGATGAGCCAGCACCCGTGATAGGATGCCGCGCCTATTTGGAGGATCCATGGCCGAACACGATTTCCGCTTCAGTTTGCTGAGCCCGCAACACACCCTGATCGAATGCCGCGCCCTGGTGCCGGGCCGTTACCAGGTCACCGGCAACGGTGGCTCGATCAAGCATGGCGACATCTTGATCGTCTCCCTGCGCGGCAGTAAAACCCTGTCGATGCGCCTCACCGTCGAAGGTGATGCGCGCTATTCCATCCGCCCGGCGGGCCAATGGGTCGCCATGGCCCAAGGGCCGAAGTTCGGCGAGTTGGAGATTCACACCTGGAAGGTCAACTGCGACAGCTGCGAGGCCGTGTTGGAGTTTGAATTCGCGGTGGAAACCAAGCTGACCAAAGAACCGCTGCAACCGGCCGCCAACGCGCGCATTGCCGAATTGGGATGGGCCAGCGAGGGCGATAAACACCGCTGCCCTAAATGCCAAAAGGCCGCGCAATGAAAGGCCTGCTTCTGCTCGCCGCCGTCGGAGTTGCCCTGACGGGCTGCGCCGGGGATGCGGTCAAGCTCAAGCAGGATCACAGCTACGTGGTGGAATGGATTGGTGAACGGCCGCTGATGGATTACGCGCACCTGACCGTCACCCTCGGCGCCGATGGCCGTGCCTACGGCAACGGCGGCTGCAACCACTGGTTCGCGCCCTACACCGTCGATGGCGAAAAGCTCAGCTTCGGCCAGATCGGCAGCACCCGCAAACTCTGCGCCGAGGCCTTGATGGAGCAGGAACACCGCTTCTTCCAGGCCCTGCAAGGTGTGCAGCGTTGGGACATCTCGCCGATCGAGCAGACGCGTTTCTGGCCGGCCGAGGGCAAGCCGATTCGTTTGTGGCTTGAAGAAGGCTGATCGATGGGAGGGGCAAAACCCCTCCCATTTTGTTATCCGCGCAACGCCTTGAGTTTGGCCAGCACCCCTTCCGCCGTCTGCTCGCCCATCAACGTCTCACGCACCTTACCCTTGTCATCGATGATGTAGGTCACCGGCAAGGCTTCGCTGCGTGGAATATCGAAAATCTCTTCCGGGTTCTGCGCCAGCACCGTGAACTTGATGCCCAGCTTGTCGCTGGCGGCTTTCAGCTCTTCGCCCTGCACATTGTCGAAGTTCACTCCAAAGACGCCCACGTTCTGCGCCTTCAGTTGGTCGGCCAAGGCATTGAGCTCGGGGATTTCCGTGCGGCACGGGCCACACCATTCGGCCCAGTAGTTGACCACCATCCACTGCTTGTCCAAGCGTTCGGCAGCCACCTTCTTGCCATATTGGTCAACGCCGTAATCGTTACCGCAGCCGCTGAGCAGCAGGGTTGTGATGATCGCCAATGCACCGATCAGTCGCCTTGTCATGGGGTAATCCTTCGCAAAAATGAACGTTGGCTGCGACCTATCGCCTCTTACGGTTTAAGGACAGGTCGCTGCGCGGGTAGAATACCCGCCACCTTACGCAAGATGCGACCCGCACATGACCGATCTGACGCTTTATCACAACCCGCGCTGCTCGAAATCCCGCGGTGCGCTGGAACTGCTGGAAGCCCGCGGCCTCACCCCCAACGTGGTGCGCTACCTTGAAACCCCGCTGAACGCCGCGCAATTAAAGGCGCTGCTGGGCAAACTGGGCATCAGTGCCCGCCAACTGCTGCGCACCGGCGAAGATGAATACAAGGCGCTCAACCTGGCCGACGCCAGCCTCAGCGAAGCCCAGTTGATTGCGGCCATCGCCGAACATCCAAAGCTGATGGAACGCCCGATCCTGGAAACCGTCGACAAAGCCATCATTGGCCGTCCGCCAGAAAACGTACTGGAGATACTGCCGTGACGTCGCCCTATGTGCTGGTGCTGTATTACAGCCGCAATGGCTCGGTGAGCGAAATGGCCCGGCAGATCGCCCGGGGCATCGAGCAAGGCGGCATGGAAGCGCGACTGCGCACCGTGCCGGCGATCTCCACCGAGTGCGAAGCCGTGGCACCGAGCATTCCGGACGAAGGCGCACTGTATGCCAGCTTGGATGACCTGAAGCACTGCTCGGCCCTGGCCCTGGGCAGCCCGACCCGTTTCGGCAACATGGCCGCACCACTCAAATACTTCCTCGACGGCACCAGCAACCTGTGGCTCACCGGTGCCCTCGTCGGCAAGCCGGCCGGGGTGTTCACGTCTACCGCCAGCCTGCACGGCGGCCAGGAAACCACACTGATGTCGATGCTGCTGCCGCTGCTGCACCACGGCATGCTGATCACGGGCCTGCCCTACAGCGAACAGGCCTTGCTCGACACCCAGGGCGGTGGCACGCCGTATGGCGCCAGCCATCACGCCGGCCCCGACGGCAAGCGCATGCTCGATCAACATGAAATCGCCCTGTGCCGTGCCCTTGGCCTGCGCCTGGCAACGACCGCTACCTTGCTGGAGAGCGGCAGTGGCCAGAAAGCCTAAGCTCCTGCCACCCCAGGCGTGGCTGGAGCCACGGGTCAAGCTGGCACGCGTGCTGAGCCTGCTGGCGTTTTTTGGCCTGGTGGGTTTGCTCTGCGTTTACTACCTGTTCGTCGCCGACCTGCATGGCGCGCGGCCCTGGGTGATCCTGCTGATCGAGTTGGTGCCGCTGCTGGTGCTGACGCCGGGCATGCTGCTGGGCAGCGCGCGCGGGCATTCGTGGATGTGCTTTGTGGTGAACCTGTATTTCATCAAGGGCGCGCTGGCGGCGTATGACCCGAACCGGCAGTGGTTCGGGGTGCTGGAGATGCTCGCGAGTCTGGCGGTGTTTTGTACGGCGTTGTTGTATGTGCGGTGGCGGCATCAGTTGAATCGGCGGTTGACTGAATAACCTAGCGTTTTGGCGAGCGGTTAGTGATTGACGGTATACGCCAACATCATCGACAACTGGCACATCGGCCGCCCGCTCTCGGCATGCCACTGGTTGAATGCGCCCTGCACCGTCGCCAGGTCGCGCAGGCTGGTGGGTGCCTTGTCGACGATCTTCTGCGCGTTCAGCGCCGCCACCACGTCATAACTCGGCACAAAGGTGTCCTTGCCAACCATGCGCAAGAAGCGCGGCGCTGACAGCCCGCCAAGCTGATGGCCATGCTTGCTCAGGTACTTCCACAGCCCGACGATATCGGTCACCGGCCAGTCGGCGATAAACGCGCCGAAGCTGCCCTTCTCCTGCTCGATGTCGAGGATCATCTGCGCATTGCGCGGCACACTCTTGAGCTTGCCCAGATGACGGATGATGCTGGTGTCCTGCATCAGCCGCTCCAGGTGCTCGGCCCCCATCAGCACGACTTTTTCCGGGTCGAAGCCGAAAAACACCTTTTCGAACGCTGGCCACTTGGAATCCACCACGCTGTGCTTCAAGCCCGCACGAAACACGCGCAGCGCCAGGGTCGACAGGTAGCGATCATCACTGATCTTGCGCAATTGCGCCGGGGTCTTGGGTACAGGCAGATGGGCTTCCAACTCGGCCGCCGAACCGAAGCGGTTCAGACAGTATTCGTGCAGCCATTTGTAATCGCGCATGCCCTCTCCTGGCAGTTGAATTGAAAACGGCGCCCGCGAGCGCCGTGTGTCAGAGCGTTGAAATGGCTCAGAGGTTCACCACATTGACAAAGCGCGAGGCGGCGGTTTCATCAATTTTCAGGCTGGTGAAGTCGAACAGGTTGCGGTCGGCCAACTGCGACGGCTGCACATTCTGCAGGCTGCGGAAGATGCTTTCGGTACGGCCTGGGGTCTTGCGCTCCCAATCCACCAGCATTTCCTTGACCACCTGGCGCTGCAGGTTTTCCTGGGAGCCGCACAGGTTGCACGGAATGATCGGGAATTGCTTGAAGTCGGAGTAGGCCTGGATGTCCTTCTCGTTGCAATACGCCAGCGGGCGGATCACCACGTTGCGCCCATCATCGGCACGCAGCTTGGGCGGCATGGCCTTGAGCGAGCCGTTGAAGAACATATTGAGGAAGAAGGTCTCAACGATATCGTCGCGGTGGTGACCCAGGGCCATCTTGGTCGCGCCGATCTCGTCGGCGAAGGTGTACAACGTACCACGGCGCAGGCGCGAGCACAGCGAGCAGGTAGTCTTGCCTTCCGGAATCAGCTCCTTGACCACTGAGTAGGTATCTTTCTCGACGATATGGTACTCGACGCCCAACTCCTTGAGATAGGCCGGTAGCACATGCTCGGGGAAGCCCGGTTGTTTCTGGTCCATGTTGACGGCGACGATCTCGAACTTGATCGGCGCGACCTTTTGCAGGTGCAGCAGCACGTCGAGCATTGTGTAACTGTCTTTGCCACCGGAGAGGCAGACCATGACCTTGTCGCCGTCCTCGATCATGTTGAAATCGGCGACCGCTTCACCGGCCAGGCGACGCAGGCGTTTTTGCAGTTTGTTCTGGTTGACCGTAAGAGTGCCCATGGCGCTTGGATCCGCTAGAGGTGTGTGACGAAAAGCCGGGTATTTTACGCAAAAAAACCATCAAAAGGGCGAGCGGTAAAAGACCCCGCCGCGATTAAGCCCAATGTTTACAGCGCAATTTGCTCTAAAGGCCCTACAGTTATTCCGGTCATCACTTCCTATACTGCGACTAGAGGTCGCACATCTATCCAGACCTTTGAGGCCATTTGGCCCGTGGGCGCTCCGACGGGGGGCGATGGTAATAACGACAGGAGTGACTGGCATGATCCATCACGTCGTGGGGCTGTTTACCCATCCCGACCAGGAATGGCGGGAAATCCGTGGCGATAAAGAAGAAAGCATCGGCCACATGTACCTCACTCACACCTTGATTCTTGCGGCGATCCCCGCCGTGTCCGCCTTTATCGGCACCACCCAGGTTGGCTGGGTCATCGGCAACCGTGCGCCGGTGATGCTGACCCAGGAAAGTGCCTTGTGGATGACCATCATGTCCTACGCCGCCATGCTGGGTGGCGTGGCGGTGATGGGCGCCTTCATTCACTGGATGGCGCGCACCTACGACGCCAACCCCAGCATGGCGCGCTGCGTGGCCTTTGCCACCTACACCGCTACGCCGCTGTTTATCGGTGGGCTAGCCGCGCTTTATCCGCATATGTGGCTGGGCATGGTCGTGGGTACGGCGGCCATCTGTTACACAGTGTATTTGCTCTATGTGGGGCTGCCGACCTTCATGAACATCGACCCGGATGAAGGTTTCCTGTTTTCCAGCTCGGTACTGGCCGTGGGCCTGGTAGTACTGGTGGCAATCATGGCGTTTACCGTGATCGTGTGGGGCCTGGGCGTGGGCCCGATCTACACCAACTGACCGTTTAAACCCTCAGGCAAAGCCACCGCAAGGTGGCTTTGTGCATGATGCATGACCATTCGGCGCCTGACAGATTCGGAAACACCCAGCTTTGCGGCATACTGGGCGTCTCTGGAGATATGTACAGCATGCCCGAGCAACTCAATACCCGCGTCGAAGATTGTTTCCTACAAGCCGAATCCTTTTTTAAACGAAGCTTCAAACGCCCCCAGGTCAGCCTCAAGCTGCGGGGCCAGAAAGCCGGTGTCGCGCATTTGCACGAGAACCTGCTGCGATTCAACCCACAGCTGTACCGTGAAAACAGCCAACACTTCCTGAAACAGACCGTGGCCCATGAAGTGGCGCATCTGATTGCCCACCAATTGTTTGGCGAACGCATCCAGCCCCATGGTGAGGAATGGCAATTGATCATGCGCGGGGTTTACGAACTGCCGCCGGACCGTTGCCACACCTATGAGGTGAAGCGTCGCCAGGTGACCCGTTACATCTACCGATGCCCGTGTGCGGACAGTGACTTTCCGTTCTCGTCACAACGCCATGGCATGGTGGCTCAGGGGCGGCGGTATTTGTGTCGGCGGTGCCGGCAGACCTTGGTGTTTACCGGCGAAACTCGCGTCGAGTAGACATCAGGCAATTACGCGAGCGGCGCGCAGCTCGCTGATTCGCTGCGGGCTCAGGCCCAGTTCCGCCAACACTTCGTCACTGTGCGCCCCCATCGCGGCGCCAATATGCCTCGGTGCTGGCAACCCTTGCGAAAACTTCAGCGGACAGGCCAGTTGCGCCTGAGTCGAGCCATCGCCCCGCGGAACCTTGCTGACCAGTTGCCGCGCCTTGAGCTGTGGATGCTCCACCGCCTCACTCAGGCTCAACACCGGCTCCACGCACGCATCCACCCCGGCGAACAACGCGCACAGCTCATCAAAGCTGCGCTTCTCAAATTCGACCTGCAGCGCCGCCTTGAGCTTGGGTGACAAACCCAGTGCCGCCAACTCCGGCCGCCCCAGCGCCTCGCAGAGCTGCTGCATAAACCCAGGCTCCAGGCTGCCCACCGACATCCAACGCCCATCCCGCGAGCGGTAGTAATCGTAAAAGCTACCGCCATTGAGTACATGGCCCTCCCGCTCCGGCTCCACCCCACACGCCAAGTAACCCGCGCCGGCCATGGCATTCAGGCTGAACGAACAGTCGGTCATGCTCACATCCAGGTATTGACCCACCCCGCTCTGCTGCCGGGCGATGACCGCCGCGAGCAACCCCACCACCGCATGCAACGAACCACCGCCCACGTCCGCCACTTGCACGCCCAACGGCAGCGGCCCGCTGTCCTGGCGCCCGGTGTAACTGGCCACGCCGGCCAACGCCAAGTAGTTGATATCGTGCCCGGCGCGGTCCTTATAGGGCCCTGTCTGGCCATAACCGGTGATCGACACATAAATCAGCCGGGGATTGATCGACTTCAATGCCTCATAACCCAAACCCAGACGCTCCATCACACCCGGTCGGAATTGTTCGAGCAGGATGTCGTAGTCCTTCACCAGCGTCCGCACGATCTCCAGCGCCTCGGCCTGCTTGAGGTCCAGCGCCAGGCTGCGTTTATTGCGATTGAGGTAGGCATGGCTCGCCGACGTGCCCTGATCATGGGGCGGCAGCACCCGCAACAGGTCCAGGCGCGTGGGCGACTCGATACGCAGCACCTCGGCGCCCATGTCCGCCAGCATCAGGGAGGCAAACGGGCCGGGCAGCAGGGTGGAAAAATCCAGCACTTTGAGGGACGCCAAGGGACCTGACATGGGCACTCCATTTCCATTTCGACTGCCCACAGACTAGGCAGCCTTGCCCCTCACGGCAATCGCCGAAACAGTCAGCAAAGATGACCGTTTTGATCACGGCGGGCTTTTTCGTGGCGGCGGCTTTATCATTGGCCCACGTTTGTTTGCCGAGTGTTCCATGAAGTTTGCGATTGCCTTGTTTTCCGCCGCCCACGCGCCCTCCTCGCGCCGCGCCCTGCTGTTCGCCCAGGCGGCGCTGGCCGGTGGGCATGAGATTGTGCGGCTGTTTTTCTATCAGGATGGCGTGCACAGCGCATCCAACAACATCGTTGCGCCCCAGGATGAGCAAGACATCGCCCGCCAATGGCGTGAGTTTGTCAGCCAGCACCAGCTTGATGGCGTGGTGTGCATTGCCGCTGCGTTACGCCGTGGCGTTCTCAACCAGGAGGAAGCCACGCGGTACCAGCGCACAGCGGTGAATCTGGATGCGCCCTGGGCGCTGTCTGGCCTGGGGCAGTTACATGATGCGATCCAGGATGCCGACCGCCTGATCTGTTTTGGAGGGCCGTGAGATGTCTAAATCCTTATTGGTGATCAGCCGTCAGGCACCGTGGTCCGGGCCGAGCGCACGGGAAGCGCTGGATATCGTGCTGGCCGGTGGCGCATTCGATCTGCCCATCGGCTTGCTATTCATGGATGACGGCGTGTTCCAGCTCGCTGCGCACCAGAACGCCAAGGCCGTGCAACAAAAGGACCTCAGTGCCAACCTGCAGGCACTGGAGCTGTTCGGCATCGATGATGTCTTTGTCTGCCGCCACAGCATGGCCGTGCGTGGCTTGACGCCGCCCACTGAGGCGCAACCGTTGAGCAACGACGCTATTTCCCAATTGATTGACCGTTACGACCAGGTGATTACCCTCTGATGTCGACTTTACACGTGGTGTCTCATTCCCCGTTTTCCGACAGTCGCCTCCACAGCTGCCTGCGTATCTGCGGCGCCGAGGACTCGATCCTGCTGTGCGGCGACGGCGCCTATGGGCTGCACGTCCCTGCCCTGCACACCCAGGGCGTGAAGGTGTTCGTGCTGGCCGAAGACATGCAGGCGCGCAACCTGCCGCTCCCGGACTGGGCCGACAGCGTGGACTACCCAGGTTTCGTGCAGCTGTCGATTGACTACGACAAGGTCAACACCTGGCTATGAACACCCTGACCGTAGGCGCACGTACCCTGGAACTGGACAAGGACGGTTATTTAGCCGACTTGGACGACTGGTCCGCTGACGTCGCCCATGCCCTGGCCGCCGCCGAAGCCATGGAGCTGACGCCGGCCCACTGGGAAATCCTCGAACTGCTGCGCCAGTTCTATGCCGAATTCCAACTGTCCCCGGCCACACGTCCGCTGATCAAGTACACAGCCTTGAAGCTCGGCCCGGAAAAGGGCAACAGCCTGTACCTCAACAAACTGTTCAACGGCACTCCCGCCAAACTCGCCGCCAAGCTGGCGGGCCTGCCCAGGCCGACGAATTGCTTATGACCGACTTTGCCCCGCTGACCCTTGAACCCCCTGCCGAGCACCCGTTTGCCCAGTTCGTGCGCATCCTGGGCAAAGGCAAGCGCGGTGCGCGCAACCTCACCCGCGAGGAAGCCCGCGAAGCCATGGGCATGCTGCTCGATGAAAAAGTCGAAGATACCCAGCTCGGCGCCTTCCTGATGTTGTTGCGCCACAAGGAAGAAAGCCCGGAAGAACTCGCCGGCTTCACCGAAGCCGTGCGCGAACGCCTGGATGCCCCGGCGCTGAACGTGGATGTCGACTGGCCAACCTACGCCGGCAAGAAACGCCACCTGCCGTGGTACCTGCTGGCGGCCAAGTGCCTGGCGCAGAATGGTGTGCGCATCCTTATGCACGGCGGCGGCGCGCACACGGCGGGCCGGCTGTACACCGAACAACTGCTGGAAGGTTTGCAGATCCCGCTGTGCCGCAACTGGCAGCAGGTCGAGGCCGCCTATGCGCAAGGCAACCTGGCGTTTATTCCGCTGGGCGACTGGGCGCCGCAATTGCAACGCATGATCGACCTGCGCAACACCCTGGGCCTGCGCTCGCCGATCCACTCCCTGGCGCGTTTGCTCAACCCCTTGAATGCGCGCCTGGGCCTGCAAAGCATTTTCCATCCGGGTTATCAGGGCGTGCACCGCGATGCCAGCGGCCTGCTCGGCGACAACGTGATCGTGGTGAAGGGCGACGGCGGCGAGATCGAGATCAACCCCGACTCGGCCAGCCACCTTTACGGCACCACGGGCGGCGAAAGCTGGGACGAAGAGTGGCCCGCCCTCTCCGCCCAGCGCCACGTCAAACCCGCCACACTCGAACCGGAACACCTGAAGGCGTTCTGGCGCGGTGATGTCGAAGACAGTTACCCGCAACTGGCCTTGATCGCGACCATGGCCCTGGCCTTGCGCGGCCTGGGCCATTCACGGGAACAGGCGTTCGTCCTGGCCCAGCAATACTGGGACGCGCGGGACAAATCGATTTAATCGATCATTAACGCCCGGTCTTTGCGCTTTTAAATCGAACTCAGCCCTTTAGACTGGCCTCCAACGCTTATTAGCCAAGGAGCCAGTCATGGGTTTGCTGATCGAAGGACACTGGAAAGACCAGTGGTACGAAAGTAGCGCAGACGGCGCATTCCAACGGGAGCAGGCGCAACGCCGCAACTGGGTGACCGCCGATGGCGCGCCGGGCCCAAGTGGCGAAGGCGGCTTCAAGGCTGAAGCCGGCCGTTATCACCTCTACGTCTCCCTTGCCTGCCCCTGGGCCCATCGCACCCTGATCCTGCGTAAGCTCAAGGGCCTGGAAAGCCTCATCGACGTGTCCGTGGTCAGTTGGTTGATGCTGGAAAACGGCTGGACCTTCGACAAGGCTCACGGCTCCACCGGCGACAAGCTGGATGATTTCGACTTCATGCACCAGCGCTACACGGCTGACACGGCCGACTACACCGGGCGCGTCACCGTGCCAGTGCTGTGGGACAAAAAGCTCAAGCGCATCGTCAGCAATGAGTCGGCGGAGATCATCCGCATGTTCAACAGGGCGTTTAATGAGCTGACCGGCAACACCCTGGACTTCTACCCCGAGCCGCTGCGCCCGACCATTGACGCACTGAATGAGCGTATTTACCCGGCCGTGAACAACGGCGTGTACCGCGCGGGCTTCGCGACGTCGCAGCAGGCGTATGAACGTGCGTTTGAGGATGTGTTTGCGGAGCTGGATAACTTGGAGCAGCATCTGGGCGATCATCGCTACCTGGCCGGTGAATACCTGACCGAGGCGGATGTACGGCTGTTCACCACGCTGATTCGCTTTGATGCGGTGTATTACAGCCACTTCAAATGCAACCTGCACAGGATTGCGGATTATCCGAACCTGTCGAACTGGCTGAGGGAAATGTACCAGTGGCCGGGCGTGGCCGAGACGGTGGATTTTGCGCATATCAAGGGGCATTACTATGCCAGTCACCGCACGATCAACCCGACCGGGATTGTGCCGAAGGGGCCGTTGCAGCATTTTGACGCTGCCCATGATCGTCAGCGCCTGGTCGGTAACGGCATCTTGAGCTGAAAACACCTTGTGGCGAGGGAGCTTGCTCCCTCGCCACAGGTACAGTGTCAGACTTGAGATTGCGCGCCTTCAAACCACTTGAGCTTCTCGCGCAACACCACCACCTCACCCACAATCACCAGTGTCGGCGCATGCACTTCATGCTCCGCCACCATGCGCGGTAAATCCGCCAGCGTACCGGTGAACACGCGCTGGTTGGACGTGGTGCCCTGCTGGATCAATGCCGCAGGGGTATCCGATGCACGCCCGTGCTTGATCAGCTGCTCGCAGATGATCGGCAAGCCAATCAACCCCATGTAGAACACCAGGGTCTGCGACGGCCCGACCAGATCATGCCAGGGCAGGTCCGAAGTGCCGTCCTTTAAATGCCCGGTAATGAAGCGCACCGACTGTGCGTAGTCGCGGTGAGTCAGCGGAATCCCGGCATACGCCGCGCAACCGCTGGCCGCCGTGATCCCCGGCACCACCTGGAACGGAATGCCGTGGGCCGCCAGTTCCTCGATCTCTTCGCCCCCACGGCCAAAGATGAACGGATCGCCACCCTTGAGGCGCAGCACGCGCTTGCCTTGCTTGGCCAGGTCCACCAATTGCTGGTTGATCTGGTCTTGCGGCACGGCGTGGTCGGCGCGGCGTTTGCCGACGTACACACGTTCGGCGTCACGGCGACACAGTTCGAGAATCGCGGGGGCTACGAGGCGGTCATACAGCACCACATCGGCTTGCTGCATCAGGCGCAGGGCGCGGAAGGTCAGCAGGTCCGGATCACCCGGCCCTGCGCCCACCAAGTAGACTTCGCCCGGTGCATTCGGCGGCGCGCCGTTGACCTTTTCGATCAACAGGCGCTCGGCTTCAGCCCCCTGCCCGGCCAATTGACGGTCGGCAATCGGGCCCTGGAACACGTCTTCCCAAAATGCGCGGCGCTGCTGCACATCCGGGTACAAGCTTTTGACCTGGGCACGAAAACGCGCCGCCAAACCGGCCAGTTGGCCATAGGTGGACGGAATCCAGGTTTCCAGCTTGGCACGGATCAGCCGCGCCAGCACCGGTGCATCGCCGCCGCTGGACACCGCGATCACCAAGGGTGAACGGTCAACAATCGCCGGGAAGATCACGCTGCACAAGGCCGGTGCATCTACCACGTTGACCGGTACACACCGACGCTTGGCATCGCTGGACACTTGCGCGTTCAACGGCTCATCGTCCGTGGCCGCGATGATCAGGGTGCAGCCGTCGAGGTCCGCCTCCTGATAACCGCGCAAAATCAGTTCCCCGCCACTGCCCAGTACCAGTTCACGCAACTGGTCTTCGATCTGGGGAGCAACCACCCGCAGCAACGCACCGGCATCGGCCAGCAGCCGGGATTTGCGCAAGGCAATCTCCCCGCCACCGACGACCAACACACGACTGCCGCGCAGGTTATGAAACAGCGGCAGAAATTCCATTTAGCGGATGACCTCGACGCCCGCCATGTAAGGCTTGAGCACTTCAGGTACACGGATCGAGCCGTCAGCCTGCTGGTAGTTTTCCAGCACCGCCACCAGGGTACGGCCTACGGCCAAGCCGGAACCGTTGAGGGTGTGCACCAGCTCGGGCTTGCCGGTTTCCGGGTTACGGAAACGCGCTTGCATGCGACGGGCCTGGAAATCACCGCAGTTGGAGCACGACGAAATCTCGCGGTATTTGTCCTGGCTCGGTACCCACACTTCAAGGTCGTAGGTCTTCACGGCGCTGAAGCCCATGTCGCCGGTGCACAGCGCCAGCACGCGGTACGGCAGCTCCAGCAATTGCAGGACGCGTTCGGCGTTGGCGGTCAGGCCTTCCAGGGCTTCCATGGAAGTCGACGGCTCGACCACCTGCACCATCTCGACCTTGTCGAACTGGTGCTGGCGGATCATGCCGCGGGTGTCACGACCCGAGGCACCGGCTTCGCTGCGGAAGCACGGGCTGTGGGCCACGAACTTGATCGGCAGTTGCTTGGCGTCGAGGATCTCGCCGGCCACGATGTTGGTCAGCGACACTTCGGCGGTCGGGATCAGGTACAGGTCGGCTTCGCCGTCGCGGCTGATCTTGAACAGGTCTTCTTCGAATTTCGGCAGCTGGCTGGTGCCCATCAGCGCCGGCGCCTGCACCAGGTATGGGGTGTAGGCTTCTTCGTAACCGTGTTCGCCGGTGTGCAGGTTGATCATGAACTGCGCCAGGGCACGGTGCATGCGCGCGATCGGGCCGCGCAGCAAGGCAAAGCGCGCGCCGGACATCTTGGCGGCGGTTTCGAAATCCAGGCCGCCGGTCAATTCGCCCAGGGCAACGTGGTCCTTGATCTCGAAATCAAAGGCGGTTGGGGTGCCCCAGCGGCGCACTTCAACGTTACCGTCTTCGTCTGCGCCAATCGGCACGGATTCGTGCGGGATGTTGGGGATGCCCAGCAGGATCGAGTTCAATGCAGACTGAATTGCATCGAGCTCTTGTTTGTCAGCGTACAGCTGGAGCGCCATACCATCGACATCCGCCATCAACGGCGCGATGTCTTCGCCGCGCTGCTTGGCCTGACCGATGGATTTGGAACGCGCATTACGCTCAGCCTGCAGTGCTTCGGTGCGGGTCTGGACGGTCTTGCGCTGTTCTTCCAGCGCTTCGATGCCCGCAACATCCAAGGCAAAGCCACGGGATGCCAGGCGGTCCGCTACGTCCTGAAGGTTGCTACGTAACAGTTTGGAATCGAGCATGTCGGTCTCTCGTTTATCAAAGTTTGGTCAAGGACAGGCCAGCCCAGGTGGCGAGCAGCCCGCCGAACACGCTGATGCCCAAGTACCCGAAGGCTATCAGAGCCTGCCCGCTTTCCAGCAGGCGCAGCGTGTCCAGTGAAAAGGATGAAAAGGTCGTCAGACCGCCTACAAAGCCGACGATCAAGCCGGCGCGAATTTCAATCGGTACTTCCGGGCGCAACAGGAACCAGCCGTACAACAGCCCGATGATCAGGCAGCCGACCAGGTTGACCGCCAGGGTCGCCGCATAAAAATGCTTCGGCCAATTGGCGCTGACCCATGTGCCAGCGGCGAAACGCAATAATGTACCAGCGATGCCGGCTGCGGACACGGCAAGAATCGTCTTGAACACTACTTTCTCCGCTGTCTGGGGCTGAGTCGATCGAGTTGGGCGAGGTGATTGAGCTTTTCGCCGATCTTCAGCTCCAGGCCACGGGGCACCGGCTGATAGAGCGGGAGTGGCTCAAGGTCATCGGGGAAGTAGTCTTCACCGGCCGCATAGGCGTCCGGTTCATCGTGGGCGTAGCGGTATTCATCACCGTAGCCCAACTGTTTCATCAGCTTGGTCGGCGCGTTGCGCAGGTGCATCGGCACTTCGAGGGAGCCGTACTCGGCGGCGGCGCGCAGGGCGGACTTGAAGCCCATGTACACCGCGTTGCTTTTCGGCGCACAGGCCAGGTAGGTGATGGCCTGGGCCACCGCCAACTCGCCTTCCGGGCTGCCGAGGCGCTCCTGCACATCCCAGGCGGCGAGGCACAGGCTCAAGGCGCGCGGGTCGGCGTTGCCGATGTCTTCGCTGGCCATGCGCACCACGCGGCGTGCGAGGTACAGCGGGTCGCAGCCGCCGTCGATCATGCGCGCGAACCAGTACAGCGCGCCGTCCGGGTTGGAGCCGCGCACGGATTTATGCAGCGCCGAAATCTGGTCGTAGAAAGCTTCGCCACCCTTGTCGAAGCGCCGACGCGTGTCGCCGAGCAGGCTTTGCAGGAGGTCGACGCCGATCTCGCTGCCGTCTTCGGCCAGGTCGGAGGCGTTCTCCACCAGGTTGAGAAAGCGGCGGCCGTCACCATCGGCGGCGGTGAGCAGAATCTTGAAGCCCTCTTCGCTCACACTCAGTTGCCGTTTGCCCAGCCCTTTGTCTTCACTCAGAGCACGGTGCAGCAACTTCTGCATCGCCGCCTCGTCCAGGCTTTTGAGCACATAGACCCGCGCACGCGACAGCAAGGCGTTGTTCAATTCAAACGAAGGGTTTTCCGTGGTGGCGCCGATAAAAATCAGCGTGCCGTCTTCCACATAAGGCAGGAACGCATCCTGCTGCGACTTGTTGAAGCGGTGCACTTCATCGACAAACAGGATGGTGCGCTTGCCGTATTGGCCGGCCTGCTGCTTGGCGACTTCCACCGCCTGGCGGATCTCCTTGACCCCCGCCAGTACCGCCGAGACCGTTTCGAAGTGCGCATCCGAGACCTTCGCCAGCAGCCGCGCCAGGGTAGTCTTGCCCACCCCCGGCGGCCCCCAGAAAATCATCGAGTGCAGCGCACCCTGCTCCAGGGCTTCGCGCAAAGGCTTGCCGCGAGCGAGCAGGTGCTCCTGACCGACGTACTCGTCCAGGTTGGTCGAACGCAAGCGCGCGGCCAGTGGCTGGGCAATCGGGTCACTTCGAAACAGGTCCATGGGCAGCGATTTATTCCTGGATCACATCGGCACCCTTGGGGATGTCGAACTTGAACTTGGAGGCAGGCACCGGCTGGTTGGCCTTGACCCCGGAGAACAGGATGTCGGTGCGTTGGCCGACGCTGTCGACCAGGCGCATGTTGTTGATCACGCCATTGCCGAACGACAGGGACAGCGTGTCGAACAGCGTGTCCTTGGATTTCGGCTTGAGGGTGAACTCGATCACGTTGCTGGTTTGCTTGGAGGTGATGTCGAAGCTGTCGTTGATTTTCGACACATCACCCGACAGCAGCAGCGCCGGGGTCTGGTTCAGGCGCGGGTCGAGCTTCTTGATGGTCGCCTGCTCCAGGTCCGGGTCCCACAGGGTGACCTTCTGGCCGTCAGACACGATGGTCTGCTCGGCCTTGCCTTCAGTGTGCCAGTAGAACAGGCCAGGACGCTGCACGGCCATTTCACCTGCGGTTTCCTGCAACTGGGTGCCGCCAGCATCCAGGGTCAGCTGGGAGAAGCGCGCGGTCAGGGTCTGGGATTTGTCCAACAGGTTCTTCAGGCTGGCGACGGAGGCCGGATCAGCGTGGGCCGAAACAGCGGTCAAGGCCAGAGCCGGCAACAACAGCATGCGGATAAGGCGCATGGGAGTCCTCATTGAGTGTTCAGGGCGTGCCGCGTGTTGCCACGCGGCACGGGATCAGTCGCGCATCTGCCCAGGGGCGATGACTTCACGCGAGCCGTTGGTGTTCATTGCGGTCACGACGCCGGCCATTTCCATGGCTTCGATCATGCGGGCGGCGCGGTTATAGCCGATTTTCAGTTTACGCTGCACCGCGGAAATCGACGCACGACGGCTTTCCAGCACAAAGGCCACGGCCTCGTCGTACAGCGCGTCGGTTTCAGCATCGTCGTCACCCCCGCCGCCGCCGTTTTCAAAGCCGCTGCCGGCTTCTTCGACGCCGTTAAGGATGTCGTCGTTGTACTCGGGTGCGCCACGCAGTTTCCAGGCTTCAACGACACGGTGCACTTCGTCATCGGAAACGAAGGCGCCGTGGACCCGGATTGGCAGGCTGGTGCCCGGCGGCATGTAGAGCATGTCACCGTGGCCGAGCAGTTGTTCGGCGCCGCCCTGGTCGATGATGGTCCGCGAGTCGATCTTGCTCGACACCTGGAACGCCATGCGCGTCGGAATGTTGGCCTTGATCAAGCCCGTGATCACGTCCACCGATGGACGCTGGGTGGCGAGGATCAAGTGGATACCGGCGGCACGGGCTTTCTGGGCAATACGTGCGATCAGTTCTTCGACCTTCTTGCCGACGATCATCATCATGTCGGCGAATTCGTCGACCACCACCACGATGGTCGGCAGCTTGGTCAGCTTCGGTGCTTCGTCATGGATGCTTTCGCGTTTGTACAGCGGGTCATCAATGGTCTCGCCACGCTCTTGGGCTTCCTTGATCTTGGCGTTGAAACCCGACAGGTTACGCACGCCCATCTTCGCCATCAGTTTGTAGCGGCGTTCCATCTCGGCCACGCTCCAGCGCAGGGCGTTGGCGGCGTCCTTCATGTCGGTGACCACCGGGCACAGCAAATGCGGAATGCCTTCGTAGATCGACAGTTCCAACATCTTCGGGTCGATCATGATCAGCTTGGCGTCTTCCGGGCCGGACTTGAACAGGATCGACAGGATCATTGCGTTCACACCCACCGACTTACCGGAACCGGTGGTACCGGCCACCAGCAGGTGAGGCATCTTCGCCAGGTCGGTGATCACCGGCTTGCCGCCGATGTCGTGGCCCAGGGCCAAGGTGACCGGCGACTTGAAGTTGTCGTATTCCGGGGTCGACAGCACCTCGGAGAAGCGCACGATCTGGCGGTCTTCGTTGGGGATCTCGATACCCACGGTGGTCTTGCCGGGGATGACTTCCACCACGCGCACGCTGGTCACGGCCAGGGAGCGGGCCAAGTCCTTCGCCAGGTTGGAAATGCGGCTGACCTTGACGCCGGCGGCCGGCTGGATTTCGTAACGGGTAATCACCGGGCCGGGATGGATCGAGTCCACCGACACTTCGACGCCGAACTCCTTGAGCTTGATTTCCAGCAGGTGGCCGACGGCCGCCAGGGATTCCGGGGAATAGTTGAGTTGTTTCTTTTCGGCCGGGTCGAGGATCGAGATCGGCGGCAAGGTGCCTTCGACGGCACTGTCGACGAACAGCGGCGCCTGTTTCTCTTTCTGTACGCGATGGCTGGGCTCAGGAGCCTTGGGCGGTGCAGGGGCGATCACCGGCGGCACCTGCTTCTCGCGGTCCGACATGTGTTTGCTCAGGGCCTGCTCGCGCTCAATGAGGCGCTCCTTGACCTTGGCCTGTTCGCGCCGGTCCGGCGTGGTCGGGGCCACCACTTCGTTGACGCGGGTGTCCACCTCACGCAGTTGGGCAACCATGCGCTTGCGATCGACACGGGCCGCCCACCAGCGGTTGGCGGCGCCCTGGAACAGCTCCAGCAGGTCGAGGGTGATCTTGCCGGTCACGTCCATCACCTTGAACCACGACAGGTCGGTGAACACGGTGAGACCGAACAGGAACAAGGCGATGAACATCAGGGTGCTGCCCTGGATATTCAGGGTCCTGCGTGCCAGATCACCCAGGCTTTCGCCCAACGCCCCGCCCGCGCCCGCCGGCAAGCCGGTAGGGGCATGGAAATGGATATGGGCCAGGGCTGCGCCGGACAGAACGAGGAACACCAGGCCGATCAGGCGCCAGGAGAACAACCAACCGCTCCACTGCCACGGTTCATGACGCTGGCGAAAGATCTGCCAGGTCTTGATCGCCAGCAGCAACGGGAAGATATAGGCGAAGTAACCCAGCACCATGAACAGGATATCGGCGCTGTAGGAACCGGCAGGCCCACCGAAGTTCTGCACGTCTTCGATCTTGCTGTTGTGGCTCCAGCCCGGGTCGTCCTTGCCGTACGTGAGCAAGGCCATCATCAGGAACAGGCACAGCGCGCCGATCGCGATCAGCGCACCTTCCTTGAGGCGATAATGCAGGTGCTGGCGCCAGGCCGGCACGACTGCTGCTTTAGGTGTTGCGGCGGATTTCTTCAAAACGGGTCTTTTCCTGCGCCTTTAGCGCGTCCATCTGTTGAATGACTGCAAATACTGCCCAATCCGAGCAGCTGAAAAATGAACGAGCGTCGTTGAATCTACTTTTAACATTGGGCGCTTGCTGGATGAAATGACGAAAGCGCCACAATGCCCGCATTGTACGGGTTTGTGCCAGCGATGCCACGCCCTCGCCTTTTACTCGGCAGCATAGCCAATTTTGTGTCACAACATGTTCAATTTGAGCATGCATTGTCTTTGCTGACAAAGGCTTATGCGCTGTTTTTATCAATCCAGGCAAGCTTGGCAAATGGCCTGCATGGCACAGACCCGATTACGACCACGTCGCCGGCACAGAGTTGCAGAAACACCCGCTCACGCTAATCCACCTCAATAGCCGATTCGGGCTGGCCCGATGGCGCCGTGTCGACAATAATCAGCACTGCGCAGACAGGTGTCATACCTGCCACTCCCCTCCCCTTCCGTAAGCCTGGATGCCATGCTGACCTGGTTACAACGCGACTCACTGACATTCCCTCCCCTGGCCAAAGCCATGCGCGAACCCAATGGGCTGCTGGCGGCTGGCGGCGATCTTTCGGCCGAACGCCTGGTACACGCCTATCGCCATGGCTGCTTTCCGTGGTTTTCGGAGGGTCAACCGATCCTCTGGTGGTCGCCCGACCCGCGCACCGTCATATTCCCCGACGAGCTGCATGTCTCCCGCAGCCTGGGCAAGCTGTTGCGCCAGCAGCGCTACACCGTGACCTTCGATCAGGATTTTGCCGCCGTCATCCAGGCCTGCGCCGCACCGCGCGCCTATGCCGACGGCACCTGGATCACCGAAAGCATCCAGAGCGCTTACCTGGAGCTGCACCAGCGCGGCTACGCGCATTCGGTGGAGGTGTGGGACGACGGCAAACTGGTGGGTGGCTTGTATGGCTTGGCGATGGGCCAGCTTTTTTTTGGCGAGTCCATGTTCAGCCGCGCCGACAACGCCTCGAAGTTCGGCTTTGCCACGCTGACCCGCCAGCTACAGGAATGGGGTTTTGTATTGATCGACTGCCAGATGCCCAACGATCACCTCCACAGCCTGGGCGCCCGTGCCATATCCCGCAGCGACTTCGCAGGTTTCCTGCGCGACCATCTGGATCAGCCCAGCGCTGGACCGTGGGTTTCCTAGGCGACTTCCGCGCTCCTGGCTTACACTTATTTCAAAGCTTATCCGAGGGTTGATCATGACCGAGTTGGCGCGTTTGAAGTTTTATGCCACTCAACCCCACTCTTGCAGCTATCTGCCCGACGAGCAGGCCACCACACTGTTCCTCGACCCCAGCCAGCCTATGGACGTGCATGTGTATGCCGACCTGTCGGAGATGGGCTTTCGGCGCAGCGGCGATCATCTGTACCGGCCTCATTGCCAGAACTGTAATGCCTGCGTCCCGGCACGTATTCCCGTGGCGCAGTTTCTGCCGGACCGTAACCAGAAACGCATCCTCAAGCGCAATGCCGACCTGACGGTGATGCCGGCCAAGCCACGCTTCACCGAGGAGTACTTCGATCTGTACCAGCGCTACATCGAAGAGCGCCACGCCGACGGCGATATGTTTCCGCCCAGTCGCGACCAATTCTCCACGTTCCTGGTACGCGACCTGCCCTTTTCACGCTTCTATGAATTTCGCGCCGACGGCCGGTTAGTGGCAGTGGCCGTGACCGATTTGCTGCCTAACGGCCTGTCGGCGGTCTACACCTTCTACGAGCCTGCCGAGGAGCGTCGCAGCCTGGGACGCTTTGCAATCCTGTGGCAAATCGGCGAAGCACTGCGCCTGGAACTGGAGGCGGTGTACCTCGGCTACTGGATCAAGAACTGCAAAAAGATGAACTACAAGACCCAATATCGGCCCATAGAACTGCTGATTAATCAAAGATGGGTCGTGCTTAACTAGAACCCCTTGGCTTAAACACCCTTTTTCGGGCACAATGCACGCCGCTTTTGCCTGGCGCAGTTGCACCGGGCCATTCACTGGATACCGAGGGCTTTACTGCATGTCGAAAGAAGACAGCTTCGAAATGGAAGGCACTGTCGTCGACACCCTGCCCAACACCATGTTTCGTGTGGAGTTGGAAAATGGGCACGTCGTAACCGCGCATATCTCCGGCAAGATGCGCAAGAACTACATTCGTATTCTTACCGGTGACAAAGTGCGCGTCGAGCTGACGCCCTATGACTTGAGCAAAGGGCGCATCACTTACCGCGCTCGCTAAGCAAGTCAATACAAGACGCCCGGTTATGCCGGGCGTTTTTGTGTGCGCGCTATTTAACAATCACCACAGCCCACACAGACAGCAAAAAGGCGCCTTTCGGCGCCTTTGCTTTATTGCAGCTATCGATCAGGCCATTTCAGCCGTGGTTTCGAACTCGAAGGTCAGCTCGCCATCCTTCAGGTCGATGTGCACCACGCCGCCATGGTCGGAAAGTTCGCCGAACAGGATCTCTTCGGCCAATGGCCGCTTGATCTTGTCCTGGATCAGACGCGCCATTGGGCGTGCGCCCATTGCCGCATCGTAGCCACCCTCGGCGATCCAACTGCGCGCCGCTTCCGTGACATCCAGCTGCACGCGCTTGTCTTCCAACTGCGCCTGAAGCTCGGTGAGGAACTTGTCCACCACGCTTTTGATGACCTCATGACTGAGGCGACCAAACTGGATAATGGTGTCCAGACGGTTGCGGAACTCCGGCGTGAAGCTCTTCTTGATCACTTCCATTGCATCGGAAGAGTGATCCTGATGGCTGAAGCCGATCGAAGCCCGCGCAGCCGTTTCGGCACCGGCGTTGGTGGTCATGATCACGATCACATTGCGGAAGTCCGCCTTGCGCCCGTTGTTATCGGTGAGGGTCCCGTGATCCATCACCTGCAACAGCAGGTTGAAGACTTCCGGGTGAGCCTTCTCGATTTCATCGAGCAGCAACACGCAATGCGGTTGCTTGGTGATCGCCTCGGTCAACAGACCGCCCTGGTCGAAACCGACATAGCCCGGAGGCGCACCGATCAGGCGCGACACGGTGTGACGCTCCATGTACTCGGACATGTCGAAACGCACCAGCTCAATGCCCATGGCCTTGGCCAACTGCCGCGCCGCTTCGGTCTTACCGACGCCGGTCGGGCCGGCGAACAGGAACGAACCAACCGGTTTGTCCGGCGACTTGAGGCCCGCACGCGACAACTTGATCGCGGTGGACAGCGCATCGATGGCCGCATCCTGGCCGAACACGGTCAGCTTGAGGTCACGCTCCAGGTTACGCAGCAGCTCCTTATCGGAACTGTTGACGTGCTTAGGCGGAATCCGCGCGATCTTCGCCACGATGTCCTCGACCTGAGGCACGTCGATGCGCTTCACACGCTTCTCGACCGGCTGCAGGCGCTGGTAGGCACCCGCCTCGTCGATCACGTCGATGGCCTTGTCCGGCATGTGCCGGTCATTGATGTAGCGCGACGCCAGCTCAGCCGCCGAACGCAGGGCTTCATCGGTGTACTCGATGCCATGGTGCGCTTCGAAACGCCCCTTGAGCCCTCGCAGGATGCCGATAGTATCTTCAACCGAAGGCTCGGACACGTCGACCTTCTGGAAACGACGCGCCAGGGCACGGTCTTTTTCGAAGATGCCGCGAAACTCCTGGAAGGTGGTAGAGCCGATGCAACGGATATCACCCGACGACAGCAGCGGCTTGAGCAGGTTCGAGGCGTCCATCACGCCACCGGACGCCGCACCGGCGCCAATGATGGTGTGGATTTCGTCGATGAACAGGATCGCCTGCGGGCGTTTTTTCAGCTCACCAAGCAGCGCCTTGAAGCGCTTCTCGAAATCGCCACGGTACTTGGTCCCGGCGAGCAACGCGCCCAGGTCCAAGGAGTAGACGACACTGTTGGCCAGCAGGTCCGGCACCTGGTTGTCCACGATGCGCTTGGCCAGGCCTTCGGCAATCGCGGTTTTACCCACGCCCGCCTCACCCACCAGCAACGGGTTGTTCTTGCGACGACGGGCAAGGATCTGCGCCACGCGCTCAACTTCAAGCTCACGCCCCACCAGCGGATCGATCCGCCCCTGGCGCGCCAGTTCGTTGAGGTTGCTGGCATAGGCATCCAGTGGATTGCCCGAAGAAGAAGACTCACCGCCCTCGTCGTCCTGCATATCCTGCTCACCCTCGGAATGATCGCCGTGCCCAGGCACCTTGGAGATACCGTGGGCGATGTAGTTGACGACATCGATACGGGCAACGCTCTGCTGTTTGAGCAGGAACACTGCCTGGCTTTCCTGTTCGCTGAAAATCGCCACAAGCACATTGGCGCCCGTGACTTCACGCTTACCGGAGCTCTGAACATGGAACACGGCACGCTGAAGCACCCGCTGGAAGCCCAGGGTTGGCTGGGTTTCACGGTCTTCATCGTGGACTGGAATAAGTGGCGTCGTGGAGTCGATAAACTCCTGCAGGTCATGCTTGAGTTTGTCGAGGTTGGCGCCGCACGCACGCAAAACGGTGGCGGCAGCTTCATTGTCCAAAAGTGCCAACAGCAGGTGTTCGACGGTCATGAATTCATGACGCTTCGAACGAGCCTCCTTGAAGGCAAGATTGAGGGTGACTTCGAGCTCGCGGTTTAACATAGCTTCACCTCATACCCAAGTGGTCGGCGTTAACCGTCCTTCTCGATTTCACAGAGTAGCGGATGCTGGCTTTCCCTGGCGTACTGGTTGACCTGCATGGCCTTTGTCTCGGCGATGTCGCGGGTAAACACTCCACATACTGCCCGTCCTTCTGTGTGAACGGCCAGCATTACCTTGGTCGCCAACTCGCGGTTCAGGTTAAAAAACACCTCGAGTACTTCGACCACGAAATCCATCGGTGTGTAGTCATCATTGAACAAAACCACCTTGTACATCGGCGGCGCCTGTAAGGCAGGCTTGGCCTCCTGAACAGCAATGCCTGCAGAACCGTCGTCATCATGTTCCTGATCCGGTCGATCCTGATTGAATGTTAGTCGAATCTGGCTGTTTGCATGCATGGAAAGAAAGGTTCGTCAGTGGTTCAAATACAGTGGTGGGGGCGACCTGTCAGAATTTCAACTCTGACCGACTGGTCGCCTTGACTATCGGCGAAACGGTGTTACAACCAATAGAACCCACAGTGGGTAAAAAAGGTCCGCGCAGTCAACCTTATTTATTCGGGTTAGGACGGATAAACTGGATGATACTCCAGTGATGGAGTCTGGTGCAGAGGGATATGGGCATGGCAAGCGGTAAGGTCAAGTGGTTCAACAATGCCAAAGGGTACGGCTTCATTATTGAAGACGGCAAGGATGAAGACCTTTTTGCGCATTACTCAGCGATCAAAATGGACGGTTATAAAACGCTGAAAGCGGGGCAGCCGGTCTCCTTTGACATTATTCAGGGGCCCAAAGGCAAGCACGCAATCGAAATCAGTGCGCCAGTCACCATCGGCACAACCAAAGTCGCTCATAATTCAAAAGAGCAATTAGCCTATTCGGCTACCGAATAGACGCCCAATAAAAAACCGGCCATTCCGTTTACGGTATGGCCGGTTTTTTACCCCCCGTCGCCTTACATATGCGAGATCAGCGCATCCCCGAAGCCAGACGAAGAAACCAGGGTGGCACCGTCCATCAGACGCTCGAAGTCATAGGTCACCGTCTTGGCCGAAATCGCGCCATTGGTGCCCTTGATGATCAAATCCGCCGCCTCGGTCCAACCCATGTGCCGCAGCATCATCTCGGCCGACAAAATCAACGATCCCGGATTCACCTGATCCTTGCCCGCATATTTAGGCGCAGTACCGTGGGTCGCCTCGAACATCGCCACGGTGTCCGACAGGTTCGCGCCCGGCGCAATACCGATACCGCCCACCTCCGCCGCCAAGGCGTCAGACAGGTAATCCCCATTCAGGTTAAGCGTCGCGATCACATCATACTCGGCCGGACGCAGCAGGATCTGCTGGAGCATGGCGTCGGCAATGGCGTCCTTGACCACCACGTTCTTGCCGGTCTTGGGGTTCTTGAACTGCATCCACGGGCCGCCATCCAGCAGCGTCGCGCTAAATTCTTCAGCTGCCACTTCATAGGCCCACTCCTTGAAGGCCCCTTCGGTGAACTTCATGATGTTGCCTTTGTGCACGATGGTCAGTGAGTCGCGGTCGTTATCCACTACATATTGCAGGGCTTTACGCGCCAGGCGCTTGGTCCCTTCCTTGGAGACGGGCTTCACGCCAATCCCGCAATCCTGGTCGAAACGGATCTTGGTCACGCCCATTTCTTCCTTGAGGAACTTGATCACCTTGATCGCCTCGGGCGAACCGGCCTTCCACTCGATCCCGGCGTAAATGTCTTCGGAGTTTTCACGGAAGATGGTCATGTCCACATCGCCAGGCTTCTTGACCGGGCTGGGTACGCCTTCGAACCAACGCACCGGGCGCAGGCACACATATAGATCGAGTTGTTGGCGCAGGGCCACGTTCAACGAACGGATGCCGCCGCCGACCGGTGTGGTAAGCGGCCCTTTGATGGAAACCACGTAATCCTTGACCGCATCCAGGGTTTCCTGAGGCAGCCAGGTGTCCTGGTCGTAGACTTGAGTCGCCTTTTCACCGGCATATACCTCCATCCAGGAGATTTTTCGCTTGCCGCCGTAGGCCTTTTCAACAGCTGCGTCGACCACCTTGATCATCACCGGGCTGATGTCGACGCCGATACCGTCACCTTCGATATAAGGAATGATCGGTTGGTCAGGAACATTGAGAGAATGGTCTGCATTGACGGTGATTTTGTCGCCGACTGCCGGAACCTGAATCTTCTTGTATCCCATGCTGAACTCCATCTATGGATTGAACATCTGGCTGCGTTCGAGCCTACTCCAGATAAATGGCGACTGAAACCTCACGCCATGCTCATTTGCATCGAAAACAGCATAATTTGTCGCCTACAAGCCTGAAAGCAAAGGCAAATCGCCAATCTTGAGCATATCGTGCGACTTTGGCAGCAACCTGGGCCCTGCGACCTTTAGACCAATGGACGACACACCTTTTGTATGAAGGCTCGGCGTAAGCATAGCGACCTATGTATAATGCCGCCGCTGACCAAAGAGTCACGACGGTTGACCGCTCTAGACAGAAGCCCTCAGCCAGAAAGCAGGACTATTACAATAGTCCAAACGCTTGACGCTCGACTGATGCAACCCAACATCACCGCGAAGAAACCTCGACATTTCGCTCATGGATGACTTTGAACGAACGCGCTCCACCCGGCGCATCTCGAGTTTCTGCGCACGCTTTCAGCAAAGAAGAGAGTTAATCCGAATATGCCCACCCGCTCGAAGATCATCTACACCTTCACCGACGAAGCCCCGGCCCTCGCCACCTATTCACTGCTGCCTATCGTAGAGGCCTTCACCGCTTCCGCTGATATTGCCGTGGAAACCCGCGACATCTCCCTCGCCGCGCGCATCCTCGCAAGCTTCCCCGAGCAACTGGGCGCCAAGGCTATCCCGGACCACCTCGCCGAACTGGGCGACCTGGCCGTTACGCCTGAAGCCAACATCATCAAGCTGCCTAACATCAGCGCCTCGACCCCGCAGCTGCAAGCCGCGATCAAGGAACTGCAGGCCCAGGGCTACGCCCTGCCGGACTACCCGGAAACCGTAACCACCGATGCGGAAAAAGAAACCCGTGCACGTTACGACAAGGTCAAGGGCAGCGCCGTGAACCCGGTACTGCGCGAAGGCAACTCCGACCGCCGCGCACCGCTGTCGGTCAAGAACTACGCACGCAAGCACCCGCACAAGATGGGCGCCTGGGCTGCGGACTCCAAGTCGCACATTGCCCACATGAACAGTGGCGATTTCTACGGCAGCGAAAAAGCCGTGCAAATCGAAGCCGCTGACGCTGTCAAAATCGAGCTGATCGCTCAAGACGGCACCGCGACTGTCCTGAAAGAAAAGACTTCGGTACAGGCCGGCGAAATCATCGACACCGCCGTACTGAGCAAGAAAGCCCTGCGTGCGTTCATCGCCGCTGAAATCGAAGACGCCAAGAAGCAAGGCGTGCTGCTGTCGGTTCACCTGAAAGCCACCATGATGAAGGTCTCCGACCCGATCATGTTCGGCCAGATCGTTGCCGAGTTCTATAAAGACGCCCTGGCCAAGCACGCCACCGTGCTGGAGCAGATCGGCTTCAACCTGAACAACGGCATCGGCGACCTGTACGCTCGCATCAAGGCCCTGCCGGCCGACCAGCAAGCGCAGATCGAAGCTGACATCCAGGCCGTTTACGCGGCTCGCCCTTCCCTGGCGATGGTCAACTCCGACAAAGGCATCACCAACCTGCACGTGCCGAGCGACGTCATCGTCGACGCCTCGATGCCAGCCATGATCCGTGACTCCGGCAAGATGTGGGGCACCGACGGCCAGCTGCACGACACCAAGGCCGTGATCCCGGATCGCTGCTACGCCACCATCTATCAAGCGGTCATCGAAGACTGCAAGGCCAATGGCGCCTTCGACCCAACTACCATGGGCAGCGTGCCGAACGTTGGCCTGATGGCGAAAAAAGCCGAAGAGTACGGCTCCCACGACAAGACGTTCCAGATCAAGGCTGACGGCGTAGTCCGCGTCACCGACAGCAAGGGCAACCTGCTGATGGAACAGAAAGTCGAAGCCGGCGACATCTTCCGCATGTGCCAGACCAAAGACGCGCCGATCCAGGACTGGGTCAAACTGGCCGTCAACCGTGCCCGCGCCAGCAACACCCCGGCTATTTTCTGGCTGGACCCTAAGCGTGCTCACGACGGCGTCGTGGTCGAGAAAGTTCAGGCTTACCTGAAAGACCACAATACCGAAGGCCTGGACATCCGCATCATGTCGCCGGTCGACGCGATGAAGTTCACCCTGGAGCGCACCCGCAAGGGCCTGGACACCATCTCGGTGACCGGCAACGTACTGCGCGACTACCTGACCGACCTGTTCCCGATCATGGAACTGGGTACCAGCGCCAAGATGCTGTCTATCGTGCCACTGATGAACGGCGGTGGCCTGTTCGAAACCGGCGCCGGCGGTTCGGCTCCAAAGCACGTGCAGCAACTGGTGGAAGAGAACTTCCTGCGCTGGGATTCCCTGGGCGAGTTCCTGGCCCTGGCCGCTTCCCTTGAGCATTTGGGTGTGACGTACAACAACCCGAAAGCCCTGGTACTGTCCAAGACCCTGGATCAGGCCACCGGCCAGTTCCTCGACAACAACAAGTCGCCATCGCGCAAAGTCGGCAACATCGACAACCGCGGCAGCCACTTCTACCTGGCGCTGTACTGGGCTCAAGCCCTGGCCGCCCAGAGCGAAGACACTGCACTGCAAGCGCAGTTCGGCGAACTGGCAAAAACCCTGACCGCGAACGAAGCGACCATCGTCGCCGAGCTCAACGCAGTACAGGGCAAGCCAGTGGACATCGGTGGCTACTACGCGCCGAACCCGGAGCTGACCAGCAAGGCCATGCGCCCGAGCAACACCCTCAATGCGGCGATTGCCAAGTTGAAGTAAGGTTGTGAGGTGACATCATAAACCCCGGCCTGGTGCCGGGGTTTGTGTTTTTAGCATTCATGCAGCGCCGTACTCCTCGCGCCACGCCGCCTCGATAATTGCTAACAACTGAGGCCTGTACCAAGGCTCCCAGCCCACCCTCTGCTTAAGCTCCACACCAAATCCGGGCAACGCCGGAAAATGCGCGAGCGCGTCCAGCTTATTCAAGCCCTGCACTTGGGCGAACCAAGGCAGAAGCGTCACGCCAACCCCTGCGTGGACCGCCGAACGCAATGACATCAGGTCTTCACACTCGTACACACAGCGCCATTTGACTCCACTCTCTTCAAGGCGTCGAATCGCCAGGCTCCTGAACACGCAGGGCGCCTTGAACAAGGCCAGCGCCACTTCCTGACCAGCCAACAGGGCTGCTCCACGCTCACCACCCAGCCATACCAACGAAAGCTCGTGCAAAGGCTGTCCAGCGACTTTTTTCAACTCGTCAATCATCAGGAGAATATCGACTCGCCCCTCATTGAAAGCCTCCGCGAGCACTGTGGATCGCGCCACTTTGACCACAATTCGCACTGCGGGCAATTCAAGCACGACAGCAGGAATAACACGCTGCAGGATCTCCTCGCTGAAATACTCGGGAATGCCCAGCGTCACGGACTCCTGAGTGCGACTGACATCAAACAGGCTCCCCACTTTATCGTTGACGCTAACCATCTGCTGGGCGTAGCCGGTCAGGCGCTCACCCTCAAGCGTGAGCAACACCTGACGGTTGTCGCGAGCAAAAAGCTCGACACCTAGCAAATCCTCCAACCGCCGAATCTGCTGACTGATCGCCGGCTGAGTCAGGCTCAGCGCCTGCGCGGCCCGAGTAAAACTACCCAACTCAGCGACCTTGAGAAAACTGCGCAGCGACTGAATATCAAGATTGACTCTCATGACACACCAATGCGAGTGAGTAAATACGCCAAACATTAGTGCAAGGCACCTGGCGTTTCTGTCAATACCACTCACTTCGCCCGCAAATGATTCATCAAATAAACCCCAACCGCCGAAACAACAAACCCCACAATCGCCACCGCACTCGGCACTTCACCCAACACTAGCGACGCCATGATCTGCGTGACCGCCGGAATAACATGAAACAAGTTAGTCGCCTTACTTGCCTCCCCCCGGCGAATCATCAAATACAGCAGCGTTAGCGCCCCAACGGAGTTCATCAACGTGATCCAGGCTATCGACGCTGCAAATGGCGCCCATTCGGTCACGCGCATGGTTTCGGTGGTGTAGGCCAGCAGCAACATAACCAGCGACGCGACAACCATCTGAATGAAGCAGCCCACCCACAGGTTCACGCCACCTAGAAAACGCTTCTGATAGAGCGTGCCTAACGTGATACCCAACAACGCCAGGCCCACTGCGCCATATCCGGCTAGTGACGCCTCGGAGCCGAAAAGGCTGCTGGCTACGACAATAACCACACCGCCGACGCCCAGGATGGACCCCGGCAGGTCGCGCCAACTCAATTGCTCACCTAAAAAGAAAAAAGCACCGACCACGACAAATACCGGCATCAGCCCGACGATCAGCGCGGCTTGCCCTGCTGGAACGCCCTGACTGATGCCGGTGTACAGGCCACCGAACTGCAACGCCTGCAGAAGTAACCCAACTGCAGCAGCGTGAAGGTAAGGCTTCAGCTTTTTCGGCCATTGCGCATTAATCGCGAGTGCAACTCCCAGGAAAACCAGCGCCGCCAGGCCAAATCGGTAGAACGTCATGGTGAACGGCTCGCCATAACGCACGCCGAAGGCGCCGCCGATATAACCGGAACTCCACAGCAGAATGAAGGCAATGGGTAGCGGCGAGGTGAGACGTACTTCGTAGCTTTTGTGGGCAACCGGACTCATGACACTCTCCAAATTGACTTGAAGAGGTAAACTGCGCCAGGCCCTGGCATCCGTAAAATCATAAAATGTCAGGTTCATCATGCAGATTGCTTATGCAGACTCACTGAAGAACCCCAATCAAAATGTGGGAGCTGGCTTGCCTGCGATAGCTGTCTGCCAGCCGATATAGCTGCAACTGACCCACCGCCATCGCAGGCAAGCCACACATTGACCAAGTTTCTCCAGCCACATCATCCTCGAGGCCGCTTATGACCTGGCAACCCCACATCACCGTCGCCACTATCGTTGAGGACAACGGCCGCTTCCTCATGGTGGAGGAACTCAAGGGCGGCTGCGCCGTGCTCAACCAGCCCGCCGGCCACCTCGACCCGCATGAAACCCTCACGGAAGCCGCCGTGCGCGAAACCCTCGAGGAAACCGGCTGGGACGTCGAAGCCACCGGCATCGTCGGCATTTACCTGTACACCGCCCCCAGCAACGGTGTGACCTATCAACGTGTCTGCTTCATCGCCAAGGCCTTGAAACACCACCCAGACTATCAACTCGACGAAGGCATCCTCCGCGCCCGTTGGCTGACCCGTGACGAACTGATGGAACTGCGCAACGACTGGCGCAGCGAGCTGATCATCCGCTGTATCGATGATTATCTGGCCGGTCAGCGCCACAGTCTCGAATTGATCCGCCCTTCTCTTTAGCCTTGAAGGCCTGAGCCTGATAGAATCGCGTCCTTTTTCAAGACACCCGTTGAAACCCTATGCGTGATCCAGCCCCTTCTGACACACAAAAGAAGCGCGTCATCGTCGGCATGTCCGGCGGCGTGGATTCTTCCGTTTCCGCCGTTCTGCTCATGGAGCAGGGTTATGAGGTGGAAGGCCTGTTCATGAAGAACTGGGAAGAAGACGATGGAACGGAATACTGCACCGCCATGGACGACCTGGCGGACGCCCAGGCCGTGTGCGACAAGATCGGTATCAAGCTGCACACCGCCAACTTCGCCGCCGAGTATTGGGACAACGTGTTCGAGCACTTCCTGGCCGAATACAAGGCCGGCCGCACGCCGAACCCGGACATCCTGTGTAACCGTGAAATCAAGTTCAAGGCGTTCCTCGACTACGCCATGATGCTCGGCGCCGATTTGATCGCCACTGGCCACTACGTGCGCCGTCGCGATATCGATGGCCGCACCGAACTGCTCAAGGGCCTGGACCCGAACAAGGACCAGAGCTATTTCCTGCACGCCGTCGGCGGTGAACAGATCGCCAAGACCCTGTTCCCGGTGGGCGAGCTGGAAAAACCCGAAGTGCGCAAGATTGCCGAGAAACACGGCCTGGCCACCGCCAAGAAGAAGGATTCCACCGGGATCTGCTTTATCGGCGAGCGCCGCTTCAGCGACTTCCTCAAGCAGTACCTGCCAGCGCAACCGGGCGAAATCCACACCACCGAAGGTGAAGTCATCGGCCGTCACCATGGCCTGATGTACCACACCATCGGCCAACGCCAGGGCCTGGGCATCGGCGGCTTGAAAGATGCAGGTGAAGAGCCGTGGTACGTGCTGGTCAAGGACCTGGAAAACAACGTGCTGATCGTCGGCCAAGGCAACGAGCATCCACTGCTGTTCTCCGGCGCCCTGCTCGCTTCGGAAATCTATTGGGTCAACCCGATCGACCTGAGCACCCCGCGCCGCCTGACTGCCAAAGTGCGTTATCGCCAGAGCGACCAATCCTGCACCCTGGAAAAAACCGCCACCGGCTACCGCGCTATCTTCGATGACCCGCAACGCGCGGTCACGCCTGGCCAGTCGGTGGTGTTCTACGACGGTGAAATCTGCCTGGGCGGCGGCGTGATCGAAGTGGCCGAAGCCTGGAGCAAATCGGCATGAGCCCGACCCAGGAGCAATTGACGGCGCTGGGCGGGGTCTTTCTCGCCGCCGTGCTGGTGGACAAGATCGCCAAGACCGGCCAGGTCACCGAAGCCGGCCTGACCTGCATGCTCGGCAGCCTGCTGATCCGCGACCCCAAGGACACGCTGGAAGTCTACGGCGGCGACGATATCGCACTGCGTGAAGGTTACCGCGCGCTGATCGGCGCCCTTGAGCGCGACCCGAGCACCTTGCAGCGCGAGCCGTTGCGCTATGCGCTGTCGATGCTCGGCCTTGAGCGTCAACTGGCCAAGCGCGACGACATGCTGGAGGTCATCGGCAAGCGCTTGCCGCAGATCCAATCCCAAGTGGAACACTTCGGCCCAGCTCACGAAAACGTGATCGCGGCCTGTGGTGCGCTGTACCAAGACACCTTGAGCACCTTGCGCCAGCGGATCCAGGTGCACGGCGACATGCGCAACCTGCAGCAACCGAACAACGCCTCGAAAATCCGCGCCCTGCTCCTGGCCGGTATTCGTTCGGCGCGGTTGTGGCGTCAGTTGGGCGGTCATCGTTGGCAGTTGGTGATCAGCCGCCGCAAATTGCTCAAAGAGCTTTACCCGTTGATGCGCAACGAATAAGTCGCACCAGCAGGCTATTTTCAAGCCGTTACGCGTAATACGCCGGTCAGTTGGCGACGGACCGGCGGATTTTTTCATGTATGATACGCGCCCCATTTCGTTGCCCGACTGTCCGAGAACACCCCATGCAGCTCTCTTCGCTCACTGCGGTTTCCCCTGTTGACGGCCGCTACGCCGGCAAAACCCAGGCCCTGCGCCCTATTTTCAGCGAATACGGCCTGATCCGTGCTCGCGTGCTGGTTGAAGTGCGCTGGCTCCAGCGCCTGGCCGCTCACCCTGCCATCAGTGAAGTGCCGGCGTTTTCCGCCGAAGCCAACGCTGTATTGAACACCCTGGCGGAAAACTTCTCCCTGGAGCACGCCGAGCGTGTGAAAGAGATCGAGCGCACCACCAACCACGACGTCAAAGCCATCGAATACCTGCTCAAAGAGCAAGCGGCCAAGCTGCCGGAACTGGCCCAGGTCAGCGAGTTCATCCACTTTGCCTGCACCAGCGAGGACATCAACAACCTGTCCCACGCCCTGATGCTGCGCGAAGGCCGTGATGACGTGATGCTGCCGCTGATGCGCCAGACCGCCAACGCCATCCGCGAACTGGCCATCCGCTTCGCCGACGTGCCGATGCTGTCGCGCACCCACGGCCAGCCGGCGTCGCCGACCACCCTGGGCAAAGAATTGGCCAACGTGGTGTACCGCCTGGAGCGTCAGATCGCTCAAGTGGCGGCCGTGCCGCTGCTGGGCAAGATCAACGGCGCCGTAGGCAACTACAACGCCCACCTGTCGGCCTACCCTGAGATCGACTGGGAAGCCAACGCCCGCGCCTTCATCGAAGACGAGCTGGGCCTGGGTTTCAACCCGTACACCACGCAGATCGAGCCGCACGACTACATCGCCGAGCTGTTCGACGCCATTGCGCGCTTCAACACCATCCTGATCGACTTCGATCGCGATATCTGGGGCTACATCTCCCTGGGCTACTTCAAGCAGCGCACCATTGCCGGTGAAATCGGTTCGTCGACCATGCCGCACAAGGTCAACCCGATCGACTTCGAAAACTCCGAAGGCAACCTCGGCATCGCCAACGCCCTGTTCCAGCACCTGGCCAGCAAGTTGCCGATCTCCCGCTGGCAGCGCGACCTGACCGACTCCACCGTACTGCGCAACCTCGGCGTGGGCTTCGCTCACAGCGTGATCGCGTACGAAGCCAGCCTCAAAGGCATCAGCAAGCTTGAGCTCAATGAGCAGAAGATCGCCGCTGACCTGGACGCGTGCTGGGAAGTCCTGGCCGA
Organism: Pseudomonas sp. DWRC2-2; assembly: GCF_049897885.1. Lineage (NCBI taxonomy): Bacteria > Pseudomonadati > Pseudomonadota > Gammaproteobacteria > Pseudomonadales > Pseudomonadaceae > Pseudomonas > Pseudomonas sp. DWRC2-2. The sequence continues at coordinate 269,298 of NZ_JAFCXD010000001.1, forward strand.
GCCGATCCAGACCGTGATGCGCCGCTACAACATCGAAAACCCGTACGAGAAGCTGAAAGAGTTGACGCGCGGCAAGGGCATCACCTCTGACGCACTGCAAACTTTCATCGACGGCCTGGACATGCCAGCCGCGGCCAAGGCCGAGCTGAAACTGCTGACCCCGGCCAACTACATCGGCAACGCTGTAGAGCAAGCCAAGCGTATCTGATCGCTGCTTGACCCTTTGAGACGCCCGGCCGCGCCGGGCGTTTTTATTCCAGTCTGAAAAGTGCTTTTTTTCAATAGGTTACACATGAATCCTGATATCCCTCTTCAACTTCTGGGCGGCATCACAGCACGGGAATTCCTGCGCGACTACTGGCAGAAAAAGCCGCTGCTGATCCGTCAAGCCATCCCTGATTTCGAAAGCCCGATCGACGCCGACGAACTCGCCGGCCTGGCCCTGGAAGAAGAAGTCGAGTCGCGCCTGGTGATCGAACACGGCGAGCGTCCGTGGGAACTGCGCCGCGGCCCGTTTGCTGAAGATGCCTTCAGCACCCTGCCCGAGCGTGAGTGGACCCTGCTGGTGCAGGCCGTTGACCAGTTCGTGCCGGAAGTGGCCGAATTGCTCGAGCAGTTCCGCTTCCTGCCAAGCTGGCGCATCGACGATGTGATGATCAGCTTCGCCGCGCCGGGTGGCAGCGTCGGTCCGCACTTCGACAACTACGATGTGTTCCTGCTGCAAGCCCAAGGCAAGCGCAACTGGAAAATCGGCCAGATGTGCAACTCGGAAAGCCCGCTGTTGCAGCACGCCGACCTGCGGATCCTCGCTGAATTCGAAGAGAGCGCCGAGTGGGTCCTGGAACCGGGCGACATGCTTTACCTACCGCCGCGCCTGGCGCACTTCGGTATTGCTGAAGATGACTGCATGACCTACTCCGTGGGTTTCCGCGCGCCAAGTGCCGCTGAAGTGCTGACCCACTTCACCGACTTCCTCAGCCAATACCTGACTGACGAAGAACGCTACACCGACGCCGACGCCCAGCCGGTCAGCGACCCGCACCAGATCCAGAGCGACGCGCTTGACCGCCTCAAGAGCCTGCTGGCCGAGCACATGAGCGACGAACGCATGCTGCTGACCTGGTTTGGCCAGTTCATGACCGAACCGCGCTATCCTGAACTGGTGGCCGGTGAAGAATTGGGCGAAGAAGATTTCGTCAACAGCCTGCAAGACGGCGCGATCCTGGTGCGCAACCCAAGCGCGCGCATGGCTTGGTCGGAAGTCGACGATGATGTGCTGCTGTTCGCCAGCGGCCAAAGCCGTTACCTGCCGGGCAAGCTGCGCGAACTGCTCAAGCTGATCTGCGCCGCCGACGCCCTGCACGCCGAAAACCTCGGCCCGTGGCTGGCGGACGAAGACGGTCGTGATCTGCTGTGCGAATTGGTCAAGCAAGGAAGCCTGGGATTTGCCGATGAATAAGATTCACGTAAGTGTCGCGGACTGGCAAAAGGATATCGCCGAGATTCGGCGCATTCGTGAAGCGGTGTTTATCGCTGAGCAATCGGTTCCACCGGAGCTGGAATGGGACGCGGATGACGCGGGCGCAGTGCATTTTCTTGCATTCGAAGGTGATTTTCCGATTGGCACCGCGCGCCTGCTGCCCAGCGGCGAGATCGGACGCGTGTCGGTACTCAAGGACTGGCGCGGGCTGAAGGTCGGCGACAAGCTGATGGAAGCGGTGATCGGCGTGGCCGAGCAACGCGGCCAGGCCAAGCAGTTCCTGAGTGCGCAGGTGTATGCAGCGCCGTTCTATGAGCGACTGGGCTTCAAGATCGTCAGTGACGAATTCCTTGAAGTCGGGATTCCGCATGTGGACATGGTGCGCGGGGGTTAAACCTCCCATCTGCTACAAATAAACACCCTGCCATCTCCCGATGTCAGGGTGTTTTGCCGTCTAGAATTCAATTTGCGACCAGCCAGGCCGACAAACTGGCACTATCCAGCCTAATGACTCGCAGAGATAACGGACATGTCCCTACGCACCCTGCTCACTGCCCTTCTCCTGACCGCCAGCGTTTCGGCCATGGCTGACACTGAAGTCGTCAACCTGAGCAACCGCACCAGCGCCGATTTGCTGCCTGTAGCGCAGAACTTCATCGGCAAGGACGGCACCGTCAGCGCCTACGGCAACCAGCTTATTGTCAACGCCGACCCCGCCAAGATCCAGGACTTGCGCGCCCTGCTCTCCCAACTCGACACACCGGCCAAGCGGCTGCTGATCACCGTCGACACCAACGAAAACAACCAACAGAACAGCGGCGACAGCCAGACCCGCATCATCAGCTACGGCACCGCCAGCCGCGACGGCGGGATCCAGCAGATCCAGGCCAGCGAAGGCGTGCCCGCGCTGATCCAGGTCGGCCAGAGCGTCCCACTGACCACCACCCAGCAAGACAGCTACGGCCGCCTGCAGAACCAGACCCAGTATCGCAACGTCACTCAGGGTTTCTACGTGACGGCGAGCGTCACCGGCGAAACCGTGCACCTGGCCATCAGTACCAACCGTGACCGCATGAGCCAGGAACATCCCGATGTAGTGAATGTTCAAAGTACCGACACAACCGTCAGCGGGCGACTGGGCGAGTGGATTCCCCTGGCCGGCATCAATCGCGAAACCCAGGCCGACAAATCCTCTACAACCCGCACCTACTCTACTCAGGGGCGCGATGACCTGACTGTGCGGGTCAAGGTCGATACCCTGAACTGAAGCACCAAAAACTGACTGATGAGTCGTATTAGACTAAAGATGTAGTGCTTGAAAAAAAGCACTACAAAACATTTGACGATCCAAAAAAGCATGGGCATGATGGCCTCGCTCCCGCTAATCAGGGGCCCTGGCAAGGGCCTTCGGATCGCCGCTCCAAGCTACCCACCTGAGCCGATTCGTGTCTGTACCGCCCACAAGGCGTGTTTGACGAGGTTGCGACTGGAACGAAGTTGTCCCGAGGGACGGAAGCTAACCAGGTAACCCGGCTACACGCTGTTGAACACCCAAGGGCCCACGACGCCCTCAGACTGTTCGCGGCCCGCCTTTACCTACCGCCCCTCTCGCCAATCGTTCATCCCGTCGCATTCCCCGCCAGACCCGACATGACCGCCTAAGCTTCTGGTCAGCGAGCAGCCCTGCCCACGCATTTGAATGCAGGGCTGGCAAATGGATTTTTCCAACACAAGAAGACGCGACGAGGTTTACTTCCATGGCACTGACACGCGAACAGCAAATTGCAGCCCTCGAAAAAGACTGGGCTGAAAACCCACGCTGGAAAGGCGTGACCCGCGCTTATTCCGCTGCTGACGTCGTCCGCCTGCGTGGCTCGGTTCAACCTGAGCACACCTTTGCAAAACTCGGCGCCGAGAAGCTGTGGAACCTGGTGACCCAAGGTGCCAAGCCTTCCTTCCGTCCCGACAAAGATTTCGTCAACTGCATGGGCGCCCTCACTGGCGGCCAGGCAGTGCAACAGGTGAAAGCCGGTATCCAGGCGATCTACCTGTCCGGCTGGCAAGTGGCAGCGGACAACAACTCCGCTGAATCCATGTACCCCGACCAATCGCTGTACCCGGTGGACTCGGTCCCAACCGTGGTCAAGCGCATCAACAACTCGTTCCGCCGTGCCGACCAGATCCAGTGGAAAGCCGGCAAGAACCCAGGCGACGAAGGCTACATCGACTACTTCGCGCCGATCGTGGCTGACGCGGAAGCCGGTTTCGGCGGCGTGCTGAACGCCTACGAATTGATGAAGAGCATGATCGAGGCTGGCGCTGCCGGCGTGCACTTCGAAGACCAGCTTGCTTCGGTGAAGAAATGTGGCCACATGGGCGGCAAAGTATTGGTGCCAACCCAGGAAGCCGTACAAAAGCTCACCGCTGCCCGCTTGGCTGCTGACGTTGCCGGTACTCCGACCATCATCCTGGCGCGTACCGACGCCAACGCTGCTGACCTGCTGACTTCGGACTGCGACCCGTACGACCAGCCATTCGTGACCGGTGAGCGCACCCAGGAAGGTTTCTACAAGGTACGTGCCGGCCTGGACCAGGCGATTGCTCGCGGCCTGGCCTACGCGCCGTACGCCGACCTGATCTGGTGCGAAACCGCCAAGCCGGACCTGGATGAAGCCCGCCGCTTCGCCGAGGCGATCAAGAAGGAATACCCGGACCAACTGCTGTCCTACAACTGCTCGCCTTCCTTCAACTGGAAGAAGAACCTGGACGACGCGACCATCGCCAAGTTCCAGCGTGAACTGTCCGCCATGGGCTACAAGCACCAGTTCATCACCCTGGCCGGCATTCACAACATGTGGCACAGCATGTTCAACCTGGCGCACGACTACGCCCGTAACGACATGACCGCCTACGTGAAGCTGCAAGAGCAGGAGTTCGCCGACGCCGCCAAAGGCTACACCTTCGTGGCTCACCAGCAGGAAGTGGGCACCGGCTACTTCGACGACATGACCACCGTGATCCAGGGCGGCACCTCGTCCGTGACCGCACTGACCGGCTCGACCGAAGAAGAGCAGTTCCACTAAGCACCGCGTTCACGGCCACTGCGACCCCAAGGAAGACCTAACCGCAGTGCCGCACAACAATCACGCCCCGACCTGTTCGGGGCGTTTTTTTGGGCGCTAAGAAGCCTCCTGACACAATGAAGATCAAAATGTGGGAGCGGGCTTGCTCGCGAATGCGGTGGGTCAATCAGCCCATCAGTGACTGAGACACCGCATTCGCGAGCAAGCCCGCTCCCACATGGGGAATGCATTCATTCAGAAGATTTTTGGCAAAACATTGATCCAGAGCGGTATTTGGCCGGATCAGATCGGTTAAAAGATCCCCATCAGCAACTAAGCGGCACTCTAGCAAGTAACGGCAACTTCCCTCGCCACACGAGAAACATTCGCTTAAACCCCACGCAAACAATATTCATTATCATTTAGGGCATGAAAACTTCGTTACAGGATAACCAAAACACATTTGATTAAATGCCCGCTAATGCCCGCCGCACAAGGGCTACAGCCCCAAGAAGGTGCACTATGTCCTTATTCCATCGAATAATTTCGCTATAGGAATTTTACTTGCCCGGTGTTTAGCCATAAAATCACCGCGATTGATTGCAGTGCGACATATCGTCACTGCATCGTTACTTTTTCGAGCTCAGAGACTTTTGCTCTCTGTTAAGGATTTCCAGCATGACCGAAGCGACAGGACTCATGGCCCACAACTGGGGCTTTGCCATTTTCCTCCTCGGTGTTGTCGGCCTCTGCGCCTTCATGCTCGGTGTCTCCAGCCTCCTCGGGTCAAAAGCCTGGGGCCGCAGCAAAAATGAACCGTTCGAGTCCGGCATGCTGCCTACAGGTGGCGCCCGCTTGCGGCTCTCAGCCAAATTCTATCTGGTCGCGATGCTGTTCGTGATCTTCGATATCGAAGCCCTTTTTCTCTTTGCCTGGTCTGTGTCCGTCCGCGAAAGCGGCTGGACCGGATTCGTCGAAGCTCTCGTTTTCATAGCAATTCTGTTGGCAGGCCTTGTCTACCTATTTCGAGTGGGCGCCCTTGACTGGGCTCCGGAAGCTCGTCGTAAGCGGCAAGCGAAGCTGAAACAATGAGGCTTTGGCGATGCAATACAATCTCACCAGGATCGACCCGGATGCTCCTAACGATCAGTACCCCATCGGCGAACGGGAAACCGTCTCCGATCCGTTAGAAGATCAAGTCCACAAAAACATCTACATGGGCAAGCTTGAAGACGTGCTGAGTGGCGCGGTCAACTGGGGGCGTAAAAACTCCCTGTGGCCGTATAACTTCGGTCTTTCGTGCTGCTACGTGGAAATGACCACCGCCTTCACGGCGCCCCACGACATCGCGCGCTTTGGCGCCGAAGTTATCCGGGCATCGCCGCGCCAGGCGGATTTCATGGTTATCGCCGGCACCTGCTTCATCAAGATGGCGCCGATCATCCAGCGCCTCTACGAGCAAATGCTCGAACCGAAGTGGGTTATCTCCATGGGTTCGTGCGCCAACTCGGGTGGCATGTACGACATCTACTCCGTCGTTCAGGGGGTAGACAAGTTCCTGCCCGTGGACGTCTACGTGCCTGGCTGCCCGCCCCGCCCTGAAGCATTTCTGCAAGGCTTGATGCTGCTGCAGGAATCGATCGGCAAGGAGCGTCGCCCGCTTTCCTGGGTCGTTGGCGATCAAGGCGTGTACCGCGCCGAGATGCCTTCGCAAAAGGAAGAGCGCCGCGAACAGCGAATCGCAGTCACCAACCTGCGCAGCCCTGACGAAGTCTGATCCAGCCCGCTTCTTTAAATAGAACGAACACCTGGCTTCATTCTTTACGTTGACCGAAAGCGATAAAAAAACCATGACTACAGGCAGCGCTCTGTACATCCCGCCTTATAAGGCAGACGACCAGGATGTGGTCGTCGAACTCAATAACCGTTTTGGCACTGACGCCTTCACCGCCCAGGCCACACGCACCGGTATGCCGGTGCTGTGGGTGGCGCGCGCCAAGCTCGTCGAGGTCCTGACCTTCCTGCGCAACCTGCCCAAGCCGTACGTCATGCTCTATGACCTGCATGGCGTGGACGAGCGTCTGCGCACCAAGCGTCAAGGGCTGCCGAGCGGCGCCGATTTCACCGTGTTCTACCACTTGATGTCGCTGGAACGTAACAGCGACGTGATGATCAAGGTCGCACTAAGCGAAAGCGACTTGAGCGTCCCGACCGTCACCGGTATCTGGCCGAACGCCAGCTGGTACGAGCGTGAAGTCTGGGACATGTTCGGTATCGACTTCCCAGGCCACCCGCACCTGACGCGCATCATGATGCCGCCGACCTGGGAAGGTCACCCGCTGCGCAAGGACTTCCCTGCCCGCGCCACCGAATTCGATCCGTTCAGCCTCAACCTCGCCAAGCAACAGCTTGAAGAGGAAGCCGCACGTTTCCGTCCGGAAGACTGGGGCATGAAACGCTCCGGCACCAACGAGGACTACATGTTCCTCAACCTGGGCCCGAACCACCCTTCGGCTCACGGTGCCTTCCGTATCATCCTGCAACTGGACGGCGAAGAAATCGTCGACTGCGTGCCGGACATCGGTTACCACCACCGTGGTGCCGAGAAGATGGCCGAGCGTCAGTCGTGGCACAGCTTCATCCCGTACACCGACCGTATCGACTACCTCGGCGGCGTGATGAACAACCTGCCGTACGTGCTCTCGGTCGAGAAGCTGGCCGGCATCAAGGTGCCCGACCGCGTCGATACCATCCGCATCATGATGGCCGAGTTCTTCCGGATCACCAGCCACCTGCTGTTCCTGGGTACCTATATCCAGGACGTCGGCGCCATGACCCCGGTGTTCTTTACCTTCACCGACCGTCAGCGCGCCTACAAGGTTATCGAAGCCATCACTGGTTTCCGCCTGCACCCGGCCTGGTACCGCATCGGCGGCGTGGCCCACGACCTGCCCAATGGCTGGGAGCGCCTGGTCAAGGAATTCATCGACTGGATGCCCAAGCGTCTGGACGAGTACCAAAAGGCTGCGCTGGACAACAGCATCCTCAAAGGCCGTACCATCGGCGTCGCCCAGTACAACACCAAAGAGGCGTTGGAATGGGGCGTCACCGGTGCTGGCCTGCGTTCCACCGGTTGCGAATTCGACCTGCGTAAAGCGCGTCCGTACTCGGGCTACGAAAACTTCGAATTCGAAGTCCCGTTGGCGTCCAATGGCGATGCCTACGACCGTTGCATCGTGCGCGTCGAAGAAATGCGCCAGAGCCTGAAAATCATCGAGCAATGCATGCGCAACATGCCGGCAGGCCCGTACAAGGCGGATCACCCGCTGACCACGCCGCCGCCGAAAGAGCGCACGCTGCAGCACATCGAAACCCTGATCACGCACTTCCTGCAAGTTTCGTGGGGCCCGGTCATGCCGGCCAACGAATCCTTCCAGATGATCGAAGCGACCAAGGGTATCAACAGTTATTACCTGACGAGCGATGGCGGCACCATGAGCTACCGCACCCGGATCCGTACCCCAAGCTTTGCCCACTTGCAGCAGATCCCTTCGGTGATCAAAGGCGAGATGGTCGCGGACTTGATTGCGTACCTGGGTAGTATCGATTTCGTTATGGCCGACGTGGACCGCTAAGCATGAACAGCACGCTTATCCAGACAGACCGTTTCACCCTGAGTGAAACCGAGCGCTCGGCCATCGAGCACGAGCTGCATCACTACGAAGACCCGCGCGCGGCGTCGATCGAAGCCTTGAAGATCGTCCAGAAGGAACGTGGCTGGGTGCCGGACGGCGCCCTCTACGCCATCGGCGAGATCCTCGGCATCCCTGCCAGCGACGTTGAAGGCGTGGCCACGTTCTACAGCCAGATCTTCCGTCAGCCGGTTGGCCGCCACATCATTCGTGTGTGCGACAGCATGGTCTGCTACATCGGTGGCCACGAGAAAGTGGTTGACGCGATCCAGACCAAACTGGGCATCGGCCTCGGCCAGACCACTCCGGACGGCCGCTTCACGCTGCTGCCGGTGTGCTGCCTGGGCAACTGCGACAAGGCGCCGGCGTTGATGATCGACGACGACACATTCGGTGACGTGCAGGCAACTGGCGTGACCCAATTGCTCGAGGGCTACCCATGACCCTTACATCTTTCGGCCCGGCCAACCTGATCAAGCGTTCGCCTGAGACCCACCCGCTGACCTGGCGCCTGCGTGACGATGCCGAGCCGGTATGGCTCGACGAATACCAGGCCAAGAACGGTTACGCGGCGGCGCGCAAAGCCTTCGCCGACATGGCCCAGGACGATATCGTCCAGACCGTGAAAGACGCCGGCCTTAAAGGCCGCGGCGGCGCAGGCTTCCCCACTGGCGTTAAGTGGGGCCTGATGCCAAAAGACGAATCCATCAACATCCGCTACCTGCTGTGCAACGCGGATGAAATGGAGCCGAACACCTGGAAAGACCGCATGCTGATGGAGCAACTGCCCCATCTGCTGATCGAAGGCATGCTGATCAGTGCCCGTGCGCTGAAAACCTACCGTGGATATATCTTCCTGCGTGGCGAGTACACCACCGCCGCCAAGCACCTCAACCGTGCCGTAGAAGAAGCCAAGGCCGCTGGCCTGCTGGGTAAGAACATCCTCGGTTCCGGCTTTGACTTCGAACTGTTCGTGCACACCGGCGCCGGGCGTTATATCTGCGGTGAAGAAACCGCACTGATCAACTCCCTCGAAGGCCGCCGCGCCAACCCACGCTCCAAGCCGCCCTTCCCTGCCGCCGTCGGCGTGTGGGGCAAGCCGACCTGCGTGAACAACGTTGAAACCCTGTGCAACGTGCCGGCAATCATCGCCGATGGCGTGGACTGGTACAAATCGTTGGCCCGTGAAGGCAGCGAAGACATGGGCACCAAGCTCATGGGTTTCTCCGGCAAGGTCAAGAACCCTGGCCTGTGGGAGCTGCCGTTCGGCGTGACCGCACGCGAGCTGTTCGAGGACTACGCCGGCGGCATGCGCGACGGCTACACCTTGAAAGCCTGGCAGCCAGGCGGCGCCGGTACTGGCTTCCTGTTGCCCGAGCACCTCGACGCACAGATGTATGCCGGCGGCATCGGCAAGGTCGGCACCCGGATGGGTACGGGCCTGGCGATGGCGGTGGACAACACGGTGAACATGGTCTCGTTGCTGCGCAACATGGAGCAGTTCTTTGCCCGTGAATCCTGCGGCTTCTGCACCCCATGCCGCGACGGTCTGCCGTGGAGCGTGAAGCTGCTGATGGCCCTGGAAAATGGCGAAGGTCGCGAGGGTGATATCGAAACCCTGCTCGGCCTGGTCGGTTTCCTCGGCCCTGGCAAGACCTTCTGTGCTCACGCACCGGGCGCCGTGGAGCCATTGGGCAGTGCCATCAAATACTTCCGCTCGGAGTTCGAAGCCGGCATCGCGCCTACCAGCGCCGCCGTCCCGCCTCTGGCAAGGCCGATCGTAGTCGGCGCGTAACGCTTAAAAAGGCGAAGGGTCCGTGCCCTTCGCTTTCTCATGGGCTGACGCCGTAAAGGCTGTGTTGATGCCCATGAATAACAAGATTCCATTAGCCACGCCCGCTGACAACGGGCCAACGAAGAACTTTGAACCATGGCCACTATCCACGTAGACGGCAAAGCGCTCGAAGTCGATGGGGCAGACAACCTGTTACAGGCATGTCTCTCACTAGGCCTCGACATCCCGTATTTCTGCTGGCACCCCGCGCTTGGTAGCGTCGGTGCCTGTCGCCAGTGCGCGGTCAAGCAATACACCGACGAGAACGACACCCGTGGTCGTATCGTCATGTCCTGCATGACCCCAGCCACCGACAACACCTGGATCTCCATCGACGATGAAGAATCCAAGGCGTTCCGCGCCAGTGTCGTCGAATGGCTGATGACCAACCATCCCCACGACTGCCCGGTCTGTGAGGAAGGCGGTCACTGCCACCTGCAAGACATGACGGTGATGACCGGCCACAACGAGCGCCGTTATCGCTTCACCAAGCGTACCCACCAGAACCAGGACCTCGGCCCGTTCATTTCCCACGAAATGAACCGCTGCATCGCCTGCTACCGTTGCGTGCGCTTCTATAAGGACTACGCCGGCGGCACCGACCTCGGTGTGTTCGGCGCCCACGACAACGTGTACTTCGGTCGCGTTGAAGACGGCGTGCTCGAAAGCGAGTTCTCCGGCAACCTCACCGAGGTCTGCCCGACCGGTGTGTTCACCGACAAGACGCACTCCGAGCGCTACAACCGTAAGTGGGACATGCAATTCGCCCCGAGCATCTGCCATGGCTGCTCCAGCGGTTGCAACATCTCCCCGGGTGAGCGCTACGGTGAACTGCGTCGCATCGAAAACCGCTTCAACGGTTCGGTGAACCAGTACTTCCTGTGCGACCGTGGCCGTTTCGGCTATGGCTACGTCAACCGCGAAGACCGCCCGCGTCAGCCACTGCTGGCCAACGGCGGCAAGCTGAGCCTGGACGACGCGCTGGATAAAGCCGCCGACCTGCTGCGCGGCCGCAACATCGTCGGTATCGGTTCGCCACGCGCCAGCCTCGAAAGCAACTTCGCGTTGCGTGAACTTGTCGGCGCCGAGCACTTTTACTCCGGTATCGAAGCCGCTGAGCTGGAGCGCATCCGCCTGGTCCTGCAAGTGCTGAACGACAGCCCGCTGCCGGTGCCGAACATGCGCGACATCGAAGACCACGACGCCATTTTCGTGCTCGGTGAAGACCTGACCCAGACCGCCGCGCGCATCGCCCTGTCCCTGCGCCAGTCGGTCAAAGGCAAGGCCGAAGACATGGCCGACGCCATGCGCGTACAGCCGTGGCTCGACGCCGCCGTGAAAAACATCGGCCAGCACGCGCTGAACCCGCTGTTTATTGCAAGCCTGGCTGAAACCAAGCTCGACGACATCGCCGAAGAATGTGTGCACGCAGCCCCAGACGACCTGGCCCGCATCGGTTTCGCCGTGGCCCACGCCCTGGACGCCAGCGCACCTGCCGTCGAAGGCCTGGACACTGAAGCCGTTGAACTGGCTCAGCGTATCGCCGACGCCCTGCTGGCCGCCAAGCGTCCACTGATCATCGCCGGCACCTCGTTGGGTTCCAAGGCGTTGATCGAAGCCGCTGCCAACATCGCCAAGGCCTTGAAACTGCGTGACAAGAACGGTTCCATCAGCCTGGTCGTGCCTGAAGCCAACAGCCTTGGCCTGGCCATGCTCGGTGGCGAGTCCCTGGACGCGGCCCTGCAAGCCGTGACCGACGGCAAAGCCGACGCCATCGTGGTGCTGGAAAACGACCTGTACACCCGCACCGATGCCGCCAAGGTCGACGCTGCGCTCAACGCCACCAAGGTGCTGATCGTTGCCGACCACCAGAAGACCGCCACCAGCGAGCGCGCCGACCTGGTCCTGCCAGCCGCCACCTTTGCCGAAGGCGACGGTACCCTGGTCAGCCAGGAAGGCCGCGCCCAGCGCTTCTTCCAGGTGTTCGATCCGAAGTACATGGACGCCAGCATCCTGGTTCACGAAGGCTGGCGCTGGCTGCATGCCCTGCGCGCCACCCTGCTGAACCAGCCGATCGACTGGACCCAACTCGACCACGTCACCGCCGCCACCGCCGCGAGCGCGCCGCAACTGGCACGGATCGTCGACGCTGCACCGTCCGCCGCGTTCCGCATCAAGGGCATGAAACTGGCCCGTGAACCGCTGCGTTATTCCGGTCGTACGGCCATGCGCGCCAACATCAGCGTGCACGAACCGCGCACTCCACAAGACCCGGACACCGCGTTTGCCTTCTCCATGGAAGGTTATTCGGGTTCGGTCGAGCCTCGTCAGCAGGTGCCGTTCGCCTGGTCGCCAGGCTGGAACTCGCCGCAGGCCTGGAACAAGTTCCAGGACGAAGTCGGTGGTCACATCCGTGCTGGCGACCCGGGCACCCGCCTGATCGAAAGCACCGGTGATTCGCTGAACTGGTTCTCTGCCGTACCGCGTCCGTTCAACCCGGCCCAGGGTACTTGGCAGGTCGTGCCGTTCTTCCACCTGTTCGGCAGCGAAGAGAACTCTTCCAAAGCCGCGCCGGTTCAAGAGCGCATCCCAGCCGCCTACGTTGCCCTGGCCAAGTCCGAAGCCGACCGCCTGGGCGTCAACGACGGTGCCTTGCTCAGCCTGAACGTGGCCGGCCAGACCCTGCGTCTGCCGCTGCGCATCAACGACGAGCTGGGCGCTGGCCTGGTTGCACTGCCGAAAGGTTTCGCCGGCATTCCAGCGGCGATCTTTGGCAAAACCGTTGACGGTCTGCAGGAGGCAGCGCAATGACTTGGTTCACGCCGGAAGTAATTGACGTGATCATTTCGGTGGTCAAGGCCATCGTGATCCTGTTGGCCGTGGTCGTCGCGGGCGCCCTGCTCAGCTTCGTCGAACGTCGCCTGCTGGGCTGGTGGCAGGACCGTTACGGTCCGAACCGCGTTGGCCCGTTCGGTATGTTCCAGATCGCCGCCGACATGCTGAAAATGTTCTTCAAGGAAGACTGGACCCCGCCGTTTGCCGACAAGGTGATCTTCACCCTGGCACCGGTCGTGGCCATGAGCGCCTTGTTGATCGCCTTCGCGATCATCCCGATCACCCCGACCTGGGGCGTGGCGGACCTGAACATCGGCTTGCTGTTCTTCTTCGCCATGGCCGGTTTGTCGGTCTATGCGGTGCTGTTCGCCGGTTGGTCGAGCAACAACAAGTTCGCCCTGCTGGGCAGCTTGCGGGCTTCGGCCCAGACCGTGTCCTATGAAGTGTTCATGGGCCTCGCGCTGATGGGCATCGTGGTGCAGGTCGGCTCGTTCAACATGCGCGACATCGTCGAGTACCAGGCGCAGAACCTGTGGTTCATCATTCCGCAGTTCTTCGGCTTCTGTACTTTCTTCATTGCTGGCGTCGCCGTGACTCACCGTCACCCGTTCGACCAGCCGGAAGCGGAACAGGAACTGGCCGACGGTTACCACATTGAATACGCCGGCATGAAATGGGGCATGTTCTTCGTTGGCGAGTACATCGGCATCATCTTGATCTCGGCCCTGCTGGTCACGCTGTTCTTCGGCGGCTGGCATGGTCCGTTCGGCATCCTGCCGCAGTTGGCGTTCTTCTGGTTCTTCCTGAAGACCGCGTTCTTCATCATGTTGTTTATCCTGCTGCGCGCGTCCATTCCGCGTCCACGATACGACCAGGTGATGGATTTCAGCTGGCGCTTCTGCCTGCCACTGACCCTGATCAATTTGCTGGTGACGGCTGCCGTTGTGTTGTTGAACACGCCAGCCGGCGCGGTTCAGTGAGGATTTGACCCATGTTCAAATATATTGGCGACATCGTTAAGGGTACCGGTACCCAGTTGCGAAGCCTGGTGATGGTGTTCGGTCACGGTTTCCGCAAACGCGACACCCTGCAATACCCGGAAGAAGCGGTGTACCTGCCGCCGCGTTATCGCGGCCGTATCGTGCTGACCCGCGACCCCGATGGCGAAGAGCGTTGCGTAGCCTGCAACCTGTGCGCCGTGGCGTGCCCGGTGGGTTGCATCTCCCTGCAGAAAGCTGAAACCGAAGACGGTCGCTGGTACCCGGACTTCTTCCGCATCAACTTCTCGCGCTGCATTTTCTGCGGCCTCTGCGAGGAAGCTTGCCCGACCACCGCGATCCAGCTTACGCCGGATTTCGAGATGGCCGAGTTCAAACGTCAGGACCTGGTGTACGAGAAAGAAGATCTGCTGATCTCTGGTCCCGGTAAAAACCCTGATTACAACTTCTATCGTGTTGCAGGTATGGCCGTTGCCGGTAAGCCGAAAGGCGCCGCACAAAACGAAGCCGAGCCGATCAACGTGAAGAGCTTGCTGCCTTAAGGAAGAAAGATGGAATTCGCTTTCTATTTCGCGTCCGGTATTGCAGTCGTGTCCACGCTTCGCGTGATCACCAACACCAATCCTGTGCACGCCCTGCTCTACCTGATCATTTCGTTGATCGCCGTGGCCATGACCTTCTTCGCACTCGGCGCCCCGTTCGCCGGCGTGCTGGAAGTGATCGCCTATGCGGGCGCCATCATGGTGCTGTTCGTGTTTGTGGTGATGATGCTCAACCTGGGGCCGGCTTCGGTCGCCCAGGAGCGCGTCTGGCTCAAGCCCGGCATCTGGCTCGGCCCGGTCATCCTGGCAGCGCTGCTGCTGGGTGAACTGCTGTATGTGCTGTTCGCTCACCAGAGCGGTCAGGCCATCGGCCACACCACCGTAGACGCGAAAGCCGTGGGCATCAGCCTGTTCGGCCCGTACCTGCTGGTGGTCGAACTGGCTTCGATGCTGCTGCTCGCCGCAGCTATCACCGCCTTCCACTTGGGCCGCAACGAAGCCAAGGAGCAATGACGATGCCTGCTATCCCTTTGGAGCATGGTCTGGCGGTCGCCGGCATCCTGTTCTGCCTTGGCCTGGTTGGCCTGATGGTTCGCCGTAACATTCTGTTCGTGTTGATGAGCCTGGAAATCATGATGAACGCCGCTGCACTGGCGTTCATCGTTGCAGGTGCACGTTGGGGCCAGCCGGATGGACAAGTCATGTTCATCCTGGTGATCAGCCTGGCAGCCGCCGAGGCCAGTATCGGCCTGGCGATCCTGCTGCAACTGTATCGTCGCTTCCACACGCTTGATATCGACGCTGCCAGTGAGATGCGCGGATGAACATGATCTTTCTGACTTTCGTATTCCCCCTGATCGGTTTCCTGCTGCTGTCGTTCTCTCGCGGACGCTGGTCGGAAAACCTCTCGGCCCTGGTGGGTGTGGGCTCCATTGGCCTCTCGGCCATCGTGACCGCCTACGTCATCTGGCAATTCAACGTGGCCCCGCCGGAAGGCGGTCACTACACTCTCGTGCTGTGGCAGTGGATGTCGGTGGAGGGCTTCAAGCCCAACTTCGCCCTCTACGTCGACGGCCTGTCGATCACCATGCTTGGCGTGGTGGTGGGTGTGGGCTTCCTGATCCACCTGTTCGCGTCTTGGTACATGCGCGGTGAAGCCGGTTACTCGCGCTTCTTCTCGTACACCAACCTGTTTATCGCCAGCATGCTGTTCCTGGTGCTGGGCGATAACCTTTTGTTCCTGTACTTCGGCTGGGAAGGCGTGGGCCTGTGCTCGTACCTGTTGATCGGTTTCTACTACAGCAACCGCAACAACGGTAACGCAGCACTCAAGGCCTTCATCGTCACCCGTATCGGTGACGTGTTCATGGCCATCGGCCTGTTCATCCTGTTCCAACAGGTGGGCACGCTGAACATCCAGGAACTGCTGGTGCTGGCACCACAGAAATTCCAGGTTGGCGACTTCTGGATCACCCTGGCGACCCTGATGCTGCTGGGTGGTGCTGTCGGTAAATCCGCGCAACTGCCGCTGCAAACCTGGCTGGCGGACGCGATGGCCGGTCCTACCCCGGTGTCGGCACTGATTCACGCCGCAACCATGGTGACCGCCGGTGTCTACCTGATCGCCCGTACCCACGGCCTGTTCACCCTGGCGCCGGATATCCTGCACCTGGTGGGCATCGTTGGCGGCGTGACCCTGGTACTGGCCGGATTCGCCGCGCTGGTACAGACCGACATCAAGCGTATCCTCGCCTACTCGACCATGAGCCAGATCGGCTACATGTTCCTGGCCCTGGGCGTTGGCGCCTGGGACGCGGCGATCTTCCACTTGATGACCCACGCCTTCTTCAAGGCGCTGCTGTTCCTTGCTTCCGGTGCGGTGATCGTTGCCTGCCACCACGAGCAGAACATCTTCAAGATGGGCGGCCTGTGGAAGAAACTGCCACTGGCCTACGCCAGCTTCATCGTCGGTGGTGCCGCACTCGCAGCCCTGCCGCTGGTGACCGCCGGTTTCTACTCGAAAGACGAAATCCTCTGGGAAGCCTTTGCCAGCGGTAACCAGAACCTGCTGTACGCAGGCCTGGTGGGTGCGTTCATGACCTCGCTGTACACCTTCCGCCTGATCTTCATCACCTTCCACGGTGAAGCCAAGACCGAAGCACACGCAGGCCATGGCATCTCGCACTGGTTGCCGTTGTCGGTGCTGATCATCCTGTCGACCTTCATCGGCGCCCTGATCACCCCACCGCTGGCCGGTGTCCTGCCAGAAAGCGCCGGCCATGCCGGTGGCGCTGCCAAGCACAGCCTGGAAATCGCCTCGGGCGCCATCGCCATCGCCGGTATCCTGTTGGCAGCCCTGCTGTTCCTCGGCAAGCGTCGCTTCGTGACCGCCGTGGCCAACAGTGGCATTGGCCGTTTCCTGTCGGCCTGGTGGTTCGCTGCCTGGGGCTTCGACTGGATCTACGACAAACTGTTCGTCAAGCCTTACCTAGCCATCAGCCATGTACTGCGCAAAGACCCGCTCGACCAGACCATCGGTTTGATCCCGCGTGCCGCCAAGGCCGGTCACACCGCCCTGAGCCGCAGCGAGACCGGTCAACTGCGTTGGTATGCCGCTTCCATGGCAGCCGGTGCCGTACTGGTGATCGGCGCCATCGTTGTGGTAGCGGTCTGACTATGAATATTGCGAACCTGCGAAAGGAAACGAGCCTGTCATGATTCTGCCCTGGCTAATCCTGATCCCCTTCATCGGCGGCCTGCTCTGCTGGATGGGTGAACGCTTCGGCGCCACCCTCCCCCGCTGGATTGCGTTGCTGACCATGTCCCTGGAACTCGCACTCGGCCTCTGGCTGTGGGCCCATGGTGACTATTCATTTGCTCCGGCACCGGGTGTCGATCCGACTTTCGCGCTTGAATTCAAGCACGTGTGGATCCAGCGCTTCGGCATCAACGTGCACCTGGCCCTCGACGGCCTGTCACTGTTGATGATCCTGCTGACCGGCCTGCTGGGTATCCTCTCGGTACTCTGCTCCTGGAAAGAGATCCAGCGTCACGTGGGCTTCTTCCACCTGAACCTAATGTGGATCCTGGGCGGCGTTGTCGGCGTGTTCCTCGCCCTCGACCTGTTCATGTTCTTCTTCTTCTGGGAAATGATGCTGGTGCCGATGTACTTCCTCATCGCACTCTGGGGTCACAGTTCTTCGGACGGCAAGAAAACCCGGATCTACGCGGCGACCAAGTTCTTCATCTTCACCCAGGCTTCCGGCCTGATCATGTTGGTGGCGATCCTGGGCCTGGTACTGGTCAACTTCAACAACACTGGCGTGATTACCTTCAACTACGCCGACCTGTTGAAAACCAAGATGTCCCTGACCACCGAGTACATCCTGATGCTGGGCTTCTTCATCGCGTTCGCGGTGAAGCTGCCGGTGGTGCCGTTCCACTCCTGGCTGCCTGACGCTCACGCACAGGCGCCGACCGCCGGTTCCGTGGACCTGGCCGGTATCCTGCTGAAAACCGCTGCCTACGGCCTGCTGCGTTTCGCCCTGCCGCTGTTCCCGAATGCCTCGGCCGAGTTCGCGCCGATCGCCATGACCCTGGGTCTGATCGGGATCTTCTACGGTGCGTTCCTGGCGTTCGCACAAACCGACATCAAGCGTCTGATTGCCTTCTCGTCCGTTTCCCACATGGGCTTCGTACTGATCGGCATCTACTCCGGCAGCCAACTGGCGCTGCAAGGCGCAGTAATCCAGATGCTGGCCCACGGTGTCTCGGCCGCTGCCCTCTTTATCCTGAGTGGCCAGCTGTACGAGCGCCTGCATACCCGTGACATGCGTGAAATGGGTGGTGTGTGGTCGCGCATCGCGTACCTGCCGGCGATCAGCCTGTTCTTCGCCGCCGCGTCCCTGGGCTTGCCGGGCACCGGCAACTTCATCGGCGAGTTCCTGATCCTGATGGGTGCATTCGTGCAAACACCGTGGATCAGTGCGATTGCTACCTCCGGCCTGGTGTTTGGTTCGGTTTACTCGCTGATCATGATCCACCGCGCCTACTTCGGCCCGGCCAAGTCCGACACCGTCCTGCAAGGGATGGATGCTCGCGAACTGATCATGGTGCTCGGCCTTGCGGTGCTGCTGATCTACATCGGCGTGTACCCGCAACCGTTCCTGGACACTTCTGCCGCGACGATGCATGGCGTGCAGCAGTGGTTCGGCACCGCCTTCTCTCAACTCGCTTCGGCCCGGTAAGAGCGCTATGGAATTCACGATCCAACACTTTATCGCGCTTGCGCCGCTGCTGATTACCAGCCTCACCATCGTGGTGGTGATGCTGGCAATCGCCTGGCGCCGCAATCATTCGCAAACGTTCCTGCTGTCCTGTGCCGGTCTCAACCTGGCCCTGCTGTCGATCATCCCGGCCCTCAAGGTCGCGCCACTGGCGGTCACGCCATTGATGATGGTGGATGACTTCGCACTGCTGTATATCGCGCTGATCCTGGTCGCGACCCTGGCGTGCGTCACCCTCGCCCACGCCTACATGGGCGAAGGCGGCACCGGTTACCCAGGCAACAAGGAAGAGCTGTACCTGCTGATCCTGCTGGCTGCGGCCGGCGGTATCGTGCTGGTCAGCGCACAGCACCTGGCGGGCCTGTTCATCGGCCTGGAACTGCTGTCGATCCCGACCTACGGCCTGGTGGCCTACGCCTTCTTCAACAAGCGCTCCCTGGAAGCCGGCATCAAGTACATGGTGCTGTCGGCCGCCGGTTCCGCGTTCCTGTTGTTTGGTATGGCCCTGCTCTACGCCGAAGCCGGCAGCCTGAGCTTTACCGGTATCGGTCACGCCCTGGCCACTACCCAAATGCCTGCGCCAATCGCCCAACTGGGCCTGGCCATGATGTTGATTGGCCTGGCGTTCAAGCTGTCGTTGGTGCCGTTCCACCTGTGGACCCCGGACGTGTACGAAGGCGCCCCGGCGCCGGTAGCGGCGTTCCTGGCCACCGCGTCGAAGGTTGCCGTGTTTGCGGTGATGGTGCGTCTGTTCCAGATCTCCCCTGCTGCCAACACCGGCGTGCTGAGCACCGTGCTGACCGTGATCGCCATTGCGTCGATCCTGTTCGGTAACCTGCTGGCCCTGACCCAGAACAACCTCAAGCGTCTGCTGGGTTACTCCTCCATTGCTCACTTCGGCTACCTGCTGATCGCCCTGGTGGCGAGCAAAGGCCTGGCAGTGGAAGCCATGGGCGTGTACCTGGTCACCTACGTGATCACCAGCCTGGGTGCATTCGGCGTGATCACGCTGATGTCCTCGCCATTCAAAGGCCGCGACGCCGACGCCCTGTACGAATACCGCGGCCTGTTCTGGCGCCGTCCGTACCTGACCGCCGTACTGACCGTGATGATGCTGTCCCTGGCCGGTATCCCGCTGACGGCGGGCTTTATCGGCAAGTTCTACATCGTCGCCACCGGTGTTGAAGCCCACGAATGGTGGTTGGTTGCCTCCCTGGTATTGGGCAGCGCCATCGGCGTGTTCTACTACCTGCGCGTGATGGTCACCCTGTACCTGATCGAGCCAAACCTGCGCCGTGTGGATGCCGAGCTGCATTGGGAACAGAAGGCAGGCGGCGTGATGCTGCTGGCCATCGCCCTGCTCGCGTTCTTCCTGGGCGTGTACCCACAACCGCTGCTCACCCTGGTGCAGCACGCGGTGCTGGGCGTTTGATCGCTTAGCGGGATGCAGTCAACAAAACGGCGCCTTCGGGCGCCGTTTTGCGTTTGCGACGCTGAGTACATCTCTTGCTCCCTTCCCTCGCCACAACAAGCCCGCTCACCACAAAGGCCTACCCGGCAGTTGGTGCGCCCACATCAGATTTTTCTGACTGGACACACATACCATGGCTGGCATCCAGCGCTTCTCATCAAAACGTAAAGTTGCCACTTCATACGCAACCTACGTAGAAAAATTAATGAAACGTGAAATCTTTTCCGAACTGGTCGAAGGCTTCGACGCCCTGGCAGACGAACGCCAAGGCAAAGTCACCCTGCGGACCCACAAGGTTCATCTCAACCACCTGGGGCCGCTCACCGCAGAGGAAGTGGTCGCCGTGCGCCAACAGCTCAACCTCTCCCGCGCGGTCTTCGCCATGTACCTGCGCACCAATACACGTACGCTGGAGAACTGGGAGCAAGGCCGGGCCAAGCCGAATGCCCAGGCTGCCACGCTGATTCGCCTGGTGGCACGTTTTCCTGAGACCGTGGCGCAACTTGCTGCCTTGGGTTGACCTGCAATTACCCAAAAAAACGCCCCGAACATTCGGGGCGTTTTCATTGCGGCGGCGTCAGAACGCGATACCGACCTTGAAGCCGTACTCGTTGCGCTTGAGCTTGGTGTTGTCGGCCACTTCGGAATCACCGTCGAGCTTGTACTCGGTGCGGGTGTAGTACAGGCCCGCGACCACCGGCAGGTCGCCCTTCTGGTTCATCAGCAGGCTGACTTCGGCGTAGGGGTTGGTGCGGTCCTTGAGGTCCACGGTGTCGCTGCCGAAATCTTCCACCTTGAGCTTGGTGCGGCCATCAATAGTACGGCGGGCGCCGGCTTCAACACGCAGGGTCATGTCATCGAACTGGTGGTTATAGCCCAGAGCTGCCTTGGCGAACGGCGACTTGTTGGTGAGTTTCACGTCGAGGTCGTTGATCTCTGGCTCGTAACGGGTCCAGCTGTAGCCACCGCCAACGATCACGTCGACAAAGTTGCGCGCATCCAGCGCGGCACGCCAGCCGAGATCCAGGTCAGCCTGGCCTTCCTTGAGTTTGTTGTCGCTCTTTTCGCCGTACTTGGCTTCGATAACGGCCTGGTAGATAAAGCCGGATTCAGCGGTGAGCTTGTTGCCGAAGTTATAGAACAGGCCCGCCTCGGGCATGTGGCTCTTGTCACTCTCGCTGCCGCCTTCGAACTTGAAATCGTTGTAGCTGCCCAGGATCCCGAAGGTGGAAATCGGATCGGTGGACGGAGCAGCGAACACCGCAGCAGGCGCAGCGACCAGCGCCAGCAGCGAGGAACCTTTGAGGAATTTTCCGAATAGCTTGGACATCGTTTTACATCTCCTTGTCTGGTGAGCAAATTATTCAGGAACCGCTTCGAACCCCGGCAGGCGCCAAAGGTTCGAATTAATTTGCGTTGATTTGGAGGTAAAACGGTTCAGCGAAGGCTCTAACTCAACACTTCTATCAATTAGCCATTACCAAGCCATCAAGCACAGTGCGCAGCGCCGGCGTGACCGGCACGCGAAGCCCAAAGGTTTCAGTCAATAACTGCAACACCTCGTCGGCACTGGCGAGGGCGCGCTTTTCACTCGGCCGGTCCAGATAGTGAATCGCATAATGGGCGTTGTTGAGGGTATGGCGCTTACCCGCAGCCAAGCGCGCGACCTTCAATTGGCCAACAAATACCGAGTCCGGATGGGTGGAGACATACCAGTTGCCGATTTCATAATCGATGGCCGCCTGCACCTGCAGGTCGAACACATACAGCCCGCGCCACTCCTCGGCCACTTTCGCCCACAGGGTGTAGCTGCCCTGCCCGTCGAAGGTCACCCGATATGGCTCATGGGCAGTGGCTTGCACCACCTCAGTGTCCAACCGCAACGGACTGCTGGGCACCATGCCGCCAAAGCCGACATCGGTGATATAGCGCACGCCATCCAACGTCACCAGGCTCAAACGATGAGTACGCGCCGTCCGCGCATCCGGCGGCCCGCCCATCACCACCCTCCCCGTGATACCACGCGCGTCAAAGCCGAGTTCCTGCAACAGCGCCAGGAACATCTGGTTCAACTCATAGCAATACCCACCCCGCCCCGCCAGCAGCACTTTCTGCTCGACGCTGGCCAAATCGATTGGCACCGGCAAGCGCATCAGGCTCGACAGGTTCTCGAACGCAAAGGTGCACACATGGCGCAGTTGCAGCTCCCGCAGGGTGTGCAAGGTCGGCGCTGGCGGCGAGTCATAACCCAGGCGTTGCAGATAGAGGCGGCTATGGGTCAACAGTGACATGGCGCAATCCTTGGGCGCGGGAGGAAGGCGACACTATGCCGCGCCGACAGGCAGATTGTCATTTTGAATGAACCTTTTTGAACGCTGCCCTATCCATCTATAACAACACAGGGAGGCAACATGAGTACCGCAAAAATCTACACCATCAACTACCAGCTGCACGGCAAGCCAAAATCCTTTGTGGTGCGCGCCGAAGTGATGAACAACGCCGAAGCCTGGCACTGGGCGGCGGTGGATGCCGATATCGCCCATGTGAGCCGCGTGGGGCGGGTTGGGCACGAGCAAGTGAAGAAGACGACCCGACCGTGGGCGGAGAAGTTTGGGATTACGGAGGTGACGTGGGTGGCGCCAAAGTGAGGGGGAAAAGCCCCGCTGGGTGAGGCGGGGCTTTCTGGGCAGTAGCGGCTATTCGCGAACGACGCCTTTCGGCCATCTGTACAAGCGATGCATAAACCCGCAGGCTAGCTAGTTGCCCCGCCCGCCTCCAAACGACCACTCGTCACCGGCTGTAGTAGAAATCACCACCATGACATCCTCCACGTTCAGCCCCGTCGCCCGCTCCAATTTTCCAACCAGATCACGGTAAAAACGCTGTTTGGTCTCAATACTTCGAGGCCGGCCTGCGGTGATCGCGATCAGCACAAAGTCATGGCTACGCGGCCCACCCAAGTAATGGGGGTCGAATATCAGCTCGCCAATTTCATGTTGGTGAATAGCCTGGAAGCGATCGGTCTTCGGCACTTCGAAGCTCTCGACCAAGGCGTCGTGCAACCCTTCAGACAACGCGTGTAGATACTCGACCGACTTCCCACGGTGCAGTGAAATTCGTGCAAACGGCATCAACGGTTACTCCTGAGGTGTTGGAAGGCTGGCCTGTAGTTCACTGAGCACATTTAACGCCGAGGCGGCTGTTGGCCAACCTGAATAAAACGCGAGATGGGTGATGACCTCGGCCAGCTCGTCAACACTCAAGCCGTTATCCAGTGCACGTTTCAAATGAAAAGGCAGCTGTTCCAGACGGTACATCGCCACCAGCGCGGCCACGGTCGCCAGGCTGCGCTCACGGGGACTCAATTGCGTACGCGTCCACATGTCACCAAACAATACGTCGTCAGTCAGCTCGGCAAATTTTTGCGGGTAGCTGCTCTGGTGTTCTCGCCCCGTGATCATCGTTTTTCCCCCTGAAGTCCCTATTGACGAGGAAAAACTATCAACTCGCGATAGTCCCGAATATCAGATTTAATAGCACCCATTATCCCGAATTAGTGGACTGTCGAATGCGCCGCCCAACCTTCGATCTTGACGTATTGCGTACCTTCGTCACCGGCGTGGACTTCAACAGTTTTGCCAGAGCGGCGGATCGTCTCGGTCGTTCGACGTCTGCCGTCAGCGCTCAATTGAGGAAACTCGAAGAGCAGGTCGGTACGCCGATCCTGGCCAAGTCCGGTCGCGGGCTGGCCTTGACCCCCACGGGAGAAACACTGCTCAGTCATGCCCGCCGGTTGCTGGAGCTGAACGACGGCATTTTTCAGACCCTAAGCGAAGGTCAAACCGCCGGGACCCTACGCCTCGGACTTCAAGAAGACTTCGGGGAACATTTCCTGAGCGATATCCTGCGACGCTTCGTCCAGACACACCCGAGGATCAATCTCGAAGTCAGGATCGCCCGTAACGCCGAACTGCTAGCGCTGGTCGAACGCTCTAATCTGGACCTCGCCCTGACCTGGGACACCGGGCACACGTCGCCCTATGCCACACATCTTGGCGAAACACAGATGCACTGGATCGGCGCCCGCGATACACCACTGCTGACGGCCCTTGACGACTCACCGTTGCCATTGATCCTGTTCGACGCGCCTTGCCTATTGCGCAGCGCCGCCACCCAGGCGCTGGATGCCGCACACATTCCCTGGCGAATTGCCCTGACCAGCCCCAGCGTGGGCGGTATCTGGGCTGCCGTCGCCGCCGGACTGGGCCTGACACTGCGAACCCGCATTGGGCTGCCGAGCCACTTGACCGTTGTGTCGGGCCTGCCCCCCGTGCCAAGCCTTGGCTATGTGCTTCACTGCGATAACGACGACCCGAGTCCCGCCACCCAACAATTGGTCGCGTTAATCAAAACGAGCCTCCAAGAACAGGCGTTTCGATTCACGCTTACGAAATGATCGAAAGCAACCGAGGGTTCAACTCGGACGATGGCAATGGCTTAGAGTGGACGACATAAATCCAAACCCCAGCAGTTTTCCACACATCTGTTTATAGCCAGGAGCGACGTTCCCATGAGCGGGCTGTATGAGAAAGCCGAGTTCGCCTTGCGAGCCAACGACAGTGCGGCCTTCTGGGCTGCACTCGCCGGTGTCGACGCACACATGACCGCGCCACTTTTGGCGAAACTCCTGTTGGAAGACTGGCATGAAGAGCATGAAGATATCGTTTTTGAGTTGGGGCTAATCGGGGAAAACTGCGCGACGTCCGCGATTGCGCAAGCCGCGCAGAAAAATTTCGAATACCTGGTCAGGTGGGGCAACCTGAAAGAGTTTCAGCGCAAGTGCGCTTATGCGTTAGCGCGTATTGGCTCTGGCGATTCGAAGGTAGCGTTGGAGCTTATGGCGCAGCAGTTCGACACAGGCGTTAGCAAGTATGCTGAGGAAGGGCTGAGGCATTGGGCTGTGCCGGTTAAAAAGCGGGGTTAGTGGGTGGAGTTTTTCTGCCTAAATGACGGCTTCTGGCAGAGAGCTGCCACTCACGAACGACTGCTTTCGGCCAGAAGCAGTCCGTCGACGGGCTTGATAAAGATGATTACACCGGTGGTATTTGGTAAACAACCGAGTCGTATTTGGCTGATGTGCGCGTCTCGAAGATGATCCCACCCAGAGCCTCGGCAATACGTCGACTCGCATGGTTGTCCGTCGCAACCGGGTAGATGAAATTTTTTGCTTCCAATCTCTGGCTGGCCCACTGAACAATCGCTTGGACCGCTTCACCTCCAAAGCCCAACCCGTGTTTATCTTCACGAATCCAGATACCCAGTTCCGGTGCTTCACTGTGGGTATCATGTAACCCAACCAGGCCAGTAAAACGAGCATCGTCTAGTTGTCTAATCGCGAACACAAAGTCGCTGCCATCTGCGATTGAAGGCAGCCACTGCCGCCAGACTTTTGCATACTCATCAAGAGAGGCAGATGGTTCCCACGACATGTAGCGCGTCAACGACGCAGTTATACAAGCGAAGGATTCAACAGCGTCCTGCGCGCAGAATGGCTCAATACTCAGGCGTGGCGACTGAATGCAGATTTCGCGGGTATCGATGGGCATTGTAGTTTCCTTGTCAGAGGTGCAGCACTCCGTTCGTGTCCAAGAAAAGTATCATGCTGATCGTTTCTTCCGGGAAAGGGGGCAGATTTATCTCTGGAAAAATAAATCTGTCCCCTTTTCGGCCATCAGCGGCGTGGGCACAAGTCTGGGACTGTGCGGCACCGCATCGGGATTAAGGACCTTATTCGGAAAAATCCTTTCTCCGAAGGGTGATGCGATCGAGCTTCCGAATTACGAGCACCCGCAGCGGACGTAGACACGAATGTCCGCTTCTGGCCGAAACCTACCCACATCAATCGTTACTCAACTCCACCCTATGAGTCGCATCCCCATCCTCTACCCGCACAAAGCCACAGCGCAGGTAAAACGCGCTTCCCTCGACAGTATCGGTATTAAGCCTCACGCTTCTAAAGTGCAAAGCAGCATGAACAAGCAGCGCATTCACCAGCCTCTGACCAACATTCTGCCCTCTAGAACCAGGCACCACGTACACACGTCGCAACCTCCCGACACTGGCCTCAGCGTAGGGATCAACTGAAAGCCCCCCGATCCCCACCAGTCGCTCGTTCAAATAAGCTGCCATCAGGCACTCTCCAGGCGCATCGAAGCGATTAGCGCCTGACTGCCACTCCGAGATCAATCGGGTAAGAAACCTGAAACCCTCAGCCACCGCCGCGTTCTCAAGGTCAGCGATCTGTGGCGGTAGGTGTGTGATCGGTTGAATCTCCGTCTGGTTCATCCGTACTCCCTGGCTTGGCAAAAAACACTGGCGGCGTGGCTGGAAAACCCTTGAGCAACGCCTCTATTTGCCGGCGATTTTGCAACTGGACAGTCGGCACCTCTGGCCCCACCGCCGGGCGCGTTTTCTCGATGCCAGGGCGCGAGTCACGGTCGAAATTCCACACATAGCGCAGGAAGGTCAGAAACTCCCGGTCGGGCTCCCCGCTACAGCCGTCTGGCATGTGGGCGACCAATGGTCAGTGACTGACTGATGCAGGTCAACTCCTTACCTTCTGCAGGATGCAGGTGTGGGAAGGTCGCACAGACTCAAGGCTTCAAGTCGCCCAGCGGATCATAAGGCGGCTTTTTCTCATCCTTGTGTTTCTTCTCCTTATCCAACGGCGCAATCGCCGGCCCTATCGGGTCTACCTGCGGATCCGCCACATCCGGCGAATCCGGGTCAAACCCCAACTCATCCTTGCCACTGGAATGCTCGCCCGAAGCCGGGCCTTTGGGTGGGTTACTCACGGCGTTCTCCTCGTTCAAAGTGGGCGGGCCTTGTCATGCAGGTTTTCCAGGTCTTCCTCGACGCGTTCCACGTCGTCGTCCTGACGCTCCGCCGGGTCGTTGGGGCGCAACGCATCGTTGTCGCGCTCTTCTTCTCCGGGTGTGCGGTCAGGGTTTGGGGTGCCGGGCGGTGGCTGGTTGTAGTCGGACATGATGGTTCACCTCAAAGGGGTCTACACAGGTTTAGAGAAACCGCCGTGCGCCATCGTTCAACTTGTTTGCCCAGGCGTGAGATGATGCGTGCCCCTTCTGGAGGCATGAACCGGATGTTCGAGCTCAAACCCTGCGACCCTGTCACCTTCCGCCAACAGACCCGGCGCAGCACGCTGATGGTGGCGGTGCTGTTCCTGGCCTTGGCGATGTTGCTGTCGAGCCTGGCGGTGATGCTGTTTGGCGAGCCTGGCGGGGATAATTTCCGCTTTAATGTCGGCGGTGTGTTCGCCGGGGTGCTGATTACGGTGGCGCTGGTGCGCGGGCCGTTCTGGAGCCAGCCGTGGCTGACGGCGGCGGTGTATGGCTGGCAGCTCAAGCGTAACCTGATGAGCGTGACCAACGTGATGCACAAGGTCACTGAGCGGGTGCAGGCGAATGACCCGACGGCGATCAAGGTGCTGCGCTTTTATCACTTGGGCCTGACGCAGATGCATGAGCTGGACGCCAACTCCAGCGCCCAGGTGCAACTGGTCGCTGAGGTCGAGGCGCATAAGGCCAAGATGCAGGCGCTGGGGATCAATCCCGAGCAGACCCGGTTCGATCCCGCGTGGCTGGAGGCCTTTAAAAACGCTTAGGCCAGCACGCCGATGCGTTGCGCGTCGGGCCAGAACAGCGCGGCCTGGCCGCAAGGTTGCCCAGCGTCGTCGAGCAGGGTCCACACCACCCCGGCGTGGATCATGAAGGGTTGATCAAAGGCATCTACGCGCCAGCCGCTGTAACCGTCGGCGATGCCGTTGGCGGTGACTTGCTCCAGCAGCACCTGGCGCGCGGCGCGGTCGAGTTCCGAGGCGCTGAAGCGTGAAGGCATGCCGATGAAGCGTTCGCGCGGGTATTTGAAGCACTGCAACGCGCAGTCATTCACGTAGGTAAAACGCGGGTCTGCGGCGCCGTCATGGGCGAGCAGGCTGTAGGGCGCGTCGCGGTGCAGCCAGGCCAGGCGCTGTTGCGGGTCGAGGTGGTCGGGGGCCGGCAGTCCCTGGCCGGTCCAGTGTCGATACGCCTTGTCCAGCACGCCTACGAAGTCTTCTTGATGGGACACGCACACCCTCACATCGTCAGTTGGAAATCTTTGCCCGCCAGCAGAACACCGCGCTGACGGCAATGGCCGCACCGGCCAGGCCAAACACCCAGGGCGCCGAGGCGATCGGCAGCAGCAAGCCGGCGAGCAAGGGCCCGAGGCCGGCGCCGATATCGCGCCACACGGCGTTCGAGGCCAGCGCGGACACGCGCATGGAACCAGGGTTGCGCTCAGCCACCAATGTCGTCACCAGCGGCAGTTGCAGCGCACGCAACACCAGCACCGCCGCCGCGCCGACAATCACCCAGTAGCTGCCAAATGCGGTCAGGGCCAGGGCACTCAGGAACGAAAACAGCAACAGCATCGAGGTCGCGCCAAACCGCTGGGCCGCGCGACCGCCCAGGGGGCTCAGGAGCATTTCCGAGACGTACCGCAGCGCCATCAGGCCGCCGGCGATCAGCACCGCATCGCCGCCCAGCAGCTTCTGCGCCTGGATCGACAGGCCGAAGATAAACAGGCCGTCCAGCGCCACCCCTTCGATAAACGACCACATTGCCACGCTGTCCGGCCACTTGAAGCGCCGCCCCGGCGTGCTGTGCAAGTCATGCCCGACCGTAGGCAAGCCGCGCGCCATCCACAAGCCCACCAGGCAGCAGCCGGCCAGAATCAGAAAGATCGGACGCGGCCCGGCCATTAATGTGAGCCAGCCGCCCAAGGGCAACGCCAGCATCGGCCCCAGGGCGATGAGCGCGCGGGAACGCCCGGCCCGGCGTGCGGCACCAGCGGGTTCCGAGGTGGCCAATACTTGGGTCGACAGGTTCAACGCAGCAAAACACAGGCCCCACACCAGGCGCAGGCAGAGCAACGCGGCGAAGCCGGACAGCAGCGAGTTGCCCACGGCGCACAGGGTGGCGGCGCCGGCGGCGATCATGCAGGTCAGGCGGTCGCCGTTGCGCGCGTAGAAATTGAGGACATGGCGATAGCCGAAAATCCGCACCAGGCGGTTGGCCGCCAGCAGCACACCGGCCTGGGCCAGGGTGATGCCGAAGGCCTGGGATTCCATCGGCAGCAGCAGGTAGAGCAACACGTCGCTGGGCAGGCATAACGCCAGGGTCAGCGCGGCGCGGCGGGAGTGGGTATCAGCGGTGCGGAGGGCCAGGCTGGACATAAATCTGGAAACATCCCGAAATATTCAGGTCGCCACGGTAGCGTTAATCAGCGCTTTTTCCCATAGGGAAACAACCGCAGACCACTGGCCACCGCACCGACCAAGGCAAACCCGCAGCCCAGCCACAGTGCATATTGCGGTCCGCTGCCCAGGGACAGGTGAAAACACAAGGCCACCAACGACGCGCCCAGCGTCTGCCCCAACAACCGCGAAATCGCCACGATGCCACTGGCCCCGCCGCTGCGGGCCAACGGCGCGCTGGTCATCAACGCCTTGAGGTTGGGTGACTGGAAGAAGCCGAAACCGGCCCCGCACAATGCCATGCGCCAGCCGATATCAAACGCAGAAGCACCGCTGCCCAGGGTCGCGAGCGCGGCCATGCCCAGGCTGAGCATCAACAGGCCGATGCCGCACAACACGCCCAGGTTAACGCGGTCGGCCAGGCGCCCCGCCACCAGCGCCATTACTGCCACGACCGCGGGCCACGGCGTCATCAGGAAACCGGTTTCCACCTGGCTATGCCCCAGCACCGCCTGCAACAGGAACGGCAGCGACACAAAGGCCAGGCCCTGGGCGCTGAACGCGCAAATGGCAGTGAGGGAAGACAAGGCAAACACCGGGCGCTTGAACAGGTCCAGCGCCAGCATCGGCGCCGGGTGCCCGGCCTGGCGCCGCAGCAGCAATGCGCCGCACACCAGCGCCACGGCGATCAGGCCCAAGGTCAAGGCGCCCTGGGCGCCGTGCACCGCCGTGCCCAAACCCAGCACCAACAAGGCAAACAGCCCCGCGCACAACACAGCGGCAAGGCGATCGAACGCGTGCCCGGTCATCGGCAAGGTCGGCAACGAGCGCACGCCCAACGCCAGCGCCAGCAACCCCAAGGGCACGTTGATCAGGTACAGCCAGTGCCAGGTCGCCACCGACAGAATCGCCGATGCGGCGGTCGGCCCCAGGGTAAACGCCAACCCCACCACCAGCGAGTTGTAACCCAGCCCCCGACCCAACATTTTTGACGGGTAGATATGCCGCAGCAGTGCCGTGTTCACGCTCATGATCGCCGCCGCGCCCAGCCCCTGCACCACCCTCGCCGCCGTCAGGGTGACCAACGAGCCGGCCAGCCCGCAAAACAACGACGAGACAATAAACAGCAGCAACCCGCCGAGGTACACCCGGCGATGCCCCAGCACATCACTGAGGGACGCAAACGGCAGCACCGTGGCGATGATCGCCAACTGGTAGGCGTTCACCACCCAGATCACCGAGGCGGAATCGGTGCCAATCCCCTCGGCTAGGGTCGGCAACGCCGTGTTGACGATGGCTGTGTCCAGGGTCGCCATGCCGATCCCCAGGGAGATCGCCATCACGGCCGGCAGGCGTTTATTGAGGGGCAACCCATCGGCAACAGAAGACATGGACAATCCGCGCAGGTGACAAAGGCGTTTAGATTAAGGGCTGCGGCGAATTTTTTCAGTGCTGGATTGGCTGGCTGTCAGTATTTTCATGTTCGCCAGTGCCCGGTCTTGGCCATCACCTCCACCGCCTCGGCGAAACCGGCCTGAGGTGCGCTGTTCAAGCTGACCAGGCCCACACAGCGGCTCGGTTTCAATGCCGCGGCACGCACGGCCACGCGCCCACCCGCCTCCACACCCGCCAACACCGCCTCGGGGATATGCAGCGCGTTCATCAGTTCCAGCACATCCTGGCCTTGCGCCGCCTCATCCTGCCCGCGCAGGTCGGGGACGATCACCCGGAAACCTTGGGCCGCCAACGGCCCGCTGACCGTGGCAAAAGCGCTCACATCCGCCGCCAGCAAGATGATCGCCCGGCCCTCCTCCGGCCCGAAGGTTTCATAACGGATCTCGCCGTCATCGGTGCTCACCTGCTGCACGGCCAATGCCGGTGCGGCCATCACCACCGCTGCCAACAGCAAAAAACCACGACGATCAAACATGACGGACTCCCATTATTAATTCACTGCCCAGCCAACCGGCCAGGTATTCCCCTGCCTGCATCACACCCGCTTCTTCCCCCAGGCGCTGCACCAGGAACTCACACAGCCCGGCGAAACTGCCGTCGGCCTGTAGCTGTTGCACGGCCAGTAGTTCCAGCGCATCCACCTGGCGCAAACGCGACGTGAATTGGCGTCGCCACACCAGCAAGCCACCCGCCTGTTCCAGCATCACCGCTTCCGGCGCGGTCGCTTCCTGCCACAGCGCTGACCAGATGGCCTCGGCATTGGTGGTCAGGGCGTGGCAGCGCAACGACGGCGTCAACTGCAACACGGCTGTGTCCCAATCCAGTTCGGCCAGGACCTCCAGGGCCAACGGCTGTGCATCGGCGGCGACAAAGGCTTCATTCAGGGCCGACTCGATCCAGGCCAGTTCATGCACATCCGGGTTGCGCGGGAACACCGCCTTCAAGGTGGCGTAGAAGCCCTCCGGGTACGCGTCCAGCGTCCAGGCGTGAGGCGGATGACGGTCGATATGGGTGATGCTTGCGGCCAGGAAGGCTTCCTCCCCGACCCACCGGCGCAAGTTGGGAAACGCCTGTTCCAGGCAGCCCACCAACTGCGCACGGTAGTTGTTCTGGTACACCGCCAGGCCGGCGTGATGATTGCCCAGCGCCTGCGCGGATTCATCCGACGCACTTACCAACCAGTTGCGAAAGGTCTGTTGTAGCTGTGCCAGGTTCATCGTCGCGCTCCCAACGTGCGGGCCATGGCCAATTCCTGGAGCAGCTCGGCAAGCGGCGGGATTTCATCGTCGCGCTCGATCATGGTCGCCACCGGCCCCAGCCGGGTCATGGCCTGGGCGTACAGCTCCCAGACGCCGGTGCACACCGGGCTGTCATGGCTGTCGATCAACATGTCACGGCCTTGACTGTGGCCAGCCAGGTGCACCTGGCGCACACGTTCGGCGGGAATACCCTTGAGAAACGCCTGGGCGTCGAAACCGTGGTTGCAGGCGCTGACGAACACATTGTTGACGTCCAGCAGCAGTTCACAGCCGGTGCGCTGGGCCATGGCCGCGATAAATTCCCACTCGGTCATGGAGGCGCCTTCGAACGCCAGGTAACTCGACGGGTTCTCGAACAACATCGTGCGGCCCAGCACGTCCTGGGCTTGCTGGATGTTGGCGCAGACCCGGTCCAGTGCCTCCTCGGTGTATGGCACTGGCAGCAAGTCATGGGAATTGAATCCCCCGCTGCGCGACCAGCTCAAGTGGTCGGACACAAACAGCGGTTTAACTTCGTCCACCAGCGACTTGAGGCGCTTCAAGTAATCCCCGTCCAGCCCTTCGGCGGTGCCGATGGACATGGACACACCGTGCAGCGCCACCGGGTAGCGTTCGCGCACCTGACGTAAAATGTGCCGGGGCTGGCCGCCCGCGACCATGAAGTTTTCGGAGATCACCTCGACGAAATCCACGGGCACCGAGGTCTCCAGGAAGTCGCAGTAATGCTCCTTGCGCAGCCCAAGGCCGTAGCCTGAAAAGTGCGGGTTGGATGTCGACATGGCGGATCTCCGCAAAGAATAAGTGGCGAGCCCACGAGGGGCCCGCCGGGTGGATTACTTCGGTTCGGTCAGGGTGCCGCCGGCCTTGAGGCACTCGGACGGGGTCTTGACGATCACGCCTTCGCCTTTGCAGCTGTTGAGGCCTTTGCAGTCGTTCTTGGCGGTGGCGCACAGGCTGGTGCCTTTGCAGGTGTTGACGCCGTAGCAGCGGCCGGGTTTTTCCTGCTGATCAGCAGCGCTGGCGGCCGTGGCAAACGAAGCCGACGCCATGGCGATCAGGGCAGCAGCGGCAGCGAGGCTCAGACGGGATTTGAGTGCAGTGTTCATGGGTGTTTCTCCGGGGTTGGGGTGAATTACTTGATAACGGACGCAGCGTCTTCGATGACCTTCGCCACAGCCTCAGGCTGGGAGATGTACACCGAGTGGCTGGCTTTGATTTCGGTGACCTTGGAACCGGCGCGCTTGTACATCCAGCGTTGCAGGTCCGGGCTCAGGGCACGGTCTTCGGTGGAGACCACGGCGTAGGTCGGTTTTTTATGCCAGGCCGCAGCCCACACGGTGCCGCCGAACAAGGCAGCGGTCGCCGGTACTTGGGAGGCGGCCATGAAGTCGGTGCGGTTGGTGGTCAGGTCGGCCGCAAAGTCGGCGTTGAATTTGGTGCGGTCGAAGAACAGATGACCGTCGCGGCTGGCCTTGATGTCATCGCTGGGCGCCGGCATCGAGCCGATCAACTGGGCCATGTTCTCGCCCACTTCCGGCTGCAACGCCGACACGTAGACCAGCGACTTGACCTTGTCGCGGTCGCCGGCAATCGAGATCACACCGCCACCGGAGCTATGCCCCACCAGCACCACCGGGCCGACTTGCTGCTCCAGTACTTCGCGGGCCTCGGCCACATCGGCGGCCAGGCTCTCGTGGCCCTGGTGCACCACGGTGACCTTGTAGCCCTTGTGAATCAGGATGTCGTGCACCACCCGCCAGCCGGAACCGTCGACAAACGAACCGGGCACGATCACCACGCTTTTACCGGTGCCAGGCTGCGGGGCATCGGCCGCCTGGGCCAGCATCGGGACAGTCAGGGCCATGGCAATGGCCAGTGAAGAAAGCATACGCATTGGAAATCTCCATCAAAGTTAAGAACGTTTGCCCAAGATCAGGCGGTCCAACGACCAGGCCCCACCGCCGTACGCCAGCAGCGGCAACAACAAGCCCGCCCAGGTCAGGTGCACCGGCCAGGCGGCGGGGTACACAAACACCTCGATCACCAGGGTCATGCCCAGCAGCGCGGCGGCGGCCGGACGGGTCAGCAGGCCCAGCACCAGCAACAGCGGGAACAGGTGCTCGGCATAAGTCGCCAGGTGCGCAGCCCAATCCGGCGGAATCAGCGGCAAGGCATATTCCGAACGAAACAGCGTGTAGGTCGACGGCTTGAGCTCAAGAAACCCCGTGACCTTGGTACGCCCCGACAGGAAGAACACCGCCGCAATCGCCACCCGCGCCACCAGCAACAGCAGGGCTTCGGGGAGCAGGCGCTGGATCACGGCTGCTCCGTCAGGCTGCCGAAGCCTTTAGGGGTCTTGATCTGGGTGCAGGTGCCTTTGTCCACCAGCACCCAGGCGTTGCCCTGGTAGTCGGTGGTGGAGGTGGCGGCGCACGAAGTGC
The DNA here is from genome assembly GCF_049897885.1 of Pseudomonas sp. DWRC2-2. Classification (NCBI taxonomy): domain Bacteria; kingdom Pseudomonadati; phylum Pseudomonadota; class Gammaproteobacteria; order Pseudomonadales; family Pseudomonadaceae; genus Pseudomonas; species Pseudomonas sp. DWRC2-2. Next base: position 303,966 of record NZ_JAFCXD010000001.1, read on the forward strand.
CAGCGCCTGCGGCGCAATCGTTGGCGCCGGCCAGGGCCACGCCGAAGCATTTTTCCTGGGGCTTGGGTTCATCGGCATGGGCCACGGCCGCGAAGGCGCTGAGGGACAGGGCGAGGGTTGCCGCAAGGGCTGCGTAAGGACGCTTCATGGGGTGAGTCTCCTGGCTTGACTGAGTGTGGCCAGGGCGCCTCGGGGTCGGTGACCGCCTGCGCCAGCTGGTGTACAGAGTTAAAGCCAGGCGTGTATCCGGTCTGTGTCGCGAACGCGATAGAACGTCATGCGGGTGTATCAGGAGGGGGTGCGGATACAGTGCGATACACAGTCACGGGAAGGTCAACATCGTTGATTTCAGGTGTGTGGAGTGGCGAACAGTGCACCCAGGTCTAGACGCCCGTCCTGGGTCGGCGGGCACCAGTAATACCCGCCGGTCAATGGTGTGCTGATGCGGTACAGGCCATCGACAATCCCATCTTCCAGCCCGCTCATGCGGCGCAGTTGAGCTTCGAACGCGTCGAAGGAATGGCCGAACGCGAGAAACATCAACCCGGCCTGGCCGTTCTCGGCCCATGGCATCGAGCGGCGCACTACGAAGGCTTCCGGGGTGAAGCTTTCCTGGGCGGTGCGTTTGGTGTGGGCGGACTCGGGGGCGTCGTCGAGTTCTTCGTTGTCGCCATGGCGGCGACCGATGATGTGGTCGCGCTCTTGCGCAGGCAAGGCGGCGAAGCCGTCGAGATCGTGCTGCCACTGCTGGATCGCGGCAAAGCTGGCGCCGCTGTCGGTCAGGGCCGCTTCAACGGCTGCGTCGTCGTGGGGGTTCTCGGTGCCGTCTTCGTAGTCGGTGAGGTCGAAACCGGTCTTGTAGCGGAAGCCTTCGGTCATCTGCACCAGGCGGAACGCCGGGGCCAGGGCCTTTTCGAAGGCGCGGCTGCGCAACAGCAATTCCCCGCGATCCACGCCGTGCAGCCATACCCACAACGCCTGTTGGGTTGACGGGTTGTGCGCGCCCGGCCCGCTGACCGTGGGGAATGTGCGCAGGCCTTCAATCCGGGCGCCCAAGGCATTCACCAGCAGCTCGCCAAAACCGACCACCGCCGCCGAATCGGTCAACTGCACCAGCGCGTCCAACGCAGCGGGCACGGCTGCTAATGAATCCACGGCAAAAAACAGATGGCGTGCCTGCAACGGCACCGGTGCGGCAAGAATGCCCGGCTGGTACTGACTCATGTGAACTCCTTCTGAAAAGCCGCGCAGTTTAACCGCCAGGCGCATGACTGCGTACAAGAAAGCGCGCAAGCCTTGCCATAGAGCCTGTTGTTGGGTGACTCTCTAGTCATGTTTTGCAACTATTCCAGGGGTAGCGACATGACCACCAGCAACCTGCTCGCCCAGCTGTTTCCCGCCTCCGCCGCCGAGATTCCCGAGCCATTCCAGCTAGGGGCGCCCATTGAACAGCGTGATTACCTGGTCGATGGCCAGTTGCAGGTGTGGAACGGCCCTTTGGCCAAAGTGCAGAGCCCGGTGCAGTTTGGCGACGAACGTGTGCATATCGGCAGCACGCCGCTGCTGGACGCCGAGACCGCCCTCACCGCCCTGGATGCCGCCGTTCGAGCCTATGACCGAGGCCAGGGTGAATGGCCGACGATGCGCGTGGCCGAACGTATCCAGCACGTCGAAACCTTCCTGCGCCGCATGCGTGAACAGCGCGATGCAGTCGTCAAACTGCTGATGTGGGAGATCGGCAAGAACCTCAAGGACTCGCAGAAAGAGTTCGACCGCACCTGCGACTACATCACCGACACCATCAATGCCCTCAAGGAACTCGACCGTCGCTCCAGCCGCTTCGAGTTGGAACAGGACACCCTCGGCCAGATCCGCCGCGTGCCGCTGGGCGTGGCCCTGTGCATGGGGCCCTATAACTATCCGCTGAACGAGACCTTCACCACGCTGATCCCGGCGTTGATCATGGGTAACACCGTGGTGTTCAAGCCGGCCAAGCTGGGCGTGCTGCTGATCCGCCCTTTGCTGGAAGCGTTCCGCGACAGCTTCCCGGCCGGGGTGATCAACGTGATCTACGGCAGTGGCCGCGAAACCGTCAGCGCGTTGATGGCCAGCGGCAAGATCGATATCTTTGCGTTTATCGGCACCAACAAGGCCGCCAGTGACTTGAAGAAACTGCACCCCAAGCCGCATCGCCTGCGCGCAGCACTGGGCCTGGACGCGAAAAACCCCGGCATCGTGTTGCCCGAAGTGGACCTGGACAATGCCGTCAGCGAAGCGGTCACCGGTTCCTTGTCGTTCAATGGCCAGCGCTGCACCGCGTTGAAAATCCTCTTTGTGCATGAAGACGTGGTCGATCGTTTCATCGAGAAATTCAACCAGAAGCTGGCCACGCTCAAACCCGGCATGCCGTGGGAAGACGGCGTGGCGCTGACGCCATTGCCCGAAGTGGGCAAGGTGGATTACCTCAACGGCTTGGTGGATGACGCCGCGCAACACGGTGCCAAGGTGGTGAATGCGCACGGTGCCGAGAGCCGCGGATCGTTCTTCTACCCGGCGGTGCTGTACCCGGTGAACCCGCAGATGCGCGTGTACCACGAAGAGCAGTTCGGCCCGGTGGTGCCCATCGTGCCTTACCGCGACCTGGAGACCGTGATCGACTACGTGCTGGGCTCGGATTTCGGCCAGCAGTTGAGCATTTTCGGCACCAACGCCGTGCAAGTCGGGCGCCTGGTGGACACTTTTGCCAACCAGGTCGGCCGCATCAACATCAACGCCCAGTGCCAACGTGGCCCAGACACGTTCCCGTTCAACGGGCGCAAGAACTCGGCCGAGGGCACGCTGTCGGTGCATGACGCCTTGCGCGTGTTCTCGATTCGCACCTTGGTGGCGACCAAGTTCCAGGAGAGCAACAAGGCACTGGTCAGCGACATCCTGCGTAACCGCGATTCGAGCTTCCTGACCACCGATTACATTTTCTAGAGGACGATTCGTCGTTGATTAACCTGCATCTGCCTGTGTTTGCCCGGCGCCTGTTGCGCCCCCTGCTCGACCCGTACCGCCGCTATCGCCATGCCAAGCTGATCCACGCCGTGCGCGTGTCCATCGGCTTGCTGGCGACGATCCTGCTGACCACCGGCATCAACCTGCCCCACGGTGAGTGGGCGTCGGTGACCATGCTGGTGGTGATCGGCGGGTTGCAGCACCACGGCAATATCGGCAAGAAAGCCGTGGAGCGCGCCTACGGCACCTTGATCGGCGCCAGTGTCGGCTTGCTGCTGGTGGTTCAGGAAGCCTATGTCGGCCAGCCATTGCTGACTTACCTGTTGATGTCGGTGGTGTGCGGGTTCTTTTCCTATCACGCCATCGGCAAGGGTGGGTACACCGCGCTGTTGTCGGCGATCACCGTATTTATCGTCGCCGGCCACGGTGACAACCCGCTATCGGATGGGTTGTGGCGCACGGTCGACATCCTGATCGGTATCGCCCTGGCCCTGGCCTTTTCCTTTGCCCTGCCGCTGTACGCCGTGTACTCCTGGCGCTACAACCTGGCCAGCGCGTTGCGCGATTGTGCCGAGATCTATAGCCGGATCATCAACGGCGAGTCCGTCACCAGTGACGAACACCTCAAGCTGCTCAACCGCCTGAATGCGGCGATGTTGCAGTTGCGTTCACTGATGCCGTCGGTGTCCAAGGAAGTGCGCATCTCCATGACCGAACTGGACGCGATCCAGCGGCATCTGCGCATGTGCATCAGCACCTTGGAAATTCTCGGCAACACCCGGCCCGCCCCCCGCGATGAACAAGCGATGGCGCGCATGCAGGTAATGTTGAAGGCCGAGCATCGGCAGATCCGTGTGCAACTGGTGGGGATGGCGCGGGCGTTGAAGTCGGGGGTGACGGAGCGCTTGGAGCGGCAGAGCCATCCGGGTGTTGAGCCTGCCCTTGATTCGCCCGTGTACAGCGCGCTGGATGGTTATCGGCTGCTGACGCTGCAACTGGCGCAGAACGTGGATGCGATGCGCCAGCGGTTGGCCAAGAGTGCGGGGCGCTGGAAAATCTGAATCCGCTGGGCAAAAAGCGAGATTCCCACGCGTCTACAGTTTTCAAACATTTCACACTTTGCCTTACAAAGTTTTCACGTTTTATTCACATCCCGGAACGTAGTGTGAAGCCTCATCCGTTACAAATGTTGCATATCAAGCCCGCCGCCCCAGCGGGCTTTTTTTTGCCTGGGATTTGAGTCAACGCGCGGCCTTGCTCGCTGGCGCGGCGGACTGCTCGCGAATCTCCCGCTGGGTATCCAGCACCTTGGCCAAGGCATGTTCCGCCTCCGGGCTTTGCTGCGGCACACGAATCGCTGCCGAGACCAACGTGATCAACTTGGCCATTACCTCGGCATCCGTGGCCGGACGGCCCAGGCTCATGGAGTTCATCAGCAGGCGCAGTTCGGTACCGGCCATCACCCCGGAAATCGCCTTGAGCGCAAATTGCAGGCGCACCCCCAGTTCATTACGCGGCAGATCCGGCAGGGCCAGGGCAAAGGCTTCGAAGAACCGCTGGAACACCGGCTGGTAATGCACCTTGAGGTATTCCTGGATAAACGGCGACGTGTCGCTGTACACCCGCCCCAAGAAACGGATGAACGAACGCCCTTCCCCACTGGCGCTGGCCGGATCGCTGCGCTCCAGGCCCATGGCCGGGGCAAACAGCACACCGAGCAGGGTGTCGCAGTCCAGCGGGCCGTCGGCCTGCGCCTCGCAGCGCGCGAGCAATTCCAGGCGCTGTTCGTTGAGCGGCTCCAGGCGCTGCTTGAGCAAGGTTTGCATCAGGGAATCCTTGTCCCCGAAGTGGTAGTTCACCGCCGCCAGGTTTACCTGGGCACGCTCGGTAATCTGCCGAAGCAGAACGGCGTCGTAGCCATACTTGATGAAGAGAGCCTCTGTCGCATCCAGCAATCGAGTCTTGGTGATGTTTGGAGCGCTGACTTTCTTCGCGACCATAGAAGTTCCACGTAGGAAATATTGTTTAAAAAAATAATTTGATTTTTTATACCGGGGCCCTCGTTCGAAAGCAAGTAGTGACACACCGCCATATGATCGAAAGCCTTGGCCGACGGGCCCATCGGCGGCAGGCATGCGGGTTTTCCCCAACCTCCCGACCCCTTTGAGTAGGCCTTTTCCCAAGCTGAAACCGCTCTACATCGACGGCTGGCGAAGCGGCTGGAAGGCGGTTAGTATTCAAACAATATTTTAAAAACAAGAAACAAAAACCGGTCCATGGCGCACCCTGAGGCGACCCCTAACTTGTTACAAGGCTTTACCGGGGACGATAACGACGGCGTCGAGACTGAAGGCGTATTCATGACAGATACTCCCGCGCACCCAGGCTTGATCTCCCTGCAAGGCATCGGCAAACGCTATCAGTTGGCCGGGCAGCATCTGTCCATTCTCAATGATGTGTGCCTGTCCATCGCCCGCGGTGACAGCTGCGGCATCCTCGGGGCCTCCGGCTCCGGCAAAAGTACCCTGCTCAATATCCTCGGCCTGCTGGACCTGCCCAACTGCGGCCAATACCACTTTGCCGGCCACGATATCTTCAACGCCACGCCCGATGAACTGGCGGCGATCCGCAACCAGCAGATCGGTTTTGTGTTCCAGAGCTTCAACCTGTTGCCACGCCTCAGCGCCCTGGACAATGTCGCCCTGCCGTTGAGTTACCGCGGCGTGTCGCGCCATGAATCGGTGGAACAAGCCCTGCGCATGCTCGAACAGGTCGGCCTGGCCAACCGCGCTCACCATCGCCCCGCCGACCTGTCCGGCGGCCAGCGCCAACGCGTGGCCATTGCCCGGGCGCTGGTGGGCAAGCCCTCGGTGATCCTGGCCGACGAGCCCACCGGCAACCTCGACAGCACCACCGCCCAAGACATCATGGACCTGCTGCTGGCGCTGAACCGCGAGCAACAGGTCACCCTGATCATCGTCACCCACGACCCACACATTGCCGAGCGCCTGGACCGCAAGATCCTGGTGCGCAATGGCGTGGTGCAAGAGGCCGGGCGCCCATGAAGGAGCGGGTAAGGAGCAGCCTGCGGGTCGAACAAAGCCTCAGCCAACTGCTGCATGAAGCCTTCGTCAGCCTGCGCACCTTGGGCAAGCGCTCGATCCTGGCCCTGCTGGGTATCGTGATCGGCAGCTCGTCGGTGGTGGCATTGATCAATATCGGCAATAACGCAGCGGTAGATGCCGCGATGATTTTCAAGGACATGGGCACCGACACCCTGATCGCGCAGTTCCCCCCCAAGGGCGCCAGCACGATACCCATGCCCGCGCGCCTGGACCTGGACGCCTTGCGCCAGACAGTAGCGGGCATCGACCATATCGGCGCCCTCACGTTGTTCAGTGGCCCCGTCGTATTCCACGGTCGTACCGTCAACGCCAACGTTGTCGGGAGCACCCCGCACGTCAAGGATGCAATGCGCCTGGCGGTGCAACAGGGACGTTTCCTCTCGAACTACGATGCCAACGAAACCTACGGCGTGATCGGTGACCAAGTGGCCCAGTCACTGAGTGCGCCGGGCGATCCCCTGCAATTGGGCGATCGCGTGCGCATCAACGATTACCTGTTCCTGATCGTCGGCATCCTGCGCAACCAACCACGGGCGATGCTGATGCCGGTGCAGGCCAACGAATCGCTGTTCATTCCCGCCGAAGGCATGCGCCGCCTCTTTGCAACCCCGCAGATTGGCAACGTGATCATCCGCGCCGCTCCCGGCCAGGACATGGAACGTATCGCCCAGGACGCGGCCGCCGCGTTGAAACCCCAACTTCCCGACCACGATGTGGACATCCAGGTGCCTCAGCAAATGATCGACGGCATGACCCGGCAAAGCCGCACCTTCGCTTACCTGCTGCTGGCCCTGGGCGCGATCTCCCTCGTGGGCGGTGGCGTGGGAGTGATGAACGTGATGCTGATGAACGTCTCGGAGCGCCGCCGCGAGATTGGCATCCGCATGGCCCTCGGTGCGCGCCAGCGGGATATCCGCAACCTGTTCCTGCTCGAAGCCGTGACCCTCACTGCCGTCGGCGCCCTCTGCGGCGCGGTGCTGGGCATGACCGCCGCCTGGTTGTACGCCTGGCTGTCGGGCTGGGCGTTTGCCCTGGCGGCGACCGCGTTGCCGCTGGGCGTGGGCAGCACATTGCTGGTGGGATTGTTCTTCGGCATTTACCCGGCGGTCTCGGCCTCACGCTTGCAGCCGGTGGAGGCCCTGCGCGATGAATAAATGGCTCTGGCTGCTCGCATTCGCCAGCCTGCCCGGCATGGCCGCCGACGTGGTGATCAAGCCATCGGCACCCAGTACCACCCGCAGCGGCTATGACCGCAGCGTCTCGTTGAATGCCCAGGTCACCAGCCTGACCCTAGGCGACGCAGTGTACCTGGGCCTGCGCAACAACCCGGCGATCCGCAGCGCGTACCTGCAACGGGTGGCGCAGAAGTTCGACCTGCGGGTGGCCGAAGATGTGTTCAACCCCAAGCTCACCCTCAACAGTTATTACCGCAGTAGCCGTGGCTCCGCCGACAACGCGCGCAATGCCAATGTGGCACCGGCCACCAGTCTGCTCGGCGAGTACGGCACGCGCCTGAGCATGGCCTGGACCCAGCAACTGAACACCGCTGACCGCGCCGGCCGTTACCGCAGCGACGGCCTCGACCTGGCGGTCATCCAGCCGCTGCTGCGCGGCGCCGGCTGGGACGCCACCACCGCGCCGCTGCGCCTGTCGCGCCTGTCGGAACAGGCCAACCGCCTGAACCTCAAGGCCACCGTGGCGCAGACCATCAGCCAGATCATCGCCACCTACCGCGAACTGCTGCGCGCCCAAGAGCAACTGAGCATCGTGCAGGACGCCCTCAAGCGCTCCGGCACCTTGCTGGAAGTGAACAAGGCGCTGATCAATGCCGGGCGCATGGCCGAGTTCGAAATCGTGCAGACCGAAGCCGACATCGCCACCCAGCAACTCGGTGTGGAAGAAGCGCAGAACCAGCTGGACACCAGTCGCCTGGCCCTGCTGCGTCTGCTGGCACTGGACCTGTCCACGCCGGTTCGCGCCACCGAGGCCCTGGAGGCCCAGCCCATGCAGATCGACAAGCGCCAGGCCTTCAACCTCGCGCAGACCCAGCAGCCGGAATACCTTGCCGCGTTACTCGGCAGTCAACAGGCCGACCTCAACCTGGTGATCGCCAAGGATTCCGGGCGCTGGCAGGTGGACCTGGTGGCCGGTGCCAACCAGATACGCGCCAACACCGATAACGACGCCGGCCGCTCCAACAACCGAACCTGGGATAGCTACGCCGGGGTACAGGTGCAAATCCCTATCGGCGACATCAGCACGCGCCAGGCCGAAGTGCGCGCGCGGGTGAACGTGGAGGACCAGGAGATCCGTATCGTCGACGCGCGCCAGGAGTTGGAGCGCAACGTCAACAATGTGGTGCGCGACCTCGGCACGCGTTGGCGCCAATATGAAATCTCCCAGCGCGCCGTCGAGCTGTCGCGGCGCAAGATCGAGATCGAACGGGAAAAACTCAGCGCCGGACGCTCCACCAACTTCCAGGTGCTGAGTTTCGAAACCGACCTGCGCAACGCCGAAAACGCAAGGCTCAATGCGCTGATCGCTTATTTGAACGCCCAGACCCAGCTCGACTTGACCCTGGGCATGACGCTGGAAAGTTGGGAAATCGCCCTCAATGACTACTAATCAGAAACGCCTGCTGGGTGCTGTACTTATCCTGTTGCTGGGCGGCGCGGGCCTGGCCTTGCGCAGCCCAGCCTCCGATCCGGCCAGCACTCCCGAGCAGTGGCAAGCCGTCCAGCCCGACGCGCTGGTGCACCAGATCGGCCTGGTGGGCAAGATCGAGCCCGACACCACCATCACCCTCACCGCACCATTCGACGGCAACGTGCAAGCCAACCTGGTGGAGCAAGGCCAGCGGGTCGAGGCCGGCCAGGTGCTGCTGCGCATGGACCCGGCCACCCTGGAAGTGCAACTGCGCGACGCCCTCTCCGCCCAACTCAAGGCCCGGCGTACCGTGCAGGAAATGCAGGACTGGGACAACGGCCCCACCGTCAGCCGCGCACGCCGCAGCTTGCGCACCGCCGAAATGACCGCCGGCAATACCCAGCGCAAACTCACTGAAAGTGAAAACCTGTTCCAGCGTGGCATCATCCCGCGCAACGAACTGGACGACCTCAGGCAACAGACCCAACAGCAACAGCTGGATCTCGCCTCCGCCCGCAGCGAACTGCAACAGGCCGTCAATCAGGGCAAGGGCGAGTACCGCCAGATCGCCGACATGGAACTGACCAACGCCACGGTCAAATACGACGCCCTGCATAAACTGCTTGAAGGCAAGGAAATCCAGGCGCCGTTCTCCGGCATCGTGGTGCCGCCGCCGGGCAATAATTCGACTCAGGTTGGCGGCAACAACACTGCTCCAGTGCAGGCCGGCAGCAAGGTTAGCCAGGGCCAGGTGCTGTTTGGCCTGGCGAACATCGAACGGCTAAAAATCGTCGCCAAGGTCTCGGAGCTGGACATCAACCAGTTGCATCAAGGCCAGGCAGTGGAAGTACTGGGGGACGGGTTTGACGGCGAGCGACTGAGCGGCTCGGTGAGCGTGGTGAGCGGCTTGGCGATTGCCAGTGACGGCCAGGGCAGTGCGCAATTTCCAGTGACCCTGTCGATCCCCAAGCTTACGTCGCAGCAGTTGCAACGGGTGCGACTGGGCATGAGTGCGCGCTTGACCATCGTGACCTACAACAACGCGCAGGCGATGGTGATTCCAAGCCAGGCGATTGGTCCGGACATGACGGTGGAATACCGCGAGGCGATGGATAAGCCGGTGGAACGGGTGAAGGTGACGACCGGGCAATCGACGCCCCAAGGCGTTGAGGTGTTCGGTTTAAAACCCGGCTTTGTGAAGACCTCGAAATAGATGGCGATCCCACAGTTAGATTTGTGTCAGCTTGGCTGCCAAGGCCTTCGCTTGAATCGCCACATCCGTCACCGCCGTGCTTTCCCACCACATCCCCCGCAACGGCGGGCCCATGGCGAACAAGCGCGGGCTGACCTGCCCCTGGGCATCCACCACGGCCCCCGAAACATCCGCCGCAATCCCCAACGCCAACGGCCCAGGCTGGATCAGCCCACGCTTGAGCAACTGCCGGGGCAACGGCCGGGCCACGCGGCGCCAGTCGTATTCGATACCGCTGGAGTTGATCAGCGCCGCGCCGCAAACCTGCTGCAACGCCTGCTCACCCCGGTAGCGCACACCAATGGTCACGCCCTCGACCGAAGGTTCCAGGCCTTTGAACGACGCCGCCCGAATCCGCAACCGTCCCTCATCCTGCAAGCGCGCCACCAACTGCGCACTCAACGGCGGCGAACGATGGTGATGGCTTTCCCACCACGGCCGCACATGGCGCACGAACTGGCGTTTTTCGCGCTCACTGGCCTGGCTCCACAGCCGGCCGATATGCGCACGCACCGTGTCCAGCGGTGCCTGCCAATCGATGCCCTGTGCTTGCGCCAGAGCGCATTGCCGACGCACCTCGCGCAGCAATTGCCGAGGGCTGCGCAGGCGGTGATCTTCGCCAAGGAAATCCGCCCAGCTCGGCGGCTGCCGGCGCACATGGGGCAACAGGCCATGGCGCGAGAAAACCTCAATGGGCCCGCGATGACCGGCCTGTTCCAGGGACACCACCGCATCAACCATGGTCAGCCCGGAACCGATGATCAGCACCGGCGCTTGCGGGTCAATCGCGGTCATGGCTTGCACATCCCAGGGATCCACCGCCGCTGCGTTCAACCCGCTGGACTCGGTCTGCGGTGTGCGCGCCGCCGGGAACATGCCGGTGGCCAGCACCGCAACACCGCCGCGCAATTGCTGGCCGTCATCCAGGGTGAGCAGCGCTGAACCTTGGTCCACCTGCAGGTCGACCCCTTCGGCACGCACATGCTCGACGCTGGAGGCAGACCGCGCCTTCGCCTCAGCCAAGCGTTGCTGGGCATACAAACCGAAAATCCCGCGCGGCGGGAACAATTCGCTGATCGGCACAGGCTGCTGACGCGACTCCGGCCAGCCGCCGGCGCCAATGTACTCGGTGAGCCATTGAGTCAGATCGTCGACATTGTCCGGGTCGACACTCATGCGCGCCGCATTGCCGTTCAGGGTGTGGCCCAGTTCGACAGCGCTGTAGGCCTCGCCCCGGCCGAGCTCGGCACGCGGCTCAATCACCAGGATCCGGCGCCGACCCGGCAGGCGCAGCAGTTGCACGGCCAGCATCGTGCCGCTCAGGCCGCCGCCGATGATCAGTACATCAGCGTTGCGGATGGATTCAGTCATGCAGAGTCGCCCTTACTGTTTGCCCAGGTAAATGTCATGCAAGTCGCCCCGCGCCAACAGCTCAGCGGCGCTGCCACTCAAGGCCACGCGGCCAGTATCCAATACGTAGCCGTGGGACGCATAGTTCAGTGCGACATTGATGTTCTGCTCGGCGATCAGGAAGCTCACCTGCTGCTCACGGTTGAGCTGCGCGATGATCTCGAAAATCTCCTGCACGATCATAGGCGCCAAACCCATGGACGGCTCGTCGAGCAGTACCAAAGTAGGACGCGTCATCAACGCCCGGCCGATGGCGACCATCTGCTGCTCGCCGCCCGAGGTGAGCCCGGCGCGGGTGTGGCGCTTGGTCTTGAGCCTTGGGAACCAGGTGTAGAGGCGCTCCAGGTCCTGCTCCATGTCCCTACGGCTCAAACGCCGCACGAAGCCGCCGCTGCGCAGGTTGTCTTCCACCGTGAGTTGGCCGAACACATGACGGCCTTCCAGCACGTGGACCATGCCCTGGCGCACACGTTGGCTGGGATCGACACCGGCCAGGTCCAGGCCCGCGTATTCGATCACGCCCCGGCTGACCTCGGCCCGCTCAGCACGCACCAACCCCGAGATCGCCTTGAGGGTGGTGCTCTTGCCGGCGCCATTGGCACCGAGCAAGGCGACGATGGCGCCTTTGGGCACGCTCAGCGACACCCCGGCCACCGCGAGGATCGCGCCGTCGTAGATCACTTCGATGTCGTTGACCGTCAACAGTGACGGGCTGGCGGATTCAGCGGCGGGCTGGCTCATGCTTTATTCATCCCCGGTGCAGGTGCGCGGTGTCAGGCCTTTTTCCTTGGCGAAAGCGGCGGACTTCTCATCGATCAACGGACGCAGCAACGCGCGGTCGGCGGCGATCCAATCGCTGATCAGCGTCCAGTTGGCGCCGTCCCACTGCTGCACCCGCGCCGAGCCGCCACCTTCGTGGTCGCGGCACGACAGCTTGAGGTTCTGCATCAGGCCCAGGTAGCCCATGTCCTTCAAGCGGGCGTCGTCAATGTTCAGGTGTTCCAGGCCCCAGCGGCCCTCTTCGCCATTCAGCGGGCGCTTGCCGAACTTGGCCTGGCCGGTGCGGATCGCTTCCACCGCCACCGCGGCGTTCACCAGGCCGGAGTTGTAGTAGACGCTGCCGAAGTTCTTCAGGTCCTTGAGGTCGCTGTGGCCCTTGTCGAGGATGGATTGCTTGAGGCGCTTGTGGATCTCGAAGTCGGCACCTGCCGGGTACGGCGTGAGCGCCAGGTAGCCCTTGGCGGCGGCACCTGCGGGTAACACGTCTTCGCTGGAACTGGCCCAGATATCGCCGATGATGTGGTCCACCGGGAAGCCGAAGCGCGCGGCGGTCTTCACCGCGACCGGGGTCGATACGCCCCAGGTGCGCAGGAACACCCAGTCCGGGTTGGCCTGGCGCACCTGGCGCCATTGCGCAGATTGCTCGTTGCCCGGATCGGCGACCGGAATCTGGATATTTTCAAAGCCGTATTTTTCAGCCAGCAACTTCAGCGGGCCGAGGGTTTCGCGACCATAGGCCGAATCGTGATAGACCGTGGCGATCTTCTTGCCCTTGAGTTTGTCGAAACCGCCTTCGCGCTGGGCGATGTAGTTCACCAGGGTCGAGGCCTCACTGTAGAAGGTCAGCATCACCGGGAAGTTGTAGGGGAACACCGTGCCGTCGGTGGCTTCGGTGCGGCCGTAGCCGAGGGTGATCAGCGGGATCTTGTCCACTTCCGCGCGCTCGCTCAGGGCATACGCCGCCGGCGCGCCGTTAGGCTGGTACACCGCGACCGGCGCGCCATCCAGGCCATTCTTGAAGCGCTCGTAGCACTCGATGCCCTTCTCCGCCGTCCATTCGGTCTCGCATTCCTGCCACACCAGCTTGACGCCGTTAATGCCGCCTTCGACCTCGTTGATGTAGCGCAGGTAGTCGATCATCCCGGCCCACACCTGCACACCGCTGGAGGCATAGGCGCCGACGCGGTAGGTGGCCAAGGGAATGAATTGCTGGTCCGGCGAGGCCATCGCCTGGGGAACAGCACCGGCCAGGGCGGCCAGCGCAAATGCAGCGCCGGCCAGGGAACGTTTCAAGGATGCACGCATGGGAATTCTCTTGAGGGAATGTTAGAAACGCAGCGGCCACTGCCGCACACGGTCACGCAGGTTGTGCAACAGGCGAATCAAGCCCTCGGGTTCCTTGATCAGGAACACGATGATCAACACGCCAAAGATGATTTTCTGCAGGTTCTGCAACTGCCCCGCATCCACCGAACCGCCAAACAGCGCCTGCCCGGCGTGGCTGAGGAAAATCGGCAACAAACTGATGAAAGCCGCGCCGACAAAGTTGCCGGCGATGCTGCCCATGCCACCGATAATGATGATGAACAGGATCTGGAATGAACGATTGATATCGAAGCTGCTGGCGCTGGCCGTGCCCAGGTAGGCAAAGGCCCACAGCGCGCCGGCAATGCCGAGGTAGAACGAACTCACCGCAAACGCCAGGCGCTTGTAGCGCACCACTGGGATGCCGACCACGGCGGCGGCGGTGTCCATGTCGCGGATCGCCATCCAGTTGCGCCCGACCTGGCTGCGCACCAGGTTGATCGCGGTCCAGGTCAGCAGCAGCACCGTGACCAACGTCAGCAGGTAACGGCCCAGCGGCGTGTTGAGGTCATGCCCGAACAACGCAAGCTTCGGCGCGGAGATGGTCCCGGACGAGCCATAGTTGTAGAACCAGGGGAATTTGACGAACAGCCACTCCAGGAAAAACTGCGCGGCCAAGGTGGTGACCATCAGGTAGAAGCCCTTGATCCGCGAGCTGGGCAGGCCGAACAACAGGCCAACCAGCGCGCTGATAATCCCGCCGCCGAGCAGCGCCACCGGTAGGCCCAGCTCCGGCAGGCGCAGCAAAAAACCGTACGTGGCAAACGCGCCGACGGCCATGAAACCGGCGGCCCCCACCGAGGTTTGCCCGGTGTAGCCGGTGAGCAGGTTCAAGCCCAACCCGGCCAACGACAGCACTAAAAAAGGAATCAGGATCGCATTGAGCCAATAGTCATTGCCCCACAGCGGCACCACGACAAAGGCCAGCGCCAACAGGCCAATCAGCCCCCAGGGAATGCGCCGCTGGATCAGCAGCAATGGCGCGGTGTCTTGAGCAACGGGAATCGACATGGTTTCAGACTCGCTCGATGGCGCGCTCGCCGAACAGGCCGGCGGGACGGATATACAGGAAGGCCAGGGCCAGTACGTAGGCGAACCACGGCGTGATGCCGCCGCCGATCAAGGGGCCGATATACACCTCGGCCAAATTCTCCGCCGCGCCGACAATCAGCCCGCCGACAATCGCCCCGCCAATCGAGGTGAAGCCGCCAATAATCAACACCGGCAAGGCCTTGAGCACCACCAGCGACAACGAAAACTGCACCCCTTGGCGCGCGCCCCACAGCAGCCCCGCCACCAGCCCGACAATCCCGGCCACCGCCCAGACGATCTGCCAGATACGGTTGAGGTTGATGCCGATGGACAGCGCCGCCGTGGTGTCATCCGCCACCGCACGCAGCGACACGCCGATGCGGGTCTTGTTGAACAGCAACGCCAGCACGGTCACCAGCACCACCGCCGCCGCAGCAGCGATCAGGTCGAACTGGCTGAGCATCAGCGGGCCGATGAACAGCGGCACGTCATCGATGCCCAGGTCGAGTGCGCGCACTTGCGAGCCCATCAGACCCTGGGCCAGGCCTTCGATAATGAACGACAGGCCCAAGGTGGCCATGAACAAGGTGATCTGTGAACGGTTTACCAGCGGCCGCAACACCAAGCGCTCTATCAGCAAGGCGCCGACGATCATCACGATCACGGTCAAGAGCAGCGCCAAGGCAAATGGCACGCCCTGATCATGCAGGCTGACGAAGGTCAGCGCGGCAAACAGCAGCATCGAGCCCTGGGCAAAATTGAACACGCCACTGGCCTTGTAGATCAGCACGAAACCGATGGCGACCAGCGAATACATGGTGCCGGCGAGCAGGCCGCCGAGCAGGGTTTCAAAGAAAAACGTCATCAGTGCACCACTCCCAGGTAAGCCGCGATCACCTCGGGATTGGCCTGTACTTCGGCGGGCGTGCCGTCGCCGACCTTGCGCCCGTAATCGAGCACCACCACGTGGTCGGACAGCCCCATGACCACGCCCATGTCGTGTTCGATCAATACAACGGTGGTGCCGAGGTCGCGGTTCACGTCGGCGACGAAGCGCGCCATTTCCTGTTTTTCCTCGGCGTTCATGCCCGCCATGGGTTCGTCGAGCAGCAACAGGCTGGGCCCGGCGATCAAGGCGCGGCCTAGCTCAACGCGCTTTTGCAGGCCGTAAGAGAGGTTGCCCACCAGCACATCACGTTGAGCTTGCAACTCAAGAAATTCGAGAATGCCCTGGGCACGCAGGCGGAACGCTTCGGCTTCCCGGCGTGCGCGGGGTAAGCCCAGGGCCTGTTCGATAAAGCTGCTGCGCAGGTGCCGCGACAGGCCGGTAAGGATGTTGTCGAGTACGCTCATCTTCTTGAACAGCGCGTTGTTCTGGAAGGTGCGACCAATGCCCCGGCGCGCGGCGCCCAACGGGTCAATGCGGTGGAAGTGCTGGTCTTCGAAGACGATCTCGCCGGCATCGAAGCGATACACGCCATTGAGTACGTTGAGCAACGAACTTTTGCCTGCACCGTTAGGGCCGATCAGCGCGCAGATCTCGCCGCGTGCCACCTCGAAGGACAAGGCATTGATCGCCTTGACCCCCTTGAACGACAGCGAAATATCCCGCACCTGGAGAATGGCTTGGCTCATGCGATGTCCCGT
Organism: Pseudomonas sp. DWRC2-2; assembly: GCF_049897885.1. Classification (NCBI taxonomy): domain Bacteria; kingdom Pseudomonadati; phylum Pseudomonadota; class Gammaproteobacteria; order Pseudomonadales; family Pseudomonadaceae; genus Pseudomonas; species Pseudomonas sp. DWRC2-2. Next base: position 320,223 of record NZ_JAFCXD010000001.1, read on the forward strand.
TTGAATTCCGCCAGCCACACCGGCGAAGGGGTGGATTTGAGGGGTTGCCAGATATAGGCCAGGCGCTGGAAGCCGAGCAGCTTGCGCACACGGTTTTTCAACAGGCGGCGCAGGCCACTTTGTGGATGGGCGATGGCCCAGTCGCACAGGCGCCGGCGCCAGGTGCCTTGGGGTGCCAGGCGGCTTTCAATCTCGTCGGCCAGGTGCTGCAAGCGTGCGGGTGACAACAGCAGGCCGGTGGGCGCCACTTCACTGCGATCACGCCGGGCGGAGGCCGGGCTTTCCGGGAAAGCCAGGCCATGGCCGCTGTTCAGCCATTGCTCCAGCACGACCGCCAGGCCGCCTTGCCAGTGAGTGCCCTCTTCGCTCCACAATGCGGTTTCGCCGCTGGGTTGCCACCAGCGGGCGAGGTGCTGTGCCGGGTCAACCGGACCCAGCAATTGGGCGAAGTCCAGCAGGTTGGCCGATTGCCAATGCCGCACTTGCTGGCGGTCCTGGGTGTAAGAGTGGGTGGGATGGATGCGCCATAAATGTTGTTGCAGCGCTTCGGGTTCCAAATCATCGGCCAGGGTCAGGACTTGCCCGCCGATGGAATGAGCCGCCAGTGCCAACAGCAACAGGTTCGGCTCGAACGCCCCGCTGAGGGCCAAGCGCGATTGCTCGTCAAAGCCCTGCTGGCGCAAGCCATCGGCCAGGCGTTCTACATCCCGCAAGGTGTCGATCCAGCGCCACGCATGCCACTGGCCCTGGCGTTTGTGGCGCAAGGCGGTGTGCAGCGGCGTGATCTGTGCCCAGTGGTGCAGTTGTTCCAGCGCCTTGGGCAGGTTGCCGAGCAGTTCGGCGGGCCATTCCGGGGCCAGCGGACGTTTGAGTTCGTGCACGCTCATAGGGAGGTTCTCCTATTCAGGTTGTGTGCGTGCGGTGGTCCGCTGGCGGGGTGATCAGTTAGATTGCGCTGGCCTTGAGGTCGCGGTAACCGGCGCCGGGGTGATTGGCGCCCAACCGCGCACCGTCACCCAACAACTTCTCGCGCAGCGTGCCCTGGGCATATTCGGTCTTGTACACCCCGCGCTTCTGCAACTCCGGCACCAGCAGGTCCACGGCGTCGATGAAGGTTTCGTGGGTCAGCGCATAGGCCAGGTTGAAGCCGTCTACATCGGTTTCCTCGACCCACTCCTGCAACAGGTCCGCCACGGTTTCCGGGCCGCCGACAAACAGCGGGCCAAAGCCGCCGATGCCGACCCAATCGGCCAGCTCGTTGGGCGTCCAGACCTTGTTCGGGTCGGCAGTGGAGAAGGCTTCCACCGCCGATTGGATAGCGTTGGTGTGCACATGCTTGAGGGGTTCGTCAGGTTTGAACTGGCTGAAGTCGATGCCGGTCCAGCCGGAGATCAGCGCCATCGCGCCTTCATAGCTGACGTAGGATTTGTACTCGTCGAACTTGGCCTTGGCCTTGGCATCGGTCTCACCGACGATCACGGTCTGCAGGTTGAAGATCAGGATTTTCTTCGGATCACGCCCCGCCTCGGCGGCACGCAGGCGGATGTCAGCAACCGTTTTTTTCAGCAGCACCTTGGACGGTGCGGCGACGAACACACACTCGGCCTGCTCGGCGGCGAACTGTTTACCTCGGCTGGACGCGCCGGCCTGGTACAGCACCGGCGTACGTTGCGGCGAGGGTTCACACAGGTGAATACCGGGCACCTGGAAGTGTTTGCCGACATGGCGGATCTCGTGGATCTTGCTCGGGTCACTGAAAATCCGGCGCTCGCGGTCACGCAACACGGCGCCCTCCTCCCAGCTGCCTTCCCAGAGTTTGTAGCAAACCTCCAGGTATTCCTCGGCGTAGTCGTAGCGCGCATCGTGTTCGGTCTGGGCTTTTTGGCCGAGGTTCTTGGCGCCGCTTTCCAGGTAGGAGGTGACGATATTCCAGCCAATGCGGCCCTTGGTCAGGTGATCCAGGGTCGAGAGGCGACGGGCGAACGGATACGGATGTTCGAATGACAACGAAGCCGTCAGGCCGAAACCAAGGTGTTCGGTGACCAAGGCCATCGGCGCGATCAGCGACAGCGGATCGTTAACTGGCACCTGCGCCGCCTGGCGAATCGCCGCGTCGCCGTTGCCGTTGTACACGTCGTAAATGCCCAGCACGTCGGCGATGAACAGGCCGTCGAACTTACCGCGTTCAAGGATCTTGGCGAGGTCGGTCCAGTATTCCAGGTCCTTGTACTGCCACGAACGGTCACGCGGGTGCGCCCACAGGCCGGGCGATTGGTGGCCGACACAGTTCATGTCGAAGGCATTCAAGCGGATTTCACGGGACATCAAAGCACTCCGTTGAGATGGTAGTTGCCGACAACCTGGTATTTCCAGCGCAGGGGGTCGTCGAGGGTCGACGGCAGTGCGGTGCGTTGGCCGGTCAGTTCGAATTCGGCGTTGCTCGCGGCAATCAAGGCTTCGGCGGCGGCGATCTGCGCTTCGGTGGCGGCCACCGGGCTTGGGTGGGTTTCAGCGCGTTCCAGCAAGGCGGCGGCCACGTCAACGCGGATCTGCAGATCGCCGAAGCGGCTGATCACATAGGGGTCATCGCTTTTCTGGACATGGCGGCGGGTGCTGTCCAACAGTTGGCGCGCAAGGCTCAGTGCGGTCATGGTTAATCCTCAGTTCCAGGCGTGGCGCGCGGGCTTCACGCCGTTGAGCACGAAATTGCCGATCAGGTGGTATTTCCAGCGGGCCGGGTCGTGCAGGGTGTGGGTGCGTGCGTTGCGCCAGAAGCGGTCAAGGTTGTGTTTGCCGGTGACCGAGCGGGTGCCAGCCAGTTCGAAGAGCTTGCTGCTGGCGAGCAAGGCGGTTTCGGCCGACAGCACTTTGGCCTGGGCGACCCCCAAGGAGGCCTGGGCCACGCTGTCTTCACTTGGCTCGGCGAGGGCACGGTCCACCGCCAGGCCGGCCTTGGCGAGGATGGCTTCGGTGCCGTGCACGCGCCATTCCAGGTCGCCGATGGCGGCGATGGTGAACGGGTCCTGCCAGCCGTGATCCTGTTGGCTGTCGATCCACGGCCGCGCCTGGCGTGCGTAGATCTTGGCCTGTTCAAGGGCGCCCAGGGCGATGCCGGTGTCGACGGCTGCCTGGATGATCTGTGAAATCGGGCCGTTGGCAGTGGGTTGATCGAAGGCCCGGTGAGCGGGGATCACCGCGCAGACGGGGACGGTCACACCGTCGAGAGTCACGCCGCCGCTGGCGGTGGTGCGCTGGCCGAAGCCGTCCCAGCTGTCGATCACACTCAGGCCATGGGCATCGCGTTCGATGAAGGCAATAAACGCCTGGTCTTTTTCGTTATTGCCGACGGTGGGCACGATGTGGGCGAACAACGCGCCGGTGCAGTAGAACTTCTCGCCGTTGATTTGCGCGGTGTCGCCGTGGAAACGGATCTGCGTGTCGAATGTGCCGGCATTCTTGCTCTTGGCTTCGGAGAACGCGTTGCCGAAGCGATAACCCTGGAGGACTTTGCCGAAGTAGTACTGCTTTTGTGCCTCCGTGGCCGTCTGCAGCAGAATGTCGACGACACCGAGGTGGTTCTGCGGAATCTGCCCCAGGGAGGGGTCGGCGGCGGAGATCAGTTTGATCACCTCGGCCACTGTCACATACGACACCTCAGCACCGCCATAAGCCTTGGGAATGGTGATGCCCCACAAGCCGCTGGCCGAGAATTCGTCGAGTTCGGCCACCGGCAGGCGACGCTCACGGTCGCGCGCGCTGGCGTCGACCGCGAACCGTGCAGCCAGGCGCGTGGCGACCTCGATGGCTTCCGCGTCCGAGCGGATGATATGGGCAGGGTGTTGAGGGTGGGCTGACATGGGCCGACTCCAGGCTCCGAGGGGATACTGGAGTGATTGCAGGAGTCGTGCCTGAATGTAATCGCCAATAAAATCAGCGATTTGCTGGTCATTCTGCGCAACAGGGCGCGTTTCAAAGCAGCAAAGTGTCCATCCGCTGTTGCCGGGCGAACAGTTAGATCACCACGTTGCGCACAAACCGCACAGACACATCGCCGTCATTGCGATAGCCATGCACGTGACGGCTGGCGAACATATAAAACTCACCGGCGGCGACGTGTTTTTCTTCCTCGCCCACCAGCAGGGTGAGGCAGCCTTCGAACACGAACAGTTGCACGCTCCAGCCTTCCGGATCGGGATCGGGGCTGTAGCGATCGCCCGGTTCCAGTTGCATCTCCCACAACTCGACTTCACGCCGCGCCGTGGCCTTGGCCAGCAACACCGCCTTGCTGCCGGGAATTTCGCCGGCCCAGGCCAGTTCGTTGATGCGGCTGTGGTCGGGGGCATCCGGCGCCTGGATCAGGTCACTGAACGCCACGTCCAACGCTTCAGCCACGCGGTCGAGGGTGGACAGGCTGACGTTCTTCTCCCCCGCCTCGATGGCCACCAGCATGCGCCGGCTGACCCCGGATTTTTCCGAAAGCGCGGTCTGGCTCAGGTCGGCGGCATGGCGCAGGCGACGCACGTTCTGGCTGACGTGCTGCAGGACCGAGGCCCGTTGTGGGTTTTCTTTGTGCACTATATTGCTCAATGGGTGGGTGTGCGCAGTATACTGCCCAGCGTGCGGCGCATTGTGCGGTCCGTGCCTTTCCCTTGCAAGACCGAGCCGCCATGACCACCGCGAACGCCTCCCCTCGTTTCAACCGTTTCAGCAAAGCCGAATGCATCCTGGTGGTGATCACCATGATCTGGGGCGGCACCTTTTTGCTGGTGCAACACGCGATGACCGTCAGCGGGCCGATGTTTTTCGTCGGGCTACGGTTTGCGGCGGCGGCGATTGTGGTCGGCTTCTTTTCCTTGCGCACGTTGCGTGACCTGACGCTGTTCGAGTTGAAGGCCGGCGTGTTTATCGGCGTGGCGATCATGTTTGGCTACGGGCTGCAAACCATTGGCTTGCAGACGATCCTGAGCAGCCAATCGGCGTTTATCACGGCGTTATATGTGCCGTTCGTGCCGCTGTTGCAATGGCTGGTATTGGGACGCCGTCCAGGCTTGATGCCGAGCATTGGCATCATGCTGGCGTTTACCGGCTTGATGCTGCTGACCGGGCCGGCGGGTGCTTCGCTGAATTTCAGCCCCGGTGAAATCGCCACGTTGATCGGCGCGGTCGCGATTGCCGCTGAAATCATCCTGATCAGCGCCTTTGCCGGCCAGGTGGATGTGCGCCGGGTGACCGTGGTGCAACTGGCCACGGCCTCGTTGCTGTCGTTCCTGATGGTGGTGCCGATGGGTGAGGCGCTGCCAGGTTTTTCGTGGCTGCTGCTGTTCAGCGCAGTGGGCCTGGGCTTGACCAGTGCGGTGATCCAGGTCGCCATGAACTGGGCGCAGCAAAGCGTTTCGCCCACCCGAGCCACGTTGATTTATGCCGGTGAGCCGGTGTGGGCAGGCGTGGTGGGACGGATCGCCGGGGAGCGCTTCCCGCCGATTGCGATGCTGGGCGCGGCGTTGATTGTGGCGGCGGTGATTGTCAGTGAGATGAAGACCAAGGCACAAAAGGCGCTTGCAGTGGACAATGAGCTGGAGCAGGAACATCAGGGCTAAGCGGGGCATTGAAACAATGCCAAATGGGAGTTTTCGGCCTACCTTGTAGGATCCTGCCACATCTTGCCGTTTGGTGATCGAGAAAGCGGCACGTATGATGCATCCCAAACTTCCGCAGATTAGAAGCCTATGTCCCTGATAGTTCTACTGCTTCTGCCGTTCGCTGGCAGCTGTCTGGCGGCCTTGCTGCCGCACAATGCACGTAACACCGAATCCCTGCTGGCCGGCCTTGTGGCCCTGGTCGGAACCATTCAAGTCGCCCTGCTCTACCCCCAGATCGCCCACGGTGGCGTGATCCGCGAAGAATTCATGTGGTTGCCCAGCCTCGGGCTGAACTTCGTGCTGCGCATGGATGGGTTTGCCTGGCTGTTCTCGATGCTGGTGCTGGGCATCGGCACGCTGGTGTCGTTGTATGCGCGCTATTACATGTCGCCGGATGACCCGGTGCCGCGCTTCTTCGCATTTTTCCTGGCGTTCATGGGCGCCATGCTCGGGCTGGTGATTTCCGGCAACCTGGTCCAGATCGTGTTCTTCTGGGAGCTGACCAGCCTGTTCTCGTTCCTGCTGATCGGCTATTGGCACCACCGCGCCGACGCGCGACGCGGCGCGTACATGGCGTTGATGGTCACCGGCGCGGGCGGCTTGTGCCTGCTGGCGGGCGTGATGTTGCTGGGGCATATCGTCGGCAGCTATGACCTGGACCTGGTGCTGGCGGCGGGCGATCAGATTCGCGCGCACTCGCTGTACCCGGTCATGCTGGCCCTGGTGCTGATCGGTGCCTTGAGCAAAAGCGCGCAGTTTCCGTTCCACTTCTGGCTGCCCCACGCGATGGCGGCCCCCACGCCGGTGTCGGCGTACTTGCATTCGGCAACGATGGTGAAGGCCGGCGTGTTCCTGTTGGCCCGCCTGTGGCCGTCGCTGTCCGGCAGCGAAGAATGGTTCTATATCGTCGGCGGTGCCGGCGCGATTACCCTGCTTCTCGGCGCTTACTGCGCCATGTTCCAGAATGATCTCAAGGGCCTGCTGGCCTACTCCACCATCAGCCACCTCGGGCTGATCACCTTATTGCTGGGCCTTAACAGCCCGCTGGCCGCCGTCGCGGCGGTGTTCCATATTCTCAATCACGCGACCTTCAAGGCGTCGCTGTTCATGGCGGCGGGCATCATCGACCACGAAAGTGGCACGCGGGATATCCGCAAGCTCAGCGGGTTGGTGCGGTTGATCCCGTTTACCGCGACCCTGGCGATGGTGGCCAGTGCGTCCATGGCCGGCGTGCCGTTGCTCAACGGCTTCCTGTCCAAAGAGATGTTCTTCGCCGAAACCGTGTTTATCTCCTCGACTCAATGGGTGGAATTCGCCCTGCCGTTGATCGCGACCATCGCCGGTACGTTCAGCGTGGCCTATGCCCTGCGCTTTACCGTGGATGTGTTTTTCGGCCCGCCCGCCACCCACTTGCCGCACACGCCCCACGAACCGCCACGCTGGATGCGCGCCCCCGTCGAACTGCTGGTATTCACCTGCCTGCTGGTGGGGATTTTCCCGGCCCAGGTGGTCGGCTCGATCCTCGCCGCCGCCGCACTGCCAGTGGTGGGCGGTGTGCTGCCGGAATACAGCCTGGCGATCTGGCACGGCTGGAACGCGCCAATGATCATGAGCCAGGTGGCCATGTCCGGTGGCGTGGTGCTTTATCTGCTGCTGCGCAAGCAGCTCAAGCTGGGCCGCATCAAATACCCGCCGATCATCAGCTACTTCAACGGCAAGCGCGGTTTTGAGCGCTGCCTGGTGGTGATGATGCGCGGGGTGCGCAAGATCGAGAAACGCATCAGCACCAAGCGCCTGCAGACGCAACTGTTCCTGCTGGTGCTGGTGGCGGTCATCGGCGGCATGATCCCGATGCTCAACAGTGGCCTCAGTTGGGGCGACCGGCCGAAGATCCCCGGTTCCATCGTATTCGTGACCCTGTGGCTGCTGGCGATTGCCTGTGCCCTCGGTGCCGCCTGGCAAGCCAAGTACCACCGGCTGGCGGCCCTGACCATGGTCAGCGTGTGCGGCCTGATGACCTGCGTGACCTTTGTGTGGTTCTCGGCGCCGGACCTGGCGCTGACCCAGTTGGTGGTCGAAGTGGTGACCACTGTGTTGATCTTGCTGGGCCTGCGCTGGCTGCCACGGCGGATCGAAGAAGTGTCGCCACTGCCAAGTTCCTTGCGCAAGGCGCGCATCCGGCGCCTGCGCGACTTCCTGTTGTCGACCGTGGTCGGCGGCGGCATGGCGCTGCTGTCCTACGCGATGTTGACGCGCCAGACGCCCAACGATATTTCCTCGTTCTACTTAAGCCGCGCCCTGCCCGAAGGCGGCGGCAGCAATGTGGTGAACGTGATGCTGGTGGACTTCCGGGGTTTCGATACCTTGGGTGAAATCACCGTGCTCGGCGCCGTGGCGCTGACCGTTTACGCCCTGCTACGACGCTTCCGACCATCGAAAGAAAGCATGCAACTGCCCGCGCAACAGCGCCAACTAGCACCGGACGTGGCCACCGACCTGGTCAACCCACGCCAGGCCAGCGACACCGCCCTGGGCTTCATGATGGTGCCGGCGGTGCTGGTGCGCCTGTTGCTGCCGATTGCGCTGGTGGTGTCGTTCTACCTGTTCATGCGCGGCCACAACCAACCGGGCGGCGGGTTTGTCGCCGGCCTGGTGATGTCGGTGGCGTTTATCCTGCAATACATGGTCGCCGGCACGCAGTGGGTCGAAGCGCAGATGAGCCTGCGGCCGATGCGCTGGATGGGCTTTGGGCTCTTCTCGGCGACGCTGACCGGTCTCGGCGCGCTATTTGCCGGGTATCCGTTCCTCACCACCCACACCTGGCATTTCAGCCTGCCGCTGCTCGGCGACATTCACATCGCCAGCGCGCTGTTCTTCGACGTCGGCGTGTACGCCATGGTCGTCGGCTCGACGCTGCTGATGCTTACCGCCCTCGGTCACCAGTCCGTGCGGGCCCATAAACCGAGCAACCAGGCCAAAGTGGTTGCCGCAACGGAAGGAGCCGCCTGATGGAAGAAGTCATCGCAATTGCCATTGGAGTCCTGGCCGCCTCCGGCGTCTGGCTGATCCTGCGGCCACGGACCTTCCAGGTGGTGATGGGCCTGTGCCTGTTGTCGTATGGGGTCAACCTGTTCATTTTCAGCATGGGCAGCCTGTTTATCGGCAAGGAGCCGATCATCAAGGACGGCGTGCCGCAAGACTTGCTCAACTACACCGATCCCCTGCCCCAGGCGCTGGTGCTGACGGCTATCGTAATCAGCTTCGCCATGACCGCCTTGTTCCTGGTGGTGCTACTCGCCTCCCGTGGCTTGACCGGCACGGACCATGTGGACGGCCGGGAGCCCAAGGAATGACGTGGATGAATCAAATGATCGTCGCGCCGATCCTGCTGCCGTTGCTCACCGCCGCGTTGATGCTGATGCTCGGCGAGAAGCACCGTCCGCTCAAGGCGCGCATCAACCTGTTCTCCAGCATGATCGGCCTGGGCATTGCTGTTTTGCTGCTGTACTGGACGCAAAAAGGCGGCCCCGGCTCGATTGGCGTGTACCTGCCGGGCAACTGGCAAGTGCCGTTTGGCATCGTGTTGGTGGTCGATCAGTTGTCGGCGCTGATGCTGGTACTCACCGGCATCATCGGCGTGAGCGCGCTGTTGTTCGCCATGGCCCGCTGGGACAGGGCCGGCACCAGTTTCCACGCGCTGTTCCAGGTGCAGATGATGGGTCTGTATGGCGCCTTCCTGACCGCGGACCTGTTCAACCTGTTCGTATTCTTCGAGGTGCTGCTGGCGGCGTCCTATGGCTTGATGCTGCACGGCTCGGGCCGGGCGCGGGTGTCGGCGGGGCTGCATTACATTGCGATCAACCTGCTCGCGTCGTCGCTGTTTTTGATTGGCGCGGCGATGATCTACGGGGTGACTGGCACGCTGAACTTCGCTGACCTGGCGCTGAAAATCCCGCTGGTGCCGGAGGCGGATAGTGGCCTGTTGCACGCCGGTGCGGCGATCCTGGCGACGGCGTTCCTGGCCAAGGCCGGCATGTGGCCGCTGAACTTCTGGCTGGCGCCCGCCTATTCTTCGGCGAGTGCGCCGGTGGCGGCGATGTTCGCGATCATGACCAAGGTCGGCGTGTACACCGTGCTGCGCCTGTGGACCCTGCTGTTCTCCGGCCAGGCCGGAGCCTCGGCGCTGTTTGGTGGCGACTGGCTGGTGTATGGCGGCATGGCAACCATCATCTGCGCCGGGTTGGCGATGGTGGCGGCGCAGCGGTTGGAACGTATGGCCAGCTTGAGCATTCTGGTGTCGGCGGGGATTTTGCTGTCGGCCGTGGGTTTTGCTCAGCCAAGCCTGACGGCAGGGGCGTTGTTTTATCTGGTCAGCTCGACACTGGCGTTGAGCGCGCTGTTCTTGCTGGCCGAACTGATCGAGCGTTCGCGCTCGGCCAACGACCTGCCGCTGGATGAAGAGATCGATGCGCTGCCCAAAGCCATGGAATCGCTGCACCCGCGCCCCGGCGTGAACCTGGATGATGAACAGCAAGCCGTGGTCGGCCAGGTGATTCCCTGGACCATGGCCTTCCTGGGCTTGAGTTTTATCGCCTGCGCCCTGCTGATCATCGGCATGCCGCCGCTGTCCGGTTTTATCGGCAAGCTCAGCCTGTTGAGTGCACTGGTCAATCCGCTGGGCCTGGGCGTCAGCGTTGACGCGCCGATCCGCCCGGCAGCCTGGGGCTTGGTCGCGCTGTTGATCCTCTCGGGCCTGGCCTCGTTGATCGCCTTCGCCCGCCTCGGCATCCAGCGTTTCTGGACCCCGGAAGAGCGCCCTTCGCCGCTGCTGCGTCGCTACGAGTGCCTGCCGATCTTCTTCCTGCTGGGCCTGAGCATCCTGCTGACCTTCAAGGCCGAGCCGCTGATGCGCTACACCCAGGACACGGCCGTCAGCCTGAACAACCCGGAACACTACGTGATGGCAGTGATGGCCACGCGCCCGGTGCCGAGCCCTGAAGCCAAGGCCGCCGCGCTGGAGGTGCAGCCATGAAGCGTCTGTTCCCTGCCCCGTGGTTGTCGCTGGCGTTGTGGCTACTGTGGCTGGTGCTCAACCTGTCCGTGAGCCCCGGCAACCTGCTGCTGGGCGCGCTGCTGGGTTTTCTGGCGCCGCTGATGATGGCGCCGCTGCGGCCGTTGCCGATCCGCATTCGCCGCCCAGGGGTGATCATTCGCCTGTTCTTTGTGGTGGGCCGCGATGTGATCGTGTCCAACCTGCAAGTGGCCTGGGGCGTGCTGATCTGCAGCTCCCGTCCACCGCGTTCGCGCTTCATCAAGATCCCCCTGGACCTGCGCGACGCCAACGGCCTGGCGGCGTTGTCGATGATCACCACCGTGGTGCCCGGCACCATCTGGTCGGAACTGGCGCTGGACCGTAGCATCCTGCTCTTGCACGTATTTGACCTGGAGGATGAAGCATCCTTCATCGAGCACTTCAAGACCACCTACGAACGGCCCCTGATGGAGATCTTCGAATGAGCGCCCTGCTCTCCAATGCGATCCTGCTCAGCCTGTTCCTGTTCTCACTGGCCATGGTGCTGACGCTGATCCGTCTGTTCAAAGGCCCATCGGCCCAGGACCGGGTATTGGCGCTGGACTACCTGTACATCCTGGCGATGCTGATGATGCTGGTGTTGGGCATTCGCTACGCCAGTGACACCTACTTTGAAGCGGCGCTGCTGATTGCGCTGTTCGGCTTCGTCGGCTCGTTTGCCCTGGCGAAATTCCTGCTGCGTGGGGAGGTGATTGAATGATGCCGTTATGGATGGAAGTCGTCGTGGCCGTGCTGCTGGTGTTGAGCAGTGTGTTTGCATTGATTGGCGCGGTCGGCTTGCTAAGGATGAAGGACTTCTTCCAACGCATGCACCCGCCGGCATTGGCTTCGACGTTGGGGGCGTGGTGTGTGGCGCTGGCGTCGATCATCTACTTTTCGGTGCTCAAGTCCGGGCCGGTGTTGCACGGGTGGTTGATCCCGATCTTGTTGTCGATCACGGTGCCGGTGACCACGTTGCTGCTGGCGCGTACGGCGTTGTTCCGTAAGCGCATGGCCGGTGACGATGTGCCTGCCGAGGTCAGCAGCCGTCGCTGATTTCTGAAAAGTACGCGGTCAAAATGTGGGAACGGGCTTGCTCGCGAAAGCGGTGTATCAGACACACATACAAAGACTGACACTCCGCTTTCGCGAGCAAGCCCGCTCCCACATTTGGTTTTGTGCTAGGCAAAAGATCGAATGTGCGCCGCCAGCTCTGCCAACTCAGCATCATCCGCCCGCCCATGATCATGGGACGAGATATAGCCCTCATACGCCTCGAAGAACTTGTCCACCTTCGAACTCAACGGCTTGAACGCACTGTCCGACCCAGTGCCATGCATGGGAAACAACTTCGCATGCAGATGATCCACCCCATAACCCTCCAGCATCATTCCCGTGCGCGCCACATCGGGAAACGCCCGGTCGATCTGCAACGCGGTCTTCTTCGCCGCTATCGCGAGCCCGGCCAACACCTCATCCGACTGCGCAAACGCATAGCTGCCGTAATGCTGTTTGGGAATCACCACGCTGAAACCCGGCGTGTTGGGGAAGATCGACAAAAATGCCATATGCTGGTCGTCTTCCCACAGGATGTGCGCCGGGGAAGTTTTTCGAACAATGCTGCAGAAAATACATTCCATTTGAATCTCCGCCAGTTGGGTCGTGGCGACCATCTAAAGCCAGGATGGGGCGAGCGTCAAAACAAATAGAAACTTTCAGACATGTCCTAAGGACGTATGCGATGAGCAAAACCTACACCCCCGCCACCGCCGCAGCCGACGTCGAGACCACCCTCGCCTGGCTCGGCGGGCGTTGGAAATTGATCATCCTGTTTCATCTGTTCGGCGGCCAGGTGCAGCGTTATTCCGACCTTGAGCGGTTGATCCCGGAGATCTCGCAGAAGATGCTCGCCCAACAACTGCGCCAGCTTGAAGCCGATGGCCTGGTACAGCGCACCGTCTACCCGGTGGTGCCGCCCAAAGTGGATTACCGCATGACCGAATGGGGCCAGAGCCTGTGCCCGGTGCTGGATGGCCTGCTCAAATGGCAGGCCGCCAAGCCTGCGATCTAGACCGTGGGCACGGTGCCGCCGTCGATCACGTACTCGGTGCCACTGATCGACCCGGCGCGGGGCGAGACCAGGAACGCGATCAAGTCCGCCACTTCCTGAGGCTTGGCCGGCCGGCCCAGCGGAATGCCGCCCAGCGCTTGCATGATGATCTGTTTGCCGCCTTCGTAATCCGTGCCCGCCTCATCTGCCAGACGCTCTGCCAACGCGACCGCAGCGTCTGTCTCCACCCAGCCCGGCGAAACCCGCACCACCCGCACACCCTTGGGTGTCACTTCTTTCGACAGGCTCTTGCTGTACGTCGCCAGCGCCGCCTTGGCAGCGGCATAGGCCGTGGTCGATTCCGGCAACGGCAGCTCCCGCTGGATCGACGTGACATGAATGATCACCCCGGCCCCGCGCTCGACCATCCCCGGTAACAACGCCCGATCCACCCGCACCGCCGCCATCAGGTTCTGGCCTAGCGCATTCATCCACTGCTCATCATCGAGCACTGCAAAACCACCACCTGGCGCACTGGAACCGCCGAGGACATTGACGATGATATCCACGCCGCCAAATTGCTCTTTTACCGTCTCGGTAGCGCTGGCACAACCGGCCGCAGTGCCCAGGTCGGCAGCGATGAAATGCACGCCTTCGGGCGTCGAATCCGCCGCCGAACGCGCGACTGAAATCACCTGGGCGCCCTGCTCCTGCAACACGGCAACCACCGCCGCACCGATGCCCTTGGTGCCGCCGGTGACCAGCGCGCGAAGGCCTGTCAGTCCGAGATCAAAGCTCATGGAACCTACTCCTGGATAAACGAAGACCGCAGGATAGGAACCGGGCGGACAGCCCACAAGAACGCACGAAAAGGTAATGGGCTAACCCAAAAGTTAGTGTCTGGGTTCAGGGCCCCTCGTAACACACCCAACTGTAGGAGCCGGCTTGCCGGCTCCTACAGGGGTAATGAGGGCTCGTCCTTACAGGATCGGCGCGCCAAATCTGTTCAGGCGTGGCATCCAGTGATCCAGGATCTGCGCTGATGCCAAAATGTGATGCGCGCGCCCGATCAACAACCGGCGCGGCACAAAACCGATATACCGGGAGTCATCGCTGTTATCGCGGTTGTCCCCCAGCATGAAGTAACTGTCAGCCGGCACAGTGACCGGGCCAAAATTGCGCAACGCCCGCACTGTCGGCATGAACTGCACCGTGCGCTGACGGTTGGCCGCCCGCTCCTTCAGCTTGATCCCCGGCACTGTATGACCGGGCACGATGGGCTCGCTGATGTCCTGCGCATCACTGTAAATGGCCGGCACGCCGTTGACCCACAGCACCTCGTCTTTCATTTCCAGGGTGTCACCGGGAATACCGACGATGCGCTTGATCAGGCGTATGCCATCCTTGGGCGATGAAAACGTCACCACATCGCCGCGCTGGGGGTTGTCGAGCTTGGCCAGGGAAATATCGGTGAGCGGCACCTTGAGGTCATACGCCACGCGGTTGACCAGCACCACATCGCCCTCCAGCAAGGTCGGACGCATGGAGCCGGAGGGGATCGGATTCCAATCGGCCAGGGAGGTACGGAAAACGCCGAAGCACACCCAGAACATGATTGCGTAACGGTAACGGATCAACCAACTTCGCATACATCCTCGCACTGCAGAAAGGGCGTCAGGGTTATTTCTTCGACATTCGGTTTTTGCATGGGCGGATTAAATTAACATTAGCGTCCAAGCGCACAAAAAGGAGTTTCGCGATGGATATCAAATGCTCAGTCTTTATAGCTGCCAGCGTCGACGGCTTCATTGCCCGCTCGGACGGTGATATCGAATGGTTGCACCAACCCGCGTATGAAACCGCCGAGTTGAAGAGTGTGACCTATGAAAGCTTTATCGCTACGGTGGATGCGCTGGTGATGGGCCGAAAAACCCTGGAGAAGGTCCTGTCCTTTCCCGAGTGGCCCTATGAGGGTACGCCGGTCATTGTCCTGTCTCACCAACAACTGGAAATCCCGGCGCATCTGGAAGGCAAGGTTGAGGTCATGGCGGGAGACGTGACCACATTGGTTGCGACGTTAGCCGAACTAGGCATGAAACATCTGTATATCGACGGTGGGCAGACGATCCAGGCGTTTCTTGAAGCCGGCCTGATCAATGAGCTGATCATTACCCGTATCCCGGTTTTGCTGGGGCAAGGTATTCCACTGTTCAGCCAGGTTGCCAGTGGGCATGAGCTGCGCCATGTCGGAACCTACGTGTCGGACAATGGGTTTGTTCAGAGCAGGTATGACGTAGATAGTAAGCATTGAGGCCAAGCCCGCGTCCAAAAAAACGCCCCGAACCAGTCGGGGCGTTTTTCATTCAGCGTTTACCGATCAAACCTGATCAGCCAACCGCCACGTCGTCCCACCCTTCCCGTCTTCCAACACCAAGCCCATCGCGGTCAGTTGGTCGCGGATACGGTCGGATTCCGCCCAGTCTTTGTTAGCGCGAGCAGCCAGACGCGCCTGAATCAACGCATCAACCTCAGCAGCATCCACACGCCCTTCGGCGCCGGCCTGCAGGAAGTCCTCAGGCTTCATTTGCAGAACCCCAAGCACGCTGGCCAGCTCTTTCAAGCGCGCCGCCAGACCCGCCGCCGCGTCGAGATCGCTCTCACGCAAACGGTTGATCTCGCGCACCATCTCGAACAGCACGGCGCAGGCTTCCGGTGTGCCGAAGTCGTCGTTCATCACTTGGGTGAAACGCTCAACGAACGCTTCGCCGCCAGCCGGGGCGACAACGGGCAAACCTTTCAACGCATGGTAGAACCGCTCCAGGGCGCCCTTGGCGTCCTTGAGGTTGTCTTCCGAGTAGTTGATGGCGCTGCGGTAGTGGCTCGACACCAGCAGGTAACGCACAACTTCAGGATGGTACTTTTCCAGCACGTCGCGAATGGTGAAGAAGTTGTTCAAGGACTTGGACATCTTCTCGCCATTGATGCGGATCATGCCGCAGTGCATCCAGGCGTTGGCGTAGGTCTTGCCGGTGGCGGCTTCGCTCTGGGCAATTTCGTTTTCGTGGTGCGGGAACTCCAGGTCGCTGCCGCCGCCATGAATGTCGAAGGTCTCGCCCAGGCAGCAGGTGGACATCACCGAGCACTCAATGTGCCAGCCCGGACGACCGGCGCCCCATGGCGACTCCCAGCTCGGCTCGCCCGGCTTGGTGGCTTTCCACAGTACGAAGTCGAGCGGATCCTGCTTGGCTTCGTCGACTTCGATGCGGGCACCGATACGCAGGTCTTCGATTTTCTTGCGCGACAGTTTGCCGTAGCCCATAAACTTGGCGACGCGGTAGTACACGTCGCCATTGCCTGGGGCGTAGGCGTAACCCTTGTCGATCAGGGTCTGGATCATCGCGTGCATGCCCGGGATGTGGTCCGTGGCGCGCGGTTCCATGTCCGGCTTGAGGATGTTGAGGCGGGCCTCGTCCTCGTGCATCGCGGCGATCATGCGCTCGGTCAGCGCGTCGAACGACTCGCCGTTTTCGTTGGCGCGGTTGATGATCTTGTCGTCGATGTCGGTGATGTTGCGCACGTAGGTCAAGTCATAGCCGCTGAAACGCAACCAGCGGGTCACCAGGTCGAAGGCAACCATGCTGCGGCCGTGGCCGATGTGGCAATAGTCGTACACGGTCATGCCGCACACGTACATGCGCACCTTGTTGCCATCCAGCGGCTTGAAGACTTCTTTGGTCTTGCTGAGTGTGTTGTAGATCGTTAGCACAACGGCTTCCTTAGAGAATCACTGGCCCCACGAATCACGCAAGGTCACGGTACGGTTGAATACCGGGCGACCTGGTTTCGAGTCCTTGATATCCGCGCAGAAGTAACCTTCGCGCTCGAACTGGAAACGGTCTTCCGGCTGTGCTTCGCCCAACGAGGGTTCGGCACGACAACCAGTGAGTACTTGCAGGGAGTCAGGGTTGATGTTGTCCAGGAAGCTGGCGCTGTCTTCGGCCTTTTCCGGGTTCGGCGAGCGGAACAGGCGATCGTACAGGCGCACTTCGCACTCGATGCTGGCAGCCGCTGGCACCCAGTGGATCACGCCCTTGACCTTGCGGCCTTCAGGGTTCTTGCCCAGGGTGTCCGGATCGTAGGAGCAACGCAGTTCGACGATGTTGCCATCGGCGTCCTTGATCGCTTCATCGGCACGGATCACGTAGCTGCCGCGCAGGCGCACTTCGCCATTCGGCTCCAGGCGCTTGTAGCCTTTTGGCGGCTCTTCCATGAAGTCATCGCGGTCGATGTAGATTTCACGGGCGAACGGCAGCTTGCGCACGCCGAGTTCTTCTTTTTGCGGATGACGCGGCAACTCAAGGTTGTCGACCTGATCTTCCGGGTAGTTGGTGATCACGACTTTCAACGGACGCAGCACGCACATGGCGCGCGGGGCGTTGGCGTCGAGGTCCTGGCGGATGCTGAATTCGAGCATGCCGAAATCGACCACGCCGTCGGAACGGTTGGTGCCGACCATGTCGCAGAAGTTGCGGATCGACGCAGGCGTGTAGCCACGGCGACGGAAGCCCGACAGCGTGGACATGCGCGGGTCATCCCAACCGTGGACGTGCTTCTCGTCAACCAGTTGCTTGAGCTTGCGCTTGCTGGTGATGGTGTAGTTCAGGTTCAGGCGGCTGAACTCGTACTGGCGCGGGTGCGCCGGTACCGGCAGGCTGTCCAGGAACCATTCGTACAGCGGGCGATGGCTTTCGAACTCCAGGGTGCAGATGGAGTGCGTGATGCCTTCGATGGCGTCCGACTGACCGTGGGTGAAGTCGTAGTTCGGGTAAATGCACCACTTGTCACCGGTCTGGTGGTGATGGGCATGGCGGATGCGGTACATGATCGGGTCGCGCAGGTTCATGTTCGGCGAGGCCATGTCGATCTTGGCACGCAGCACGCGGGCGCCGTCCGGGAACTCACCGGCGCGCATGCGGGCGAACCAGTCCAGGTTCTCTTCCACCGAACGGTCGCGGAACGGGCTGTTCTTGCCCGGCTCGGTCAGGGTGCCACGGTATTCCTTGGCCTGTTCCGGGCTCAGGTCGTCGACATAGGCCTTGCCGGCCTTGATCAGTTCGACGGCCCAGTCGAACAGCTGGTCGAAGTATTTGGAGGCATAGCGCACTTCACCGGACCATTCGAAGCCCAGCCACTTGATGTCGCTTTCGATGGCGTCGATGTATTCCTGGTCTTCCTTGGCCGGGTTGGTGTCGTCGAAACGCAGGTGCGTGACACCACCGAATTCCTGGGCCAGGCCGAAGTTCACACAGATCGACTTGGCGTGACCGATGTGCAGGTAGCCGTTGGGCTCTGGCGGGAAGCGGGTGACGATCTGCGTGTGCTTGCCCGAATCCAGGTCCGCCTGGATGATCGGGCGCAGGAAATTGACCGGGACGGCAGGTCCGGCCTTGGCATTCGAGGTAGGGTCGACAGTGGGCTTGCTCATAGGATCCTTGAACAGACAAGTACGTGGCCGGGCTAGGCCGACAAAACAAAGGCGATATCATAGCCGATGCTGTCAAGTACCTGACAGGGCGAGGTCGAAAACTGCTGCATTTATTGCACCGGCGGTAAAAAACCACCTCGAAATTCCTGCAGGGCACGCTAAACTGCGCGCCTTGGCCGCAGTTTAGCCATACCGGTCGTGGTGCCCAGGCACCCAAACCCACGAATTCCCTGAAAAGAGTAGTGAACATGACTCAAGTCAAACTGACCACTAACCACGGTGACATCGTCATCGAGCTGAACGCCGAGAAAGCGCCGATCACCGTCGCCAACTTCATCGAGTACGTGAACGCCGGCCACTACGAAAACACCGTTTTCCACCGTGTCATCGGCAACTTCATGGTCCAGGGCGGCGGTTTCGAGCCTGGCATGAAAGAAAAGAAAGACAAGCGTCCAAGCATCCAGAACGAAGCGGACAACGGCCTTTCCAACGACAAGTACACCGTCGCCATGGCCCGTACCATGGAGCCGCATTCGGCCTCCGCGCAGTTCTTCATCAACGTCGCCGACAACGCTTTCCTGAACCACAGCGGCAAGAACGTGCAGGGTTGGGGTTACGCGGTATTCGGTAAAGTGACCGAAGGCCAGGACGTCGTTGACAAGATCAAAGGCGTGCAGACCACCGGTAAAGCCGGTCACCAGGACGTTCCGGTAGAAGACGTTATCGTCGAGAAAGCCGAGATCGTTGGGTGATATTGCTGATTTCAGATTTGCATCTGGAAGAGGAGCGCCCGGATATCACCCGGGCGTTTCTGGATCTGCTCCACACCCGCGCCCGAGGCGCCCAGGCGTTGTACATTCTGGGGGACTTCTTTGAAGCCTGGATTGGCGACGATGGGATGACGCCCTTCCAGCGCTCCATCTGCGAGGCTCTGCGCGAGCTGAGCGACAGCGGCACCCCGATTTTCATCATGCACGGCAACCGCGATTTCCTGATCGGCAAGGCGTTCTGCAAAGCCGCAGGTGCCACCTTGCTCAAGGACCCGAGTGTCGTGCAGCTCCATGGCGAGCCCGTGCTGTTGATGCACGGCGACAGCCTCTGTACCCGCGACGTCGGCTATATGAAGCTGCGGCGCATCCTGCGCAACCCCATTGTGCTGTTTATCCTGCGTCATCTTCCTTTGAGCACCCGCCACAAGTTGGCGCGCAAGCTGCGCAGCGAAAGCCGGGCGCAAACGCGCATGAAGGCTAACGACATTGTTGATGTCACCCCCGAGGAAGTGCCACGGGTGATGCAGCAGTTCGGCGTGCGCACCCTGGTCCACGGCCACACCCACCGCCCCGCCATTCATAAGTTGCAGATTGGTGACCAGGCGGCCAAGCGCATTGTGCTGGGGGATTGGGACAAGCAAGGGTGGGCATTGCAGGTGGATGAGCAAGGGTTTCAGTTGGCGGCGTTTGA
The DNA here is from genome assembly GCF_049897885.1 of Pseudomonas sp. DWRC2-2. Classification (NCBI taxonomy): domain Bacteria; kingdom Pseudomonadati; phylum Pseudomonadota; class Gammaproteobacteria; order Pseudomonadales; family Pseudomonadaceae; genus Pseudomonas; species Pseudomonas sp. DWRC2-2. The sequence continues at coordinate 339,929 of NZ_JAFCXD010000001.1, forward strand.
TTTTGTAAACCCGCAGTTGGCGCTACCCGGCGCCTGATGCACCGCGTTCCGGCTCGCTTTTTTGTGGTGAGCGAGCTTGCCTCGCGCGGGGCAAGCCCGCTCACCACAAAAGCAGGGTCAACCTACCAGTTAGTGGCCGGAAGCTGCCGGCCCCGCCTTCGCGGTAAACGGCGGCTTCGCCAACCACACCAGCAACATCAACCCCATGAACATCCACCCTAGCAACGTGAAGTAGTCCACGGTGGACATCATGTACGCCTGGCTGGTGAGAATCTGATCCAGCTGCGCATACGCCTTGTGCCCTGCCCCGCCCAGCGCCTGCAAGGCATCGCGGGTGGCGGAGTCGTAGGTGGTCATGTTTTCGCTCATGTACGCATGGTGCTGGTCCGCCCGACGGATCCAGATCCAAGTAGTCAGCGACGCCGCAAAACTACCGCCCAAGGTCCGCAGGAAGGTGGCCAGGCCAGCGCCATCGGCAATCTGGTGCGGCGGCAGGTCGGACATCAGGATGCTCAGGGTCGGCATGAAGAACAGCGCCACACCGATGCCCATGAACAGCTGCACCAGGGCGATGTGCTGGAAGTCCACTTCATTGGTGAAGCCAGCGCGCATGAAGCAGCTCAGGCCAATCGCCAGGAACGCCAGGCCCGCCAGCAGGCGCAGGTCGAACTTGTGCGCGTACTTGCCCACGAACGGCGACATCAACACCGGCAGAATCCCGATCGGCGCTACCGCCAAGCCAGCCCATGTGGCGGTGTAGCCCATCTGGGTCTGCAGCCATTGCGGCAGGATCAGGTTGATACCGAAGAAGCCTGCGTAACCCAGGATCAGCACAATGGTGCCGATGCGGAAGTTACGGTAGGCGAACAGCTTCAGGTTGACCACCGGGTGTTTGTCGGTGAGTTCCCAGATGATGAACACCGCCAGGGCAATCACCGAAATCGCCGCACCGATGATGATGAAGTTGGATTCGAACCAGTCCAGGTCATTGCCCTTGTCGAGGATGATCTGCAAGGCGCCGACGCCGACGATGAGGCTCAACAGCCCCACGTAGTCCATCGGTTGATGGCTGGTGACCACGGGGCGTTTCTTCAGCTGGGAACGCACCACCATCACCGCAAAGATGCCGATCGGTACGTTGATGAAGAAGATCCACGGCCAGCTGTAGCTGTCGGTGATCCAGCCGCCGAGGATCGGCCCGGCAATCGGCGCCACCACCGTAACCATCGCAAGCAACGCCAGGGCCATGCCGCGCCTCGCCGGGGGATAGACCGCGATCAGCAGGGTCTGGGTCATCGGGTACAACGGCCCGGCGACTAAGCCTTGCAGCACCCGAAAGCCGATCAGCTCGGGCATCGAGGTGGAAATACCGCAGAGGAACGAAGCCAGCACAAACAGGATGGTCGCCCACAGGAACAGCTTCACCTCGCCAAAGCGGCGGCTCAGCCAGCCGGTCAGTGGCAAGGCAATCGCATTGCTCACCGCGAACGAGGTGATGACCCAGGTGCCCTGCTCCGAACTCACGCCCAGGTTGCCGGAAATGGTCGGCAACGCCACGTTGGCGATGGTGGTGTCGAGCACCTGCATAAAGGTCGCCAGCGACAGGCCAATAGTGGCCATCAACAGGCTGGGTGGCGTGAAGGAGGCGTTATTGCTCATCAGCGTTGCACAGCCTTGGGCGCGGCGAGGCTGTTGTCATGGATCAACTGGTTGATCATGGCGTCGGCTTCAGCGAGTTGGCGGTCATACACATTGGTGGTAAACGAGGCTTTCTGCGGTGCCTGTTGCGCCAATACCGGGCCGCTCTGGTCGTGCAAATCGACGTTGACCAGGGTGCTCAAGCCCACGCGCAGCGGGTGCTTGGCCAACTCATCGGCATTGATATGGATGCGCACCGGCACCCGTTGCACGATCTTGATCCAGTTACCGGTGGCGTTCTGCGCCGGCAGCAGCGCGAACGCACTGCCCGTGCCCGCACCGAGGCTGTCGATGGTGCCGCTGAATTTCACGTCGCTGCCGTAGATGTCCGACTCGATGTCTACTGGCTGGCCGATACGCATGTCGCGCAGCTGGGTTTCCTTGAAGTTGGCGTCGATCCACAGCTGGTTCAGCGGGATCACCGCCATCAACGCGGTGCCCGGTTGCACACGCTGGCCCAGTTGCACGGTGCGCTTGGCCACGTAGCCGGTGACCGGTGCAATCAAGGTGCTGCGCGCATTGGTCAGGTAGGCCTGGCGCAATTGCGCGGCGGCGGCCTGCACGTCCGGGTGGGACGAGATCACGGTGTCATCCACCAATGCGTTGGTGGTTTTCAGTTGCTGCTCAAGGTTGGTCAGCGCGTTTTTCGCCGCGGTCAGGCTGTCACGGGCGTGGGACAGTTCTTCCTGGGAAATCGCCCCGCCCTGGGCCAGGGTTTTACGGCGGTTGAAGTTGTCCTGGGCGGTTTGCACATCGGCTTTCTGTGCATTGACTTGGGCCTTCATGCCGTCGACGTTGCTGTACAGGCCGCGCACCTGGCGCACGGTGCGGGCCAGGTTGGCCTGGGCACTTTGCAGGCCGACGGCGGCGTCGTTCGGGTCGAAGTTGACCAGCACCTGGCCTTCGTGGACCAGGTCGCCATCATCGGCGCCGATGCTGACCACGGTGCCGGTGACCAGCGGGGTGATCTCCACCACGTTGCCATTCACGTAGGCGTCGTCGGTGCTCTCGTTGAAGCGGCCGTAAAGTTCGTACCAGCCCCACACGCCCACCACCGCCAGGATGACGATCAGCGCCAGGCCGATCAGCATCACTTTGCGTTTACGGGGGTTATTGTCCTGGGGTTGTTCAGTTGCGTTAGTGTTTTCGGCAGTGGCCATGACAAATACCTCAAATTATTCCGAGCGGGCGGGGGTGGTCGCGGCCATGTTCCTGGCGTCGTATCCGCCACCCAGGGCCTGCATCAATTGAATCGACAGATCGATCTGCGCGGCATTCAGCGTCGCCAGCTGACGCTGGGCCTGCAGCAATTGCTGCTCGATGCTGAGCACATCCAAGTAGTTGCCGATGCCGGAGCTGTAGCGCTGCACACCGGTGTCGTAGGACTGCTGGGCAATGTCCGCGGCATGTTGCTGGGCCTGGATCTGCCGGCCGGTGTCGCGCAGTTGTGAAAGGGTGTTGCCAATATCGCCCAGGGCTTGCACCAGGGTCTTGTTGTACTGCGCCACTGCCAGGTCGTAGTCGGCGTCGCGGGCATCGAGGTCGGCGCGCAGGCGGCCGCCGTCAAAGATCGGCAGCGAGATCGTCGGCGCAATGTTGAAGAAGCGGCTGGCCGAACCGAACATCGCATCCCCCAGCAACGACTCGGCCCCGGCGCTCGCGCTCAGGTTGAGGTTGGGGTAGAAGCGGGTCTTGCTCGCGTCGATATTCTTGCCGGCCGCTTCGACGCGCCAGCGCGCAGCGATCAGGTCCGGACGACGGCCCAGCAGCTCGGCGGGCAGCACCGATGGCACGGCAACAGCGCTGGGTTTCAGCACGTTGGGCCGAGCGAGTTCACTGCCACGGTCCGGGCCTTTACCGAGCAACACCGCCAGGGCGATCTTGGCGCTTTGCAGCTGTTTTTCCGCGTCGATCAGTTGCGACTGCGAGCTGGCTTCCAGGCTTTCGGTCTGCTGGTACTGGTAGTGGCTGTCGATACCCGAGTTCAGGCGGCGCTGGCCCAGGTCGAGCATCTGCCGGGTGCGCTTGAGGTCGTCGTTGGCCAAGTCCCGCATGATGTGGGCCTGACCCAGGTCGCTGTAGGCCTTGGCCACGTTGGCAGCCAGGGTCAGGCGCGCGGCCTGTTGATCGACCTGGGCGGCACGCGCCTCGCCCAACGCCGCTTCCCAGACGGCCCGCTGGCCGCCCCAGAGGTCGAAGTTGTAGTTGAAGCTGGCGCCGATGTTGCGCACGGTGGAGTAGGCATCGCCTTCGCCCCGTGGGTCCTGGTCTTTGGCCAGGCGCGAGCGTGTCACACCGGCGCTGGCATCCAGGGTCGGCATGCGCTCGGCGTTGGCGGCATAGGCAGCGGCTTCGGCCTGATGGGCACGGGCGCTGGCGACTTGCATGTCGGGGCTGTTCTGCAGGGCTTCCTGGATCAGGCCGTCGAGCTGTGGGTCGCCCAGGCTTTTCCACCAATCGGCGCTGGGCCAGGCCGCGCTCGACAGGGTCACGCCGCTCAACGTCTTGCCGGTTTGCAGGCTAGCCGCGTCGAGGCGTTGGCCTTGGGTGTCGAGGCCGCTGTAGTTGGCGCATCCGGCCATGCTCATGGCCACCAGCACCAGGCTAAGTGCGCGTCTGTTCATTCATTACCTACCCGCTGGATGACGATCGCGTCACCGGCAGCTACCAGAATTTTCTTGAGGATCCGTTCCAGGGTTTGCAACTCGCCAGGCTCCAGGGCGCCGGCCAGTTCGTTCATCGACTGCGCGCCGATGTGCGGCAGCATGTCCGCCAGACGCTGGCCGTCTTCGGTGAGCACCAGCCGCACCTGGCGTCGGTCCTGCTCGGAACGCTGGCGTGCCAGCAGGCCCTTCTGTTCCAGGCGGTCGAGCATGCGGGTCATGGAGCCGCTGTCCAGGGACAGGTTGCGGCACAGCTCCGCCGGGGTATCGACGTCGAACTGGGCAATGATGATCAACACCTTGAACTGCGCGGCGGTTACACCGTGCGGCTCCATATGGGTGTCGATAATGCGGTCCTTGAGCAGCGCCGCCCGGCCTAGAAGCAGGCCAAGATGGCAGTTGCGAAAACTGTCAGGGGTGAAGTGGGGCATCGGAAGTCACCTTATTACTGCCTAGGCAGTGAATGTATGACAAGATGTTACTGCTTAGGCAGCGAATGTCAAATGGAATTATTAGCTTGCTTGGTAATTGCGCGATAAGCGGTTTTAAATGCAAGCAAATGTGGGAGCAAGCCCGCTCCCACATTTTTCACCGAGTAAGGTTTAGAAATCGCGTTTGTAGAAGATATCCAGGGAACTGGCCACACCACTGGCCACTTCCAGATACACCTTCTTGCTCAACAAGTAGCGCAAGGCGATCGTACTGGCCGGTTCGAACACCCCTACCCCATACCGCAGGCTGAGTTTCTCGGTGATCTTGCCGCTGGCCACCACGGCGGTGTTGTTGCCGCTGCCCTGGGTGTCGAGCTCAAAGTCCTGGATCCCCAGGTTCTTCGCCAGGTCCGACGTCACCCCGGCGCTGCCCATCAAACCCAAGCCCAATGCGGCCTGGGCCAGCATGTTGTTATCTTCACCGGTCGTGCTTAGCGGACGCCCCAGCACCAGATAGGACAGCGCCTGTTCCTGGCTCATCGCCGGTTCGGAGAAGATCTGCGTAGTGGGCTGCTCGGCGCTGCCGCTCAGGCGGATACCGGCGATCACATCGTCGGTCTTGCGGATCGCTTCAATATCCAGGTACGGCTGGTCCAACGGCCCGGCAAACAGCAACCGCGCACGACGAACGTCCAGCTTCTGGCCGTAGGCACGGTAACGCCCATCGTTGAGCCACAGCTCGCCACGGGTGTCCATGTTGTCGCCGATATGCACCTGGCCCTGCACCTTGGCGGTGAGGCCGAAGCCTGAGAAGTTGAGCTTGTCTTCACCCACCACTACGTCGATGTCCATCGCCATCGCCATCGGCGGCTTGCCCTCTTCGGTCTGGCTGCCGATGATCACCGTGTCATCCGAGACCTTGACGGTGGACGGTGGCAGTTCGCGTACGGTGATATCGCCGCGCGGAATGTGCACTTTGCCAGCGATGGCCAGCTTGTCGTTCTTCAGGCTGATTTTCAGGTCGGGCGCCACTTCCAGCACGGCGTAGGGTTCCACCGTGACCGGCAGCTGCGAGCCTTGCAGGCTGAGGTCCACCACCAGCGTCTGGCCCCAGTCGATCTGGCCCTTGAGGCTGCCCTGCCCGGCCTTGCCACTGCGCCAGCCACCGTTGAGCTGCACGCTTTCACCCGCAATCAGCGCCTGCACGTTCAAACCTTCCAGGCTGATGGGCAGTTCCGGACCGGAAATCTCGCCGCCCACCAGGTTCACGTTGCCGTTGACCTGGGGCGCCAACAGGCCACCGGAGATGCGCCCATTGCCATTGAGCTTGCCGCTGAGGGTTTCCACCATCGGCACAAACGGCCGCGCCACGGCGAGATCGAGGCCGACCAGGCTGAAATTACCGGTGATCGGCTTGTTCTTCGGCAACGGGTTGATCTGCGCCTGCACCATCAATTCGCCTAGCTTGCCGCCACGAAAACTCAGTTGCGTGTCGATACGCTTGGGATTGAGGGTGGTTTCCAGCTTGAGCGTGTCGTAGGGGAAGTCCAGCCACTGGTCCTTGTCCTTGACGCGCAAGGTGCCGCCACTGGCATCCACGGCGACCACGCCTTTAGGGCCGCTGTCGGGCAGGTCCAGTTGCAGGTCGGCGTTGAGCTTGCCCTGCCAGGCGAAATCCTTTGGCAGGAACGCCGCCAGGCTGTCGATGGGGAATTGCTTGAGGTGGTAACGCAGCTTTGGCTCAGGCATCAGGCGCTGGTCTTCGCCGCACAGGCTCGCCGGGCCGGACACCCAGCAGTGCGCGGCAAATGTCAGCTTGCCATCGGCCATGCGTTCGATCTTCGCCGGGGCTTGCAGCTTCCAGTCCTGGCCGCCGGCTTGGACATCGCCGCTGGCCAGGCGCCCACGCCAGTTGCCTTTGTCGAGGTTGCCATCCAACGCGAGGGCGAGCTTGACCAGCGGCCCGACCAGGTCCAGTTGGACTTTCTGGTTCTTGATATCGCCCTGGGCGCTGGCGGTCAGGGTGCCCACCTGAGTGTCGCCGGATTGGATGCCGCTGCCTTTCAGGTCGATCTTGGCGCGCTGGGCACTGTCGAGGTTGGCGTCGAGGGTGAGGTCTTGCAGGCGGTTATCGGCAAATGCCAGTTGCTGGCCCTTGAGAGCGAGCTTGCCCTGGGGGGCGTTGAGGCTGCCGGCCACGTCGAGTCGACCGTTGACCTGCCCGCGCAATTGCGGCCAGAGCTGGGCCAGGCGCGCCAACTTGATATCGATCTGCCCGGCCAGGCGCTGTTGCAGGCTGCCGCTGCCGTTGATGCGGTTGTCACCCAGGCGGATATCCAGGTTGGCCAGCGTCCACTGCTCGCCCGTGCCTTCCGCCTTGGCCGCCAACACAGCGGTTTGCCCGCGCAGGCGACCCTTGAGGTCGAGGTCGGCGTTCAGCTTGAGTTGCTCGTGCTTGAACTCGCCCTTGCTGCGTAGCGGCCCGGCCAAGGTGCCCGGCAGTTCTGCGACCCAGTACGCCGGGTTCAGCGCCGACAGGTCCAGCGCGGTGTCCCAGGCAATGCCGTCGGCGAATTGCAGGTTCAGGTGGCCTTCGGCCTTGCCCTGGCCGGCGGTGAGTTTCAGCTCGGGCAGGAAAATTTGCTTGAGGTCGCCACTGAACGGCGTGACCACATTGAACTTGCCCGCCGGGCCGTCGAGGTCGGCCTTGAGGTTGCCCAGGTAGTTGCCGTCCTTGTAGGAAATCTCACCATTGAAAGTACGCAGCGCGACTTGTGGCTCGTCGATCACCGGGTAGAGGCGGTGCCAGGGGAAGTCCAGCCAGTCGATTTTGGCATCGGCGCTGAAGCCCTGTTGCCAATCCAATTGGGCCGTCAGCTTGAGGCTCTGTTTGTCACCGGCATTCAGGTCCAGACCGGCGATCTGCGCGCCCTTGGCGTCGACCCGACCTTGCAGCAACAAGTCCACCGGACCTTTTTCCGCAGGCAGCACGGCCTTGCCCAGCAGTTGGTAGCCGCGGCTCAAGTCGCCTTTGGCGGTGAGGTCGAGTTGATTGAGTTGCAGGGTGTCGGGCAGATCGGCGCTGGGTTTGAAACCGTCGGCGGTGATGTGCACCTGGGCTGGAAGGTTGTCCGCCAGAGGTTGCAGTTCGCCCGTGAGCTTGGCTGGCAGGTAACCGCTGCTGTCGGCGTCGAGCTTGAGGGTCTTGAGCAGGTCGCCTTCAACCTTGAGTGCCACCTTCCACGCTGCGCCGCCCGGTGCGTAGGGCAGGCTCAGGTTACCGGTGGCACTCAATGGCCAGTCGCCGGTGGGTTGCAGCAGGCCGGCGAGGTCCAGCACCAGGTCATCCCGTTGCAGGTGTACCGAGTCGATCTGCATGCCGGCCGCCGTCCAATGCGCCGCGAGTTGAAGCCCCTTGAGTTCTTCGCTGCCATTAAACAGAAGGCTGCCAACGCGAACGTCGCCCAGCTGGATGGCTAGCGGCAGTTTCAAATCCGGCAGTTGGATCGGACCGCTGCTTTCTTCGGTGCTCGGTGGAAATTGCAGGCTGACCTGTTCCACATCCAGTTGATTGATGCACAGCGTCATGCGCAACAGGCATGCCGGCGACCAATCAAAGGTGGGGGCCTTGAGTTCGACGCGGCTGCTGTCCTGCTGCCACAACAAATGGTCGGCGCTCCATTGGCCACCCAGATGCCCCTGGAAATTTTCTACCGTCAAACCCGGTACACGGCCCAACGCCCAGCGGCTGCCTGCCTGGGTGCCGAGCACCGACCACACTGCCAACAACAGCACGGCAAGGATGGCCACCACGGCCAGCCCCGCTATTTTCACACCACGCATCACAGCTCAGGCCCCATGGAAAAGTGCAATCGAATGCCGCCCGGATCTTCGAGGGCATGGGCCAGGTCGAGGCGGATCGGGCCGACCGGCGAAACCCAGCGGATACCCACACCGACGCCGGTTTTGAGGCTGGGCATTTCCAGGGTATTGAATGAGTTGCCCTGGTCGATAAAAGTTGCGACCCGCCATTTCTCGGCGATGGAATATTGATATTCAGCGCTCAGGGCCACCATGTAACGGCCACCAATGCGATCACCGCGGTCGTTCTCGGGCGATAGCGTCTGGTACTCGTAGCCCCGCACACTCTGGTCACCACCGGCAAAGAAGCGCAGCGACGGCGGCACCGATTTGTAACCGTTGGTGGCACTGCCGCCCACCTGGGCACGGGCGAGGAAGCGGTGGTTGTCCCACAAGGTGGTCAGGCCTTTGACCATGGCCGTGCCATAAAGCAGGTTGGTATCGGACCCCAGGCCTTCTTTGGCGACCTTGGTGTCGAATTGCAGGCGGTAGCCGTTGTGCGGGTCGATGCGGTTGTCGCTGCGCAGGTAGGAATAGCTGACACCCGGCATCACCAGGTTACTCAGGCCGGAGTCATTGCCCAGACGGTATTCTTCGCGCTGGTACTTGAGCGAAATCACCCGGGTCCAGCCGCTGGGCAACTTGCTGTGCCATTCAGGCCCGAGGGTCAGCAACTTACTGACCGTATCGGTGTTGGCGATTTCTTCGTTCTGGTAGCCACCCGCAAAACGTAGCTTATCAGTGAGCGGCGGATCGAGCGGGATGTCATACCACAGGCCGACGTTCTGCCGGGGCGCCGACAGCTCAGCTTCCCAGCCATAACTGTGGCCCTGGGGGTTGACCCAGTGACGGGTCCAGTTGGCTTTGCCGCGCGGGCCGACGTCGGTGGAAAACCCCAGGCCCAGGCCCATGGTGCGCGGCTTGCGGGTTTCCAGGCGCACGGCCACCGGGATGATGTCATTGGTTGAAGCGGCCGGTGCGGCGTCCACACGCACGCCTTCAAAGAAGCCACTGCCTTGCAGGTTCTGGTTGAGTTCGGCAATCAGTTCGGAGTCGTAGGGCGTGCCGCTTTTGAACGGCACCATGCGTTGCAGCAGGTCTTCGTCAAATGGCGTATCGCCAGCAAAGCTGACTTTGCCAAGGGTGTAGCGCGGGCCGCTGTCGTAGATGAGTTCGATATCGGCGACGCCAGCTTGCGGGTCTACCGCGAGTTTCTGGCTTGTGAAGCGCCCGCTGAAAAAGCCGTAGCGTGAGGCCTGGTTCTGGATCAGACGCTTGGCGTCTTCGTAATGGCCGTGATTGAGCACGGCGCCGGATTTGAGGTCGTTGCTGACGGGCACGCGAAAGGCCTTGAGGTCGGCGGCCTGGCCGTCGACCCGAATGGTCACGTTACGAAAATGCACCGGTTCGCCGGGGTCGATGGTGAGGATCAGGCGCGGGTTCTTGCCGCCCTTCACGTCACTCTCGATCTGTGGCTGATAGAAGCCTAGGGCCTGGGCGGCTTTGCGCGCCTGCTCCTCGGCGCCACGGCTGAACCGCAGCAAGGCTTCTTCATCACGATCGCCCACCCCGCCGATATAGCCTTCGATGTTGGCTTTCAACGCGTCGTTTGAGGGTTTGATCCGCACGTCCAGTTCGCTTTGCGCCAAGGCGCCGCAGCTTGTGAACAGCAGAATCAAGCCGCTGGTAAATCTTCCTGGAAACTTCATAGGCGCGGATGCTACACGACCTGGGGAGCCTCTTTGAACTCGGAAATGTCTGAATAATTCTGTACTAAGCCGTTGCAGCATGTAACGACTGGGGATTGGGGTGAAAAAACACATGCTCCAGGACAGGTCCTACAGCGACTTCACCGATTTCCTCATAGCCCTGACGCTTATAGAACTCCAGATAGCGTGAGTTGCCCGTGTCCAGCACCACGCCAGAAGAATGCGGGTCTTCGGCGCACCAGTTGTGCACGGCCTCCAGCAACTGCTCGCCGTAGTGTTTGCCCTGGAATTGCGGGTGAATGCCCAGCAACGGCAGCACATGCACCGACTCACTGGGCAGGCACGCCAGCACGGCGTGATGGTAGTCGAGGTAACGTCGCGTACCGCGCACGCCCGTACTCAACCACATGCGCAGTTGCCAGGCCCAGCTTTCGGTAATCCCCAGGCGCCGCTGCGGTGGCGCGATCAAAGCGATGCCGATCAGCCGGTCGTTGACGAACAGACCAATGGCCGGCAGTTTCTGAAAGAAGTGCTGCTTGACCAGCTCACGCACGGTGGCGCGTACCCGCTGTTCATAGCCAGGACGCTCGGCTTCGAAGATGTAGGCAAACGTCGGCTCATGCCGATAAGCCTGGTACAGCAAGGAACGGGCTTCGCGGGAATAGCCGCTGTTGAGCAGGCGAATTTCAGCAGTTGCAGTTGAAGTGTCCGGCATACCGTCAATCTCCCTGGGCGCGGCTCAAAAGGCCGCGTTCTTATGGGTACGAACCTACACAGCACCAGTCGTTCCCAGACATTAGCAGTGCAACTGCCCTACCGCCACGCTGGCCCCCGTCCGACTTGTCCGCTAGCATCGCCCTTTTGCCAGGACTGGACTGCCGACCATGAAAATCGTCTCCTTCAATATCAACGGGCTGCGCGCCCGCCCTCATCAGCTGGCGGCGCTGATTGAAAAGCACCAGCCCGACGTGATCGGCCTGCAGGAAACCAAGGTCCACGATGACCAGTTCCCACTCGCCGAAGTACAGGCCCTTGGCTATCACGTGTACTACCACGGCCAAAAAGGTCACTACGGTGTGGCCCTGCTCTCGCGCCAGCCGGCGTTGAGCCTGCACAAAGGCTTCGCCAGCGACGAAGAAGACGCCCAGCGCCGGTTTATCTGGGGCACCTTCGCCGATGAGAACGGCCAACCGGTCACCATCATGAACGGTTACTTCCCCCAGGGTGAAAGCCGCGACCATCCCACCAAGTTCCCGGCCAAGCAGCGCTTCTATGAAGACCTGCAACAGTTGCTGGAAAGCCAGTTCAACAATGACCAGGCGCTGGTGGTGATGGGCGACATCAACATCTCCCCGGAAGACATCGACATCGGCATTGGTGCCGACAACGCCAAGCGCTGGCTCAAGACCGGCAAATGCAGCTTCCTGCCGGAAGAGCGCGAGTGGATGGCCCGCCTGAAAAATTGGGGCCTGGTGGACAGCTTCCGTCACCTCAACCCAGAGGTTGCAGACCGCTTCAGCTGGTTCGACTACCGCAGCCGTGGCTTTGAGGATGAACCCAAGCGCGGCCTGCGCATCGACGTGATCCTGGCCTCCAACGGCCTGCTGTCGCGGGTCAAGGATGCCGGGGTGGACTACGAATTGCGCGGCCTGGAAAAGCCGTCGGACCATGCGCCGATCTGGCTGGAACTGAGCTGATCCCCTGATGGGGCCGAACCCTCGGCCCCGTCATATTTATGCAACCTGCCTGACTTATTCTCGCGGCACTCCCTTTGGCTTGAGAAGGTGCCGGCATGAGGCTGCGCGTTCTGTTCCTGCTGGTGCTGTTTCCCCTCGTCGCTGTGGCCGCTCCCCTTCCCGTTCCTGATCAAGGTCCTGCCTTGCGCATCCAAGGCTCCAATACCATTGGCGCAGCGCTTGGCCCGGCATTGGTCAAGGGCTTGATGGAGCATCAGGGGTTGCAGGCGGTGCACAGCGAACCGGCCGAGGGTGTCAATGAACAGCGCGTGATCGGCAAGACGCGCCAAGGCAAGACGGTGATCATCGAAGTCGCCGCTCACGGATCAAGTACCGGCTTCACGGCGCTAAAAAAATCCACCGCGGACTTGGCGGCTTCATCGCGCCCGATCAAAGACAGCGAACTGGTTGACCTCGAGCCCTTGGGCGACCTGAAAAGCCCTGAAGCCGAACAGGTGATCGCCATCGATGGCCTGGCCATCATCCTCCACCCGCTAAACCCGCTGAACACCCTGAATACCGAGCAGCTGGCGCAGATCTTCAATGGCGAGGTCGCAACCTGGGAGGCGCTCGGAGGCGTCGGCGGGCCGATTCATCTGTATGCGCGGGATGACCAATCCGGCACCTACGACACCTTCAAGGAACTGGTACTGCGCCTGCGTGGCAAACCGCTCGCGCCAGGCGCCACGCGTTTCGAGTCCAGCGAGCAATTGTCCGACGCGGTCAGCCAGGATCCCCAAGGCATTGGCTTTATCGGCCTGCCCTATGTCCGCCAGGCCAAGGCGGTGGCAATTGTGGATGGCGACTCGCAACCCATGTTGCCGTTGAACAGCCTGATTGCGACCGAGGATTATCCACTGTCACGTCGGCTGTTCTTTTACTGGCCGCCATCGAGTCGCAATCCCTGGGCCAAGGCGTTGGTGGACTTCAGCCAGAGCAGCAAAGGCCAGGCAATCGTGGCCGCCAATGGCTTTATCGCCCAGCAGGTACAGGCGATGGCCGTGGAGCCGCGCACGTCGATGCCTGCGGACTATCAAGCGATTGCGCGGGATGCCCAGCGCCTGACGGTGAATTTTCGTTTCGAGGAAGGCAGCGCGAGCCTGGACAACAAGGCCCGCCAGGATTTGCAGCGGGTGGTGGCGTATCTGAAAAGCCACAACAAGCTGGATAAGCAGGTGACGCTGGTGGGTTTTGGTGATGCCAAGAACGATCCGCAGCGGGCGGCATTGCTGTCAAAGTTGCGGGCAATGGCGGTGCGCCGGGAATTGGTCAAGAACGGTGTGGTATTGCGCGATATCCGCGGGTTTGGCGCGCAGATGCCGGTGGCGGCGAATACAGCGGATGAAGGGCGGATCAAGAACCGGCGGGTGGAGGTTTGGGTGTATTGAATACCCGACCTCCCCGCCTATTGCTGTTTATTGCCCGCTGCGCATCAGCTCTTTAGGCACATACTTGCCAATCTCGAACTTACCGATCGCCGCCCGGTGCACTTCATCCGGGCCATCGGCCAGGCGCAAGGTACGTTGCATGGCGTACATATAGGCCAGCGGGAAGTCGTTGGAGACACCGGCACCGCCATGGATCTGGATCGCGCGGTCGATCACCTTCAAGGCCACATTCGGCGCGACCACCTTGATCTGGGCGATTTCGCTTTTCGCGACTTTGTTACCCACGGTGTCCATCATGTACGCCGCCTTCAAGGTCAGCAGGCGCGCCATGTCGATTTCCATGCGTGAGTCAGCGATCTTGTCGATATTGCCGCCCAGGCGCGCCAATGGCTTACCGAATGCAGTCCGGCTGACGGAACGCTTGCACATCAATTCCAGCGCGCGCTCGGCCATGCCGATGGAACGCATGCAATGGTGGATACGGCCTGGACCTAGGCGGCCCTGGGCGATTTCAAAGCCACGGCCCTCACCCAGCAACACGTTTTCGTAGGGTACGCGCACATTGTCGAACAGCACTTCGGCATGGCCGTGGGGCGCATCGTCATAGCCGAACACCGGCAGCGGGCGCACGATTTTCACACCGGGGGTATCCACCGGCACCAGGATCATCGAGTGCTGCTGGTGGCGCGGTGCGTCCGGGTTGCTCAGGCCCATGAAGATCAGGATCTTGCAGCGCGGGTCGCAGGCGCCGGAGGTCCACCATTTCTTGCCATTGATCACCCACTCGTCGCCCTGGCGTTCGGCACGGGCGGCCATGTTGGTGGCATCCGAGGACGCCACATCCGGCTCGGTCATGGCGAACGCGGAGCGGATCTCGCCGCGCAGCAATGGCTGCAACCAGCGTTGTTTCTGTTCTTCGTTGGCGTAGCGCACCAGCACTTCCATGTTGCCGGTATCGGGGGCGGAGCAGTTGAACGGCTCCGGGCCCAACAGCGAACGGCCCATGATTTCAGCCAGCGGCGCGTATTCAAGGTTGGTCAGGCCGGCGCCCAGCTCGGATTCCGGCAGGAACAAGTTCCACACGCCTTCGGCTTTAGCCTTGGCCTTCAGCTCTTCCATGATTGCGGTGGGCTGCCAGCGGTCGCCTTCGCTGACCTGGCGTTCGAACACCGGCTCGGCCGGGTAAACGTAAGCGTCCATGAACGCAGTGACGCGTTCACGCAGTTCCTGAACCTTGGGCGAATAGGCGAAATCCATGAGCAGCTCCCTTCTCTGAGAGGTTGTTTAGGTCATGCAATCGATGCTAGAACAGCGTTGATAATTTACCTAGCCTATTCTCGGCGTGTATTAACATTCATCACCGATATATGATCGACGTATGGCCACCTAACAATAAGAGCGCTACGAAATGAATCTGAGCAAGGTCGACCTCAACCTGTTTATCGTCTTTGACGCGATCTACACCGAAGCCAACCTGACCCGCGCCGGGCAGATTGTCGGCATCACCCAGCCGGCGGTGTCCAACGCTCTGGCACGTCTTCGGGAAACCTTCAACGACCCGCTGTTCGTGCGCACCGCTCAAGGCATGGTGCCCACGCCCATGGCGCAGAACATTATCGGGCCGGTGCGCAATGCGTTGTCGTTGCTGCGGGTGTCGGTACAGGAAAGCCGCATTTTCAACCCGCAACAGGCCGCCAAGACTTACCGCATCAGCATGACCGACCTCACCGAAGCGGTGATCCTGCCGCTGCTGTTTCAACGCCTGCGCCGCCTGGCGCCCACGGTGGTAATCGAGAGTTTCCTCTCCAAGCGCCGCGAAACCACCAAGGAACTGGCCGCCGGGCGCCTGGACTTTGCCGTGGACGCGCCGCTCAACACCGACCCACAGGTACGTCACGTCAAGCTGATGGAAGACCGCTATGTGTGCGCCATGCGCAAAGGCCATCCGCTGGCGGGCAAGGACAAGCTGACTCTGGATGATTACCTGGGGCTGACCCACATCCATATCTCCAGCCGCCGTAACGGCCTGGGCCATGTGGACCTGGCGCTGGGAAAAATGGGCCTGCAGCGCAAGATCGCCCTGCGTTCCCAGCATTATTTGATGGCCTCGCAGGTTTTGCAGCAGACCGACATGGTCATGACCGTGCCCGAGCGCTTCGCCCGCCGCCACGAATTGCATTGGTTCAACCTGCCGGTCAACGACGTGCCGCCGGTGGAAACCCACCTGTACTGGCACGAAAGCACCGACCAGGACCCGGCGAATCGCTGGATGCGCGAGCAGATGATCGAGTTGTGCCAGCAAGTGACGGCCCATGAGAAGAAACTGGATGGCAAGCAGGCTTGACGTTAACGTCAACCTGCCATTAGCTTAGCGCCAAGACTTTCTTGAGCGCCATCCATGAGCACCACCTACAGCATCTCCGACCTCGCCCGCGAGCTCGACATCACCACCCGCGCCATTCGCTTCTACGAAGAACAAGGCCTGCTGGCCCCGGAACGTCGGGGCCAGGAGCGCATCTACTCGGCGCGGGACAAGGTCAGCCTCAAGCTGATCCTGCGGGGCAAGCGTATCGGTTTCTCCCTGGCCGAATGCCGTGAACTCATCGAACTCTACGACCCCACCAGCGGCAACCACGTGCAACTCAATAGCATGCTGGCAAAAATCGCCGAGCGCCGTGAGCAGTTGGAACAGCAACTGCTGGATATCGAACAGATGAAGCTGGAACTGGACACCGCCGAAGAGCGCTGCACCCAGGCCCTGGCCCACACCCTGCGCCAGGCTGGCCATTGATCAGAAGGTAACTGCCATGTCCCTCCCCTCACACGTGCGCCTGGTGGAAGTCGGCCCGCGCGACGGTTTGCAGAACGAAGCCCAGCCCATCAGCGTGGCGGACAAAGTCCGGTTGGTGGACGCCCTCAGCGCGGCGGGCTTGAGCTATATCGAAGTCGGCAGTTTTGTATCACCCAAGTGGGTGCCGCAGATGGCCGGTTCCGCCGAGGTGTTTGCGCAGATCCAGCGCACGCCCGGTGTGACCTATGGTGCGTTGGCGCCGAACCTGCGTGGTTTCGAGGACGCACTGGCGGCTGGTGTGAAGGAAGTGGCGGTGTTTGCGGCCGCGTCCGAGGCATTTTCCCAGCGCAACATCAACTGCTCCATCAGCGAAAGCCTCGAGCGCTTCGCACCGATCATGGCGGCGGCCAAGCAGCACGGTATCAGCGTGCGAGGTTATGTGTCGTGCGTGTTGGGTTGCCCGTACGAAGGTCAGATCGCGCCGGAACAAGTGGCAACAGTCGCGCGGGAGTTGTACGCCATGGGCTGCTACGAGGTGTCCCTCGGTGACACCATCGGCACCGGCACGGCGGGCGCCACGCGGCGGCTGTTCGAGGTGGTCGGCGCCCAGGTGCCTCGGGAGAAATTGGCCGGGCACTTCCATGACACCTATGGCCAGGCCATCGCAAACATCTACGCCAGCCTGCTGGAAGGAATCGCGGTGTTTGACAGCTCTATCGCGGGCCTCGGCGGCTGCCCTTACGCCAAGGGCGCCAGCGGTAACGTCGCGACTGAAGATGTGCTGTACCTGCTCAACGGCCTGGGTATCGAGACGGGTATCGACCTGGAGGCATTGATTGGCGCGGGCCAGCAAATCAGCAAGGTGCTGGGCCGGCCGACAGGGTCACGCGTAGCCAAGGCGCGTAACGCCGGTTGAGTCGCTTAGCCGTGACAATGTGTTACCGCACGCCTACACATCGAGTAACACGGGAACATATTTTGTCGTATTTTCTGCAGGCCGAATCCCACATAAAAATCAAACCATTGATTTTAAAGGATTTTTAAAAGTTGGCACGGCTTCTGCTATCTCTATGGCATAACAAGAATAAAAAGCGCCAAACCTAATAAAAATAAGACGAAACGACTCTGACATAACAAAAACAACACGGCAGAGACGCAGCTAACAGATTTTTTTGGAGAAGATGTGCTTCGCAGGGTACGGCGTGCCGAAACCCGCAACCGGTTAGAGAAAAATAAAACTACCTCAGGTAGCTACCCACTGGTTGGATCGTTAACGAAGAAGCAGATCAGCGCTCAAAAAAATACGTTTGCTCTTGACCCCGGATGGGGGTCGCCAAAAACAGCGGTAAAGGGTAACGGTTGCCAAAAACAACAATAGACCGCCCCTCAATAATAAAAAAAGAGCACGCAACGACAAATTAAAGGGGACCCTCGGGTCCCCTTTGTGCTGTCTGCACTCACCGTTTTAGAGCGATGTTCCGTCTGTTGCCGCGAAATTGTTCAGCACCCTGCGCGTCAGCACTTTCAGGGATCTCTGCTCCAGTGCATGCCGTTCGGCCCCCAACTGATCGAGCTCTCGCTGGTAAAACGCACTTTGCATCGAGCCATTCACCAGGATTTCATCCCTGCGCTTGCCCAATAAGCCCGCCAGGCGGTCGGCCGCCTCGTCGTGGGTGGTCTGCCACTCAGGGCTTGCGTCCTGCTGGCGTTCCAGCTCTGAGAGTTCGAACAATGCATCAACTTTCTCATTGATCGGCTCAAGCTCTGGTGCCATCAGCGTGTTGAGCGCCTGAAGGTAGCGTGCACGAAGGTGTTTCTCCCAGAATGGGCGCCCGACAAAAAAGGCTTCCTCATCAGCAGGCTTGCGTTCGTCCCTGAGCACCTGATCGTACGCCGCATTGAGCGCTGTCTCGGACACATCAGCCTGTTGGGGAAACAACATCTCGCGGGATTTGACCGGCAACGCCAGTCGGTCTGCAAGTCGCGTCCGATAAGCCAGGACAACTTCAACCTGCTCGGTGAACCCTGGCCCTCTCGCCGCAACATCCCGTAGCGCAATGGCGTCTACCAGCATTAAACGAAACAGCTTTCTAGCCGTGCCAATCAATGCACCCTCGGCATTTTCCGTGCCCGCCAGCGCAAGAGCCTTCGCCCCCATCAACTCACTCTCAAGGTTCATGAACTCGACCGACGTGCCGTCCCCACAGGTCACCCGATCATCGGCGGCGGCAAACAACGCCCCACGGATGTCCTGGCTTTCGCTCGCGGCCTCCAGCATGTCCCACACCCGCTCGGCCAATACCGGACGGGCCACTTGGCTGGCATACTCGGCACTGCGGGTGATATCGGCCACGACAGTAAAAAACGCCGCCGACTCAGGGCTGCCTTTCAGTTCATCCCAGACATCTCCACGCCGCGCCAACTCCTCGGAAGGCATTCCCTCCAGCCACAAGCCACGTGCCTCGTCCACAGTGATGTGCTCACCCCACTGCGCCGGATTGAAAGGCTCACCCAGTCGGGCAACCGTAGCGGCCGACAAGGGATTGTCATGCACATTGATGCGCTCAAGATGCTGGTAGGCGTACTCGGGTAAGGTAGTGATCCGGTTTGAATGCAGATCGATGCGGGCCAGGTTGGGCAGTTGCTCGGCGCCGACGGGAAAGGTGGAGATGTCGGTGCCCGCCAGGTAAAGCTGGTTCAAATGGCGCAGGCGGCGCAGGTCGGCCTGCCAGCCCAGGCGACGGTTATCTGCCAGGTTGAGAATCTTCAAACTCTGCATACCTTCCAGGCGAAGACGGCTCGGTTCGGTCAGCTGGATATCATTTCTGCTCAAGTTGAGTTTCGTCAGCCCTGCCCCGCCATTGGCGAATTCCGGTAGTTGCGTAAGGTGGTTGTCGCTCATGTTCAGCCAGCGCAAGCCGCCGAATGCCTTCAGAAACGGCAGTGAACTGTCCGACAGTGCCATTCGACGTAAAACCAGGCTGCCCACGTGATCCATATTCGCGGTAATCGCTGGCAGCTCACCGATCGCCTCATCCGACAGGTTCAGTGCATAGCCGATTGGCGTGCCGTCCCCCGCGAACTCCTCGCGCCCTATCCTGCGCCACGCGGCCTTGAGAGTGCCCGACACTCTGCGCCTGGCGCTTGCATAGCCCGACCCTCCTTCCTTCTGCCAGTTGCTCAGCGTCGTATCCAGTTCAGCGAACTCCGCCTCAAGCTGGGTCAGCTTCGCCAGCAACACAGCGTCTTGCGCATTACCCAGTTCAAGCATCGCCTCGACCTCGTCCATGGACTTTGACGGATAGAGCGACATTGCTTTCATGCGACAAACAGAAGGACGCTCGGCAGCGCCACCCACCGGGCTGAGCGGATAACCGAAACGCCCGTCAGCCAAACGCATGGGTGACTTGAACCCGGCCTTGATCGCTTGCAAGCCCAGTGCACGCCGGCTCGCTGGCTCACTCAACGGCTGTTGCGCTAGCCGCACCTTTAAATGTTGCGCAGCCCTATTGAACTCAGCCCACCGTGTGAACTTGCCACTGCTCGCCATCCAGAGCGCGTTAAAGAACGCATCCTTGTCGCTGCGCCAATACTCTGTTTTTTCCGGACCGCTGTAGAGCCTCCACTCCTTCAGGTCAGAGTGGACAAGACGCAGTTGCCGGGGGGCGCCCAAATCGCCTACGCGGTCGAGTAATGGGCCGTCGTAAGTCCCGCCGCGGAGCTCCAGGGCTACACCCTCCAGTAGCCCGGGCAGGGAAGCCATCTTGTGCAGGGCCAGGCGTACGACGTCCAACGTGAGTGGGTTGTCGAATAAAAGATCGGCATGTGCGCGCATGACACGCGCTTTCTGCACGTAGACACGCGCTTCCTCGGCCAGACGCAACGGCAAACGTGAACGAGACTGCAGGCTTGCCAACTCCTGACTGTTGGCATGGCTCACTATTTCTTCGGCGGCCAGTTTAGGCAGACCGGGAAAATCGCGCTGGATCAATTGAACATTGGCGTCACTGGATACATCACCGGCGGCTATCTCGCGATTGAACAGCTCGCCTTTGGTGCTGTACGCCGCTTCTAGCAAGCAGTCCCGGTAGCGCATCCCCCTTGCGAAGGGTGTGCGCAAATAGTGCATCAACGGGTCAGTATCTTCATCGTCATCTACAAGTTCTTCGCCAGAGGAAGGCAAAGCTTCGGATGAAACATCTCGGGTCCTTAGAAACAGGTATGAGACAGCTTCTTCCGTCATCGTCTTCTCGCCTAACAAGTGGCGGATCTCGCGCTCCGTCAACTGCTCCCTGAATGCTGAAAAGAGGCGACCACTGGCCAGTTCTTCATGTCCGAGCGTGACCGTCGAGGTTGAATCACTCGGGTCAGCTGAACACCACACTTGATTCCCCTCTTCATCGAGCGCCACCAACACACGCGACTCGGGCCACATCCCACACTCGACCAACAACTGTACTTGTGTGTACCAATCGACCTGGCTGAAAACCTCAGGATTAGGGTGCGTTAATTGGTCGATAAATGCCTGATACCTGTTCGCGCATTCGAACCGCCGGAGCATGTCCTTGAACAGCGGCGCAGGCGCTCGATGCTCGATAAATACCCGACGCAACTCATCATCTGTCACACCACTGATCGCCCTGGCTTGCTCAAGCTGGCTATCGCTCAGGCTATCGACGGTGTGTCCCATACGGCGCAACAGGGTCTTGCGATCCCACGTCAACGGGTCTTCGAATTCATGCACCCAGGCTCCCTCGCCGTTGTGTCGCAGGCGTGGCGCATATCGGGAATCGCCTTCAGGGTGCAGTAGCCTGAACTCATCATCAGTGCCGCTGGCCTGGACCTTGTAGTGACCACCGTCCGGTGCCGGCAGGTACAGGCCTGCTTCATGGGCATACAGGCCATGCGCGTTTGGCCGCTGCCCTTCGGACAAAGCGATTCGGTGCACATAGCGACTCGGGTTGAAATCATACAAACGCGGACGCCCGCCGAGTTCTATATGCGCCAGGCGCTTGATGAACGCCGTTTCTTTGGCGGCCACCAGCACCTTGGGCACCGCCAGCCCCGCCAGATTCAAGCCCACCGCTGAAAAGTGTGCCCAGACCGCTTGGGCGTCGTCGTGGGACCAGGCATCAATGCCTTCGCCAATTTCATACACCACCTGCACAGCGGCGACGACCAGCATCACCTCGCCCAGGAACGGCACCACAAAAGCGGCAAGGTTGAGAATATCCAGGGCTGCGCTGCCAAACGACCAGAGCCAGGCGTTGAACACACGATCGTCGACATCCTGGGTGGCCACCACGCTCGTGCTGGCATTGCTCATGATCAATTTTATCCGCTGCTGCGCGCAGTCCATCCAGACATCGCGCCACGGTGGCGCGTAGGTGCCCTGGCGGTGGATGCGGCTTTTCTGTGCCGGGGCAAAATCCTGGTCGTGGGCGTACAGCGCGCCGGGGTCCAGCAACACCTTCAGTTGCGTGAAGAATGCATCCTGATCGGCAAGCGCCACGAACTGGCTGAAAAACTTGCGGTATTCGACACGACACAGCCGCGTCGTCAGGTGGTCGGTAAAGGCCGCGATATGGTCATAGGCCTTGAGCGGATGAAGTGGATCGCCAGGGATATAGATCAAGCACGGCAAGGGCACGAGCTCTGCATTCCTCACATTTGCCCGCCACACAACCGGACCGATGATCAGGATGTTCTCGATCACAACGTTGAGTAATCGCAACGGCGAACACTTGACCGCTTCCCCTTGCCACTTACTCTTCACTTGATCAATCAGCAGGTCATTGATCACCTGACGGTGATCAGTTTCGATGTCGCCCTTCATCAAGGCGATCTCGGCGGCCAGTTTCAACTGGTTCCGATGGCTGGTGATCAGGGTACTGTAGAGCTTGCCAATTCCCGCCGGTGTGGTGGTTATCCGAATCTGGTTGTTGATAAAGGTGCGCACGTACTCGTAGTAGGAACTCCCGAGGTCCAGGTCCCGACACAGTTTTGCAAACTCGTGCGCCTTGATACGCAGCGGAAGTGACTGGACGTTGCCGGGAGAATGCACCTTGGTCGAGGGATACTGATAAAAATTGTAATAGGTAATCAGGTGGCAATCCGTGCAAACCGGCTCGCTGGCTTCGTCCGAGGTAAAGTTGTTCAGCGCCGCTTCCAGCAGGCTGATGCCTCGGTAGAAGTAGAACTGCGGGGCCAAGGTGCTGGCGTGGGTGGTCGGGAGCTCCCTGGGGCCAGGGTCACACTCTTTCTGTTCCATCTTGCGGGCATAGAACACGGTTCTGGTGTCCAGCCGCTGCCCGAACTGTTTTTCGATCGCTGCCGTCAGCAACGGCTCGGCGTACTCTGCCGGCCCCTTGAGATCACTGAACATCTGATCGAGTTGGTTCAATGAGGTCCTGCTGCGCAGGTGGACCGCCCTCATGCGGTCGCGCGCAGTGGTCGACGCCTTTTTGTACCAATCGGGAATGCGCAGGGCCAACGCCCCCAGTTCGGTTTTGCGCGAGTCCAGCGCATCGGTGTACCAGTCCGGTGTGTTGTCGTTGATCACCCGGGCATGGGGGCTCTGTTCAGCCTGACCAGGCCGCGTCGCGGCATCAATCGTGGGCGTTGTCATCGGTATAGCCTTCAAGTGGCGAAATAATCCGCCACTTTAGGCATCGCGTTTCAGCATGGAGCCGTAGACATGCACCGCGTGTCAGGCGTCGTCGCGCAGCTCCTGGATGCTGATCTCACGCATGCGAAATTTCTGGATCTTGCCGGTGACCGTCATTGGAAACTCTTCCACGAATTTGAAGTGCTTGGGCGTCTTGAAATGCGCGATGCGGCCCTTGCACCAGGTTTGCAGTTCAAGCTCATTGGCCACATGGCCGGGATGGAACTTGACCCAGGCAACGATGGCTTCACCGTAGCGCTCGTCCGGAATGCCGATCACCTGCACATCCGCCACTGCCGGGTGGGTGAAGAAAAATTCCTCCAGCTCACGCGGGTATACGTTCTCGCCGCCACGGATGATCATGTCCTTGTTGCGCCCGGCAATGCACACGTAGCCATGGGTGTCCATGCTCGCCAGGTCGCCAGTGTGCATCCAGCCGGCGTCGTCGATGGCGTCGCGGGTGGCGTCAGGGTTGTTCCAGTAGCCGAGCATCACGCTATAGCCGCGAGTGCAGAGTTCACCGATCTCGCCGCGAGCAACGGTGTTGCCGTCGGCGTCGATGATCTTGTTTTCCAACTGCGGCTGGGTGCGCCCGACGGTGGTCACACGGCGTTCCAGATCGTCATCCGCGCCGGTCTGCAAGGACACCGGACTGGTTTCCGTCATGCCATAGGCAATCTGTACCTCGCTCATGTGCATCTCGCTGATCACTCGGCGCATTACTTCTATGGGGCACGTGGCGCCGGCCATGATGCCGGTGCGCAGGGTGGACAGGTCGAACTCGCCGAGGCGCGGGTGATCGAGCATGGCGATGAACATGGTGGGCACGCCATAGAGCCCGGTGGCGCGTTCTTCCGCGACGGTGCTGAGGGTCAACAGCGGATCAAAACCGTCATTGGGATAGATCATGGTGGTGCCATGGGTGATGCAACCCAGGTTGCCCATGACCATGCCGAAGCAGTGGTACAGCGGCACCGGGATCACCAGGCGGTCCTGCGCGGTCAGGCCCAGGCTTTCACCGACCATGTAGCCGTTATTGAGGATGTTGTGGTGACTGAGGGTAGCGCCCTTGGGAAAACCGGTGGTGCCAGAGGTGTACTGGATGTTCACGGGTTGGTCGAAATGCAGGCTGCCCTGGCGGGTGTGCAGATGTTCAGGCGGGATACCTGCGCCGAGGGCCGATAGCTGCGACCAGGGCATGAATCCTGTGGGTGGGCTGGGGTCGAGGCTGATCATGCCGCGCAGGTCAGGCTTCAATTCCTGCAGCATCGCGTGGTAATCGGAGGTCTTGAACGACCCGGCGCACACCAGCCACTGACAGCCGGATTGCTTGAGCACGTAGTCCAGTTCGCTGCTTCGGTAGGCCGGGTTGATGTTCACCAGGATCACGCCGAGCTTGGCGCTGGCGATCTGGCTGATGCACCACTCGGCGCAGTTGGGGGCCCAGATGCCCAGCCGATCGCCGGTCTGCATGCCCAGGGCGAGAAACGCACGGGCGTGCAAATCCACCGTTTCGGCCAGTTGCCGCCAGGTGTAGCGGCGCTGCTGGTGGCGCACCACCAGGGCCTCGCCCTCGGGGAATTGCGCCACGGTTCGGTCAAAGGCTTGGCCAATGGTCATGGCCAGCAAGGTCTTGTCCTGGGAGCCACGGCTGTAGCTCTGGTTCGGTTGATCCATAACGACCCCTGTTGTCTTTTTTGTAGGTTGACGTAAACGTAAACTACGATTGACAGCGCCGCAACGCAAGCTTACGTTAACGTAAAGGTGAGCGCCCTCCCCTGGCGCGCCCTCCACACAAAAACAAAGCTCACATTAAGGTGCCTGTCCATGAGTTACCCGTCCCTGAACTTCGCCCTCGGTGAAACCATCGACATGCTGCGCGACCAGGTGCAGTCCTTCGTGAGCAAGGAAATCGCGCCACGCGCGGCACAGATCGACAGCGACAACCTGTTTCCCGCCGACCTGTGGCAGAAATTCGGCGACATGGGCCTGCTGGGCATCACCGTCCCGGAAGAATACGGCGGCGCCGGCCTGGGTTACCTGGCCCATGTGGTGGCGATGGAAGAGATCAGCCGCGGCTCGGCCTCGGTGGCGTTGTCCTACGGCGCGCACTCCAACCTGTGCGTGAACCAGATCAACCGCAACGGCAACCACGCCCAGAAACTCAAGTACCTGCCCAAACTTATCAGTGGCGAACACGTCGGCGCCCTGGCCATGAGCGAGCCGAACGCCGGTTCCGATGTGGTCTCGATGAAGCTGCGTGCCGACAAACGCGGCGATCATTACGTGCTCAACGGCAGCAAGACCTGGATCACCAATGGCCCCGACGCCAGCACTTATGTGATCTACGCCAAGACGGACCTGGAGAAAGGCCCTCACGGCATCACTGCCTTCATCGTCGAGCGCGACTGGAAAGGCTTCACCCGTAGCAACAAGTTCGACAAGCTGGGCATGCGCGGTTCCAACACCTGCGAGCTGTTCTTCGATGACGTGGAAGTACCGGAAGAAAACATCCTCGGCGTACTCAACGGCGGCGTGAAAGTGCTGATGAGCGGCCTGGACTACGAACGGGTGGTGCTGTCCGGCGGCCCCACCGGGATCATGCAAGCCTGCATGGACCTGATCGTGCCCTACATCCACGATCGCAAGCAGTTCGGCCAGAGCATCGGCGAATTCCAGCTGATCCAGGGCAAGGTCGCGGACATGTACACCCAGCTCAACGCCAGCCGAGCCTATCTCTACGCGGTGGCCCAGGCCTGTGAGCGTGGCGAAACCACGCGCAAGGATGCGGCCGGGGTGATCCTCTACAGCGCCGAGCGCGCCACGCAGATGGCACTCGACGCAATCCAGATCCTGGGCGGTAACGGCTACATCAATGAATTCCCCGCCGGTCGGCTGCTGCGCGACGCCAAGCTGTATGAAATCGGCGCCGGCACCAGTGAGATCCGCCGGATGCTGATCGGTCGCGAACTCTTCAACGAAACCCGCTGAAGGAGCGCGTAATGGCCACCTTGCACACCCAACTCAACCCGCGTTCGGCAGAATTTGCCGCCAACAGCGCGGCGATGCGCCAACAGGTCGACGCCCTGCACAGCCTGCTCGCCCACGTGCAGCAAGGCGGCGGCGCCAAGGCTCAGGAGCGGCACACCTCACGCGGTAAACTGTTGCCCCGCGAGCGTATCAACCGTTTGCTCGACCCCGGTTCGCCGTTCCTCGAACTCAGCCAATTGGCCGCCCATCAGGTGTACGGCGAAGATGTGCCCGCCGCTGGCGTGATTGCCGGGATCGGCCGGGTGGAAGGTGTCGAATGCATGATCGTCGCCAACGATGCCACGGTGAAAGGCGGTTCCTACTACCCGCTCACCGTGAAAAAACACCTGCGCGCGCAGACCATTGCCGAGCAGAATCGCCTGCCGTGCATCTACCTGGTGGATTCGGGCGGCGCCAACCTGCCGCGTCAGGACGAGGTGTTCCCCGACCGCGAGCACTTCGGGCGGATCTTTTTCAACCAGGCCAACATGAGCGCCCAGGGCATCCCGCAGATCGCGGTGGTGATGGGCTCATGCACTGCGGGTGGCGCCTACGTGCCGGCCATGGCCGACGAAGCAATCATGGTGCGCCAGCAAGCCACCATCTTCCTCGCCGGTCCGCCGCTGGTGAAGGCCGCGACCGGTGAAGTGGTGAGTGCCGAAGACCTCGGCGGTGCCGATGTGCACTGCAAGATCTCCGGCGTGGCCGACCACTATGCCGACAGCGATGAACACGCGCTGGCGCTGGCTCGGCGCAGCGTGGCCAACCTCAACTGGCGCAAACAAGGCGAACTGCTGCAACGCACGCCGGTCGCGCCGCTGTACAGCAGTGAAGAGTTGTACGGCGTGATCCCGGCCGACGCCAAGCAGCCCTTCGATGTGCGCGAAGTGATCGCACGGCTGGTGGACGCTTCGGTGTTCGATGAATTCAAGGCGCTGTTCGGCACCACGCTGGTATGCGGCTTTGCACACCTGCACGGCTACCCGATTGCGATCCTGGCCAACAACGGCATCTTGTTTGCCGAAGCCGCGCAAAAAGGCGCGCACTTTATCGAGCTGGCCTGCCAGCGTGGCATTCCGCTGTTGTTCCTGCAGAACATCACCGGGTTCATGGTCGGCCAGAAATACGAAGCCGGCGGCATCGCCAAACACGGCGCCAAGCTGGTCACCGCCGTGGCTTGCGCCAAGGTGCCGAAGTTCACGGTGATCATCGGTGGTAGCTTTGGTGCCGGGAACTATGGCATGTGCGGCCGCGCCTATGATCCGCGCTTCCTGTGGATGTGGCCGAATGCACGCATCGGCGTGATGGGTGCCGAACAGGCGGCCGGCGTGCTGGTGCAGGTCAAGCGCGAGCAGGCTGAACGTGCAGGCCTCGATTTCAGCGCCGAAGAAGAGGCTGCCATCAAGCAGCCGATCCTCGACCAATACGAAACCCAGGGCCACCCCTACTACTCCAGCGCGCGCCTGTGGGACGACGGTGTGATTGACCCGTTGCAGACCCGTGACGTGCTGGCGCTGGCCTTGTCCGCTTCGCTGAATGCCCCCATCGAGCCGAGCCGCTTCGGCGTGTTCCGCATGTAAATGGAGCTGTATCCCATGAGCGATTTCAACACCCTCGAATTGATCACTGACAGCCGTGGCTTTGCCACGCTGTGGCTCAGCCGTGAAGCCAAGAACAACGCGTTCAACGCAGAGATGATCCGCGAACTGATCATCGCCCTCGACCACGTACAGGGTGATCCATCCCTGCGCTTTCTGGTGCTGCGCGGGCGCGGCAAGCACTTCAGCGCCGGGGCCGACCTGGCCTGGATGCAGCAATCGGCTGAGCTGGATTACCACACCAACCTGGACGATGCCCGCGAATTGGCAGAGTTGATGTACAACCTGGCCAAGCTGAAGATTCCGACCCTGGCGGTGGTGCAAGGTGCGGCCTACGGCGGAGCGCTGGGGTTGATCAGTTGCTGTGACATGGCGATTGGCGCGGACGATGCGCAGTTCTGTCTGTCGGAAGTGCGTATTGGCCTGGCGCCGGCGGTGATCAGTCCGTTCGTGGTGCAAGCCATCGGCGAGCGTGCGGCACGGCGCTATGCGCTGACCGCCGAGCGCTTCGGCGGCCAGCGTGCGCGGGAGATCGGCCTGTTGGCGGAAAGCTATCCGATCAGCGAGTTGGATCAACAGGTCGAACAATGGATCGCCAACCTGCTGCAAAACAGCCCGGCGGCCATGCGCGCCAGCAAGGACTTGCTGCGCGAAGTGGGCCACGGCGCCCTCACCCCGGCCCTGCGCCGCTATTGCGAAAATGCCATCGCGCGCATTCGTGTCAGCGCCGAAGGCCAGGAAGGCCTGCGCGCCTTCCTGCAAAAACGTCCACCCAGCTGGCAAGCGCAGGAGCCGCGTTCATGAGTACGTTGACGACTCTACTGGTGGCCAACCGTGGCGAAATTGCTTGCCGGGTGATGCGCACCGCCAAAGCCATGGGCCTGACCACCGTGGCGGTGCACAGCGCCATTGACCGCGATGCACGCCACAGCCGTGAGGCGGATATCCGCGTCGACCTGGGCGGCAGCAAGGCCACGGACAGCTACCTGCAAATCGACAAACTGATTGCTGCGGCCCAGGCCAGCGGCGCCCAGGCGATTCATCCGGGTTACGGTTTTTTGTCGGAGAACGCCGGTTTTGCCCGTGCGATTGAAGCAGCAGGTTTGATCTTCCTCGGCCCGCCCGCCTCGGCCATCGATGCCATGGGCAGCAAATCGGCCGCCAAGGCCTTGATGGAAACCGCCGGAGTCCCCTTGGTGCCGGGTTATCACGGTGAAGCCCAGGACCTGGAAACCTTCCGCGCCGCCTGCGAGCACATCGGTTACCCGGTACTGCTCAAGGCCACGGCCGGTGGTGGCGGCAAAGGCATGAAGGTGGTCGAGGATGTCAGCCAGTTGGCCGAAGCCCTGGCCTCGGCACAGCGCGAGGCGCTGTCGTCCTTTGGCAACGGGCAGATGTTGGTGGAAAAGTACCTGCTCAAGCCACGTCACGTGGAGATCCAGGTGTTTGCCGACCAGCACGGGCATTGCCTGTACCTCAATGAACGTGACTGCTCGATCCAGCGTCGCCACCAGAAGGTCGTCGAAGAGGCGCCAGCACCGGGACTGAGTGTTGAACAGCGCAAGGCCATGGGCGAAGCCGCCGTGCGTGCGGCCCAGGCCATCGGCTATGTCGGCGCAGGCACCGTGGAGTTCTTGCTGGACGCGCGCGGTGAGTTCTTCTTCATGGAGATGAACACGCGGCTGCAAGTGGAACACCCGGTGACCGAAGCGATCACCGGCCTGGACCTGGTCGCCTGGCAGATCCGTGTCGCCCAGGGCGAGGCGCTGCCGATCACCCAGGAGCAGGTGCCGCTGATCGGCCATGCCATCGAAGTGCGGCTGTATGCCGAAGACCCCGCCAATGACTTCCTGCCCGCCACCGGGCATCTGGCGCTGTACCGTGAATCCGCACCGGGTCCTGGCCGCCGCGTGGACAGCGGTGTGGAGCAAGGCGACAGTGTGTCGCCGTTCTACGACCCCATGCTCGGCAAGCTGATTGCCTGGGGTGAAGACCGTGAACAGGCGCGATTGCGGTTGCTGGCCATGTTGGATGAGTTTGCCATCGGCGGGCTGAAGACCAACCTGGGATTTTTGCGACGCATCATCGGGCACCCGGCGTTTGCGGCGGCTGAGTTGGATACCGGGTTTATTCCGCGCTATCAGGAGGAGTTGCTACCCGGGCCTGGAGTATTGAGTGATGCGTTCTGGCAAGCGGCGGGCGCGGCCTTCATTCAGAGCTTGCCGAAGAGTGATGGGCCTTGGGCAGATTCGCGAGGATTTCGCGCCGGGTTACCTGCCGAAGTTTCGTTGCATTTGAGTTGCAATGGCCAGGATCGGTTGGTGACGCTGGCGGCTGATACGCCACAACTACGTGGCGAACATCTGCTGATCGAGCAACAGGGCGTGCGTCACAGCCATCTGGCAGTCCGCAACGAAAGCAGCGTGTTTTTGCGCTGGGACGGCGAGCTGCAGGCCGTCACATTGTTCGACCCGATTGCGGCGGTTGAGGCCAACCAGTCACATCAAGGCGGCCTCACGGCGCCGATGAACGGCAGTATCGTGCGGGTGCTGGTGGAGGTCGGTCAGCAAGTCGAAGCCGGCACGCAACTGGTGGTGCTGGAGGCCATGAAGATGGAGCACAGCATCCGCGCGCCTCACGTCGGGGTGGTCAAGGCGTTGTTCTGCCAGGAAGGTGAAATGGTTGCAGAAGGTTGCGCGTTGGTGGCGCTCGAAACGGCCGTCTAGAACTTCGCCGTGGCTTGAACAACAACCCCCAGGATGTGGCAATCGTCGGTGAATGGCTGCTTGGGGTAGGTGGGATTGAGCGGTACCAGGTAAAGCTGGCCGCTTTCTTCCTGCAACTGGCGGAAGGTCGCCTGAGGGCTCCCGGCCCGTTGGGCGACCACCAGCTTGCCAGGCTCTGCCTGGATGGCCGGGTCGACCAGGATCAGCATGCCCGCACTGACGCTCAAGCCGCTGGGTGCGGTCATGGCGTCGCCTGTGACTGGCAGCCAGAACGCATCCCCCTGAGCAGGGTAATCCGTGAGTTCGAAGCGCACAGCGCCATAGGTCGCACGCTCTTCGCGGACCTCGCACAACCCTTTCCAATCGCTGACCGGGTAGCGGAAATACGGGTTGTAGTTTTTCTGCGCAGGCGCCTCATCGGGCCGTTCGCGAATGTCCAGCGCGACTTCCAAGTACCCCAACCCCAGCGCCGCCAACACCCGGTTCATGTCCACCACGCTGGGTGCACGGCGCTTGTTGAGCCAGTGGCCAACGCCGCCTTGGGACATGCCCAGGCG
Organism: Pseudomonas sp. DWRC2-2; assembly: GCF_049897885.1. Taxonomy (NCBI): domain Bacteria; kingdom Pseudomonadati; phylum Pseudomonadota; class Gammaproteobacteria; order Pseudomonadales; family Pseudomonadaceae; genus Pseudomonas; species Pseudomonas sp. DWRC2-2. The sequence goes on from NZ_JAFCXD010000001.1 coordinate 370,784, forward strand.
CTCAGCCAATTCACCCTGCGTGACCTTGCGGTCTTCCATGTTGGCCTTGACCAACGCAATCCAGTTATCCATGGGAGCTGACAATACGTCACGTAGTTTTCAGGGCAATAAACAGTTTGTAGTAATCCATAAAACGACATAAATACGATACGTACTATCATCGGACATAAGGTTTTCGACACCCACTACAGAGTACCGCCCCTTATGACGACCAGCCCGTATCTCCTGCCTGAACCCTCTGAAGACACCGAAATGCACGACCTGCGCAGCAGCGGTGCCGCCCAGCGCGCGTTGGACTTTTACTTGAAAGAAGAGATGCCGGCAGCAGCCCCTGACGGCGCCCTGTTCGCCATCAAGCCGGGCATCAGCCAGGAGGAAGCCCTCGTACACGCCTCAGACCTGTTGCGCAGCGCCGCAGCCACGGCCTATGAATCCGCGAGCAGCCATCAGGGCAATCATCGCGACCTGGCGTTTTCGGTGGTGTATTTGATCGATATGGCGAAAGCGATGGTGGAGCGGTCGTTGCAGGCGCCAGCGGCTCAAGCGAACGGATAACAGGCGCAGAAGAAAAATATTTCTATCTCACGGATAAAAACATTTGACTTGCAAATGATAATGATTATTATTGGACCTAGCTGATCGCGAGATCAGTCGATAGACCAAGGGACCTTAGGTCGGACTCTTGGAATATCTCCTCATCAGGCTAATCACGGTTTTTGACCCGGCTCTTTGGCCGGGTCTTTTTTTTGCCAGTTTCCCTGGCATGGCTTCAGGCTAATGAAGACTGTGTGTTGCTCGATGGCGCGCATGGTAGCAAAAGACCATCGCCAAAAGAAAGCCAGTCGAACGCTCTAGTCCAAACCTTTGCGAAATAGCGCTTGAGAATCAATCTCATAGATTCTAAGCTGCTGCGGCGTCAAGGATGACGCCCCCTCCCCCATGCAACAATTTTGCATCCAGTCTTTACCAGACTCCTGTGTAATATAGCCGCCACAACACTCATATTCAGGCAACCAGACTATGACCGTGGCCTTGACCTCCATCAGGATCAGCACCGATTTCGACAGTGGCAATATCCAAGTACTGGATGCCCACGATTCCCACCAGTTGCTGCTGGCGATCAAACCCGATACCCGTAGCCAACACTTCCAGTGGTTCCACTTCAAGGCCGAAGGCATGCACGTGGGCCACACCCATACCTTCCGCTTGAGCAACGCGGGCAAGTCGTCTTACCCGCACGCGTGGAGCGGCTACAACGCCGTGGCGTCCTACGACCATATCAATTGGTTCCGGGTGCCCTCTCGCTTTGATGGTGAAATCCTGCATATCAGCCTTGAGACCCGCGAGAAGCACGCCTGGATTGCGTACTTCGAACCCTACAGCCGTGAGCGTCACGACTGGCTGATCGAGCAAGCCTTGACCCGCGCCGGTACTCAACTGCTGGCCACCGGTAAAAGTGTCGAAGGCCGTGATATCCAACTGCTGCGTCGCGGCAAAGGTGGCGAAGGCCGCCGCAAGGTCTGGATCATCGCCCAACAGCATCCCAGTGAACACATGGCCGAATGGTTTATGGAAGGCATCATTGAACGCCTGCAACAGGACGGTGACGCCGAGCTGAAAAAACTGCTGAAAGTCGCTGATCTGTACCTGGTGCCCAACATGAACCCGGACGGCGCGTTCCATGGCCACCTGCGCACCAACGCCGCAGGCCAGGACCTCAACCGCGCCTGGCAGAGCGCGAGCCAGGAGTTCAGCCCGGAAGTGTTGTTCGTGCAGCAACAGATGGAAAAGTACGGCGTCGACCTGTTCCTCGATATCCACGGCGACGAGGTAATCCCCTACGTCTTCACCGCCGGCTGCGAAGGCAACCCCGGCTACACGCCGCGCATCGAAGCCCTGGAAAAACACTTCCGCAGCCACTTGAGCGGCTTGACCCGCGATTTCCAGACCACCTACGGCTACACCCGCGACCTGCCGGGCGAAGCCAACATGACCCTGGCGTGCAATGCCGTCGGCCAGCAGTTCGACTGCCTGTCCCTGACCCTGGAAATGCCCTTCAAGGACAACGACGACGCCCCCAACCCGCTCACCGGTTGGTCAGGTAAACGCTCGATGCAACTGGGCAAGGATGTGTTGAGCAGCGTGGCCGATATCGTCGACGTCTTGCGCTAAACCGAGTCGGCGGGCACCCGCCGACAATCCTCAGGCCCCAGCAACCGCCCATCCGCCGAGCGCAACTCCAGCGCTCGCAGCGGCTCGCCGTTGGCGCTGTCCACCATCACCGAGTGCGCCTCGCCTGCCCCATAGAAAAAACCCTCGCCCCACTGCCGCAACCCGATGATCACGTTGAACAGGCCCCGCCCCTTTTCCGTCAGAACGTACTCTTGGTACGCACTGCCATCCGACGCCGGCACGATTTCCAACACCCCATGGGCCACCAAACTGCGCAAACGCGTGGACAAAATGTTCTTGGCCATTCCCAGGCTGCGCTGGAACTCACCAAAACGGCGAATCCCATCAAACGCATCGCGAATGATCAGCAGCGACCAGCCATCGCCAATCGCATCCAGTGAGCGCGCCACCGGGCATTCGGCGCTTTCAAAGCGGGTGAGCTTGACCATCGGGGCTGCCTGTCATCGACCAAAAATGTAGTTGCAATATAAAACCGGAGTCCTTACGGTACAACTGGTTTCATTTTAAAACCACAAAGGATATCCCCATGCCTTCCTCCCCCTTGAGTAACAAAGTGGTGATGCTGTTCGCCATCGCCTGCGGCCTGTCAGTGGCCAATGTCTATTACGCCCAGCCGTTGCTCGACGCCATGGCCGAGACCTTTGCCATGGACCACGCCACTGTCGGCAACATCATTGCCCTCACCCAGGTCGGTTATGGCGTGGGCCTGTTATTGCTGGTGCCACTCGGGGATTTGCTCAACCGGCGCAAGCTCATCGTCAGCCAGCTGCTGCTCTCCACGCTGGCCGTGCTGGTGGTGGGATTGTCCTCAAACAGTTTCTGGCTGTTGGCCGGCATGGCACTGACCGGCCTGTTGGCGGTGGTCGCTCAAGTGCTGGTGGCATTGGCTGCTCATCTGGCGTCGCCCGAACAGCGCGGGCAGGTGGTGGGGTTGGTCACCAGCGGTATCGTGGTCGGTTTGCTGCTGGCCCGCACGGTGTCTGGCGCGATGGCCGACCTGGCGGGATGGCGCTCGGTTTACTTGCTGTCGGCGGGCTTGACGCTGGTGATGGCGATCTTGCTGTGGCGCGTATTGCCAAGCACCGAACAACCGCGCGCCACCGGCACTTATGGTGCGCTGCTCCGCTCGGTCTTCAGCCTGTTCAAGGAGGAAAAGGTCCTGCGTGACCGCGCCGTGCTGGCGATGTTGATTTTCGCCGCCGGCACCGTCTTGTGGACGCCGCTGGTACTGCCCTTGAGCGCCCCGCCGCTGTCGCTTTCCCATACGCAGATTGGCCTGTTCGGACTCGCCGGCGCCGCCGGAGCACTTGGCGCTGCCCGCGCCGGTCGCTTGGCCGACAAAGGCTTTGCCCAGTGGACCAGCGGCACGGCATTGCTGCTGATGCTGCTGTCCTGGATCGCCATCGGTTTTACCCAATCATCGTTGTGGGCATTGGTGCTCGGCGTGATTGTGTTCGACCTGGGCCTGCAAGCCGTGCATGTCACCAGCCAGAGCCTGATCTACGCCGTGCGCCCCGACGCCCAGAGCCGGCTGGTGGCCGGCTACATGCTGTTTTACTCAGTGGGCAGTGCGCTGGGCTCCATCAGCGCAACCGCCCTGTATGCCAGGGCGGGTTGGATCGGGGTGTGTGGCCTCGGCGCCGCCATCAACCTGCTGGCGCTGATCTACTGGCTGACCACACTGCCCCCGAGACCTGTTTCAGTCCTTGCTGCCGGTCATGCTTTGCAGCACGCCGTCACGGCGGATCAACCCATGGAACAACGCCGCCGCCAGGTGCAACAGCACCGTCAGGAATAGCAGATAAGCCAGGAACCCATGGGCCCTGCGCAGCACCGCGAACAACGGCGCGTTCGCCCCCACCAGCGCCGGCAACTGCACCGAACTGCTAAGCATTACCGGGTCGCCCGCCGCCGAAATCATCGCCCAGCCCAGCAGTGGCAATACTAGCATCAACGCATACAACACCAGATGGGACGCCTTGGCCGCCAGCGCTTGCCACAGCGGCAAGTCAGCAGGCAACGGCGGTTGGCGCGTGGAGAAGCGCACGACCAAACGCACGATCACCAAGGCCAGGATCGCGATACCCAGCGGCTTGTGCAGGTGGATCAACCACTCATGGCGCTCCGAAACAGAGGCCGCCAGGCCCGCGCCGATAAACAGCATGGCGATGACCATCAGCGCCATCAGCCAGTGCAGCAGGCGCGCCAGGGGCGCGAAAAACCGGGGTTGGACATTCATGGCTTCGACTCCTGAGGGGCGCTGTGCAACGGGCTGACTTCACCGGCGCGACGCAGGTACGAGCTGGCGTACGCCGCCGAACGGGCCGCCAGCAACGGGTCATTGGAGGCTACGATACCGCTGGGCAGAATCAGTGGATCAAAGTTGATATCGCGGCAATCGCCATTAGCCTGCGGCTGGCTGCTTTGCAGCACCAGGGTGCCGGCATTGATGATTTTATGCTCGCCGGTCCAGGCCTTGCTCGCATCGTCCACGGGATCGCCGGGGTTGGCCAGGGTCATGTTCAACTGCCAGCGCAGCGGCCCGGTCGCCAGGCGCTGGACCAGGTCCTTTTCCAGGAAATCACCGCCCGCAGTCGCGGTATCACCCGCCGCATCCTGGCTCTGCGGCACCACGCCCCAACGCACGGCCTGGCGCTTGCCATCGGCCCCTACCAGGAAGAACGCGTTAATGCCGTTGTAGGTTTCGGTCGCATAACTGGCCGAAGGCTTGGCGGTCTTGACCCACGCCAAGAACGGCGCCGTCTCGGGATGAGCAGCAAAAAATGCCGGCATGCTCGCCGGGTCGGGCTTGCCGGTGGCAGGCTGCGGCGCACCGGCCTTGAGCATTTGGTAGAACGCCTCGGGCGTGCCCACAGGGAACACCGGCATGCTGTTCATGCCGGTGCGCCACTGCTGGCCGTTGGCCTGGCTGAACTGCACGGCAAAACTGCGGATCGGCACACTGCTGTCTGGCGCATAGGGGTTGCCGCTGGGCAGAGCAAACCGACCGATCAGTGGGGTCTTAGCCTCGCTGAACACCTGGGCGCTGGAATAGGCACGGGCTTCTGCGCTGCTCTCGAAATACCCGGCCACGCACACACCCTTTGCATGGTTACGCCGGAAGCCAGGGTGCACGCCGTTGTTGGCTTCCAGGGCATTGACCAGGGTTTTCGGGCGCAAGCGCTGTGGGTCGAGGGTGCCGTTGACGTAGGCAAAAGCCCCCGCCATAACCGCAACCACGGCACCGATACCTGCCAGGCGTGCGATCAGGCTCGCAGTGCTCAGCGGAGGACGGGGCGGTGATGAGTGATCTACCATGAAGGAACTCCAGGGCCAAAGGCCTTAGGGGGTAAACATAAGGTCGGAGCATTAAGACGAACGCCGATCGGCTCTATTCCCTGGCCTTTGATTTATTTCCCAGGGTCGGGAATAACCTTCAACGCCGTACGTCTCTCTAGTCCCAGCGTAGTGACCAGCCAGATTCCCATGCATGAACTCGACGAACAGTTACGTGAACTCATCCCAAGGCTACGGCGTTTTGCCGTGTCCCTGACCCGTAACGCCAGCAGCGCCGACGACCTGGTGCAGTCGACCCTGGAACGGGCGATCATCAGTTGGGCCGACAAACGCGTCGAAGGCGACTTGCGCGCCTGGCTGTTTTCGATCCTCTACCGGCAGTTCCTCGACGCCCACCGCCGCACCCGGCGCTATGCACGCATGCTGGAGTTCTTCACCGGGCGTGACGATGCGCAGCCGTCGGTGGAACGCACGGTGATCGCCCAGTCGACCCTGCAAGCCTTCGATCAACTCAACACCGAGCAGCGCGCGCTGCTGCTGTGGGTTTCGGTCGAAGGCCTGAGCTACAAGGAAATCGCCGAGATTCTCGAGGTGCCCATCGGCACCGTGATGTCGCGCCTGTCACGGGCGCGCCAAGCCCTGCGTCAACTCAGTGATGGCGAAATTGCCAGCCCTTCCCTGCGGATACTCAAATGATCAGCCTGCCCCCCAGCGAACGCGATTTGCATGCCTACGTCGATCACCAACTGCTGGAGAGTGATCGCCGCGTGCTTGAAACCTACTTGGCCGCCCACCCGGATGTCGCCGCCCAGGTCCACGCCTGGCAACACGATGCGCAGTTGCTGCGTGCCGCGTTGGGCGGCGCCCTGCAACAGCCGGCCAACCCAGACCTGGACCCGGCACTGATCCGTCAGCGCATCAAGCGTCAATCACGGCGCCACTTTGCTACGGCCGCCGTGCTGCTGATCGCCGTCAGCCTCGGCGGTGTCGGTGGCTGGCACGCCCGTGAAGCCACCCAGCCGGCCCAACTGCCGATGGCCGATGCGATGCAGGCATTCCGCCTGTTTGCCCAGGACGGCATCATGCCCGCCGACTACAAGGTGCAGGGCGGCGGCACGATGCAAGCCTGGCTCGACCGCTACTTCAACCAGGCGCACCGCCTGCCGGACTTGAGTGCTTCCGGGTTCACACCGATCAGCGGGCGCCTGCTCACCACTGAGCAAGGCGCCGCGGCCATGGTGCTGTACGAGGACCCGCAAGGCCGGCGCATCAGTTTCTATATCCGCCCACCGGGACCGGAAAACGGTTTCCTGCCAAGAGGCAGTCGCAGTGCCGATGGCTTGCAGGCGCAATACTGGTCGGGTGCCGGCTACAACTATGCGGTGGTCAGCCCCGTGGATCAGCCTAGCCCGCCGCTGCTGAAGTTCTAGAAACCGACGTCAAGCACCACGTTGTCCAGGTAAGTGCCGGCGGGAGGCGTGGACTGGTCGGTGTAGATCTTGGCGTTGTAGTTGAACACCTGGCTGCCGATACCCAGGCCGTTGCCGGGGTTGATCTCGGCGGTGGAGCTGTCGCGACGAGCTGCGCTTACACTGCCCCAGCGCGTGGTGCCGGCGCTTTTGAAGATGTCATAGGCCAGGTAGTTGCTGCCCGAGATCATTCGCCGCCGACCGCCCACGCTGACGGCGTTCTGGCCGTCGCTCAAGCCGACGTTGTAGGCACTGCCTTTGGTGCAGGAAATACTGATGGTCTGGCCGGTGACGGCGGTAAACCCGCTGATGACAGGCGCGCTGCCAAAACTGATGTTGGGCGCGGTGATCTGGCAGTCGTTGGTGACCGTCATGCTCACCGTCAATGACGCGGTACCACTGCCAATATCCCGGCCGGCGCAGATGCCGCCGATGCCAATACCCGAACAATAATTCCAGCTCCAGGCGATGCTCAGGGTCTCGGTGTACAGGCCTGCGGCGACGTTACTGCCGGTAATGCTGCTCACGTACAGCGGCAGGGTTTTCGCGCCAGGGCCCGCAATCAAGCCAAAACTCTGAGCGATCCCGCCGGCGCCGCCGAAGTCAAATTGCGCACCGCGCGTGATCGGAAAGCTGGTGGTGTTGTTGCCGTAGATCGTGTAGCCGATCACATCGCCCGTCGGCCCAACCATACCGCCCTGGGTCGAACCGGTGATGGTGGCGTAAAAATGGTCGGTGGAGACCAGCAATGAAATCAACGCCGACGTGCATCGCAACCCCGCGTTGGTCGTCGAACTGGCCTGCGCGGCAGTGCGCACGGTCATTGAACTGATCGAGCCGAAGCCCGCCGGCGCAGTGGTCACCACTGAGCACGCCGCCATCGCCGGTCCCGCAAACATTAACCCCATCAGGCACAGCCAGCCTGTGCGTTTCATTGGCACACCAAAGGCCCGAGCAACGGCACGCCCTGTTGCTGCTCCTCCATCTCAAAACGCGCCTGGCACGTACGCCCCTCGCCTAGCGTGACCTGCAAGGTGTTATGGGCCGAGAGGTTTTCCAGGTACACCAGGCCATCCCAACCCACCACCGCCTGCTGGCCGCTTTGTTCATGCACCACCAGGCTGCCCAGGGGCAATTCCTGATGTTGGGTGTCCACCAGCGTGACACTGGCCGCGAGCACCCGACGCAATGGAAACTCCAGCAGGTAGCCGCTACCACGACGCACCGACACACGCTGCTCCACATTCGGGCTCTGCACGTTGAGCGGGAGGTTCAACGGATCGATTTCATATTTGCCGCGGTAATACGCACTGCTCCAGGGCACCAGCAGATGGCCGTTGCGGTCGGTCTCGCCGACCAACTGGTTTTCATAGCGCACCGGAATCCCGGCGAAACCCTGGGTACTCACCACCACAAAAGCGTCGTTGATACGGTTGGCGGCAAACATATCGCCGCCCATCCACACCAGCGAGCCACTGGCATCCGCCCAGCGCGTCTCGGCGTCGCTGCTGCCGTACACACCGGCCTGCAACTGCACCGACTGCAAGCGCCAGGTCAGGTCGGCCTGCCGGTACGCCGGGCCATCGCCCTGGGCATAACCGAGGTTGTAGCCCACCCCACCTTCGCTCGGCACCGCACGGCTGTAGTTGAGGCGCTGGCGGCTGGCGCCATCTTTGCTGCGCTCGGTACTCACGGCCAGGCTGCCGTTGAGGTCGAACGGGATAACCAGCTGCGCCTGCATCGCCCAGTTGCTATCGCCAATCTCACGGTTGGCCGACAGGTAGAAACTGGTGTTGTGCCACAGGGGTTTGCTCCAGCTCAGGTTGAGCAAGCGCGTGCGCGAGTCGTCCGCTGCCTGTACGTCGAAATAACCTACGCCCAGGCTGCCGAAACGCTCAAGGTTGAGGCTCAAGGTCACCTGCTCACTGCGCTTGCTGAGGCTGGCGTAGGGGGTGTCGACCAGGGTCAGGTCGGCATACTCATCACGCCGCTCGACCCGTTGGTACGACAGGCTGTAGCGCGTGCTGTTGTATGAATACCCCAGGCTCAGTTGCTGGCCGCTGCGTCCTTCGAACTGGCTTTGGCTGACGGCGGTGTTGAGCACGCCGAAGTTGCCCAGCCGCAGGTTGCCACCCAGGCCGCCGAGGGTCAGGTCACTGGACGCCTCGGCATGGCTTTCCAGGGTCAGGTTGTCGGAAACACCATAACGAAAGGTGCCGCTGGCGACGCCAGGCCCGTAGGCGAAATCTTTCAAGGTGTATTCCCGGCGCAAGGAACCGGCGGCCACCGAGAAATCCGTCAGGCCTTTTTGCAGCAGCGAACTCGTCACATAAAACGGCACCGTGGTCGACACCTGGCGACCCAACGCGTCGGTAGTCACCACCACTGCCTCACCCGCACCGTTGATAAACGGCACGTTGGTCAGGGTGTAAGGCCCTGGTTGCAGCAGTGCACTGTCGGACTTGTAGCCGTTGATAAACAGGTCCACCGAGGACGGCACGGCAGCTTCACCGGCAAATTGCGGTAAAGGGTAGGTCACCAGGTCCGGGCGCACGGCGAAGTCCCGTGAGAACTGCACACCGCCCAGGCGTACCGAGCTGCTCCAGGGCAAGGCGCCGCTGATCACGTCACCTGCCTCGTAGGTCAGTAGCCGCTCATCATCGGAGAAACGCCAGGTGGTGTCATAACGCCGGTAGCCATTGTTGAAGGTACTGCTGCTGATCCCATCGGCCAGGGTCTGGCGATACTGCCCGGTGTTGGACAAGGTGCCCCAGTTGTCGAACAGCCGCACTTCGTTCCAGGCGGCGAGGTAGCTGCCGCCTTCGTCAGTGTCGTTGAAGTACAGGTCATAGTTGAGCAAGGCACCGAAACTGCTCATCGCCTGGGTGCGCGGGTAGGTGTTGCGGTTGCCGATAAACTGTTCCTTCAACCACGCCGGCGGCACATCCAGCAGCAGGCGCTGGCCATTGCTGTCGTAGTCACTGTGCAGGCCTGGGATCATGTCCAAACCCACGCTGCCACTCAGTTCACCGGGCAGCTTCATGCCCACATCCTGCAGCGCACTGGCGGGTACGTAGAGTTGCCCGGCGCGTTGATCGACCGCGATGACGCGACCGGTGTCCATCTGGTTGACCACCAGCTCCAGAAACAACTGTGCATCGGCGACAGCCTCCATACTGCTCGGCGGCGGTGGCAGGTCGCCAGCCACGCCTTGGGGCGCAACCATTGCAGCCCATAGCCCGCTTACCACTGCTACCGACGGCCATAGACGACGAGTCCGACCACGACTCACACATGGCGTTGTGTCCTTCAATGGACATCTCCATCCGTTTAAAACCCGGAGCGTCCCGCCCCGCTACACTCGGTTACCGCTTCGGCGCGAGGCTCTCCAACTGTTGCGCCCCGTTGATCCTGACCTGCAGGGGCTGATCAGCCGACAGCGCATCCGGCACCGGCCAGCGCATGGTCGCGCCCGGCAACACGTAGCCCAATAAGCCATCGACCAGGGGTTTGGTCTGCCCGCCCTGCTTGAATGAAGCATCGGTAAGGCGCGCATGCACGGCGCCCTGGTTACGCACCTCGATATAGTTGCGCCCTGCCACCGTGACCTTGTGCCAGCTCAAGTCCGGCTTGCCGGCGCCGTTGGGGTCGCGCTGGCGCGTACTGTCGTCCTTGCTCCACAGGCCCGCGCCATACGCGAACAGCGGCACCGAGTAGCGCATCTGGAAGCGAATCGCCGCTGCAGTGTTCTTGCCCTCTGGCGGCGTCGGCACCTGCAAGGGCGAAGGGATTTCATCGATGATGATGCGGTAGGCCAACTCTTGCCCTGGTGGCACTTCGCGGGTGCGAGTCAGGCGTACCAGTTGTTTTTGCCCCGGCTCGATTCGCGCCACCGGCGGGCTGCCGATCACATCGCGCTGGTTCTGGTATTGCTCGTCGAAGCCGCTCTGGCTCCACGCAAACACACGAATCTGCAGGCTCGCAGTTTCGCTCCCACGGTTTTCCAGCCATAGCGCACTGGCCTGTTGATCGGCCTCCAGCACCGGGTCGATGGGCCAGATCAGCACAGAACTGGCTGCCTGTACGAACCCCGCCGTGCACACCGCACTCAAGGCAATACCCGCGGCCCACAGCCGCCGGGAAGGTGAACGCATAACCCCACTCCTTATACCGATTGCCTTACCACGTCAGCTGCACCTGCAGCGTGTCGCTGTATGTCCCCCCAGGCTGATTGCCCGGCAATTGCACCCGCCCGTAGATCGGCAGGCTGATGTTGTTCGCATCGCTGTACGCCACATTGACGCTCTGGCCGATCCCCAGGCTCTGGCTGAACGTCGCATCCCGAAACAACTGGTAAGCCACCCGCGCGCTGCCGCTGTTGAGCTGCAGATTGCGTCCGGTGCTGCTGTGCAGGCCGCCGTCGACGCTCATGCTCAATGTCACCCCCGGCGTGCATTGCAAGGTGACACCCCCGGTCAACGCCGCCGTGACCGTACTGGTGGCCAGGGCCGAGTAACTGCCGTAGGTCAACGCGCCGTAATTGGAGCCCCCGCCCACAATCAGGCAACCCGGTGTGATGGTCGCGCTCACCTGGAAGCTCTGGCTGGTCACCGCCGACAACGGCAGCGGCACCGCCAGCGCACAGGCCAGCAACGCTCTGAGCCACATCGCTAGAACGTCAGTTCCACGGCCACGGTGTCGGTGTAGGTGCCGGCTGGCAGCCCCGCCTTGCCCACCGCCCGACCGTAGAGGTTGACGGTCTGCGCCACGCCGGTACTGGTGGCGAGGGTGATCACGCCGTCGATTGCCAGCAGCGCGGAATGACCGCTGTCGGTATAGAAGTCGTAGGGCACGAAGTTGCCCGCACCGTCGGCCAATGCACGGCTGCCACCCGGAGACGCACCGTCATGGGCACCCGCGCGCACCTTGACCGCTGGCGTGGTGCCGCTGGAACACAGGATCGACAGCGCCCCGCCAGTGCCGGTGCCACCGAGCAACTGGGCATCGGCGTTGGTGAACAGGCTGTTGGTGGTGCCGAAGTTCAAGCTACCGAAGTTCAGCCCGGTCGCCGCGCCGGAACCGTTGACCTGGCAACTGGCGATCAATATCAGGCTGGAGGTGATCTGCCCGGTGACCGTGGTTGCCGCGTTGAGGTTGGAAGCCATCGCCAGCCCCAGCGCACAAGCGCCTAATCGCGAAACAAGTACATGCATGGTGTTCATCCTCTTGAGTTACCAGTCCAGTGTCACCGTCAACGTGTCGGTGTAGATCCCTGCCGGTAAGGCACTGGTATTTGCCACCACGGAGCCAAACACCGGGATCGGTATCTGGGTGCCCTTGGCCACGACAAAATTGCGTTGCTGGCCGATGCTGTAGGTGCTGCGGCCCTGGGGATCGGCGGACAGCCGATACGGAATCATCTGACGCCCATTGCTCAGGCGCCGCGTGGTGCCATCGCCATTGGTGCCGCCGTCGATAGTCACGGTAAAGCTCGAGACGGACGGGTTGCACGACACCGCCAACGGCGCTTTTTCGCCATCGGTGACGCCTGCGCCCAGCGTGTTGTTCCAGGTCGGGCCCTGGCTGCCGAAGTCGAGCATCGCCGTACCGCCCGTGGGGTTGACCGGCGCGCTCTCGACGCCTTTGCTCACTTCGCAACTGGCAGTGATCACCAGCCGCGCCTGGATAAACCCGGTCGCGACAGCCGCCTGCGCGTCATCCGCCAGCACCAGCAGGCCGCCCATGGCCACAACGGCCAGATAGCGGCTTACCATGTGACCGTGACCTTGAGCAGGTCGGTGTAGCGGCCGACGGCTGGGATGTCCTTGAGCGGCTCGATGCGGCCATACAGCGGCAGATCAACGAAGCCCGCGTCCGGCACGCGACCACTGATCGGCACATCCACCGGCAACGGCACGCTCCGTGCGGCGTCGGCATAAATACGATAGGGAATGGGTTTGATCAAAGGGGTAGCGCTGAGGTAACGCACTTCACCGGTGCCGCCGTGCAGGCCGCCATCCACACGCACCTGATACGGCGTGTCGGGGTTGCACTCCAGGCGCGGCTGGCGCTGGCTGATCAGTGCCGCACTCAGGGGCCCGGCCGGGTCGTCCAGACGCGCGCCGCTGCCGAAATCCAATATGCCAAGTTGCTCGATGCCAGCGCTGCGGGTGGTGCCCACCAACTGGCAGCCCCGCTGCACGTCGATACGCACCTCCACCTGGAGTTGTGCACCGAAAGCCGTGCTGCAGAGCATCGCGCCCATGACTGCCAATACTGCTCGTCCCTTCACTGCCCCAAATCCTTGTACAGGGGTGACTGCTGTGTAGGAGGTTAGTCACTCAGCGAGAAACTGCCAGTCTGGGCAGGTTTACAACCGTGACATGCCTTTTCGAGATGGCATGCAGCGCCCTTCTCTATTGGTCAAAACGCAGCCGTCGCCCTAAAGTGGGCAACCACCGAAACACAGAGTGACTTGCATTGGCCGCGTTTTCCCTGATCCGTCGCCTGCTCGGTAAGAAAACCGACGCCCTCGACGCCTCGCCCATCCCCGCGTTCTTCCAGCAAAAAGCCGAGCAACAGGGGTATACCCTCAGCGCCGGGCAAACCCGAGCCATCGCTGCCCTGGCCCGAGAAACCCGCCTCCTGCTCGCCGGCCAGCCCACCCGTAGCCTGTACCTGCACGGGCCGGTGGGACGCGGCAAAAGCTGGTTGCTGGACGGGTTCTTCCAGGCGTTGCCAATCGCCGAGAAGCAGCGCGTGCACTTTCATGACTTTTTCGCCCAACTGCATCGCGGCATGTTCACGCATCGTCAGCAGGACGATGCGCTGGCCGTGACCCTCGATGAACTGCTGACGGATTGCCGAGTGCTGTGTTTTGACGAGTTTCACGTCCACGACATCGGCGACGCGATGCTGATCACGCGCCTGTTCAAGGCCCTGTTCGAGCGCGGTGTGCTGGTGCTGGTAACGTCCAACTATGCACCGCAGGGACTGCTGCCCAACCCGCTGTACCATGAGCGCTTCAAACCGGTGATCGACCTGATCGATGCACGCATGGAGGTGCTGGAAGTCAGTTCGCCCCAGGATTTTCGCAGCCTGCCCCAGGCCCAGAGCGCACAACGCTTTACCAGCGGTCAGTACGTTTGGCCGGGGACTGCGCACCAGCGCGAAGCCTTAAGTCTTCCCGCTGCCGACTGCCCGCCGCAGCCCCTGGCCGTCGGCAACCGGACCTTGATCTGCCGCCGCCACGCAGGCCGCTCCATCGCGTTCACCTTCAGCGATCTTTGCGAGCAATTGACCGCAGTCATGGACTACCTGCTGCTGTGCCAGGACTACGACCACTGGATCATCGACGGCCTGCCGCAACTGGCGGACTGCCCGATCGCCGTGCAGCAACGCTTCATCAACCTGGTGGATGTGCTTTATGACCGCGACAAGCACCTGATCCTGATCGGCGAGCAGCCCCTCGCGATTGCCCTGGGCGGCGAGGCTATCGACCTCGCCCGCACCGCCAGCCGTCTGGGACAATTGCAACAGGCTGACCCGCAACCCGCGCGCGAACCGGTATCATGAGCGTCATTTACGCCTTCTAGCCGAGTGACCGCGCCGTTCATGCATACCCTCGCCCAACTCAAGGCCGGCCAATTGGCCGGTATCACCCGCCTGGACCTGTCCTGCAGGCTGACTGAATTCCCTCGGGAAATCTTCGAACTGGCCGACTCCCTGGAAATCCTCAACCTCAGCGGTAACGCCCTGAGCCAACTGCCCGACGACTTGCACCGCCTGCCCCACCTGCGCGTGCTGTTCTGCTCGGACAACCGGTTCACCGAGTTGCCGGCAAGCCTTGGCCAATGCGCCAAGCTGAGCATGATCGGCTTCAAGGCCAACCAGATCAGTCATGTGCCCGCCGCCGCGTTGCCGCCGTTGTTGCGCTGGTTGATCCTGACCGATAACCGCATCAGCCAGTTGCCCGACGAACTGGGCAAGCGACCACTCCTGCAAAAGCTGATGCTGGCCGGCAACCAACTGGCGCACCTGCCGGCAAGTCTGGCCAACTGCCACAATCTCGAATTGCTGCGCATCGCCTCCAACCGCCTCACCCAGTTGCCGGATTGGCTGCTGGCACTGCCGAGCCTGACCTGGCTGGCCTATGCCGGCAACCCCGTGGAAATGGCCGTGGACCTAACCGGCGATGACGCCACGCCGAATATTCCCTGGTCCGAACTGGAACTGGCCGAAGTCCTCGGCGAAGGCGCTTCCGGCATTATTCGCAAGGCCCTGTGGAAACCGTCAGGCCAGCCCGTTGCGGTCAAGCTCTATAAAGGCACCATCACCAGCGATGGCTCGCCGCTGCATGAAATGCAGGCCTGCATCGCCGCCGGGCTGCACCCCAACCTGATCAAGGTACAGGGCCGCGTGGTCGGCCACCCGGATGAGCAGGCTGCACTGGTCATGGACCTGATCGACCCGAGCTACCGCAACCTCGCGGCCCTGCCGAGCCTGGCGTCGTGCACCCGCGACATCTATGAACCGGATACGCGCTTCAGCCTGGAAGTGGCACTGCGCATGGCGCGAGATATCGCGTCGGTCGCCGCGCACCTGCACCGGCACGGCATCACCCATGGCGACCTGTATGGCCACAATATCCTGTGGAATGCAGCCGGCGACTGTTTGCTGGGAGATTTCGGCGCGGCGTCGTTCCATGCCACGACGGATAGCCTGGAAACCAGGGCGTTGCAGCGGATTGAAGTGCGGGCGTTTGGGATTTTGCTGGGGGAGTTGTTGGAGCGGGTTGATGAACAGGTCAGTGACGAGCTGGTTAGGCTGGAAAAAAACTGCTGCCAGCCAGAGGTACTGGCGCGGCCGGGGTTCGAGGAAATCGAAACCATGCTGGGTTCTATACAACACCACTAAACCAATGTGGGAGCGGGCTTGCTCGCGAATGCGCAGAGTCAGTCAACATATTGATTGACTGATACACCGCATTCGCGAGCAAGCCCGCTCCCACATTCAGATCACATGTATCCTGCTAAAAATCAGCCTGCCAAGCCGACAAACATATCCTGCACGTCATCATGGTTGTCCAAGCCTTCGAGGAAGGCTTCAACCTCGGCCATCTGCTCATCGCTCAAACCGCTCACCGGGTTTTTCGAGAGGTAGCCCAGCTTGGCCGACAGCACGGTGAAACCCTGCTCCGGCAAGGCTTTTTGTACGGCGTCGAGGTCGGTGGTCTCGGTGATGAACAGGGTAGTGCCTTCTTCTTCACCCTCTTCGAAATCCTGGGCACCGGCTTCGATGGCGGCCATTTCCGGATCGGCGTCCGGGCTGTCCGGCGAGGCTTCGATCAGGCCGACGTGGTTGAAGTCCCAGGCCACGGAACCGGAAGCGCCCAGTTGGCCCTTGCGGAAGGCCACGCGGATTTCCGCCACGGTACGGTTGATGTTGTCGGTCACGCACTCGACGATCAGCGGCACCTGGTGCGGCGCGAAGCCTTCGTAGGTGACGCGGTGGTATTGCACGGTTTCGCCGAGCAGACCGGCGCCTTTCTTGATGGCGCGGTCCAGGGTTTCCTTGGGCATCGAGGCCTTTTTGGCCTGTTCCACCACCAGACGCAGGTGGGCGTTGGTGGAGGTGTCGGCGCCGTTGCGGGCGGCGATGGTGATTTCTTTCACCAGCTTGCCGAAGATCTTGCCCTTGGCATTGGCTGCCGCTTCTTTATGTTTGACTTTCCACTGTGCGCCCATGACTCACTCTCTTTTGTCCATCGCGCCCAAACGTCTACTGGCCGGCGCTTTGGGGGCAGAGTTTATAGCGCAAAAACGCAACGTTCCACCAAAAAACCGTCAGGGCGCCAACTCGAAAAACGCCTGAATCAGGCGCAGCGAGCGGCGCCGCTCCATGCAGCCGAGCATGTGCCGGTTCACCAGCCCATCGCCCTGGACCGGCACCGCACGCACGCGCGGGTCCGGACTGACCTCCATGGACGACACCACGCCTACGCCCAATTCAGCGGCGACGGCTTCGGTCACCGCTTCACGGCTGTCCAGTTCCAGCAGCACCTTGGGCTGTACGCCAGTTGCGGCACAGGCGTCATCGAACGTACGCCGGGTGATGGAACTCGGCTCGCGCAGCACCATGATCACCTCGTTGAGCTGCTCCAGGCGGATCCCTTCGGGCAGCGCCGCCCACGGGTGACTGGCCGGCACCAGCGCGCAAATCCGCGATTCGTTCAAGGGTTGCAGATGCAGGCCGTTGCGTGGCTCCACCTCGGTGAGCACCGCCACATCCGCATGCTCTGACAACAGCGCCGCCAAGGTTTCCTGGGCATTGCCCAAGCGCAGGTTCACGGTGATGCCGGGGTAGCGCGCGCGCAGGCTGGCGATCATCGGCATCACCAGGTGCGGGCCGTCGGCCGCGACTTCCAGGCGCCCGGTGAGCAATTGGCGATTGGCCTCCAGCATCGTCTGCGCTTCGTCCACCAGGCCGAAAATGGCCCGGGTGATCGCCGCCAGCCGCGCGCCCTCCTCCGTCAATTCCACGCGCCTGGCGGTGCGACGCAGCAACGGGATCTGGTAGTGCTCTTCCAGCGCCTTGATATGCCCGGTCACCGCCGGCTGGCTGATGAACAGCCGCGCCGCCGCACGGGTAAAACTGCCCTCGCGGGCCACGGCATCGAACGCACGCAATTGAAACAGGTTCATAGCTATCGGCCTCACTGATAGCTCGCATAACAACAAACAATTTGATTGATGACAAGCCAAACTGCAATTTAGGCGCCGTAGATTCATCCGATGCTTCGCGAGGACTAATAATGACGACGCCCATCCTGCTCACGCCCGGCCCGCTGACCACCTCCGCCCGCACCCGCCAGGCCATGATGGTGGATTGGGGTTCATGGGACGACCGCTTCAACCAGCTCACCGCCAGCGTCTGCGAGCAGTTGCTGGCAATCATCAACGGCGCGGCCAGCCACCACTGCGTGCCGTTGCAAGGCAGCGGCACCTTCGCCGTCGAAGCCGCCATCGGCACCCTGGTGCCGCGCAATGGCAAGGTGTTGGTGTTGATCAACGGCGCCTACGGCAAGCGACTGGCGAAAATCTGTGAAGTGTTGGGCCGCGAGTTCAGCACCTTTGAAACCGCCGAGGACCAACCCACCACCGCTGCCGATGTGGACCGCCTGCTGCAAGCCGACAAGGCCATTACCCACGTCGCGCTGATCCATTGCGAAACCAGCACCGGCATCCTCAACCCCCTGGCCGAGATCGCCCAGGTCGTGAAAACCCACGGCAAGCGCCTGATCATCGATGCCATGAGTTCCTTTGGTGCGCTGCCGATCGATGCTCGCGACGTGCCGTTCGATGCGCTGATCGCCGCGTCAGGCAAATGCCTGGAAGGCGTGCCGGGAATGGGTTTTGTCTTCACCGATAAACAGGCACTGGCTGCAGCCCAAGGCAACTGCCACTCCCTGGCGATGGACCTGTTCGACCAGCACGCCTACATGACCAAGACCGGCCAATGGCGCTTCACCCCGCCAACCCATGTGGTGGCGGCCCTGCACGAAGCGCTGCTGCAATACGCCGAGGAAGGCGGCTTGCCCGCCCGCCATCAACGCTATGCACGCAACTGCCAGGCACTGCTCGACGGCATGGCCGAATTGGGCCTGCGCAGCTTCCTGCCGGCGCAAATCCAGGCGCCGATCATCGTCACCTTCCACGCCCCACACGACCCGCGCTACCAGTTCAAGGACTTCTACGAACGGGTCAAGGCCAAGGGCTTCATCCTGTATCCGGGCAAGTTGACCCAAGTGGAAACCTTCCGCGTGGGCTGCATCGGGCATGTGGATGCAGCCGACATGCACGCCGCCGTCACCGCCATCGCCGACGTACTGCACGCCATGGGCATCACCCTTTCTTCTTCCGGAGCACACGCATGAACTATCAGAACCCCAACACCCTGCAAGCGGTGATCCTCGACTGGGCCGGCACCGTGGTCGACTTCGGCTCTTTCGCTCCCACGCAGATCTTTGTCGAGGCCTTTGCCGAGTTCGACGTGCAAGTTTCCATCGAAGAAGCCCGTGGCCCGATGGGCATGGGCAAGTGGGACCACATCCGCACCCTTTGCGACCAACCACAGGTTGCCGAACGCTACCGCAAGGCGTTCGGCCGCACGCCAACCGATGACGACGTTACCGCCATCTACCAGCGCTTCATGCCGTTGCAGATCGAGAAGATCGCCGAACACTCGGCGCTGATCCCCGGCGCCCTCGACACCATTGCCCGGCTGCGTGTGCAAGGCATCAAGATCGGTTCCTGCTCCGGCTACCCCAAGCAAGTCATGGATAAAGTCGTCGCCCTGGCTGCCACCAACGGCTACATCGCCGACCACGTGGTCGCCACCGACGAAGTGCCCAACGGTCGCCCATGGCCGGCCCAGGCCCTGGCCAACGTGATCGCGCTGGGTATCGATGATGTGGCGGCGTGCGTGAAGGTCGACGACACCGTGCCGGGTATCCTCGAAGGTCGTCGCGCCGGCATGTGGACCGTGGCCCTGACCTGCTCCGGCAATGCGCTGGGCCTGACCTACGAACAGTTCCGCAGCTTGGACGCCGCGACCCTGGCCAGCGAGCGCCAACGCATCGAGGCGATGTTCGAAGGCTCGCGCCCGCACTACCTGATCGACACCCTCAATGACCTGCCTGCGGTCATCAGCGACATCAACGCACGGCTGGCCCGTGGGGAAATGCCGCAGAGCTACTGACCGAGGTCAAAACCACGGCATTTACGCCAGGCAAACCGCTCAAAACCGGCATACAGTTAAAGGACTCCATCACCAAAGAATGGAGGTTTGCCCTGATGAGTGAGGAAACCAGCGATGCCGTGGAAAAACTCCGATACACGTTACAGCACCATGTCGATCGCGTTGCACTGGTTGATGGTGGTGCTGCTGGCGGTGGTCTACGCCTGCATTGAATTACGCGGCCAGTTTCCCAAAGGCAGCGGTGCGCGGACGTTGATCGTCGAGATGCACTTTATGTTCGGACTCACGGTGTTTGTGCTGGTGTGGTTGCGGTTGTTCGCACGCAGCCTGGGCGTGGCGCCGAAGATCGTACCGGCACCGCCGCAATGGCAGAGCCTGTTGGCGACCCTGATGCACGTCGCGCTCTACGCGTTGATGATCGGCATGCCGATTGCCGGTTGGCTGATCGTCAGTGCCGAGGGGCATTCGGTGATGTTCTACGGCATGGAATTGCCGCCGTTGATTGGCGAGAACAAGGCACTGGCCAAGGAGATCGAAGGCTGGCATGTGTGGTTCGGCAAGGTCGGTTATTGGCTGATCGGGCTGCATGCGCTGGCGGGGATTGCCCACCACTACATCCTGCGGGACAACACGGCGTTACGCATGATGCCAGGCAAGCGCGCTAACCCGTGAAGCCCCGGTTGCCCTGAAGGCCGCCGGTGTGGACGAAGATCAGGCGAGTACCGGGGGTGAAGCGCCCGGCCTCGATCTGTTGCTTCAATGCGAGTAAGGCCTTGCCGGTGTAGAGCGGCTCCAAGGGCAAGCCGCAGGCTTGTTGCGTGGCGTCGATGAAGTCGAGCAGTACCGGGTCGACGTTGGCGAAGCCACCTCGGCTGGCGTCCAGCAGTTCATAGCCGCCCTGCACAAGGGCGTCGACGTTCTGTGCCACGCCGTGATCATCCGGCACCGCCATGGCGCCATACACCGGGTGTGCGCCCGCTTCCGCCAGCACCAAACCGGCCAAGGTCGTCCCCGTACCCGCCGCCAACCACCACGCGTCGTAATCCGCCCAGCCCAGCGTGGGCAACTGCGCGCGAACCTGCTCGACCAGCACACCACAGCCAATCGCACCGGCAAGCCCGCCACCGCCTTCGGGCACGGGATGGAGATCGGGATATTGCTCGCGCCAAGGTTGCCAAAAGCCCGGCTCATGCCGCGCACGATAGCCGCCATACCCCAGCCAATGCAGCTGCATGCCGAAGGCTTCCAGGTCTTGGATTGTGGGAGTGTCTTGAGGATGCCCGCGCAGCAGGCCAACCGTGGGAAAACCGAAGCGTTTGCCCGCCGCCGCCAGCGCATGCAAATGGTTGGAGTAGGCACCGCCGAGGCTGATGACGCCGCGAGCGTTTTGCGCCCGCGCCAAGTGCCCGGTGAGCTTGAACCACTTGTTGCCGCTGATGAGCGGGTCGATGCGGTCCAGGCGCAACACGGCCAGCTCGACACCTCCCAGCCAATCCAGGCGCAAAGGTTCAAGCGGTGCGTGGGGCAGCCAATCGAAGGGACCCATCAGGCGGGACCTGCATGAAAAACGGGGCGGTAGTCTAACACCGCCCCGCTTCGGGTCTTACAGCTCCGCAGCGAGGCGCGAGCCCTGGTTGATGGCGCGCTTGGCGTCCAGCTCGGCCGCCACGTCGGCACCGCCGATCAGGTGCACATTCTGACCGGCCGCGACCAGGCCGTCCTGCAATTCGCGCAGCGGGTCCTGGCCGGCGCAGATGACGATGTTGTCCACCGCCAGCACCTGGGGTTCGCCCTCGGCGCCAATGCGGATGTGCAAGCCCTCATCGTCGATCTTCAGGTATTCGACGCTGTTGAGCATCTGCACCTGTTTGTTCTTCAAACCGGTGCGGTGGATCCAACCGGTGGTCTTGCCCAGGCCGTCGCCGACCTTGGAGGTCTTGCGCTGCAGCAGGAACACTTCACGCGCCGGCGCATGCACCTGGGCCTTGATCCCCGCCACGCCGCCCCGGGCTTGCAGCTGGGTGTCGATGCCCCATTCCTTCCAGAACGCTTCGCGGTCCAGGCTGGTGGACACGCCCTGGTGCACAAGGAATGCCGAGACGTCGAACCCGATACCGCCCGCACCGATCACCGCGACGCGCTTGCCCACCGGCTTGCGCTCCAGGATCACGTCCAGGTAGCTCAGCACCTTGGCATTGTCGATGCCTGGAATCGCCGGGGTACGCGGCGCAATGCCGGTGGCGAGGATGATCTCGTCATAACCACCTGCCGTGAGTTGCGCCACATCGACGCGGGTGTCAAGGCACAGTTCGACGTGGGTGGTCTGCAATTTGCGCTTGAAGTAGCGCAGGGTTTCGAAAAACTCTTCCTTGCCCGGCACACGCTTGGCGATGTTGAACTGGCCGCCGATTTCGCTGGCGGAATCGAACAGGGTCACTTGATGACCGCGCTCTGCCGCCACCGTGGCAGCCGCCAGGCCCGCAGGACCAGCACCCACCACAGCGATCTTCTTGATCTGTTTGACGGGCAGGTAATTGAGTTCAGTCTCGTAGCACGCCCGTGGGTTGACCAGGCAGGTGGTCAACTTGCCGCCGAAGGTGTGGTCCAGGCAGGCCTGGTTGCAGCCAATGCACGTGTTGATCTCATCGGCACGCCCGTCGGCAGCCTTGTTGACGAAGTCTGGGTCAGCCAGGAACGGCCGCGCCATGGAGACCATGTCGGCGTCGCCCTCTGCCAGAATCTGCTCGGCGATTTCCGGCGTGTTGATGCGGTTGGTGGTGATCAGCGGAATCTGCACCGCACCGCGCAGCTTGGCGGTGACTTTGCTGAACGCGCCACGGGGCACCTTGGTGGCGATGGTCGGAATGCGTGCTTCGTGCCAGCCGATCCCGGTGTTGATGATCGTCGCGCCAGCACCTTCGATCGCCTTGGCCAACTGCACGATTTCTTCCCAAGTGCTGCCGCCTTCCACCAGGTCGAGCATCGACAGGCGGAAGATAATGATGAAGTTCGGGCCCACGGCCTCACGCACACGGCGCACGATTTCCACGGCCAGGCGCATACGGTTTTCGTAGCTGCCACCCCAACGGTCGGTACGGTGGTTGGTGTGAGCCGCGAGGAATTGGTTAATGAAATAACCTTCGGAACCCATGATTTCCACGCCGTCGTACTCAGCCACCTGGGCCAGCAGCGAGCAGGTGACGAAATCCTGGATCTGCTTTTCGATGCCCTCTTCGTCCAGCTCCTTGGGCTTGAACGGGTTGATCGGCGCCTGGATCGCGCTCGGGGCGACCTGCTTGGGGCTGTAGGCATAGCGGCCGGCGTGGAGGATCTGCATGCAGATCTTGCCGCCCGCCTCGTGCACGGCCTGGGTCACGATCTTGTGTTTCTGCGCTTCTTCGTCGGTGGTCAGCTTGGCCGCGCCAGCGTAAACACCACCCTCGTCATTCGGGCCGATGCCGCCGGTTACCATCAAGCCCACGCCGCCTCGGGCGCGCTCGGCAAAGTAGGCTGCCATGCGCTCGAAACCGCCGGGTTTTTCTTCCAGGCCGGTGTGCATCGAGCCCATCAGGGTGCGGTTGCGCAAGGTGGTAAAACCCAGGTCCAACGGGGCCAGCAGGTGCGGGTAGGCAGCAGCGGTCATGGTCAAGCTCCACAACGGATCATCACGGGACGTGGCAGGCTCGAATGGCCTGCCATCGGTTTATGTCCCACAGACTAAGAGGCAGTGGACGACGGCTCAATGACTGAAACTGACAAGTTATTGATCCAAATGCACAGCGCCCCTTGGCAAGCCCGCTCATGGGCCCTACCCTAGTCGCGAACCCTACACACGGTCTGTTGTCTGTTGCCCCATGCGTAAACTTCTCGCTTTTACCGTCACCATGGCCCTGGTTGCCGCCGTCGCCGCGTATCTGGTCTGGACCCAGGAGCGCCCCGTGGCGCATTACCTGTCGGACCTGCGCATCACCCTCGCCGTCAACGAAGGCCTGCCGGCCGACCGAGGCAACCTGCTGGGCATCCAGCCGGAGCTGTTCCCCGCCGACTACCAGAGCCTGGAACGCCTGCACTTGAAGCTCGCGGCCTACCTGCAAAAAGCCCGCGACCAGGGGCTGATCAACGACAAGACCATCGTCGTGCTACCGGAACACATCGGCACCTGGCTGATGCTCACGGGCGAAAAGAACGAGGTGTATCAGGCTCTCCACGTCAAGGATGCGATGAACTGGCTGTCGGTGAGCAACCCGTTGCTGTTCGCCCGCGCCTGGATCAGCGCCACCGGTGACAACCGCACCGACGACGCCTACCTGCGCATGAAAGCCGACGGCATGGCGCGGGACTATCAAGTCCTGTTCGGTGGCCTGGCCAAGGAGTTCGGTGTCACCTTGGTGGCCGGCTCCATCACCCTGCCCAACCCGAGTGTCAGCCAGGGCCAACTGCGCGTCGGCCATGGCGCCTTGTACAACGCCAGTGTGGTGTTTGCCGCCGATGGCTTGCCGATCGGCGATCCGCAGCGCCAGCTCTACCCGATCTATGACGAGCGCGGCTTTATCGAGCCGGGTGATGAAAACGTCGTCAGTGTGGTCGACACTCCGGCCGGCCGCTTGGGCGTACTGGTGGGCAGCGACAGCTGGTACCCGGACAACTACCGCAAACTCAACGAACGAGGCGCCCAGTTGATCGCCGTGCCGGCCTTTGTGCTGGGCCGCGATACCTGGGACCGCCCTTGGCGCGGCTTCAAAAGCGTGTCCACGCCGACCGAAATCAGCCTCAAGCCCGAAGAACTCAGTGAGGGCGAAGCCTGGCGTCGCCTGACCCTGATCAGCCAGCCACCGGTCAGCCAGGCCAGCGCCGGCATGAGTGTGTTCCTGCGGGGCCAGTTCTGGGACCTGGGCACGGCCGGGCACAGTTTTCTCAGCAGCAACGGGCAAGTCAACGCCGATGGCGAAGCCCGTGGCGCGCGCCTGTTGAATATCTGGCTGTGAAGCCCGTACGGCTGGGTGATCTGTCGGTGGGCTTCGTGCACACCCTGGCCGATGCCATTCACAGCCACGGCCTGGACCCGCAACCGCTGCTGCTGCAATACGGCCTCGACCCGGCGCGCCTCGCCGAAGCGGGTGCACGGTTGTCGATCCCGCGCTATATGCGCCTGGGCCATGCCGCCATCCAACTGACCGGCGACGCGGGCCTGGGCCTGCGCATGGGCCAGCTCAGCCGTTTGAGCCAGGCCGGGCTGGCGGGCGTCACTGCCGCGCAAGCGCCCAACGTACGCGAGGCGGCGCGCGCATTGACTCGCTTTGAAGCGCTGTACGGCTCCAATTATCGCGGGCAGTCGAGCTTTGCCGAAGATGCCGAAGGCGCCTGGTTGCGGTTCTACTCCATCAGCCCCTACAACGCCTACAACCGCTTTGTGGTGGACTCGATCATCGCCGGCTGGCTGCATCAACTGTCGAGCCTGGCCCAGCAACCGGTGCAGGCGCAGCGTATCGACATCGAGTTCGAGGCACCGGAATACAGCGATCAGTACAGCGTGCTGGGAGACATCCACTTCGGTGCCGAGGCCAACCAACTGCGCCTCAACCAGCAGACGTTGGCCCTGCGCAACCCACAGCATTGCCCCAGCACCTGGAACCTGTTGTTACAACTTTGTGAGAGAGAGTTGGAGCAATTGACCCGCACCCGCAGCCTGCGCGAGCGCATTACCCGCTTGCTCGGACCCATGCTCAATGGCGGCCGGGAACCCGACCTGGAAGAAGTGGCGGCACGCTTGAAGCTGCCCACCTGGACACTGCGCCGCAAACTGGCCGACGAAGGCACTCAGTTCCGCGCGATTCTCAATGACACCCGCCGCGACCTGGCCATGACCTACATCCGCGATACGGAACTGGCGTTCGGCGAGATCGCCTACTTGCTCGGTTTTGCCTCGGCCCAGGCGTTTCAACGGGCCTTCAGGCGATGGAACAACCAGACCCCAGGGGAATTTCGCCGCAGTCAGCGGCATTCCGCCTGAAGTCGGTATTACAGCTCTGTAGCGTCGTCAGCCGGTTCCAGCGGGTCCAACTCAATCGCGTGGTACTCCAGCAGTTCTTCCTGGTAATCGTCCATGGTGGACTCCTTCTTGAGTTAAGAGTGGCTTCAGGTAAATGACCTGCATTACCAGCCTAAAGTGCCGTCATGACGAAAAAATGTCGGCGTTATGACGTTCCTGCACCTAAGGATTGAACGTAGCAGCGTTACCGGGATTTAGCACCTGGGCCATGAGAAACCATTGCAATGATTGCAATTGCAATCAAATACAAATTTCCTTTAGGGTAATGGCATTCGTCGCCAGGTAACCCTCCCCATGTCCGCCACTACTGCACACGCCGCGCAACTCTGTATCGACGCACTGAACACCACCGCCACCGTCCACAGCTCACCGCTGTATACCGTAATGAGCATGGCCAACACCCTGGAATCCAGCCGGCAAGCCTGGGTGATTCGCGGCCAGTCACACTCCCGGCGTGTGGGTAACTGGCCCAGTTGGTTTGCACGCAATACCGCCGAAAAACCCTTGCTCTACCTGCACAGCGCGCATTCGTCGGCGCAGTTGAGTGCGTTGTCGGACGCCACACAACAGCGCGGCATCCTGTGCAACGACACTGAAAACCAGCCTTCCGCCTGGCCCAAAGGTACACAACCTTCCCTGCCACTGTGGCTCGCCACCCATCCACGTTGCACACCCTACGACCCTGCTTCCGGCGAGGAAGCCCGGACGATTGTACTGGCAGGCTTGCACACCTTGTATGTCGAGGGTGAGCCGGGGTTTTATTACCTCGCGTTGCATGATCAGCAAAGCGTAGCGGTGCTGAGCACGCAGGATCGCCAGGACGCGCTCAAGGGCATGTACCCCATCACGCGTGACCACACGGGCGACGTACGTTTGCTCGGTGCGGGCAGCGCACTGGAAGACGTGCTGCACGCCGCACGATTATTGAAGCAGGACTGGGACATCACTGCGCAGGTCTGGAGCTGCCCCAGTTACACACGACTGGCGCGCGAGGCTGCAGTAGCTGAACGCTGGAATCGGCTGCACCCTACAGCGCCCAAGCGCAGTTGCCATTTACGTGAATGCCTGGCCACAAATGCAGCGCCGGTGATTGCTGTCACTGGGTATCCGCAGGCGATTGTCGATCAGTTAGCGGGGTATGTGGATGCGCAGTTTGTGCCGCTGGGAGCGGGGTCAGTGCAAGCGGCGGCACCGAGTCGGTATTGGATCGTGGTCATGGCGCTGCGGGCATTGGCGGATGAGGGGCGTATTGCTCTTCAGCAGGTGGAAACAGCGATGGCCCGGTACTCACTCCAATGAACTGGAACGCCGCAAACTGTGGGAGCCGGCTTGCCCGCTCCCACATTGGATCTGCACTGAGTTTCAAGTTTTGCGCCGGCTGCGGGTCTGCCCCCCGGCCTCCATCGCCAGCCCTGCCGTGCGCTCCAATGCATCCGCAAATCCCTGGCGCTGCTCCGGCTCGATCTGCGACAGAAACAGCTCATCCACCGTGCTTTCGTAGATCTTCCACATCTTTTTACGCAACACCCGGCCGGCGTCGGTGATCGAGGCAAACGCCGCGCGACCGTCGCCATCGGAGCGCGAGCGCACGACCAGTTCGTCCTTTTCCAGACGATCAACCAGGCGCGTGAGGTTATAGCGCTCAATGGCCAGCACATCAGCCAGTTCGTGCATACGGCGGGTGCCGTCGGGGCCGCTTTCCAGGCCCCACAGCGCGTCATACCAAGCATACGGCGGCAGGTCCGCCTCGGCCAGGCGCCGCTCGATTTCACGGATGACCGTCCTGTGGGCCCTGACAAAACGGAACCATACATCCGGTTCTTTCGACGACATCCAACACCATCCGGGAGATTTCAAGAAGGTTGCAATAGTAGCTCATCCCGCGCTAGATTCGACCATGTAGTTGCAATTGCAATTACTTTGTCGGCACTCCCATAAGGAGCCCGCCACTTGAAACCCGCCTACCCTGGAGCCTCACATGACCCCGAACAACGCAGTCAGACGCGACGACGATCCACAGGAAACCCGCGAGTGGCTGGAGTCCATCGAATCGGTGCTGTCCACCGAAGGTCGCCCGCGCGCCCACTACCTGATCGATCAGTTGCTGGATTTCGATGTGGCGCGGCATGGCGACTTCTACGGGCGGGTCACCACGCCCTACGTCAATACCATCCCGTTGGACCGCCAACTGCCCTATCCTGGAAACTTGGCCATTGAGCGTCGCACCAACGCGTTTATCCGCTGGAACGCCATGGCAATGGTGCTGCGAGCAGGCAAGCACTCAGGTGTGGGTGGGCACATCGCAACCTATGCGTCAGCGGCCGTGCTGTATGACGTAGGCTTCGACCACTTTTTCCGTGGGCGTACCGATACCTTTGATGGCGACCTGGTGTACATCCAGGGCCACTCCTCCCCTGGCATCTACGGCCGCGCCTACCTGGAGGGCCGCATCAGCGAAGCACAACTCGACAACTTTCGACGTGAGGCCGGTGGCGAGGGCATTTCATCCTATCCGCACCCACGGCTGATGCCTGACTTCTGGCAGTTCCCCACCGTGTCCATGGGACTCGGCCCGATCACTGCCGCTTACCAGGCGCGCTTTATGCGTTATCTGGAATTGCGTGGCCTCAAGCAACATCAGGGCCGCAAGGTCTGGGCCTTCCTCGGCGATGGCGAAATGGACCAGCCGGAATCCCTGGCCGCAATTTCCCTGGCCGGGCGTGAGAAACTCGATAACCTGATCTTTGTGGTCAACTGCAACCTGCAACGCCTGGACGGCCCGGTGCGCGGCAATGCCAAGGTGATCCAGGAATTCGAAAGCCTGTACCGCGCCGCCGGCTGGAACGTGATCAAAGTGATCTGGGGCGGTGGCTGGGACGCGCTGCTGGAAAAAGACCAGAGCGGCCTGCTGCGCCAACGCATGATGGAATGCGTGGACGGCGACTATCAGAACTACAAATCACAGAACGGCGCCTACGTTCGCGAACATTTCTTCGGCAAATATCCGGAGCTGCTGGCGTTGGTTGCGGACATGTCTGACGACGATATCTGGAAACTCTCACGGGGCGGACATGACCCGGACAAGGTCTACAACGCCTATGCCGCTGCCGTGCGCCACACTGGTAGACCTACCGTGATCCTGGCGAAGACCGTCAAGGGTTTTGGCATGGGCGAAGCCGGCGAAGGCCAGAACATCAACCACCAACTCAAGAAAATGGGCGTCGACGCTGTAAGAGCCTTCCGCGACCGCTTCGCCCTGGAAGTGGCCGACGACCAACTCGCCGACATCCCTTACATCAAACCCGCCGCCGACAGCGAAGAAGCCCGCTACTTCGTTGCACGTCGCCAGGCGCTCGGCGGTTATGTACCGGCGCGGCACAGTGCGGTCGAGTCGTTGCAAATCCCTGAATTGAGCGCGTTCGCCACCCAGCTCAAAGACACGGGCGAGCGCGCGATCTCCACCACCATGGCCTTTGTGCGCATCCTCGGCACCCTGCTCAAAGACCCGCACCTGGGCAAGCTGATCGTGCCCATCGTGCCGGATGAATCGCGCACCTTCGGCATGGAGAGCCTGTTCCGTCAGATCGGTATCCATTCCGCCGTCGGCCAGCTCTATACCCCACAGGACGCAGGACAACTGAGCTACTACAAGGAAAGCAAGGACGGACAGATCATGCAGGAAGGCCTGAATGAATCCGGCGCCATTTCCTCTTGGATCGCAGCGAGTACGTCCTACAGCAACCACGGCCTGATGACGGTGCCGTTCTATATCTTCTATTCGATGTTCGGGTTCCAGCGGGTCGGAGACCTCGCCTGGGCAGCCGGCGATGCGCGGGCGCGCGGTTTCCTGTTAGGGGCCACGGCCGGCCGCACCACGCTGATGGGCGAAGGCTTGCAGCACGACGATGGGCACAGCCATATCCTGTCGTCGGTGATTCCGTGCTGTGTATCCTACGACCCGACGTTTGCCTACGAGCTGGCGGTGATCATTCGCGAAGGCATGCGGCGGATGTATGTCGAACAAGAGGACATTTACTACTACATCACCCTGCTCAACGAAAACTACCCGCACCCGGCGATGCCTGATGGCGTGGAAGATGGAATTCTCAAGGGTATGTATAGGCTGGGTGCCAGCAAGCAGGCGCAAGTCCAACTGATGGGCAGCGGCTCAATCATGCGGGAGGTCATGGCGGCGGCTGAACTGCTGGAGAAAGACTTCGGCGTACGCAGCGATGTGTGGAGCGTGACCAGCCTCACCGAATTGCGCCGTGACGGGCATGAGGCCGAGCGCTGGAACCTGCTGCACCCAGAGTACGAGCCAAGGGTGAGTTACGTGGAGCAATGCCTGGTCGGGCACACGGGGCCGGTGGTGGTGGCGACGGACTATGTAAAGCTGTTCGCCGATCAGATCCGCCCCTTCGTACCCGGTCGACGTTTTGTGGCGCTGGGCACCGACGGCTTCGGGCAATCGGACACCCGCGAAAACCTACGCACTCTCTTCGAAGTGGACCGGCACTTCATCGTACTGGCCGCCTTGAAGGCATTGGCGGACGACGGCGTGATCGCGCGTGAAAAAGTCAGTGAAGCCATCAGCCGCTACGGGATCAACGTCGACAAAACGAACCCCGTAGCAGTCTGATTTACTGCGCAGGCGTCGGCAGGGGCGGAATCGCCTCCGTCGGCGGTGGCAGGTCCGGGTTGCTGGTGGCCGGTGCAGGCTCGGCTTGCGGCGCAATCGGCGCAGCTTCGACGGGTGGCGCTACCGGCTGTGAAACAGCGGGTTCTTCCTTCGCAGGCTCGACCTTCTCGGCGGCGGGTGCGGCTTTAGGTTCCGGCACGCCGAGTTCAGCCTTGGGTTTCTCGGGAATGTTCTCGGCCTTCTTCACCTCTTGCGGGAGGAACACGTCCACCAGCGCAAAGTAACGCTCGTAGAACTTCGGCGCGGACACCGTCTCGCTGGCCACCTTCACCATCGAGTCATCGGTGGAGCCGATCGGCATCGACACCGAACCCAGCACGCCCACCCCCAGGCTTGCGGAGTTGTTGACCTTCTTCAGCGCATAGCGATCCTGAAGGGCGTTGGCAAACATCGTCGAATGGTTGGTGCCTTTGCCATCATCGGCACACACCACGTTGAAGCTGATCTGCAGATGGGTCTCGCCGGTCTGCTGGAAGCTCTTGTTGCCCACCACCAGTTTCGGATCGCTGCTGGTGATGATGTAGCCCTGGCTCAGCAAGGCACGCCGCGCGGCTTCGCACGCTGCAACGTCAGTGACCGGGTAATCCCGGGAAAACGTACCGGAGTCGTCGAAATTCTCATGTTCATAAATGGCGGTCTTGGGTGACGAGCAGCCCGCGGCGCCCGCCAGCACCAGCGCCAGCCCGAGGCTACGCAAGTGAAATGATGTCGACATTGAAAATCCTGAGGAAAACGGTCCGGGCGGTATTGTGCAACAGAACGCTGCCTTGGCGCGCGCATTCCTGTCGGTAAAACGTCACAGCCTTACGCGACGCCGCCCGTAGGAAACAGCCCGGCACCCATATGATCAATAAACACGCGCAGTTTGGCCGAGGCATGGCGACTTGATGGCCATAACATCCAGAAGCTCCCCCGGTGCTCCAGATAATCATCCAGCACCCGCTGCAGACGTCCTTCGTTCACCGCCTGATTGACCATGTAGTCCGGCAGACAGGCGATACCCAGGCCTTCGTGCACCACATGGTTGAGGGATTCAATCGTGGTGCTTACCAGCGGGGCACGCAAAACGGGATCCGAGGTGCCGGGAACAAGTCGCAGCGGCCAGTGCTCCAGTTTGCCGGTCGCGCAAAACTTGTGGCGCAGGCAGGCATGCTCGCTCAACTGCTGCGGCTGCTGCGGTGTGCCGTGCTGGCGAAAATACCCTGGTGTTCCCACCAGCACCAGTTGGTAATGCCCCAGGTGGCGGGCCATCAAGCGCGAATCTTCTGGCTTGCCGGTGCGAATCACCGCGTCGAACCCTTCCTCGATCACATCCACCATGCGGTCGGAAAAATCCACATCCAGTTCGATGTCCGGGTAGGCGCGCATGAAGTCGCTGATCACCGGCATCAACAGGCCACGCACTTGCGGCACGCTGATGCGCAACTTACCGCGCGGTGTGGCGCTGGCTTCGGTCAGCTCCCGTTCGGCGGCCTCGACCTCAGCCAGGATGCGCCGCGAGCGCTCAAGGAACAGCGCACCTTCGCCGGTCAAGGTGATGCTGCGCGTGCTGCGGTGAAACAACCGCACGCCCAGGCGCTCTTCCATCCGCGCGATGCTTTTGCCGATGGCTGAAGACGATACACCCAGCACACGCCCGGCGGCGGTGAAGCTGCGGGTCTCCGCCACCTGCACGAAAACGGAAAGGCTGCCCAGGCTGTCCATAAAAAAGTCCTTAATGATTGCGGACGTTGAAGTCCGATAAGTTCGGAACCTTAGCCTGTTTTTCCGCCGACCACAGCCCCCTACCCTGCCTGCTTGCCCTTTTGCATGGATAGAGCACGATGACCTCCCTTACCGATTCCCCCATGAAAGTCCAGCGGGACACGCTGCCATTGGGTGGTTTGCTGGCCTTGGCCAGTGCCGGTTTTATCACCATCCTCACCGAAGCCATGCCCGCCGGTCTCTTGCCACAAATGGGCGAAGGCTTGGACGTGTCACCCGCACTGGTTGGCCAATTGGTCACGCTGTACGCCCTCGGATCACTGCTGGCGGCCATCCCCCTGACGCTGTTGACCCGAGGCTGGCGACGCCGCCCTCTGCTGCTTATCGCGATTGGCGGCTTTGCTTTGGTCAACAGCGTGACCGCCCTTTCCAGCCACTACGGGCTGACCCTCGTCGCACGCTTCTTCGCCGGCGTGTTTGCCGGGCTGCTGTGGGCACTTCTGGCGGGTTATGCCAGCCGGATGGTGGCACCTCATCTGCAAGGCCGCGCGATTGCGGTGGCCATGCTTGGGGCACCGTTGGCGCTGTCACTGGGCGTGCCCGCCGGCACCTTTCTGGGCGCCGTGGTCGGCTGGCGGCTGAGCTTTGCGATCATGACCGGGCTGACATTGGTGCTCTTGGTATGGGCGCGTTGGCAACTGCCGGATTTCGCTGGCGAACCGGCTGGAAAACGCCTGGGCCTGCATCAAGTGCTGGCCTTGCCGGGGATTCGTCCGGTGCTGTGGGTGACCTTGACCTACGTGTTGGCCCACAACGTTCTGTACACCTATATCGCTCCGCTGCTGGTGCCAGCCGGCATTGCTGCGGATATCGACCGAGTGCTGTTGGTGTTCGGCCTCGCCGCTTTGTTGAGCATCTGGCTGGCCGGCGTGCTGATTGATCGTTGGCTGCGCGCACTGCTGCTGATCAGTTGCGCACTGTTTGGCGTGATTGCCTTGGCAATGGCCTTCTGGATGAACGTGCCCGCGGTCATCTATCTCGCCGTCGCGTTGTGGGGCCTGGCGTTCGGCGGGCTGCCTGCATTGCTGCAAACAGCGCTAGCCAAATCAGCGGGTGAGTCGGCGGACGCCGCCCAGTCGATGCTGGTGACCGTGTGGAACCTCGGAATAGCAGGCGGTGGGCTGGCGGGCGGTGTATTGCTTCAGGGCTGGGGCGTTGCCGCGTTTCCGTGGGCGATTGTGCTACTGATGCTACTGGCGCTGATCGGGGCCTCACAGGTTGCGTCCCAACAACTGGCCCGGCCATCCTTCCAGCTCGAACGTTGATAGACGCTGATACCCGCACGTTTCATAAAACCGCACAAGCTCCCCGGTGCCACCGGCATAGCAGTCCACTCGCAGGCGCCTCGCTCCAGCAGCACGGGCTTGGTCGTCGGCGAAGGCCAACAGCCGTCGACCCAGCCCACGGGCACGCACGTCACGCGCGGCGATCAGCAGTCGCACATAGACTTCCGGCTCGCAGGCTGCCGGCACGTAAGGCATCGGCTCGCCCAGCACCAGTGCTGCCAGAATAAGCCCGTCTGGCGCCTCGACCACCCAAGCACCCGGCAACACGCAAGCCTGCGTGACTTGCTCGACTCGCCGTGGCAGTACCGACCAGGGCTCAGTGCCCCATTGAGCGGTATTGCCCCTACTCACGAACCAGGCGATCACACCATCAAACACCTGCAACACTGCCGGGACATCCGCTGCACTCGCGCGACGGATCTCCCACGCCTCTGCTCCTTGAATGGACACGCTTGAAACTCCCTGGCTGGCGTTAACGAGCGACCAGTCTAGCGCACATGAAAAAGCCCCCGGTCTTTTCAGGCCGGGGGCTTTTTTGTTCAAACCGACATCAGAACTTCTTGATGTCAGCCTTGGTTTCCAACTGCTTGCGGTACGCCGCGAAGTCCTGCTGGCCGACACGGGAGGCGAGGAAGCGGCGGTATTGCGCCTTTTCTTCGTCCGTTGGGGCAGCAGCTTCGTTGACACCGTTCAAGCGCACGATCACCAGGCTACCATCCGCCAGGGTCACGGTGGTGAAGGTCGGCTTGTCCTTGGCCGCAGGCTTGGGCATGCGGAACAGGGCTTGCAGCACGGCAGGGTCGATCGCTTCCTGGCCACGGGTGGCCGCTTCAGTGACTTTCCACGCCTGGCCGTCGACCGGCTGGTTCAGCGCAGTCTTGCCATCACGCAGGCTGGCGATCAATTCGTCAGCATGAGCCTTGGCAGCCGCGCTGGCGCGCTCCTTGGCCATCTGCGTGCGAATCGCCGCATTGACGCTTTCCAGCGGCAGTTGCGAAGGCTTCAGATGCTCCTTGGCACGCAGTACGATGATGGTTTCCGGGTCCAGTTCGATGGCGGTGCTGTTGGCGCCTTCATCCAGTACTTCCGGGCTGAACGCTGCGGTGACCACAGCACGGTTGGCCGCAACACCTTCGCCACCGTCACGGCCAAACGGCGCGGAGGTGTGAACGGTCAGCTTCAGGTCGGACGCCGGCTGGGCCAGGTCGGAGGCTTCGAATGCTGCGTCTTCCAATTGCTTGGTCGCTTCGACAAAACGTTGCTCAACCTGCTGGGTCTTGAGTTCTTTGGTCAGCTTGTCTTTCAGGCTGGCAAACGTCGGCACTTGCGGTGCCTCAACGCCCAACAGCTTGATCAAGTGCCAACCGAAGGTGCTGCGTACCGGTGCCGAGACCTGGTCCTTGTTCAACGCGTACAAGGCAGTTTCGAAGTCCGGGTCGTAGACGCCAGGGCCGGCAAAGCCGAGGTCGCCGCCACTGTTGGCCGAACCCGGATCCTGGGAGAACTCCTTGGCCAGGGCTTCGAACTTCTCACCCTTGGCCAGGCGTGCCTGGATTTCTTCGATCTTGGCCTTGGCTTGCGCGTCGGTGACCTTGTCGTTGACTTCGATCAGGATGTGCGCCGCACGACGCTGTTCAGCGAGGTTGGCGGTTTCTTTCTGATAGGCCGCCTGCAGCTCTTCGTCCTTCACGCTGACCTGGTCGAAGAAGGAAGACTTCTTCAGTTCCAGGTAGTCGATGACCACCTGGTCCGGGGTCATGAACTCTTTGGCGTGCTGGTCGTAATAAGCCTTGACCTCGTCGTCGGTGAGTTTCACCGCGGCAGGGTTGGCCTTGATGTTGACGGTGGCGAAGTCGCGGGTCTGTTTTTCCAGACGCGCAAATGCCAGCACTTCGGCATCGGTGACGAAACCGCTGCCAGCAATACCTGCGCGAACCTGACCGATCAGCATTTCCTGGGTCAGCATCTGACGGAATTGCATACGGCTGTAGCCCAGTTGACGGATCACCTGGTCAAAGCGTTCGGCGTTGAACTTGCCGTCCACCTGGAATTCCGGCGTCTGCAGGATTACCTGGTCCAGCGCAGCTTCAGAGAAGCCAAACTTGGAGTCAGCCGCACCTTGCAGCAACAGCTTGCGATCGATCAGACCCTTGAGGGCCGCTTCGCGCAGCAGTTTTTCATCCAGCAGGGAGGCATCGAAATCCTTGCCCAGCTGTTGCATCAGCTGGCGACGTTGCATGTCGACGGCCTGGCTCAGTTCGGTCTGGGTGATTTCTTCACCGTTGACCTTGGCCACGTCCTGCTTACTGTTACCCGAAGCCTGGAAAATGGCCTCGATACCGGTGAACGCCATCAATGCGACGATGATCCCGATAATGGTCTTGGCAATCCAGCCTTGTGAATTGTCCCTGATATTTTGCAGCATGCGTCCCCCAGAAACGGTTGAACTTCAAGAATAGGCAACCGTGGAGCGTGGGTAGAGTACGGATATAAGAAAGGCGCATCCAAGGATGCGCCTTCTCGCAACTGGCGGAGCGGACGGGGGCTTTGGTTCTCCCCCCGGCTTCGCGACCCTATGCATACGTGGGTCTGCCGCCGCTCCGCTCCCAGGTCGAACCTACGTTCGTCCCGGGTAGGTAAAGGCTGGATCGAAGCTTAGTTAACAGCTTCTTTCAGGGCTTTACCGGCTTTGAAACCTGGTTTCTTGGCAGCAGCGATCTG
This sequence comes from Pseudomonas sp. DWRC2-2, assembly GCF_049897885.1. Classification (NCBI taxonomy): domain Bacteria; kingdom Pseudomonadati; phylum Pseudomonadota; class Gammaproteobacteria; order Pseudomonadales; family Pseudomonadaceae; genus Pseudomonas; species Pseudomonas sp. DWRC2-2. The sequence continues at coordinate 407,021 of NZ_JAFCXD010000001.1, forward strand.
CAGTGCTTTGCCAGTCTGTGGGTTACGGCCAGTGCGAGCTGGGCGGTCAGTCACAGAGAAAGTACCGAAGCCTACGAGGACCACGGAGTCGCCGGCCTTCAGAGCGCCAGTGACGGATTCGATTACTGCATCCAGCGCACGGCCAGCAGCAGCTTTCGGGATATCAGCGGATGCAGCGATAGCATCAATCAGTTCCGACTTGTTCACTCTAAGTCCCCTTATATATCTATTGAGTATGATTCTAAGTTTTTTGGTGAAAGCAAAAACCAGTGCTGAATGGCCTACAGACACTAAGAGCCGCTTTATAACAAGGGCTCTAAAAAGCTGTCAAGGAAGCCCCCCAGGCTTTAACACATTAATGCGTGCTAATTCTTTCCTTGGAATCAGACTCGCGTTTTTCGTCCTTGGCAACTATCTCCGGAGCCACATCCGGCAAGGGCTCCGGCGCGTATTGCAGCGCAATTTGCAGGACCTCGTCAATCCATTTAACCGGTTTAATCTGCAGATCCTGCTTGATGTTGTCAGGAATTTCCTTCAAGTCGCGAACATTCTCTTCAGGAATGATCACCGTCTTGATACCACCCCGGTGTGCAGCAAGCAATTTCTCTTTCAGACCACCGATGGCCAATACCTGACCACGCAGGGTGATTTCCCCGGTCATGGCGACATCGGCGCGCACCGGAATGCCCGTCAATGCCGACACCAAGGCCGTGCACATGCCTACGCCAGCGCTAGGGCCGTCTTTCGGGGTCGCCCCTTCCGGCATGTGGATGTGCGTGTCGTGCTTCTCGTGGAAGTCCAGGGGGATCCCCAGGCTCTTGGCGCGGCTGCGCACCACGGTCTGCGCGGCAGTGATGGATTCAACCATCACGTCACCCAGGGAGCCGGTCTTGATCAGTTGACCTTTACCAGGAATGACAGCGGCTTCGATGGTCAGCAATTCGCCGCCCACCTGGGTCCACGCCAGGCCAGTCACCTGCCCTACCTGATCCTGCTGCTCGGCCAGACCGTAGCGGAATTTCTTCACGCCCAGGAAGTGCTCCAGGGAGTCGGCAACTACCTTCACCGAGAAGCGTTTTTCCAATGCATGCTCTTTGACCGCCTTGCGGCAAATCTTCGCAATCTGGCGCTCCAGGCCCCGTACACCGGCCTCGCGGGTGTAGTAACGCACGATGTCGCGGATCGCCTCGACCTCGAATTCGATCTCGCCCTTCTTCAGGCCGTTGGCCGAAATCTGCTTGGGCGCGAGGTATTTGACGGCGATATTGATCTTCTCGTCTTCGGTATAACCCGGCAGACGAATCACTTCCATCCGGTCCAGCAGTGCCGGCGGGATGTTCATGGAGTTGGAGGTGCACAGGAACATTACGTCGGACAGGTCGTAGTCGACTTCCAGGTAATGGTCGTTGAAATTGTGGTTTTGCTCGGGGTCGAGCACCTCCAGCAACGCCGACGCTGGATCGCCACGCATGTCGCTGCCCATTTTGTCGATTTCATCGAGCAGGAACAGCGGGTTGCGCACGCCCACTTTTGTCATCTTTTGAATCAATCTTCCTGGCATCGAACCGATGTAAGTGCGGCGATGACCACGGATTTCCGCTTCATCACGCACACCACCGAGGGCCATGCGCACGAATTTACGGTTGGTGGCATTGGCAATCGACTCAGCCAGCGAGGTTTTACCCACGCCAGGCGGACCCACCAGGCACAACACCGGACCGCGAATCTTCTTCACGCGCTTTTGCACAGCGAGGTATTCGAGGATGCGTTCTTTGACTTCTTCGAGGCCATAGTGGTCGGCGTCGAGAATGTCTTCGGCGCGCGCCAGGTCCAGGCGCACTTTGGTCTGGGCCTTCCACGGCACTTGCACCAGCCAGTCGATGTAGGAGCGCACCACGGTGGCTTCGGCCGACATCGGTGACATCTGCTTGAGCTTGTTCAACTCGGCAGTGGCTTTGGTCAGGGCGTCTTTCGGGAGGCCAGCGGCATCGATGCGCTTTTTCAGCTCTTCGATTTCGTTGTGGCCTTCCTCGCTGTCGCCGAGCTCTTTCTGAATGGCCTTCATCTGCTCATTCAGGTAGTACTCGCGCTGGCTGCGCTCCATTTGTTTCTTCACGCGACCACGGATGCGCTTCTCGACCTGCAACAGGTCGATTTCGGCATCCAGCAGCGCCAGCACGTGTTCGACACGCGCCGACAGGTCGATGATTTCAAGGATGTCTTGCTTCTGCTCGATCTTCAGCGCCATGTGCGCGGCCATGGTGTCGACCAGGCGACTTGGCTCATCGATGCTGTTGAGGGAAGACAGGACTTCAGCCGGGACTTTCTTGCCCAACTGCACATACTGCTCGAATTGCGAGAGCAGGCTGCGTACAAACACTTCGGACTCGCGCTCAGGGGCCTCGACTTCGTCGATCAGCGCCACTTCAGCGCGCAGGTGGCCATCCACCTCCATGAAACGCTCGACCGCACCACGCTGCTCACCTTCCACCAGCACCTTGACGGTGCCATCTGGCAGCTTGAGCAGTTGCAGCACGGTCGCAATGGTACCGACGCGATACAGGGCGTCTTCGCCAGGATCATCGTCAGCAGGATTCTTCTGGGCCAACAGCAGGATCTGCTTGTCGCCCGTCATCGCGGCCTCGAGGGCTTCGATAGACTTCTCGCGCCCCACGAACAGCGGGATAACCATGTGCGGATAGACGACGACATCACGCAACGGCAGGAGAGGCAATTCAATGGTGGTCTTCATGATTTCGCCTCTATGACAGATGAAAAATAAGCTTGAAACCAAGATGGGGGCTGCATGCAAAAAAAACAAGCTTATTGCCAGCAGTTAAACGCAGTAAACGCCTTGGGGTAAAAAACGCCGTAAAAACAAAGGGGCCCCTGGAGGCCCCTTGTTTATACCGAAACTGCGGAACGCTTACGCGTCAGGCGCAGCCTTGGCAGCCGGCTCACTGTTTTCGTAGATATACAGTGGCTTGGACTTACCTTCTATAACGCTTTCGTCGATCACCACTTTACTCACCTCGGACTGCGAGGGGATTTCGTACATGGTGTCGAGCAACACGCCTTCCAGAATCGAACGCAGGCCACGTGCACCGGTCTTGCGCTCCAGTGCCCGCTTGGCCACCGATTTGAGAGCGTCGGTACGGAACTCGAGGTCTACACCTTCCATCTCGAACAACTTGGCGTACTGCTTGGTCAGGGCGTTTTTCGGCTCGGTGAGGATCTGGATAAGAGCAGCCTCATCCAGCTCGTCCAACGTCGCCAGGACTGGCAGACGACCCACGAATTCCGGGATCAGACCGAACTTGACCAGATCGTCAGGCTCGACTTCACGCAGGGACTCGCCAACCTTCTTGCCTTCTTCCTTGCTGCGCACTTCGGCACTGAAGCCGATGCCGCCACGGGTCGAACGCTGCTGGATGACTTTTTCCAGGCCGGAGAACGCACCACCACAGATAAACAGGATGTTGCGCGTATCAACCTGAAGGAATTCCTGCTGCGGGTGCTTGCGACCGCCTTGTGGCGGTACGGAAGCGACCGTGCCTTCGATCAGTTTCAACAGGGCTTGCTGCACGCCTTCACCGGAAACGTCCCGGGTGATCGACGGGTTGTCCGACTTGCGCGAGATCTTGTCGATTTCGTCGATGTAGACAATACCCATCTGGGCTTTCTCTACGTCGTAGTCGCACTTCTGCAGCAGTTTCTGAATAATGTTCTCGACGTCTTCACCCACGTAGCCAGCCTCGGTGAGGGTGGTGGCGTCGGCGATGGTGAACGGAACGTTCAGCAGGCGAGCGAGGGTCTCTGCCAGCAGGGTTTTACCCGAGCCTGTAGGACCGATCAGCAAGATGTTGCTCTTGCCGAGTTCAACTTCGTCGCCTTTCTTGTCACGCTGGTTCAAGCGTTTGTAGTGGTTGTACACCGCTACGGCCAGAACCTTCTTTGCACGCTCTTGACCAATCACGTACTGGTCAAGGATGCCGCTGATTTCTTTAGGCGAAGGCAATTTATGCGCGCTGCTTTCGGCCTGGGCTTCCTGCACCTCCTCACGGATGATGTCATTGCACAGGTCGACGCACTCGTCGCAGATAAAGACCGAGGGGCCGGCAATCAATTTGCGCACTTCATGCTGGCTTTTGCCACAGAAGGAGCAATAGAGCAGCTTGCCGTTGTCCTCGCCGTTGCGGGTGTCAGTCATTCGTTCGATCCAAATCCGATAGGCTTGCAACACAAGATGAAGGCTTATGCGGGCTTTTTCAAGCCCGCCAGTGGTCGGACATGCCGACCAGCCCTATTTTGAGCAGCTTATATTAAGCGGGGCGCTGGCTGATCACGTCGTCGATCAACCCGTATGCTTTCGCAGCTTCGGCACTCATGAAGTTGTCGCGGTTGGTATCGCGCTCGATTTCTTCCAGGGTGTGCCCGCTGTGCTTGGCCATCAACGTATTGAGGCGCTCGCGAATAAACAGGATTTCCTTGGCGTGGATTTCGATGTCCGACGCCTGGCCCTGGAAACCGCCCAGTGGCTGGTGAATCATCACGCGCGAGTTCGGCAGGCAGAAACGCTTGCCTTCGGCACCGGCGGTCAGCAGGAATGCGCCCATGCTGCAGGCCTGGCCGATGCACGTGGTCGAGACGTTCGGCTTGATGAACTGCATGGTGTCGTAGATCGACATACCTGCTGTCACCGAACCGCCCGGCGAGTTGATATAGAGATGGATGTCCTTGTCCGGGTTTTCCGCTTCAAGGAACAGCAGCTGCGCACAGATCAGGTTGGCCATGTAGTCCTCTACGGGGCCCACCAGAAAGATCACTCGCTCCTTGAGCAGGCGCGAGTAGATGTCGTAGGCGCGTTCGCCACGAGCGGACTGCTCGACAACCATCGGGACCAGGCCGCCAGCGGCCTGGACATCAGAGTTCTGCTGAATATAGGAATTACGGAACATGCTCTGCAGTTACTCCCAAATAGTCATGTCTTGAAAACGCATAAGCCAGCGCGAGGCTGGCTTATGGTTGTATTTCCAACGAGTTGGACAATCAGTCGGCTTGTGCTGCTTCCGCCGGTTTGACTGCTTCTTCGTAAGAGACCGCTTTATCGGTCACCTTAGCCTTCTGCAGAACAGTATCCACAACTTGTTCTTCCAGCACAACCGAACGCACTTCGTTCAGTTGCTGATCGTTCTTGTAGTACCAAGCCACGACCTGCTCAGGCTCCTGGTAGGCCGAAGCCATTTCCTGGATCATTTCGCGAACGCGGTCTTCGTCAGGCTTGAGGTCGAACTGCTTGACCACTTCAGCCACGATCAGGCCCAGCACAACGCGGCGCTTGGCTTGCTCTTCGAACAGCTCGGCCGGCAGTTGGTCAGGCTTGATGTTGCCACCAAACTGCTGAACAGCTTGAACGCGCAGGCGATCCACTTCGTTGGACAGCAGGGCCTTAGGCACTTCGATCGGGTTGGCGGCCAGCAGACCGTCCATGACCTGGTTCTTGACCTTGGACTTGATGGCCTGACGCAGCTCGCGCTCCATGTTCTTGCGAACTTCGGTGCGGAAGCCTTCGATGCCGGTTTCCTTGATGCCGAATTGAGCGAAGAACTCTTCGTTCAGCTCTGGCAGCTTAGGCTCGGAAACGCTGTTGACGGTCACGGTGAACTCGGCGGCTTTGCCAGCCAGGTCCAGGTTCTGGTAGTCAGCAGGGAAGGTCAGGTTCAGAACGCGCTCTTCGCCGGCTTTGGCGCCAACCAGGCCGTCTTCGAAGCCCGGGATCATGCGGTTGGAACCCAGCACCAGCTGAGTACCCTTGGCGGAGCCGCCAGCGAAGACTTCGCCGTCAACCTTGCCAACGAAATCGATGTTCAGCTGGTCTTCGTTCTGGGCAGCGCGGTCGGCCACTTCGAAACGGGTGTTCTGCTTGCGCAGGATTTCCAGCATGTTGTCCAGGTCCGAATCAGCCACTTCGGCGCTCAGACGCTCGATTTCGATACCTTCGAAACCGGCCACTTCAAATTCAGGGAACACTTCGAATACAGCAACGTATTCCAGGTCCTTGCCAGCTTCCAGGGACTTAGGCTCGATCGACGGCGAACCCGCTGGGTTCAGCTTGTGCTCGACAACAGCTTCGTAGAACGAAGCCTGGATCACGTCACCGACAGCTTCCTGGCGCGCATCGGCACCAAAACGGCGCTTGATTTCGCTCATTGGCACTTTGCCTGGACGGAAACCAGCGATCTTGGCCTTCTGGGCAGTCTGCTGCAGACGCTTGTTGACCGCAGTTTCGATGCGCTCAGCCGGCACGGTGATGCTCAGGCGACGCTCGATAGCAGTAGTATTTTCAACAGAAACTTGCATGGATATTCCTCGTTGCACAGACGTTAGCCGGCCATTTCCGACCCCAATCAAGGGCATGCATTCTAGTGGGTCAAACTCAAGAAGTCACCCTACTGCAAATACGCCCGAAAACAGCCGGCAATTTATCGGTACGAAGGCACGGATGCACCTCGCCCCGGTGACAAATACAACCCATCACGCCAGGGCTCTGCGCCGCCCCTCCTATATATAGAAGAAGTCGTCATCCATCTCCCTGACGGCCACCCCCGCAAACAGGGCTGGCAGGCAGCGCAGCATCATCGAGATACATAAATACGACGAAACGCCCTGCCATCGCGCCCCAATACCTGCAGCCGCTGGATATTTCGAACCGCTGAAACCAAAAAAGGCGCCAGACTGTTAAATCTGGCGCCTTTCGAATATGGGGTGGACGAAGGGGATCGAACCCTCGACAACGGGAGTCACAATCCCGTGCTCTACCAACTGAGCTACGCCCACCATATTGCGTTAACAAAGAAACCAAACCACTTCTTTGTCGAGCCCTGCCCTGCCTTTCGACGGGACCAAGCTTTATTTGGTGCGGATGAAGAGACTCGAACTCTTACGCCTCGCGGCGCTGGAACCTAAATCCAGTGTGTCTACCAATTCCACCACATCCGCGCTTGAAGCTCTTAAAGCAAAGGCGCCAGACGATTAATCTGGCGCCTTTTAAAATATGGGGTGGACGAAGGGGATCGAACCCTCGACAACGGGAGTCACAATCCCGTGCTCTACCAACTGAGCTACGCCCACCATATAGCGCTACTTGTGCCAAAGCTGCCTAATGGCGCACCCGGCAGGACTCGAACCTGCGACCATCCGCTTAGAAGGCGGATGCTCTATCCAGCTGAGCTACGGGCGCCTGATTAATCTGTACTCTTGGAGGATTACAAACTAAGTGCTTCCAGCCTTACAGAACAACACGCTATTCTGCTCGACCTTCTTAACCAGTGCTAGGCTGTGCCCGACAAGTGCGACGAATAGTATAGACGCCCTCGAAACCCGTCAAATCTTTTTTGAAAAAAACTGATTTTATTTAAGGGGTTAGGGCAATTTGCAGACCAAGCGCCTTTGCCCTCACGTCCTGGCATGCGAGAATGCGCGCACTTTTCTTCCCCCTCTCGATGGTTAATCACGCGTAATGACTGCACAACTTATCGACGGCAAATCAATCGCCGCCAGCCTGCGCCAGCAGATCGCCAAACGAGTCACCGAGCGCAGCCAGCAAGGCCTGCGCACGCCTGGCCTCGCGGTGATCCTGGTCGGCAGCGATCCTGCCTCTCAGGTTTATGTCTCGCACAAGCGTAAAGACTGTGAAGAGGTCGGCTTTATTTCCAAGGCCTACGACTTGCCTTCCGAAACCACCCAGCAGGCCCTGACCGACCTGATCGACAGCCTCAACGAAGACCCGAAGATCGATGGCATCCTGCTGCAACTGCCATTGCCCGAGCATCTGGACGCCTCCAAATTGCTGGAGCGCATTCGCCCCGACAAAGACGTCGACGGTTTCCACCCTTATAACGTCGGCCGCCTGGCCCAGCGCATCCCACTGCTGCGTCCGTGCACGCCAAAAGGCATCATGACCCTGCTGGAAAGCACCGGTGTCGACCTGTACGGCCTCGATGCGGTCGTTGTCGGCGCCTCCAACATCGTCGGCCGTCCGATGGCCATGGAATTGTTGCTGGCCGGTTGCACTGTGACCGTCACCCACCGTTTCACCAAAGACCTCGCCGGCCACGTCGGCCGCGCCGACCTGGTTGTGGTTGCTGCCGGCAAGCCAGGACTGGTCAAAGGTGAATGGATCAAGGAAGGCGCCATCGTCATCGACGTGGGCATCAACCGCCAGGACGACGGCAAGCTGGTGGGCGATGTGGTGTACGAAACCGCCCTGCCCCGCGCCGGCTGGATCACGCCAGTGCCAGGCGGCGTCGGCCCGATGACTCGCGCTTGCCTGCTGGAAAATACCCTGTACGCCGCAGAGACCCTGCACGCGTAATAACCAGGCGTACTGAAAAAGCCCTGCCTTATCGCAGGGCTTTTTATTGCCCGCAATAAACCCTGTTTTTTCTTAGTTTTTAAGAACTTTCATCGGGTTCTAGAAGAACATTCGACAGTTTCTGATCCATACTCCTAAAATGTAACGGCATTTATCAAAAACCCGTTCCCGAACGGTATTTCCTTACTTTTTTAGCGAGTTCACCCGCGTGAAAATTCGTCTCTCTATTGTCAGCCTATTTTTTGCTTTCACAGGCACCTTCGCGCACGCCGCCGAAACCACCCAGGCCCCGCGTGACACGTCCAAACTGCAAATCGCTTCCGGCAGCGCCATGCTGGTGGACCTGCAGACCAATAAAGTCATTTATTCCAGCAACCCCGACGTGGTGGTGCCAATCGCCTCGGTGAGCAAGTTGATGACCGGCCTGATCGTGCTGGAAGCCAAGCAGAACATGGATGAGTACATCGATATCAACATCAAGGACACGCCGGAAATGAAAGGCGTGTTCTCCCGCGTGAAAATCGGCAGTGAAATGCCGCGCAAGGAGATGCTGCTGATCGCCCTGATGTCCTCGGAAAACCGTGCCGCCGCCAGCCTGGCGCACCACTACCCAGGCGGCTACCCGGCGTTTATCGCGGCGATGAACGCCAAGGCCAAGGCGCTGGGCATGACCAGCACTCATTATGTAGAACCCACGGGCCTGTCGATCCACAACGTGTCCACCGCCCGTGACCTGAGCAAGCTGCTGGCCGCCGCGCGTCACTACCCGTTGCTGAGCCAGTTGAGCACCACCAAGGAAAAGACCGTGTCGTTCCGCAAGCCCAACTACACCCTGGGGTTCTCCAACACCGACCACCTGATCAACCGCGCCAACTGGGATATCAAGCTGACCAAGACCGGTTTCACCAACCAGGCCGGCCACTGTCTGGTGCTGGTGACCAGCATGGGCAACCGTCCGGTGTCGTTGGTGATCCTGGATGCTTTCGGCAAATTCACCCACTTTGCCGATGCCAGCCGTATCCGCAATTGGGTCGAGACCGGCAAGAGCGGTTCGGTGCCGGATGTGGCGCTGCGCTACAAGGCCGACAAGAACCTGAAGAATCGCCCCAACGCTGCGGAAGCCCGTCGCTAAGCGATATAAAAAACGGCGCTTTGATAGCGCCGTTTGTTTATTTGCGTTCCGCCAACACCTTCAGCGCCTGCGCCGCCGCCCGCTCCTGCCCGGCCTGGGCCGTCGCATTCGCCGAGTCCCGCCACCGTTGTGTATCCACATTCGCCGGCAACTGGCTCGGGCGCTGGGTGAGGATCGCCCAACTGCCGGCGCTTTTCCATTTGGACTCAAAGTCGCTGAAGCTCATCAGCAAACGCCGATCCATCCCCGAGCGCAACAACACCGTGCTTTTCTGCTGGTTGAACCCCACCACGACCACGTAGTGCGCGTCCGACCATAGCCCGCCGCCAATCCGCGCCATCACCGGATAACCCGCCGCCACCTGGGCCAGCACTGCCGTCAGCTTGGCCTCCAGCGGATACACCATCAGCCCGTACTCGCGCGCCAGCACCTGCATGTTGCGCTCAAGGTCGGCTTCGCCGCCCGGCAGATGCAACGGTTTATCCAACAGCCCCGGTGTCATGACAATGCCTTGTTGCGACAGCATGCTGGCTAAAGACGTAGGACCGCTTTGGTAAGCCTCGCTGCGAAAAGTCGGCACGCCATTGAGTTCGACACGCTCCGGCAGGCCGGCCAGTCTCGACGGGGTGGAGGAACACGCCGCAAGGCCCAAGGCACACGCGAGGAACAAGGATGTTTTCAGGTTCGACCGTAACCGCAATTTTCTACTCTCTTGATCAACTGCCGGTAAGGGCCCTGATCATAGGACGCTCTGCCACGCGGGTATAGCCCGCAGGCTTAGTAAAGGACGCGGATAGAGCAAAGAAGTTGGACAGACACGACCATTGGTCAATAGCAGGCAACCGCCAGGTAGCTAGACTGTCCATTGAGAAGACTGTGTGTGCCCCCTGCGGGGCGAAAGGAGGCCCGAATGAGCCTTGCAACAACGATTATCCTGTTGATCTGCGGTTGGCTGGCGGTAGCCGGCGCCATGTTGTGGGGGGTGTTGCGCATCACCCGTCGGCACCATCACCCCCACGTCAAACCCGCTGCACCCGCCAAGCCCCATAAGGTGGCGGTACATCACGCCTAGCCCGGCATGCAATTGAAGTCCTGAGTCGCCGCGACTTCCTTGCCGTGACCATCCATCAAGGATGCGCGCACGGTGGTGCCCAGGCTCGACTCCACCAGGGTGTAGTGCTCACCTGCCTTGAAATCCTTGTACTCGACCCGACCCTGGCAGTCCTGCTGGTTGTCGTCGCCTGGCTCTTCTTCGAACAGCGTCACATCCAGGCGATGGTCTCCAGGCGTCACTTCAAAGAAACGTCCGTCATCCACGCGCTTGCCGTCCACGCGTTCGGCCATCAGGTCGTTGGGGGCCTCTTCTTTCAGACCGATCCACGCTTCGCTCGGGTCGGCCTTGGGGATCGGGCCGGCGCACGCCGACAACAACAGCACAGCACCGAGGGCGGGGATCAAAAACAGAGGTTTGAGTGACATGGCAGGGCTCCAAAGAAAGACGATGTGTCCGATGGGCTACAAGCTTGAGGAGCCACCCTTTGTAGAACAAATGAATACATATGAAACGATCTTCAGTCCCTTCCTAAATGTTCCTTCACCTGCCTGAAAGGTGCGTGTTAGGTGGGTCGGGCAAGACTGCCGGGGTTTGCAATCCTGCTCCCTCCGGAGGTTTCACGCATGCTCGGGCTGGTAAAGACCGCACTGCAAAAGCCGTACACGTTTATCGTGTTGGCCATATTCATCTGCATCATCGGGCCGATGGCGGCCCTGCGTACCCCCACTGACGTTTTCCCGGACATCGGCATCCCCGTGGTTGCCGTGGTCTGGCAGTACAACGGCCTCTCGCCGGACGCCATGGCCGGTCGGGTGATCTACACCTATGAACGCTCCCTGAGCACCACCGTCAACGACATCGAGCATATCGAATCGCAATTCCTGCCCGGCATGGGCATCGTCAAGATCTTTTTCCAGCCCGGCGTGGATATCCGCACCGCCAACGCCCAGGTGACAGCGGTGTCACAAACCGTGCTCAAGCAGATGCCGCCGGGCATCACGCCGCCGCTGATCCTCAACTACAGCGCCTCCACGGTGCCGATTTTGCAGATGGCGTTCTCCAGCCCCAGCCTCTCGGAAGCCAAGATCCGCGACTTGGTGCAGAACAACATCCGCCTGCCCCTGAGCGCCCTGCCCGGCCTGGCCATGCCGACGCCCATGGGCGGCAAGCAGCGCCAGATCACGCTGGACCTCGACCCACAGGCGCTGGCCGCCAAAGGCTTGTCGGCCCAGGACGTGGGGAACGCCTTGGCCCTGCAGAACCAGATCATCCCGGTGGGCACCGCCAAACTCGGCCCCAACGAATACACGATCCTGCTCAACAACAGCCCCAAGGCCATCGATGAGCTGAATGACCTGCCGATCAAGACCGTCGATGGAGCCTTGATCACCATCGGGCAAGTGGCCCACGTGCGCGACGGCTCGCCGCCGCAGACCAATATCGTGCGCGTCGACGGCCACCGTGCGGTCCTGATGCCAGCGCTGAAAAACGGCAGCATCTCCACCCTGTCGATCATCGACGGCATCCGCCAGATGCTGCCGCGCATCAACGAGACCTTGCCGCCGTCGCTGAAGACCTCGCTGCTGGGGGACGCCTCGGTGTTCGTCAAACAGTCGGTGGGCAGCGTGGCCCAGGAAGGCATCATTGCCGCACTGCTGACCAGTGCGATGATCCTGCTGTTCCTCGGCAGTTGGCGTTCCACGATCATTATTGCCGCCTCGATTCCCCTGGCCGTGCTGTCGGCGATTGCACTGCTGGCGGTCAGCGGGCAAACCCTCAACGTGATGACCCTCGGCGGGCTGGCGTTGGCGGTGGGGATCCTGGTGGACGACGCCACGGTGACCATCGAAAACATCAACTGGCACCTGGAACAAGGCAAGGCGGTGAAGACCGCGATCCTCGACGGCGCCGCACAGATCGTCGGCCCGGCGTTCGTCTCGCTGCTGTGTATCTGCATCGTGTTCGTGCCGATGTTTTTGCTGCAAGGCATCGCCGGTTACCTGTTCCGGCCGATGGCCCTGGCGGTGATCTTTGCCATGGCCAGTTCGTTCATTCTTTCGCGTACGCTGGTGCCGACCCTGGCGATGTTCCTGCTCAAGCCGCACACGCCGGAGCCAGGCGCCGGGCATCATCCGGAAGATGCATTCATCAACCACCACGAGGGCGAGCAGCACAAGAAACCGCGCAATCGCGTGCTGCAATCGGTGCTGAATTTCCAGCAGGGCTTTGAACGGCACTTCTCGAACATCCGCGACACCTACCATGGTCTGCTGACCTTGGCCTTGGGTAATCGCAAGGGCTTTATCGTCGGTTTCCTGGCTTGCGTGCTGGCGTCGTTCCTGTTGCTGCCGAGCCTCGGCCAGGACTTCTTCCCGGCCACCGACGCGGGTGCATTGGCCCTGCACGTGCGCTTGCCACTGGGCACGCGCATCGAAGAAAGCGCCGCCGCCTTCGACCGCATTGAAGCGCGGATTCGCGAGGTGATTCCCGCCGAAGAACTCGACACCATCGTCGACAACATCGGCATCCCGCTCAGCGGTATCGACATGGCCTACAGCAGCAGCGGCACCATCGGCCCGCAGGACGGCGACATCCAGGTCAGCCTGAAAAAAGACCACGCGCCCACCGCCGATTACGTGAAGAAACTGCGCGAAACCCTGCCGGAAAGCTTCCCCGGTAGCCACTTCGCATTCCTGCCAGCCGACATCAGCAGCCAGATCCTCAACTTCGGCGCCCCGGCCCCGCTGGACGTGAAAATCTCCGGGCGCAGCGATGAAGAAAACCGCGCCTATGCGGTGGAACTGGAGCGGCGCCTGCAGCACGTACCCGGCATCGCTGATCTGCGCATCCAGCAGTCCACCGGCTACCCGTCCTTGCAGGTCAACGTCGACCGCCTGCGCGCCAACGGCCTGGGCATTACCGAACGTGACGTGACCAACAGCATGGTCGCCTCCCTCGCCGGCAGTTCTCAAGTGGCACCAACCTTCTGGCTCAACCCCGCCAACGGCGTGTCCTACTCGATCGTCGCCGCCACCCCGCAATATCGCCTCGACAGCCTGCCTTCGCTGGAAGCGCTGCCGGTGACCGGCGCCGATGGCCAGTCGCAGATCCTTGGCGGCGTGGCCACCATCTCCCGGGTGCAAAGCCCGGCAGTGGTGACCCATTACAACATCGAACCGACCCTGGACCTGTACGCCAACGTGCAAGGTCGCGACCTCGGCGGCGTGGCCCGTGACGTGCAGAAAGTGCTGGATGACACCGCGTCCATGCGCCCCAAAGGCGCGGTGATCAGCCTGCACGGGCAGATCGATGCGCTGCACGAAGCCTTCAGCGGCTTGAGCTTTGGCTTGCTTGGCGCGGTGGTGCTGATCTACCTGCTGATCGTGGTCAACTTCCAGTCGTGGGTCGATCCGTTCGTGATCATCACCGCCTTGCCGGCCGCACTGGCGGGGATCGTGTGGATGCTGTTCCTCAGCGGCACCTCGTTGTCGGTGCCCGCCTTGACCGGCGCGATCCTGTGCATGGGCGTAGCCACCGCCAACTCGATCCTGGTGGTGAGCTTCTGCCGTGAACGCCTGGCCGAACATGGCGATGCGCTCAAGGCCGCGCTGGAAGCCGGTTACACGCGCTTTCGCCCGGTGTGCATGACCGCCCTGGCGATGATCATCGGCATGTTGCCCCTGGCGATTTCCGAGGAGCAAAACGCCCCGCTCGGCCGGGCGGTGATCGGTGGCCTGATCCTCGCCACCACCGCCACCCTGTTGTTTGTCCCCGTGGTCTTCAGCCTGGTCCACGGCCGTCACCCTACTCGCGCCACTGCTGGAGAAACGTCTCATGTCGCCTGATCACAAACCCTCGCGCAAGCGTCTGATGCTCATGGGTGTCGGCGGCCTGACCCTGGCCGCCCTGTTGGTCGCCAACGGCCTGCACGCCCGCACGCTGCACGAACAATCGGTCACCGCCTGGACCGAAACCGCCGCCGTCCCGCAGGTGATGGTGTTCCAACCGCAGCAGAATGCCGCCGGCGACACCCTGCGCTTGCCGGCGCACCTGGAAGCCTGGAGCAAGGCGCCGATTCACGCCCGCGTCAGCGGCTACTTGAAAGACTGGAAAGCCGACATCGGCACCCAGGTCAAAGCCGGGCAAATCCTTGCCGAGATCGACAGCCCCGACCTGGACCAGCAACTGGCGCAAACCCATGCACGGCTGATACAGGAACAGGCCAACGCACGCCTGGCCGAAACCACCGCGACGCGCTGGCAAAACCTGCTCGCCAGCCATTCGGTATCGCGTCAGGAGGCCGATGAAAAAACCTCCAACGCCGCCGCCGCAAAAGCCAACGCCGAAGCCGCCGCTGCCGACTATGCGCGGCTGTCCGCATTGGAAAGCTACAAGACGATCCGCGCGCCGTTCGCCGGCACCATCACCGCACGCAACACCGATATCGGCCAATTGATCAAGGCCGACACCGACAGCGATCCCGAGCTGTTCAACATCGCCGACACCCATCAATTGCGCCTGTATGTGCCCGTGCCGCAGAACTACGCGGCGGTCATCCACCCCGGCCTTGAAGCCGAGCTGACTGTGCCCGAGCACCCCGGTGAGCACTTCAAGGCGCGCCTGATCGGTGATTCCACCGCCATCGACCGCCGTTCCGGCACCTTGCTTGCGCAGTTCGTGGCCGATAACCCTAATGGCGAATTGCTCCCCGGTGACTACGCCGAAACCACCTTGCCGATTCCGGCGGATACCCACGGCGTGAGCATTCCGGCCAGCGCGTTGATCTTCCGTGCCCAAGGCACACAGGTGGCGGTGCTGGATGTGCAGAATCACGTGCACCTGCAGGACATTCACATCGGCCTGGACCTGGGCGAACGCCTGGTCATCGACCAAGGCCTGAAACCCGCCGACCGCGTGGTCGACAACCCGCCGGACGCCCTGCGTGAAGGCGACCCAGTGCAACTGGCCGCCGCCGGAGGTGCGCATGCGCCTAAGGCTTAAACCCCTGGCAGCGCTGACGCTGCTGGCGTTGCAGGGCTGCTCGATGGCGCCGACCTACAAGGTGCCTACTGTTGACCTGCCGGCCGGGTATCGCGAACAGACCAGCGACGGTCCCTGGCACAGCGCGCAACCGTCCGATCAATTGGCCCCCGAATGGTGGACGCTCTACCAGGATTCGCGCCTGAACGACCTGCAACAGCAACTGCTCAAGGCCAACCCCGACTTGGCGGCGGCACTCGCGCACTTCGATGCGTCCCAGGCCTATGCCAGCCAATTGCATGCGGGGTTGTTCCCGCAGATCACCGCCAGCGCGCAGCCATTGCGCCAGCGGCAATCGGACTCGCGGCCGCTGCGAGGGGATACGCAGCCATCGGTGTACAACAGCAACACCGCAGGGTTTTCACTGAGCTACGACCTGGACCTGTGGGGCAAAATCCGCAACCAGGTGGCGGCCGGAGATGCACAGGCACAGGCGTCCGGCGATGATTTGGCGGTGGCGCGCTTGAGCCTGCAACATCAGTTGGCGACCTTGTACGTGCAGCTCAACGGGCTGGATGCCCAGGCTCGGATTCTCAAGAGTTCGCTGGATGATTTCAGCCAGGCATTGCAACTGACTCGCAGCCGATATGAGGGCCAGATTGCGTCGGAGCTCGACCTGACGCGCGCGCAGAATCAGTTGGCCGAAGCCAAGGCGCAATGGGATGAAGTACAGGGCCAACGCAACCTCACCGAACATGCGATAGGCGAATTGGTGGGCGTGGCCGCCAGTAATTTCAGTTTGTCGCCAAGCGAGAGGTTGATTGCGCTGCCGGGGATTCCTTCGCAGCTACCGAGCCACCTGCTGCAACGTCGGCCAGATATCGCGGCGGCGGAACGCCGGGTGTTTGCAGCCAATGCCAATATCGGCGTAGCCAAGGCCGCGTGGTACCCGGACTTCAGCCTGACCGGGCTGATCGGTGGGCAGACGCAAGGCGTCGGTAACCTGCTGTCGGCGGGCAATCGCTATTGGGCGCTGGGCCCACTGGTGAACTTGCCGATCTTTGATGGCGGCCGCTTGAGCGCCAATGAACGCCAAGCCAAAGCCGAGTTTGAAGAAGCCTCGGCGCAATACCGCAGCCATGTCTTGAAAGCGGTGCGCGAAGTCGAGGACAACCTGGCGCAGCTACGAGACCTGCAACAGGAAGCCCAGGATGAGCAGGCGGCGGCGGATGCAGCGCAACACACACAAACGCTGGCGATGAACAGCTACGAGGCCGGCGCGGTTAGCTACCTGGACGTGGTCACCGCACAGACGGCAGCCTTGCAGGCACAACGCACGTTGCAGGCGGTACAGACCCGTCAGTTGCAGGCGAGCGTGGGGTTGGTCACCGCGCTCGGTGGGGGTTGGCAATCTGGCGACCCGGTTTTGCACCAATCAACTTTGCCTGCCCGTCCTTCTGCTTCCCCGTCCGCGCCTCGGTGATCAAACCCGGAATCAACTTGCCCTCGGGCAGGTTTTTCCAAAACCGGCTCGGCAGATGCCCCTCCATCACCTTGGGGTTCAAGCGTGCCGGGTTGAAGATGTGGCTGTAATAGGTCAGCCACATCGCACTGTGGGGGTCCTCGACATTCTGTGCCAGCTGGCGCCAAGCCTCGGGGCACTCGCGCTGATGAACAAGCTGCTCGCCGTCGTAATACACCCCATCCAACGGCGTGGCGATCATCCAGCGATGGCGCCCCATCCGTCCTACAAAATGCTGACTGGCGGACTTCAGGATGTCGTGGGCCGGCTCATGCCAGGCCACATATTCCGGCAACTCCAGCCCCGCCCCGGCCGGTAGCGCGACAAATCGCACAAACGCATGCAGATGGTGCGCCTCGCGACTGACTTGCTTGATCCGCCGCTGCAACTCACTGCCCAACTTGTCGCCCGCCAGCATCGCCGTGCGGTCACCATGACTGACGCGCCACAACACTTCATACAACAGGCTCCAGCGCTGGTCGCCGTGGTAACAGGCGGCCGACTCCAGCAATTCCAGCAGGGCCTTGGGCACCCGCGTCTGGTAAGGCCCCAAGCCTTCGGGAATCGGTTCGTCGGTGGCAAACAGGTCCGCCACCTCGGCCTCGCCCCAGCTCACCTGGCTGGGGTCGACTTGATGGCTCAGTAGCCAGCGCGCCTGCTCGCGCCAGGTGCTGAACAGGTTGTTGCACTCCAGGCTGATCATCCCCACAAGCCCATTTGCTGCGGCTGCGGACGGTCGCGCAATTGCTCGCGCAGCAACACGCTGGTGCTGTCGGCCTGTTGCGGGTGGTAGTCGCTGGTGATGAAAAACGGCTTGGCCTTGGCCAGCACACACCGCATGCGCGTCAGGTCTTCGAAGCGGATCTTGCGCTCACGGCGCAGGTCCACCAGGCGTTGGGTGGTGCGCAGGCCAATGCCTGGGATACGCGCGATCAAGGTCGGTTCGGCGCGGTTCAGGTCCAGGGGGAACACCTCACGGTTTTCCAGGGCCCAGGCCAGCTTGGGGTCGATATCCAGGGCCAGGTGGCCGGGGCCTTGGAAAAGCTCGTTGGCGCTGAAGCCATAACTGCGCAGCAAAAAGTCCGCCTGGTACAAGCGGTGCTCGCGCATCAAGGGCGGTGCTGCCAAAGGCACACTTTTCGGGCTGTTGGGGATGGGGCTGAACGCCGAGTAGTACACGCGGCGCAGCTTGAAGTTGCCGTACAACGCCTCGGCACCGTGGAGGATGGTGCTGTCATCGGTGTCGTCGGCGCCGACAATCAGTTGCGTGCTCTGCCCGGCCGGGGCAAAACGCGGCGCGCGCGGTTCGTTGCGGACCGTCTGCTCGCCGGTGTAGATGGTCTGCATGGCCTGCTTGATTGACACGATCTTTTTTTCCGGCGCCAGGGTCTGCAGGCTGGCCTCGGTGGGCAGTTCGATGTTCACGCTCAGGCGATCGGCATACTTTCCGGCTTCGGCGATCAGTGCCGGATCGGCGTCGGGAATGGTCTTGAGATGGATATAGCCGCGAAAGTCATGCTCTTCGCGCAGCAATTTGGCGACCCGCACCAACTGCTCCATGGTGTAGTCGGACGAACGGATGATGCCGGAACTGAGAAACAGCCCGCTGACGCAATTGCGCCGGTAGAAATCCAGGGTCAGGGTAACCACCTCCTCCGGGCTGAAACGCGCGCGGGGCACGTCGCTGGAGCGGCGGTTGACGCAGTACTGGCAGTCGTAAAGACAGAAGTTGGTGAGCAACACCTTGAGCAGCGACACACATCGCCCGTCCGGCGTGTAGCTGTGGCAAATGCCCATGCCATCGGTGGAACCCAGCCCCGCCTTGCCCTCGGAGCTACGCTTGGGCGCGCCACTGCTGGCGCACGAAGCATCGTACTTGGCGGCGTCGGCGAGGATGCTGAGTTTTTCGATCAACTGCATGGAGGGTTACCGATACTGGTTTTTTGTACAGTATCAGCCAACCCTCCGGGTCACAAGTGCAGCCTGTCAGCTTGCCGTGGCGAGCAACAGGTCCTGCACCGAGCGCCCCTTGCCGCGCCCACGGTCCAGCGCATACAACGACGCGGCAATTTCATCCGCGCGAATCGGCAACACCGACAGCAAAGTATCGCTCAAGCCGTGGCTGGCCTGGCTGAAGCCCTGGATGTAGATACCGGCGTTGCAACGCTCGTCAGTGACGATGCGGTAGTCACGCGCCACCTCGAAGTCACCCAGGTAGTCTTCCAGCGGCGCGAGCAAGGCGCGGTGCGTCTGGCGCTCGTAGCCAGTGGCCAGGATCACCGCGTCGTAGTGATTGATGCTGGTGTCGCCGTTGGCGTTGTTGCGCAGCACCAGTTCGATGCCCAGCGGGCCAGGGGTGGCCTTCTCGACCACGGTCATGGTGCGGAACGCCTGGCGCGCGATGCCGGAGACTTTCTGGCGGTAGAAGATGCCGTAGATACGCTCGATCAGGTCCAAGTCCACCACCGAATAGTTGGTGTTCTGGTATTCGGCGACCAAACGCTCACGCTCGGCACCCTCTTGCTGGAACACCAGGTCGGTGAAGGCCGGCGAGAACACTTCGTTGACGAACGGGCTGTCGTCGGCGGGCTTGAGCGCCGAACCGCGCAGGATCATGTCGACCTGCACCGACGGGAAACTGTCATTCAAGTCGATGAAGGCTTCTGCCGCGCTCTGGCCACCGCCGATGATGGCGATGCGCATGGCCTTGCCCTCGACACACGGCTGACTGGCCATGCGCTCCAGGTATTGGGAATGGTGGAACACCCGACTGTCGCCCTTCAGCGCCTTGAACGCTTCAGGAATACGCGGCGTGCCGCCGGCGCTGACCACCACCGAACGGGTGGTGCGCACATGTTGCTCACCCAGCGCATCGCGGGAAATCACGCGCAGCGCTTCAACCTGCTGCTGGTGCAGGATCGGCTCGATGGCCAGCACTTCCTCGCCATAGCGCGCCTGGGCCTGGAACTGCCCGGCGACCCAGCGTAGGTAGTCGTTGTACTCCATGCGGCACGGGTAGAAGGTGCCCAGGTTGATGAAGTCCACCAGGCGGTCGTGGGCTTTGAGGTAGTTGACGAAGGAATACGGGCTGGTGGGGTTGCGCAGGGTCACCAGGTCCTTGAGGAACGAGATCTGCAGTTCGCTCTGGGTCACCAGGGTATTGCCGTGCCAGCGGTAGTCAGCCTGTTTGTCGAGAAACAGCACGTCCAGTTTGCCCTGGGCCTTTTCGCGCTCCTGCAGGGCGATGGCCAGCGCCAGGTTCGAAGGGCCGAAACCGATACCGATCAGGTCGTGAACCGCGGGCGAAGCAATTGCCTGTGTCATTCCAGTGTCCTCTGGATAAGCCCCTTGGCGGTGGGGCGGGAATACCTTCAAGACCTGAACAACAGGCCGTGTGTTGATAGGAAACGAGGACAGTGAAATAAAATTTAACTGATCATTGATCAGTGCGCTTCCCACTCGCGCATCCGCACCCGGCAGTGCTTCATGGCGTTGACGATGTGTTTTTCCACCAGGGCGCGGGAAATGCACAGGCGTTCGGCGATCTGCAGGTGGGTCAGACCTTCGAGCTTGCGCAGCAGGAAGCTGTCGCGACAGGCCGCCGGTAGCTCCGCCAGAGCGCGTTCGAGCAGCTCCAGGCGCTGGCCGTGGTCGTGACTGGTATGGGGCGAACTGCTGGCGAAGCACTCTTGCGCATCCAGCACGTCCAGGGGTTCGACCTGGCGCAAGGCGTTGCGCCGATGGCCGTCGATCACCAGGTTGAGCGCGGTGCGGTACAAAAAGGCACGGGGTTGTTCGATGGGCGTGTCGCTGGAACGTTCCAGCACCCGAACATAAGCGTCATGCACCACATCCTCGGCCACCTGACGGTTGCCCAGCTTGGCGTTGAGGAAACACACCAGCTCGCGATAGTAGTTTTCCAACATGACTCCCGACCGCCGGGTGGCGGCATTAGGTCCTTGGGTGCAAATAAAGACAGCCTTCAGGTGATGGCAGTTTGAGTGCGTGCAATTTATAGTAATTCTCATCTACTTTTAAAGCAGACTTGCATCAACGGACGATTTTTTTCTTCAAAGGAGCTGTAACTGCTTATGTAACTGCCTAAATCCCCGCGTAATTCCCTCGTTTACTTGTCAGCTCCCCGCAACTGCGGTCCGAACTTTCCTGGCTGGAACCAAAGCATGAAACGCCCTCGACCTGCCCGACGCGCCTTGCTTGTTATCGCGTGCCTGATCCCCATTATCGCTGTCGCGGCCTGGCAAGTGCTGCCGCCGGGGCGTGACACCCTCACCACCGTCACTGTCACCCGCGGCAGTATCGAAAACAGTGTGACCGCCCTGGGCACCCTGCAGCCGCGCCGTTACGTGGACGTGGGCGCCCAGGCCTCCGGACAGATCCGCAAGATCCACGTCGAGGCCGGCGACCAGGTCGAGGAAGGCCAGTTGCTGGTGGAGATCGACCCTTCCACGCAAAAAGCCAAGCTGGATGCCAGCCGCTACGCCATCGAAAACCTCAAGGCCCAGTTGCAGGAGCAAAAGGCCCAGCACGAACTGGCGCGCCAGAAGTACCAGCGCCAGCAACGCCTGGCCGCCGGCAACGCCACCCGTGAAGAAGACGTGCAAACCGCCAAGGCCGAACTGAGCGCCACCCAGGCGCGGGTCGACATGTTCCAGGCGCAGATCCAGCAAGCCCAGGCCAGCCTGCGCAGTGACGAAGCGGAATTGGGCTACACGCGCATCTACGCGCCCATGGCCGGCACCGTGGTCGCGGTGGACGCGCGGGTCGGCCAGACCCTCAACGCCCAGCAGCAGACGCCGTTGATCCTGCGCATCGCCAAATTGTCGCCGATGACCGTGTGGGCTGAAGTCTCGGAAGCCGACATCGGCCACGTCAAACCGGGGATGACCGCCTATTTCACCACACTGAGCGGCGGCAACCGACGCTGGACCAGCACGGTGCGCCAGATCCTGCCGATCCCGCCCAAGCCGTTGAATGAAACCCAGGGCAGCGGCAGCCCCAACAGCACCAGCAAAAGTGGCAGCGGCCGCGTGGTGCTGTACACCGTGCTGCTGGACGTGGACAACAGCGACAACGCCTTGATGGCCGAAATGACCACCCAGGTATTTTTCGTCGCCAGCCAGGTCAAGGACGCCCTCACCGCGCCGGTCGCCGCGTTATCGGGCACGGCCAATGCCAACCAGCAGATCGCCCAGGTCGTGGGCAAGAATGGCCGCATCGAACAACGCCAGGTGCAGGTGGGCATCAGCGACCGCCTGCGCGTCCAGGTGCTCGACGGCCTGAACGAAGGTGATCAACTGCTGATCGGCCCGGCCAACGGCAACGGGGGTTGAGTTGACCACGCCCCTGATCGAACTCAAGCATATCCGCAAGTCCTACGGCGGAGGCGACAGCCCGCAGGTCGACGTGTTGCGCGGCATCGACCTGTCGATCCATGCCGGGGAATTCGTCGCCATCGTTGGCGCCTCGGGCTCCGGCAAGTCCACGTTGATGAACATCCTTGGCTGCCTCGACCGTCCAAGCACAGGCGACTACCTGTTCGCCGGGGAGAACGTCGCCCACCTGGACAGCGACGAACTCGCCTGGCTGCGCCGCGAAGCCTTCGGCTTCGTGTTCCAGGGCTACCACCTGATCCCGTCGGGCTCGGCCCAGGAAAACGTCGAGATGCCGGCGATCTATGCCGGTATCAGCGCCGCCGAGCGCCATGCCCGCGCCCATGCCCTGCTCACCCGCCTAGGCCTGGCGGAGCGCACTGGCAACCGTCCGCACCAGCTTTCCGGCGGTCAGCAACAGCGGGTGTCCATTGCCCGCGCGTTGATGAACGGCGGCCATATCATCCTTGCCGACGAACCCACCGGCGCCCTCGACAGCCACAGCGGCGCCGAGGTCATGACCCTGCTCGACGAACTCGCCAGCCAGGGCCACGTGGTGATCCTGATTACCCACGACCGCGAAGTGGCGGCGCGGGCCAACCGCATCATCGAGATTCGCGATGGCCTGATCATCAGCGATTCAGCCGACGGCAACGTCGTTGCACCGGCATTGGCGAACGGCGCCCTGCAAGCCGTGGACCTGCGCCAGCGCCTGGCCGACGGCGCCGAGCACAATGGCGCGTGGAAAGCCGAGCTGGTAGACGCGGTGCAAGCCGCCTGGCGGGTGATGTGGATCAACCGCTTCCGCACCGCGCTGACCCTGCTGGGGATCATCATCGGCGTAGCCTCGGTGGTGGTGATGCTGGCGGTGGGCGAAGGCAGCAAGCGCCAGGTCATGGCGCAAATGGGCGCGTTCGGCTCCAACATCATTTACCTCAGTGGCTCGTCGCCGAACCCGCGTACGCCGCTGGGCATTGTCACCCTCGATGACGTCCACGCGCTGGCGGCCCTGCCCCAGGTCCAGCGCATCATGCCGGTCAACGGCAGCGAAGCCGGGGTGCGTTACGGCAACGTGGACTACATGGCCTACGTGGGCGGCAATGACACCAATTTCCCGGAGATTTTCAATTGGCCGGTGGTCGAGGGCAGTTACTTCACGGCCGCCGACGAGCGCGCCGCCGCCACCGTGGCGGTGATCGGCCATCGCGTGCGCGAGAAGCTGTTCAAAGGCGAGGTCAACCCGATCGGCCAGTACATCCTGATTGAAAACGTGCCGTTCCAGGTGATCGGTGTGCTGGCGGAAAAAGGCGCCGCCTCTGGCAACAAGGACAGTGACGACCGCGTCGCCATCCCTTACACCGCCGCCAGCGTGCGCCTGTTCGGCAGCTACAACCCCGAGTATGTGGTGATCGCGGCGGCGGATGCGCGCAAGGTCCACGAAGCCGAGGTCGCCATTGATCAATTGATGCAAAAGTTGCACAACGGCAAGCGCGACTACGAGCTGACCAACAACGCCGCGATGATCCAGGCCGAGGCCCGCACGCAGAACACGCTGTCATTGATGCTCGGTTCGATTGCGGCGATTTCCCTGTTGGTGGGCGGCATCGGCGTGATGAACATCATGTTGATGACCGTGCGCGAACGCACCCGTGAAATCGGCATCCGCATGGCCACCGGCGCACGCCAGCGCGACATCCTGCGCCAGTTCCTCACGGAAGCGGTGATGCTTTCAGTGGTCGGCGGTTTGTGTGGCATCGCCCTCGCCTTGTTGGTCGGCGGCGTGTTGGTACTGGCCAAGGTGGCGGTGCAGTTCTCCCTCTTGGCGGTGTTTGGCGCATTTGGTTGCGCACTCGTCACCGGCGTCGTATTCGGCTTCATGCCGGCCCGTAAAGCTGCCCGGCTCGATCCGGTTAAGGCGTTGACCAGTGAATAAACAGTCCTTCTACCTGCCTGCCTTGTGCGTGTTACTCAGCGCCTGCACCGGCAACCCGCCCGCGCTCGACAGCGGGATTGCAGCGCCTGCCGCCTGGCAATTTGCCGAACGCGACGCTGCCCAAGCCACCAACCAGCAATGGTGGACGCAGTTTGGCAGCCCGCAGCTCAACCGTCTGGTCGAACAGGCCCGGCGTGACAGTTTCGACGTCGCCGCCGCCACCGCACGCGTGCGCCAGGCCCAAGCCAGTGCAGTGATTGCCGGCGCGCCGTTGTTGCCGGAAGTGAAGCTCAACCTCACCACCAGCCGCCAGAAGCTGTTGCGCGGCCCGGGTGGACCGGACCTTGACGCAACGCAAAGCGATGACGCCGTCGACAACTTTGGCGCCAACCTCAGCGCCAGCTACGAAGTGGACTTCTGGGGTGGCCGCGCCGCTGCCCGCGACAGCGCCCTGCATAGCCTGCGCGCCAGCGAATTTGACCAGGCCACCGTGGAGCTGACCTTGCTCAGCAGCGTGGCCGACCGCTACGCGCAAACCCTGGCCGCGCAGCAGCGCCAGCAAATCGCCGAGCTGAACCTGGCCAATGCGCGCAACGTGCTCGACCTGGTGCAAACCCGCTATGACGCCGGCTCCGCCACCGCCCTGGAATTGGCCCAGCAAAAAAGCCTGGTGGCCAGCCAGCAACGCCAACTGCCGCTGATCCAGCAACTGGCCGAAGAGTCGCGGATCACGCTGGCCGCCCTCCTCGGCCAACCGGTCCAGACGTTGGATCTGGGCGCAGAGCCGTTCCAGGCACTCACTTGGCCAACGATCGGTGCCGGTATGCCGAGCCAATTGCTCAGCCGCCGTCCTGATATCGCCAAGGCCGAGGCGCAATTGGCGGCAGCACAGGCCGACGTCACCGTGGCCCGCGCGGCCATGCTGCCCGCCATCACCCTCGGCGCAACCCTGGGCTCCGACGCCTACAAGGCCGTGGATGTCCTGCGCAGCCCCTACTACACGCTGACCGCCGGGCTGGTGGCGCCGATCTTCAACAACGGCCGTTTAAGTGCTGAACGCGACAAGGCCCGCGCGCGCCAGGATGAACTGCTGCAAACCTATCGCGGTGCGATCATCAACGGCTTTGCCGACGTAGAAAAAGCCCTCAGCAGCATCACGCGTCTCGACCAGCAGCGCGAATGGCAAAGCGAAGAACTGCAACAGGCCCAGACCGCCTTCCAGATCGCTGAAAGCCGCTACCAGGCCGGTGCCGAAGACCTGCTCACAGTACTGGAAACCCAACGCACCCTGTACGCGGCCCAGGACCAGAATGTGCAACTGCGGCTGTCGCGCCTGCAGGCCAGCATCGCGTTGTACAAGGCATTGGGCGGCGGCTGGCAGACACAGATCCGATAAACAAAACTCCGCTTTCGTACATCAGCTGTCTTCTCGCCCTACATTCTTCGACCAAAGGTCCTTGGTAAAAAAACCGCTCTCACACGGTTGCCCAGGACCTCTTGATGACTGTCGCAAAATACCTGACGTGCGCCTGTCTCTGGGTAACAGCCAGTGCTGCCCAAGAACTGATTCCCCCCACCGCCATTGATTGGCTGCTGGATTGCCCACTGCCCACCGTTGAACGCCTGGACCCCGAAGTGCTGCAACGCACCCAATGCGGGGTCGTGAGCGTGCCGCGCAATTACGCCGCGCCTCGGCAAGGCAATCTGCGTCTCTACCTGACCCGCGTCGGCGCCCGTGACCCGTTGAACCGCGAAGGCGTGGTGTTCGCCCAAGCTGGCGATGCCCCCAAAAGGAACCAGGGCGGCACCTTTGTCATTCACCTGACCAGCCTCTGGGGCTCCTACTCCAACCCGGCGTATCGCACGCTGGTCAACCGCTACGACCTCATCGAACTCAGCCCCCGCGACCTCGGCAACGACAATGGCGTCGAACAGGCCGCCCAGGACCTGGAGTTTGTCCGCACCCAACTGGGCGACGCCCAACTGCTCTACCTAGGCAATGCCGATGCGGCCCGCCTGGGCAACCGGTACGCGGCGCTGTTTCCCGAACGGGTGGCGCGCATGGTGCTGGTCAATGCGCAGCCGTCTGAATCGGCAGCGCCCCAGGTCGAACAATTACGCTTGAAAGAAACGGCCAAACAGGATGCCAGCAGCTGCATCAACCGCTGGGTGGGCGACTTCCTGGTCTTCGGCAAGCAGCCTCCGCCATCCACACGTTGCCTGGATTCGGGCAACGGTGAGTAACCATCCGATTGCGACCTGTTGCCATCGAAAACGACACCCGCCGTTGACGCTGCATCCCGATCGTTATTAAGTGCTATTAATCCGCATTAATACGATAAATCGAACTTATGCTAAGCCGCCCGCTACGACGCAAACGCCAGAAGCTGTCCGATGTGATTGTCGAGTCGGTCAAGCGCTCCATCGTCACCGACGCCTTGAAGCCTGGCGACCGCCTGCCCACCGAACGCGAGCTGATGGAAAGCTTCCAGTGCTCCAAAGGTTCGGCCCGCGAAGCGCTCAAGGCGCTGGAAGTGGAGGGCCTGGTGAGCACACGCACCGGGCCCAGCGGCGGCGCCTACCTGAACCAGGCGGGCACCGAACCGGCCAACCGCGCGTTGCGCAACTACCTGCACTTCCAGCATCTGGACGGCGAACAGGTGTACCAACTGCGCAAAGTCATCGAAGTGGAACTGGCGGTATCGGTACTCGGGCGCTTGAGCGAAGAGGACTACCAGGCCCTGCAGGACAACGTGGATTTTTGCAGCGCTCCCGAAGACAGTGAAGCCGGCCAGCGTGAACAGCGCCTGGCGGAGCTGGAGTTTCATAACCTGCTGGCCAAGGCCTGCCCCAACCCGTTGCTGAGTTTCATGGCGCAGTTCCTCAACGATCTGCTGCGCGACCTGGTGGTGCTGAAAAAAGCCTACAAGCCCAAGCGCAAGCAGTTCGACGCCGCCAACCTCGACTATCACAAGCAGTTGCTGATCGCCTTTCGTGCAGGGGATGAAAGCGCAGTACGCAGCTTGATGCATGAACACATGTGCGATGCCGAACACCACATGACCGCCCTTGAAGGCCAGGTCAGCCCGCACTTTTTGCTGGAGTTCGATCACACCCACTGACAGCCCCCCTCCAATAACAGGCCTGCCCACAGGCCCTTGCTCCACCGTATCGCCATTGCCACTCCTGCCAATAACTAAACCAGGGAGTCACCCCATGCAGCGTCGTACGTTGTTGAAAGCCAGTCTTACCGCAGCCGCCGCCCTCAGCCTCCCGCTGAGCATCCGGTCTGCATTCGCCGTCGAGCCCTTTACCTTTTACGGCCTCAAGTCCATGTCTGGCGCCTTTGCCAGCTATGGCAAGTTTGCCGACATGGGTTCGCGCCTGGCGGTGGAACAGCACCCCGAGCTACTCAGCCGCCCGCTGAACTACAAGGTGATCGACACCGAGGGCAATGCCGGCAAGGCCGTGCGCAAGGTGCAGGAAGCCATCCAACAGGATGGCGCACGGTTCTTCCAGGGCTGCACCCTGTCATCCTCGGCACTGGCGGTGGCCAAGGAAGTGGACAAGGTCGGCGGTGTGTTCATGACCCCGGTGGGCGCCGATGAAGTCACCGGCAAGGACTGCAACAAGGCAACCTTCCGCTGGTCGGTGCCTACCTACGGCGCGATCCGCGAAACCATGGTGCCGCTGATCAAGCTGCTGCCGGACGCCAAGCGCTGGTACACCATCACCCCGCAATACGTGTTCGGCGAAGCGCTGCTCGAAGGCGCGAAGAATGTACTCAAGGAAAACGGCCTGGAACACATCGGCAACAGCTACCACTCGTTGCAGGAGCAAGAATTCTCCGGCTACCTGACCAACGCCATCGCCGCCAAACCCGATGTGCTGGTGCTGCTCAACTTCGGCAGCCAGTCGTCCAACACCCTGCGCCAGGCGGTGAACTTCGGTATCAAGGAACGTATGAAAGTCCTGCTGGTGTGGTCCGCCGGCCTCGACCAGTTCCAGGAACTGGGCAGCGACGTGCTGGAAGGCGTGTATCTCGGCGCGCAGTACTGGCACCAGGTCGACACCCCGCTCAACCGTGAACTGGTCAAGCTCACCCAAGCCAAATACGGCATCAACCCTACCTACCCGCTGGCCGCCGATTACATCAGCACCAAGGTCATGCTCGAAGCCATTATTTCTACCGGCAGCTTCGACGGGCCGACCGTGGCCAAGGCCCTGCAGGGCCTGAGCTACGAAGGGCCCACCGGCAAGGAATCGATCCGCGCCGGCGACCACCAGGTGATCAAGGATTACTACCTGCTGATCGGCAAGGCCACCGCCGACATGGCCGACAAGGATGACCTGGCCAAGGTGCTCAGCGCCGGCCAGTCGTTCCCGCCGGTGGACGCCACGGGCTGCACGCTCGGCTGATCCCCCTGAATTTGGTAGCGCAGGGCCGTGCAAGCGGCCTCCTGCAGAGGGTTCCTGCATGCTTAATCTTTACCTGTTCCAGATCCTCAACGGCCTTGGGCTGGGGATGATCTACTTCCTGATCGCGGTCGGGCTGACGATCATTTTCGGCCTGCTCAACTTCGTCAACTTCGCCCACGGCGCGTTTTTCCTGCTGGGTGCCTACATCTGCTACACCGCCGTGAGCCTCACCGGCAACTTCTGGCTGGCGTTGCTGATTGCGCCGCTGGTGGTGGCCGCGCTGGCCTGGGCCATCGAGCGGTTGTTGATCCAGCGCATCTATCACTTACCGCACATGTTCCAGATCCTGGTGACCTTGGGGATCGCGCTGATCATCCAGGAGGCCAGCGTGATGATCTGGGGCCCGGTCGGCAAAAGCGTCGCCGTGCCGGAACTGCTGCGCGGCGTGCTGGTGGTGGGTGACTTCGTCTACCCCTACTACCGCCTCTTTCTCATCGTGTTTTCCGGGCTGGTCGGCCTGGGCCTGTGGCTGCTGCTGGAACGCACGCGCTTCGGCGCCCTGGTGCGGGCCGGCAGTGAAAGCACCGAAACCGTGTCGCTGCTGGGCACCAACATCTTCCGGCTGTTCTCCATGACCTTCGCCCTCGGCGTGGCCCTGGCCGGTGTCGCGGG
Organism: Pseudomonas sp. DWRC2-2; assembly: GCF_049897885.1. Lineage (NCBI taxonomy): Bacteria > Pseudomonadati > Pseudomonadota > Gammaproteobacteria > Pseudomonadales > Pseudomonadaceae > Pseudomonas > Pseudomonas sp. DWRC2-2. The sequence continues at coordinate 436,497 of NZ_JAFCXD010000001.1, forward strand.
CGTGCTGTTCGCCCCGTTGCGCGGCGCGCAGCCCTTTGTCGGCCCGGAAATTCTCGGCGTGGCCTTCGTGGTGGTGGTGATCGGCGGCATGGGCTCGTTCAGCGGTGCGCTGGTCGGCGGTTTGCTGGTGGGCGTGGTGCAAAGCCTGATGACCACACTCTGGCCCCAGGGCGCGAGCTTGATGATCTACGGCGCCATGGCCGTGGTGATTCTGGTCCGTCCCTACGGCCTGTTTGGGAGAGCCTGACATGAGCGAGAAAAATCCCCTGCCGTTTGCCAAGACGCAATCGCGCGCGATGTTGCTGTGGGTGTTGGCGGTGCTGATCGGCCTGCCCTTGATACTGCCCTCGGCGACCCTGGCCACCGAGATCCTGATCTTTGCCATGGCGGCCCTGGCCTGCAACCTGCTGCTGGGCTACACCGGCCTGCTGTCGTTCGGCCAAGGCATCTTCTTCGGGGCCGGCGCCTATTGCGCGGCGTTGCTGATGATCCACCTGCAACTGGGCCTGTTCACGGCGTTGCTCGGCGCCGCCGTGGCCGGTGGTTTCCTGGCGTTGCTGGTGGGCGCCCTGGCGATCCGTCGCACCGGCATCTACTTCGTGATGCTGACCCTGGCGTTCAGCCAGATGGCCTACTTTGTCGCCTACACCCTCAGCGACTGGACCGGTGGCGACAACGGCCTGCTCAGCGTGCCACGCCCGGAGATCCGCATAGGTGAAACCGTGCTGCTGTCACTGGCCGACGCCCGCGCCTTCTACGGCTTTGTCGCGGTGCTGTTCCTGTTGATCTTCATCGGCGCCCGCCGGGTGATCGCCTCGCCATTCGGCAGCACCTTGATGGCGATCCGCGAAAACGAAACCCGCGCCTCGGCCATCGGCTACGACACGCGGCACTTCAAGATCCTGGTGTTTGTGCTGTCCGGCGCCGTCACCGGGATTGCCGGCGCGCTGTACGCCATGCTGCTGCACTTTGTGCCGCTGTCGAATATCGACCTGGCGATGTCCGAGAACATCCTGATCATGACCATTGTCGGCGGCACCGGCTCATTGTTCGGCTCGCTGCTCGGCGCTGGCTCCATCGTGCTGCTCGGGGATTTCCTCTCCGACCTGTGGCCGCGCTGGCTGATGCTGCTGGGGGTGATCCTGATCCTGGTGGTGATCTTCATGCGCGGTGGTTTGTGGGGCGGCCTGGCGTCGCTGTTCGAAAAGGTACGCGGCCATCGCAACACGGCCGCTGTCGCCAAGGAGGAAGGGCTATGAGCATCCTTTTGGAAACCAGAGACCTGGAACTGGCCTATGGCGCGTTCCACGCGGTGAACGGCGTGAACCTCAAGGTCGAGGCCGGCACCATCCACACCATCATCGGCCCTAACGGCGCGGGCAAGACCAGCCTGTTCCACTGCCTCACGGGCGAACGCCAGGCCACCGCAGGGGCGATTCATTTCGACGGCAAGAACCTGATGCGCAAGCCCGCCCACGGCCGCGTCGGCCTGGGCATGGCGCGCTCATTCCAGCTCACCAGCCTGTTCCAGAACCTCAGCGTGCGCGAAAACCTGCGCCTGGCCGCCCAAGGCCGTGACGGCGCGCTCGCGTTGAATTTCTGGCGCCGCGTCGACAGCAAGCGCGAACACCTGGAGATGGCCGACCAGGTGCTGGAACGCCTGCAACTCACCGCCCGCGCCAACACCCTGGCCGGTGAGTTGTCCCACGGCCAGCAGCGGGTGCTGGAGGTGGGCATTTCGATCTGCTCCAAACCGAAACTGTTGATGCTCGACGAGCCCACCTCGGGCATGGGCATCGATGACATCCCGATCATGACCCAGTTGATCAGCGACCTCGGCCGCGACCACACGGTGCTGCTGATCGAACACAACATGAGTATTGTCATGTCCATCAGCCAACGCATCACGGTGATGAGCCACGGCCAAATCCTGGTGGAAGGCACGCCCGAATTCGTGCGCGCCGATGAACGCGTGCGCACCGCTTACCTCGGGGAGGCTGCCTGATGCTGATCGTCGAGAATATCCATTCCTACTACGACAAGAGCCATGTGCTGGAAGGTGTGTCGCTGACCGTCAACCCTGGCGAACTGGTGACGCTGCTGGGGCGCAATGGCGCTGGCAAGACCACCACCTTGCGCAGCATCCTCGGCATCATCTGCCCGCGCCAGGGCCAGATCCACTTCAACGGCCAGGCGCTGGTGGGCCAGAAGATCTTCGAAATCGCCCGTCAGGGCCTGGCATTGGTGCCGGAAAATCGCGGGATTTTCCGCCTGCTCACCGTCGAGGAAAACCTGCGCATCGCCGCACGCAAGACCAGTCGCTGGCAGTTGGAAGACGTGTACGCCATGTTCCCGCGCCTCAAGGAGCGGCGCAAAAACGCCGGCCACGCGTTGTCCGGTGGTGAGCAACAGATGCTCGCCATCGCCCGCGCCCTGCTCAACGATCCCAAGCTACTGATCCTCGATGAACCCACCGAAGGCCTGGCCCCGGTGATCGTCGACGAGTTGGTGAAGATCCTGCGCAAGGTCAAGGACGACGGCCTGCCGGTGCTGTTGGTGGAACAGAACCTGATGGTCTGCGACAAGCTTGCCGACCGCCATTACGTGCTTGAACAGGGCCGCGTGGTCTACGAGGGCAGCGCCGAAGCCTTTCGCGCCGACCCGACCATCAAAAACCGTTACCTGGCCCTGAGTGCCTGACCGGAGACTGCTGATGAATAGTTTTGCGCAACCGCTCAAGAGCGACGCCCCGCTGATCAATCGCGACCGACTGTGGCAGTCGCTGATGGACCTTGCCCAACTCGGCGCCACCGCCAAAGGCGGCGTATGCCGCCTGGCCCTCACCGACCTCGACCGCCAGGCCCGCGACCTGTTTGTGCAATGGTGCGAGGCCGCCGGGTGCAGCGTCACGGTCGACGCTATCGGCAATATCTTTGCGCGCCGCGCCGGGCGCAATCCGGCCCTGCCCCCGGTGATGACCGGCAGCCATATCGACACCCAACCCACCGGCGGCAAGTTCGACGGCTGTTATGGGGTGATGGCCGGACTGGAAGTGATCCGCACCCTGAATGATTTGAACATCGAAACCCAAGCGCCGATTGAAGTGGTGGTGTGGACCAACGAAGAAGGCTCGCGTTTTCCGCCGTGCATGATGGGCTCCGGGGTGTTTGCCGGTAAGTTCAATTTGCAGGACACCCTCGACAAAGTCGATGACCAGGGCCTGTCGGTGGGTGCCGAACTGCAACGCATCGGTTACGCCGGTTCCCGCGCCGTGCTCGGCCACCCAGTGGGTGCGTATTTCGAGGCGCATATCGAACAGGGCCCGGTGCTGGAAGACCAGGCCACTACCATCGGCGTGGTCATGGGCTGCCTGGGCCAGAAGTGGTTCGACCTGACCTTCACCGGCGTCGAAGCCCACGCCGGCCCGACGCCGATGCACCTGCGCAAGGACGCCCTGGTCGGTGCTGCCGAGGTGGTCAGCGCGGTCAACCGCATCGCCCATCAACAGCAACCCCACGCCTGCGGCACGGTCGGTTGCCTGAGCCTGCACCCCGGTTCGCGCAACGTGATTCCCGGCCAGGTGCACATGACCCTCGACCTGCGTCACCTGCATGCAGACAAACTACACGCCATGGTCGATGAAGTGCGCAGCGTAATCGAAGCCACCGCCGCCAGGCACGGGTTGGCGTATGAACTGACGCCAACCGCCGACTTCCCACCGCTGGACTTCGCCCCAGCCTGCGTCAACGCAGTACGGGAAGGCGCCGAAGCCTTGGGCCTGAGCCATATGGACATCGTCAGCGGTGCCGGCCACGACGCGATTTTCGTCGCTGAACTGGGCCCGGCCGGGATGATCTTCGTGCCCTGCGAAGGCGGCATCAGCCATAACGAAATCGAAAACGCCGCGCCGGATGACCTGGCGGCGGGCTGCGCGGTGTTGCTGCGCGCCATGGTCAATGCGGCACAGGGGGACGTGGCATGAGCGAGATCGGCCAACTGACGGCGGTGCAACTGCTACAGCATTTTCGCGACAAGACCTTGTCGCCGGTGGAAGTCACCGAGGATGCCCTGCTGCGTATCGAACGCTTCAATCCGGTGGTGAACGCCTATTGCCACGTGGACCCGCAAGGCGCGCTGAACGCCGCGCGCGCCTCGGAACAACGCTGGCTGAACGGCCAGCCCTGCGGCCCGTTGGACGGCGTGCCGTCTTCGATCAAGGACCTGACGCTGACCAACGGCATGCCGACCCGCAAGGGCTCACGCACCTCATCCGCCGAGGGGCCGTGGGACATCGACGCGCCCTTCCCAGCCTTTATGCGCAAGGCCGGCGCGGTACTGTTGGGCAAAACCACCACCCCGGAATTCGGCTGGAAAGGCGTCACCGACAACCCGCTGTACGGCGTCACCCGCAACCCTTGGGACACCCGCACCACGGCAGGCGGTTCGTCCGGCGGCGCGGGCGCGGCGGCGGCGTTGAACCTGGGCGTGCTGCACCAGGGCAGCGATGCGGGCGGTTCGATCCGGATTCCCTGTGCCTTTACCGGCACCTTCGGCATCAAGCCGACGTTCGGCTATGTGCCTCAATGGCCAGCCAGCTCCATGACCATCCTGTCGCACCTGGGGCCGATGACCCGTACTGTGGAAGACAGCGTCTTGATGCTGCAAACCATCGCCCAGCCGGACGCACGGGATGGCTTGATCGGTGCTCCACGCACCACACCATGGTTGACGCCGGGCACGGATTTGAAAGGGTTGCGCGTGGCCTACAGTCCGAACTTCGGTTACGTAGAGGTCGACCCACAAGTGGCCAAGGTGGTGGCGGAGGCGGTGCGAGGCCTGGAACAACTGGGCGCCCACGTCGAGCAGATCGACCCCGGTTTCAGTGACCCACTGGACGTCTTCAGCACCTTATGGGCAGCCGGCGCGGCACGCCTCACCGGGCCCATGAGCGAGGTACAAAAACAAATGCTGGACCCCGGCCTGCTGCGCATCGCCCAGCGCGGCGAGCGTTTGAGCCTGGACGACTTCAGCGCAGCCCTCGAAGCCCGCGCCACACTGGTGGCGCGCATGGCGGCGTTTCATGAGCACTACGATGTACTGGTGTCGCCGATGATGCCGATCACGGCATTCGAGGCCGGGCACGATGTGCCACCGGGCTCGGGTTTGCAGGAATGGACACAGTGGACACCGTTCACCTACCCCTTCAACCTGACGCAGCAACCGGCAGCCTCGGTGCCGTGTGGGTTGGCGGCAAATGGCTTACCCGTAGGCTTGCATGTAGTAGGCGCGCGATTTGCCGACGAGCAGGTGTTGCGAGTGTGCCACGCCTACGCGAAGGCCTTCCCGAGCAAGCATCTCCTAGCCCCACAAACCCCAACCTGAAATGCCGGCTCCTACAAGACCGCGTATCCACGATGCGAAGCGAGTCGCTTTTGATCTTGATCTTAGGCGCCCCGTCAAACACGCTGGCCGGAATTCGGCAGGGATTTGGGGGGTAAACCGGCAGGGATGCCGGTTTAGCCGCCCCGCGCCATGGATGGCGCGTGGCGGCGGCCCCCCAAATACCTGTCGGATTACGGGCACACCGAGCCTAAGCAAGGTGCCGAGTGTTGGGGCAAGAGCCCTTTGGTTACTTTGGGGCTCTTTTCCAAAGTGACCCGCCGTAAGGGCGGAACCCATACCAGCCGTTACCTAAATAACGGATATGTCCACATCACCACCGCCATCGCAGCCAATCCCCCTCCCACAGTTTCAACCACATTCCATTACACTGTCCCCCATTCATTCCCAGGGGCCTTCATGGACATCGAACTGGCACGCACCTTCCTCGAAATCACCCGCTGCGGCAGCCTGGCCGCCGCCGCCGAGAAACTGCACGTCACCCAGACCGCCATTACCGCACGGGTCAAGAGCCTCGAAAGCCAACTAGGCAGCACACTGTTCGTGCGCAACCGCGCAGGCGCCAGGCTGACCGCCGACGGCGAGGCCTTCGTGGTGTACGCCAACCAATTGCTGCAAACCTGGGAAGCCGCAAAACGCGACCTGCCGCTGCCGGACGGCTATCGCAACGTGCTGCACATCGGCGGCGAAGTCAGCCTGTGCAACCCGTTGATGCTCGGCTGGGCCCAAGCGTTACGCCAACACATCCCCGGCCATGCCCTGCGCACCGAAGTGCGCGAAGGCGACTACCTGTTGCGCCAGCTGGAACTGGGCGTACTCGACGCTGCATTGGTGTTCCAGCCGCAATACTGGCCAGGCTTGCAGGTGGAACAGGTGCTGGAAGAAAAACTGATCCTGGTGCAACTGGTGAGCAACCCAGCGCCCTACGTGTATATCGATTGGGGACCAGGCTTTCGCCAGCAACACGACGCCGCCCTGCCCGACAAGGCCCGTGCCGCATTGAGTTTCAACCTGGGCCCGCTGGCGTTGCAATACATCCTGGAGAACGGCGGCGCCGGCTATTTCCGCACCCGCGTGGTACAGAGTTACCTGGACAGCGGCGTGATGCAGCGTGTGCCCAAGGCACCGGAGTTCAGCTTCCCGACGTACCTGGTGTACTCACGGGCGCGGGATTCGGCGGTGTTGCAGCAGGCGCTGGGGTTGCTGCGTGAGGTGGTCAAGGCCGAAAGCGACTGGTCGCAGCGTTGGGACCCACTGATTTGAAGCAACAATCTGCACCGCGCATGCTAGCCTGCGGGTGTTTCCTATTGCAGCCTGACCGATGAACAAGAAGAAGTCCGTCACTATCAGCGACATCGCCAAGCGGGTCGGCATGACCACCATCACGGTGTCCCGCGCACTGAGCAAACCCGACCTGGTCAAACCGGCCACCCTGGCGCGCATCCTCGAAGTGGCGCGGGAGATGGACTACGTGCCCAACGCCTTCGCGCGCGGGCTCAAGCGCAGTGAAAGCCTGATCATCGGCGTGATCACCGCCTCCGTGGACAACCCGTTCTACAGCGAAATGATCAAGGCGATTTCCCGCGAGGCCAAACAGCATGGCTACACCATCATGCTGGTGGACACCGATGAGCTGGAAGAGCTGGAAAGCAAGGCCGTGGACACCCTGTTGGGCTACCGCGTGGCGGGGATCATCCTGTCGCCGGTCTCGGATGAACCGAGCTACCAGCCCGACTACCTCGAACGCCTGGGCAACGGCAAGACCCCAGTGGTGCTGCTCGACCGCACGATCCACGACAGCCCGTTCAGCCGCGTGGTGCTCGACAACTACCACAGTGGCATCCAGGCCGCGCACTACCTGCTGCGCCAGACCCCGAACCTCAAGCGCTTGCTGGTGCTGACCGGTCCCGAGCACTCGCGCATCACCGTCGAACGCCTCAAGGGCCTGCGCGAAGTGCTGGCCGAACACCCGCAGGTGCAGGTCGAAGTGCAGGCCGGCGACTACACGCTGATGCCGTCCTACCTGCACACCCTCGACTACCTGGCCGAACACTCGGCGCCGGACGCGATCATGGGCTTCAACCAGTTGATCACCCTCGGCGCTCTACGCGCACTGCGCATGCACAACATCGCCCATGACAGCCTGACCATCTGCGGCATCGACCGCCTGCCCTTCGCCGATATCTTCGGCGTGCCCATCGCCTGCGTGGCCCACGATGCGTCCTTGGCCGGCAGCAGCGCGGTGCGCCTGTTGCTCGACCGCCTGGAAGACCCGTTCAAGCCACGGGACAAGGTGGTGATCGCCGGTCAGTTGGAAAATGGCTAGCGGCTGGTGTAGCCGCCGTCGATGGGCAGGCTGACGCCGCTGATCATGCTCGCGGCGCGGCTCAGCAGGAACAGCACCGGCAGGGCGACTTCCACGGTTTCAGCAAAACGCCCGAGGGGAATCGCCGCCAACGCCGGGTCACGCTTGGCCGGCTCGGACCAGGCCATGGCCGCCATCGGCGTGAGCGTCACCGTGGGGTTGACGCTGTTGACGCGAATCCCAAAGCGGCCCCACTCGGCGCATTGCACGCGGGTGATCGCATCCAGCGCGGCCTTGGAGGCGCAGTAGCCGAGGTGATCGTCCAGGGCCACCAGCGAGGCCTGGCTGGAGACATTGACGATGCTGCCAGCGATCTGTGCTTCGATCATTTTGGCCGCTACACGGCTGGCGACCTGGGCAGCAGCCCGGGCGTTGACTTGCATCACCTGATCGAACGCTTCAGCGCTGATGGCGGCAGCCGGCTCCAGGCGCGAGATACCGGCGCAGTTGACCAGGCCATGCAGCGGCGGCAGGTCGTGCAGGGCCTTGTCGAGGGCGACGCTGTCGGCGATGTCCAGGCACAAGCTGTGGCAGCCGAGTTCGGCCAAGGCTTGGGCGTCGCGGCCGAGGGCAAAGACTTCGGCGCCGCTGGCGATAAGCTGTTGGGCGATTTCACGGCCGATGCCGCTGCTGGCGCCGGTGACGAGGATGCGGTGGTGGGTGAAGTCGAACGCTGCGTTCATTCAGTTCTCCTGCAGGCTGTGCATGATCGGTTTCAGGGCGGGATACAGCTTCAGGTACTGAGCAAACGCGCGGTCATACGCCTCGACGTGTTCCGCCTTGGGCTCAGCCCGTAACTCCAGCTGCACCCAGCCCTTGTCCATCGCCCCATCACTCACCAACCCCACCGTATGCGCCGCCAACAACGCCGCCCCCAGCGCCGCTTCCACCTCCTGGACAATGGTGTACACCGGGTAGCGCGTGACATCCGCGATGATCTGCATCCACAGATCCGAATGGCTCGCCCCGCCCACCACGATCAAGCGTGGGTCCAGGGAATGCGCGCCACGGGTGCCCGCTTCGATGTTGTGTCGCAGGGCAAAACTCACCCCCTCCAGCACCGCGCGATACAGGTGAATACGGCTGTGGTAGAGGTTCAAGCCAACAAAACTGCCACTGGCGCGGTCATCCCACACCGGGCTGCGCTCGCCCATCAAGTAAGGCAGGAACAACAAGCCTTCGCTGCCCGCCGGGATGCTCATCGCGCGCTGTTCCAGCAACACCAGACTGTCCTGGCCGGTGGCCTTGGCTTGCTGTTCTTCGGCCTGGCAGAACTGCTCGCGGAACCAGCTCACCGACGCGCCGGCCGTGATCGCACCGCCGAAGATGTACAGGTCGCGGTGGCCATTGTAGACGTGGGGCATGCTCACCAAACCGTGATGGGCATCCACCTGTTGGTTCAGGTAACCCCAGCACATGCTGGTGCCGATCATTGCCACGTGGTTGCCTGGCTGAGTCACACCCGCCGCCAAGGTTGCCATGGCGGCATCGACGCCACCGGCCAGAATCGGTGTGCCCGCCTGCAGGCCCAGGCGCGCCGCCCACTCTTCCAGCAACCCACCGACGACTTCACCGGAATACACCAGGCGCTCCGGCATCATCGCCTGCGGTATGCCCAGCGCATCAAGCATTTCGCCAGACCAGCCGCGCGCCTTCACGTCGTAGACGCCGCCGATGTTGCCGGCGCTGCTATGGTCCACCGCCAACTCGCCGGTGAGGCACCAGTTGATGTAGCTGTTGGGCGGCAGCAGGTAGCGGGTCTTGGCCCACACCTCGGGCTGGTGCTGCTTGAGCCAGAGCATCTTGGTAAAGCCGTAGTAGCTGTCCACCGAGTTGCCGGTAATCGCGAACAGCCGCTCCAGGTCCACCTGCTCGCGCACCCAGGCCACCTGCTCACCGGCGCGGCGGTCCATCCAGATCAGGCACGGGTGCAGCGGCGTGAGCTGCGCATCCACCGCAATCCCCGAGCCGCCGTACAGGCTGCTGATGCAGAGCGCCTTGACCTGCTGCGCCGCCACGCCGGCCTTGGCCATGCATTGCGCCACACAGGCCTCGACGGCATCGAGCCAGACCTGCGGCCATTGCTCGGCCCAGCGCACTTTCGGGGTATCCACGCGATACCCCTGGCTGTGCTGGGCAATGATCGTGCCTTGACCATCCACCAGCAGCGCCTTGGTGCTCTGGGTTCCTATATCGACACCCATCACGTAGTTCATTTTCAGGCCACCGGCTTCAACAGCACCTTGATCGACTTAGTCGAATTGGCCAACGCGAAGGCCTCGGCAAAGTCGTCCAGCGGGAAGTCATGGGTGACGATGCCCTTGGAGGTGACCAGGCCGCGTTCGAACAGGTCGATAGCGATCGGGTAGCAATACGGGCCGAGGTGGGCGCCGCGGACGTCCAGCTCCTTGCGGTCGCCGATGATCGACCAGTCGACGCTGGTCTCGGCGCCAAACACGCTGAACTCGACAAAACGCCCGAGCTTGCGGATCAGGTCCAGGCCCTGGGTCACGCCCGCCGGCACGCCGGTGGTTTCGATGTAGACGTCGCAGCCGTAGTTGTCGGTCAGGCCGTTGATGATTTCGCGGGCGTTGTCGCGCGACGGGTTGATCACCACATCGGCGCCGAATTTTTTCGCCAGTTCCAGGCGCTCGTCGACCATGTCGATCACCACCAGTTTCTTCGGGGTTTTCAACGCAGCGACTTGGACCATGCACAGGCCGAGGGTGCCGGCGCCGGCGATCACCACCACGTCGTCGAGCTGGACATCGCCACGGTTGACCGTATGGATTGAGCAGGCCATCGGTTCCACCAGCGCCGAGTCTTCCAGCGACACCGACTCGGGGATCTTGTGCACGATGGCGGTCTTGGGAATGCGCATGTACTGGGCCATGCCACCTTCGGCCACTTCACGCTGGAAGCCGAAGATATTGTGCACTTCGCACATCCAGTACTTGCCTGACTTGCAGAAACGGCACTTGCCGCACGGCACGATCTGCTCGGCGATCACCTTGTCGCCCACCGCGACTTCGAAGTGCTCTTCGGCGCCCTCGCCCACTTCCACCACATAGCCAAAAAATTCGTGCCCCGGTACCACCGGCGCCTTGACCCACGGGTTATCGCCGCCCCAGAACATTGCGGCGCCCGAGTGGCACTTGCAGTCACTGGCACAGATGCCGCAGGCGGCGATGCGGATCACCAGCTCATTGGCGCGCGCCTGGGGTTTGCCGATGCGTTCCAGGCGATAGTCTTTCGGGCCGTGGCAGACGACGGCTTGCATTTCGGTGTGCTTGTCCATGGTGTCGGGTCCTGTTCTTGTTAGGTATTTATTTGTGGCGCTGACGGCTGATAAAAATCGCCAGCAAAATGATTGCGCCCTTGATCACGCTCTGGACGTAGGGCGACACGCCCAGCATGTTCAGGCCGTTGTTCAACACGCCGAGCAACATGGCGCCGAGCAACGTACCGACGATCACCCCGCGCCCACCGGCAATCGAGGCGCCGCCGAGTACCACGGCGGCAATCGCATCCAGCTCGAACGACACACCGGCATTCGGCTGGCCGCTCATCAGGCGTGAGGTGAGTACCAACCCGGCAATCGCCGCCGTGAGGCCACTGATCCCATACACCAGCAGCTTGAAACGCGCCGCACGCACGCCAGACAAGCGCACCGCTTCTTCATTGCCGCCAATGGCGTAGATGTAGCGACCGATGCGCGTATGTTGCAGCAGCACGTAGGCAGCGAGGTAGGTGAGCAGCATGATCAGGATCGGCACCTGGATGCCGAACAGGCTTTCGCGGCCAAAGAACGCAAACCACTCCGGCAAGCCAGAAATCGGATAGCCGTCGGTGTACATCAGGCCCAGGCCACGGGCGATGCCCATGGTCGCCAGGGTCACGATGATCGGCGGCATGTGCAGGTAGGCCACGAACAAACCGTTGCCGATACCAAAGGCCACGCCAATCAACATGCCTGCGCCAATCGCCAGGCCGGGCGGCAGGCCCGCAACCATCAACCCGGCCGTGAGCGTGCCGGACAAGGCCATCACCGGCCCGACCGACAAGTCGATGCCACCGGTGAGGATCACGCAGGTCATGCCCACCGCGATGATCGCGTTGATCGACACCTGGCGGGCGATGTTCGACAGGTTGCTGGCGGTGAGGAAGGTGTCGCTGGCGAGGATCATCACCAGGGTCACCACCACCAGCCCCACGAACGGATAAAACGCCGGCGAGCGCACCAATCGCGCCAGGTTCAGGCGCAACCGGCTGCTGTCGCCGGTCCTAATGGACGTATTCACTTGAGCCCCCTGTTGCATGGCGCATGACCTCTTGAGGATTGACGGCAGACGCTTCGAGTACCTTGACGATGGCCCCCTTGTGGAACACGGCGACGCGGTCGCACATGCCGATGACTTCCGGCAATTCGGAGGAAATCATGATGATTGCGTAGCCCTGTTCGGTGAGGCTGCGCATCAGCGCGTAGATCTGCGCCTTGGCGCCCACGTCGATGCCACGGGTGGGTTCGTCGAACACCAGCACGTCGCAGTGATGGTTGATCCAACGGGCGATCACCACCTTTTGCTGGTTGCCACCGCTGAGGTTGAACACCCGGCTTTCGCTGCTGGGGGCCTTGATCGACAGTTGCTTCATCAGGCCTTCGACGCTGGCGCATTCGCGGTTTTTGTCGATCAGCCCCGACGCGTTCTGGTATTTGGGCAGGTTGTTCAGCGAGATGTTTTCGCGAATGCTGAAGTCGGTGATCAGCCCTTCGCTCTTGCGGCTTTCCGGCAGCAGGCCGATGCCGTGGGCCAGGGCCTGGGCCGGGTCGTCGAGGGTGATTTTCTCGCCACGCAGCCGCACGTCTTTGCTCACCGACGGCAGCGCGCCCATCATGCCCAGGGCCAACTCGGTACGACCGGAGCCGACCAGCCCGGCAAAGCCGAGGATCTCACCCTTGTGCAGTTGGAAGCTGTTATGAGGGCCGTTGCGCACCAGCTGGATGTCCTTGACCTCCAGCAACAGCGGGCCGCGCTCGGTGCTGGGCTTGGGTGGAAAACTGCATTCCAGGCGGCGCCCGACCATCATCTCGACCAGCCGGTCGATGTCACTGTCGGCCACATCGGTGACGCCCACATTGCCGCCGTCGCGCAACACGCTGATGCGGTCGCACACCTGGAAAATCTCCTCCAGGTGATGGGAGATGAAAATCACCGCCACGCCCTGACGCTTGAGCTCACGCATGATCTCGAACAGCAGCTCAGCCTCGCTGGGCGTGAGGGTGGCGGTGGGTTCGTCGAGCACCAGCAGGCGCGCATCCAGGGCCAACGCCTTGGCGATTTCCACAAACTGCTGCTCGGCCACGCTGAGGTGCTTGACCGCGCATTGCAGGTCGATAGTCACGCCCAGGCGCTTGAACAAGGCCTCGGAAGCCTCGACCATTTCACGCTTGCGCAACAGGCCGAAACGGTTGCTCAGCTCATGGCCAAGGAAAATGTTTTCCACGGCTGTGAGGTAGGGAATCAGGCTGAATTCCTGGAACACGATGCCGATGCCGGCGGCGATTGCATCGCGGTAGGTCGCGAACTGCTGGGCCTGGCCGTCGATCAGGATCTGGCCTTCGTCTTGATGCTCGACGCCGCCGAGGATCTTCATCAGCGTCGATTTGCCCGCGCCATTTTCGCCGAGCAAGGCATGGATCTCACCGCGCTCGACTTGCAGGTTGATGGACTTGAGGGCCTGTACGCCCGGGTAGCGCTTACAGATGTTTTCCAACTTCAGAAGACTGCTCATACCGCCGACCTCATATTCAGAAGGATGACCTGGGCCCCACGGACAGCGTGGGGCCTGGGCGATTTACCAGCTGAAGTCCTTGGCCTTGGCCTGGTCGATCAGGGTGATGTCCACTGGAATGGTGGCCGGCACTTGCGAGCCCCACTTCTTGGCCAGGGCGATGCCCAGGGCCAAGCGGATCTGGTCGCGCGGGTATTGCGCCGAGGTGGCGATGAATTTGCTACCGGGTTTCTGGATCGCCTTGATGGCTTCCGGCGCGCCATCGACGCTGACCAGCTTCACGTCCAGGCCACTGGCTTCGATGGCCGAGAGTGCACCGAGGGAGCCGTTGTCATTCACGCTGAAAATGCCCTTGAGGGTGGGCTGGGCCTGCAACATGTTTTCGGTGACGGTCAGCGCCTGGTCACGTTCCTGCTTGCCGTTCTGGATGCTGACAATCTTGATGTCCGGGTGCTTGGCCACGGCCTCTTTGCAACCGCGTACACGCTCCAGGATCGGCACCACGGCGATGCCGTCGAGGATCGCGATATTGCCTTTGTCGCCGATGTTCTTGGCCAGGTATTCGCAGGCCTGGAAGCCGGCGTCGAAGTTTTTCGAGCCGACGAAGGAATCCAGCGGGCCGTCGGCCTGGGCGTCTACCGCGACGACCACGACACCGGCAGCGTGGGCAGACTTGACCGCCGATTGCACGCCGACCGAGTCCGTGGGGTTGATCAGCAGGATGTCGATGCCTTTTTGCAGCATGTCTTCGACGTCACTGACCTGCTTGGACACGTCGTGACGGGCGTCGGTGATGATCAGTTTCGCGCCGATGGTCGCCCCGGCTTCTTCGAGGGCGTTTTTCATAGTGACGAAATAGGGGTTGTTGATTTCCTGGAAGGACGCGCCGATGCGGATCGGCTTGGCAGCGTCGGCAAATGCCGGGGAGACGGTGCCGAGGGTGATGCTTACAGCCAATAAACACAGGGTTTTCGGGAGCATTTTCATGGCATGATTCTCTGTTTTGTTTTTATTGTTAGAGCAAATGTTATCGTTAACATTTTGCGAGAAGCTAACAAGGAAATGGGGGGTATGCAAGCCCCCATTGGTCGCTTCGGGTAAGCCGGTCACTGCAAAACTCGCACATTCCCTGGCGCCAACTAAGCTCACTTTCCAACAAAAAAACACCGAGCAAGCCGCAATGGACCACCCTACCGAGACCTTTCGCGCCCGTTACCGCGCCTCTGTCGCGCCCCATTACAACCCTTGGCTGCACGCCGGTTTCGTGTTCGGCTACGGCCTTGTGTGCATCGCCCTGGCCTGGTCTTCCACGCATCAGATCAGCGCAGTGCAATGGCTGACCGTGCCGCTGACCCTGGTGTTCTTCAACCTCTGCATCTACCTCGTGCACCGTCACCTCGGCCACCACAAGCACGCCTTGGCCCGGCTGTTCTACGCACGTCACACCGGCGATCATCATAGTTTCTTCACCCCCGGCCACATGACCTACGACAGCCCCCGCGACTGGCGCGTCATCCTGTTCCCGGCTTGGCTGATCGTGCTGCACAGCCTGGCAATCACCCTGCCCGCCTGGTGGTTGCTCAAGCAAGTGAGCCCCAATGTCGCCGGGCTGTTCGCGGGGTGCATGATCCTCGGGTATTTACTTTACGAAGTGTTTCATGCCTGCGAGCACCTGCCCGCCAGCCACCCGGTGGCACGGCTGCCGTGGATCCGCCAGATGCATCAACTGCACGCCCTGCATCATCGCCGTGAACTGATGCAGGGACGCAACTTCAACATCGTCCTTCCCCTGATGGATTACCTGTTCGGCACCCTGCACTGGGAACCGAGCCCCCACGACAACCAGGAATCGTCATGAGTACCCGTCCCAAAAAACTGCGTCATCTGTTGTTTGTCCTGTTGCTGGCGGTGGTCGCCTTTCTGCTGTTGATGCCCACAAAGGTGCAACCCGTGAATTGGACGCCACCCAAGGCGCCGTCGATGAAGAGCGGCCCTTACGCCGAGAATCAGCGCCTCAAGGGCGTGCAGAAAATCGGCGCCCAGGACATCGCCGGGCCCGAAGCCTTGCTGCTGGACGCCCAGGGCTTTTTGATCAGCGGTTTGCATGACGGGCGCATCATCCGCACCTCGCCCGACAGCCGCAGCCTGGAAGTATTGGCCAATACCGGGGGGCGGCCCCTCGGCCTGGCGTTGCACCCGGATGGGCGCTTGATCATTGCCGACGGGATCAAGGGCTTGCTCGCCCTGGATGCAAAACATCAACTCACGACGTTGAGCACCAGCGCCAACGGCGTGCCCTTTGGCTTTACCGATGACGTCACCGTGGACGCCAGCGGGCATTTTGCCTACTTCAGCGATGCCTCGAGCCGCTGGGGCTATGGCCAGGATGGCGAAGCGGTGATCGAACATGGCGGCGACGGTCGGCTGCTGCGTTATGACTTCAGCAACGGCAGCACCGACGTGCTGCTCGACCAACTGCAATTCGCCAACGGCGTTGCATTAGGACCGGACGAAACCTTCGTGCTGGTGAATGAAACCGGCGCGTACCGCATCAGCCGCTACTGGCTCAAAGGCGAGCGCGCCGGCACCCATGACTTGTTTATCGACAACCTGCCCGGCCTGCCGGACAACCTCAGCTTCAACGGCCAGGACCGTTTCTGGGTGGCGCTGTATTCGCCACGCAATCCCTTGCTGGACAGCTTTGCCGGCTATCCGATGTTGCGCAAGGTGATGGTGCGGGCGCTGATGGTGGTGCCCAAGCCTATCGAACGCAAAGCCTTCGTGCTGGGGCTGGATACCGAGGGCAAGGTCATCGCCAACCTGCAGGATGGCAGCCCGGGAAATTATTCGCCGATCACCACCGCGCGGGAATATGGAAACTGGTTGTACCTGGGCTCATTGAAGGGCACGAGCATGGCGCGCCTGCCGTTGGACCTGGCATTGGCGCCCTGACGCAAAAAGGGCATACAGGCGCGCGGCCTGTATGCCCTGGGTACTACGGGTTAAACGTGTTTAGCTCTTGGTGCTGCTCAGCAAGGTCTGTTTGCACAGGTGGCCAAAGCTGACGAACTCCGTGTTATCACCACCGACGCCGATACCTGGGTATTCCAGCACTTCCATGCGCCACACGCCGTAGTTGAAGTCGGTACGCCAGGTGTTCTTATAGCCCTGGGCGTAATCGACGAACGTGGTCTGGAAGTCACCGAAGCAGGTGCCCACATTGATCGTGCCCCCGGCCAGGCCAGCACTGTTGGTGGCCGCCGAATACCCTTTGTAGACGATACTGCCGGTGTTCGGATCGATGTGCTGGTCCAGGTAGACAATCGGGTGCAGCCCCACCAACGGTGCGCCAGTGCTGTCCGAAAGTCCCATGGTCCAGGTCAGGTCGCGGTAGGCCTGGGTGGTCATGTAGCCATAACCCACGTTGGAAGCGGAGTAAGGGATACGCAACACATTGCTTTCGCCCTTCACGTCAGGGTTGTTCACCCGCGGGTTGGAACCAAAGGACAGGTTGTATTTGCCCGTTGCGCTCCAAGGCTCGTTCGGGTGTTGATTCGGGCGAACGCGCACCTTGACCACACCGCCCACACCGGGGCTTGGGATCGACGTCGACACCACGTTGGCCCCTACGGTGACCCACTGGTTACCATCGAAACGCTCAAGGATCCACTTGTTGCGGGTACTGCCACTGGCAGTATCGGCCGTGAGTGCGATACCGACGCTCTGGCCGCGTACGGCTTTGAAGTCAAAGTAATCGACGTCATTGAGGCTGTCGGCATTGCCCTTGATGTAGTTCAGGGTGTCCGGCAGTTGGAACGCGGTATCCGGCGTGTCGTTGGGTTCGTAGGCGTCGATATTGTCGTCCACCGCTACACCGAACTGGAAGCTCGAACCCTGCACGGCCGCATTGGCTTCCATGAACCAGTAGTAGTCACCGGCTGGCACGACGCCGCTGAGGCTTTCGTCCGAGGTGCCCGGATTGTTGGACGTGCCCAGGGGAAGCGGGTTGCCTTGACCATCGTCCTGGAACAGGCTCAACGACATGTCGGTGCCTGCTGTCTGGCCTACCAACAGTGCGTTGATGCGCGCCTTCTTCGGCAGGTTGAAGTGGTAGCACAGCAGGTCGCCGGTTTGTACGCCATTGATTGTGTAGAGCAGGTTCACATCCAGCGTGGTCTCACAGCCCTGCACCAGTGCAGCCTGTACGGCGGCGCGTTGCTGAGCGTCCGCTTTCTTGACCTGGGTTACTGGCGCAGGCGCGGCGTGGTCTTCCACCACAGAGTCGGTCTGGGCCTTCGCGGCAAACGCCGGCTTTTTCTGCTGAGCGCCTGCTTGAAGCTGCTGCTTCAGTGCTGCGGACGCCTGGGTGGCCGGGATTTTTCCGCCGGTTTTCAAGGATTGCTTGATCGTCGGTTGCGGCGCTTGCGCAGCCAGATGAGGGTATTGCTCGGCCAGGGCAAAGGCCGAAACGAAGCAGGAGGCCGCCATGGCCGCGCCCAGCATAAAGGCTTTTTTCGATTTCATTTTTTATCCATCCATAGTTAAAAACTGAAGGTCAGGTGACATCCGGTCACCTGGGATGGAATGTAGAATATGACTGGATGGATGTACAGTATTTTTTATTGAAAATAATCATTCCTATGGAATCGGGATGTCGCACCACCAGCGCCAGACGATCCACACAACGGTCCCTAAGGCCCAAATGTACCCAACGTAATAAGGCCACACCACCCAACGCTTGAGCGCTAAAGGGACAGACGCCAGTTCGGCTTCAGTCACAACACCGGCCTCCATATAGCGTTTTGAATCTGAGAAAAACGCTAGTATCAGCAGCATGCGATATTGCCTGTCGATCCACTGGTTTCGGCACCAGAAGCGCTTATTGTTGCGAACCCTCTCGTTCTGACTGAA
Organism: Pseudomonas sp. DWRC2-2; assembly: GCF_049897885.1. Taxonomy (NCBI): domain Bacteria; kingdom Pseudomonadati; phylum Pseudomonadota; class Gammaproteobacteria; order Pseudomonadales; family Pseudomonadaceae; genus Pseudomonas; species Pseudomonas sp. DWRC2-2. The sequence goes on from NZ_JAFCXD010000001.1 coordinate 454,966, forward strand.
ATGGCGTTCCACCTCGTCAAGCTTTGTATATTCCGCAAAAATCATCAGTCCCACGATCACAAACATTCCAGCAAACAACACGATGGAATAGATGAGAAAAAGGTCCATGATCAGGTCCCCTCCGGCAGGAAAATCAAATCCCCATCGGCTTCCACGATCCTCCCTCCCAAAAATGAACCAAAACTGCCGAACTCATCACCTCCCACATACCCTCCCGCTGCACCTCCGATAACGCCACAGGCGAGTTCACCTTTTCCCTTCATTCGAATGCCTAAGAACATTGTGCATGCCCGACGAGCTGCGTCTGCACCGACTTTTCCCAGAAAGGCGGCTCCTGCGACTCCACCCGCCAGTCTCCCCGTCTCAACATACTTAGCCCTTCTGCACTGAGCTTCCCTTCCCGTCATACACGCCTCCTTGATCTCCAAACTCGCCACGCCGACGTCCAACGCCAATCCCATGTAAGTCCCTTTGCCCAACCACTTTGACGTCTGCGCAATAGCGCCAATCCTTTGCGCATACCCCGCAATCTCCCCCTTGTGCAAATAGCTCCTGGTCGAAATCCCCAACACCTTCTTCAACGACGCATTACCCTGCAATCCCGTCCCCATCCGTGCAGCCCCTTGCAATTGCCCCTCCAAGCGCCGAAACACCGCCTGGCGCTGCTGGATAAACGCCGCCCTGTCCAACCCGCCGTCTTTCAACCGCTGATGCAGCCGCTCGATGTCCTCCAACGTTTGCGCCACTTCATTCAGGTGCCGTGCCCAGGCCGAGGTCGCACTGCCGACGCCAATAGAGCCATTGGCCATCAAACTCTGCAGCAAATCATAGTTGCCGAGCAGTGCCGTACCCGTCGCCGCATTCAGTGCCAGGTGACGACGGACTTCCTCGGCATGGCGCATCAACCACGCTTCCTCGACCGAGCAATTCATGCTGTGGCTGTCGGGAATAATCACCAGTTGCCCCGGTGCCACCAAGCCGGGCCGCAGGTGCCGATTCAGCACGTCAAAATGATCGGAACGCGGGCGACTCATTCCACCGCCCATCAACCGGGATTTGAGGCTCAGGTAGTCCGTTGCGCGGTCGTTGATAAAGCTCTGCGCCATGCCCCACATCCAGGATGCAATTGAGATGGCGTCGGAATATAAGCAAGCGCCTGCGCCCCGGACACAAGTCCAGGGGGGTCGCTTTACATTTGGGAATCTGCCTACGCAGCGGTGAAATAAAGCCTACAGAAACCGCCCTAATACCCGGTCATTTCCAGGTAACCCACCCCACCGTCAAACCGCACCGGCCCTTCCCAGTACGGAATACTCAGGTTCATCCAGGCGTTCGGGTTGACGGCTTGGGTGGTGATATCCAGCTGTTTGCCGGGGATTTTCAGCGACCAGCGCGTGGGAATCTTGCGACCGCCAATCGTGGTGGTTTCCAACGGCACCAGTTGGATATCCGCGTTGTGCAGCGTCTGCGTCTGGCCTTGCGCGTCGATCCAGGTCCCTGTGAGATAACCCGCGCCGTCGGCTTGCCGCACCCGAAACAGCATCAACTGCTCGCCACGGTCCAGGTGCAGGGAAAACCAGTCCCAGCCGGTCTGGCTGGCGCTCAGGGGTTGGCTGCTCCACTCGCGGTCGAGCCAGGCCGGGCCGGTGACTTGATACACCTTGCCATCGACAGTAACGCTACCACTGGCACTGAAAAACGGCTGGCTGTAGTAGTACGACGCCTGGCCCAGGTCGGACTTGCGGCTGTAGCCCTCGTCACCCTGCAACACCAATGGGCGACTGGAGGTCAGGTGCAGGTCATAGGCGAATTGCGCACCACTGGCCTTGAGTTGCATGTCGGCCAGGCTGCTTACGGCGCCGGGACGGGTGACGAAATTCCAATCGTCGATCCAGGCATTGAACGGCTGCGCCTGGGCTCCGGCCTGGCCCACGCCGCCGCGCGCAAAGCGTTCGGCGGCATAGTGGTGAGTGGCGGACGTCACGGCGGCGTGGCCAAGCCAGATCGTCGAATCGCGCCAGCCCGCCTCGGTCGGCCCGGCCTTGAGCGCATTGCGGAACAAGGTCCACTGCACGCCGAAGACATTGCCCTGCGCGTCCTTGAGGTTGGCGGTGACGTACCACCACTCGATACGAAAGCCCGGATGGGGGCCATGGTCCTCGGGAAAACTGAACACTTTGCCGGGCACCACTTGGGCAAAGTCCGCCGCGTCACTGCCCAGGCCGGCGAAGCTTTCCTGCGGCTCAGGGACTTTGTCACAAGCGACCAGTAAGCAGCACATCCACAACAGCCACTTAATCTTCATTGGCAAACGTCCTCAACAAATCCGCCGGACGACTGCGATACAACTGCCACAACGGCCATGCCGAGGCCAGCAAGGTCGCGAGCATTGCCAACCCGAGCAATTGCGCGAGTTGCCACGGGAATACCTGCAGCGGCAGGCGCCAACCAAAGGCCTGCACATTGATCACCGCGTCCAGGCACCAGGCCAACAGCAAGCCGAGCGGCAAGGCCAAAACCAACGTGAGGACCGCCAGCAGCCAGGTCTGGCCAAGGTTGAGCAGCATCAATTGCCGACGCGTGACGCCCAATGCCCACAGCGGCGCGAGTTGGCCCAGGCGACTCTGGCTCTGGGTCAACAGGCTGATGAACAGCGCCACACCGGCCACGCCCAGCGTCAGGCTGTTCAGGGCAGCGGTGGCGGCGAAGGTGCGTTCGAACACCTGGCTCGACCAGCCTTTGAGTTGCTGTTGATCGACGATACGGCTGTCTTCCAGGGCAAAGGCGCGCTGCACCTCACGCGTCAGCGGTGCCACGTCTGCCGGTGACACCCGCAGGTTGAAACGCGCCGGTGACAGCGTCGTCCAATGGGTCAGCAGGTGCTTGGAATTGACCAGAATATGGCCCTTGGGGTTGCCGTAATCGGCGTAGATCCCGACTATTTTCGGCGTCCAGGTGCCCTGAGGCGTCGGGATGCTCAGGGTATCGCCCAACTTCACCGCGAGCCTGCGTGCCAGTTGCTCGCTGAGCATCAGCGTGTCGCCTTGCTGCAGTTGATCCCACGGCTCGCTCGACGCCTCCAACAGCGGCCAATGCTGGCGATAAGTCGGGTCGTCGACCACGCCAAACAGATCCGCCGGCCAGCCCTGCAATTGCACCGCGACCTGCCAGGTGGGCAGCACCGTCTGCACCCGCGGTTGTTGCGACAACCATAGGCTCAGTTGCTCGGCCTGGGCCGGGTTTTGTGGGTTGAGGTACAGCTCGGCAGTCAGACGCTGCTCCAGCCAGTTGTTGAACGTATGACGAAACCCCGACGTCATGGAGCCTGCCCCGATATTCGCGGCCAGGGCCAACAATAGCGCCATCAGGGCCAGGCTCAACGCCGGCAATTGCTGACGGCAATCAGCCAGAAACCACTGGCCCAGCACCGAACGGCTGCGTCCCAGGAAGGCCTTGAGCAAAGCATTGAGCACCACCGGCAAACCCAGGGCCGCGCCGAGCAGTAACGCAGCCATCAGCACGAAGCCGGCAGCCAGGCTATCACCGAACCCCAGCGCCAGCGCGGTGATCACCAGCGCGGCAGCGGCCACCCACCCTTGCCGCCGTAACCAACGCCCATGGGCCTCATGCCAGGCCTGCGCATTGGCCAGCGCCAACAAGGGCAAGCGCGCCGCCCGCCACAGGCTGCTGGCACCGGCCAGCAACGCGCCGAGCAAACTCAAGCCCAACCCCGCGACCCACCACCAAGGGCTCAGGCTCAACTGCCCCGGCACCTCGGCGCCATACAAACCACGCAGGCTAGCGGCGACATCCGGCAGCAACAGGCTGGCCAGCAGGTAGCCGCTGGCCACGCCCAGCACGCCACCCAGCAACGAAAGCACACCGAGTTCGACACCCAGGCTGACGATCAACAGACGCACACTGACGCCGCAGGCACGCAAGGTACGCAACAGCCCGCGCCGTTGCTCCAGGGCTAGGCCAATGGCGGCGTGCACGATAAACAGCCCGACCACAAAGGATAGAAAGCCCAATGCATCGAGGTTCAGGTGAAAGCTTTCGGTGAGGCGCGCGAGGTTATTGTCCTCGCCCTGCTTGAGTTCCAGCCCGGCGGGCGGCGTGGGCTGGCCAGCGGCGAAAGCCTTGTCCACTAACAGCCGCGACAGGCGCTCAGGCATCTCTAGCACAGGCTGGGCAAAGCCGATGTCGGTGAGCAGCAGTCCAGGTGCCATATCGGCCTGGGTTTGCAGCGGCGGCAGGGTGTGGCCGTTCAAGGTGATGGGCTGCTGACCTTCATGCAGCCCCAAGGCCTGCAAGGTCTGCGGTGCAATCCAGGTACGCCCCGGCGGTTCGAAAAACGCCAGCATCTGTGCCTGGCTCAAACGCTGCCCCGCCACCGCGCCACTGCCGGGCAACGACACCGGGTCGATGCCCATCAATTGCAGGCGCACCTCCTCCCGCCCCCTGAGCTGCACCCGCCCTTGAACCACCGGCGACACCGGCCAGCCGGCTCGACGCAACTGGGCAAAAACGGCTTGGGGAAAACTGGCGCCGTCCGCCGCGCCGAGGCTGGCCTGGGGTTCGCCGCCGATCAATTGGCTGGCGCGGGCATAGCTGTCGCGTGCCTGGCTGTTGAGGGCCTGCACGCCGATCAGCAGCGCAGTGGCCAGCCACAAACCGGTGAGCACGCTGCAGAACTGCACCGGATGGCGCCGCCAGTGGCTGAGCAGCGCGCGCAAGGTCCAATAAAAAACTGCCATTTCAAACAGCGCTCGCCGGCACGACACGACCGCGATGCAACACCACCTGCCGGTCCAGGCGTGCGGCGATGCGTGGGCTATGGGTGACCATCAACAAGCTGGTGGGACTGTCGCGCAACAGGTCCAGCAGCAGTTGTAACACCTCGTCGCTGGTGGCTTCGTCGAGGTTGCCGGTGGGTTCGTCGGCCAATAACAGACGCGGCCTTGACGCCAACGCGCGCCCCACCGCGACCCGTTGCTGCTGACCGCCGGAAAGCTGTTCCGGATAACGCTTGAGCAGATCACCCAGGCCCAGGCGCTCCACCAACTGTGCCTGCCACTGCGGATCAAACCGCCCGGCCAACCGCGCCTGGAACGCCAAATTGTCCTCGACCCGCAGGCTGCCGATCAGGTTGAACTGCTGGAACACCAGCCCGATCTCCGTGCGCCGCCAGTGGGCCAGCTGCGCTTCGCTGAGTTGGTCAAGGCGCTGCTCGCCGACCTGGATGCTGCCACCGTCCACCCGGTCCAGGCCGGCCACCAGATGCAGCAAAGTGCTCTTGCCGCTACCCGACTCGCCCATCAACGCCAGGCTGCTGCGCTCGGCCAGGCGCAGGTCCACACCGGCCAACACCGCCAACGGCCCTTGGGGGGTGGCATAGCTTTTGAACACACCTTGCACCTGCAGCATGAGAACACTCGTTTGAGGGGTGGCAATCGAGAATAACGGCTGTCGCTCCAGGCCATGCAAATTTTTCACATGGATTTCACCGGCTAACCACCCCACGCACTCTAGATTACCGGCCATGGGTCATTCGTCGGCAACTTGTTAGTTGCCATGCCTGACAACTTTTTAACCGCAACATGTTCAGCGAAAAGACAGCCTCCCTGTGACAGCCTCTGGCTTCACTGTGGGCATACGCCAACACGTTGCGCCTAATTAATACAACATTGCCAACACTGCCCATGGTGAATGAAGTGGTTGACCTTACCCTGACCAAACCGCGCTCGCGATGGGCCTTTATCAAGCGCCTGCGACACCTGTGGCTGGGGCTCCTGGTGGTGGGTTTGCTGTTCGCCGCCAGCCTGCTCTGGCATGCATCGCCCAAGGACCTCGGCGTCGGCAATCGCCTGCTCACTTCCCACGTGCTACCCCTCTGGCGCGACGGTGACCTGATCGTGCTGGTGCGCCACGAAGAGCGTTGCGACCGCTCGACCAACCCTTGCCTGGGCCCCGTGGAGGGCCTGACGATCAACGGCAGTCAGAACGCCGAAACCCTGGGCAAAGCCTTTAAAACACTGGGCATGGACGGCAGCGACGTGCTGGCCAGCCCGGCCATCCGCACCGCCCAGACCTTGCGTTTCATGTTCGGTAAAAACGAACTGACTTCTGGCCAGCAAGCCGTCTGCGGCGCAGCCATGGGCGAAGAGTTACTCAGCCACAAAACCCCCGGACGCAACCTGGTTTTCGTCACCCACAGCGGCTGCATTGCCGACTTCGAAAGCACCCTGGGCTTTCCCCATGCCGCCTTCCCCAAATACGGCAGCGCCTTGTTCGTGCAGGTATTGCCCAACGGCAAATTCAAGACGCTGGGCATCGTCAACGGCCCGGACTGGCCCGCCGCGTTAAAACAACTTTAAACACTTCCCTGTCCATTTGTTCAGCAAAAAGACAGCCCTGCTCTGGCATGTTTAGTTGCGCCTTTTAACTAAGGACATCATGACCATTTTCCGTAATTCAGTGAACGCTGTGACTTCTTCTATTACTTCATTACTTGAAATCCCCACAACTAAACGTCAGGGAGCGACGTTTGCATGACTCGATTAAAACCTCTGCCACTGTTATTACTGGCCTTTGTCGCGTTTTACCTGTTGCCCCTGGGCCTGCACGGCTTGTGGATCCCGGACGAAACCCGCTACGCCCAGATCAGCCAGGAAATGCTTCAGAGCGGCAACTGGGTAGCGCCGCATTTCATGGGCATCCGCTATTTTGAAAAACCCGCTGGCGGCTATTGGTTGATCGCCTTGGGCCAAGCGGTGTTCGGCCAGAACCTGTTCGGTGTGCGCATCGCCTCGGCGCTTACATCCGGCTTGAGCGTGCTGCTGGCCTACCTGATCGCACGCCGCCTGTGGAATGACCCGCGCAAAAGCTTTGCCTGCGCCCTGCTCTACCTGAGCTTCGGCCTGGTGGCCGGGCAAGCGGGCTACTCCAACCTGGATCCGCAATTCACCCTGTGGGTCAACCTGAGCCTGGTGGCCCTGTGGTTTGCCCTCGACAGCCACACAGTGCGCGGGCGCCTTTGGGCGTGGACCGTGGTGGGCCTGGCCTGCGCCCTGGGTTTCCTGACCAAGGGCTTCCTGGCCTTGGCGTTGCCGGTGTTGATCGCCGTGCCTTACATGCTCTGGCAACGCCGCCTGGGCGAACTGCTGCGCTATGGCCCGCTGGCCATGCTGGTGTGCTTGTTGGCGTGCCTGCCTTGGGCGCTGGCGATCCATCTGCAGGAACCGGACTTCTGGCGCTTCTTTTTCTGGAATGAACACATCCGCCGCTTCAGCGCCGACAACGCTCAACACGTGCGGCCGTGGTGGTTCTTCCTGCCGATCATCGCGGTGGCATGCCTGCCTTGGGCAGGGTTGCTGCCGAGCACCCTGCGCAAGACCTGGCAGGAAAAGCGCCAACCGGCCATCGCCTTCCTGGCCCTGTGGCTGCTGTTGCCACTGGGTTTCTTCAGCCTGAGCAACGGCAAGCTGCCGACCTACATCATGCCGTGCCTGCTGCCCCTGGCCTTGTTGATGGGGCATACGCTGGTCGACCTGATCAACCAGCATAAAGCCCGCACGATCTGCCTCAACGGCCTGCTCAACTTCGTGATCGGCATGGCGGCCATGGTCGTGCTGATCTACCTGCAAATCGCCCGGCCCTTGTACAGCAACAGCCATGCGGAGATGTTCAGCCTATCCCTGGCGTTTATCGTGTTGCTGGGGTGGATCCTCACCAACCTGCTGCAAGCCTTCCGCCCGCTGACGCTGTGGGCGATGCCAGCGCTGGGCATCGGCCTGCTGGTGATCCTGCTGCCGGCGAGCATGCCGGCGTGGATCGCGGACAACGAAATGCCCGACCAGTTTGTGCTCGAACACCTGGAAGAACTGCAACAGACCCAAGCCCTGCTGAGCAACGAACTGGGGAATGCCAGTGCCTTGGCCTGGCGCCTGAAACGCCCGGAAGTGGCGCTGTACGACACCGAGGGCGAGCTGCGTTATGGCTTGCAGTACGCCGGTTCGGTGCACCGCAAAGTGGAATTGGAAGAGGTGCAGGCCTGGCTCAAGGAACAGCGCCGACTCGGCTCGGTCGGCGTACTGATGCGCGTCAACAGCACCAGTGAAATGCGCGAAGCCGGGCAACTGCCGCCCGGAGGCAAACGCTACTACAAGGGCTCCCTCGAACTGATCATCTACCCGAAATCGCCGTGATGGCGGCTTTCTGGAAGACCGAACGCGGCGCCCTGCTGCTGTTGCTGGGCGTCACTGCCCTGCTGCTGCTGACCGGCCTGGGCGCACGCGACCTGTGGGGCCCGGAAACCCGTTGGGCGAACATCGCCTTGCAGATGCTGCAGAGCGGCGACTACTTCGACCCCTACCTCAAGGGCGCACCGTATTACGACAAACCCCTTCCATCCTACTGGCTGATCACCGCCAGTGCCCACTTGCTGGGTGGCCTCGGTCCCTGGTCACTGCGCTTGCCGTCCGTGATCGGCGCCTGGCTGAGCGTGTGGCTGGTCTACCTGATTGGCGAACAACTGCTGCGCAAGGGCACCGGGCTGATTGCCGGTTGGATGCTCGCCACCACCTTCTACTTCCTGTTCTGGGCGCGCGTGGCCACGGCCGACGTGCTGACGGTGTGTGGTGTGCTGGCGGCGGTGTGGTGGTACTGGCGCGGGCCGGAGGACACGCGGCTGGGTCGCTACACGGTGTTCTTCCTACTGCTGGCCGTGACATCGCTGTTCAAAGGGCTGATCGGCTTTGTGCTGCCCGGCCTGGTGCTGCTGCCACACCTGCTGGCGGAACATCGCTACAAACGCCACCTCAACCTGCGCCTGGTGTGTGCCTTGCTGATCGCGGCGGCGGTGTATGCCGTGCCCTTCGTGCTGTCCCATGTCTACGGTGCCCCCAGCTATGGCAGCAGCGGCCTGGCGTTGGTGTTCCGCGAAAACGTGGTGCGCTTTTTCGACCCGTTCGACCATATGGGCCCGATCTACACCTACCTGATTTACCTGCCCGCCTACACCCTGCCCTGGGTGCCGTGCTGGCTGCTCGGCCTGTGGCTGGCGCTGCGGCACTGGCGCCACACGCCGCGGAACGTGCGCTGGCTGGTGTGGGGCCTGGGCCTGCTGTTCGTGTTCTTCACCGCCAGTGGCAGCCGACGCAGCTACTACGTACTGCCATTGGTGCCTTTCGCCCAACTGCTCGGCGCCTGGTGGGTCAGCGAACGCCTGCGGGCACGGCCAGCCAGCCAGTCACGCTGGTTCAAAGGCTTCGCCATCGCCGCCGCGCTGATGCTGTTGATACTCGGCGTGGCCTACCCCTGGAGCAACAGCAACGGCGGCGTGACCCGCTTTGCCGAAGACGTGCGAACCGAAGCGACCCAAATCGCGCCGTGGGAGCAATGGCAATGGGTGCTGGTGGAAGCGGACAACAAAGTGCCGATGTACCTGCAAAACGGCGGCAAGCCGTTCTACTACGTGGCCGAAACCCAGGACTTTCCGCGCCAGGGTGATAGCGCGGCATTCCTGGCCTGGCTGGAAAAAACCAGCGGCAAAGCTTTCGATCCGCAACGCACCATCATTGTCACGCAGTACGCCAAGGACGATCCCACGCCACTGGCCTACCTGGGCGAGGATCATCGGGTGATTAGCACCCAGCCCGATAATGGCGAGCGGTGGTTTCACACGCGTGAGGATGGAAGCGTGGCGTTCATTCCCCAGCCCAAATAGAAGACGGTCTTATCCTTTTGGCAGACTGGCGGCGTGGATAAATGCCTCATCCAGGCTTTGGGCCTCGTAGGCGTGCATGAAGCCTTGGGCATCAGTAAAACGGTTGAATCGCCTTTGACTCAGCATGTAAAAGTCATCGCAATGGGCGACGATTTCATCGACGTTGTGCGATGAAACCAACACCGCGACACCCTCTGCCGCTGCCCCCTCCAAACAACGCCAGATGTGATAACGAAACTCGGGATCCACACCCGCCGTGGGTTCATCCAGTATCACCAGGTCAGCGTTGGCGCAGAGCAGGGACAACGTAAAAAACCAACGCTTTTCCCCATAACTGCAGAGTGCGGATTTTTTGTTCCATATCTCGCAGTAACGCTCTGCGATGCCGGGGCTCCATTTTTCGATTTTATCGAGTGCATGTTGTTGAGTGACCTTGGTGTCGGAGCAAAACAGCATGGCCATTTTGAAGATGTCGAACATGCGAAATACAGGCGGCGTGCTGATGATCTGCGACAGGTACAGCAGCTTGGAGAAAGAGCTGTTTACCTCACCGCCCTCTATTTTCTTCAGGCCGCACAGCACATCAAAAAAAGTGGTCTTGCCGGAACCGTTTGGGCCGAGAAGGCCTGATATGGAGCCGGCTGCGACTGTCAGAGAAGCCTTATGAAATACGATATGAGTTCCATATCTGACATCAAGAGAATTTACGAGAAGCCTCGCCATCAATAACGACTCCAAACAGGATTAATCAATAAAAAACGACACATCACTAAGAACAAAAATAGAAGTGACACTATAACAACCAAAAAAACCAACCCGCACTCCACCACACCGCCCAACATAATCCTATTCGCCCACCACATCGGGTTAAAAAAACTGACCATAGCCAAAGCCGGACTGACTGAAGTACTACTGACTATCCCAAGAGCCAACATCGTAAGGGACAAAATAGAAAATAGGGTACTCGCATTTTGAAAGCCTAACGGAATCAGCGTCAGCAACAGTGAGGGTATAGAGAAAACTAGAAAACAAACATAAAAGCGCCCTACAATTACGAGATACTCCGCAACATCAAGCCCCTCTGTAAAAACACGGGTGAGTATATAAAATACGGAGCAGTATAATATTGAAACGGCTGAGTATGCAGAAAACTGCCCAACCAGGAAGATAAACTTGGTACGCTCCGTATAAACAAAAGACCGCAGAAAACCACTTTCCCTACGGCCAACTATGTAAAATGCCAGCCCAAACAGCGCCACGTTTGAGGACACAAATGCGTAAAACCATGAAGTGCTCGAGAGATAATCCACTGCCCCATCACTCAGAGGCGCGCGCGCGTATGCAATCAAATAATAGGTAACCGCTGGCGACACCACCGTCCAAAACAACGCAACAGGCTCTCTGAGTTGTTCCTTTATGAATAACACAGCTAGCAGGGCCGGCCTTGACACGAAATAGAAATCCATCATTCACCTCACGGAAACGGAACCATAACGCCTAGCCGAGCGCTAAGCACCGACGACTCGAAATCTTTGGAATACTTATTTATCAGATTAAAATTCTTCGAGTTATTCATATGAAGAAACAGGTCAGGAGAGACAAATTTAACAAAGACTCCCGCCACCCCATTAACCTCTTCAAACTTTGAGTAAAAATAGCCAGAGATATCTAACTTTTTCAGAGCCAACAAAAACTCAGGCAGCGTGAAATCCTGTAGAGACCTTACCCCTCCACACTCCTGCACATTGACAACATCTTGATAGGTCTCATAAGTGTTGCAACTTAAAAAATAACGTATATATGAGTCCTCAAGCTTCGCCTCATCAGAGTCGGTTGCCTTGAACAAATTCATGAAGCGAAATGTCTGCCACAGTTCAAGCAAAGATTTTTCCAAAGCAATAGTCGTATTCGAAGAATAGGCCATACCAGCGCAATAATTCACATGGCGTTCAACTTTTCTCTGCCCATACACAACCAATACGCAACACCCTGGAAACCTAGCATCAGATATATCTAAAAAAGTCACATCCCCCGACATAGACAGAGCGTCATATAAGTGTTTTACTTCCCGACTCACCAACATTTCCCTTACTTGTTTAGAAGGTATCTGCGAACGACACGTTTTCGTTAACCAGAACCTGATAAGAAATTGGCGCTCAAGGTATTCTTTTATCGCCCCTAGAAAGGCTATATCTGGGCACCAGTGGAAACTGCACCCACAGGTGTCCCGCAAAGGGTAGAGCCAGCTATCATCACCGACGCTATGGGACGAGAGCGAAATACAGGCAGTTGGAATAAAACACGCAGAGAAGTCAGAGGCCCTGAGTACTTGACTTAAAGCGAAACTGTGACCATCAACCTCTGCAAGAGAGGTCTTCTTATTCGCAGTCTGAGTAAATGCTTCTGCAAAACCACGAGCTTCACTTTCTGATAAATATTTACTAAGACAACCACGTTCTTTTGCCACAACCTCCCTGTAAAAATGACGGCGTTCGAAATACTCACCTGTAGCGGTTTTTATCGAATTCGAACCTCCTCCGACACCAGACCCATTAACTGTAAGGAAATCCGATATTTCTACCGAGCTTGGCAGGCCGAGTACGCCAGCAGGCTGAAAGAGGATTACTCCGGGCAAATCCGGATTATGCATACCATTAATAAGCTTCATGCTGCTTACCTATAAAATGAACGCACATTGGTAAAAACAGAGCGGGGTTAAGTCCCAAAACCTTACACAGCATCAGGTCCGTATAAGCAGACCATAGCCGACATGACAAACCCAGCGACTTGGCTTGCATTTCGACAAGCATGTAAATTGAACCAATCTCCATGAGGGCCATTCGATACGCACGGTACCGATACTTGAAGAGATTTTTAGGCATATAGACTGCGTAGACTATTGCCAAGCCGGGCGATCCAATTTTATTAGAAGAGAACAGCAGTGCCGCTTTGAGTTCCTCCATCTTAATTTGAACCTGCATCACCTCAAATTTTCGGGATTTCGGAAGCAAGTGGAGTATGTTCCCTGGATAGGGCCAATTAGGATTATCATCAATCATCGAACAGAGGAAAACTTCAACCGGGTACAGTGCACCACCACTAGGATATCCTCTTTTGCAGGAGTCCAAATGCCTTGATAGTAATGGGCATATCAATTTTTCTATATCTGAAAACTCTAATAAGCTTGGTGAAAAACACTCACAAGACTCATTCCTGTACAATGTTTTCTCTCTGTCCTTCTGGGATATATTTATCTCCAGCGTCAGATCCATATCGGGATAAAGAGCCAATTCATTCCCAGTCAGTTGCTCAAGGTTTTTCTCATCCAATCGATGAAGAATTGTGCGACCCTTAATAGCCCCATGAAATGTAAAATTACCTTTATTATGAAACTCAAGCACCTCATCGTAAACTGACGGCTCTACAAACCTAAGATAGTAATCATGCGGAATATTTTTCATTCCCCCGCCCTCAAACAATCACACATATACCAGTGCGAATTAGACTCCTCTGAAACCTGACCATCCATCAGTTGGAGATATGAGCTATGCAGGATATCATCCTGATATTTATGCATATCAACATGTCCCGTGAAAACCTTTACCTTTTTTAATAACTGCACCAACAACGATCATTTCCTGATATAGGCTGAGCTCCTTAGCTGGCACAGCTATACGTTTATTTTTACAAAATGCCAAAATACTGGCCCAATTATTCTTTGCCGTCTTAACCGACTGATTATGAACAAGCCTATCAACACTACAAAAGTGACACGGATTACCTATTTCAGCGATATAAGGCTGACCAATGCAAAAAACGCTGCCCATTTGCCAACAGACGCTAATGGCGCTTTTAGGGGATGCACGTGCGAGGTCAAAATACAATTTTCTAACATGCTCATAATCATACGCATAGCACAACAGCACGATGAAGCATCTAAAATTCGTGACTAACTCAACCAACTCACTTGAAAACGACTTAAACTCTAAACAAGTAGATATCTCACTCTTAAATAGACTTTCAACATCAACCCGACCTGCCCAATCATGAACAACTATCGTTTTCTCAAAATATATTTCTTCAACAGACTTTAGGGGAATTACCCTTTCTAAAAATGAAAAAGCATCATTTTGATTCAATCCATTTTCCGCTAACACCTCATCCAACTCGGCTCTCGTCATTAACTTCGACAACTTTAGTTCCCGAAGGGCTTTTAACAACGACTGAGAATGAATTTTTGAAATCCCGAGATCGGAAACTAGAAGACTCTCCGCTTCAAAGTTTAAGATCTCATAATTGGGTATGATTATATTCATTGCACGATCTCCTGTAGAGGTTTTCTGGTAATCCAGAAAACCTCATTAGGTGAGTGAATAGTGAATTTACTCAACCGCCGATGGAGGCTCCATTATCGAGTTATGGCAGCCCCCGCTTCCCCCGTTACACCCGCCGCCCCCACCACATCCTCCGCTACCACCGCACCCCCCTTGACTCCCCGATGCTCCGGCATTACCTGCGTAAGGGTTGAATCCCTCCTCACTTTCGAAACTAAAAACGAACTCTCCAAACTCTTCGTTGTTCATCTCAAATCTCCAGTTTCGTGCGTGTATAGACTTTAGGTTGCCCGCCATTGAGCAACGAAGCCAAATCTAGTCCGGCTAGAGAATATCGCAACAAAAATAAAAACTTCACGTAGGAAATATAATCACTATCTTTCGGACATTTCACTCACAAACTTAGGAAGATCAACAATTGCCTAGAAGACCAGAAACACCGCCAACCCCGCATCAAAAAATCAATACATGTAAATTTAATAAGTTAGGGATTATCGAACCTTTAGAAAAAGCAAATGCGAATGCAGGCATTTTTTGCAAAACAAAACTTATTCCTACAGACTCGGAGAGAAAATCCGACAAGTGGCACTGCTTAGTTCTGAGGATTTGCGAACAGCGGAGGCAAAACGCGCATTGTGCAGTTTCAACTATGGTCGTGCCTTGGCGTATGTGGGCAACGACCACCGGATAATCACTTCCAGCCGGATAATGGCGAGCGGTGGTTTCACAAGCGTGAGGATGGGAGCGTGGCGTTTGTGCCAGAACGTCGATAGACAGAGGTTTCACCGGTTCAACAGGTCGATCTTCTCCCGCGTCCCCTCATCAATAAGCCCGCGAAGCCTCTCAAACAAAGGATCGGCATCCGTGTAGCCCTTGCCGTAGGTCAGGTTGAATCCATAGTCGAAATCGGGCGGGTTCTTGCCCTGATTGTGCTGGAGAAGAGTCTCCAATTTATCCAGCGCCTTGACGGCCTTGGCCTCGGCAGACTGTGCGGTTTCATAGTCCTCCCAGAGCGCCATTATCTGCGTTTGCAATGGCCCGTCGAGGGCGCGGGTCAGGTGTAGAAGGTCTTTTCTCTCTTGCTCGCTCTTGTCGGGAAACGACGCTTTGTGGATGGCCGGGATGTCGCCATGGATGGCCTCCCCCAGGTCATGGATGACGCACATCTTGAGCAGTTTGAGCCTGTCGAGATGGCTGAATTGATCCTCGAAAACCATCGCCATCAGGCACAGGCGCCAGCTATGTTCTGCCGTGCTTTCGGTGCGCCCTGAGGTGGTGTGGGCGCTGCGGAGTACGTCCTTGAGTTTTTCCGCCTCGCGAATGAAGGCGAGGCGCGCTTTGATCTCTTCGGTGTCCATGGTGTTCTCTGGCTCGGTCGACTGACAGGCTGCGCGACTGCACAGGCGGCCAGACTAGGTCCAGGGCTATCCGGCGTCCACGCATAAGATATGCGTGCGCCCGTGTCAGAGTGTCTCGACCAGGCGCGCGGCCGTTCCGTCCGAGAGGGGGATACGGGTCCAGCGGCAAACACCTTGCGTGATGGGCACGAGCAGCGAGTCATTGGCGCCCGTGGAAAACTCCACGGCAGGCGGTGCCAGGGTTTCGCGCCATCCGGATGCGTTGAGTGCCAGCTCCTTGCGCATGATCTCGGGGGTGGCGAAACGCCAAAGAGAGCAGCCCATCAACTCACTGATCGGGCGCGTGAACTCGGCGGCTCGGCTCGGGGAGCACGCCAGCAGACGGTGGGTCAGGTCGCAGACAAGGTGCATGGGCCGTGGGCTCTCGCTGACCAGCCGGGCCAGGACGTGATCGGCGGCGGCGTCGAGGCGAGCAGCCAGCAGTTGCTCAAGCTGTTTGTGCGCCAACGGGTCCATGGCCTGCACGCCGCTTTCCCAGCGGGAAATGGTCGATTGGGTCACACCGAACACCTGCGCGGCATGGGATTGCTTGACGCGGTGCAGCAGGCGCCAGCGCCTCAGCGCAACGCCAGGCAAGGCCAGCGGTAACAATGTGTCAGACATGTCGAGATCCTCGAGAGGCGACGGGGGGTCAGTTTGATGGATGTGCGCCCACGCCTGCAAATCAACTCTCGGGATTGACCCCGCTTTTGCGCGGCACACCGGCCTCGTCCGTGCCCACTCGCAACCCTGCGACCTGCTCCTGCACCGCCCGTCCCTCTGCCCGATTGCGGATGAACCCAGCGCGGGTAAATCGCTCCAGAAACGGCACCGGCAAGGTCTTGTCCGGTGTCACTGCCGGCTGCTCGGCCACATCACCGAACAGGGTATACGCGGCACTTGGCAAGTGCCGGGTATTGAGGTCACTGGTCAGCCGCCCTTCCTGCAACACAATCGCGCGGTTGGTAACCCGTTGCAGGTCGGACAGGCGCTGGGAAATGTAGAGGATCGCCACACCCCGTGCGCGCTGGCTATCGATCAGGCCAAGCAGGCGTTCGGCGTCGGTTTCCGACAGGGCGGCAGTGGGTTCGTCGAGGATCAGGAATCGGGGTTGCTGTGCAAAGGCGCGAGCCAGCACCAGCAGTTGGCGGTCCGCCTGGCCGAGGCGTTCGACCGGGTGTTGCAGCGGCAGGTCCAGGCCCAGCCCGGCGGCGATGGCTTCGGCACGTTGCAGCAGGTTTTTGCGGTTGAGCAAGAAGTCGGCGTCGGGTTGGCCCAGTTCATCGAGCAACAAGTTCTCGGCCACACTCAGGCCGGGGGCGATCCCATCGTCGGGGCGTTGGTGCACAGCCACGATGCCAACCCGGCGCGCCGACAACGGCGAGGTGAAACGTTGGCGCTGACCATCGACCCACAGCTCACCAGCGTCCGGCGCCAGGCTGCCGCTGAGGATCTTTACCAGGGTCGATTTGCCCGCCCCCGTGGCGCCGAGCAACGCCACGCCCTCGCCCGGATAAATATCCAGGCTGACCTGATCCAGCGCCCGTTGGGCATCAAAGGTTTTGCACAGGCCAAGCAGGCGAATCAGGGGCACGGGGGCAACGGGGTTGCTCATGGCTCATCTCTAAGGCGGAACGGTGACTCATTACAACGCTCTACGGCGCTGATTTATTCCGAACAACAATGAGTTATGTCCCGAATTAAATGCATTACCTCATGAACAATCCAATAGCTGAATCGCATAGCCAAAATCTTTTGAGTTATAAGGCACTTGTCAGCAGTTTGATGAATGCTTTCAGCAGGGCAACCATCAATCCCACGCGGGCCGCGATAGAGTAGTGAGCGGTAGGATTGGTGGCATTTGGTCATGGTTTGTAAAGGGCCAGCAAGGCGCGTCGCTTTTAATTGCAGGACGTTTCCTAGACAATCCTCGCCGCCTTGTGCCTGCTGGGGTCGGTGGCTAGTCTTCGCTCCGTCACTGAACTTCAGTGATCGGGTTTAGCAGCCTGACTTCAATGGGCACACGGTTCACATCTGCGTTTATGGTGGCTGTGCGCGGGGCACCTTCGGGTGCGCTGGTTTTCCTATTGACCGGTCTGCTAACCCGCGTACAGCTGCCACCCGCGTTTAGCAGCGTCGGCGGTAGCTCCTTTACTCAATAGGAGTTGCACCATGAACAAAGCCCTACCCGATCCACCCTGTGACCCCGCCAAAGACCGCGCCGCCTTTAACCGCGCCATTGACCATTACCTGCCTTCACAGGGTTTCCACGCCATCAACGAAGACCTCAGCTTCGAAGACGCCCTGCTCTACACCGCCAGTTTGCTCGACAGCGCTTCAGCGACTGCATTGGATTGCGGCGCGCTGCTGCCCAGCCCTGAGCGGGCCAAGATCCTGGCGGTGTGGCATTTACTCGAAATTGCCAAGACGACTGTGGATCGCTCCATCGCGTGCTTGAAACCGTCGCCTACCCCTGCCTGAACGCGATCAAAAAATGTAGGCGCTGGCTTGCCGGCGGTGGTCGTTAACGATGACGTGGGGGAACCTGACAAAACGTGGCGTCCTCACGTTTTTCGCCGGCAAGCCGGCTCCTACAGAAAACGAAAAGCGTATCCACGATGCGAAGCGAGTCGCTCTTGATCTTGATCTTAGGCGCCCCGTCAAACACGCTGGCCGAACGCAGGCTTGAATCCGTGGGTAACCCGGCAGGACGCCGGGTTAGCCGCGCTGGGCCAAGGATGGCCCATCGCGGCGGCCCGCGGATTCAAGCCTTCGTTCGGGCACACCGAGCCTAAGCGAGGTGCCGAGTGTTGGGGCGAAGCGTTTTGGTTACTTTTGGCGCTCTTCCAAAAGTGACCCGCTGTAAGAGCGGAACCATAAGCCGCCGTTACCGCAGCAATGGATATGTACACCACCAAACCAGCTCCCACAAAAACACATCAGATCCTGCGACGCCGGTTGAGCTGGGGAATGGCCGCCTGAGGAACCTCCACCCGCTCCACCTGCGTCGCCGTCTGCTCCGCCAGTTGCGCCAACGTCGGATGACTGAACAACGTCCGCGCATCCACCTCCAACCCCGCCTTGCGCATCCGCGCCACCAGGTTCACCGCCAGCAACGAATGCCCACCCAATTCAAAGAAATGGTCATGCCGCCCCACCCGTTCAAGCTTCAGCACCTCGGCCCAAATCCCAGCCATCAGCATCTCCACTTCCCCCACCGGCGCTTCATAAGCCCGACTCACCACCGACTCCAACCCCGGCTCCGGCAACGCCTTGCGGTCAAGCTTACCGGCAGGATTGAGCGGCAACGCATCCAATTGCACAAACGCTGCCGGCACCATGTACTCCGGCAACTGCTCCAGCACATGCACGCGCAGGGCTTCCAGGCTCGGAGCCTCCTGACGCGCAGAGAAATAGGCGACCAATCGCTCATCCCGAATCAACACCGCCACTTCCCGCAACGCCGGATGCGCCATCAACCTTGATTCAATTTCCCCCAACTCCAAGCGCACGCCGCGCAGTTTGACCTGGAAGTCATTACGCCCCAGGAATTCAAGGTTACCGTCCGGTAGATAACGCACCAGATCACCCGTGCGATACAGCCGGTCGCCGTCAACAAATGGGCTGTCGATAAACCGTTCGGCGGTCATCTGCTCCAGCCCCAGGTAACCACGGGCCACGCCGACCCCGCCGATATGCAACTGCCCACTGACCCCCATCGGCACCGGCGCATCGTGCTCATCCAATACATACAGCCGTGTGTTGTTGATCGCCCGGCCAATCGGCAATTGCAGCGCAGGCACCGGCGTGCCGGGTTCCAGGGTCCAGACGCTGCTGTCCACCGTGGCCTCGGTGGGCCCGTAGACGTTATGCAGGCGCACCTTGGGCAAGCGCGCCTGCACGCCACGGGCCAGGGCTTCGGTGAGTTCGCCGCCGCCACACAGCACGTCGGTCAGGCTGGTGCACAGGGCCGACTCTTCCAGTTCAAGAAACTGCTGGAGCATGGCCGGCACGAACTTGATCACGCTGATCTGTTGCTCGCGAATCACCTGTGCCAGGTAGGCAGGTTCACGATGCCCATCCGGCCGGGCGAGCACCAACCGCATGCCGTTGGTGAGCGGCCAGAACAGCTCCCACACCGAGCCGTCGAAGCTGAAAGGCGCCCGTTGCAACAGCGCGCCGCCCTCGGCATTGGGGCACAACTGCGAGCCCCAGTGCATCAGGTTACCGAGGCCACGGTGCTCGATCATCACGCCCTTGGGCGTGCCGGTGGAGCCCGAGGTGTACATCACGTAGGCCAGGTTGGCGACGCTCAAGCCCGGCACCAACGGGTTGCCGATCGGGGCCTGGCTCCAGGCGCAGTGGTCGAAGTCGATCACCGGAATCGACACCTCACCCGGCAAGTCGCGGGTCGCCGCGTGCACCAGCAGCGCCACCGGTTGGCTGTCGTGGAGCATGTAGGCCAGGCGCTCGCGCGGGTAGCCTGGGTCCAGCGGCACATAGGCGCCGCCGGCCTTGAGGATCGCCAGCAAGCCCACCACCAGGTCCAGCCCGCGCTCGACGCACAGCGCCACGCGGGAATCCGGTTGCACCCCGCGCTCGCGCAGGTGGAAGGCCAGTTGATTGGCGCGCTCGTTGAGCTCGCGGTAGGTCAGCTGCACCTCGCCGGCCTGCACCGCCACCGCATGGGGGATGTGCCGCGCATGGGCTTCGAACAGCGCCTGCACGGTGAGGGTTTCGGGGTATGCGGTTTCAGTGGCGTTGAAGTCCACCAGCAAGGTGTTCAACTCGCTGGCGGGCAGAACCTGAACTTCACGCAGTGGCGTTTGCGGTGCCTGCTCCAACGCGTCCGTCAGGTTGACCAGCACGGTTTCAAGGTAATCCAACAAGCGTTCGGCGCCGACCTGACGTGGGGCCTTGGCCTTGATCTGGAAACCACTGGCGGTGTCATCCACGGTCAGCATCAGCGGGTAGCTGAGGATGTCTTCACTGCTGAGTAAGGCGATGCCCGGCACCAGGGTCAAGTCGCGCTCGGCATCGGTGTGGCGGTAGTTGAGCAGGCTGTTGAAAAGTGGCGATGCACTGCTGCAACGCTGGGCCAACGCCAGTGAGGCCTGCTCATGGGCGAGCAAGGCGCTGAGTCGAGCGTGGGTATCGCTCAGGGCATCAGCGACGGTTTTCCCGGCCAGGCGCAATCGCAGCGGCAAGGTGTTGATGAACATGCCCAGGGCCCGGTCAGCGCCCTCGCCCGCTTGCAAACGGCCGAGCAACACGGTGCCGAATACCACGTCATCGCGCCCGGCGACACGGCTGAGCACCTGCGCCCAGGCCAAGTGGAACAGGCTCGCGGCACTCACGCCCAACCCTCGCGCCTGGGCACGCAGGCGCTGATTGAGGCGGTCGCTCAGCACGCGTTCGGCTTCATCCGTGCGCGCCCGGTCCGCCTGGCGTTCCTGTAGACCGAAGGCCAGCGTCGGCTCGTCGACATCGCCCAGTTGCTCACGAAAGAACGCCTCATGCCCAGCCTGCCGTGCCGGCGAACGGGCTTGCGTCACCACATTACGATACGGCACCGGCACCGGCAGTTGCGCCTGCTGGCCGAGCAAATGGGCGCGGAGCTCCTGCATCAGGATCGTGGTGGACGTAGCGTCGTTGACCAGGTGATGAAAGCGCAGGCGTGCAACCCAGCGCGGGTGCTGCGGTTCTTCGGCATAGTCCAAGGCCATCAGCGGAGCCTGGCGCAAATCCAGCGGTTCACACGCCTCGCGCAACGGTTCAACGCGTAACAGCGCCTCGCGCCACACCACTTGCATTGGCTGCTCAAGCGCATCCCACACCAGGCTGGTGCGCAGGATGTCGTGGCGGTTGATCACCTGTTGCAGGGCCTGGGCAAACGCGTCCACCTGCTCACGCCGGGCAAAACTGAACAGCGCCTGTTGCTGGTACGGATCGCGCTCGTCGGTGATGTGGTGGTAGAGCAAGCCTTCCTGCAACGGCGCCAGTGGGTAGACGTCCTGCACGTTGGCCGCGCCGCCGGGAATGCTCGCGACAATGCGCGCCAGGTTCTCAGGATCCAGTGCGGCCAGCTCAGGCGCTTCCAACTCGCCGTATTCACTGGCCGCCGCCAAGGCCGCCAGGGTCGGCTGGCCGAACAGCACCTGCACATCGGCACGCAGCCCGACCTGGCGCATGCGTTGCACCAACTGCACGGCCAGCAACGAATGCCCGCCGAGTTCGAAAAAGTGGTCATGACGCCCGATCTGTTGCACCTGCAACAGCTCGGCCCAGAGTTGCGCCAACAGGGATTCCACCCCGGCGTCCGGGGCTTCGTACAGGCGTGTGACAAAGGCGTCCTGGGTCGGCGCGGGCAATGCCTTGCGGTCGAGCTTGCCGTTGGCGGTCAGGGGCAGCGCGTCCAGTTGCGTGTAGGCGGCGGGCAGCATGTAGTCGGGCAGCGAGGCCTGCAGGTGGGTACGCAAGGCTTCGATCTGCAGCGCTTCGCGGGGGACGAACCAGGCGAGCAATTGCCCATCGCGTGACTGCACCACTGCTTCCTGCACCTGCGGATGGGTGGCAAGTGCGGATTCAATTTCGCCCAGTTCGATGCGCATGCCACGGATTTTCACCTGGTCGTCATTGCGCCCCAGGTATTCCAGGTTGCCCTCCGGCAGCCAGCGCGCGAGGTCGCCGGTGCGGTACATGCGGCCTTCCATAAATGGGTCGTCGAGGAAACGTTCGGCGCTCAGCTCGGGGCGATTGAGATAACCCCGCGCGACGCCTTTGCCGCCGACGTACAGCTCCCCCGCGACACCGATGGGCACCGGGCGTTGCTGTTCATCCAGCAAATACACCGTGGCATTGGCGATGGGCGCGCCGATGTGCAAGAGCTGGCCCACTTCCATGCGGCCGGAGGTGGCGACCACCGTGGCTTCGGTGGGGCCGTAGTTGTTGATCACCGCAAAGGACTGCGGCTGGGTAAAGGACCGCAGCCGGTCGCCGCCGATCAGCAGGGTGCGCAAGGTCGGGTGTTGCAGGTTTTGGCTGAAGGCGTACTCGGCCACGGGCGTTGGCAGGAAGCACACCTGCAGCGGCTGCGCCTGCCACCAACAGAGCAGCGCGTCGATATCTTCGGCGCCGTCATGCGCCGGCGGCAGGTGCACCGTGGCGCCCACGCACAGCGCAGGCCAGATTTCCCAGGCCATCGCGTCAAACCCGAAACCGGCGACGCTGGCGGTGTGGCTGCCGGCGTGCAGGTCGAAGGCCTGGCAATGCCAGTCCACCAGGTTCGCGACGGTGTGATGCTCGACCATCACGCCCTTGGGCAGGCCAGTGGAGCCAGAGGTGTAGATCACATAGGCGAGGTTGGCGGCGCTGACCGGCACGCGGGGGTTGGTGCCCAGGTGGAAGGTCGGGCGATCCAGCTGGATCACCGGCACCTCCAGCGCAGGCAAACGCGACAACAGATCGTGCTGGGTGAGCACCACCACCGGGTCGCTGTCTTGCAGTAAATAGTTCAGGCGCTCGGCCGGATGGGCCGGGTCGACCGGCACGTAGCAGGCGCCGGATTTCAGGATCGCCAGCAACCCCACCAGCGTCTCCAACCCGCGCCGCGCCAGGATCACCACGCGGTCGTCCGGCTGTACACCACGCTCCAGCAGTTGATGGGCCAGGGCATTGGCCTGCTGGTTGAGTTGGGCGTAACTCAGTTGCCGACCTTGGTGCACCGCCGCCACGGCGTCCGGCGTACGGGCGGCCTGGGCTTCGATGCGGCCGTGCAGGGTTTGCAGCGGTGCGTTGGGCTGGGCGGTGGCGTTCCACTGTTGCAGCTGCGCCTGTTCGGCGGGCGTCACCAGGGAAAAGTCACTGATCTTCAGCGCCACGTCTTCCAAGCCTTGTTCCAGCAGCCAGGTAAAGCGCTGCGCCAGGGCGAGCACGTCGTCGTGCTGGAAGTACGCTTCGTTGTAGACGCAATGCAGGCACGCGGTGTCCTGGTAACGGTTGCTGCGCAGGTGGATCGCCAGCGGCAACGGCTCATGGTGGTTGGACACCTTGACCGCGCGGGCCTCGGTGGTGCCGTAGCGCAGTTCGTGGTCATCCTGCTCGAAGGACACCGACAGGTCGAACAACTGACCGCGATCGGTGCGGCGCAAGCCCAGCTCACGGTTCATCTCGCTCAGGGGGAAACGCTGGTGGCGGAAGTCCTGCTTGAGCTGGTCACGAACCCCACGCACCACGGCGCTGAACGGCAACTGCTCATCGAACTGCAAACGGACCGCGCTGACTTGGGTGAACAGCCCGACGGTGGAACGAAAACGCGCATTCGAGCGGTTGAGAATCGGCAGCCCCACCACCCATTCCGGGCGCTGGGCGGTGCGGGTGAAATACACATACATCGCCGCCAGCAGTACATGAAATGCCGAAGCCTGGTAACGGTTGGCCACTTGTTCCATGCGGTTGAGCAGCGCCACCGGAAACGCTTGGACCAGGGTATTGCTGGACGCCTTGGCGGTATGCCGGGGCGTCAGTAAGGGCTCCGGCAGCATGCGATATTTGCCCAGCCAATACCCACGGTCGCGGGCATAGCGGGCCGAGGCGTGGTAGCGCTCATCCGCGTCGATGAAGTCGACATAGGACGGCGCCAACGGCTCCGGCTGCCGGCCTTGTTGCAGGTCGGTGTACAGCCGGCCCAGGGATTGCAGCATCTGGCCAAAGCCCCAGCCATCGAGGATCAGGTGGTGGGCCTGGGTGCCAAGGCGGTAGTGATCGTCGTCGAGCTTGACCAGGAAGAAGCGAAACAGCGGCGCGCCCTGCAGGGAGAATGGCAGGGCCATTTGCGCCTGCATCAACGCCTGGCTGGCGGCCTGTGGATCAGCCTCCCCGGCAACATCATGCAGGGCCAGTTCGACGGGCAACGTGGTGGCGAAGGTCTGCCGAGGCAAACCGTTGGCGTCGGTGTGCAGTTGCGTGCGCAACGCATCGTGCTTGATCACCAATAACTCGATGGCGCGCAGCATCAGGTCTGGCGCGATGGGACCGGCGAAGTCCACATAGCCGCCGATGTTGTACAGCGGCGAATCGCTCATACGCAGTTGGTCGAGCCAGATGTCCTGTTGGGCGGCAGTAAGGGGGAAGCTGGAGGATTGCTTCATAAGATCCTTCTCATGGAGTTCAGGCACTGGCCGCGCAGGGAGACCCATTACGACGAATAGGCTGGATTGGAGCATGGGCATAGGGGAGTGTCTGTCACCCTAAACCCGGACATCCAAATGGATAGATTGAGCTTGGCTGATGGTTCACTGCTGAAACGATTAAAGCTGTGTAGGAAATTGGCTATACCTGCCCGCTGTCAGTATTCATTGATTGTTTTTAAATATAAAAATTATTGTTATTTATCAGATAGTTAACTAACTCTAAAAGCCTCTTCTGATTTTTA
The DNA here is from genome assembly GCF_049897885.1 of Pseudomonas sp. DWRC2-2. Lineage (NCBI taxonomy): Bacteria > Pseudomonadati > Pseudomonadota > Gammaproteobacteria > Pseudomonadales > Pseudomonadaceae > Pseudomonas > Pseudomonas sp. DWRC2-2. Next base: position 479,857 of record NZ_JAFCXD010000001.1, read on the forward strand.
TCGGCCGGAATTACCTCTCAGAAACGTCGAATTAATGACGTGGTTTTTATGGCACGTTGTGTCCCTCGTTTCTGCTACATACGTAGGACAAATCCCCTGGCTAAATACACTCTCGACTACCGACTCTGGTGTGTGAGCAACGGATCGCCCCCGCAGAGGCCCAGAGAGTCTGTTGACGGTTTTCGACATCAAGGATGAGATGGCTATGAGTTTGACCAGCAGTATTGCCAACGCGCAGAGCCCGAATTTCTATGCCGAAATGGGCGAGTTGATTGCCAACAGTGGCCACCCGGATTTCGCCGCACACATGCTGCACCTGGTGGACAAGTGGGTGCCGATCCACCTGGTGGACCTCAGCGAATGGACCCTCGACGAGCTGCGCGACCGTGTGCTCGATATCAAGCTGCTCGGCAGCGCCGGCCAGACCCAGGACCTGCCGCCCCTGGCCCTGAACTCGATGGACGACCACCCGTTGCTGCGGGAAATGCTTGGCATGCAGGACCCGCTGCTGATCCAGCTAAGGGCCAAGGCCAAGAGCGCGTTCCCGCGCGGCACCTCGCACCAGTGCAACCTGGTGTCGCGCCAGGGCAACCGGCGCTGTGTGATTTCGTTTTATCGCCCGCCCAACCATCGTGGGTTTTCACTGGCCGAGTTGTCGTTTCTCAAGTGCCTGTCGGACACCCTGCTGCCATTGATCGAATGCCACGCCCAGAGCCTGCGCCAGGCGCCCCACCCCGAGGCCGAACCGGCCCACACTTTGCTGGAGCAATCCCAATTGCAGCGTGAGTTCTACAAGCGCCTGTCCCTCGGTGAAATCACCCTGTCGGCCCGCGAACAAGAGGTGTGCCTGGGCCTGCTGACCGGCGGCACCGTGCCGCAGATGGCGGAAAAGCTCAGCGTGAAAAACAGCTCCATCGAAACCTACCTCAAGCGCGCCGCCGCCAAGTTGGGCGTGAGCGGTCGGCATGGCCTGGCCAAATGGATGGTTGGCGCCTGATGAATAAATTGAGTGCATTCGCAATGGCAGGGCTGCTCGGCGGCTGCTCGCTGATCCCCGATTACCACCGGCCGGAGGCGCCCGTGCCGGCGCAGTATCCCCAGCAAGGGGTGTACGCACTGGCGCAGTCCGGCACGTCGGACTGGCAGCAGTTGTTTCATGACCCGGCGTTGCAACGGTTGATTGGCGAGGCGTTGGTCAACAACCGCGACCTGCGGGTCGCGGCGCTGAACGTCGAGGCGTTCCAGGCGCAGTACCGCATCCAGCGGGCGGATCTGTTCCCGGCCGTTTCTGCCACCGGCTCCGGTCAGCGTCGGCGTTTGCCGGGGGATGTGACCGGCACCGGCAAGCCTGCCATTACCTCAAGCTATTCCGCGACCCTGGGCATCAGCGCCTATGAACTGGATCTGTTCGGCCGCATCCGCAGCCTCAGCGAACAGGCGATGCTCACCTACCTCGGCACCGAAGAGGCGCGGCGCAGCGCGCAGTTGAGCCTGGTGGCCAACGTCGCCAATGCCTACCTGACCTGGCGTGCCGACCAGGAGCTGCTGGCCCTGGCCCGCCAGACCCTGGTGGCCAACGAACACAGCCTGCGCCTCACCCGCGGCAGCAAAACCGCCGGCAAGGCATCGGCACTGGACGTGGTGCAAGCCAGTACCAGCGTCGAAAGCACCCGCGCCAGCGTGGCCCGTTATGAGCGCCAGGTCGCCCAGGACCTCAACAGCCTCGCCCTGCTGGTGGGCGGTCCGGTAGATGAGCAATTGCCGGCGCGCCCACTGGCGGATGACTGGGTCGCGCGGGTACCGGCCGGCCTGCCTTCGGACCTGCTGCAACGTCGCCCGGACATCCTCCAGGCCGAGTACCAACTGCGCGCCGCCAATGCCAATATTGGCGCCGCACGCGCGGCGTTTTTCCCTTCGGTGAGCCTCACTGCAAACGCCGGCAGCGCCAGTACGGAACTGTCGGGGCTGTTCAAGGGCGGCTCCGGCAGTTGGACGTTCCAGCCGCAGATCAACTTGCCGATCTTCAACGCCGGCAGCCTGCGCGCCAGCCTCGACTACGCCAAGCTGCAAAAGGACATCACGGTGGCGCAGTACGAAAAATCCATCCAGACCGCCTTCCAGGAAGTCGCCGATGGTCTCGCGGCGCGGCAGACCTACACCGATCAACTGGAGGCGCAACGGGATTTCGTCGCGGCCAACCAGCAGTATTACAACCTGGCCGAACACCGCTACCGCAGCGGCGTGGACAGCAACCTCACCTTCCTCGATGCGCAACGTGCGCTGTTCAGCTCACAACAGGCGTTGATCATCGACCGCCTGGCGCAGTTGGTGGCCGAGGTGAAGTTGTACACCGCGCTGGGCGGCGCGTGGCAGGTCAACGCAAGCCCGACTGCCGCAGCCGATACTCCCCCGGCGTCACCTGCGCATAACGAAGGAAAAACCGGCTGAAATACGCCGGGTCCTTGAAGCCCAGCTGGTAGCAGATTTCGTTGGCGGAGCTGCCGGTGAACAGCAGCAGGCGCTTGGCTTCCTGCATCACCCGTTCCAGGATCAGGCGCTTGGACGGCAGATCGGCCAGGCGCCGGCACACCTCATTCAGGCGTGCTTCGGTCACACCAATCCCCTCGGCATAACGCGCCAGCGGCCAGTGCTCCAAGTAGTGCGCCTCGATCAACTCGTTGAAGCGATGGAAGATGCGCAGGTCTTCATGGCGCGTCGGCCGCGCCGGTAACGAATGGGCGCACAGCCGCAGCAGGCGAATCATGATCAGCCGCGTAAGGCTGTCCAGGGCCGCCGCACGCCCTGCCCGCTCGGCGTTGATCTCATCGCTCAACTCTTCGAACAATCGATCCAGGCCTTGGTCACCCGCCGTCAACGCCACACAGGCGGCGCCGGACGCCAGGCTGGGGTCGGCGTCGATCAATCCCCACACCAACTGCTGACGCACGGTCAGCACATGCCCGTCGGCATCCGCCTCGGTGACAAAGGCGTGGGGCACCGTAGGCGGCGTGAGGAAAAACATCGGCCCGGACTCCACATACTGGCGGTCATCCAGGTACACCCGCACCGCGCCACTTTTTACGTAATGCACCTGGAAAAACCGGTCATGTCGGTGCACGGGCATGTTGCGCCCGAAAAAACCCGCCAGGTTACCGAGCTGGTCGTAATGCACCTCGGCATCGCTGTAACGCTGGTCGTAGACCTGCCCGATATTGATGTTGGGAATCGGCTGCACGCTGCCCCCTTGTTGTTATTTGAATGCCACCGGAGTTTGCCACGCTTGACGGTAGTTAACATATTAATTATAACGTTAACAACTTAACGAACTGCCTATGCAGCAGTCGCCACCGCCAGGAGAAACGCATGAGCCGTACCCTGCATGATGTTGCCAGCGGCACCCTGTTTGGCGTTGCGCTGAACTACCAGGGCCTGCTGGACCAGCATCTCGCCGCCTTCCAGCAGGCGCCCTACCAGAAGCCGCCGACCCAGCCGGTGCTGTTTATCAAGACCCCGAACACGCGCAACCAGCACGACGCGGTGGTGCTGCATCCCAAGGGTGAACGCCTGCAACCCGGCCCTGCGTTAGGCGTGGTGATCGGCCAGCGCGCCAGCCGCGTCAGCCTGGACAATGCCATGGCCCACGTGGCCGGTTATGTGGTGGTCAACGAATTCAGCCTGCCGGAAGACAGCTACTACCGCCCCGCCGTCAAAGCCAAATGTCGCGATGGGTTCTGCGCGCTGGGGCCGGCGTTGGTGCCACGGGAACAGGTGGACAACCCCAACCAGCTGAGTCTAAAGCTATGGGTGAATGGTGAACTGCGCCAGGAAAACTCCACCGCTAGCTGGGTGCGGGACATCCCGCAATTGATCGCCGAGATCAGCGAGTTCATGACCCTGCACGCTGGCGACGTGCTGATCACCGGCACGCCCGAAGGCCGTGTGGATGTGGTGCCGGGCGACACCGTCGAAGTGGAGATCAGTGGCGTGGGCCGCCTGACCAGCCATATCCAGGCGGAGACCCCAGCATGAAACGCGCCCGCATCCGCTATGAAGATAAAATCCACGCCGTAACGGTAGAACCCGAAAATGCCGTGCGCCTGAAGGACGGTCGCCTGCTCGCGGAGGATCAGGTCGAGTGGCTGCCCCCAGCCACCGGCAACATGTTCGCCCTCGGCTTGAACTACGCCGATCACGCCGCCGAATTGGCCTTCACGCCACCGACCGAGCCGCTGGCTTTCATCAAGTCCGTCGGCACCTACACCGGCCACCGCCAGGTCACCTGGCGCCCGGACAACGTCGCCTACATGCACTACGAGTGCGAGCTGGTGGCGGTGATCGGCAAGGCCGCACGCAACGTCAAACGTGCCGATGCGCTCGACTACCTGGCCGGCTACACGGTGTGCAACGACTACGCGATCCGCGACTACCTGGAAAACTACTACCGCCCCAACCTGCGCGTGAAAAACCGTGACGCCACCACCCCGGTCGGCCCGTGGATCGTCGATGTGGCCGACGTGCCCGACCCCGGCAACCTGACCCTGCGCACCTGGATCAACGGCGAACTGCGCCAGGAGGGCAGCACCCGCGACATGATTTTCGACATCCCCTACCTCATCGAATACCTGTCCAGCTTCATGACCCTGCAACCCGGCGACATGATCGCCACCGGCACGCCCGAAGGCCTGGCCGATGTGGCGCCCGGCGATGAAGTGGTGGTGGAAGTCGAAGGCGTGGGCCGCCTGGTCAACCGAATTGTCAGCGAGGCGGAGTTCTTCTCTGCCCGGAAAGAGGCGTAAGCAGCATGATCAAACACTGGATCAACGGCCGCGAGGTCGAAAGCAAAGACACCTTCATCAACTACAATCCGGCCACCGGCGAAGCGATGGGTGAGGTTGCCAGCGGCGGTGCGCAAGAAGTCGCCCAAGCCGTGGCAGCCGCCAAAGAGGCCTTCCCCAAATGGGCCAACACCCCGGCCAAGGAGCGCGCACGCCTGATGCGCAAGCTGGGTGAATTGATCGAACAGAACGTGCCGCACCTGGCCGAGCTGGAAACCCTCGACACCGGCCTGCCGATCCACCAGACCAAGAACGTGCTGATCCCAAGGGCGTCGCACAACTTCGACTTCTTTGCCGAAGTCTGCACGCGCATGGACGGCCACAGCTACCCGGTAGACGACCAGATGCTCAACTACACGCTCTACCAACCGGTAGGCGTGTGCGGGTTGGTGTCGCCGTGGAACGTGCCGTTCATGACCGCCACCTGGAAGACCGCACCATGCCTGGCCTTGGGCAATACGGCGGTGTTGAAGATGTCGGAACTGTCGCCGCTGACCGCCAATGAACTGGGACGCCTGGCGGTGGAAGCCGGGATCCCCAACGGCGTGCTCAATGTGATCCAGGGTTACGGCGCCACGGCTGGCGACGCGCTGGTGCGCCATCCGGACGTGCGGGCAATTTCCTTTACCGGCGGCACCGCCACCGGCAAGAAGATCATGCAGACCGCCGGCCTGAAGAAGTACTCCATGGAGCTGGGCGGCAAGTCGCCGGTATTGATCTTTGAAGATGCCGACCTGGAACGCGCCCTTGATGCAGCCCTGTTCACCATTTTTTCCCTGAACGGCGAGCGCTGCACCGCCGGCAGCCGGATCTTTATCCAGGAAAGCGTCTACCCGCAGTTCATCGCCGAGTTCGCCGCCCGAGCCAAGCGCTTGATCGTCGGTGACCCACAAGACCCGAAGACCCAAGTCGGTTCGATGATCACCCAGGCGCATTACAACAAGGTCACCGGCTACATCAGGATTGGTCTCGAGGAAGGCGCCACCCTGCTTGCCGGCGGCCTGGAACGCCCGACCAACCTGCCGGCGCATTTGAGCAAAGGCCAGTTCATCCAGCCGACCGTGTTTGCCGACGTGAACAACAAGATGCGCATCGCCCAGGAAGAAATCTTCGGCCCGGTGGTGTGCCTGATCCCGTTCAAGGACGAAGCCGAGGCCCTGCAATTGGCCAATGACACCGAGTACGGCCTGGCCTCCTACATCTGGACCCAAGACATCGGCAAGGCCCATCGCCTGGCGCGCGGGATTGAAGCCGGCATGGTATTTATCAACAGCCAGAACGTACGCGACCTGCGCCAGCCGTTCGGCGGGGTCAAAGGCTCCGGCACCGGGCGTGAAGGCGGCCAGTACAGCTTCGAAGTGTTTGCCGAGATCAAGAACGTGTGCATTTCCATGGGCAGCCATCACATCCCGCGTTGGGGTGTGTAACGCCGGGTCATGCGCTCCAACAAAAATAATGAATCTGGAGAATCATCATGGGCGAAGTGGTCCTGGCGGCGAAGATCTGCCACGTACCGTCGATGTACCTGTCGGAACTGCCCGGCAAGCATCACGGCTGTCGCGAAGCGGCGATTGCCGGGCACAAGGAAATCGGCCGTCGCGCCCGCGAGCTGGGCGCCGACACGGCGGTGGTGTTCGACGTGCACTGGCTGGTCAACAGTGGTTACCACGTCAACTGTGGCGAGCAGTTCCAGGGCACCTACACCAGTAACGAGCTGCCGCACTTCATCAAGAACATGGACTACGCCTACCCCGGCTGCCCCGCGCTGGGCGAGTTGATCGCCGCCGAGGCCAACGCGGCCGGCGTGCGCAGCATGGCCCATAACATCCCGAGCCTGGAGCTGGAATACGGCACGCTGGTGCCCATGCGCTACATGCACATGGGTGTGCCGGAGGATGAGAAATTCAAAGTCATTTCCATCGCCGCCTGGTGCGCGTGGCATCGCCTGGAAGACAGCTTCGCATTCGGTGCCGCTGTGCGCCGGGCCATCGAAAAGAGCGACCGCAAGGTGCTGGTGCTGGCCTCCGGCTCGCTGTCCCACCGTTTTTCGGATGACCGCCAGGCCGAAGCAAACATCCACAACTGGACCCGCGAGTTCGACAAGCAGGTAGACCTGCATGTGGTGGAAATGTGGAAGCAAGGCCGCTTCAAGGCGTTCTGCGCGATGCTGCCGGACTACGCCGAACACTGCTTCGGCGAAGGCAAGATGCACGATACCGCCATGCTTTTGGGGCTGCTTGGTGGGCCGGATTATGCCAAGCCCGCAGAGATCATCACGCCGCCGTTCGGCAGTTCGGGCACCGGTCAGATCAACGCGATTTTCCCGCTGTAAACCTGGGAGAAACCCATGCCGCACTTTATCGCCGAGTACACCGACAACATCGAACAACAGGCCGACCTGCCCGGCCTGTTTGAACAGGTCCACCGCGTGCTGGGAGACAGTGGCGTGTTCCCCCTCGGCGGTATCCGCAGCCGTGGCGTGCGCCTGGACACCTGGCGCATGGCCGATGGCAAGCACGACTACGCCTTTGTGCACATGACCCTCAAGGTCGGCCACGGTCGCGACCTGGACACGCGCCAGGCAGTGGCCGAGGCGTTGTTTGCGGTGATCACCACGCACTTCGCCGAGCTGCAGGCGCAACGCTTGTTGGCGCTGTCGTTCGAGATGGTCGAGCTGCATCCACAGCTGAATTTCACGCAGAACAACGTGCATGCGTTCCTGAATAACCCGACGCGGTAGATCCCGTCGCTCCCCTCACGGCCTCTCAGACAAAAAGTACAACATCATGAGCACAGCCCAATCGACTGCCAGCCGTGTGCTGGCCGAGCACGACCGTACCCATCGTTCAGTGACCTGGCGCCTGATGCCTCTGTTGCTGGTGTGTTATCTGTTCGCCCACCTGGACCGCATCAACATCGGCTTCGCCAAGATGCAGATGAGCAGCGACCTGCACTTCAGCGACACGGTGTACGGCTTCGGCGCCGGGTTGTTCTTTATCGCCTATGCGCTGTTTGGCGTGCCGAGCAACCTGGCGCTGGACCGCGTCGGCCCCCGGCGCTGGATCGCCAGCCTGATGGTGGTGTGGGGATTGCTGTCCACCGGCATGCTGTGGGTGGAGAGCGCCCGGGGTTTCTATGTGCTGCGCTTTCTGCTGGGGGTGGCCGAGGCCGGTTTTTTCCCAGGCATCCTGGTGTTTCTCAACCGCTGGTACCCGGCACGCCGCCGCGCCCAGGTCACGGCGTTGTTTGCCATTGCGGTGCCCATGGCCGGCGTGCTGGGCGGGCCGTTGTCCGGGGCGATCCTTGAACATTTCCATGATGTAGGCGGCCTGCGCGGCTGGCAGTGGATGTTCCTGATCGAAGGCCTGCCGGTGGTGCTGCTCGGGCTGGTGGTGCTCAAGTGGTTGCCGGACGGTTTCGACTCGGTGCACTGGTTGACGGCCGAGCAAAAACTTCAGTTGCACACCCAACTGCGCAGCGAAGAACAGCGCAAGACCATCACCTCGTTCGGCGGCATCCTGCGCGACCCGCAGGTGTGGTTGCTGGTGGCGGTGTATTTCGCGGTGATGCTGGCGGTGAACACCCTGGCGTTCTGGATGCCCACGCTGATCCACGGCGCCGGTATCGGCCGCGACAGCCAGGTCGGCCTGCTCAGTGCCGTGCCGTACCTGGCCGGGTGTTTCTTCATGATCGGCCGCGGGCGTTCGTCCGACCGCCACCGCGAACGTCGCTGGCACCTGTGCGTGCCGCTGCTGATGGCCGCCGTCGGCATCGCCGTGGCCGGCCTGGCGCCGGGAAATCCATTGCTGGTGATGGTCGGGTTGGTCGTCGCTGGCATGGGCGCCAGCGCGGCCTTGCCAATGTTCTGGCAACTGCCGCCAGCGTTTCTCTCCAACACCACCCAGGCGGCCGGCATCGCCATGATCAGCTCGTTCGGTAGCGTCGCCGCGTTCCTCGCGCCCTACCTGATCGGCTGGATGCGCGACGCCACCCAGAGCGCCAGCCTGGCGCTGTACGTACTCGCTGTATTTATCGCCCTCGGCGGCCTGCTGGTGCTGCGCACCCACGCTGCCATCGTCAATCCCCGTTAAGGACCGTTGCCATGCTCGACTCCCAGCAAATTCTTGCGGCCGCTGCCCACCTGGACCGCGCCGAACGCAGCCGCGAACAGGTGCGCCAGTTTTCCCTCGACTACCCCGGCATCACCCTTGAGGACGCCTACGCCATCCAGCGCGCCTGGGTTGCGCAAAAAATCCAGGACGGCCGTACGCTGAAGGGCCACAAGATCGGCCTCACCTCGCGGGCCATGCAGGTCTCGTCAAACATCACCGAACCGGACTACGGCGCCCTGCTCGATGACATGTTCTTCGACGAAGGCAGCGACATTCCCTTCGAACGTTTCATCGTGCCGCGGGTGGAAGTGGAGCTGGCGTTTATCCTCGGCAAACCCCTCAAGGGCCCGAACTGCACGGTGTTCGATGTGCTCGACGCCACCGAATGGGTGATCCCCGCGCTGGAAATCATCGACGCGCGCATCCAGCAGGTCGACCCGCACACCCACGCGACGCGCAAGGTCTTCGACACCATCTCCGACAACGCGGCGAATGCCGGCGTGGTGCTGGGTGGCCGTGCCGTGCGCCCCACCGAGATCGACCTGCGCAAAGTGCCGGCGGTGCTGTACCGCAATGGCGTGATCGAGGAATCCGGCGTTTCCGCCGCCGTGCTCAACCACCCGGCCAAGGGCGTGGCCTGGCTGGCAAACAAACTGGCGCCCTATGACGTGACCCTGCTGCCGGGGCAAATCATCCTCGGTGGCTCGTTTACGCGCCCGGTCGCGGCCCGCCCTGGCGACACCTTCCACGTCGACTACGACCTGCTCGGCTCGATTGCCTGCCGCTTTGTCTGAACCCTGGAGGATTGTCATGGACATGCCCATCAACCGCTTCAAACAACGCCTGCGCAACGGCGACGTACAGATTGGCCTGTGGCTCGGCCTGGCCGACGCCTATTGCGCGGAACTGGCCGCCAACGCCGGTTTCGACTGGCTGCTGATCGACGGCGAACACGCGCCCAACCACCTGCGCGGCATGCTCGCCCAGTTGCAGGCCGTGGCGCCCTACCCCAGCCAGGCGCTGATTCGCCCGGTGATCGGCGACAGTGCGTTGATCAAGCAACTACTGGACATCGGCGCCCAGACCCTGCTGGTGCCCATGGTCGAAAGCGCCGCCCAGGCCCGCGAACTGGTGCGTGCGATGCGTTATCCACCCCAAGGGATCCGGGGTGTGGGCAGTGCACTGGCGCGGGCTTCACGTTGGAACAGCATCCCTGGCTACCTCGATCTGGCGGATGAACAGATGTGCCTGCTGGTGCAGATCGAAAACCTTGAGGGCCTGGCGAACCTGGATGAGATTGCCGCCGTCGAGGGCGTAGACGGCGTGTTCATCGGCCCGGCGGATTTGAGTGCGTCGATGGGGCATCGCGGCAATCCTGGGCATCCCGAGGTGCAGGCGGCGATTGAGCACGCCATCGGGCGCATCGTGCAGTCGGGCAAGGCGGCGGGCATACTCAGTGCGGATGAAAACCTGGCGCGGCGCTACATCGAGTTGGGCGCGACGTTTGTCGCAGTCGGTGTGGACACCACGGTGTTGATGCGCGGGTTGCAGGCGCTGGCCGGGACATTCAAAGGCGCGCCGGCGCCACCCCATGGCGTCGGCGTGTATTGAAGCCGCTCAACGCTTGAGGTTGATGTTCTTCAAGTCATCCAGCAGACCCAACAGGGTCTGCAACTTCTCCTCGCCCAACTGATCCTGCAAACGCTGGTAGTTGGCCTCCATGCATTGGCTCATGGACTCGAAACTCGCCTTGCCCTTGTCGGCCAATGTCACCAGCACCCGGCGCTGGTCCTGCTCGGCTTTGCGCCGGTGCACCATGCCGGCGGTTTCCATGCGTACCAGCACGCCGGTCATGCTCGGCTTGAGGATGCAGGCCAGTTCCGCCAACTGGTAGATCTCCAGCTCACCGTACTGTTCAAGGATGCGGATGATCCGCCATTGCTGTTCGGTCAGGCCGTGTTCGTTCAAGGACGGACGGAAAAAACTCATCGCGGCTTCGCGGGCTTGCAGCAGGGTCAAAGTCAGGGACTGGCGAGGTTTGAGCATAGGATCAGGGTCACGAAGTATTTAGTTAATAATTTAACGAAACTCTAGCATTCCCGGCCGGCGAGCGCGCTATAACTTGTCTAGCGCACCGCCCATGGCGCGCAGAATCAAAAGCCTGGGCACGCAGGATCAAGACTTCCACCCCGCCAGGGCCCCTAATGGAGGCATCCGCTTTAGAGCCTTCCTTCACCTTTTCAGGCTGCGCCATGATCAACATCGAAACCCCCACATATTACACCGCTACCAAGAAATACAACCTCAGCTTCCCGACCCTGGAACAGGACATCGACGCCGATGTGGTGGTGATCGGCGGCGGTTTCTCCGGCATCAACACGGCCCTGGAACTGGCGGAAAAAGGCATCACCAATATCGTCGTGCTTGAAGCGCGTTACCTGGGCTTCGGTGGCACCGGCCGCAATGGCGGGCAGATCATGGCGGGCATCGGCCATGACCTGGAGAAGATCAAGAAAGACGTCGGCGAAGACGGCCTGCGCCAGGTGTTCGAGATCAGCGACCTGGGCGCCGACATCATCAAGAGCCGCATCGCCAAGTACAACATCGACGCGGACTTCTGCCACGGCTACGGCTACATGGGCTTCAACGCCCGCCAGGAAAAAACCCTGCGCGCCTGGGAAAAGGACTTCAAGTCGATCAACAGCCAGCACGAGATCCGCTTTCTCGGCGGCGCCGACGTGCAGCAGATCATTGGTTCCAAAGCCTACAGCAGCGCCCTGCTGCACATGGGCGGCGGGCACGTGCATTCGCTGAACCTGTTGCTGGGCGAAGCCACCGCACTGGCCAGCCATGGCGTGCGGATTTTCGAGAACAGCCCGGCGTTGGAGGTCAGCTACGGCGAGCGCATCACCGTGCGCACCGGGCGCGGTTCGGTGCGCGCCAGCAAGTTGCTGTGGGCCTGTGACAGTTTCCTCAACAAGCTGGAGCCGGAGCTGCACCGTTCGACCATCAACACCTACGCGTTCCAGATGATGACCGAGCCATTGTCCGAGGAGCTGATCCAGCGCATCAGCCCGATTCGCGGGGCCTACAGCGACATCCGCCCGGTGATCGACTACTACCGCGTCACCAACGAGAACCGTCTGCTGTTCGGCGCCGCTACGCCGCTGGTGGAGCATATTCCCGGCGACCTCAAGGCGTGGAACCGCAACCTCATGCTGAAGATCTTCCCCTACCTCAAGGACGTGAAGATCGACCTGGCCTGGGGCGGTCCCATGGCGTGCAGCCCCAACCTGTTCCCGCAGATCGGCACCTTGTCGGGGCGCAGCAACGCGTTTTTCGTGCAGGGCTATTCCGGCTTCGGCGTGACCCCCAGTCACATTATCTGCAAGGTCCTGGCCGAAGGCATGAGCGAAGGCTCGGCGCGCTATGACCTGGTCAGTTCGATTCATCGCCCGACCATCCTCGGCAAGGACGCGATCCGTCCCTTGCTGCTGACAGCGGGCAAATCCTGGCACCAACTTTCCGGTTATTGGAACGGGCGCCGCTAACCCCCTTTTTTCCTCATCAGGAGCAACCGCCATGACCCTCACTACGCTCAAACACAACATCCAGCTGTCGGAACTCGACCCCTGGGGCACCGTGGCCGACCTCGGCTCGCAGATTCTCGAAGGCGAAGTGCGTGCCTTCGGCAAGATGACCTTCGGCGCGCCCACCGACCCGGTCAGCAGCGCCTATTTCGGCACCACCCAGGGCAAGTTCCGCATGGTCTACCCGTTCACCGAACAAGCCACGGTGGTCACCGGCGAAGTGCTGCTCACCGACGAGTCCACCGGCCAAACCACGCGCTACAAAAGCGGTGATAGCTGGTTCGTGACCAAGGGCACGCCGGTGTTGTGGGAAGTGCTCAGCGAAAGCTTCGTCAAACACTACTTTGCCGTTGTGTAAGGGAGACGTGGCCATGACGAGTTCTTCTGACTGGATCACCGTCGGCGCGCTGGCCGACGGTTTCGCCCCGGACGCGTTCATCCTGCCCAACCTCGCCGAATTGGCGGGCCAGACCTTCACCCTGCACTTCGCCAACGGCTGGCAGATCGAGCACCGCTTCGAGCAGGACCGCCTGGCCTGGCACGCTGCCGACGGCCACTCCAGCGGCAGTGCGGCGTACCGCGCCACTTCGATCCGTCCAGGCCTGTATTTGGTCGATTTCATCAAGCATGAGGCCGGGCACAGTTGGTCGATCAGCCTGGTGCTGGACACGCCGAATGCCTCATTCACTGCAGTGATCGGGCGCCTGCCTGAACCGGCTGAAACCCACGAAGGTCTTTATCACCGCGCCCTCGCCGGTAAACCGCTGACCTCGGTCGAAGTGGACTTCCTCCACGGCAGCCTCGACCGCCCATGGCTGGCCGGCCTCTGCCTGCATGCACCGACCGACGAACTGGTTGGCCTACGCAACCGATACCGCTACAGCCCCAGCGAAGTCTACGAACACATCTACCTCAACGAGCGCTTCTACGTCTGGCAGTGCCTCAAGGGCGTGGAGCACGGCCTGTGCGACACCGACCGCTGCCATTACTACAAGATCGCCGAGCAGCTGTACCTGTTCGTGTGGCAGGAGAAGATCGTGCCTACCCTCGGCCTGGTGCTGATCGACCTGCAGCAGCACCGCAGTGACGGCAAGATATTCGGTTATGCGGGCGCGTCCTTCGATGCGCTGTCGAACTTCCCGATCAGTTCGTATTGCCAGGTGCTCAACCGTACGGAGTATCCCGATGACTGAGCCGCGCACGGTGGTGATCACCGGCGCCGGTACGGGCATCGGCGCCGCGTGTGCCCGCCTGTATGCCCAGGAAGGTGCACGCCTGGTGCTGATCGGCCGGCGGCGTGAGCCACTGGAACAGGTGGCGCAGGACACTGGCGGCCTGATCCTGGTGGGCGATGCCGCCTGCCCGCAGACTTGGGAAGGGTTTATCCAACAGATCCGCGAGCGTTATGGACGCCTTGATGTGCTGCTGGCCTGTGCCGGCGGGCATGGCCTGGGCAGCGCGACCCAGACCAGCCCAACCACCTGGGAAAGCGCCCTGCGCAGCAACCTGGACAGCGCGTTCTACAGCGCCCGCGCCTGCCTGCCACTGTTGCAGGAAAGCACGGGGACTATCGTGCTGATCGGCTCCATCGCCTCCCTGGCGGCGGGGCCCGAGGTGTGCGGCTACACCACGGCCAAACATGCGTTGCTCGGGCTCAATCGCTCGCTGGCGCGGGACTATGGGCCGCACGGTGTGCGAGTGAACGCGGTGTGCCCCGGCTGGGTGCACACGCCCATGGCCGATGCGGAGATGCAGCCGTTGATGGATGCCTATGGCGACACCTTGCAGCAAGCCTATGACCGGGTCTGCGCCGACGTGCCACTGCGCCGTGCGGCCAGTGCCGAAGAGATCGCCAAGGTGTGTCGCTTCCTGGCCTCCAGTGATGCATCGATCATTACCGGAGCGACGTTGGTAGCAGACGGCGGTTCAAGCATTGTCGATGTACCCACCCTGGCGTTCGCTCACTTGGAGAATGCCCATGCGTGACCTGGATTTCAGCGGGCAAGTGGTGCTGGTCACCGGCGGCGCTCAGGGAATCGGCCGGGGCATCGTCGAGGCGTTTGCCCTGCGTGGCGCGCAGGTGGTGATTGCTGATCGCCAGTTGGAACAGGCTCAGGCCGTGGCGACCGAGTTGTGCGCGCAGGGCTATCGGGTTGAAGCAGCAGGCGTCGACCTGGCCGAAGCACAGGCGGTGTTCGAGTGCGTTCAAGGGCTGCCACAACTGGATATCCTGGTACACAACGCCGGGTATTTTCCGCTGACGGCCTTTGAAGACGTCACCCCGGACATCCTGCATCGCACGTTGGCAGTCAACCTGTCGGCGCTGTTCTGGCTGACCCAGGCTGCGTTGCCGGCGTTTCGCGAACAAGGCCGAGGCTGCGTGCTGGTGACCTCTTCGGTGACCGGCAACCGTGTCGGTTATCCGGGCCTCAGTCACTACGCGGCGTCCAAGGCCGGGGTCAACGGTTTTATCCGCAACGCGGCGCTGGAGCTGGCGCCGTTGAAGGTGCGGGTCAATGGCGTGGAACCGGGCATGATCGCCACACCGGCGATGGGTAACCTGGGTGATACGACGCTGAATGACAGCATCGCCAGCCGCGTGCCACTTGGGCGCCTGGGCGAGGCGGCGGATATCGCCGGGGCCATGCTGTTCCTCGCCTCCGACCTCGCCAGCTACATCACCGGGCAGACCCTGGTGGTGGACGGTGGGTCCACCCTGCCAGAAGTCTGACCCGCCTACGCCCCCACCGCCTGCATCCGGCTCGACCGGAAATCCTTGGGCGACACCTCGAATTGCTTCTTGAACGACCGGCTGAAATGCGCCGAATCGGTAAAACCCCACTTGTAGGCAATCGAGGTGATCGACTCACTGCGCAGGAACGGGTTGGTCAAGTCATCCGCACTGCGTTTGAGCCGAGCGCGCTGGATGTAGCGGCAGACGCTGTCGTCCTGCTCTTCAAACAGACGGTACAGGTGGCGTACCGAGATGTTCAGCCGATTGGCCAGGCCGATCGGGCTGAGGCCGGGCTGGCTCAGGGATTCATCGATGACCTTCTGCACATAGCTGCGCAGGTTGTTGCCCTGCAACAGTGCCAAGCCTTCGCGGCATTCGTCGCCCTGCTCCAGCGCCGAGCCGAGCAGCGACACGAAAGCGCTTTGCAGCGCCTCCACTTCACCTGCGCCGTCTTCGGTGTCGTCCTTGCAGAGTTGGTCCATCAGCACATGCAGCATGCGTCCGCAGGCCTTGGTCGAGGAGATCTTGCCGAAGGCGCGCGCGTCGCCGCCCAGGTGCTTGCACACTTGCGGGCGTGACAGGGACAGCGAGGCGTGTTCGATGAGGCCGAAGGGGGTGATTTCGATGGAGCCTACCGAGTCCATCAGCAGCATCTCGCCGGGGGCCAGTTGCAGGGTCTGGCCGTTTTGCACGATCTGTGAGTAACCGCTGCGTTGGCTGACGAGGAAGCAATCCTGGTCGTTGTCGTGGTCGGCGTGGTGCGCCGGGCGTTTGATCAGCCCGGCATTGGTGCGCAGGAGAGCGACGCCGCGTGGCAGGTCTTTGATCTCGCCGATGAACAGTGAGCGGTTGAATGCCAGTTCGGTGTCGAAGTAACCGCACGCGGCGCGTAGGTCGCGGGTCCAGGTGTCCAGCCCGTCGTGGGCATGCTGTGGGATGCTCATGGGGTGTCTCCGCAATGGATTCTTTTTGTTGTTCTGGCGCAATAGTTAACATGTTATCTATATGTGCGCAACAACAACCTGTTTGCCCTTTGCAGAAGCACTAATGATGCCAATCAGAGGTTCAACAGCACTCGATTCAATCCGGCCAGCGCCGCGAGTAAATGACTGCGTTGCGCGGGGCTTAATGCGATGTAGCGTCGAAAGGCGGGTAAACGATTGACCACCTCACTGCCGCCCATATGCTCCAGGCGCACGCACCATTGCTGACCTTGCAGTTCGATGCGCAGGCGCTTGAAATCCAGTGGCATCATTGCCTGGAACAGCGCGGTGTCCGCTAGTAATCGCGCCTGTAATTCACGGCACAGGGTCTGGTTTCCGGAACGGCGCCTGACACGAATGCCAGTGCGTCGAATCGCGCCGCCATGGTGCACCTCGAAGCTCGCGGTGCCTCCTGTCGCGGTGGGTACACGCAGTACGAACTCTGTCAGCACCAGGTGCATCAACAACTGCGACTCGGTGCGCTCGACTATCTCGAACGCCACGCCGTCCACTTCAAGTGTCGCCAACCCGAGGTTGCGCCGCAGGTGCGCCAGGGTCACTCCCGGTCGATAGCCTGCCGGCGCGCGCTCGGCGCGAAACAGTTCAAACAGTCTTTGCCGCAAAGTCGCCATAACGCTCATCGGCCAGCTCCGGTTGATGACTGAATTCCTTTGCCAACACGTCCTCCACGCAAGCTGGCTTGAAGGGGTTGACCTTTTGCACCACCAGGGTCCAGAACAGCGCGTACGCGGCGGTGCCGCCCAACATCACACCGAACGGCACGTAGATGTCCGCCGGGTTCATGCCCGGCGGCGTGATGAACCACATGCCGAGCAGGATGCCGATGCTCGACACGATCTGTGGCAGTGGGAACCACGGCGAGCGATACGCCCGTGGCAGGTCCGGCCGACGGATGCGCAGGCTCACCACCGAGATCGTCACCAGCAGGTAGGCAAAGCTCCACGCACACACCGCCGCCAGCACCAGGTGCATGATGTTGTCGGTGTTGCCGCCCAGGTACAGCGCGTGCAGGCAAGGAATCAGCATCGCCACCAGGATGCACAGCAGCGGCGTCTTGAAGCGTGGGTGCAGGTAGGTGAAAACTTTGGGCAACGCGCCGTCCACCGCCATGCCGTAGAGAATGCGTGGCACGCCGGCCATCAAGGTGTTGATGGTAGCTGCGCCGGCAAACAGGAAGCCGATGCCCAGCCAGAGCGGACCGATTTGGCCCATCACCTGCTCGGCGAATTTGGGGATGGCCATGGGCGTGTCCAGCAGGTGCACGCCGGAGGCGGCATCGAGTACCACGTTTTCGACTTGGCGTTTCATTGCCGCGCCGTAGATGAACATGCACGTGGCCACGCCCATCAGCCCCAGCATCATGGCGCGCGGCATGACCTTGGCCGATTGGCGCAGGTCTGGTGCCAGGGGTGTGACGAACTCGCAGCCGACGAACATGAACATCGCCATGCCCACCAGCGATAGCACGGTGATCAGCTCGGTGCCCACCAGCGACTCACCGAACCAACCGTCCAGCTGCGCGGCGGGCGCGGCGATCAGGCCCAGCACGCCGAACACCATCAAGGTGGTCCACATGCCGAAGGTGAGGATGATTTCCGCTCGGCCAAATGCGCTGACGCCAAACGCATTCAGCACACCAAAGACGATCACAAAGCCGACGCCCAGCAACCACGAACCGCCGGCCGACTCGGCCAAGGTGTTGAGGTGTTCGAAGTTCACCAGGGCCATGACCCCGGACAGGATGGTTTCGGCGGTGCCGGCGAACACATGCACGATCAGGTACGCCGACAAGGTGCCGGTGATCGCGAAAAACCGTCCCATGCCGCAGTTGATGTAGTCGTACACCGAGCCGGTGGTGGGCAGGATCGAGGCGGCCTCGGCGAAGGTGGTGGCCTGGGCGAGCATCATCACCACGGCGATCAGCATCGCCAGGGCGAACGCACTGCCGCCGATGCCAAAGCCCATGGTGGCGGTGAGGATCACCGGGCTGGCCATGATCAGGCCAATGGTGCTGGCCAAGGCGGTGGGGAAACCTACCGTGCCTCGGTTGAGGTGCGCGGTGAGTCGGTCGTTGATCGACATGATGGGGTCCTCGAAAGCGGTTTTTTTTAATGTGTCAGCACTCTGCGCCCCACTCGAGTTGATCGTCTTGCCCCTGTCTGCCGCCGGTTTTGTTGCTCCCTGCCACAGCGTAGGGCGTGGCGGCCTGGGTCAATTCCCTGGCACGCAGAGAAAAGACTTCGCCCCCCGCGCTCGCCCTAATGCGCCCTCACTCTTAACCAAGATGGGGACAATAACAATGGAGCACACACTGAAAAATCGTCGCCTGCGCCAGGCGGTCGGCCTGGGCATTGCGCTGCTGATGGGCCAGGCCCAGGCCATCGAGTTGTATGCCGATGCCGACACCACGGTCACCGGCAACTTCCTCGCCGTGTACGGGATGTTCAACAGCCCGAAGAACTACGATGGGCGCAGCGGCGGTTCCACCTGGCGTGAGGCCTTTATCAAATATGGCCTGAGCGTGGACCAGAGCTTCGGCGCCTTGGGCGGCGTGTATGGCACGGCCAACCTGGTGAGTTCCGGCACCTGGGGCGATGGCGATGCATCCGGGGTCACCACGGGCAAGGAACGCACCACCAAGTTTGACGAAGCTTTTGCCGGCTGGCGCTCCGGCGATCTGTTCCCGGCCTTGGGCAAGGACGGCGTGGACCTGTCGTTCGGCCGCCAAATCATCATGCTGGGCGACGGTTTCCTGATCAATGATGACGGCCCCAACCTCGGCAAGGGCGTGGGCGATGGGGAGTTCAACCGTGGCGGCGCGTACTACATCGCCGCGCGTCATGCGTTCGACAAGACCGCCGTGATCCGCCTGGGTGGCAAGGACGGCGTGCATGGCAGCCTGATGTGGATCAAGTCCGACAACCCCGCCCAGGCCATGACCGAAATGGCCGCCGGCACCCTGGAATACAGCGCAGCGCCGGGCACCCTCGGGCTCACCTACATTCACGGCATCGACGTGGACGAGCGCTTCGCCAGCGACGTGCAGCGCCAACGCAAGGGCATGAACCTCTACAGCCTGCGCGGCGCCGGCAATGCCGGTATCGACAACGCGCACTTCGCCTTTGAACTAGCCCGCCAGGACCGCCGCGACAGCCAGCAGAACGCCGGTTACGCCGAAGCCGGCTACACCTTCGCCGACCTGCCCTGGTCGCCAGACCTGACCTACCGCTACGCGCGCTATTCAAAGAACTGGGACGGGATGTTCGCAGGCTTCAACCGGGGCTACGGCACCTGGGTGCAGGGTGAAGTGGCCGGCAACTACTCGGGCCCCTACAACACCAACACCTCAGTGCAGCACGTGGGCTTCAAGGTCAAACCGCTGGAAAACCTTACCCTCGGCGCGTTGTTCTTCGACTACAACACGGTCAGCACCCGTGGCCAACTCAATCTGGATGGCCGCGAGCTGGACCTGTACGCCGAGTGGGCGGTGAACGAGCACCTGATCATCACGCCGCTGCTGGGCCTCTACAAGCCCAACAAGGATGCCGAGACCGGCGGCAACCAGGTCGGTGGCAACGGCACCAACGTCTACAGTCAGTTGGTGGTCGCCGTGCCGTTCTGAACCGTCTCGGGCGCGCACGGACGCAGCGCCTGGACCTCGGCATAAGCGCCCTGGTGATACAGCAGTGGCGCACGCCCGAAGTCATCAAAGGCCACCACCTTGCCGATCATGATCCAGTGGTCGCCGCCGTCCACCTGCTGGTATTTCTCGCAGTGGAACCGCGCCGAGCAATCGGCGAATACCGGCGAGCCACCCTCCCCCGGTTCGTACTCGATCAGGGCGAAACGGTCTTCACGGGGGCGCGCAAAGTTGTTGGACAAATGCACCTGGTCAGCGGCCAGCACATTCACCGCAAAATGGCTGGCCTCTTCGAACACTTCATGGCTGTTGGAGCGTTTGTCGATGCTCCACAACACCAGCGGCGGGTCGAGGGACACCGAGTTGAAACTGTTGGCGGTCACGCCCACCTTGCGCCCGGACGCGGTGGCGGCGGTGACCACGGTTACGCCGGTGGCAAAGTTGCCCAGGGCACGGCGAAAGGCCCGTGGGTCGAAACGGCAGCTGTCAGACATGCAAGACTCCCGGGCGCCATCGGATGGACGCCCTGATTGTTGTGAGGGGAAGAACGCGCTACACCATGCTCGGGTCCGGCTCCAGGCCCATCAGCTCACGGCCGAGGATCTGCGCGCAGACGTCGTAGTCGGTGTAGGCATGGGCACCGGTCATGTGGGAATCACGGAACAGGCGTTGCATTTCGTTGTGTTCGAACCAGGCATTGCCGCCAGCAGCTGCGAACAGCCGGTCCACGGCGTCGATGCACATTTTCGTCGCGTAAGCCTGGTTGGTGCGCCAGAACGCCAGGGTTTCGCGGCTCGGGTAGCGATGCGCGGCGCTGTGTTCCGCGTGGTCCTGCCAGGTCTTTTCGAGGAATGCGCGGGCGGCGGCCACCTGGTGGGTGGATTCGGCCAGGCGCATCAACGCAGGCGTCGCAGCGCCGACGGCGGCACCGGTATAGGCACGCACGCGGTTTTTGGTTTTTTCGCGGAACACCTCCAGCATGCGCTCGGCCACGCCGAGGCTGACGGTGGAAAACCCGCTGGCAAAATACGGGCGGTAAGGCGCGTAGAAAATCTGGCTGTCGGGATAAAGGCCGAAACCTGCGGACTTGCCTTCCATCATGTCCTTGGCTTTCTGGATCCGGTGTTCGGGCACCCAGGCGTTGTCGATGACCAGGGTCTTGGTGCCGCTGCCCTTCATGCCGGCGGCGAACCAATCGTCACGGATCTGGTAGTCACTGCGCGGCAGCACGGCGAAGCAGTAATCCTGGCCGCCTTCGGCGTTCTGCCGACGGCAGCCGACAATCGCCCAATCGCCATGGTCACAGCCGCTGCTCCAGCCCATTTCACCGCTGAAGTGCACACCGCCCTCGCCCTCCACCACCCGGCCAAACGGCGCAATACTGCTGCTGGCGGTGGCGTGCGGGTTTTCGCCCCAGATCTCCTGCTGCAACTGCGCCGAAAACAGCGCCAGTTGGTGGCTGTGGGTGCACAACAAGCTCATGGCCCAGGCGGTGCTGGCGCAACTGCCGGCAAGCAAGGCGATGCAGTCGGCGAACTCGGGCAGCGAAAGTTCCAGCCCGCCAAAGGCCTTGGGTTGAAAGGCGCGGTGCAGGCCGATGCTTTTGAGCAAGGCGATGTTTTCATCCGGCACTTGGCGCTGCTGCTCGGCTCGCGTGGCATTCGCGGCAATCAGGGGCAGGAGGGGCTTGAGGTCTTCAAGGAGCGGGTTTGGCTTTTTCATGGACGGCCCTGCTTATTATTGGAAGTCCGGCGGGCGCTCCGGGTTGAGGAACGACGCCTGATGCAGGGCCAGTATCGATGGGCGCGCGCAGGTGGAAAATGCACGTTCCGCAGGCAAGGTTGTACTTTTCATAGGCACGGCAGCCATAGGCATAAAGCCTGGCAGGCAGAGTCAAGCCATGACCCGGTGCCTTGGTTACCCTCGGGCTTTCCTTTGTGAACTGCCAGGAACCTGCCATGAGTGATATCCCGCTGCTGCCCCAAGTCGAAGCCTTTCTGCGTCGGTCCCATGGGCTGTTCATCGACGGCGTCAACGTGCGCAGCCATTCCAGCCAGACCCTGGCCGTGACCAACCCGGCCACCGGCGAGGTGATCGCCCAGGTGGCCGATGCGGACCTGACGGATATTGACGCAGCGGTGGACTCCGCCAACCGTGGCTTCCAGTTGTGGTCCCAGGCGTTACCCGCGACACGCGGCAACGTACTGCTCAAGCTCGCGGACTTGCTGGAACGCAACCGCGAAGAACTGGCGCAGATCGAGACCTGCCAGTCCGGCAAGATCATCCAGATTGCCCGCGCGTTCGAAGTCGACCAGGCCGCGCATTTCCTGCGTTACTACGCAGGCTGGGCGACCAAGCTCAGCGGCCAGACCCTCAGCCCGTCACTGCCCTCGTTCAACGGCGAGCGTTACACCGCGTTCACCTTGCGTGAACCGGTGGGCGTGGTGGTGGGCATCGTGCCGTGGAATTTCTCCACCATGATCGCCATCTGGAAACTCGCCTCGGCGCTGGTGACCGGCTGCAGCATCATCATCAAGCCCAGCGAATTCACGCCGCTGACCCTTCTGCGCATCGCTGAACTGGCCGTCGAAGCCGGGTTGCCAGCCGGTGTGCTTAACGTGCTCACCGGCGGCGGACATGTCGGCAAAGGCCTGGTGGAACACCCTGGCACCCACAAAGTGTCCTTCACCGGCTCCGTGTCGACGGGCATCGCCGTCGGCCGCAGCGCCATGGGCGCCGGCCTCACCCGTGCGACGTTGGAACTGGGCGGCAAGAATGCCGCGGGCTTCCTGCGCGATGTGGACGTGGACAAGGCGGTGGACGGCATCATCGAGGCGGGCTTTTTGCACTCGGGACAAATCTGCGCGGCGGCCGAGCGCTTCTTTGTGCACCGCTCGCAAATGGACGCTGTACTGGACACACTCAGCCAGCGCCTCGGCCGCCTCAACATTGGCTCGCCACTCGATGAACGCACCGAATTCGGCCCGGTCACCCACCACCAGCACCAACTCAAATTGCTCGGCTACTTCAGCCAGGCCCGCGCCGAAAACAATACGATCATCCACGGTGGCACCCTGATTGACCGTCCCGGCTGCTACGTCGAACCCACGGTGATCCTGGCCAACAGCATCAACGACACCCTGCTCAACGAAGAAACCTTCGGCCCCATCGCCACCTTCCTGCCCTACGACAGCGAAGACGAAATGCTCGCCCTGATGAACAACGGCCCCTACGGCCTCAGCGCCAGCCTGTGGACCAACGACCTGGGCAAGGCCCTGCGCATGGTGCCGGCGATCCAGGCCGGCACCGTCTGGGTGAACATGCACACACTGCTCGACCCGGCGGTGCCGTTTGGCGGCAGCAGGTCGTCGGGGGTGGGACGGGAGTTTGGCAGTGCCTTTATCGAGGATTACACCGAGCTGAAGTCGGTGATGATTCGGTACTGAAGGTGCGGGTAACGACCATGACTTCTGTGGCGAGCGGGTTTGTTGTGGTGAACGAGCTTTCTGTGGCGAGCGGGCTTGCCACAACAAGCCCCCTCACCACAATAAGCCCGCTCGCACCGAATCCCCACCGGCCCCACCACCTGACTTGTACTCACGCCTGCGCTATCACTGCCTCCGCCTCGATCTCGATCAACCACTCCGGCAACGACAACCCGCTGACGATAATCCACGAGGACGGCGGCGGGTTGTGCGGGAAGCGCTGGCGCAGCGCCTGTGCGATAGGCTCCTGCTGGTCGCGGGCGGACTCGGCGATGTACAGCCGCAACATGATCACATGGGACAGATCCCCGCCGACTTCGGCCAGCACCTTGTGGATATTGTCCAGCGCAGTGGCAGTCTGCTCGGCCATGCCTGGGCCGACCGTGCGCTCGTCCGCATCTACCCCCACCTGGCCGGACAGCATGATGCGCCGACCCTGTGGCACTTCAAGGGCCTGGCTGAAGCCGTATTGCAGGGAGTTGAATACCGTCGTGGGATTGATGACCTTTCGTTGCATGACGCTTCCTTGTTGTCGGTAGGAAAACAAGGCTAACCCATTGGACGGAGGCAACCCGGTGATTCAATATCTGGCAACATTTTAACCCCTGCTGGCTCCGCAACCACCGGACCGTTCTTACATAACTTTCGGGTTGCGTCCGATGAACCTCGCCGCTAACCTTCGCGGGTCGCTGCAAATTCAGCGAATGGGTGTGGTAGCCCAGTTCTTTCATAGACCCCAAAACGCTCACGGGCGTTTTTTTGTGCGGGCTGCTTTGTGGCGGCTGTGCATGGGAGGCTTCGGCCTGCCGGGTTTCTATGACCGGTCTACCACCCCGTGTACAGTCGCCTCCTTACTTCGTGTGGTAGCGAAATGGAGGTGCTCATTCATAGGAGCTTCGCCATGAAAAAAGTCACCCCCAATCCCCCGCCATCCCCCTCGGATGACAATCCGCAACTTCCTCCCGACGTCATTTTCACCGTCCGTCCCGGACTCACTACCGAAGCCGCCTTGAGCAATGCCAGCGAGATGCTTGATTCAGCGGCTGTCCTTGCCTATGACTGCGCCGAACACCTTGATGGGCCAAGCCGTAAAAAGGTGCTGGCGGTGGTCCAGATGGTCGAGATTGCACAGTTGTTAGTCGATGAGGCACTAAACCGGGAATGCCCGGTGGCCTGATCCAACACGCAATTCCCTGTGGGAGCCCAGCTCCCACATCTATTTGGGCGTCGTCTGCTACCAACGCCCCATCGCCAGACTGAACGGCGAAAACTCCGCGAACTGCCACCGCAACGCCAACGCCGCCGGGCGGCGCACCACCTGTTCCACCGTCACCGTCCACAGTCGCTGGGCGCCCTCGAACAGCGCCACTTGCGGGCCGTCCAGAATCAACGTGGTGCGCCCCGTCACTTGCAGCACGTCCCCCGATTCAAAGTCGATGAACAACAACCCCGCCAACGGGTTGGCTTGCAGGTTGCCCAAAGTGGCGAAAAACAGGTTGCCGGCAAAGTCTGGGATGGTCAGTACGTTGCCTTCGACCCGTACAAAACCCGTGTTGCCGCCTCGATGAGAAACATCCACCGAACGTTGGCCGTCCAACTCGACGTAGCTGGCGACAAACAGCGTGTCAGCGTTGCGGATCAGGGTTTGGGCGGCTGCGTCCAGGTCGTTGAAGCGTTCGACCACCGTGCCGGGTTTACGCGCGATGCCGTCGACCGGGCGCAGTTGGATGTACTTGGGGCAATTGCCGAAGGTGTGCACCACGTCGACCGAAAAGCCGTCGTGATCGAGTGCGCCGACACGGCCGTTCATGCGATTACGGCGCCGGGTGTTGAGGTCGATGCCCAGCAGGCCGATGGCGGCCCCCTCACGCAGGGCGTTGCGGGCCGGGTCGGTCGCGGACGGCAGGCTGTCGATCTGCAGGGTCTGCGGGTCCGGCGAGTGGGCAAAGCCTGGCGCGCCTTCGATCATCGTCGCCCAAGGGAGGCCCTGCTCGTCCACCGCACCCAGTATCAGGTAAGGCAACAAGGGGTAGAAATCCCGGTGCTGTTCCGGCAGGTGATCACGGATCACCTTCGGCCCGACCACCGCCATGCGGTCGGCCACGCCCACCGCCTCTTGTATCTGCCGTTCGCCGGCATGCCAGGGAGATTGTTCGATCAGGTTCATGGCGAGCACCTCAGGTTGGATGTGTCGATGCTGCGCCCTGCAAGCCGGTGTGAGAATCACCACGCCAGGCAATCCACCATTACGCCAGCTGAAATGCCGGGTGTTCGCGCAGCGCCATGACGCAGTGGTCGACAAAACTGCGCACGCGCATTGGCGCATTGCGGCCTTCGCGGTACACCACCTGCACAGGCAGTGGCGGCGGTTCAAAATCCGGCAAGACGCGACGCAGTTGCCCACTCTGCAGGTGTTCGTGCACCGGATAACTCAGGCAGCGGATCAACCCCGCACCCTGCACCGCCGCATTGATCGCGCCCTGTACTGTGGCGCAGCCGAGTCGGGCGCGGGCCTTGAGTGGGTAGCCCTGGAAATCCCAATGCACCCGATGGGCGCTGGCGATCAGCCGGTGCTGCTTGAGGTCGTCCGGGTGTCGGGGCTCGCCGTGAGCGGCGAGATAGTCGGGGCTGGCGCAGAGAATAGGCCGCACCTGCCCCAGCGGTCGGGCAATCAATGATGAATCGGGTAGTTCACCGACGAGGATGGCGACGTCGAGCCCTTCTTCATGCAGGTTCGGATAATAGTCGTGGTAGCTGACGACCAGGTTCACCTCGGGATAGCGGTCCAAATAGTCAGCCAGGACCGGCGCCATCACATAACGACTGAACAGGAAGGGCAAAAACACCCGCAAGTTGCCCTGGGCCTGCACGTGCAGCCCCTTGGCCGAGGCTTCGGCGGCGTCCACCGCAGCGAGCAGGCGTACGCAGTCCGCCAGGTAGGCGTTGCCGGCGTCGGTGAGGCTCACGCCGCGCGTGCTGCGCGCCAGCAACGGCACGCGCAAACGTGCTTCCAGGCGGGCAATCGCGCGTACCAGGGTCGGGCCCGAGACCTGAGCGTCACGCGCCGCCGAGGCCAGGCTCGGCTGCCCAGCCAGCGCGGCGAACAACTGCATATCGCGATAACGCTCCATCAGCTGCGCCGTTTCATCGCCGGGTTCAGGGCAGCGTCCTGGCCCAGGCGATGGGTGAGGAAATCGACAAAGGTGTTGATCTTGGCCGGCACCCGGCCATTTTTCTGGAACACTACCTGGATCGGCAGCGGCGCCGACTCATAGGCTTGGAGGACAATCTCCAGTTCACCCGCCGCCACCGCCGCGGCGATTTGATAGGACAACACCCGCGTCATGCCCCAGCCTTGGCGCGCCAGGTTGATCGCCGCATTGTTCGCCGTGACCACCAGACGCGGTTCGATGGAGACGGTCACGGGTTGGCCGCCGTCGACGAATTCCCAGCCACTCACCAGTGAGCTGGACGACGACGTGGCGATCTTGGCCTCACGCAACTGCGACGGATGCGTAGGCCGCCCGTGTTGTTCGAGATAGGCCGGCGCTGCGCAGACCACCCGGCGCACTTCGCCGACCTTGATCGCCTGCTGCCCCGGTTCATGCAAGTGACCGATACGCACCGCCACGTCCACCCCTTCGTCGGTCATGTTGACCACACGATCGACCAGCAAGGCGTTGATGTTCACCAAGGGAAATCGGTCCAGGTACTCCCCCAGCACCGGTGCCACATACAGCTCGCCAAACAGCACCGGCGCGGTCACCGTCAAATGGCCGCAGGGGATGGAATAACTGCCCGCCGCCGCTTCCTCGGCTTCATCGAGCTCGGCCAGGATGCGCCGGCAATCTTCGAGGTAACGCTGGCCGGCTTCGGTGAGGTGCAAGCTGCGGGTGGTGCGCGCCAGCAATTGGGTGCCGATGCGTTCCTCCATGGCGGCGATCGCACGTGTCACGCTGGGTGGCGAGGTTTTCAGGCGGCGCGCGGCAGCGGCGAAGCCCTCCTCCTCGGCCACCGCCAGGAACACCTGCATTTCATGAAATCGGTCCATCGGTACGCCTCTAGAAAATTAGTGCGACTGCAACCCCACCGCCGTACGCGGCATGCCCACGAACCCCGGCAACGCCTCGATACTGGCGAGCCAGGCGCGTACATGAGGGTAGTCGGCCAGCGAAACATTGCCTTCCGGCGCGTGAGCGGTATAGGTGTAGAACGCCACATCGGCAATGGTGGGTTGCTCGCCGGCCAGGAAACGGCTCTGGCTCAGTTGCGCTTCCACCAGTTTCAGCAACGCATGGGAACGGGTAATGGCGTTGACGGTGTCGACTTCGGCACCAAACACCGTGGCCAGTCGTGCAGAGGCAGGCCCCGCATGCAGCTGGCCGGCAGCGGTCGACAGCCAGCGCTGCACACGGGCTTGGCCCACCGGGTCGATCGGCAGCCATTGGCCTTTGCCGTAGGTGTTCGCCAGGTAAATCAGGATCGCGTTGGAGTCCGCCAGCACGACACCATTGTCATCGATGGCTGGCACCTGGCCGAACGGGTTGATGGCCGCAATGAATTCGGGCGTTTTGTGGGCGGCTTGCTTGAGGTCCACCAGTACATAATCCGTAGGCAGGTCGAGCAGCGACAGCATCAGTTCGACGCGGTGGGAGTGGCCGGACAACGGGAAACCGTAGAGTTTGATCATGAGAGGCTCCAATAAAGTGGGGTATCAACGCCCCGCATGTTCCGCCGCTGCCCCGGCTGTTGGAATGACCAGGATTTACAATCCAGCATTTCGTCCGGTGAAACAATCTCACTCAGCGTTCCTGAAGCCGGTCCCGCAAAAACCGATGGTTCACCGAAAACAACCGCCGGTAAGTCAGCAACACTGCCCCGACGGTGCCCAACGCCGACGAAGCGGCAATCAGAAACATGATCACGATCTGATACCGCACCGCATCCACCGGGCTCTCCCCCGCCAGCACTTGCCCGGTCATCATGCCGGGCAGGCTGACGATGCCCACCACGGTCATCTGGTTCAGCGTCGGGACCATCCCGGCGCGCACAGCCTGGCGGATGGCGTCCTGCGCGGCTTCCCAGCGCGAGCCGCCGAGGGCGAGGATCATTTCGATGGTGTTGCGTCCCGACGTCAGTTCCTGGGTCATGCGTTCGATCCCCAGTGACACGCCGGTCAGGGTGTTGCCCAGGATCATGCCGAGGATCGGGATCGCATACTGCGGCTCGTACCACGGGTGGATGCGGATCACCGCAAACAAACCCACCGCCGTCACCAGCCACGAACTGCCCCACACCGAGAGGATGCTGTCCACGCGCTGCCCCCGGTACGTCCGCCGCCCGCGCCCCGCCGCCGAGATGCCGGCGATCAGGGTCATGGCGCACATCAACGGCAGTACCACGTACCAATAGGCGAACTCGAACACCCAGCCGAGCAGGTAACCGATGGCCAGCAGCTGCACCACCGTGCGCACCGCCGCCCACAACAACTGGCGCTCCAGGCCCAGGCGCAGCAGCAGCGAGAGCGCGCCGTTGACCAGGATCAGCGAGGCGGCGATGCCCATGTCCAGTGCGGTCAGATTCTGATAGTTCATGGCTGGGTCGCTCCACTCAATACACCGGCGCTCATCTGCCAATGGATGTTGCTCATGCGCCGGGCCTGGTCCAGGTCGTGAGAGACCCAGATACAGGCCCGGGCGCGATCAGCCGCAAACCAGGCGTCGATCAGCGCTTCCACTTCGCGGGATGAGGTGGGATCGAGGGCGGCGGTGGGTTCGTCGAGCAACAGCACTTCGGGACTGAGTTGCAGGGTGCGGATCAACGAAACCACTTGGGATTCACCGCCCGACAGGTCGGCGGCGCGCTTGGCCAGAAAGTCCGGGGTCTTGCCAGCGTGACCCAGCAGCGTGGTCACCGTGGCAAGGTCGAAGCGGCGTTTGCGCGAGGTCTTGAGGCTGAAAGGGAAACGCAGGTTGTCTTCCACCGTGCCGTCGAGCAGTGCCGGGCGTTGCGACAGGTAGCTGATGTGGCAGCGGTAGTGGGGAATCTGCGCGTTGCCGATCGGCTGGCCATTCCACAGGATCTGCCCGGAACTGGGCGCGTCCAAAAGCGCCAGTGCACGCAGGAACACACTTTTGCCGGAGCCGGACGCGCCGGTGATCGACACGCGGTCGGCGGCATTCAAGGTGAAATCGGTGGGCTCGAGCAAGGCCACGTGGCGGCGCTCGTCCATGCGCGTGAGGGCGCGGGTTTCGATCAGTGCGCTCATGGACGCGGTGTTCCTCTCAATCTGGATGAGGCAATGGTGAGGCACACTCGCCGGGATTTCATTCAAAAAATTCAAACTATCGCAGCCGGTGTGGCTCAGAACTCTAGGTTCAGCATTACCGAGGAGGCAACATGCAATACCGACAACTGGGCCATTCCGGCCTGCTGGTATCCGAAATCATCCTGGGCACCGTGCCCTTTGGCGGTCGCGCCGAGTTTGAGAAATGCGGATCGGTGGATGTGCCCCTGGCCAAACGCATGTTCGATATCGCGTTCGACGCGGGGGTGAACATGGTCGACACCGCCGACCTCTACTCCCACGGCCTGGCCGAAGAAGTCGTCGGCAAAGCCTTGGGTGACAAACGCAACGATATCCTGCTGGCCACCAAGGGCCGCAGCCCGGTGGACGACAACCCCAACAACTCAGGTTCTTCACGCTACCATCTGATTCGCGCGTGCGAAGCCAGTTTGAAACGCTTGGGCACCGACCATATCGACCTCTACCAACTGCACAACTGGGACGGCATGACCCCCATCGAGGAAACCCTTGAAGCGCTGCGGCTGCTGGTGGGTTCGGGGAAAATCCGCTACTTCGGCACCAGCAACTTCACCGCCTGGCAAATGATGAAGACCCTGGGCAAGGCCGAACTGCACGGCATGCTCAAACCCATCACCCAGCAGATCTACTACACACCAGAATCCCGCGAAGCCGAGTACGAACTGCTGCCGCTGGCACTGGACCAGTCGGTGGGCACACTGGTGTGGGGCCCAATGGGCGAAGGCCTGTTGACCGGGTCCACCCGTCGTGGCCACAAGCCGCCCGCCAACACCCGTCAGGGTAGCGGTTGGCCAGAACCCTACGTGCATGACCAAGAGCGTGCGCTCGACATCATCGAAACCCTTGCCGCCGTCGGTGATGAGCACGGCGTCTCGGTCGCCCGCACGTGCCTGGCATGGCTCAAGGATCGACCGGGGATCACTTCGCTGATCGTCGGCGCCCGCACCGAAGCGCACTTGCGCGACAACTTGGCCGCCACTGAATTGAAGCTCACCCAGGAACAGTCCTCACGCATCGAAGCCGTGACGCGTCGCCAGCCGTTGTACCCCTACTGGCATCGCTTTACCGCCGGGATCGACCGCTTTGATCCGGCGGAGCAGCCGTTTCTGGCAGAGCATCAGAAGACCCTGGATGCGCGCAAGGACAAATAACGCCCGGTAGCCTTGTGCGCAAGGCTGCCTCTTTCTATGCATCTTGTCGGCAGGCGGCCTGGGCAAAGCACAGCCTGCTCGCTAGACTCGCGCTCCTATAAAAGGAGCCCTCATGGACGAACCGAAAGCATCCAATGCCCCCGCCTCCCGTTTGAGCGCAGCGTGGCTGTGGCGACTGATAAAGCGCCAAAGCCTGCCGATCATGCTGCTGTTGTTTGCGCTGTTTTACTCAAATGGCTACGCCTATCTGGAGGCGTATAACAACGCGCTCGGCGTGCCCGTCAACCGTCTCGGCTACGACACTTATCACTACGTGGTGTACGGCGGAAACGACATTCTGGTCAAACTGGCTGCCTTGCTTATCGTCTGCGCAGCGGTCCTGGTGTTCGCTTGCCTGATGTACTTCACCGAAAACCCTGACCGTGTTTTACCCACTCGGGAACTGGGCACCCACACACGTCGCTATCGAATGCTGCGCAGGCTGGAGAAGAGCTACAGAAAAGCCCCAACGCCGATATCCGGCACACTGCTGATCAGCCTTCTGGCATTTTTTGCCTGGATCATCTGGTCGCTGGCGTACGCGCAGTCGATGGACCATGGCAAGCTGAGAGCCTACGAAGAGATTCGTGATTGCAAGCCTTCAATCCTCCAACTCAGCAACCTCGATGTGGTCACTGCCTGTATCGTCGGCGAAAGCGACGACCTGTTGTACCTGGTGGAAAAACACAGTGAGGGCGGCGAAGTCCGGTTCCAGAAACGCCGAGTTCCCAAAGACAGTATCCGTTCGACCACGGGGCCCGAAACGCTGCTGAAAAAGCCCGGCTGACCCATGTATTTGCAATCGGGCGCAGCACTGCCTATATTTCCCGCCTGGCGCTCTCTACGCCACCTTCCGCGGAAAGGGCTGCGCCCAAGACACTGCAACACCCTCTTTTTTCTACGACTCCCCACCTTGAAGCGGAAAAGGTTTGTGCAAGGAGATCGTATGTCCCGCCACTTCAATACCGATGGCCGCCTCAACCTTGAGCAACAGCGCAAGCGCGCCAAGGAACTGCTGCCACGCCTCAAAGCCGAAGACCCGAACGCTACCTTGTCCCAGGCACAATGGGAAATCGCCAAACAGCTGGGTTTCAGCAGTTGGCCCAAGCTCAAGGCACATGTCGACGCCATCGACTTCGCCGCTCGCCACCCCGACTTTGCCGCCAGCGACGAAGCCCGTACCACCCATTGGCGCTGCGGCAATGACATTGCCCACAGCCTCCAACTGGCGGGGTTCAAAGGGCAGTTCCGGATGCTCACCGACCCACTGTGCATGGGGCCGGTCCGCGAGTTGCCCAGCCAAGCCTTCCGCGCCATGCGCAGCGCTTTTATCAGCCAGGCCTTTGCTATCGATCAAGCCGATTCGGCTCGGCGCATCGACACTGAATACGACCACCTCGAAGCCTTGGCCAGCGCCGAACACAGTGTGCTGTGGTGCGAAGCGGATGCCTATGACCAACTGTTCCTGATCCGCGCACTGGCGGGTCTTGAGCAAGCACCGCGCAAGCTGGAACTGATCGAGGTCGACCGCATTCCCGGCGTGCAGCGTTTTATCGGCATCGGCCAACTGGCGCCGGATGTGTTGGCGTGGCTGTGGCCGCAACGGCGCTTGATTGATGATGACGCCGTGGAACTCGCCAAAGAGGCCTGGTCGGCGTATTGCGACAGTTCGCCAGTCAAGTGGGCGGAAATGGCCCACCACAAGCATCCTGCCCTGCCCTTGTTGGCCCCGGCGCTGTTACGCCAGTTGCAGGAACTGCCAGGCGCGCGCGATGGCTTATCCCTGACCGAACGCCTGGCCCTGACGTACCTGGCCGACGTCGGGCCAACACCCTTCGGTCGGGTATTTGCCGAATTGATGGCCAAGCGCGAACCACTGCCGTTTCTGGGGGACATGATGTTTCATGCGCTGATGCGGCCGTTGATTGACGGTGACGCCCCCTTGCTCACAGAGTCCGATACGCACAAGGACTGGCCGCAACGCGAGTTGAGGCTGACGCCCCTGGCGCATCAGGTACTGAGCGGTGATGCGTATTGGCTCGACCATGCCAGCCATGAGCGTTGGGTCGGCGGCGTGTCCTTGAGGCCCGGCCAGCCCCATTGGACGATAGACCAAGACGCCGTGCCCCACTGGCGTGGCTGACGCCTCACCGCTTGGGTGACAAGCCGATGGCACACGCAACCACCGCCGGGTCTCCCTGGAAGGTGGTTCGCGTGGCAATTGACAGCTTGCTCGTACGCGGCGCCGCGCCGTCCGTATCCACGGCTCGCAACGTCGGCCGCTCCACCGACGGCACGGCGTGCGCCGGGTCGACGATTTCCATGCAGCGGCGCAACGAGTTGAGGTCCGGTGACTGTGACAGCGCCAAATGCAGGGTCTGGCTCACGGACACAGAGACCAGCGAACTCTGCGCGCATTGGCCGTCATAAATCAGCGTATGGCGAATCAGTCGGTTGTCGTGGCAGTACTTCAGCAGGTTCACCTGTCGCGAGCGCACCAGCGCAGTGTCGATGATCAACAGGTCGAATGCCACGCCTTCCGAGCGCGTCAACGCTTGCAGCTCATCGAAGGAACTCAGCGGGGCGATGCGGTAATAGCCCAGCTGGTTGAGCATTTTCTCGATCTTGATTCGCTGCAGTAGGTCCGCATCGGCAATCAGCAGGCGTAACGCTTTATTGGGCATAGGGTAAACCTGACAGTTGGGCATCAGCGTCGATCATTCAACGGTGATCACGGTAACCGTCCGCAACGAGGCCTGACTTTAAGGCGAATCTGAAACGGTTACCCTGGGCATGCCAACTCTTTTAAGAATCGCCTCAAAGCCTTTCCCTCCACGCCTCCCTACCATGGCCCGCGTCTCGAACGCCGCCATGGAATTTCTCTGTGTTCATGTTTCTACTGCGCCTACTGCTGCTGACCGGCGTACTGCTGACCCTCGCACCGCCGGCCCGGGCGGCACTGAAAATCGAAGGCACGCGCCTGATCTACCTGGGCCAGGACAGGGGCGCCAACATCGGTGTGGTCAACCAGGCCGCCCGCGAAGTGGTGGTGCAAACCTGGATCAGTGGGGAAGACACGCCGCCCAATGGCGACGTCCCTTTTGTCGCCACCGAACCCCTGGTTCGGCTGGGGCCCGGCGAGCATCACCAACTGCGCATCCTGTACGCCGGCGAGGGGTTGCCCACACACCGTGAATCGCTGTTCTGGCTCAACATCCTGGAAATCCCGCTCAAGCCCGACAGCCCCAACAGCGTGCAGTTCGCGATCCGCCAACGCCTCAAGCTGTTCTATCGCCCGCCGACGCTGGCCGGCGGTTCGGCGCAAGCGGTGCAGCAGTTGGTCTGGAGCACGGACGGGCGCCGTGTCACGGTCAGCAATCCCAGTGCGTTTCACGTGTCGCTGGTCAACCTGCACGCCGACACCTGGGCCCTCAGTGATTACCTGCTGCTCAAGCCCAACGAGAGCAAAACCCTGGACGCACCGGGCGCGATCATCAAAGGCACCCCCCTCCACTTCACCGAAATCACCGATATCGGCTTGCAGGCCCGCCACAGCGCGGTGCTCAAGTGATAGACCGCGAGGTATTTGCACCTATGTCACTCACCCGACGACTTCTGCCGATGCTGCTCTGGGCCTGCGCGGCCCTACCGGCCACCAGTCACGCCCTGGCCTGTCGCGAAGACGGCAGCGGCTCGATCATCACCCAGGAAGCGCTGGGGACCGCGCTCGCGGTGGCCGCCGATGCGCCCAACGGCACCATCATCTGGGAGTCCGGCCCGCGCACGACAAATGTGATCTGCAAGGACGACTACAACCATGGCCGTGAAGAGGTGTATTTCTACGTCAACCCGGCCAACGTGAGTATCGGCACCGGTATCCGCGTGGGCATCCGCTACAACAACCAGCCGATCACCCAGAGCACCGGCAAGGTCGGCACCGGGTTCTTTTCCGACCGGGGCTGCACCGCCAACTGTGTGGGCTGGGACAAGGCGCGCTTTACCCTCAACTTCAGTGTCTTCATCGAGAAATACGACCCTACGCCACCCAGTGGCCAGGCCAGTACGCTGACCTCCTATCGCGTGTTCCAGCTGGACGGCGTGCGTGGCCTCAACTCACGGCCCAACAGCAATTTCAACTACGTGGTGACGGGCATGAACGGCATCCGATTCGTGCCCTGTACGCCGGAGCTGACCATCACCCCCAGCGTGGTCAACTTCCCGACGCCTTCGCGCAAAGCGGCGATCGGTGAAGTCGCCAGCACCGCGAACTTCAGCCTGAACCTGCGCAAGGGTTGCGACACGCCCTACACCGTCAGTGCGCGCTTCGCGACCACGCCTGGCGGTGGCGCAGTGGTCAATGGCCTGCTGGTACCGGACAACAACAGCTCGGTGGGCATCGCATTATCCCGCGCTGAGAGCCAGCAACAGCTGCCTTTCAACAACTGGTTCACGTTGCAGGAACTGATGGGGCTGGGCCAGAGCCATGATGAGTTCCGTGCCGACCTGAAATGGCGCACCCTGCCGATCCCCGGCGCGTTTGACGCCGCCGTGGTGGTCGATATGTATTACAAATAGCTGACTTTTAAGGATCGTCTTATGCCATCGGTGTCGGCCGGCACTTAAAGTCTGCCGATGCGATTGAAAAGTTATCTGCTCCAGATCAACCCCGTCCTCTCCCGACCCGAAGCTGCCAGAAGGCTGCTGCGTATTTTTGCGACTGTGCTGCTGATCGGCATATTGAGCGGGGTCTACACTTTTCTGCTGTCCACCTTCAACAATGATATTTCCCAGCGCCGCGGCTACATGAGCAGTGCCATCGCCGAGGCCCACACCTTTTTCACCAACCGCGAGGCCTTGCTCGAAAGCCTTAGCCTGTCGGCGGTACGGCGGCCCTCGAAAACCCCGGTCTACACCTTCTCTCCGGAAGAACAGCACCTGCAACTCGGCGATTCGCCGGACAACCAGTGGAGCATCTGGCTGACCACGCGGATGCGTGAGTACCTCAAGGCCAAACAGCTCAACTTGTTGTACGTGAACGCGGGGCCCACGCCGCAGGTGACACGGCTGTACGATGCCACCACCCAGGTGCTGCCGATTTCCAAGTGCCTGCTCAACCGCCTCAAGGCCGTGCAACACGGCGATCCCAGCACACTCAATGAGTTATGGCTGAGTGACAGGACCGAGGGCCATTCGCACCTGTACATCTTTATCCGCCTGGATGAACGCGACCCTGAATCCGGCTGGCTCGGCATGGAGATGGAAAGCCGCGAAGTGTCCTCCGCCCTCAGCGACAAAAGTGCCGGCGAGTTCATGATGCTCAGTTCCCAAGGCATGCTGGTGTTCACCAACAGCGACAACGCACAGCTCAGCCAGCAACGCCTGAGGCCGGGAGAGGACAGCTTTTTCGGGTTTGTCGGCAACGGCTGGTTGCCCGATCACCTGGTGATCCGCAAGCACCTGAAATCCTCGGACTGGCAATTGATGTACTCCATCGACCTGCGCGCGGTGGTCAGTGGCCTGTGGAAGCAGTTGCTCGGCTCGCTGCTGTTCTGCTTGTTCAGCGTGACGCTGATTTGGCTGGTGATGCGCCGGGTTGACCAACGCTTCATCATCCCCTCGATCCATCGCATCCAGGCCTTGATCGAAAGCGAAGCGTTCGGCCGCGATGTGATCCAGACCGCGCCTGTCGCGCTGTGTGTCTTGCGCCGTACCGACGGCCAGGTGGTGTTGGAAAACACCTTGGCGCAGCAATGGCTGGGGGCCGGTCCGGAGCGCGAAGCCTTGCGCGACGGCTGGATCGAGCAAGCCTTCGCGAACGGACCGTCCGAACGCAGCGACTACTTTGAAACCATCGACGGTCGTCACCTCTACCTCAGCAGTGCGCCCACTCGCTACAAAGGCGAAGACGTGTTGTTTTGCGCCTTCAGCGACATCAGCGCACGCAAGCAGGTCGAAGCGGCGCTGGAAGAAGCCCGGCAATCGGCCGATGCCGCCAACGCGGCGAAAACCCTGTTTCTGGCGACCATGAGCCACGAGATCCGCACGCCGTTGTATGGCGTGCTCGGCACCCTCGAACTGCTGGCGCGCACCCAACTGGACACCCAGCAGAAAGACTACCTGCACGCAATCGAAGGCTCCTCCTCGACCTTGTTGCAACTGATCTGCGATGTGCTGGATGTGTCGAAGATCGAAGCCGGGCAACTGGCCCTGGAGTTGAGCGAATTCTCGCCGCTGGACCTGGTACACGAAATCATCCAGGGCTACGCGGCAGCCGCCCAGGGCAAAGGCCTGCAACTCTATGCCTGCTTCGACCCCAAGCTACCGGAACGCTTGATCGGCGACGTGACCCGCATCCGCCAGATCCTCAACAACCTGCTCAATAACGCCGTGAAGTTCACCGACTACGGACGCGTGGTGCTGCGCGTCAAAGTCCTGGGGCGCGACGGCGAGCGTTCCAGCCTGCTGTGGCAGGTCTCGGACACCGGCAAAGGCATCGCCCAGGAAGACCAGGCGCTGATTTTCGAGCCGTTCTACCAGAGCGAAGGCAACACCAACGTGGTCGCCGGCACCGGCCTGGGCCTGCCGATCTGCCAGCGCCTCACCGAGTTGATGAACGGCAATATCCGCATGGTCAGCGAATTGGGCCTGGGCAGCAGCTTCAGCCTGACCTTGCCCCTGGAAGAAGCCCCCACCCCACCCCTGCCAGCCCTGCTGGCCGAAACCATTTACATCGCCTCGCCCATCCCGGAACTGGCGAACGCGATCAGCGGCTGGCTACGCCGCTGGGGCGCACGCGCGCAGACCGCCCTGCCGGCGCAGACTGACGGGCACCTGCTGTTGCAACTGCACCCCGGCAACGTTGACCCGTTGCTGGTCGCCGACTGGGCGGGCCCGGTCATCCATGCCAGCAGCAACGCCAGCAGCCCCCCGCCGGATGAGGCCGGCGCATGGCACGTCAACCTCAACCACCTGAGTGCGATCCATCAAGCGGTCAGCCAGGCACAGGGGTTGTGGGTGGCACGCGCCGACGAACAGACACGCCAGCGCGACCTGAAAAAACTCAACCTGCACCTGCTGGTGGCGGAAGACAACATCATCAACCAGCTGATATTGCGCGACCAACTGGAAGAACTCGGCTGCACCGTGGAGTTGGCCGCCGATGGTCATGAAGCGTTGCAGCTCTACACCGCCGGCACCTTCGACGTGGTGCTGACCGATGTGAACATGCCCCACATCAACGGCTACGAACTGGCGCGGGAACTGCGGCGCCAGGGCTGCCCGTTGCCGATTATCGGGGCCACCGCCAACGCGATGCGCGGCGAGGCCGACCTGTGCCTGGCCGCCGGCATGAACCATTGCCTGGTCAAGCCTTTCGCGTTGCGGGCGCTCTTCAATTCCCTGGCGCCTTATGCACGGATCATTCATGAAGCCCCTTAGTATTTTGATCGTCGAGGACCATCCTCTGCAGCACATCTACTTGCAGCACCTGCTCAGTGAGTTGGGGGATTTCATGCTCGAAGCCGCCCAGGATGGCAAAGAAGCGCTGGAACGTCTTCGCCAACGGGACTTCGACCTGGTGCTCACCGACCTGCTGATGCCCGGCATGGACGGTGTGCAATTCATTCAAAGCCTGGCCAGCCTGCGCTGCAAGCCGGCACTGGCGATCATGAGCGTGGCGTCGCGGCGCATGTTGATGGCCGCCAGCCTGGTGGCCAAGAACCTGGACGTGGAAGTAATCGGGCTGATCTCCAAACCGGTGGCTGCCGACGCCCTGCGTAGCCTGGTCGAGCAACTCAGGCACAAGATGCGCACGCCCTCCCCTCTGCCGACCAAACACCTCGACATCGACCGTCACACGCTGATCCAGGCCATGGGCAACGGCCAGTTGCAAGCCTGGTTCCAACCCAAGAAGTCCCTGGCCAACGGTCGCATCGTCGCCGCCGAAGCACTGGTGCGCTGGATGCACCCCGAGCAAGGCGTGATGTTGCCCGGCGCCTTTCTGGAGGCGATCAAAGCCTTCGAACTGGAAGAGCGTCTGTTGTGGCTGGTACTCAAACAGGCAATCTATGCGCAAAAACAATGGTGCCTGCGCGGCTATGACATCCCTGTGTCGATCAACCTGCCGACCCATTTACTCAACAGCCATGACCTGGCCGACCGTTTGCTGGAGTTCGTGCTGCTGCACGACGGCATCCCCGGCATGATCTGTTTTGAGCTGATGGAGTGCTCGGTGCCCCAGGACATCAGCAACTTCTACGCCGGTGCCTGCCGCCTGCGGATCAAGGGGTTTGGCTTGTCCCAGGATGATTTCGGCAAAGGCTACAGCTCGTACCTCAACCTGGTCTCCACGCCGTTTACCGAACTCAAGATCGACCAGGCGCTGGTCCAGGGCTGCCACGACAACGAAGGCATGGCATCGGCCCTGGCGAGCATCATCAGCCTGGGCCGCAAGCTGGGCCTGACCGTGGTTGCCGAAGGGGTGGAAACCCCACAACAACTGGCCCTGCTGCGCAAGATCGACTGCAATCAGGTGCAGGGGTTCTTGATCTCCCACGCGGTATCTTCCGAACAATTTCAACAACTTCTGAACAATGATGGCCCCGCGACATCTCATTAGGCGCCAGGCACGGATCTTTTGTTGCAGAGAGGGGCTAAGCTCCATCCAGTGCCGATTTTTTCTCCGCCTGCGGACGTCCTTGATGAAGCACAACAACGCGATCCTCGAAGCCTTCACCCGAAGCTCATTGCGCTTGAACAAAGGCCTGATGCTGATGTTCGGGGTCGCGTTGCTGCTGGCCCTCACCAACTACTGGTCGCTGCAACGGGGCGTCGATATCCGCTATGGCGCCATGCGGTTTCACTTCGCCCGACTGATGGAAAACCTGGCGCAGCAGGAAGCGTTCCTCAAGAACTTGGCGCATCCCGGCATCCAGGCCGAATTGTTGCGCGCCACCAACGTCCAGGTCAGCCTCAAAAGCCGTATGGTCGACACTCGTCGCACCTTGTACGAGGGCCAGAAGTACTCATTCTCGGTGCCATTCAGCGTGGCGTTCGATGAGCAGCGCGTGGGTGTCAGCGCCCGGCCGCGGATATTCGCGTTGGGCGCTCATCTCACCAGTTACTACAGTGCCTTTTGGTCCTCCTCGCCGTACGGGGCGCCACAGACGTTCGTGTTCAACCGCCAGGCGAATTACACCATTGATATCCCTGCCGTGGACACGCCGCCGGGGCGGGTCAACGCGGTGCAGGAAGCCCTGGCGCAGACGCCGCCGGGCCTGGAACCCGAGCGCGTGTACTGGCAGGCCGGGCCCGCGCCTGAGCATTTGCTGGCCTATATGGGTATTGCGCTCGACGGCCCGGACTCGGCTGTGGTCGGCACGCTGCTGGACCTGGCCCAGGCCGACGACGTACAGCGCGCGCTGGAGCGCTCTGCGTTTGATCGCATCACGTTGATTGCCCCTGACGGTCATCGGCTGATCGGACCGGAAGTCGTTGGCGCTCCGCTCAGCGACGGCGTGCACTTCACCTCGAACGGTTTCGTATTCAAGATTTCCCAGGCCGGTGACCAGCCCTGGAGCGCGATCTATGGCTTGAGTTACGCACGTTATTTCCACTACGCCGTGTGGCCGCTGAGCAGCCTGGCCTTGTTCCTGGGCAGCCTGCTGGCGCTGGGATGGGCTGGCAGCCGCTGGTATCGGCGCCAAGTGATTGCACCGGCACGCCTGGCCCACGAGCACATTGCCGAAAGCGTGGCGTTCAGCCGCGTGATCATCGACACCGCCCCCACCGGGTTATGCGTGGTGCGCCGCAGCGACGGCGAAGTGTTGATCGAGAACCAGCGCGCCCAGCAATGGCCGGGCACCGCACGCCTGGTCGCGGCCATGGCCGGCGCCCACGACAGTGCCGAGAGCGGCGAGACGCACCTGGAGATCGAAGGCCGTCACCTGCAGATCGGTTTCGTGTCCACACGTTATCAGGCGCAGGACGTGCGCCTGTATGCGTTCAATGACATCACCCGGCACATCGAGGATGCTTCGGCGCTGGAAGACGCACGCCGCGTCGCCGACGCAGCCAACGAAGCCAAGACCCTGTTCCTGGCGACCATGAGCCATGAAATCCGCACGCCTCTGTATGGCGTGCTTGGCACCTTGGAGTTGTTGGGCCTGACCGACCTGGACCCGCATCAGAAAACCTACCTGCACACCATCCAGCGCTCGTCCGCCACGCTGTTCCAGCTGATCAGCGATGTGTTGGATGTGTCGAAAATCGAGTCCGGGCAAATGGCGATCGAGGCCGTGGAATTCTGCCCGCTGGACATGCTCGAAGACACCCTGCACACCTACGCCGCCTTCGCCCAGCGCAAGGGCCTGCAACTCTACAGTTGCATCGACCCGCAACTGCCGGACAGCGTCATGGGCGACCCGCTGCGTATCCGCCAGATCCTCAATAACCTGGTGAGCAATGCGATCAAGTTCACCGACATCGGCCGCGTGGTGATCCGTGCCAGGGTGCGCGCGCACGACGCTGAGCAGGTGGAGCTGGAATGGCAGGTGACCGACTCCGGCGTGGGTATCGCGCAGGCACAGCAGGCCAAACTGTTCGATCTCTTTTACCAGGCGCCAGACACCGCAGGTGAAGGCGGTGCGGGCTTGGGGCTGCCCATCTGCCGGTGGCTGGCGCAGATGATGGACGGCCAGATCAAGGTCGTCAGCGAGCCCGGACTGGGCAGCAGCTTTACCTTGAAAATACGCTTGCCGGTGTGTGCCGCTGCGCTGACGAATCTGCCCCTGGTGGAACCCAGCACGACGCCGGTGTATGTGCAGGCGCCGGTGCGTGAATTGGCGCAATCGATGTGCGACTGGCTCAACCGCTTGGGCATTGCAGCCGCCGTGGCTGCGCCGACCCAGGAACCGGGGGCCCATCGCGCCGTGCTGGTGGATATGTTGCCCGATCAACCTGCGCGACCCTGGATCGGCCAACGCGTCATCTGCCTGCCGGGCGCCCACAGCCCACCCTTGCCGACTGAGCAGGGCTGGGTGGTCGACATGCACGATGTGCGGGCCATTGCCGCCACCGTATCCCTGGCGCAGCACGGCAAGCACGAACCACCACCGACGGCCCAGCCACAGAGCGCCGGACGGTTGGGGCTGCGCATCCTTGTGGCCGAAGACAACCCGATCAACCAGGCCATCATCAAGGAGCAACTGGAAGCGCTCGGCTGCTCGGTGAGCCTGGCCTCGAACGGCGAACAGGCCTTGCACCTGTGGCAACCGCAGGCCTTCGATTTGGTGCTGACCGACGTGAACATGCCCTTGATGAACGGCTACGAACTGGCCAGGACCCTGCGCGAACACGCGCCCCGCTTGCCGATCATCGGCGTCACGGCCAATGCCATGCGCGAAGAAGGCGTGCGCTGCCTGGCCGTCGGTATGAATGCCTGGCTGGTCAAGCCCCTGAGCCTGCAAACCCTGCGCGCGCAGTTGATCAAGCTGTGCAAGGTAGCACCGCCCACCGAAACCTTTGACGACACCGTGCACCTCTCGGACAAGATGCGCCCGCTGTTTATCAGCAGTGTGCAACAGGACCTGCTGTGTATTGGCGAAGCGCTGGAACAGCGCGATGCCCACCGCCTCGGCCAACGCCTGCATTCAGTCGCCGGTGCCCTCGGCGCGGTGCAGGCCAACAGCCTGGCCCAGGCCTGTATCGAGCTGGAAAGCGCACTTAACCGTGGCAGCCTCGACACTGCGCTGACGCTCAAGGTGAAGACGGTCATGCAACGCCTCTCGGCCGTCCTGGATACGCTCCAGCCCGGGCCCACTCCCCTCACTTGAACTGGCACTACGGACGGCCCCTTATGAAAACATTCAACGTGGTTATCGCGGACGATCACCCGATCGTGCTGCTCGGGGTGCGCGAACTGGTCGAGCGCGACACGCGCTTCCAGGTCGTGGGCGAGGCCGTCTGTTCGGCCGGCCTGATCGAGTTGCTGCAGCGCCAGGGCGCCGACATCGTGATCACCGACTACAACATGCCGGGCGACTCGCCCTACGGCGATGGCCTGAAGCTGGTGGAGTACCTGAAACGGCATTTCCCACAGGTGCAGATCCTGATCCTGACGATGATCTCCAACCACCTGATCCTCACCCGTCTGCAGGAACTGGGGGTGGTCGGCATCATCCAGAAAAGCCAGCTGCACACCGAGATCCAGCTGGC
This sequence comes from Pseudomonas sp. DWRC2-2, assembly GCF_049897885.1. Classification (NCBI taxonomy): domain Bacteria; kingdom Pseudomonadati; phylum Pseudomonadota; class Gammaproteobacteria; order Pseudomonadales; family Pseudomonadaceae; genus Pseudomonas; species Pseudomonas sp. DWRC2-2. The sequence goes on from NZ_JAFCXD010000001.1 coordinate 522,985, forward strand.
ACTCAAGGCCATCGCCCAGCAAAGCGCCTATCGCAGCCTGGAACCGCCCAAGACGTCGGTGATCGAGACCCTCACCGCCATCGACGAACGCTTCTCGACGTTGTCACCCAAGGAGTTCGAAATCCTGCGTTTATTTATCTCGGGCATGAGTGTCAGTGATATTGCGCGCAGCCAGAACCGAAGTTCCAAGACCATCAGCGCACAAAAAATATCGGCCATGCGCAAACTTGAAGTCAGCAGCGATCAAGACCTCCTGGCGTATTGCCTGGCGCGTAATATCTTCAACTAAGCGGTCACTTAAAAGCCATTCAAGGACAATGGCTTCCCCTTTATCTACTGGTCTCAACCCCTCCATAAGTGCAACTAACCCTGCCTCTTAAGCGCTTATAAGAATCGTCTTATTCGCCCGCTAGCCCTCGCCTCTTACTATTTCCCGGCAGTTCAGAAACCGCACTTTCCAACTCACACTTATGGACATCATCATGAAGAAGTTTTCCCTGGCTGTTATCGCTTCGGCCATTCTTTGCGCCTCCGGCAGTGCATTCGCCGAAGAACCGGTCGCACCGAAGCCAACCCTCGGCGGCAGCGGCAAAATCACCTTCACCGGCGTGATCAACAACGACGCTTGCTCGGTGGACGGCGCCAACTCCGACCGCACCATTTCGGTAGACATGGGCAACGTCTCGATCAAGGACATGGGCACTGCCGAGAACCCAACTGCCGGCCGTGTGACCGCCAAAGACTTCAACCTGAACGTCAACTGCAACCAGGGCACCAAAGTCGCGATGATTTTTGACGCCAACAACGGTGGTTCGGGCCTGGTGACTGGCAAGAACGTACTGGCGCTGAACCCAGGTTCGGCCACCGCGCAAAACGTCGGCATCGCCCTGCTCGACAGCAAGGGCACGTTGATCGACCTCAGCTCGCCGGCCACCGCACGTATCGAAAGCACCATGCATGGCCAGGGCACCGAAGGCGGCGACGCCACCCTGAGCTTTGCCGCCGCCTACGTCACCACCGGTGCCGCCGGCGCATCGACGGCCGGTCGCGGTGACGCCACCCTGCCGTTCATCCTGCAATACGAATAACCCCGGCGCCCGAGCACCGAACGCGCGAGGCCCTGCGGCCTCGCCATTCTTTTTCTGATGACACCGGATAACCCTCATGCTGCCTCGTTCTATCGCCGTGGGCCTCGGGCTGCTGGGCATGCTCATGGCTGCCCAGGCCGCCGCCAGCATTTCATTGAATGCCACCCGTATCGTGTTCGATGGCGACCACAAAGAAGCCAACATCACCGTGCGCAACGGTAACCAGGATGTGTTGATACAGTCCTGGGTTGACCGCAACGATGCCAGCGGCAGCCGCGCGCCGTTCGCCGTTACCCCGCCGTTGGCACGGGTGTTTGCCAAGGAACAGCAACTGCTGCGCATCTTGTATGAAGGCGCCGGCATGCCCACCGACCGCGAGTCGGTGGTCTGGCTCAACGTGCAGGAAATCCCCAAGGCCAGCGCCGCCGAAAACACCTTGCAGTTGGCCATCCGCCAACGCATCAAGATTTTTTTCCGCCCTGCCGGCTTGCCTGGCAGTGCGTTGCAAGCCCCTGCCCAGCTGGAGTGGGCGCTGACCAAACGCGGCGCGCAAACCCTACTGAACGTGAAAAACCCGACGCTGTACCACGTGTCCATGGCCGACATAAAGGTGCAGGCGCAACTGGCCAGTGACTCCACCATGGTCGCCCCAGGCGAGGAAAAACAGTTCCCGCTGAACGCTCCGGTGGCCGCTGGCACGGTGCAGTTGTCGTTCTCCAGCATCAATGACTACGGCGCGCAGAACCATTACACCGCCGCCCTGGCGGGTGGTGTTGCCCACGCCACCGAGTCACGCCTCAAACCCTGAGCACTTCGCCTCACGCTTGCTCGCCCACCCGGGATGCCACAGGTCTTCGCATGTCTTTTCTTTCCAGCAACAGGTCCGCATGTGACGCACTGAAATTGAAGACGCTGTGGCTGGCGATTGCCGCCTGCCTGCCCGCCTGGGCCCTGGCCGACGAGGCTGCGCAGACCTTCAACACCACCTTCCTGCAGGGCTCGCAGTCACCCGTCGACCTGCAACAGTTGCTGTCGGCCAACAGCGTGTTGCCGGGCACTTACCGTGTCGACCTGTACAGCAACGAAGTGCTGGTGGGCCGCCGTGATATCGACTTCAAGCGCAACCCGCAAAACGACCAGGTGCAAGCCTGCCTGACCCTCGACCTGCTCAAGCAACTGCGGATCGACATGGCCCGCTTGCAAGCCCAAGGCAAAATCGACCCGCAGCAGCCGCAGGACTGCTACCCGCTGCCAGCACTGATCGAAGACGCCACGGTGCGCTACGACAGCAGCCGCCTGCGCCTGCTCGCAAGCATTCCGCAAGTGGCCATGCAGCGCGGGCTGCGCGGGTATGTCGACCCGCAGCTGTGGGACGACGGCGTGCCGGCCGCGTTCATCAACTATCAGCTCAACAGCAGCCGCACAGCCGGTGACTACGCCACGCGCATCGCCAATAACCTGGGCCTGCGCAACGGCATCAACCTGGGCGCCTGGCGCTTGCGCAACGAATCGAACCTGAGCGGCGGCACCGGGCGCAAGAACACCTACACCAGCAACCGTACCTACGTGCAGCACGACGTGACGGCGATCAAGGGCCAGTTCAGTGCCGGTGAGATTTTTTCCGACACCGACCTGTTCGACAGTGTGCGTTATCGCGGGGTCAAACTGGCCTCCGACGAAGGCATGCGTGCCGACAGCGAACGCGGCTACGCCCCGGTGATCCGTGGTGTGGCGCAGACCAACGCGACGGTGGAGATCCGCCAGAACGACTACATCCTCTACACCGCCAACGTCGCACCGGGGCCGTTCGAGATCAACGATATCTACCCCAGTGGCTCCAACGGCGACTTGCAGATCACCGTGATCGAAGCCGACGGCACCCGTCGTGTGACGATGCAGGCGTTTTCCAGCTTGCCGATCATGGTGCGTGAGGGGCAAGTCAAGTACAGCCTCTCGGCGGGCCGGTTCAATAGCAACACCGAGGGCTTGGCCACTCCGCGTTTCCTGAGCGGCACCCTGGCGTATGGCTTGACCAGCAACCTCAGCGGCATCGTCGGCTTGCAGGCCAGCGAAGACTACAACGCTTTGTCCCTCGGTGCCGGACGCAACACTGCGTTGGGCGCGGTGTCGCTGGATGTCACCCATTCTTCAAGCAAGGCCCAGGGGCAAACCACCCAGGGCAGCAGCGTGCGCGCGTTATACGCCAAGACGTTTGCCGGCACCGACACCAACTTCACCCTGGCCGCCTACCGTTACTCCACCGAGGGTTATCGCAGCTTCAGCGACCATGTCGAAGACATCAGCGACAGCATCCGCGTGCGCAGCGGCCATTCGAAAACTCGCACCGACCTCACCATCAACCAGAGCCTGGGGCGCAACCGCGAATTTGGCAGCCTGTATGTGAACGCCAGCGACCAGCGCTACTGGAATCGTGGCGGCTCGCAGAGTTTTTCCGCCGGCTACACCAGCAACTGGGGCAACCTGAGCTACAACCTCGGCGTGACCCGGACCAAGCAGATTGTCACGTGGGGTGAGCCGAGCAGTGACACCCAGGTGAACCTGTCCATCTCGTTCCCTCTGGGCAGCCAGGCCCGTGCACCCCGAGCGTTTGTCACCACCAGCAGCCAACACGGCGACACCACCACCCAGGCGGGCATCAACGGCTACGTCGCCGACGCCAGCGACACGTTCTACTCGGTACAGGCCGGGCACAGCGACACCATTGGCGATTCCGGCTCGGTGAACATCAACAGCCGCACCTCGGTGGCGGATGTGAGCCTGGGCTACAGCCAGGGCCAGGGCTATAACTCGCAGAACCTCAACCTTGCAGGTTCGGTGGTGGCACATGGCGGTGGGATCAACCTGGGGCAGACCGTCAGCGAGACCTTTGCACTGGCTGAGGTGCCGGGTATTTCCGGGGCGAAGATCAGCAGCTACAGCGGTGTGGAGACGGGTTACAACGGCTATGCGGTGATTCCAAACGCGCAGCCTTACCGGGTCAACTGGGTCAGCCTGGACACCCGAGACTTGGGCGGCGATGTGGAAATCACCAACGCCACCCAGCAAGTGGTGCCGCGTCGGGGTGCCATCGTGGTTGCACGCTACAGCGGCACCACGGGGCGACGGGTGTTGTTCGAGTTGTTGGATGCGCAGCATAAGCCGCTGGGGTTTGGGGCTTCGTTGGAGGACTCGACGGGCAAGCAGTTGGCGATTGCTGATCCGAATGGGAATGCGTTGGCGTTGGTGGGGGAGGATCAGGGGACGTTGGTGATCAAGTGGGGTGAGCGCAGTTGCAGTGCTTCGTATGCGTTGGGGGTGCAGAACAAGGCGTTGAATTATGAGCGGCAGGTGTTGGTGTGTCGGCCTTGATGTATTGAGTACATATCCGTTCTTTGGGTAACGGCTGAAATAGGTTCCGCCCTTACGGCGGCTCACTTTTGAAAAGCCGGAATGCCGGCCCAGCCAAAAGTAAGCAAAAGGCTCTTGCCCCAACACTCGGCACCTCGCCTAGGCTCGGTGTGCCCTTAATCCGACAGTGATTTGGGGGGCCGCCGCCACGCGCCATCCATGGCGCGGGGCGGCTAAACCGGCATCCCTGCCGGTTTACCCCCCAAATCCCTGCCGAATTCCGGCCAGCGTGTTTGACGGGGCGCCTAAGATCAAAATCAAAAACAAAGCCAGAGCCAGAGCCAGAGCCAGAGCCAGAGCCAGAGCTGAGTTGGATCTGCTTTTCTGTGGGAGCTGGCTTGCCTGCGATGGCATCAACTCGGTGTACCTGATGTACTGAGATGTCTGCATCGCAGGCAAGCCAGCTCCCACATTTGAACCGAGATCGGCTTGCAATACCGGTCGGCTCGAAGGCCGCCGCGGTTGTTTTTGATTTTGATCTTAGGCGCCCCGTCAAACACGCTGGCCGAACGCAGGCTTGAGTCCGTGGGTAACCCGGCAGGACGCCGGGTTAGCCGCGCTGGGCCAAGGATGGCCCATCGCGGCGGCCCACGGATTCAAGCCTTCGTTCGGGCACACCGAGCCTAAGCGAGGTGCCGAGTGTTGGGGTAAGAGCGCTTTGGTTACTTTCGCGCTTTTCGAAAGTGACCCGCCGTAAGGGCGGAACCAATATCCGCCATTACCGCAGCAATGGATATGTACACCACCACCACCACCACCACCACCACCACCACCACCCACATTTCGCCCGAGACCAGCGTCGAGAAACCGGTCCACTCTAAGGCCGCCGAGCTTCTGCTTTTGATCTGGGCCGCCCCGTCAGTGGACGACTACGCAGTGTTCGATGTGGCCGGCCGCTACACCACCAGAGTCGGCGATTACGATACTGTGCTGCACCTGACCGTCGACAACCTGTTCCTGGGAGCGCCGCGTACAGCGCGGTTATCCGCCACCGTCAATTTCTGAGGCTGAGTGTTTATGCGTAATCTGATTTACTCCAGTGTGTGCCTGCTCTCCACCGCCCTGGTGGGCTGCCAGCAACAACCGCCCGCCAACGATCAATTGGACGCGGTGCTGTGGACCCAGACCTCCATCGAGCACGAGCTGATTTATCGCCAGGTATTCGCCAGCGCCACCCGCCAGCTGGACACGGCCCTGGCCGACCCGACGTGGGACGCCTTGCCCTTGCCGCCACGCAACCTCGCCGGCCTACCGCCAGCAGTGGTGGTGGATATCGACGAAACCGTACTCGACAACGTGCCACTCAACGCGCGGGACATCCGCACCAACCAGGTCTACTCCTACGACCGCTGGAACACCTGGGTCGATCAGGCCAAGGCGCAGGCGCTACCCGGCGCCGTCGAGTTTTTACAGGCGGCTGACCAGAAGGGCATCACCGTCTACTACATCACCAACCGTGAACACAGCCAGGTCCAGGCCACCGTCAACAACCTGCGCCTGCGTGGCTTCCCGGTAGAACGCAACGAACAGGTACTGGCCGCCAGCACGCCGACCGGTCACTGCGAGCAGGCCGGCTATGGCAAGAACTGCCGCCGCCAATGGGTCGCCAGCCACGCCCGTGTGCTGATGCTGGCCGGTGATTCTTTCGGGGACTTCGTGCAAGCCGAACACAACACCCTGGCCGACCAGCGCAAAGCCGCCGCGCCGTACCTGGCGTGGCTTGGCCAGCGCTGGTTCCTGCTGCCCAACCCAACCTACGGCAACTGGTACAGCGCCCCCTATGGCGACCAGGAAAAACTGCCTTTCGAACGCAAGCGCCAACTCAAGCAACAGGCGCTGCACCTGGAAAACTAATGCTTGAGAGAACCCTATGTCGCCGCTGGAAATCGTCGCCGTTTTCTCAACATCGCCGGCGTCTGGCTCACCGCTCCACGGATGCGCTGATGCTGGCCTGGCAACGTGACTTGCGCGAGCAGGAACATATAACCAAAGCGTCGGTTTACAGCGTTTAATATCATTAAACATAAGTGCATCTATCGCGTTTAAATATAAAAAACCCGCTTGGATGCTTTTATGAACTTACGCACTGCCGCCGCCCTCAGCGTCACCCTCCTTTTGGCTAGCCCGGCCGTGTTTGCTGGGCAGACGCTGGACCGCATCACCCAATCCAGGCAATTGGTCGGCGTGTTGATGGAAAATTACCCACCGTTTTCTTTCCTCAACGAACAAAACCAGTTGGACGGCTTTGACGTCGATGTGACCAAGGCCGTGGCCGAAAAGCTCGGAGTGAAGCTCAAGCTGGAAACGCCCTCCTGGGAAGTCATTGCCGCCGGCCGCTGGAATGGCCGGTATGACGTGTGCATCTGCTCCATGACCCCCAGCGCGGCGCGCGGTCAAGTGTTCAACTTCCCGTTCGAGTATTACGCCTCGCCTGCCGTGGTGGTGGTCAATGCCGGTGACAACGCCATCCAGTCGGCGGTCGACCTCACCGGTAAAAAAGTCGGCGTGGGCAGTGCGTCCACCTACGAGGCCTACCTGGCCAAGGACCTGGTGATCGAAGGCGCCAGCAAGCCGATCGACTATCCGTTCAAGGCTGTACAAGCCGTGCCCTATGACAACGAAACCATCGCCTTCCAGGACCTTGCGCTGGGCACCGGCAAACGCCTGGATGCGATGGTCACCAACCTGGTGACCGCCAAGGAGCGCATCGAGCACGACCCACGCTTCAAAATCACCGGCGATGTGCTTTACGCCGAACCCAATGTGGTGGCCACCGAGAAAGGTGATCCGCAATGGGATGCCAAGCTGACCCAGATCCTGGCTGAGCTGAAAAGCGACGGCACGCTGGCGAAGATTTCCCAGAAGTGGATCGGCTCAGACATCACCCAATGAGTGTTTTCCCCACCCCACCCTCCACACTGAAACCGCCGCCGGTCAAACGCGCACGGCTGTCGTTCCGTGTTCGCCTCTGGCTGACCTGGGGCGTGATGCTGTGCCTGTTCACTGGGATGTTCCTGAGCTTCGATCTGCAGTTCGCTATCGTGGCGGCCAAATGGCAGAACCTGGTCGGTCTGCACCTGTCGCCCCAAGGCTTTTTGCAGGGTGCGGCGCTGACCCTGTTCCTGTGCTTCTGCTCGATATGGCTGTCGGTGGCCCTGGGGTTCGCCACGGCCCTGGCGCGATTGTCGAGCAGTGCGGTGGCGTTCGGTATCGCCAGTTTTTACGCCTCGTTCTTTCGTGGCACGCCGCTGCTGATCCAGATTTTGCTGATTTACCTCGGCCTGCCCCAATTGGGCGTCGTGCCGGGTGCGATCAGTGCCGGGATTATTGCGTTGTCGCTGAACTACGGCGCTTACCTGAGCGAAATCTTCCGTGCCGGTATCCTCGGCGTGTCCCAGGGCCAGCGCAATGCAGCCGCGGCACTGGGCATGAGCCGCGCGGTGACGTTCTGGCAGATCGTACTGCCCCAGGCCATGCGCACCATTATTCCGCCGACCACCAGCCAGTTCATCTCGATGCTCAAGGACTCATCCCTGGTCTCGGTGATGGGCGTGTGGGAGGTGATGTTCCTCGCACAATCCTATGGTCGATCGTCCTACCGCTATATCGAAATGCTCACCACTGCCGCCGTTATCTATTGGCTACTGTCCATCGGTCTGGAGCTGATCCAGGCGCGACTGGAGCGGCATTACGGCAAGGCTTATCTCCACGGGCGCTAGCCCTCTCTTTGTCTGCAGGAAGCACCATGTCCGATCCTACCCCACTGTTATTCGGCCTTTATGAACAAGCCAGTGTCGGCTGCGGCGGCGCGCCCAGCCTGTGGACGCATCCCGCCGATGAAAGGCTGGGGATCAACACGCTCAAGTACTGGTCGAACCTGGCTCGCACGGCGGATGAAGCCAACCTCGACCTGATGTTTTTCGGTGACGTGCTGGGCTTTTACGACGTGTTTGGCGGCTCCGAAGCCATGGCGCTGAAATGGGCGGTGGAAGCCCCGGCCAACGATCCGCTGACGATCATTCCAGCCCTGGTGACCCTCACCGAAAAGCTCGCTTTTGGCGTGACCGTCACCACCACCTACGAGCATCCGTTCACCCATGCCCGGCGCTTCAGCACCCTGGATCATTTGTCGGATGGGCGGATCGGCTGGAACATCGTCACCTCCTACCTGTCCAGCGCAGCACGTAATTTCGGCCTGGAGCAGATGATCAAGCACGATGACCGCTATGAACGCGCCGAAGAGTTTCTCGACGTGGTGTACAAGCTCTGGGAAGGCAGTTGGGCGGATGACGCGGTGATTGCCGACAAGCTGGCGCAAACCTACGCCGATGGCACACGGGTACGGCCGATCCAGCATGCCGGCGAACATTACCGCGTTGCCGGGCCACACCTGACGTCGCCGTCGCCGCAACGCACGCCATTGCTGATCCAGGCCGGCTGGTCGGCACGCGGCCGGCAGTTTGCGGCCAAGCACGCGGAGTTGGTGTTTATCGCCAAGTCCAACCCGCTGGAAATCCGCCAAGGCCTGGAAGACATCTGGCGCCAGGCCCAAACCCGTGGCCGACGGGCCGCCGATGTGAAGTCACTGACCGTGCTGCGTATCGTCACCGCGCCCACCGCCATCGAAGCACAGCAAAAATACGACGCCCTGCAAAGCAACTATCACCTGCAGGCACAGCTGGTGAGTTACGCCGGCGACACCGGCATCGACATCAGCCGCTACGCCGACAACGAAGCGCTGTCGACCCACACCGAAGGCATGACCTCCTACGTGATGAGGCCCGATGGCAGCGGCAAACCACTGACGGCCGGTGAAGTGCGCCAGCGCTTTGCCAATGTCACCCGTGGCAGCGACCTGATCCTGGTCGGCACCCCGGAGCAGATTGCGGAAAAGATCGAGGAACATGCGCGTATCTCAGGTACCAGCGGCTATATGCTCAACCCGCTGATCAGCCCTGGCTCGCTGAATGACTTTGTCGAGCACGTGATCCCGGCCCTGCAAAAACGTGGCCTGTACCGCACCACCGCGCAAACCGGCACGCTGCGCTCGCGTCTGAGCGTCGATGGCAGCGATCGCCTGCCACCCTCGGCCCATGGCGCGTCGTTCCGCTTTGCGTAAAGCCTGCGTGGGATCAGGTGACCTGCGCCACCCGTCCCGGAATATCCGCCAACAAACTGCGCGTGTAGTCAGTACCCGGTGCGCTGAAAATCTGCTCGCAATCGCCTTGCTCCACCACCCTGCCCGCGCGCATCACCACCACATGATCGGAAATCTGCCGTACCACTGCCAAATCGTGAGAGATAAACAGGTAGCTCAACCCCAAGCGTTCCTGCAACTGCGCGAGCAATTTCAAGATCTGCCCCTGGATCGACGCATCCAGCGCCGACAACGCTTCATCCAGCACCAGTAACTGCGGTTCCAACGCCAGCGCCCGGGCAATCGCCACTCGCTGCCGTTGCCCACCGGACAACTCCACCGGTCGACTGCCCAGCATCCGCGCCGGCAACTCAACCTGTTCCAGCAAGGTCGCCGCGCGCTGCCGACGCCAGGCGCGGTCGCCAAGGTCAAAGGCCTGCAGCGGCTCGTTGATGATCTGCTCCAGGCTCAACCGTGGGTTCAACGACGCATAGGGGTTCTGATAAACCACCTGGATCCGTCGTCGCAAGGCCAGCCAATCGCGACGTGAAACACGGCTGATGTCTTGCCCCTCAAACACCACACTGCCGCTGTCCAGCTGCTCCAACCCGAGAATCAACCGCGCGGTGGTGGACTTGCCCGACCCCGACTCACCCACCAGGCTGGTGGTGCCATGGTGTGGCAGGTGGAAGGACACATCCTCCACCGCCAACGGCGCCGGATGGCGCCAGGTGGAGAAGTCCTTGCGCAATCCCTGCACCGTCAACAACGGCGTTTGATCCGCTGGCACCCCACTCACTTGCCTGCGACGCTGCACCAACAGGCTCGGCGCCGCCTGCAACAGTTGCCGGGTGTAAGCGTGCTGGGGTGCCTGAAAGACCTGCCTGGCCTCACCGGTTTCGACGATACGCCCCTGGTGCATCACCAGCAGCCGGTCCGCGCGGTCCAAGGCCACGCCCAAATCGTGGGTGATCAGCAACACGGCGGTGCCGCGCTCGCGGGCCAGGTTTTGCAGACGGTCGAGGATCTGCCGCTGCACCCCCACATCCAGCGCGCTGGTGGGTTCGTCGGCGATCACCAGCGGGGGGTCATTGGCCAAGGCGATGGCGATCAGCACGCGCTGGCGCATGCCGCCGGACAATTGATGGGGATACCCGCGCGCCACCCGCTCAGCGTCTACCAGGCCAACTTCACGCAACAGGTCCAGGCTGCGTCGGCGCGCCAGCGGTTTGGGCACGCCATGCAGGGTCAGGGCTTCCACCAACTGCTGGCCGATGCGTTTCACCGGGTCAAGGGACAGCGCCGGATCCTGCGGCACAAACCCCACGCTACGCCCGCGAATGCTTTGCCACTGGCGTTCAGTGGCGTGGGTCAACGCCTGGCCCTCGAGAAGGATGCTGCCCGATTCGATCTGCGCATTACTCGCCAGCAAGCCCACCAGCGCCGCAGCGGTGGTGGATTTGCCGGAGCCGGACTCTCCGACAATCGCCAGGATCTCACCGGCCTTGAGTTGAAAATCGATACCCGCCACACCTTCCGTTCGCCCGTCTTGACCGTGGTAGGCGATGCGCAGGTTGCGTACGTCCAACAAGATTTGCTCGCTCATCGTGTCGCTCCTTGATCCTGTTGCAACGCCCGCGCCAGTTGGTTGGCCGACACCACCACCGCCGCCACTACCAGGCCCGGCAGGCTGGTGTACCACCAGGCGGCAATCATGTAGTTGCGCCCTTCGGCCACCAACAGGCCCCATTCGGGTTGCGGCGGCGGTGCGCCAAAACCAAGAAAGCTCAGGGCCGAGACCGACAACACCGCACTGCCAAACTCCAATGCGGCCAGTGCCAACACCGGCGCGCTGGCATGCGGCAGGATATGCCGGCCGATGAGGGTCCACGGCCCCACACCACAGGCAGAAGCGGCCTCGACAAAGGTACTGGCGCGCCAACGCAGCACCTCGCCGCGCACCAGGCGCGCGAACGTCGCCACCGACGACAAGCCCACCGCCAGGGCAATGTTCACCGTTCCAAACCCCAGCACCGTGATCACCGCCATGGCCAGCAACAGCGCAGGGATCGCCATCAGCACTTCCACGCAGCGCATCAGCACGGCATCGACCCAGCCGCCGAAAAAGCCGGCCAGCACGCCCAGCACAATGCCGCTGAACAAGGCGATCAACACCGCCAACAACGTCGCGCGCAATGACAGGCCAGCGCCATACACCGTGCGGCTATAGAGGTCGCGCCCAAGATGGTCAGTGCCAAACCAATGGGCCGTGGACGGGCTTTGCAAGGCGTTGGCTGGCACACCGAGCAGCGGATCGAACTGCGTGAACAGCTGCGGCCATAAGGCCCAGCCCAACACCAGCAGCAACACGATCACGCCCAGCGGCAGCAGCGGACGCCTGCGCAGTACGTTGAAATAACGCGGCCGTGGCAACACGGCAGTCAAGGCAAGGCTCATCGTGCAGCTCCGCGAATACGTGGGTCGAGCAGTGGGTACAGCAGGTCCACCAGCAAGTTGACGGTGATAAAGATCAGCGCCGCCAACACCACCACACCCTGCACCACCGGGATGTCCTGGCTGCTGACCGCGCCTTGGGCCAGGCGCCCGATACCTTCGCGGGAGAACACGGTTTCGGTGACCACGGAACCGGCCAGCAGCGAGCCGACAATCACCCCGCTCAGGCTGAGGATCGGAATCACGGCGTTGTGCAGCACATGGGTCAACAGCACACGCAAGGGGCTCATACCCTTCGCGCGCAGGGCGTCCACAAAGGGCAAGCGCGAAGTGGCGGCCAGCGAGCGCGCCAGCACCTGGGCAATCACGGCACTGGTGGGAATGGCCAGTGTCAGCGTGGGCAGAACCAACGAAGCGGGGCCCTGATTACCCATCGCCGGAAACCAGTGCCAGCCAAAGGAAAACCACTGCAACAGCAACAATCCCACCCAAAACGTCGGCAGCGACACCGCTACCGCCGGCAACCCGAGCAACACATCCCGCAACCAGCGCCGGCGCGTCAGGCTGGCAACCAGCGCCAGCCCCACGCCCAACACCAACGACACCAGCAATGACACCAACGCTAACGCCGCCGTCTTCGGCAGCGCCTCGGCCAACGACGCCGACACCGGCTGGCCACTCTGAATCGAGTCACCCAAATCCAGCTGTACCGCGTGCCACAGCGCGATGCCGTACTGCACCACCAGCGGCTCGTCGAGGTGATACTGCGCGCGCAGTGCTGCCACTTGCTGCTGATTGACGGTGGTCTGCTCGCCGTTCTGATTGAGCATGATGCTCACGGGGTCACTGGGCAGCGCGTACAAAATCACGAACGACAGGCTGAACGCAGCCCATAGCACCAGCAGCGCCTGCCCGCCCCGGGCCAACAGGTAGAACCCCGCGCCCTTCATGGCTGCAACCAGGTGTCGAAGAATTGCAGCCGCGATGACGCTTCGTAATGCAGGCCGTGCACGTGCTTGCCATGGGCCAGGACGGTGGCCAGTTCCACCAGCGCGATCGCGTGACCGTCGCGCAGCAACCGCTCACTGGCCTGGTCGATCAACACCTGGCGCTTCGCGCTGTCGAGGGTTTCGGAGGACTCGCGCAACAGGCGATCGACTTCGCTGGGTTCACGCTTGTTGATGTTGTAGCCCTGCGCGTAATACACCGTACGCAGTACGTCCGGATCGGCGCGTGTAAGGTTGAGGAAACGCACGCTGAAATCACCACTGGCCTGGATTGCCGTGACCTGGCTGATGGTGGATTTATTCAGCTGGAAGTCGATGCCCACGCCCTTCAACTGCTGCTGCACGAGTTCCAGGATCGGCGTCTGCTGCCAGTAATCCAGGCGAAACGACAAGCGCTTGCCGTCCTTGACCCGCACCCCATCGGCGCCCACCTGCCAGCCCGCGTCATCCAATAGTTTGCGTGCACCTTCGGGGTCGTAGGCCAGCAGGCTGGAGAGATCGCGGTACAGCGGCGTGCTGCTGGCCAGTAATGCGGTGGCGGGTTTCTGGTAGCGCGAAATGATGCGCTGCAACTCGGCTCGATCAATTGCCTTGCTCAGCGCCTGGCGCACCTTGATATCGGCGAACAACGGTGTCGACTCATTCAGCGCCAAGTTGAAGACCACCCCCGGATTGGCACGGGTCAGCAGCACCAGGCCCTGGCCTTCGATGCTCGGTTCATCCTGCGGCGCCACGCTGGTGTTCACCTCGATTTGCCCGGACGCCAGACTGCCCAGGCGCACGCCGGATTCGGGAATGATCAGGAATTCGATGCCGTCCAGCCACGCCTTGCCCTTATGGGCCGCCAGGGACGAACCCCAGGCGTAGTCTTCACGACGGGTCAGCGAGACCTTCTGGTTATGCACAAACGACTTGAGCACAAATGGCCCCGAGCCGACCAATTGGCCCTGGCAGCGGTCGCCGGAAGGCAGCGCCAGGTTCGCCGGCGACAACAGCCCCAAGGTCATGGTCGAAGTGGCTTGCAGGAATTGCGCATTGGGTTGTTCGAACTCGACGACCACGGTGTGGCTGTCCGGCGTGTCGATGCGCTTGAGCCCAGCCAGGTAGGTCGAGCCCAGGATCGACCGCGCGCCCAACGCCACAATGGCGTGCAGGTTGGCCTTGACCGCCGCCGCATCCACCGCCGCGCCGTCACTGAACGTCGCGCCCTGACGCAACACAAAAGTGAAGCGCCGCGAGTCTGCATCCACGTCCCAGCGTTCGGCCAGCCACGGTACGATTTCACCCGTGACCGGGTCCTGGTCGGTCAAGGAGTCCACCAACTGCCGCCCCACATTCAGCGCCGTGTTGTTACCCGCCTGCTGCGGGTCGACACATTGCGGATCGCCGTCCAACGCCACGCGCAGTGTGCCCCCGCGCTGAGGCTTGCCGGCTTCGGCCTGGGTGACCTGGTCGGATGGCCCGCCGCACGCCGCCAGCAACAGCGCCAGCATCGCGACTGAAAGCGGCTTCATGAACGCGCCCCTTGATGACGGTTGGTGATGTACGGCAAGCCGAGATTCTCGCGCAGCGTCTGGCCCTGGTATTCACGGCGGAACAAGCCCCGGCGCTGCAACTCCGGCACCACGCCGTCGGCAAAGTCGGTGATGCCGTGATGCAAACCGGAGAACATCACGTTAAAGCCATCGGCGGCACCGCGTTCGAACCACTCCTGGAAGTCATCCGCCACGCTTTGCGGCGTGCCGATGAGGATGCGATGCCCACCGGCCGTGAGTTTGTTGAACAGCTCACGCACGGTCGGGCGTTCGCGGCGGATCAGGTCGAACACCAGTTTCTGCCGGCTTTTATGGGTGTTGGTGTCGAACTGTTCGGGTGGCAACGGCACCAATGAATCGAATGGCAACTCCGACAGATCGAAACCCAGGCTGGTAAAGCGCGAAATGGAACTGAGGAAGGCTTTCGGGTCTTGCAGCTCCTGCAATTGGTCGTACTTGGCCTGGGCTTCGGCCTGGGTGCGACCAATCACGGTGGACACCCCCGGCAGCACTTTCAGGTGCTCGGGGTTACGCCCCAAACCGGCGGCGGTTCGCTTGATCTCCTGGTAGAACGCCTGACCCTGCTCCACCGTGTGTTGAGCGGTGAAGATCAACTCCCCGGCCCGCGCTGCCAGACGCCTGCCGGCATCGGACGAGCCGGCCTGGGCAATCACCGGATAACCCTGCACCGGACGCGCAGCATTGAGCGGGCCTTGCACCTGGAAGTATTTGCCGTGGTGGTTGAGCACCTGCAACTTGTCGGTATCCAGCCACTGCCCGGACGCTTTGTCCTGGATAAACGCGTCGTCGGCCCAGCTGTCCCACAAGCCGGTAACCACGTCGTAGAACTCTTCGGCACGCTCATAACGGTCGGCATGCCTGATGTGGCCGTCGCGGTTGAAGTTCTCGCCGCCGCCCAGGGAAGTCACCAGGTTCCAGCCCACCCGGCCACCGCTGAGGTGGTCGATATTGGCGAACTTGCGCGCAATGTTGTACGGCTCGTTGTAAGTGGTGCTCGCGGTGGCGATCAAGCCGATACGGCGCGTCGCCAACGCCAGCGCCGGCAGCAGCACCAAGGGGTCCCAGCGCACACTGTTGGGGCCGCGCGCCAGGGCGAGCGGGTCGAGGTCGACGTTCACCGTGTCATTGAAGAACAGCGCATGAAAACGCGCGGCCTCCAGTTTTTCGGCGATCCAGCGGTAGTGCTCGAAGTCGCGGAACGAGTCGCTGGCCGCACTCGGGTGGCGCCACGCGGAACCCATGATGCCGGCACTGGGGATGAAGGCGCCGAGCAGGATTTGTCGGTCTGGTTGGCTCATGTCGCAGTCCTCATCAGAAAGCGTAGGTGGCGCGGGTGTACCAGAACGCACCGTAGGGATCGAACGGCGAGATGCTGCCGAATTTCGGAAAGCCGTTGATATCGCCTTGGGGGAAGGCGTTGTTGTCGGCCTTGACGTTGAGGATGTTGTTGGCGCCCACCGCCAGGTTCAGTGCTTTGGTGAAGTTGTAGGCCACTTCCAGGTCGGTCAGCCATTTAGCGCCGTAGGTCACGTCATACGCGGGGTTGGTGTCGCGGGCGATGACCTTGTCGTAGCGATTGACGGAGGCGTTGATGTCGAAATCGTCGACCTTCCAGTTGGCACTGAGGATCAGCTTGGTCTTGGGGTTGGCCACGGTCAGGTAACCCTGGGCCACGCGGTCGAACAGCACCAGGCTGCTGCCCACGGCAGTGAGGGCGGCCGGCGTCGATTTGATGCTGTCGATCGTGGTTTTGTTGTAGTTGGCTGCCACACCATATTTGACGGTACCCAGGGCGCCGTAGTCGACGCGGTAGTCGGTGACCAGGTCGATGCCGCGGGTGGTGGTGTCAGCGGCATTGGTGAAGTACTTAACCCGGTAGCCGGGACGGTAACCGTTGGCCTGCAATATCTGGTCGACGCCGCTGCCGAACAGAAAGCCGGTCTGGGCGATGCGGTCGCTGATCTCGATCTGGTAGGCGTCCAGGGTGATGTTGGCTTCCGGCACAGGCTTGTACGCAAAGCCGATACTGATGTTGCGCGACTTCTCTGGCTTCAGGTCTTCTGCGCCAAGGGCCTGGGCCAGCGGCGAATCGACGCGCACCGACTTGGCTTCGACGAATTGCGCGACACCATTGACGGTGGTGTATTGGTTGGCGGTCTGCGCATACACCGACTGCGACAGCGACGGTGCCCGGAAGCCGTTGCTGAGCGTGCCGCGCAGGGCGAATTCCGGGGTGAAGTCATAACGCAGCGAGAGCTTGCCGCTGCTGGTGTTGCCCGAGCTGTCATCGTAATGCTCGAACCGTCCCGCCACGCCCACGTAGAATTTTTCGGTAGGGTTGAGCCCTACGTCCACATAGCTGGCGTAGCTGTTGCGGCTGGCCTGGCCTTCGTCTTCCGGGGTCAGGGTGATCGCGCCCTGGGCACCTACCGCGCCGGGTTGCCCCGCCAGTGGGCCGCTCGGGTAAACGTAACCGCCATTGAGGTAGGACAGAGGGTTGCCGGACTCGGTCTTGTAGCGCTCATGCCGGTGTTCAAGGCCTGCCGACACCTGCAATGGCTTGCTCAAGCCGACTTCAAAGGCGCGGGTCAGGTCGAGGTTGTTGGTCCACTGGTCGAAGTAGTTAGTGTAGGTGGTGAAGTGCGTGGGGCTCGACGGGCCGAGGGAAGCGTTGAGGGTCTCATCCGCGCCGGCCACCCCTTTGTCACGACCAAACGTCGAACTGAGGTCCCAGTTCCACTCGGCGACTTTGCCTTTGCCCCCGGCGGCGACTTGGTAGTCGGTCTCGCGCAGGGTGTAGAACGGCGCGGTGCCGTCGGGGTAGATCGACGCAATGATGTTGGTCGAGTTAGGCCGCCGGTAGTTCTGCCCGCCCCGCGCATCACGGTTGCTGAGGGTGGAGAACGAATACAGGGTGACATCGTCCAGCGGCAATTCGGCGTTGTAGGCGACGTTGATCGCCTTGATTTTCGGCAGGCCGTTTTTCTGCACATCCTTGTCGTTGGCCTCGCGCGGATCGGCGGAGCCGTCGGGCTGGCGATAGTAGAACGCGCCGGTCGCATCCCGCGCGCGCACGGCGGTCTGCTGGGACTTAGCGTCCAGGGACAGGTTGAAAAAGCCGTCGTTGGGCAGCGCAAAACCATTGTTGAGGGTCTGGCGAATAGTGCCGCCATCACCCTTGGTGTACTCGCCGTAGGAGGTGCTGACCGAACCGCCATTGTCGTTCTGCTTGAGGATGATATTGATCACCCCGGCAATCGCATCCGAGCCGTATTGCGCCGAGGCGCCATCGCGCAGCACTTCAATATGGTCGATGGCGCTGACCGGGATCATGTCCAGGTCCACCGGGTTGGTGCCGTAGGCCGCCGTCGAGTCGAGGTTGATCACCGCGCTGTTGTGACGGCGCTTGCCATTCACCAGTACCAGCACATTGGAACCGTTGAGCCCGCGCAGGCTGTAGGGCCGCGCGATGCTGTCGTTGGACGTGCCAGAGGGACGCTGGGAAAACGATGGCAGGGTTTTCTGCAAGGCGGTGCGCAGGCTGCTGGAGCCGGTTTTTTCCAATTGCTGGGCGCTGATCACATCAATCGGCGACGGGCTGCTGGTGACGGTGCGCGCCTCACTGCCCCGGGAGCCCGTGACGATCACCGTGTCGAGCGTGTCATCAGTGGCGGCGGCATAGGCAGGCAACAGGGTGAAGCTGGCCAGCATCAGTGGGGCGAGTTGCAACGTAGAACGGTAGGCAATGGATTTCATGGCAGGTCAACTGTTCAGAATAGGGTTGAAGTCGTCACGCCACAGCGGTCGTGCATCGACGCGTTGGCGGATCAAATGGTTTTGGTAGAACAGGTCAGCCACCTGTTGCTGGGAGTGAAGGGTGTCGGCATCGGTGCCCACCAGGCGGGCGGGTCGGCTGCGCTGCTGGAACTGGCGCAGGTACAGGGCGCGATCGATACCGGTCAGCGCTTCACTGCGCTCGGCCCAGCGTTCGGGATGGGCGTTGACCCAGGCCCAGGTGGCTTGCTCACGCCGCAAGAAATCGCCTACCTGGCTGCGGCGTTGAGGGTCGGCCAACACCTGTTGCGTGGTCGCGATCACGTAGTTGCCGGAGTAGTAGCGGCTGACGTCCGCCAGCAGCTCGCCCTCCATTTGGCTGGTGGCCTGCAACGCGCTGATGCCGCCCGTGGCGATGGCATCCACATGACCGTTGCGAAACGCGGTGAGCGCGTCCTGCATGGGCAGCGGCACCGCCGTCACGTCGGCCAGGGACAGGCCGTTCTGATGCAGCAGGTTCAACACGAAATAGTGCGTGTTGGTAGCCCGCACGTAGCTGATGGTCTTGCCTTTGAGGTCCTGGACCGTACGAATGCCACTGTCCTTTTTCACCACCAGGCGGGTGTCGTTCTGGTCGCCCTGGTAGACCGCCACCAGCGCAATCGGCACCTGGGCAATCGAGGCGAAAATCGGTGGGATCTCGCTCATGAATGCATAGTCCAAGTGACCACTGCGCAACGCTTCCAGCACCAGGTTGCCGCCGCTGACATCCACCCATTCCACCGGGTATGGCGTGTGCGCCTGACCGGCGTCGGCGAGAAAAGAGGCCGCCGTGCCTTTGTAGCGCCACACACGCAGCGGTTCGACAGCCTCGGCCTGACGCCCCAGCAGGGCACCGGCCGCAAGAACACCGCTGGCCCGCAGCAATTGCCGACGAGAGAGGGAATGCATGGGCGCGCCTCAGTTGAACAGGTCGGGTTCTTCGGTGCGGATCTGATCCCACAACGGCAAGAAGTTGAGCCAGGCGAAAAACTCGTGCCGCGCCTTGTCGAGCCCCTCCTCCCAGGCATCCGGCGCAGGAATCAGCGGCGTCCCGGCCGAATGCGCCAGCAGGTGCACACGGGCGGTATCTTCGGCGAGGATAAAACGCCACGCGGCGCTTTCCACGGTCTCACCGGTGACCCACAGGCCGTGGTTCTGCCACACCAGCAGGTTGTGTTGGCCGAAGGTCTCGACAAAGGCCTGGCTGACGATGTCGCGATCCTGCTCCAGCGCCCCGCTGGCGGTGCGCAAGGCGTGGCGCTGGAAGATCACCTGGTCGCCCTGAAACGCGCCGGACTCGGCGGTGATCGGGTCGAACAGGCGGCCCAACGACGACCAGACCCGGCCATGAAAACCGTGGAAATGAGCGATGCCCACCACCTCCGGGCGCGCCTGCTGCAGGTCGTGATGCAACTCCAGGGCGCTGGTGTTCAGTAGCCCTTGGCCCTCCACCACTTGGCCTTGGCTATCGACCCGCAGCAAGTGGGAGACCGTGATTTGCGAGAACGGCACGCCCAAAGGGTTGATCCAGTAATGCTCCGGGTGCACCGGGTCACGGGCGGTGAAGTGGCCCGCTACACCCACTTCGAAACCCAGGCGCCCGAACAGACGATAGGCCGCAGCGAGGCGTTGTTTGCGGTGCAGGCGTTCCTGCAGGGGATCGTCGTGCTTGGGCACGGCGCGCAGGGCCAGGCGGTTGTTGTCGTAGGGCAAGGTGTAGATGGTTTGCGGGAATAGCTCGGCGTGGCTCATGACGGGTGCATCCTGATCTTTTTTTAGGCGAACGAGACCGTGGCTCGGCGGGACCGGCAACGAAAACGCAAGGACGGTGTGGCGGTGGGGAAAGCGGTCAGGTCGTCATGATCAGGGGGGCCCTCGCAGGTGGGTGTGGTCAGTGCTCTCCTCCACCATGCGAGGGGTCGGGTCGAGTGTGGTGTCTCTGTACTGAAAGGTATTCGTCTAAGAAACGCCTGTAAAAGTCTTTGTAGTCATATGCTAATAATCAGGTTTTTTTAATATGATTGGCTTATATGATGAGGTAATTGCATTTTTAGATGAGGGGTGGATCCGTTTTTTGGGTAACGGCGGCTTATGGTTCCGCCCTTACGGCGGGTCACTTTGGAAAAGAGACGGAATGCCGGCCCAGCCCAAAGTAACCAAAGGGCTCTTGCCCCAACACTCGGTACCTCGCCTAGGCTCGGTATGCCCGTAATCCGACAGTGATTTGGGGGGCCGCCTAAGATCAAAATCAAAAACAAAGCCAGAGCCAGAGCCAGAGCCAGAGCCAGAGCCAGAGCCAGAGCCAGAGCCAGAGCCAGAGCCAGAGCCAGAGCCGATTGATATCTACCTGATGTAGGAGATCAAAATTGTGGGAGCGGGCTTGCTCGCGAAAGCGGTGGATCAGTTAGAGATGCAATCGCTGACACGCCGCCTTCGCGAGCAAGCCCGCTCCCACATTTGAAACTGAGACTGGCCTCCAGAAACCGGTCGGCTACCAGGCCGCCGCGCTTTTGCTTTTGATCTGAGGCGCCCCGTCAAACACGCTGGCCGAACGCAGGCTTGAATCCGTGGGTAACCCGGCAGGACGCCGGGTTAGCCGCGCTGGGCCAAGGATGGCCCATCGCGGCGGCCCACGGATTCAAGCCGGAGTGAGGGCACACCGAGCCTAGGCGAGGTGCCGAGTGTTGGGGCGAAGACCTTTTGGTTACTTTTGGGGCGTTTGCCAAAAGTGACCCGCCGTAAGGGCGGAACCATAAGCCGCCATTACCGCAAAAATGGATATGTACACCCCCCCGCCACTTCCTAAGCCACCCGCCCCACCGCATACCGATTCACCGGCACTGGCAACCCCAAATGCCCACGCAACGTGCTGTGACTGTACTCACTGCGAAACAACCCCCGCTCCCGCAACAACGGCAATACCTGATCGGTAAACCGCGCAAAATCCTCCGGCGCGCCCACGTGGATATTGAACCCATCCACCGCACCCTCCACAAACCAACGCTCGATCTCATTCGCCACGGTCTTGGGCGAGCCGACGAAACTGGAAAACGGCTTGGCAAAGCGCAACGCCGCCTGGCGCAACGTCAGCCCCTGTTCACGAGCAACCTGCTTGATGTTCTCCGCATGCCCGCGATACCCGTTACTCCCCAAGTCGCCCAACTCCGGAAACGGCTCATCCAGTGGGTACTGGCTAAAGTCGTGGTAATTGAACGGCCGCCCCAACTGCACCAGCGCCTTACCAAGATCCAGCTCGCCATTGCGTTCACGATCAATGGCCTGCGCCTGTTCATCGGTGTCCGCAATGATCGGCGAAATACCCGGCAGGATGGTGACGTGGTCAGGGTTACGCCCAGCGGCGGCGGTGCGTTTTTTGATGTCGCTGTAGTACGCCTGGGCATCTTCGAAATTGCCCACACCGGCGAAAATCCCTTCGGCATAATTCGCCGCCAGGCTGCGCCCGGATTCGGAGATACCCGCCTGGAAAATCACCGGTTGGCCCTGGGCCGAACGGGCAATATTGAGTGGCCCGGTGACCGAGAAAAACTCGCCGTGGTGATCGAGGCGGTGTTGGCGTTGCGGGTCGAGGAACACTTTGGCTTGCTTGTCGCGCACAAAGGCGTCGTCTTCATAGGAATCCCACAGTCCCTGCACCACGTCCAGGTGTTCGGCCGCGCGGCGATAGCGCTCGGTGTGGTCGATGTGTTGCTCACGGCCAAAGTTTCCCGCCGCGCCTTCCAAGCCGGTGGTGACCACGTTCCAGCCGGCGCGGCCGCCGCTGATGTGGTCCAGGGACGCGAACTGCCGCGCCACGTTGAAGGGTTCGGTATAGGAGGTCGTGAGCGTCGCCACCAGGCCGATTTTCGAGGTCGCCCCGGCGATGGCCGAGAGCAGCGTCAAGGGCTCCAGGCGGTTGAGAAAATGCGGCGCGGAATCCGGCGTGATGTAGGGGCTGTCGACGATGAACACCAGGTCGAACTTGGCCGCTTCGGCCTGCTGTGCCTGGGCGCGGTACCAGTCGATATCCACACTCGCATCGCCAGGGATTTGTGGGTGCAACCATTCGTTTTGTGCGGTGCCGACGCCGGTGAGAATGGCGCCGAATTTGAGTTGTCGAGGTGAGATGGGCATCAAGGTATTCCTCCGTGGATGGCCGCGGTGGCCGGTGGAGAATGACCTTAATGCCCGTAGGCAGGGCTTGTGAAAGGCTTTGTAGATCTATGCTAATTATTAAAATTAATGATCTCTAGCAAATACCGTTATCCGAGTACTGCATAACGATCTGTCAGGCTCAGCGACGTGCGCTGACCGCCGAAGCGTCGTTGGACACGATCACTTCCACACGGCGATTCAACTGGCGTGACTGTGCGCTCTGGTTATCAGCAACCGGGAACTGCTTGCCGTAGCCGATGACGGCTATCCGCTCGATCCCCACGCCGAGTCGTTGCAAACCACGCGCGACCGCTTGGGCACGTCGCTCGGACAGGCTCTGGTTGTAGGCATCGCCTCCCACGCTGTCAGTGAAACCCTCTACCCGCACCTGACGCTCCGGGTTCTGCACCAGGAAGTTCGCCAGCCCCTGGAAGTCCCGCTGGCTGCCGGCTTTCAAATCGGCCTTGCCGGTGTCGAACAGCACGTCGCCAAAGGTGATGACCTGGCCACGTTCGGTCGGCTGGGCTTTCATCGCCTGCAAGGCCTTGAGCTGCGCGGTGCGCACGTCGAGCTGCACCTGGGTACGGTCGACCGCGATGTTGTCGAGCTGGGCATCGGTCTTGCGGCCGACGATGGTCTGCTCGGCCAGGGCGATTTTTTGCGTGGCAAGGTAGGCGAGTTGGTCGAGCTGTGGGTCGGTACGGTCGTGCAACGACACCTGGTTGGCGCGGTCCAGCGCGTTGGAAGCGATACGGGTTTCAACCGCCGCCAGGGTGTTGGATTCCGGCTTCTGCTGCAGGCTGGAGAACTGGCTGCGCGCTTGCAGCAATTGCGGGTTTTCCGGCGGCGTGGCGCAACCGGCAAACGCCAGGCTCAGGGCCGAAAGCACAGGAATGAAAAAAATGGCACGCATGGCTGGATCCTCAGTGGGTAGTCGCGGGGGCGTTGAGCATTTCCTGCTTGAGCACCTGAATGCCCTCTCGCGCCTGCTTCAAGACCTGTTGTTTACGCACGGCATTGGCCTTGGCCTCGGCCAGGCTGGCGTCGGCTTCGATCTGGTCGGCCAGGGCGTCCACCTCGACGTACTTCATTTCACCGATGGCCTGGTCCATGCGCGCCAGCTTGTCCTGGGCGGTTTTCATTTCCAGCGGTGCGAACTGGGTGGCTTGCGCCGCCAAGGCCCGCCCCACCGCATCACGGGCCAGGGAGATCTTTACCGCCGGCGGCTGCGGCGTGGCACAGCCTGCCAGTACCCCGGCGACAATCACGGCCCAGGCCGAGCGGCGCAGGCGTTGGCTCACACTGGTCATCTTCATGTGTTGACTCCTAAGCATGTTCTTACGGCTGCCGGGCGATGGGAGCGGCCCCGCCGTATCGCTTGTGTTCAAGCGATCGCGCCATCCTAGGAGGAAAAATACAGGCTGGAAGAATGAAAAATCCCACCTAGTTGTGGGATTTTTCTCAGAGCAAGGGTAAGTCTTACGACGTACGCGCAGCGACCGCCTCAACTTCAATCAACGCACCGGGTAGCGGCAGCGCCACCACTTGCAACGCCGTACGCGCTGGCTTGTTCGGCTGCTCAGGGGTGCCAAAGAACTGCGTATAGCCCGCCTGCAAGCCAGCGAAATCCAGCTTGCCGCCCGTCTCTTCGGCCCCTACCAGGAACACCCGCAACTGCACGATATCGCCCAGGTCCAGGTCTTGCTGGCGCAGGATCTTGCGCAGCTTGTTGAATACCGACACCGTCTGCACTTCGGTCGTGCCATAGGCGGCTGGCGTGCCCACCGGGGCGTTTGCGTCGTGCAGGTCGGGCAAGGTGCCACTGACAAAAATCAGGCTGGCAGAAGCCGGTACGGTGACGGTCTGCGAGATCGGAAAATCGCCGACGCTGGTGCGTTGAATGCTGTCGCTCATGATGAATCTCCTTATGACGCGGCAAGTGCCGCGCTGTGCTGTTGCTGGATAACCCGCTCGGCCAGTTGCCCGACCACATGGCGCGCCGAGTTGGCCGCCGATTCCTGCCAGATGCCTACGCCGCTTTGCACCAGTCCATCGCCGGCGAAATACACACGGCCGTGGCCGGCTTCGAGCAAGGCGCTGGCGTCGGCCGGGAAGTGTTCGCGTTGCAGCCACGGGCCTTCGCTGTAGGGGATCTGTTCCCAGGACACTGCCAGCGGGTTGCGCAAGTGTTTGGAATAACCGGGGTGCAGCAGTTCCACGGCCTCTTTCGAGGTGGCGTACTGCTGGTCGAAGGGTTGCGCACCAAATACGTCGGCGCCCTCGCCGGTCACGTAGCCCGCTACCAGCAAGCCTTCGCGGGTGTTGAGGTCGTTGCTCGGGTACCACAGCAGGCGTGCCGGGTGTTCGATCCACGACAGGCCGCCGTAGGTGCGGTAGTCGGTTTCCCAGAATCGCGGCGACTGCCACGCCACTTTGGTTGCCTGGTCGCTGCGGGTGCTGAGCAAGGCCGCCTTGATCGGGTCGCTGAAGTCGGTGTCGAGCTTGGCCAGCAGCGGCAGCGGCAGGGTCGAGATCAGGTAGTCGGCGCGCACCACCTGTTCGCGACCGCTGAGCTTGTCGTGGTACGTCACCGCTACGCCGTCTTCCAACTGACGGATCTGCCGCACCTGGGCGCCTAATTGCACATACCCCTGGACGCGCTGGTAGAAGGCATCCGTGATGCGGTCCATACCACCGACCGGTTGGAACATGGTGGCGGAGAACTCCGGGAATTCCGTGTGCAGTAACGCGCCCCACAGTTCCGGGTGCAGCAGTTGATCGAGTGATAACGGGCGACGACTGGCGGGCAACGCGCCGGGATGGGCAGGCGACTCCAGGTGCCCCGAACGGATCGTGCCCTCAAAGGCCAGCGCCTGTGACAGGTCGCCATACACCTGCAGGAACGCCAACAGCCGCGTGCGCTCCTCAGCGCTCAACACATCATCGAGGGCATCGCGCTGCACCGCCTTGGCCAGCAACCCGGACACCTGCCCCCGTGCATCGTTGATGGCCTGGCCGACGGTGAAAGCCGGCTTGCTCACATCCGGCCGCACTTGGGCACCATGGCTGCTGTTGACCAGCACTTCTAGCGGCACGCCAAGTTCGCTGCAATAGTCGAGAATAGTGCGGTGCTGGCTCGGGATTCGTGCCGGGCCCGCATTAAAGTAATGCCCTGGGTCGAACGCAGCTGTTTGCGAGCGGCCGTCCTTGTAGTCCACACGATCGCCGTTGCGGATAGTCCAGGTCCGGCCACCCACGCGGTCACGCGCCTCCAGCACTTGCACCTCGAACCCGGCGCGGGTCAGTTCCAGTGCCGTCACCAGCCCCGCGATGCCAGCACCCAACACCAGCACGCGGGTGCCCTGCCCCAGGCCCGCCTTGAGTTTCAGCGGTTGCGGACGGCGGTGTGACGACGGTCCCAGGCCCAATGCCGCCAGTGCCTCCTTGACGGCCTGTTCGCCGCCTACCGCAGCAATGCTCGACAGCGCTTCACGTCGTGTCAGTCCCATGTTCGATGCTCCTTAATCCGGCAGGCCCGGTGGGTTGATCAGCGACGTGTCGACGCGCTCGATATCCAGGCCCCAGCGTTGCAGCACCTGTTCGTATTGACCGCCGGCAATCGCGCCTTCCAGGGCGGTGTGGATCGGCTTGACCAGGCCGTTGTCCTTGCGCGTGGTCACCGCGATATCCGCTTTCAAAGGCCAGCCACCATTGACCGTGCCGACAAGCTTGATACCGCCGGTGATTGCCGCCGAATAGGCGTACACCGAGTTGGGCCCGAACAGCGCATCGCTGCGCCCGGATTGCACCGCCAGTTGCGCGGCGGCCTGGTCGTCGAAGTACTGCAACAGTGCCGGCTTGAGCCCGGCTTTTTCATTGGCGTCGTTCCAGGCCAGCAGGACCTTTTCCTGGTTGGTGCCGGAGCCGACGATGATCTTCAGTCCGGCAATGTCCTCGGCCTGCTTGATCGCGCTGATCTTGCTGGTGCTCTTCACATAGAACCCGAGCACGTCCTGGCGGTAAGTCGCGAAGTCGAAACGCTTCTTGCGCGCCTCGGTCACCGTGACGTTGCTGATCACCGCGTCGTACTTGCCCGAGCTGACGCCCAGGGGCCAGTCTTCCCAGCTGGTCTGCACCACGTTGAGTTGCAGACCCAGGCTGTCGGCGACCAACTGCGCTGTATCGGCCTCGCTGCCGATGGTGGTCTTGTCGTCATTGGCCAGCAGCGCCAGGGGCGGCCCGGCCACACCGGACACGGCCACAGTGAACTTGCCCGGCTGGGCGAACTTGAAGCCCGGCGGGATCTGCGCGATGGCCGCTTCGTTACGCGGTACATGAATGCGCGGGCGGTCGGGGCTGAGGTCGACCTGTTGCACGGCGAATGCGCTTTGCGCAGTGCTGACGGCCAGCGTCAACAGGGCGATACGAGCGGTAGAGATAAGCATGGGCAGTCACTCCTTGAACTAAAGCACCTTGCCGAGAAAGGCCACAGTGCGGGGATGTCGGGGTTGGCGGAAAATCTGTTCCGGCGGGCCTTCTTCGATCAACTGGCCGTCGCAGAGGAACACCACGTGGTCGGCCACTTCACGGGCAAAGCCGATTTCGTGGGTGACGATCACCAAGGTCACGCCCAACTGCGTCAGGCCCTTGATCACGTCGAGCACTTCGCCCACCAGCTCCGGGTCGAGGGCCGACGTGGGTTCATCGAACAGCAGCACTTTGGGGTCGAGCGCCAAAGCGCGGGCGATGGCGACACGCTGTTGCTGGCCGCCGGAGAGCTGGCGCGGGTAGGCATCGACCTTGTCCGCCAGGCCGACCTTGGCCAGCAGCTCGGCCGCCTTGGTCTGGGCTTCGGCCTTGCTCCAGCGTTTGTGGGCCAGGGGCGCCTCGGCGACGTTCTCCCAGGCGGTGAGGTGCGGGAACAGGTTGAAGTTCTGGAACACAAAACCCACGTCGATGCGGCGCTTGAGAATCTCGCGTTCTTTCAGCTCGTAGAGCAGGTCCCCTTTGCGGCGATAGCCAACGTATTCACCGTCAATGGTGATATGCCCGCTGTCGATCTTCTCCAGGTGGTTGATGGTGCGCAGCAAGGTGGACTTGCCCGAGCCGGACGGCCCGAGGATCACGGTGACCTTGCCGGGGTCGATGGTCAGGTCGATGTCTTTCAACACCTGTTGGTTGCCAAAGCGCTTGCCCACGCCCTGGATCTGGATGCGCCCGGCGCGAGCTTCACTCATGGGTTTTCTCCTTGACCCAGCGGCGTATGCGTTGCAACGGCGTGGGCGGCAGCACCCGTGCCGTGCCACGGGCAAAATGGCGCTCGACGTAGTACTGCGCGCTGGTCAGCACGGTGGTGATGATCAAGTACCAGACCGTCGCCACGATCAGCAGCGGGATCACCGCCTGGGTGCGGTTGTAGATGACCTGCACGGTGTAGAACAGCTCCGGCAAGGCCAGTACGTAGACAATCGAGGTGCCCTTGACCAGGCCGATGATTTCATTGAAGCCCGACGGCAGGATCGAACGCAGCGCCTGGGGCAGAATGATCCGAAAAATCCGTCGCGAGGCCGGTAAACCCAACGCTGCAGCGGCTTCATGCTGGCCGGCATCGACACCGATCAGCCCGCCGCGAATGATCTCCGCCGCGTAGGCCGCCTGCATCAGGCTCAAGCCCAATACGGCCACGGTGAATTGGCTGAGCACGTCTACGGTGGACCACTCAGCGAACACCACTGAGGTGAACGGCACGCCGAGCACGATGTGGTCATACAGGTAGGCAAAGTTGTACAGGATGATCAGCACCAGCAGCGCCGGCATCGAGCGGAAGAACCAGATATAGCCCCAGGCCAACGCCGCCAACAGTGGTGAGCCCGACAGCCGCGCCAACGCCAGCGCCGTGCCAAGAACGATGCTGAACACCGTGCTGAGCAGCGTCAGCAGCAGCGTCTGCCCCAGCCCGCGCAGCACCGACGGCGAGAAAAACCACTGGCCGAACACGCCCCATTCCCAGCGCGGGTTGGTGGCCAGGGAATGCACGATGGCCAGCAGCACCAGCGCTGCAAAGATCGACCCGGCCCAGCGCCAGGGGTGCCGCGCAGGCACCACTTGCAGTGCCTTGATCGGCGTGGAGACACGGGCCTGGCGCACCGGGCTGGGCGAGTCAATCAGGTCATAGGATTTGGCGACGATGGGCATGGTGAATTCCTCGGCCTCAGAAGGCATAGGTCAAGCGGGTGTAGTAGTACCCGCCGGTAAAACCGTAGGGCGAATAGACGCCATAGCTGCTGACCATGGTGCTGCTCGGCACCCCTTGTTTCTTGGGGTAGATGTCGAACAGGTTCTTGGCGCCGACAGCGATGTTCAGGTCCTTGGTGAGGTTGTAGCCAAGGTCGAGGTCGGTGATCCACTTGGCGGCGTAGATACGGTCCAGGTTGCGATTGGCCGACGAGTTGACCTCTTTGTAGGAGCCGTAGCGGGTCAGGGCCAGGTTCACGTTGAAGCGGTCGATACTCCAGTCGCCACCGAGGATCAGCTTGGTGCTGGGCTGCACGCCGGTGATCAGGTTGCGCGCCTCGCGGTTCATCAACTCGTAGGAGGTGCCCAGGATATTGGTGGACTCCTTGTAGTTGAGGATCCGCGTCTGGTTCCAGTTGAACGCGGCGGTCCACTTCACCGCACCATACTGGCCGAGGTCCTGGCTGTAGTTGCTGACCAGGTCGAGGCCTTTGGTGCGGGTGTCGGCGCCGTTGATGAAGTACTGGCCGCCGGAAGTGGAGTTGATGCCATTGTTCTGTAATACCTGGGTGATCTCGGGGCCGAGCAAGGTGCCGGTGAGGGTGATGCGATCGCGCAGGTTGATCACGTAGGCATCGGCGGTGAAGCTCAAGCGATCAGTCGGTGTGAGAGTGAAACCGAGGCTGAAGTTGGTTGAGCGCTCCGGCTTCAATTCCTGGGCGCCGAGGGCTTGTGCGGCAGCAGAGCCTACGGGCAGCACGCCGTAGTTGATCGACTGATACACGCCGTCGACCACGCCATAGGTGGTCGACCGCGCACTGAACAGGCTGTTGGCCAAAGACGGCGCGCGGAAGCCGTTGCTCACCGTGGCGCGCACGGCGAATTGCGGGTTGAAGTCATAGCGGGTGGTCAACTTGCCGCTGCGGGTGGCGCCGACGCCCTGGTTGTAGTGCTCATAGCGAAACGCCGTGCCGACGTACCAGTCCGGCACTGGGTTGAAGCCCACATCGACATAACTGGCCAGGCTGTTGCGCGAGGCGCTGCTTTCTTCATCCGGCGAAATGCCGTTGGTGACCTGCGCGCCCGACGACGCGCAATTGCCCGGCGCCACGCAGTAGCCGCCATTGGCATAGGACTCATAGTCGCCGGCCTGCACCTCGTAGGTGTCGCGCCGATGTTCGAAACCGACGCTCAGGTCCAACGGCTTTTGCAGGCCAATATCGAAGCCGCGCTTGAAGTCGAGGTTGGTGGTCAGCTCGGTGGAAATCCAGGTGCCGGAGGTGAAGTGATTCGGCGTGGCCTCGCCCAGCGATGGGTTCTGGTTGTGGGTGGTGCCCTGCTCCGCGTCGTTGCGCCCATAGGTGGTGGACAAGTCCCAGTCCCACTCGCCTACCGTGCCTTTACCGCCGAATGCCGCCTGGAAATCGTCTTCATCAATGAACCAGGTCGGCGTGTAGCCACCGGGGTAACCGTTCGGCCCGGTGGTGATGGTGTTAGTGATGGTCGGCAGACGGAAGTTCTGGCCCTGCTCGGCCTTGCGGCGTGAATAGGTGGTGAATGAGTACAGGCTGAAGCTGTCGTCGATCGGCAACTCGGCGTTGTAGCCCAGGGTCAGCAGGTTGGTCTTGGGCGTGCCGTAGCCGCCGTACGTCGAGCGTCCGGCTTGCTCGTAGGCTTGCGCGTAGGTGTAGCCGTTGGCGCTGGCCTTGTTGTCGTCATTCTGGCTGCGGGCGTCCAGGGCCAGTTGGACAATGCCGCCATTGCCGATCTCGAACCCCTTGTTGAGGCTTTGTTGCACGGTCTGTTTCTTGCCGTCATACCCCTGGCCGACGTTGGTTACCGAAGTGCCGCTGGTGTCGGCCTTGAGGATCACGTTGATCACCCCGGCGATAGCGTCGGAGCCATATTGCGCGGCGGCGCCGTCGCGCAGGACTTCCACGTGGTCGATGGCGCTGATGGGGATCAGGTCCAGGTCGGCCGGGGCCGCACCGGTATTGATGCCATTGATATTCAGGGTGGCCGCGGTGTGACGGCGCTTGCCATTGACCAGCACCAGCACTTCGGCGGCGCTCAGACCCCGCAGGTTCGGGGCGCGGGCGATGCCGCTGGCGTCCCAGCCGGTTTTTTCCGGCAGGGTCAGCGATGGGATCACGGCGCTCAGGGCTTCCATGAGGCCGGGCTTGCCGGTGTTCTGTAATTGCTTGGCGCTGACCACATCGATCGGCACCGGGCTGCTGGTGACGGTGCGTTGCTCGGCGCCGCGGTTGCCGGTGACCACGACGGTGGACAGGGTACTGTCGTCCTGGGCTTGGGCGGTGTTGGCCAGGAGGGCCAGGGCCAGTGCGGCGGTGGGTTGTAGGGCTCGCTTCATAGGTATTCCTGCGTTTCCAAATCGCGGAGTCGGGCAGTTACGCGGGCGGGCGCGGTGCTCGGTTTTTTTTGGGGTGTCGGGCGATTTGGGAAGCTAGGTGTGGGGCGAGGTTTGAATTGGCAACATGCGTTGAACTCCCTTCCAACGATTCTGCTGCGGGGGTGTCAGCGCAGAATCCGAATCTAGATTGGTACCATCCGAGGTCAGGGGTAGGCTGTTGAGTTCAAACATAACGGAATGGATTTTAAAAATATAATGCTATTTGGGCATAAGCTAATATTCTTGGATTTCATTATTTGCTTGATGATTTATTCGTATTGGTAATGTTTTTTTTGCAACTGGCCGAGAGTACATATCCGTTGCTGCGGTAACGGCCGCTTATGGTTCCGCTCTTACAGCGGGTCACTTTTGGAAGAGCGCCAAAAGTAACCAAAAACGCTTCGCCCCAACACTCGGTACCTCGCCTAGGCTCGGTATGCCCGTAATCCGACAGTGATTTGGGGGGCCGCCGCCACGCGCCATCCATGGCGCGGGGCGGCTAAACCGGCATCCCTGCCGGTTTACCCCCCAAATCCCTGCCGAATTCCGGCCAGCGTGTTTGACGGGGCGCCTAAGATCAAAATCAAAAGCAAGAGCACAGCGGCCTGACAGCCGGCTTGAGTGGTGTAGAGCAAAGGCAAGGGCAAACGCGGTCCCTTGTAGGAGCTGGCTTGCCTGCGATGGTAATTAACGGTGACGCGGGTAACCAGACAAAACGCGGCGTTCTCATGTTTTTCGCCGGCAAGCCGGCTCCTACAGGGACCGCGTATCTACGATGCGAAGCGAGTCGCTTTTGATTTTGATCTTAGGCGCCCCGTTAAACACGCTGGCCGAACGCAGGCTTGAATCCGTGGGTAACCCGGCAGGACGCCGGGTTAGCCGCGCTGGGCCAAGGATGGCCCATCGCGGCGGCCCACGGATTCAAGCCGGAGTGAGGGCATGCCGAGCCTAGGCGAGGCACCGAGTGTTGGGGCGAAGGCCTTTTGGTTACTTTTGGGTCCTTCCAAAAGTGACCCGCTGTAAGAGCGGAACCATAGGCGGCCGTTACCTAAATAACGGATATGTACACCTACCTACCAGGCCGCAACAACTGCATCTGCTGCCGATAATCATCCGTCACCTGCCGCGCCTGCCCACTACTGGTAATCACCTTAGGCGTAATCAACACAATCAACTCCGTCCGATCCTTCGACTTGCTCGTACTCCCAAACAACCACCGCAACCCCGGCACCCGACCCAGATACGGCACCGCACTCACACTCTCCCCGTTGTCCTGCTTGATCAACCCCCCCAGCAACACCGTCTGCCCACTCTGCACCGCCACCTGTGTCGACACCGAACGCGTCGAAATGCGCGGATTCACCGGTGTGTCGCTATTGGCACTCTGACTCTCGGCATCACTGACCTGCTGCTGAATATCCATGTACACCAACCCACCCGGATTGATCCGTGGCACCACATCCAGAATCACCCCGGTCTGCACATACTCGACACTGCTCAAGGTGGTGTCCGCATCCCCGGTATTCACCGTGGTCTGGTTGATCGGAATGTTGTCCCCCACCTGAATCTGCGCCGGCTGGTTGTTCATCACCACCAGCGACGGCGCCGACAACACCTGGGTACGGCCATTGGTTTCCAGCGCATGCAACGCCACCTGCAAATTCGAACTGACGAACGAGTAGAACAACGAATCCGTCGCCCCCAACCCGGCCCCACCACCGCCCAACGCGCCCTGGCTGCCGGAAGCATTGGCCACGGTGGTGCTGGAGGAGTTGCCCGCCAGCCGCCCCAAATACCACTGCACGCCCAGGTCCAGTTCACCGGTGAGCTTGACCTCAAGAATGCGCGTCTCGATCTGCACTTGCAGCGGCGGGTTGTCGAGGCGTTTTATCGCCGCTTCGATCTCTTTCCACTGTGCCGGACGGGTGCGCACCAGCAACTGGTTGCTGCTCTTTTGCGCGGTGATGCGGGTGCCGGCTTCGAGGGCGTTGGTGGGGGCGACTTCCTTCTCTTCCGGCTCCGGCGCTTCGGCGGCAGGTGGGTTGTTCTGCAGGCCGCCGGTATTGAGCGACGACAGGGTCGTCGTGCGCAGGCCTGGCGCGACCTTCGCCGGTGTGTCGTCCTTGATCGCGCCGGTGCCGTAGATTTGCCGCAGGTACTTGGCCAAATCAGCAGCCTTCATGTTGCGCACGTCGTAGACATACATCTGCGGCTCGTTGCCGCCGCCCTCGTCGATGGTACGGATCCAGTCGCCCACTTCGCTGAGGTACTGCGGCTGGGAAGAAATCGCCACCACCGAGTTGGTCCGCTCAATCGGCAAAAAACGCAGCATGCCGGCCAGGGGCATGCCGCTGTCAGGGCCGAACAGGCTTTGCAACTGGGGCATCAACTCGGCCACGGAAGCCCGTTGCAGCCCGAAGACGCCCACCGACATGCCCTTGAGCCAGTCCACGTCAAAGGTGTCGATGGTGTCCTGGTAGTTGGCCAGCTCATCCGGAGTGCCAGCCAGGCTCAACACATTGCGCGCCGGGTCCACCAGCAAGAACGCGTTCTCGCGGGCGAAGGGTTTGAGCAGTTTCTGCATCTCGGTGGCGGAGATGTAGCGCAGTGGAAACAACCGCGCCGACAGGCCGCTGGACGGTTGCGCCACGCTCATCTGCGGCACCAGCTTGCCCGCCACTGCCTGGTTGGCGGGCAGGATCACGTAGCGATCACCCTGTTTGATCATCGCGTTGTCGGTCCAGGACAGCAGGGTTTCGAGGATCGACAGCGCCTGTTGTTTGTCCACCGGCTTGGAGGTGGAAAAGCTCACGTTGCCTTTTACGCCTTGGGTGA
Source organism: Pseudomonas sp. DWRC2-2 (assembly GCF_049897885.1). Taxonomy (NCBI): domain Bacteria; kingdom Pseudomonadati; phylum Pseudomonadota; class Gammaproteobacteria; order Pseudomonadales; family Pseudomonadaceae; genus Pseudomonas; species Pseudomonas sp. DWRC2-2. The sequence continues at coordinate 557,082 of NZ_JAFCXD010000001.1, forward strand.
TGCTGTAGTTTTCGTGCAGCAGGTCGCCCATCACGCTGTTGATCACCGCTTCAATGGGCTGGTCGGCGAAGTTGAAGACGATATCGCCACCCTCCTCTTTCGCCACCGGCTGCGCTGCCGGCGCGCGCACGAACTGTTGGTTGCCACGGATCAGTTGGCGCTGCGTTGGCGTTTTAACCGCAGGCGGTGGACTGTCCGGCGCGGTGTGCTCGGTCGGCGGGCGTTGCGAGCCGGTGCCTTGCAGGGCTTCGTGCAGCAGGTCGTCGTCCGGATCGAGGCGGTCGGGGAAGGATCCACAACCACTCAGGACAAGAGCGGTCGCCAGGCAAAACGTTGAGGTGCGCATGTCGATCAAGGGAGAGGCTCGCGGGGCAAAGTAATGGGGGGCCGGGTGGACGGCGGCGGTAGGCGCTTGGCGTAGAAGCTCAAGGTTTGCGTGCGGCCGTCCAGGCTGAATCGGGCGGATTGCGGGGTCAGGTGGTCCAGGCGCCAGCCGTTGGGCAAGGCCTGGCCGAGGCGGACCGTCAGGGCGCGGCCGTCGGCCTGCTTGAGCATGGCCATTTGCAGATTGCCGGTGATCATGATGCCGCTGAGGGTCAGGTTGGCCAGGCTGGTGACCTGGGCTTTGCCCACGACGCGATCCGGGCTGCGATCCGGGCTGAACAGCGGCGCTTGCCACGTGGCGGCGAGGTGTTCCAGCGGGACGCTCGGCGCGATCTGCACCCGGGCGGTGGGATGGCCGCGCGTGGGCGCGTCAGGCAGCCATTGCGGCTCATCACCGATGCTGCTGAGGATCACCGCCATCAACACGCCCAGCAATCCCGACAAGCCGAGCAGGCCCCACTCCACGGGGCGTAATCTGCTGATCATGGCGTCACCCGCGCCGGTTGCAGGTAACCGCGCACCAGCAGGTGCACCACCAACTTGCCTGCACCGCCATTGGCTGGTGCCTGCTGGCTGCGGCGGATGCGCAGTTCATCCACGAACAAGAACGGCGGCTGGTATTCCAACTCATGCAACAGCGCTTCCAGCGGTTCGATGGCGCAGTCGAGGGTCAGGCTGACCTTGACCTGGCGATACGGCTCGCCGTCGTCCTGCTCCGGCGTGATGGGCTTGCGCTGGGTCAGGCTGCAACCGCCGCCGAGGTTGGCGTGGCTGTTGATCAGATCGGCAAGGCGCTGCATCAGGTCGGCGGCCACCACGTCGGGGTCATCCCCCGGCAACAGGCTGGTGCTGCTGGCCGGGTCCTGGCGAGCTTGCTCAAGCTGCTGGCGCAGCGCATCACGTTGACGCAACACGCCGGCATAGCGTTGCTGTTGCTCGCGCAACTGTTCGGCCTGTTCGCCCATGTCGCGCAGGGGGCCGGCGAACCAGCTGTCGACCAGCAGCCAGTAGGCCGTGCCGAGCACCAACGCCAACACCAGCAAGGCAGTGCCGCGGCGTTCACGGGGCGTGAGGGGTCGGCGCATCGGTGGCCTCCTGGCGTAGGTGGGCGCGCAAGGCAAACTGGTCCTTGCCGGTGCGGGCATCGGGTTGGATCACCCCTTCGAACTGGGCGTTCTCCAGGCTGCGGCAGCCTTTGATACGGGTAATCAGTGCGCTGGCCTTGGCGCTTTGACCTGAGAGGGAAATCTCGCCGTCCTTGACGTCCAACTGATCCAGCCAGGTGTCGGCGGGCAGGCAAGTGGTCAGGTCGTTGAGTAGCGCGGCCAGGGGCGGTTGCGCCAGTTTGCGCCGGATGAGGTACTGGGCCGCGCCACGGGTATTGAGCAGTTGCTGGCGCAGGGCATGCACTTCGGCGACCTCGGCTTTCTGTTGCTGCACACTGGCGTGCATGGCGTCGATGACGCGTTGACGGTCGTTGAGCCACAGCAGCATCGCCGCGATCAGCAAGGCCCCGCACAACCACGGCAGGCTGCGTTGCAAACCCATGCCCGGCGGACGCTGGCGCGGGCGCAGCGGCGGGGGCAGCAGGTCGATGCCGAGGTTGGCCGCATCCACGCGATGGGGATGCAGGCCGAGCGCGGCGCAGTCGATGAGGATCGGGTCCAGGCGTTCGCGCAGGATCGCCACCAGCGTGACCTCAAGGTGCGTCGGCGTGCGCCGCTCCTGGCGCGCGACGAAGTAGAGTTGGTCGGCCTCGAATGGGGTGTAGCGGTCCAGTTCATAACCCACCACCGTGTTGAGGTTACGCCCGGCGGCCAATGGCAGTTGCACGTGTTGCAGCAGTACGTCATCCGCGCCAAGCATCAGCACCTGGCGCGTGCTGTCCGACGCAACCGACGCCGCCAACGGCCAGTGGTGGATCTGCTCCGGCGGTTCTGGCCGTGCCAGCCAACTCGGCACACAGGCGCGCAACTCCGCGAGCCACAAGCGCCAACCCTGTTGCAGCAGGCTACCGCGCCAGTGTCGGGCGATGGGTTCCAGTCGATTCATTCTTGCCAACGCAACAACCGATAGGGTTGTGCGCTGTCCTCCGATGGGCTCAATAAAACAGTGACTTGCAGCCGCGCCTGATAACCACCGGGGCGCTCAGCGCGGCTGTCGACCACCAGTACTTCGCCAGGGTCGACACCTTCGGCGTTCTGGCGCGGCAGGTTCAGCGCCTTGCGCATCAGCGGGCTGGCGAAGGCGGGATCGGGGCGATCCAGGTCGCTCCACAAGGTGATCTCGGGCAGCAACTGGCTGTAGAGGGTTTGGGTCATGCCAGGCAGTTGGCGCACTTCTTCCAGCACCCGGAACGGCGCCAGGCCTTGTTGGCGGCGTGTTTGGAGAGCCTTGGACAGTTGCGTCGCCTGGGCCGGGGTGGCGCCGCAGGCCAGGGCCAGGCGGGTGAAGTCCTGCGCCTCGGCGTTGATCAGGTAGAGCTTGCCGCGCTCACTGCGCAGGCTGACGTGCAGTTGGGCATCATCAAACGTCAGGGGGATCTCGCGACCATCGGCCACCCAGCGCCGGTCGGTCATGACCAGGGCGATACCGGCTTCGGCGGCCAGCACGGTTTGTGTGTGCTGGCGCAGCCACAGGGCCTGGCGGCTTTCCAACTGCACCCAGCCGGCCAGGCCGCCCAGCAACACGCTGAGCAACGCCAGCACCCACAGCACCAGCAGCAGGGCCGCACCGCGTTGGCGCCTCACTCTTCCACGCTCCCGCTGGACAGGTTCAAGCGCAGGGCAATCACCTGGGTCACCCAGGGCACCGGGCCGTCGACGTTGGCGGCGATGCGCACGGCCGCAGGCAAGCGCCTGGGCCATGGCCAGTCACTGACCCAACCGGTGGGCTGACCCAGCGCAGACACGCCGCGATAACTGAATTGCAGGCCCTCAAGGTGGTTCAGCAACACCTGGGGTTCACGTTGAGAAAACCCGACCTGCAAATCCTGTTCGACCTGTTGCAGGCTGAACCGGTGGATTCCACCACCGAGCACGCCGGGCAAGGTCGAGACGAATTCCAGCCGCTGCGCCGTGCCAACGAAAAACCCATCCCCCTCGCCCACCGCCAGCGGCAACGCCTCGCTGATCGCCGTGCGTAAAAACTGTTGAGCGGCGCGCACTTCGTCCAGGCTCACGGTATACGCCTGGGCCTTGGACACGGCGCGATTGGCACCCAGCAATGCGCCCCCAACCAGCACCAGCAAAACGCCCAACAAACTGAGCACCACGAGGATTTCCAGCAAGGTAAAGCCCTGCTCGCGGCGCTTCACAGGCGCGCCTTCAAGGTGCTGAAACGGGCCTGGTGCGGACCCTCACTGAGGACCAGGTCGAGGCGAAAAATATGGGTTTGTTGTCGGGTACTGGTCAGTTGCCAGCGGATGCCGTCCAGTTCGCCCTGGCTGACGCCGTTGCTCAGTCGCCCTGCAGCCTCCTGATCGAAAATCGTCAGCGCCGCATGGGTAAGCCGATCACTGTGGGCCACCTGGGACAACGAGCGCGCGCTTTGGCCGAACGCAACCAGCAGCACCGTGCTGCACACCGCCATCAGCGTCAGCGCGGCAAGCATTTCCAGCAGCGTGAAACCGCCTTGCCGCTTCATGGCAGCGCCTTGGATTGCACGCTGCCGGTGAGCCAGCCGATATCGATGCGCCAACGCCGGGTGCCACTGGCCACCAACAGATTGCCACCGGTGGAGCTGCCGTCGGGATAGAACTCGACGCCAGGGCCCACCTGCTCCGCAGTGTGCAGCGTCACTTGCAGCTCGGACGGCCACCGTTGCAGCGCACGTCCCGGCGCCTGGAACGTACGGCCTTCCATATCGAATGAAGTCCGTGCCGCCTGCCCGCTGACTATCGCCCCCGCCCGCGTGGTGCGCAGCGCCTCCACCATCTGCCCCACAGCGCGGCGTTCTTTTGCCGCCTGCAGGCCCTGGCGTACGCCCAGCCCCAGCAAGCTGGCGGCGAGGCTGATCAACAGGATCACCACCAGCATCTCCAGCAGGGTAAAGCCGCGCTGGAACATGGCGGCGTTACTCCCAATTGCCCAGGTCGGCGCTATAACCTTCGCCACCCGGTTGGCCATCCTGGCCGTAGAAGATCAGGTCGAAGGCGCCGTGCTCGCCGGGAAAACGATAGCCGAAGGCATGCCCGAACGGGTCCTTGAGGTCTGACGGTTTGGCATAGCCGCCGGGTCTGTCCACCAGCTGTTGCAGGCTGGTGGGTGGTGCGCCGACGTCGAGGGCGTAGCTGTCGATCTTCATGCTCAAGCTGGCCAGTTGCGCCTTGCCCGCGCCGTACTTGCCCTTGTCCACATTGCCGCCGACCTGGCGCACGACAATGGTGGCGACGATGCCCAGCAGCACGATCACCGCGAGCATTTCCAACAGGGTGAAACCGCTTTGGCGGCGGGGTTTTCTCATGGGTCAAGCTCCTTCATATATTGCTGGTCAGGCTCATCAGCGGCAGCATGATCGCCAACATGATCACCGCCACCAGCACCGCCATGACCACGGTCAAAGACGGCACCAGTGCGGCCAGCAGGCGGTCGATGCCGCGCTTGGCTTCGACGTCGAAGATGTCGGCCACCTTGAGCAGCATGCTGTCGAGTTCGCCGGCCTGTTCGCCGACTTCAATCATTTGCAGCGCCAGTTCGGGCAACAGCGGCTGGCTGCCAAACGCGCTGGCGAGGGTGCCGCCGCCTTTCACCGATTCCGCCGCATGCGCCACCTGAGCCTGCAACGCGCGGTTGGTGCAGACTTGCCGCGCGATCACCAAGGCGTGCAGCAACGCCACGCCGTTGCTGAGCAGCGTGCCGAGGGTACGCGTCAGGCGTGCCGCCTCGACCCGTTGCAGCAACGGGCCGATCACACGGATGCCGAGCAGGCGTCGATCGTATTGTTCCCGAAATGCTGGATTGCGCAGGCGTACGGCCCAGCACCCACCGCCGACGATCAGCCCGGCCAACACCACCAGGCCATAGGCGCCAAGGAACTCACCCAAGGCCAGAATTACTTCGGTGATCAATGGAATCGGTACGCCCAGGTCCTGGAAAATCGGCACGAACTGCGGCACCACATACGCCAGCAACAACGCCAGGGAACCGAGCACGCCCACCACCAGGAAGGCAGGATAGATCAGCGCATTGATCACCTCGCCGCGCAGCCGCTCGCTGCGTTCCAGGTAATCGCTGAGCTGACGCAGGGTACTTTCCAGCGCGCCACCGGCTTCACCGGCACGCACCATGCTCAGGTACAACGGTGAGAAGCTGCCGCCCTCTTGTTCCAATGCGGCGGACAGGGGTTTACCCGCCTTGACGTGATCGCGGATGCGTTCGATCAGTGCACGCACCTGGGGTTGGCCGGGTTGCTTGAGCAACAGTCCAAGGGAACGCTCAAGGGGCTGACCGGCACCCAGCAACGTGGCCAGTTGCTGGGTAAAACTCACCAACGCCGCGCCCTTCAACTGCCCGCGTGGGTTGCGCAGCAAGGGGCTGCCGGCAGCTTCAATCTGCAACAGCAACAGGCCGCGCTTGTGCAGGGCCGCGACGGCGGCGACTTGATCCTTGGCTTGCAGCGTACCGTTGTGCGGCACACCGTGGCTGTCCAGGGCGCGGAACTTGAACAGGCTCACGCGCCGTCCCCACGGGTAACGCGCAGCACTTCTTCCAACGAGGTAATACCCGCCAGCGCTTGGCGCAGTCCCTCTTCATACAGGGTGCGCAAACCAGCGCGGCGAGCAGCCTGTTCCAACGTGGCGGCATCGGCGTGACGCATCAACAGGCCGCGCAGTTCGTCGTTCATCACCAGCAGCTCGGTCAGGGCACTGCGGCCGTGATAGTCACCGCGATAGAGCAGGATCGGCCGTTGTTCGGTCAGACGATCCAGCCCATGTTCTGCGATCAGTTCCGGCGGCGCTTCAAAGGCCACGCGGCTGGCCGGGTCCAGGCGCCGCACCAGGCGCTGGGCGAGAATGCCGCTGACGGTCGAGGCGATCAGGTAGCTTTCCACCCCCATGTCCAGCAGCCGCGTGATACTCGCCGCGGCGCTGTTGGTGTGCAGGGTGGAAAGCACCAAGTGACCGGTCAGCGACGATTGAATGGCGATGCGGCAGGTTTCCAGGTCGCGGATCTCGCCGATCATGATCACGTCCGGGTCCTGGCGCACGATGGAGCGCAGCGCCCCGGCGAAGTCCAGGCCGATGGCGGGCTTGACCTGGATCTGGTTGATGCCTTCGAGCTGGTACTCCACCGGGTCTTCCACGGTGATGATCTTGCGCTCGGCGGTGTTGAGCCGCGACAGCGCGGTGTAGAGCGTGGTGGTCTTGCCGGAACCGGTGGGCCCGGTGACCAGCAGAATGCCGTGGGGTCGTTCCAGCAGGTCGAGGAAAGTGGCCAGGCGCTGGCCGTCGAAGCCCAGGCTCGGGAAGTCGAACTGCACGGTTTGCCGGTCCAGCAGGCGCAGCACCACCGACTCACCGAAACTGGTGGGCACCGTGGACACGCGAAGGTCGAGTTCCTTGCCCTGGATACGCAGCATGATGCGCCCGTCCTGGGGCAGCCGACGTTCGGCGATGTCCAGCCGCGCCATGATCTTCACCCGCGAAATCACCGCCGCCGACGAACTGGCCGGCGGCGCTTCGGCGTCGTGCAGTACGCCGTCGATGCGATAGCGCACCTTGAGTTGGTTTTCGAAGGGTTCGATATGGATATCCGAGGCGCGCTGCTCCACGGCGCGTTGCAGGATCAGGTTGACCAGGCGGATCACCGGCGCTTCGGAAGCCATGTCCTTGAGGTGTTCGATATCTTCCTGGGTGCCGCCCTGCTCATCGAGGTTCTCGATCAGCGTGCCCATCGCCGAGCGGCCCTGGCCGTAGTAGCGCTCGATCAGGGTATCGACTTCGTTGCGCGGGCCGATCGCCAGCCACACCGGCACCTGGCACGCATAGGCCAGGGCCTCGAACGGATAATGTTGCGCAGGGTTGGCCGCCAGTACCCGCAGGCCGTTGTGGTTCCAACCCATGGGCACCACTTGATAGTGACGCATGAAGCGTTCGGTCAGTGCAGGCAAGGGATCGAGCAACGGCGGTGCGGCGTCGGCCAGCAGCAGCGGCGCGTCGAGCAACGCGGCCCAGGCACGCGCCAGTTCGACTTCGGAGACCAGGCCCAAGCGCGTCAGCAGGCTCAGCAGGTCGTCCGTGGACAAGCGTCGGGCGCGCTCCAGATCCACCGTTTTCAGCCCGGCATGCTGCATCAGCCACGCGCACACCTGTTCGGGGTGCGGGATTTGCATCTGGCAGGCATCGATAGGCGCTGACGACATAATGTTCAGGTATCTAGTGTTGCGAGAAAGTATGGCTATTTGAAACTACGGAAACATGCCATTAGTTAGCCACAACCCCGTATAGAGTAAGCCGGGGTTATCGACTGGAAGTTATAGACCTAGTTCCTGAAGGAGGGGAATAAAATAAACATAAGCGCCAAGACACTCGCGCCAGAGCCTTAGCAGCTAATAGCCATCACTCGACTAGTTGCAATTAGCCACTTAGGCGCTTTCACGCGCGATCAAACGGCACTCCAATAAATTCAAACGCGTTACTTCATCTTCTACAGGCAGCACACCCAAACTTTCCAGGACACGCGTGGCGGCCAATACACCTATTTCCAATGCGGGCGGTTTGATCGTACTCAGGCTCGGCAGCAGCATTTCGGCGAACGGGTAATCGCCGAAACCGAGCACTGCGCACTGCTCGGGGATCTTCAGTCCGGCCCGCTGCCCAGCCAGCAAACCACCGGCCGCCAGGTTGTCATTGGCGAAGAAGATCGCATCCGGCGGCGTGGCATGGCTCATCAATACTTCCATGGCCTGTTTACCCGCTTCGAAGGGTGCGCGATCTGGGTCGGGAGAGAAGACCCAGGGCTGCACACCCAACGCGATCAAGGTCGCGGCGAAACCCTCGCCCCGCTCCATGGCGCTGAAGTCCCCGGCTGCACTGTTCTGCACGAAAGCAATGCGCCGATAACCCTGCCCATGCAGATAGCGCGCAGCGGTGACGCCCACTTCGAAGTGGGAAAACCCGATCTGCAACGGTGCGCGTTCGGGCACGTAGTCCCAGGTTTCTACCACCGGGATATCCACGTCGGCGATCATCTTTTCAGTCGCCGCGCTGTGGAAGCGGCTGGTCAGCACCAGCGCCGCCGGCGACCAGCCAAGGAACGCACGCACCGCGCTCTCTTCCTGCTCGGCGCTGAAGTAACTCGACGCCAACAACAGTTGATAGCCATGCCGGCTGAGGGTGTCGCTGAAGCCTTGGATGGTATTGGCAAAGATCGGCCCCGAGATGTTCGGGATCACCATCGCCACAATGCGCCCACGCGCCGACGCCAGCCCGCCGGCCACCAGGTTGGGCACATAGCCCAGCTCGGCCACCACCCCGGCGATGCGCTCGCGGCGCTCGGGCGACACCTGCTCCGGCTGGTTGAAGTAACGCGACACGGTAATTGCCGACACCCCGGCCTGACGGGCCACGGTGCTCAAGGTGACACGCCCGGCGCCACGGCGTTTGCGCGGTTTGTCTTCGCTCACGGGATGATCCTGTTAAAAACCAAAAAGAATATAGGACTAATTTTTCAGTATTTGACGTTCTAAACCAGACCTACCAATAATGCCGATGTTAGCGCTAACAAGGCGCGTTGTCTGCTACTCGCTCGAGCGAATGCCAAAGACATTTCACAGGCGCTGACGGTCGCAAGAACCGCAGCGGTTCAGGGCATTCTTTTCGAGCGGGCACAGCATGCACAACTTCCAACGCAGCACTTTCCTGATCCTGGCCGGGTTGACCGCCCTTCCCGCCCCCGGTGCCTTTGCGGCCGATGCGCAGGAGCCGACACTCAAATCGGTGACCGTCACCGCCACCCGCCGCGAAGAATCACTGCAAAAAGTCCCGGTGGCCGTCTCGGTCCTCGATGGCGAACAGCTGGAGCGCGACAACCGCAACGGCGTGGCGAGCATCGCGCAGCAGGTGCCGTCGCTGAACTTCCGCACCGGCGCCTCGAACAAGGACACCTCGTTGTTCGTGCGCGGCGTGGGCACCATTTCCACCTCCCCCGGCGTCGAGCCGACGGTGGCCACGGTGATCGACGGTGTGGTCTACGCCCGCCCCGGCCAGGCCACCCTCGACCTGCTCGACCTGGAACGCATCGAGGTACTGCGCGGCCCCCAAGGTACGCTGTTCGGCAAGAACGCCTCAGCCGGCGTGCTGAACATCACCAGCAAGGCGCCCACTGCTGAAACCCACGGCTATATCGACCAATCCTTCTACAGCGGCAACGAAAGCCGCACCCGGTTCGGCATCGGCGGCAGCCTGGTGCCGGATGTGCTCAAAGGTTCGATCAGTACGCTGTTCGGCAGCTACGACGGTAATGTCGACAACCAGCACAATGGCCAGGAGGTCAACGGCTACAACCACAAGGGCATTCGCGGCAAGTTGGAATTCACCCCCAACGACGACTTGAAACTGACTCTGATCGCTGACTACATGCAGTCCCACGACGACGCGCCAAATGGCGTGGTCAGCAAGTCCCTGTCACCGGCATTCGCCAACGCATTGCGCCCGGTGCAGGCGTCCAGCGACAACCGCGACATCAACACCGATACCCGCAGCCACGTGGAAGACACCAACAAGGGCCTGTCCGCCCAGTTGGACTGGAACCTCGGCGACTACACCCTGACGTCGATCACCGCCTGGCGCGGCTGGGACAACACCCAATACCAGGACGGCGACCGCCTGGGCACCGTAACGGCCGCCTTTCCCGGTACCGCCGACAAAGGCCAGTTGGAGTTCAACCAGTACTCCCAGGAACTGCGCCTGGCCTCGCCCAAAGGTGAGTTCCTGGAATATGTCGGCGGCCTGTTCTACATGCACGGCAAGGACGAAGAAACCTACCAGCGCACCCTCACGACCACCACGCGCACCGACCGTGGCATCGCCGACTACAGCACCACCAACGACAGCTACGCGGTGTTCGGCGAGACCACGCTGAACTTCACCTCGCGCTTTCGTGGCATCGCCGGTCTGCGCTACACCCACGATGACCTGAAATACGATCACCGCCGCGTCTCCACTTCGGCCACCACGGTCAGCGGGATTCAACCGGCCACGTCCAGTTCCGGTTCGGTGGACGAAGACGGTTGGTCCGGGCGCCTGGGTGTGCAGTACGACATCAGCGACAGCGTCACCAGCTACCTGACCTATTCGCGCGGCTACAAAGGCCCGGCTTACAACGTGTTCTTCAATATGCAGCCGCGTGACACCGACGCGCTCAAGCCGGAAACCTCCAACACCTGGGAAGCCGGGATCAAGGCCACCGCCTGGAACAACCGCCTGACCACCAACTTGGCGGTGTTCCACAGCGATTACGACAACTACCAGGCCAACTTTTTCGACACGGTCGCCGGGCAAGTGGTGACGCGCCTGATCAACGCCGGCAGCGTCAGCACCGAAGGCGTCGAGCTGGATTACGCCTTGCAGGCCACCCAGCAACTCAAGCTGTCCGGTGCCCTGGCCTACACCCGCGCGCGCATCGATGAATTCGCCTGCCCGGCCGGTGCCGCCGCAACCTGCAACGTGAATGGCAAGCCGCTGCCCTTCAGCCCGGACTGGAAAAGCTACGTGCGCGCCGACTACACCCTCCCGCTGGATAACGGCCTGGACATCGAACTGGGCACCGACTACAGCTGGCAGAGCGAAGTGCAGTACGACATCAGCCAGAACCTCGACACCAAACAAGGCGCCTACGGCATCTGGAACGCCAGCGTGGCCCTGGCCGACTACAGCAATGGCTGGCGCGTCGCCTTCCTGGCGAAGAACCTCGCCGACAAATCCTACTCACCGCTGCTGGCCAGCGGCGGCAACTACATCTACCGCGCCGTGCCCCGTGACGACGAACGTTACTTCGGCGTGCAACTGCGCAAGGATTTCTAAGCATGAGCCGTCAACTCAAACTCGGCGCCTTTCTCATGGCCACCGGGCACCACGTCGCCGCCTGGCGCCACCCGGACGTGCCGGCCAATGCCGGGCTGGATTTTGCCCAGTACAAGCATTTGGCACGGGTGGCTGAAGCGGCCAGGTTCGATACGCTGTTCGTGGCGGATAGTATTGCGGCGGCCACGGGTGAAATCGCCAGCCATATGGCGCGTTCGGATCACTTCGAACCACTGACGTTACTCGCGGCGTTGAGTGCGGTGACGGACCACATCGGCCTGATCGCCACGGCGACCACCACCTACAACGAGCCCTACCACGTGGCGCGCAAATTCGCCTCGCTGGATCACCTGTCCGGCGGCCGTGCCGGCTGGAACCTGGTGACGTCGGATGCCGCCGCTGAAGCGCAGAATTTCGGCCGCGATGAACACCTCGGCCATGCTGAGCGCTACAGCCGCGCCAGGGAGTTTCATCAGGTCGTGACCGGGTTGTGGGACAGCTGGGAAGACGATGCCTTCGTGCGGGACAAGGCCAGCGGCAACTACTACGACCCGGCGAAGCTGCATGTGCTGGACCATGTCGGTGAACATTTCCGCGTCAAGGGCCCGCTGAACGTGGCGCGCTCGCCGCAGGGCCACCCGGTGATCGTGCAGGCGGGTTCATCGGAAACCGGCCGTGAACTGGCGGCGCAAACGGCAGAAGTGGTGTTTACCGCGCAAACGTCGCTGGAAAATGCGCAGGCGTTTTATGCAGATCTCAAGGGGCGCCTTGAAAGATACGGGCGTGAGCCGGATTCGCTGAAAATCATGCCAGGGGTGTTCGTAGTGGTCGGCCAGACCGAGGCCGAAGCCCAGGCGAAATTCGAGGCGTTCCAGGACCTGGTCGAGCCCGAAGTGGGCGTCGCCCTGTTGGGCCGCATGCTGGGTAATTTCGACTTGTCCGGCTACCCGTTGGACGGGCCGTTGCCGGAGTTGCCGCTGACCGACAGCGGGCAACGCAGCCGTCAACAATTGCTCAGTGACCTGGCTCACCGCGAACACCTGACCCTCGCCCAGTTGGGCCGACGGATTGCCGGCGGGCGCGGGCATTACAGCCTGATCGGCACGCCCGCGCAGATCGCCGATGAGCTACAACGCTGGTTCGAAAACGGCGCTGCCGATGGTTTCAACATCCTGGTGCCGCACCTTCCGGGTGGGCTGGAGGATTTCGCCCAATGGGTCGTGCCGGAGCTGCAACGGCGCGGCCTGTTTCGCACCGAATACACCGGCGCCACCTTGCGTGAAAACCTCGGCTTGGCGCGCCCCGAAAACCGCTTCAAAAAGGATGATGCATGAAGATTCCGGCGCTGTTACTCGCCCTGCTGGCCGTCACTCAAACCGCACTGGCGGCCGACCCCACCACCTTGCGCATCGGTTACCAGAAAGGCTCTATCGCCCTGGTACTCGCCAAGGAACATGGCCTGCTGGAAAAACGCTTCCCGCATACCGACGTGAAGTGGATCGAATTCCCCGCTGGCCCGCAGATGCTGGAAGCACTGAACGTGGGCGCACTGGACGTTGGCTCGACCGGCGACATCCCGCCACTGTTCGCCCAGGCGGCGGGTGCGGACCTGGTCTACATCGGCGCCGAACCGCCCAAGCCCAGCGCCGAAACCATCCTGGTGCGCAACGATAGCCCGTTGCATTCAGTCGCGGACCTGAAGGGCAAGAAAGTCGCCTTCCAGAAGGGTTCCAGTTCCCACAACCTGATCCTGCGCGCCCTGAACAAAGCCGGCCTGAGCTACAAGGATATCCAGCCGGTGTACCTGCCACCTGCCGATGCGCGCGCGGCGTTTGAGCGCGGCAGCGTGGATGCCTGGGCGATCTGGGAGCCCTATTCATCCTTGGCGTTGAGCCAGAGCCCCAGCCATGTGCTGGCCAATGGTGAAGGCCTGGGTTTATCCGGGCCGGTGTATACCGCGCGACGCGACTATGCGAAGACCAATGGCGTGTTTGTACATGACCTGCTCGATGAGCTCAGCGCTGCCGAAGCGCTCACCCGCAGCCAGCGTGAAGACAGCTTGAAAGTGCTGACAGGGTTTATGGGGCTGCCTGCCGAGGTGATTGCGCGTTACATGGATAACCGCCCGCCTTCGCCGATCTTGCCGATTGACGACACGATCATCGCGGCGCAGCAGGCGACGGCGGATCTGTTTTATCAGAACCGCCTGTTGCCCAAGGCAATCGACGTGAAGAAAGCAGTGGAAATCAACTGAACTCCCACATTTGACCCGCGTCAGGCTTGAAAACGGGTGCTTTTTTCAACCACGCACATCGGTGTGCCGGACACCGGTTCATTGATGATCTGCACCTGCACATCAAACACCTGCCTCATCAACTCAGCAGTAATCACTGCCTGCGGCGCACCATCAGCCACCAACTTGCCGCCGTGCATCACCGCCAGGTGGTCGGCATACCGACAAGCCTGGTTGATGTCGTGCAGCACCGTGATCACGGTCTTGCCTTCAGCGGCCAGTTCGCCCATCAAGTCCATGAGTTCGACTTGATGGCTGATGTCGAGGTAAGTGGTGGGTTCATCCAGCAACACCACCGGCGCATTCTGCGCCAACACCATCGCCAGCCAGGCGCGTTGACGCTGGCCGCCGGACAGATCGGCCAGAGCGCGATCAGCCAACACGTCCAGTTCCAGACGCTGCATGGCTTGGGTCACGTGAGTTTGATCACTGCCGCTCAAACGCCCCCACAGCGAGTTATGCGGGCTGCGGCCATAGGCGACCAACTCGCGCACGCTGACGCCCTCGGGCACCGGCAGCACCTGCGGCAAGAACGCGATCTGCCGTGCCAATTCGCGGGCAGATAGGCTGGCATAGGCCTGGCCATCCAGCGTCAGTTCGCCCTGGGTCGGTTTAAGGATGCGCGCGAAGGCCTTAAGCAGGGTCGACTTGCCGCAGCCATTGGGACCGATCAAGGCGGTGACCTTTCCGGTCGGCGGCGCAAAGGACAGGCCTTGCATGATGCGCGTGGTGCCGTAGCCGATATCCAGCTCGCGTGCGTGAAGAATACTCATGTGATCAGCCCTTGAACCGTGCCAGCAACCAAAGAAAATACGGTGCGCCAATCACCGCCGTGAGCACCCCGGCGGGGATTTCGCTGGGCGCGATCAACGTGCGTCCCAACGTGTCGGCCAGCACCAGCAGCAACGCACCGATCAGCATCGCCGCCGGCAACAGGTATTGGTGGTGCCCGCCCACCAACCGCCGCGCCATGTGCGGCGCGACCAGGCCGATAAAACCGATCGGCCCGATCACACCCACGCCCAGGCTGGTCAGCAGCACCGCGCAGGCCATCGCCAGCCAGCGTGTGCGACTCAGTGGCGTGCCGAGGCTATGGGCGGCTTCATCGCCGAGGGCGATCAGGTTCAGCGGCTTGGCCAGGCACAGCCCCAACGGGATCAGCACCAGGAACGGCAACACCAGCGCCACATGGTGCCAGTTGCGGCTCCACAGGCTGCCGGTGAGAGCGAGCAACGCGGTGTTGATATCCAGCGGATGGGACAGGATCAGAAACTCGGTAACACTGGACAAAGTCACCGCAATCGCCACCCCGGACAGGGCAAACCGCACCCCGGAAAAACTCACCCCGGTGTTGTACAGCGCCAGCAGCAACGCGCCGCCCGCCCCGCCCAGGCAAGCCACCAGCGGCAGCCACACAATCGGCAAATGCGGCCAACTGATGATCGCCACGGTCAGTGCCAGCCCGGCGCCTTGGGTCACGCCGAGGATTTCCGGCGAGGCCAGTGGGTTGCGGATCACCCCCTGCACAATCGCCCCGGCCAGGCCGAAGGCTGCACCGGCAAGGATCGCGATCAAGCTGCGTGGCAGGCGGTGGTTCCAGACTTCGAAGTCGAGGGCGTCGTGGGTCAGCAGGCGGTCCAGCACGGTGTCAGGCGTGAGCCACACCGTGCCGGCACTGAGGCTGATCAACGTCGCCAGCAGCAACAGGCCGAGCAGCAGCCATAGGCGCAAGGGAGGCCGGGTCATAGGGCGCGCCTGGCAAGAAAGAGGAAGAACGGCGCGCCGATCAGCGCGGTGACCACACCCGCCGGGGTCTCCACCGGAAACGCCACGGCGCGGCTGAGCAGGTCGGCGCCCAGCACGATCACCGCCCCCAATGCCGCGCTCAGCGGGATCAGCCAGCGGTAGTCGTTCCCGAGGAACTGGCGAAGGATATTCGGCGCGATCAGCCCGACAAACCCGATCGGCCCCACCGCGCAGACGCTCGCGCCCACCAGCAACAGGCTGGCGATGAACACCTGCAAGCGCAGGCTGGCAATGCCCACGCCCAGGGAGCGCGCGGCGTCTTCGCCAAGGTTGATCAGGTTCAGGCGCGGCGCACACCACAGCGCCCACAGGCCGCCGATCAAGGTGCACGGCCACAGCAGTTGCACCTGCGCGGCGCCGACATTGGCCAGGGAACCGGCTAGCCAATTGAGCACGCTTTGCGCCTGGGCCTCGACCAGGATCACCGTGAGCCGGGTCAATGCCGCGCACAACGCCGCCACGGCCACACCGGCCAGTACCAGGCGCCCTTGGGCGGTGGTTGGTGACCAGGCGCCGCCGAGGCTGAACACCGTGACCCAGGCCAACGCGCCGCCCAGGCACGTCATCAACAACGCACCACCGGCAAACAGCGGCGCGACCAACCCGGTGGAAAACAGCGCCAAACCCAACGCCGCCCCGGCCGTCACACCAAACAAGGACGGCGAGGCCAGGCGGTTGCGGGTAATGCCTTGCATCAACGCACCGGCCAAGCCCAGGCAGGCGCCGACCAACGCAGCACACAGCGCCCGCGGCACGCGCAATTGGGCGACGATGTAGGCCATATTGCCGCCCACGCTACCCTGGTGAACCAGGCCATTCCACGCATCCGTCGCCGTGATCGTGAACGGCGACCAGCTGTACAGCGACAGCCAGAACAACCCGGCACCCAGTAGCACAATGCCGGCCGTCGCGAGACTTCGACCCATGCTTATTGGCTCAGTACGGCTTTACCGCCCTTGAGAATCGCCAGCGCGTCTTCGGCGATCTGCTCCGAGGCCAGCACACCGCGATTGCGCGCCCAGCTGTCGCCGTCCACTTCCGCGACCTGTTTATTACGCACCGCACCCAGCACTTGCCACAGCGGCTGCTTGCTCCAGTTGTCAACGATGCTCGGGCGACGGTAATGACCGACCAGCAACCAACCGGGGTCGAGGGCGAGCAGTTGCTCCAGGCTGACAAACTCGGTGGGCGCGGCGTTGGCGCGCACCGAGGGCACTTTCAGGCCAATGGCTTCGAGCACGCTACCGGCGTAGGAGTCCGGGCCGTGCACGGAGAAACTGTCTTCACGGGCGACACCAAACAACACGCTGGCGCCGGCCGGGATCTGTTGCGCGATGGCTTTGAGGTTTTCGCGGTTCTTCTGGATGCGCGCTTCCATCTGTTCGCTCTTGCCCAGCGCCTTGCCGATCAGTTCGGCGGATTTCAGGCTGCCCTGGTAATCCTCGCCACGTGACGGCAGCAACAGGGTCGGCGCGACGCTCGCCAGGTCGTTGTACAACGCCTGGTGACGGTTGAGGTCGGCAACGATCAGGTCCGGCTTGAGCCGGGCGATTTCCTCGATGCTCGGCTGCGAACGCAGGCCCACGGACTTCCATTGGCCAATGGCCTGGCGCACGCGGGGCAACACGCGGTTGGCATCGCCATCATCGGCAGCGCCAACGGGCGTTACCTCGACGGCGGCCAGGCTGTCGAGAAAGGAGAATTCCAGCACCACGACGCGCTTGGGTGCATCCGGCAGATGCACGGCGTGCTGGCCGTCGTTGAGGTCGATGGGCGCGGCGCTCAGCAGGCTTGAAGACAACGCCAACACACAGGCGGCAAGAGTGGGGATGGAGCGCAGCATTCGCATGACAAGGACCTCGGCGTTAAAACACCCCGGCTAGACAGGCTGGGGAAAACGGCGGGTACTATTCCATATCGGGGCGGCGTGATCAAAAAACATTCTCATTAACGCCGAAAATCCAGTGTGAGAGCTGGCTTGCCTGCTCCCACATTTTGATCGACGTACAGCCGTTAGAAGTCGACGGTAGCCGACAGCAGATAGGTACGCGGCGTGGACAAGGTCAGCCCCGGCTCGCTGTCATCCGACGCGCCGGCCGAGCTCCAGTAGCGCTTATCGGCGACGTTCTCCACATTCGCCCGCAAGGTGATGTGTTTGTCGTCCACCTTGAACGCGTAGCGCGCACCCAGGTCAACGCGGTTCCAGGCGTCGATTTCCTTGACGTTGGACTGGTCCAGGTACTGCGAGCTGGAGTAGATGCCACGGCTGGTCAGCGTCAGGCCTTCAAGGCCCGGCACATCCCATTCGGCGCCGAGGTTAACGTTGTACTTGGGCGTCGCCGGGGCGCGGTTGCCGTCCCAGGTGCCGTTGGTGGTGTCTTTCAGTTCACTGTCGATGTACATCACCCCGCCGAGCAGGCGCAAGCCCTTGAGCGGTTCGCCGAACACACTCAGCTCTACGCCTGAGTTCTCGCGTTTGCCATTGGGGCCGAAGAGCCGCGTGGTGGCATTGGTTTCATAGGCTGGCTGCTTGATGCGGAACACGGCGGCAGTCACCGCGAACGCGCCGGCGTCGTACTTGGCGCCCACTTCCACCTGGCGACTGATGAACGGCGGGAAGATCTCGTCTTCGTTTCGCGAGGTGGACGGCGCGATCTTGCCTTGGCTCAGGCCTTCCATGTAGTTGGCGTACAGCGACAATTTGTCGGTGGCCTTGAACAGCAGGCCGCCGGACGGCGAAACCTTTTCTTCGTCGTAGGCCGTGTCGCCTTTGACGCCGTTGCTCCAGTCATCCACCTTCACGCGCTGCCAGCGGGCACCGAGGGTGAGCAACAGGCGGTCGTCGAAGAAGCCCAGGGTGTCGGACAAGGCCACGCCGCTGAATTTGTTTTCGGTGTAGACCTTGGCGTCCTGGCGGGTAGCTGTGGACGGCGTCGGTGTTTGTACCGGGTTGTAGAGATTGCTCGGCGCCGCCCCATAGCGTGCGCCACCGTTGGTGAAGTCCATATCGAAGTAGCTGGCGGCGAGGTTGACCTCATGGGTGACTGGCCCGGTATGGAACCAGTTACGCACGCCAGCGGTGTAGGTGCGCACGTTTTCATCGCGGGTGAAATCCCGTGGCTGCACGCTGAAATCACCGGCCGCATTGGACACGGACACCGCGTGGCGCAGGAAGTCGTGGTTGCTTTTGCGCGCGCCCACGCCGCCGTAGAGCATCACGTTGTCGCTGAGGTCGTACTCGGCATTGACCGTGCCGAACGTGTCGTTGGTGCGGGCCTTGCTCCAGGATTGCGCATAATTGCGGCGCACGTCGTTAGCGCTGGGCACCGGCGCTGCGGCCGCCACCTGCACGCGCTCTTGCGGTGCATCGGTGTCGCGCTCGGTGTGGCCGATGTCGGTGGAAAGGCGCAGGCGTTCGCCACGGAAATCCAGGCCCAGCACGGCCATTTCGCGGTCGACGCTCTGGTGGTCCCAGGCGGTGTCGCCGGACTGCTTCACACCGTTGAAACGGATGCCGTACTGGTTGTCTTCGCCAAAGCGTCGACCAATGTCCACCGCACCGCCGGCCTGGCTGTCGGACGCCCAGTTGCCGGTGAACGAGTTGATGTCCTTGTCGGTGGCGCGCTTGGGCACCACGTTGATCCCGCCGCCCACGCTGCCACGCGGAGAGATGCCGTTGATCAACTGGCTCGGGCCTTTGAGGATGTCGACGCGGTCGGCCATTTCCATGTCGATGGTGTAGGTCGGCAGCACGCCATACAGGCCGTTGTAGGCTACGTCGCTGTTGAACAGGCTGAACCCACGAATGGTGAATTGCTCGTAACGCCCACCGGCCGGGTTGGTCGCGCGCACCGAAGGGTCGGCGGCGATCAGGTCGCCGAGGGTGCGGGCCTGTTGGTTCTTCACCGCATCCGCGGTGTAAGTGGTGATGCTGAACGGGGTTTCCATGAAGTCCCGCGTGCCGAGCATGCCCTGGGCCGTGCGGCGCGCCACCTGGCCGCCGGCGTAGGTGTCGCCGTCATACAGGCCGGTGGTGCCGAGGATCGACGTCGGGGCCAACTCCAGCGTGCTGCCGTCCGGCGCCGGCACCAGCATGTAGCTCTGTGCGCCCATCGGTTGCAGTTGCAGGCCAGAGCCTTGCAGCAAGCGCGCAAAGCCCTCCTCCACTCCATATTCGCCGGACAAACCACTGCTGCTGCGCCCGCTGACCAACGCCGGGTCCACCGACAGGTTGACACCCGCCAACCCGGCGAAGCGGGTGAGCGCCGCACTCAGGCTGCCGGCGGGCACCTGATAACTACGGCGGGTGGCGGTGTCTTCGGCATAGCTGACGGCAGCGAAAAACGGACTGGCGCTGAGGCTCAGCAGCAGGCTCAGTTTGAGCAAGGGACGGACGACGGGCATTGGCGGAAGCTCTCGATAGTGTTCACTTGCCTGGAATGACAGGCGAGATGAAAAAAAGGGACAGGCTCCGCCAATTTTTTTCGCTTACCACACGGCGATCGTTGAATCCGCCCTCGGCTCCGTTCCGCCGCACAATACACCACTGACCGGATCACGCAGAATGATCTGCCCGCGCCCGTAGTCGGTGAGGTCGCTGGCGATCTGCACCTGATGCCCGCGCCGTGCCAAGGCGTTGGCCAATTCGCGGGACGCGCCCTGTTCGATGCCCACTTTCATGTCGCCCAGCCATTGCCAGCGCGGCGCATCCAGCGCGGCTTGCGGGTTGAGGCCGAAATCCACCAGGTTCATCACCATCTGCACATGGCCCTGGGGCTGCATGTAGCCGCCCATCACGCCGAACGGGCCGAGAGCCTGACCGTCCTTGGTGAGAAAGCCGGGAATGATGGTGTGGAAGGTTTTTTTACCGGGCGCCAGGCAGTTGGCGTGTGCTGGATCAAGGCTGAACTCCTGCCCACGGTTTTGCAGGGCGATGCCGCTGTCGGGCAGCACCACGCCGGAGCCGAAGCCGTGGTAGTTGCTCTGGATGAACGAAACCATATTGCCTTCGGCGTCGGCCGTGGCCAGGTACACCGTGCCGCTGGCGTGAGGGTCGCCGGGTTTGGGCGGCTGGGCCTGTTCGCCGATTTGTCCACGGCGGCGCGCGCTGTAGTCATCGCTGAGCAGGTCAGCAACGGCCACGCGCATGTGCAGCGGGTCGGTGATGTAGTGCAGGCCGTCGCTGTAGGCGAGTTTCATTGCCTCCAATTGGCGGTGCCAGGTCTGCTGGCTGTCGCGGTGATCGAAGCTGAAACCTTCAAGGATTTTCAGCGCCATCAACGCCACCAAACCCTGGCCGCTGGGTGGGATTTCCCACACGTCCACCCCCCGGTAGTTGACGTGGATCGGCTCCACCCACTCGGCGCGGTAATTCTGGAGATCGCTGGCGCGCAGGTAGCCGCCGCTGGCCTTGGAATGCGCGTCCAAGCGTTCGGCCAGCGCGCCGCGATACAGGCTTTCGCAGCGGGTGGCCGCCAGCTCTTCGAGGGTACGGGCCTGGGCCGGGTTGCGAAACATCTCCCCGGCCTGTGGCGCACGGCCGTCGATCAGGAAGGTGTCGAACCAGGCGTCCAGCGCCGCGTCGCGATGGGGCGCGAATTCTTCCAGGGTGAGTTGCCATTGATAGGCAACCACCGGCGACAGCGGGAAACCGTCGCGCGCCAGGCGGATGGCCGGTTGCAGCAACTCGGCAAACGGCAACTTACCGAAACGCTGGGACAGCTCCGCCCAAGCCGACGGGCAACCGGGCACCGTGACCGGCGTCCAGCCATACAGCGGCATCTGGTCATGCCCGTCGGCCTTGACCGCCTCGATGCTCAAGGCCGCCGGCGCATGGCCGTTGCCATTCAAACCGTGCAACTGGCCCTTGCACCAGACCAGGGCAAACGCATCGCCGCCGAGGCCGCAGCCGGTGGGCTCCACCACCGTCAAAGCGGCCGCCGTGGCAATGGCGGCATCAATGGCATTGCCGCCCTTTTGCATGACCTCGATACCGGCCTGGGCGGCCAGGGGCTGGGACGCCGCGACCATGCCGCGCTGGGCAAACACACTCTGGCGCTGCGAGGGATAAGGGTACTCGTGAGCAGAAAATTTCAACATGGCAGAGGCTCTTCGATTCATTGGCCGGACTTGATGCGGTTCCATTCCCGGGTCATCAGACGCTGGATATTTTCCGGCAGGTCGGCGGAGACAAAGGTGTGGTTGATCACGTCATCGCCAGGATAAATACCGGGGTTGCCGCTGACTTTCGGGTCCATCAGTGACGTGGCGTCTTTATTCGGGTTGGCGTAGCCGACGTAGTCGCTGATCGGCGCGATCACCTCGGGGCGCAACAGGTAGTTGATCAGGGCGTGGGCATTGGCCGTGTTGCCGGCGTCCTTGGGAATCGCCAGCATGTCGAACCACAGGTTCACGCCTTCCTTGGGGATCAGGTAGCGGATGTCGATATTTTTGCCGGCTTCCTTGGCACGGCTCTGGGCCTGCATCACGTCGCCGGAATAACCGACCGCCACGCAGATATCGCCGTTGGCCAGGTCGGCGGTGTATTTCGAGGAGTTGAAGTAGGTCACCGAGGGCCGCAGCGCCATCAGCCGGGTCGAGGCCTGTTTGTAGTCGTCGGGCTGAGTGCTGTTGGGGTCCAGGCCGAGGTAGAGCATGACCTGCGGGATGATCTTCACCGGGGCATCAAGGAAGGCCACGCCGCAGCTTTTGAGCTTGGCCAGGTTGCCTGGCTCGAAGACCATCGACCAGGAATCCAGCACCGCGTCCTTGCCCAGCACGGCGCGCACTTTTTCTACGTTGTAACCGATGCCCACGGTGCCCCACATGTAAGGCACGGCGTAGCGGTTGCCAGGGTCGGCGGCTTCCAGGCGCTGCATCAGGCGCGGGTCAAGGTGCTTCCAGTTATCCAGCAAATTTCGCTGCAACGGCTGGTAGGCGCCAGCGCGGATCTGCTTGGACAGGAACTGGCTGGAGGGCACCACCACGTCATATCCCGAGTGCCCGGAAAGCAGCTTGGCTTCGAGCATTTCGTTGGTGTCGAAGATGTCGTATTGCACCTTGATGCCGCTGTCTTTCTCGAAGTTCTTCAAGGTGTCGGGGCCGATGTAGTCGGACCAGTTGTAGACCTTGACCACAGGTGTGGCAGCCTGGCTCATGGGTACAACGGCGGCGCAGCACAGGGCTGCAAACAAGCTGGATAAACGCATGGCACATTTCCTTGGAAGGGTCATAACACGCGACTGAGAAAAGCTCGGGTACGGGGATGGCTGGGGTGGCTGAAAATCTGTTCCGGTGGCCCCTGTTCGATGAGCTCACCTTGGTCGAGCACCACCACGCGGTCGGCCACTTCACGGGCAAAGCCCATTTCGTGGGTGACCACCACCATGGTCATGCCCTCCTCGGCCAGTTCCTTCATCACCTGCAGCACTTCGCCGACGGTTTCCGGGTCGAGGGCGCTGGTGGGTTCGTCGAACAGCATGGCTTGGGGTTTCATCGCCAAGGCACGGGCGATGGCCACCCGTTGCTGCTGGCCACCGGAGAGCATCGACGGGTAATGGTTGGCCTTGTCCGCCAGGCCGACCCGAGCGAGTAATCCACGGGCCTGTTCCAAGGCTTCGGCGCGGGGTGTGCCGAGTACCTGGATCGGCGCTTCGATGATGTTTTCCAACGCGGTCATGTGGGGGAACAGGTTGAAGCGCTGGAACACCATGCCGATGTCGCGCCGCTGGCGGGCAATGTTGCGCTCCGAGTCGCGTACCAGGCTGCCGTCGCTGCGCTCGCGATAGCCCATGGCGCGGCCGTTGACGCGGATGCGTCCGCCCTGGATGTCTTCGAGCAGGTTGATACAGCGGATGAAGGTGGTCTTGCCCGAACCCGAGGCGCCGATCAGCACCACCACTTCTCCGCGCCGCACTTGCAGCGAAATACCCTTGAGGATCTGCAGCGTGCCAAACGACTTGTGGATATCCAGCGCTTCGATGATCAGTTCTTCACTGTGGTGCGCCATGGTTATCGTCCCCTCAGCAGTTTCAAAGTGCTGCGCCCGAACATGCGGCTGGACGCCGGTGGCGGCGCGGAAGGCCGGTCGGACTGGCCGAAGCGCGCCTCCAGCCAACGCTGGAAGAAGCCCCAGAGCGTGGTGAGCATCAGGAAATAGATCGCCACCACCAGGTACAGCTCAAACACGCGGAACGTCGCCGAGGTGACCATTTGCGTGCTGAGCAGCAATTCCTGCACGCCGATCACGCTGACCAGGGTGGTGTTCTTGAGCATCACGTTGAACTCGTTGCCCAGCGGCGGCACGATCACGCGAAACGCCTGGGGCAGTACGATGCGCCGCATCAGCTTGGCGAAGCCCATGCCCAGGGAGCGCCCGGCTTCGTATTGGCCCTTGTCGACGGCGCCAATGCCGGCGCGGATGATTTCGGCCATGTAGGCGCCTTCGTTGAGGCCCAGGGCGATGATCGCCGCCTGGATATTGCCGGGCACGACCAGGCCGAACAGATCGATGTCCTCAAAGCGGAAAATCCCCCCGGCCGCCAGCGCGGTGTAGAGAAACACGATCTGCACCAGCAGCGGCGTGCCGCGCATCAACCACACGTAAAACCGCACTGGCAGGTGCAGCAGCGGGTTCTTCGACAGGCGCAACAGCGCCGCCGCCAAGCCCAGTACGCAGCCCAGCAACATCGCCGACACCGCGATCAGGCACGTCAGCCACAGCCCGGTGAGGTAGACCCCGCTGGGCTGCAACAGGTACTGCCAGAACACATCCCAATTGAAGTTCATTGCGGGCAACCTCAGTCGAGAGTGTCACTGCTGACATGCCATTTGTTCAGCAACGCCACATAACTGCCGTCACTGCGCATGTCGCTGATCACTTGCTGCACGGCGGCGGTGAGTTGCGGGTCGTCCTTGCGCATGCCCAAACCGGTGAGGATGCGGCTGAAGGCCGGTACACCTTCCTGGAACAGGTCCGGGGCCATCGCGGCGTAGTAGCCGGCGGTTTCCACCGTGGTGCCGTAAGCATCGACCTGGCTGATACGCAGGGCCTGGAAGGCGTCGGTGTCGGTGTTGTAGACCACCAGCTTCATCGGGGGCTTGCCGGCCTTGGTCAGGTTGTCGTTTTGGGCGTCCAGCAGGGTCTTGATGGTGGAGCCGTTGAGCACCGCCACCTTGTGCCCGGACAAGTCATCCAGGGCCTTGATGCCTTTGGGATTGCCCTTGGGCACCACCACCGACTGGCTGGAGTACATGTAGTTGACGATGTCGATCACCTGGCGCCGTTCGGGCTTGTCGAACAGCTGGTCGACGATCATGTCGCACTGCTGAGCAAGCAACGCCGGCACCAGACCGGAGAACGGAATCACCCGCCACTGCACGGGTTTGTCGCCCAGGCGCTTGGCGATCTCGAGCCCGAGGTCGACGGTGAGCCCGCGCGGCTTCTGCGCTTCATCGAAAGACACCAGGGGCGGCGAATCCATCCCCGAGCAATACACCAGTTTATCGACGCTCTTCAGGCGCTCCGGTACCTGGGGCGCGGCAATGGCCCATTGGGTACAGAGGCCGAGGGAGACAGCCACCAGCAAGGCGCGGCGTTTATGCATGACCAGACACTCCAGTTCGTTGGTTAACGGGGCAGGACTCAAAGTCAAAACACAGCAGGTCTTTCTTATTTTTTGGTTTGCAGGAATTGGATCAGCGCTGGCACGGTCCCCTCGATGTGCTCGCGCACCACTGCCTCGGCGCGGGCCGCGTCACCGGAACGGATGGCATCGAGGATCACCGCGTGTTCCTGGCGGGCGCTGAGGGGTTTCTCGCCGTGCTGCAACCACAGGCGCATGGGCGCTTCCACCAGCGAGTACAGCGCCGAGATCTGTTTCATCAAACGTGGGCGGCCACTGAGGCTGCACAGGTATTCGTGGAAAGCGCGGTGGCGGCTGACCCAGGCGGCGCTTTCATCACGGTAGTCATCCATCTCGTCGAGCATGCGCTCCAATGCGGCCAATTGGCGTTCGCCGATGCGTGCGACGGCCACGCGCACCGCCAGGCCTTCGAGGGCACTGCGCATCTCGAACACTTCGTGCAATTCATCAATATCCAGGCCGCTGACGACGGCGCCCCGGTTAGGCCTGAGGGTTACCAGACCCTGGGCATCCAGGCGACGGAAGGCTTCGCGCACCGGCATGCGGCTCATGCCGATCTCGCTGGCGATGTCTTCGGCAATCAGCCGGTCGCCCTTGCGGTATCGGCCACTGCATATGGCGTCGAGCAGAAAGTTGTAGGCCTCCTCCTCGGCGGTGAGGGGCTGGCGGTCAACGTAAGCGGGGGCAAATTGCATCGGCAGCACCTTTTGAATTTTTGTATCCAATTATCCACGAATGCAAAAAAGCAGAATGTGTGCCAACTGACCTCGCGGTGAGGCAAGTGATTGATTCGGATGAAATAGCGACGAAATATCGATCGGTGAATAGAACGCATGCGTAGGAAATTGCTACCCAATAGCTCAGAAACCGCCCCATCTGTGGGCAGAAGTAACGGTGCGTGGCGTGAATACTGCCAATACTGAGAAACATCCCACTCAAAAATAGGATCTCAGATTGATGAACTTTGCTTTAAGAAGGAACCCAGCGACGTCCTATAGGGTCGGGTGATGTGAGTACTTTCTTCTAACTGCAAGGTTGGGCCCGATGAAACAGCCATCCTTCGTCGCCATGGAGCATGCCGGTAATACTCAGCAAGCTCTGCACGCCCCCTGGCTCTCGAACAAATACCAACTGGACCTGAGCGATTTTAACGCCTGCCGGAACACCGAGTCGGGCGCGGTCTTCATCATTGCCTCCGGACCATCGGCTAAATCGTTTCCCATCGAGAAATTTGCGCATGTGCCAATGATCACGATGAACGGCGCCATTTCGATGTTTCTCGATACTGGCGTTAAGCCGTACTTTTACGCCTGTACGGACAGAAGTTTCTCCGAACAACAGCCGGAACTGTTCAAGCAGGCAATGGCGATCAGCCAAAGGGTTGCGCTGTGGGAAGATCACGCACGCTCCTCTCATGCTCGACCGACTGGACGGCTGTACCCATTATCCAAAGCCCAGCGGCCCTCCTGGCTGGAATCTGTTCGAGGCAAACACAGTGCGCTGGTCGTCAATCATCCCTTGCTGCCTAGCCGCGAAAGACCGCTGGGATTCAGCAAAGACATGAGCGAGGGCTTTTTTGACGCTCGAACCGTGGCCTATCTGGCCATACAGCTGGCATTCCATGTCGGATTTACTCAGGTTTTTCTGGTGGGCGTTGATCTGGACGAGCGCTCAGGCAGGTTTTACGAAAGTGCTGATTCCACCCACTCACCCTGCGGGCTCGATCAGCACTACTTCACGCGCATACTGCCGTCGTTTGAATTGATGTCCGATAAGGTCATGTGTGATGACTTCAGGGTTTACAACCTGTCTGACATCTCACGAATTCCGGACAGTGTTGTTCCTCATGCCACCCTGGCGGATGTTGAAGGAATGCTCGTGTAAAACTGCGAAAGCTCGGAAAGACAAAGGAAGTCCACTACCGACTGAGTGGGCCCCCGTGTTGATGGTGCATCGATCAACCTCTACAAATGGCAGATACAAGAAGCCCGGCGCTGGGCCGGGCTTCAATGTGACACCGTCAGAGCCTAACGATGCTTGTTCTTGTGTTTGTGCTTGTTGTTGCCTTTGTGCTTCTTGCCGTCTGATCGATGACCACTCTCATCATCTGCCAGGTTATTCCCCAGCGCGCCGCCTGCGGCACCACCTACACCGGCGCCAATAGTCGACCCCGTTGTGCCTCCGAGACGATTACCAATCAGCGAGCCGCCGGCTGAGCCGATACCACCACCTAGCGCGGCTTCCGCTCGGTTGCCCCTTTGAGCCCCGACAGCACTGCCAGCGGCACCACCAACGCCTGCGCCTACCGCCGCGCCCGTCGAGCCACCGAGCTGTTGACCTACGATATTACCAAGGGCACCACCAACGCCGCCTCCAAGGGCTGCTGTGCCATCTCCGGCTGCCATCGCTCCTTGCGAAATGAGGGCGCCCAAAATCAGGACGGGCAGTGTCATTTTCATTCTGTGAACCTCTATGGGTTGTCAGCAGGCGCTCACGGTTTGAAACACGCCTGGAAATTGGATGAGAACAGATGACTGAAGTTCTATACCGACTGCACCCTGGGGCGAATGGTTGTAACAAGGTGTGCCGTGATGGTGCGGGGGGGGGGACGATCCTGAGGGGTGAATGTGGTTTTTTCCGGGCATGAAAAAGCCCAACCTGCAAAGATTGGGCTAAGACATTGAAAAATATGGTCGGGACGGAGTGATTCGAACACTCGACCCCTAGCACCCCATGCTAGTGCGCTACCGGACTGCGCTACGCCCCGACTAGGCGTGTTACTGGGTTTGCTTCTTGACGAAGCGATCCGGAATATACCGCAAGCTTTTGAAATGTGGAAGTATTTTAAAAGCTTGAATCACTTCTTCAACACCACCAGCACATCTTCGAGTTCGGCGATCATCTGGCGGATCATTTGCTTGTATTGGGTAGTGTCGTCTTTGGCTTCATCACCGGACATACGCTGGCGCGCGCCGCTGATGGTGAACCCTTGGTCGTACAGCAACGCGCGGATCTGTCGGATCATCAGCACATCCTGGCGCTGATAATACCGACGGTTCCCGGTGCGTTTGACGGGGTTGAGTTGAGGAAACTCCTGCTCCCAATAGCGCAGCACGTGCGGTTTTACCGCACAGAGCTCGCTGACTTCACCAATGGTGAAGTAGCGTTTGCCTGGGATGACGGGTAGCTCGTCGTTATGACTTGGTTCCAGCATAAGCCTCAACTCGGGCCTTCAACTTCTGCCCTGGACGAAAGGTGACCACACGGCGAGCCGTGATCGGGATTTCTTCTCCCGTTTTTGGATTGCGGCCAGGCCGCTGGCGTTTGTCCCGCAGGTCAAAGTTGCCGAAACCGGACAATTTGACCTGTTCGTTGTCTTCCAGAGCGTGTCTGATCTCTTCAAAAAACAGCTCAACCAATTCCTTGGCCTCGCGCTTGTTCAGACCCAACTCTTCGTACAGACGTTCCGCCATCTCAGCTTTCGTCAAAGCCCCCATACGTCACTTCCTTAACGTGGCGTTCAACCTTTGTTCGAGCGAGGTGAGGATATTTTGTGTCGTGGTATTCACCTCATCGTCATTAAGAGTGCGCGATGGATGCTGCCAGGTCAAGCCAACTGCAAGGCTTTTTCTATGCGGATCAATACCTTTACCCTGATAGACGTCAAATAGCCTGAGGTCTGTCAGCCATTCCCCTGCATTTTCACGGATTACATCCAGAACAGCAGTGGCGGCCACTTCACGGTCGGCGATCAAGGCCAGGTCACGGCGCACTTCAGGGAAGCGCGACAACTCGCTGAATTTAGGCATCTTGCCAGAAGCCACTTCAGCCAGAACCAACTCGAACACGAAGACCGGACGGTCGAGACCGAGGGTTTTCGACAATTCAGGGTGAATGGCGCCGACGAAACCGACCAAGCGACCTTCACGCTCGATGCGTGCCGTCTGGCCTGGGTGCAATGCAGGATGGCTGCCCGGCACGAAAGTGAAGACGTCCAGAGCACCGGCAAAGCCCAGTACCGCTTCCACGTCAGCCTTGACGTCGAAGAAGTCCACAGCGTCGCGACCCTGTGCCCAGCCTTCCGGCAGACGGCTGCCGCAGACCACACCGGCCAGCATCGGCTCTTGCTTCAGGCCGTCCAACTGACCGACGAAACGCAGGCCGCTTTCAAACATGCGCACGCGGTCTTGCTGACGGTTCAGGTTATGGGAAAGGGCTTTCACCAGGCCTGGCCACAGCGAAGAACGCATGGCCGCCATGTCGTTGGAGATCGGATTGGCCAGCAACAGCGGTTCGACGCCTGGGTTGAACAGTTCGAACTGCTTCGGATCAATGAAGCTGTAGGTCACCGCTTCCTGATAACCACGGGCAACCAGCAGGCGACGCAGCTCAGGCAGGTGCGCACGAGCCTCGGCCTTTGGTTGTGGCGCCAGGCGCGCTTGCGGGTAACGGACCGGCAGGCGGTTGTAGCCGTAGAGACGGGCCAGCTCTTCGATCAGGTCGACTTCCAGGCTGATATCGAAGCGATGGCTTGGTACTTCAACGTGCCACTGCCCTTCCCCACTCGAGGAAATAGCCAGGCCGAGAGCCGACAGCAGTTGCTCGATTTCAGCCGGCTCGATGACCAGGCCAAGCATCTGCTCAACGCTTTTGGCACGCAGGGTGATCGGTGCAATAGAGGGCAGGAACTGTGCGTTAACAGTTTCGGTGATCGGGCCGGCTTCGCCACCGGTGATTTCCAGCAGCAGGCCAGTGGCGCGCTCCATGGCTTCACGGGCGAGGTTCCAGTCCACACCGCGCTCGTAGCGGTGAGAGGCATCGGTATGCAGGCCGTAGGAACGGGCCTTACCGGCGATGGCGATCTGGTCGAAGAACGCGCTTTCAAGGAACACATCGCGAGTGGTCGCGGATACGCCGCTGTGCTCGCCACCCATCACGCCGGCAATCGCCAGGGCGCGGGAATGGTCGGCGATGACCAGGGTGTCGGCACGCAGGCTGACTTCCTGACCGTCGAGCAGTACCAGCTTCTCGCCTTCTTCTGCCATGCGCACGCGGATGCCGCCGTTGATTTCGGCGAGGTCAAAAGCGTGCAACGGTTGACCCAGCTCCAGCATCACGTAGTTGGTGATGTCGACGGCGGCGTCGATGCTGCGTACGTCGGCACGGCGCAAGCGCTCAACCATCCACAGCGGCGTTGGCTTGGACAGGTCGACGTTGCGAATCACACGACCCAGGTAACGCGGGCAGGCGTTTGGTGCCAGCACTTCGATCGGGCGTACTTCGTCGTGCACAGCAGGCACGGCGGCAACCACTGGACGGGTGACCGGGGCGTTGTACAACGCGCCGACTTCACGGGCCAAACCTGCCAACGACAGGCAGTCGCCACGGTTCGGGGTCAGGTCGACTTCGATGCTGGCGTCTTCCAACTCTAGGTAGACGCGGATGTCCTGGCCCACTGGCGCGTCGGCCGGCAGCTCCATCAAGCCATCGTTGCCCTCACCGACTTGCAGTTCTGCCTGGGAGCACAGCATGCCGTTGGACTCGACACCACGCAGCTTGGCCTTCTTGATCTTGAAGTCGCCTGGCAGCTCGGCACCGATCATAGCGAACGGGATCTTCAGGCCCGGACGCACGTTTGGCGCTCCGCACACGACCTGGAAGGTTTCCGCGCCATTGCCGACCTGGCATACACGCAACTTGTCGGCATCGGGGTGTTGTTCGGTGCTCAACACCTCACCCACGACCACGCCACTGAAAACACCGGCGGCCGGCGTAACGCTATCGACCTCAAGGCCGGCCATCGACAGACGGGCAACCAGCGCGTCGCGATCTACCTGCGGGCTTACCCAGCCACGCAGCCATTGTTCACTGAATTTCATCCTGCTCTCCTAAAGATTCGTTACGACTAGCGAAATTGCGCGAGGAACCGCAAGTCGTTGTCGAAGAACAGACGCAAGTCGTTCACACCGTAACGCAGCATGGCCAGACGCTCAACGCCCATGCCGAAGGCAAAGCCCGAGAATTCTTCCGGATCGATGCCGGACATGCGCAGCACGTTAGGGTGAACCATGCCGCAGCCCATCACTTCCAGCCAGCCGGTCTGCTTGCACACGCGGCAGCCTTTGCCGCTGCACATCACGCATTCCATGTCGACTTCAGCGGACGGCTCGGTGAACGGGAAGAACGATGGACGGAACCGTACCGCCAGCTCCTTCTCGAAGAACACCCGCAGGAATTCTTCGATGGTGCCTTTGAGGTCGGCGAAGTTGATGTCGCGATCAACCAGCAGGCCTTCGACCTGGTGGAACATCGGCGAGTGGGTGATATCGGAGTCGCTGCGGTACACACGGCCTGGGCAGACAATGCGGATCGGCGGCTTGGTCGCTTCCATGGTGCGGACCTGTACCGGCGAGGTATGGGTGCGCAACAGCATGTTCGCGTTGAAATAGAAGGTGTCGTGCATCGACCGGGCCGGGTGGTGGCCTGGGATGTTGAGCGCCTCGAAATTGTGATAGTCGTCTTCGACCTCAGGGCCTTCGGCAATGCCGTAGCCGATGTGGGTGAAGAACTGCTCGATACGTTCCAGAGTCCGGGTGATCGGATGCAGGCCGCCCGAGGCCTGGCCGCGACCAGGCAAGGTGACGTCAATGGACTCGGCGGCGAGTTTGGCCGCGAGATCAGCCTCCTCCATTGTCGCCTTGCGCGCATTGAGCACCTCTGTGACACGCTCCTTGGCGACGTTGATCAGCGCACCGACTTGCGGGCGCTCTTCAGCCGGCAAATTCCCCAGGGTCTTCATCACCTGAGTCAATTCACCTTTCTTGCCAAGGTAGTGAACCCGGATTTGCTCCAGGGCATTTACATCTTCAGCGCTTTGCACAGCCTCAAGAGCTTGGGCAACGAGCGCGTCCAGGTTTTCCATGTACAGACTCCAGATACAAAATAGGGGAAGAGCTTGAAGGCTCTTCCCCTATTTAAGACGTTTACCACCTTGGGCTACAGACGTAGCCCAGGGTGATTGTCGGGGGTACTTAAGCCAGAGTGGCTTTAGCTTTCTCGACAATCGCAGCAAACACCGCTTTTTCGTTCACTGCCAGTTCGGCCAGAACCTTACGGTCGATCTCGATGGAAGCTTTTTTCAGGCCAGCGATGAAACGGCTGTAGGACAGACCGTTAACACGTGCACCAGCGTTGATACGAGCGATCCACAGAGCGCGGAACTGACGTTTTTTCTGACGACGGTCGCGGTAGGCGTATTGGCCTGCCTTGATTACCGCTTGCTTGGCGACACGGAATACGCGTGAACGCGCGCCGTAGTAGCCTTTAGCAAGTTTCAGAATTTTTTTGTGACGTTTACGGGCAATGACGCCACGCTTTACACGAGCCATGAGTTACTTCCTCTATTCTTGATCCAAAAATTAACGAAGGCGCAGCATGCGCTCGACTTTTGCCACGTCAGACGGATGCAGCAAGCTGCTACCGCGCAGTTGACGCTTACGCTTGGTCGACATTTTGGTCAGGATGTGGCTCTTGAAAGCGTGCTTGTGCTTGATACCGTTAGCAGTTTTCAGAAACCGCTTAGCAGCACCACTTTTAGTCTTCATCTTTGGCATGTTCGGATACTCCGCATTCAGTTGATAAACATAATCAGAAGGCCTGCCGTGCCCTGTTGATTACTTCTTCTTTTTCGGGGCGATGACCATGATCAGCTGGCGTCCTTCCATCTTAGGATGCTGTTCAACGGAACCGTACTCCAGCAGGTCAGCTTCAACCCGCTTGAGGAGTTCCATGCCCAGCTCCTGGTGGGCCATCTCACGGCCGCGGAATCGCAAGGATACCTTGGCCCTGTCCCCATCACTCAGGAAACGTACCAGGTTGCGCAGTTTTACCTGGTAATCCCCTTCCTCCGTCCCTGGACGAAACTTGATTTCTTTTACTTGAATCTGCTTCTGGTTCTTCTTCGCCGCAGCAATCTGCTTCTTCTTTTCGAAGATCGACTTGCCGTAGTCCATCACCCGGCAAACAGGCGGGACTGCGTCGGCAGAGATTTCCACCAGGTCCAATTTGGACTCTTCAGCGATACGAAGCGCTTCATCAATCGAGACGATGCCAATCTGCTCGCCGTCAGCGCCAATTAACCGAACCTCGCGTGCCGAGATATTCTCGTTGATCGGGGCTTTCGGTGCAGCTCGTTTATCTTGTCTCATTTCACGCTTAATAATAATTACTCCGAATCTGGGCGACCACGCCGGGAAACCGCTTGCGCGAGGAACTCAGCGAACTGGGCGACGGGCATCGAGCCCAGGTCAGCACCTTCACGAGTACGCACAGCGACAGTCTGCATCTCGACTTCCCGATCTCCGATAACCAAAAGATAGGGAACCTTGAGCAAAGTATGCTCGCGGATTTTAAAGCCGATCTTTTCATTTCTCAAGTCGGACTTGGCACGAAACCCGCTTTCGTTGAGAGTTTTTTCAACTTCGGCGGCAAAATCTGCCTGTTTATCAGTGATATTCATGATCACTGCCTGGGTCGGAGCCAACCACGCAGGGAATGCACCCTCGTAGTGCTCGATCAGGATCCCGACGAACCGTTCGAACGAGCCGAGGATCGCCCGGTGCAGCATAACTGGGTGTTTACGGCTGTTGTCTTCGGACACGTATTCGGCGCCCAGACGGATCGGCAGGTTAAAATCGAGCTGCAGGGTACCACACTGCCAGACGCGGCCAAGGCAATCTTTCAGCGAGAACTCGATCTTCGGACCGTAGAACGCGCCTTCGCCCGGCTGC
Organism: Pseudomonas sp. DWRC2-2; assembly: GCF_049897885.1. NCBI lineage: Bacteria > Pseudomonadati > Pseudomonadota > Gammaproteobacteria > Pseudomonadales > Pseudomonadaceae > Pseudomonas > Pseudomonas sp. DWRC2-2. The sequence goes on from NZ_JAFCXD010000001.1 coordinate 591,021, forward strand.
AGATCGTACGCAAGGCCCGCACTGTCGAGCGCAGCGGCCAGTGCAGCTTCGGCGCGATCCCACAGCTCGTCGGAGCCAACGCGTTTTTCCGGACGAGTGGACAGTTTCATCTCGACTTCGGTAAAGCCGAAATCGCGATAAACATCCATGGTCAGCTTGATGAACGCGGCGGATTCGGCCTGCATCTGCTCTTCGGTGCAGAAGATGTGGGCGTCGTCCTGGGTAAAACCACGCACACGCATGATGCCGTGCAGCGCACCCGATGGCTCGTTACGGTGGCAGGCACCGAACTCAGCCAGGCGCATCGGCAACTCGCGGTAGCTCTTCAGGCCTTGGTTGAACACCTGCACGTGGCACGGGCAGTTCATCGGCTTGATGGCGTAGTCGCGGTTTTCCGACTGGGTGGTGAACATGTTGTCGGCGTAGTTGGCCCAGTGCCCGGACTTCTCCCAGAGGCTACGGTCAACAACCTGGGGCGTCTTGATTTCCAGGTAGCCGTTCTCACGCTGAACCTTGCGCATGTACTGCTCGAGCACCTGATACAGGGTCCAGCCGTTCGGGTGCCAGAACACCATGCCCGGCGCTTCTTCCTGGAGGTGGAACAGGTTCAAGCGCTTGCCGATCTTGCGGTGGTCGCGTTTTTCGGCTTCTTCGATGCGCTGGATGTAGGCCGCCAGCTGCTTCTTGTCAGCCCAGGCGGTGCCGTAGATCCGTTGCAGTTGCTCGTTCTTCGCGTCGCCACGCCAGTAGGCGCCGGACAGCTTGGTCAGCTTGAACGATTTGAGGAAGCGCGTATTCGGCACGTGCGGGCCACGGCACATGTCGACATATTCTTCGTGGTAGTACAGGCCCATGGCCTGCTCCTCCGGCATGTCTTCCACCAGGCGCAACTTGTAGTCTTCGCCACGGGCGGTGAACACGTCGATGACTTCGGCGCGCGGCGTGACTTTCTTGATCACGTCGTAGTCTTTTTCGATCAGCTGGTGCATGCGCTGTTCGATCGCAGCCAGGTCGTCCGGAGTGAAAGGACGCTCATAGGCGATGTCGTAATAGAAGCCTTCTTCGATGACCGGGCCGATCACCATTTTCGCGGTTGGATACAGTTGCTTGACCGCGTGGCCAATCAAGTGCGCGCAGGAGTGGCGAATGATCTCCAGCCCCTCTTGATCCTTGGGCGTGATGATTTGCAGGCTGGCATCGCTGGTGATCAGGTCGCTGGCGTCGACGAGCTTGCCGTCGACCTTGCCGGCCACGGTGGCCTTGGCCAGGCCTGCACCAATGGATGCGGCGACCTCAGCTACGGAAACCGAATGATCGAATGAACGTTGACTGCCGTCGGGAAGAGTAATAGTTGGCATGGCGCCTCCTCTCCTAGTGGTGACCCCTACCAAAGGTCACGTGGGTTGGGATGAGCCAGTACAAGATCCAATACCAGGCCGTTCAATGATGAACGCCTGCCTTACAGCGGCAGGAGCCTTTCGGCCAACCGATAATCGAACCAGAGTGACTGGAGTGAGCTAAAAAGAACATGGCAAGGCGGCATTGGGCGCGCCTGGAAATAGCCAGGCCGAAGATGCTAGCACAGATGAACGGTCATCGTGCCGCCGCTATCTTGCGTAAATACAAATTCCGCCCTTTATAGCTGCAAAAGTGAACTTGGGCTGTACGCCAGCCCTCAAACCCTCCGAGAATCGCCGTTCGTCCTCGACCCAAAGGAGCATCCTCATGATGCGTTTTACCTCTACCCTCGCTCTCGCCGCTTCCCTGACCCTCCTCTCCCTCGGTGCGCAAGCTGCTGCCCCGTCGAACTGGCCAGCCGGTGCCCGCGACAGCTTCGTCAGCGACTGCAGCGCCGCCGCCAGCCAGAACGTAGACGTCAAAACTGCCAAAGCCCATTGCGAATGTGGCGCCGACAAGATCAACGCTGAACTGAGCACTGCCGAAATCAAAGAACTCATGACGAACCAGAACGCCAGCCCGGAGCTTAAAAACAAAGCAGTCGCGGCTATTTCGTCCTGCAAAGTCGTGAAGAAAAAGTAAGATTTGCGGCTGATCACACAGCTGTTTTGCCAGAAAAATGGCCCGAAAACTGCCATTTCTCACAAATTACACAGGTTTTACGGCTTTTTTTACCAGCTGATATTTCGAGCTTAAGCCCCGTAAATCGGGGCTTTCAGCCGACCAAGGCACTAAACGCAACGCTATTGATTAGCAAACAATGCCTTGGGGGGGCTCCCAAGCCGAACATTTCGACTATGATAGCCCGGTGTGCCCAGTTGGCCTGAGCAGCACAGCACTACTGAAAATATATGTTTCTTGGAGATACACCATGTCTAATCGCCAAACCGGCACCGTTAAATGGTTCAACGATGAAAAAGGCTTCGGCTTCATCACTCCTCAAGGTGGCGGTGACGACCTGTTCGTACACTTCAAAGCTATCGAAAGCGACGGTTTCAAAAGCCTGAAAGAAGGCCAAACCGTTTCCTTCGTGGCTGAGAAAGGCCAAAAGGGTATGCAAGCTGCACAGGTTCGCGGCGAGTAATTCTCCGCTGAGCTAAAAAAACCCCGTCCATGTGACGGGGTTTTTTATGGGCGCTGCACAAGCCTGGAGCGACTTAGCCGCAATTGACTCGCGTGATCACCAGGTTGTCGTCAGTGTTCAGGTTCAAGCGGTCGGAGCGATACTCCAGGGTGATCATGTCGTTAGGCTTGAGGATGCGTGCGTTCTGCGCACCGGCACGGGTACGCGCCTGCTCCAGCAATTGGGGCGAAGCTTTCTGGCCGATCGTGAATTCGGCGGCCTTCGACTCACAGCGGCTATGACCGGCATCGGCCACGGCGGCGTCTTTGGCTGGCTCAGAGGCACCCGGGGTGCTGCAACCCGCCAACGCGAGTGCTGCCAACAAAGTACCGAATGATGCGAGCTTCCAAGGCATGAAGCCTCCTATGATAAAAAATGGACAGAGATCGTGCGACAGCGATTGGGCGGATTGGTTTCAAGACGTAAACCGCCGCAGGGCAAGTCTGCCTGACTCTCGACAGGCATTCGCCCGGTCAATCGTGACCAGATATGAACGAAATCAGTAGATATCGATGTAGTCAAATTCCGGCGTCGGCCAATTCTGTTTCAGCGCATTGAAAATCTGGGTCACCCAGACCTCGTCACTGGCAGCCACATTTCCCACGTACCCTGAGCCTTTTGCCCAAGTTTCCAGGCGAAACAGCAGCCCGTCGATGTCCACACCGCCTACAAGCTTCCCCGAGGAGATATAGGCGATTCCAGCCTTGGTCACCCGCAACTGGGTATGTTCGTCGTCGCTGGCACTGGCGAGCAATTGGCGCACATTGGCCAATGTCAGGTCCTCGGGGTTGTTCAAATCGATCTGCACGTGGTGTCCCCGGCAATTAAACAGGCCGACAGTGTCGCACAGCGTTGCCGTGATTCCGAATCGCCTCATGCCTAAGTATCAGTGCCAAACGCGATACAAAATGGTTAACTGGCTCGGTTAGAACCGCGTTCCAGCGCACTGCCCAGTACTTCTAGCCTCGCGAGACCGTCATGACCACCGTAACGCTCCAAGCCGACATCAAAGCTAAGTGGCCCCAAGGGCAAAGCTCCTACAGCCCCGGTAGCCCCGAGGAATTGGCAATCATTGGTATCGACCTGCTGGTCAAGGAACTGGGCACGCAGGCGGCGCAAGCGTTCATCGGCCAGATATTCGAGAAATACCCGGCCGATCACATGGGGGCACACGACCCCGAGCGCGAATAAGAACCGGCCGGCGAGCGCCGACCGGTAAAGCCATTACTTCAGACGTGCCAGGCGCTCGGTCAACAGATCGAAGAAGCCCTGGGCGTCGCCATTCTCAACCCAGAACACATTCTTTTCCCGCTTCAGGCCGTCGTACCAATCGACGATGGTCTGGCCGAAGGTTGGACCTTCACGGCTATCCACCACCATGTTCGCCTGACGCCCACTGAACAGCGACGGTTTGAGCAGGTAGGCGATAACGGTTGCGTCATGCACCGGGCCGCCAGGAATACCATAGTGTTCCATATCGCCCTTGACGTATTCGTTAAGAATATCGCCCACCACCTTGCTCGCGTTGTTCTTGATGTCAGCGATCTTTTTCAGGCGTGCTTCGCTGGTCAACACCTTGTGGGTGACGTCCAGCGGCAGGTAGGTCAGCTTGACACCACTCTTGAGCACAATCTCGGCGGCAACCGGGTCGGCGAACAGGTTGAATTCCGCCACTGGGGTGATATTGCCACCATTGAAGTGTGCGCCGCCCATCACCACGACCTCCTTGATGCCTTGGGTGATTTCCGGTGCCTGGGTCAGTGCCAGCGCCAGGTTGGTCTGCGGGCCGAGCATGGCGATGGTGATGCTGTGCGGCTTGGCGGTGCTCAGGGTCTTGATCAGGTAGTCAACGGCATTGCCGTCCGCCAGGCCCTTCTTGGGCTCATGCACGGTGACACCGGAAATACCTTCCTTGCCATGGATGTTCTCCGCGTAGATCGGCGTGCGCAGCAGCGGGGCTGGTGCACCGGCATACACCGGGATTTCCTCGCGCCCTGCCCACTCGCGGGCCAGGCGTGCGTTGCGAGAGGTCTTGTCCAGGCGCACATTGCCGGCGACGGTGGTCAACGCACGGATATTCAGCTCATCGGGGGAAGCCATGGCGAACAGCAAGGCCACCACATCATCAGCGCCTGGGTCAGTGTCGATGATCAGATCGATCTTTTCCGCCGCCTGGGCGCTTGCAGCAGTGAGTGCGGACAAAAGCAGAACACTCCGGAACAGGTTTTTCAGGGTTGGGAGACCACGTTGCATAAAACACTCCTTGTCGTTGAGAACGCTAGAACGTTACGCCGGACACCAGCGCGATATTGCAGTAAGGCTGGCATTCGCCGGTGCGCACCACGGCGCGCGCCTTGCGGCTGAGTTGCTTGAATTCTTCATGGCTGACCAGGCGCCGCTCACCGAGGGCGGTCTGCTCTGTGAGCGTGTTGAGTTCGGCCAGCGCCGGCGGTTGCTTGAGCAGGATTTCTTCGGCCAGCACATGACTCTCCACCTGCATTTCACTGAGCACGATACGCAAGGTGCTGATGAAATCCGGGATGCCCTGGGTCAACGCCAGGTCAATCAGCTCGACGCCCGGCGGCACCGGCAGGCCGGCATCGCCAATCACCAGAATGTCGCCATGCCCCAGCGAAGCGATGACACGCGACAGGGCAATATTAAGCAGAGGTGTCTTTTTCATGAGGGCACAAAACCTTGTACGTCGTGCAGCGTTGGAATAGAGGGTTGCGCGCCGGCACGGGTGACCGACAGTGCCGCCGCGACCTGGCCAAAGCGGATGGCCTCAGCCTCGCTTTTGCCGTTGGCCAGTGCCGCGGCGAAACCGCCGACGAAGGTGTCGCCCGCAGCCGTGGTGTCGACCGCCTTGACCTTCGGCGCCTGCAGGTGCTCGAAGCGCTGGCCGTCGGTAAACAGCGCGCCCTGGGATCCCAGGGTGATGATCACTTTACCGGCTCCGGCCTGGATCAGTTGGGTCGCTGCCACCTTGGCGCTGTCAATCGAGTCGACTGTCACGCCGCTCAGTGCCGTGGCTTCGCTTTCATTGGGAATGAGGTAGTCGATCGACGCGTACCACTCAGCCGGCAAGGGAACGCTGGCCGGAGCTGGATTTAGGATCACCGTCTTGCCCAGCTCACGGCCGCGCTGGAGGGTGTAGCCCACCGTATTCATCGGCACTTCCAGTTGGCAGACGATCACGTCGGCCGCTTGCAGCACCGCGTCAAACGCCTGCAACGAGGCAGGTGTCAGTTCGCCGTTACTGCCGGCTACGATCACAATCGCGTTCTGGCTGCTGTCATCCACCACGATCAAGGCCACGCCACTGGAGCCCTCCACCGTGCTGACAGCCTGGCAATCAATGCCCTCCACCAGCAATGCGTCACGCAATTGGGTGCCATAGGCGTCGGTGCCCACACAGCCGATCATCGAAACATCAGCGCCCAGCCGCGCCGAAGCGACCGCCTGGTTCGCGCCCTTCCCGCCAGGCACGGTGGAAAATGTCTGCCCGATGAGCGTTTCACCGGCACGCGGCAGCCGGCTGGCGCGGGTCACCAGGTCCATGTTCAAGCTGCCTACTACCACTACTTTTGCTGGCATACATCAGTACTCATCAATTCGGTTCAGCGGTATTGGGCGAATGTACCGGCGACGGGCGCCGTCGACTCACGCAATACAATGCTCGGCGTCACGATGCGTTGATCGATCGGCATGTGGGGTGTCGCAATTCTTCGCAGTAACAGCTCGGCTGCCGTCTCGCCCAGTTGCACGATCGACTGTCCGACCGTCGTCAACGCCGGGTAGACGTAACAGCCCATTTGAATGTCATCAAAACCAATCACTGACAGCTCGCCCGGCACGCGGATATTGCGCTCGGCTGCTGCGCGCAGCACACCGAAACCGATCATGTCGTTGCTGGCAAAAATCGCGCTGGGCGGATTGTGCGCCAATAACTGGACGGCGGCGGCATAACCGCCGGTGCTGGTGAAGTCGCTCTCCTGGGTGCGATTGGCTGCCACGTCGACACCCGCCTCTCGCAGCGCGCGGTGATACCCCGCCAGACGCATCTGCGCGACACGGGTATGGGCCGGACCGCCGATGCAGGCGATGTCTCGGTGGCCCAGTTCGAGCAAGTGTCGGGTCGCCAGGTAGGCGCCCTCCTCGTGGTCGATACGCACCAGATCCACGTCAATGCCATCCAGCGCCCGGTCGACGATCACCATGGGCGTACGCACCGCGCTCAAACCGGCGGCAAGACCGCTGTCGTCGCCGCCCACCGAGGTCACGATCAAGCCGTCGATGCGTTTTTCCAGCAACACGCGCAAATAGTTACGCTGTTTTTCGGCGTTGTCGTCGGAGTTGCAAAGAATCACGCAGTAGCCATTACGCTCACAGTAATCCTCGATACCCCGGGCCAATTCCGCGAAATACGGATTGAGGCTGTTGGGCACCAGCAAACCGATAGTGGCTGTGGTCTTGGCCTTGAGCGAACGCGCGACGGCGCTGGGCACGTAGTCGAGCTGCTTGATCGCCGCTTCGACCTTGATACGTACCGGCTCGCTGACCGGGCGCGTCTTGTTCACCACATGGGACACCGTGGTGTAGGAAATACCTGCAAGCGCTGCCACATCCTTGATCGTTGCCATGGTTCAGCCTCGCCGACTGGCGCGCTGGCTGCGGTAGGTATCGAGGACCACGGCAATCACGATCACGGCACCGGTAATGATGCGCTTCGTGGGCTCCGTGGCACCGATCTGCGCCAGGCCGGCGGCCAATACCGAAATAATCAACACACCAAAAAAGGTACTGATCACCGAGCCGCGCCCGCCCATCAGGCTGGTGCCGCCGATCACCACCGCGGCGATCACTTGCAACTCCAGGCCGGAGCCCGCATTCGGGTCCGCGGCTTCCAGGCGCGAAATCTGGAACAGCGCCGCCACACCAGCCAGCAGGCCCATGAGGCTGAACACCAGGATCTTGTAGGGCTTGGGATTGATCCCCGCCAGGCGTACGGCCTCTTCGTTGGTGCCGATACCGATCAGGTAACGACCAAACACGGTACGCGTCAATACAAGCTGTGCGGCGATGATCACCAGTAGCGCGATGATGAACGATGGCGAGATACCGAAGGCAATCGGATTGGACAGCCAGGCAAATGAATCACCGATGTAGGCAGTGCGCGAACCGGTCATCTGGTACGCCACGCCACGGGCCATTTCCAGCACGCCAAGGGACACGATGAATGACGGAATGCGCCAGGCCACGGTGATCGAACCGGTGATGGTGCCCGCCAACGCCGCGCAACCCATGCCCAGCACAGCGGCCGGCAACACGCTCCAGCCCCAGCCGAGAATCGCCACGCTGACGGCCGACGCCGCCAGGGCCAGCACCGAGCCCACCGACAGGTCGATGCCGCCGATAATGAGGATGAACGTCATGCCCACTGCCAGCACCATCAAGTCTGGAATCTGGTTGGCCAGGGTGCTGAAGGTGTCATAGGACAGGAAGTGGTCGCTGAGCACCGAGAACAGCGCGATCATCGCCAGCAAGGCGCCCGCCAGGCCCAGGTAAGTACCCAGGCCGTAGAAGTTGCCGCCAGTCTTGCCGGGGGAAGTTGTGGTTTTCATGGGGTATCCCTAAGCACTGCGTCGTTGAGCAGCGCATCACGTTTCTGATAGCCGGCAAAGGCGGCGGCGAGCAATTCGTCCTGGGTCCAGCTGTCGCGCTCGAAAGTCTCGATCAAGCGCCCGGCGGACAACACGCCGATGCGGTCGCAAATCAGCATGAGTTCGCGCAGGTCACTGGACACCACCACCAGCGCTTTGCCCTGGCGGGTCAATTCGCCCAGCAAGGCATAAATATCGAATTTGGCACCGACGTCGATACCACGGGTCGGCTCATCGAACAGCATCACCGAGCAATCGCGCTCCAGCCAGCGGCCGATCACCACCTTCTGCTGGTTACCACCGGACAACTCGGAGACCAACTGCGCCGGGCTGGAACTGCGGATGCGCATGGCATCGATCTGGCGCTTGGCCAGCGCAGTTTCATTGCGGCTGTTGACCACGCCGCCACCGGAAATTTCTGGCATGTTGCCCAGGGCAATGTTGGCGCTGATCGATTGAGTCAGCAGCAGGCCTTCGCCCTTGCGGTCCTCGGTGATCAGGGCAATGCCGTGGCCCACCGCATCGACAGGCGAGCGAATGCTCACCACTTGGGCCGGCGAGCCAAGCGCAACGGTGCCGCTGTCGGCCAGGTCGGCGCCGAAGATCAGGCGCAACAGTTCAGTACGACCGGCACCGATCAGGCCGGAAATGCCGTAGATCTCGCCCGCACGCACTTCAAAGGACACATCGCGGACTTTGTCCGAGCGGGTCAGGCCTTTCACCGTCAGCGCCGGGCCGCCAATGGTGCGCGGGCCCAGGTCGATGTGCTCGCCCAGTTCGCGTCCAACCATCAAAGTGACCAGTTGCTCGCTGTTGTAGTTGGCCATCGGCTCGACACAGACCAGCTTGCCGTCACGCAATACCGCGATGCGTTGGGCTACACGGGCCAGCTCTTCCAGCCGGTGTGAAATGTAGATGATCGCCACGCCCCGGGCCTGCAGGCGGGTGATTTGTTCAAACAGCATCTCGACTTCACGGGCGGTGAGCATGGCCGTGGGTTCGTCGAGGATCAATACATGGCAGTCGCCGATCAGGTTACGGGCGATCTCGACCATTTGCTGATGGCCAATGCCCAGGCTGCCGACCAGTGTATCCGGGTCGATAGCATCCAGGCCGACCTGGGCCATGGCCTCGATCGCAGCCTTGCGCAGTTGCTTGCGGCTGATCCAGCCACAATGGCTGGGCAGGTTATCCAGGAACAGGTTTTCGGCGACGGTCAGCGTCGGCAGCAGGTTGAGTTCCTGCATGACCATGCGCACACCCAGCTCTTCGGCCTGGGTGCGGCTGCCGGGGCGGTAGTCCTGTCCATTGAACTGCATATGCCCGGTGGTCGGCGTGACCAGCCCGCCGATGATCTTCGACAAGGTGCTTTTGCCGGCACCGTTCTCACCGGTCAGCGCCAGCACTTCCCCGCGATTGAGCGTCAGGGTGATGTCGGACAGAACCGGCTGGGCATAGGTCTTGCCGATACCGCTGACCGAGAGGACAGCGTTCGGGGCGGAAGATGACATAGGAAAATCTCCAGGCGCCCGCTCAGGACGAGCGAGCGCTGTTGGGTACTGCCAGGATTACTTCTTGAGGACGAGTTCGACCGGGGTTTCGATCACGCCGTCCTTGGAGTCGACTTTCTCACCCTTGACCAGCTTGAGCGCGTTCTGGATACCGAACACGGCTTGCTGGGCAGCGGCCTGGTCAGCGGTCGCGAGTACGCGGCCGTCTTGCAGCATCGGCTTGATGGCTTCGATGTTGTCGTAGCCCACGACCAGCACTTTGCCAGCCTTGCCTGCCGCGCGTACGGCGGAAACAGCACCCAGGGCCATGTTGTCGTTACCGGCCAGCAGGGCCTTGAGGTCAGGGTATTCACTCAACATGGCGGAAGCGACTTTCTGGCCCTGGTCGATTTCCCAGTTGCCCGATTGAGTGGAGACGATCTTCATGCCGGCAGCGTCCATCGCATCCTTGTAGCCTGCGGTACGTTGCTGGGCGTTGGTGGTCGTCGGCACGCCTTCGATGATGCCGACCTTGTCACCCGAGGCCAGTTGCTTGGCCAGGTAGTCGCCCACCAGCTTGGAGCCTTTGCGGTTGTCCGGGCCTACGAATGGAATATCGAGGTTTTTGCTTTTGAGCACGTCCGGGTCCAGGCGGTTGTCGATGTTGACGACTTTGATACCGGCATCCGAAGCCTTCTTCAGCACGGTGACCAGCGCCTTGGAATCGGCGGGTGCGATGACGATGGCATTGACCTTGGCGAGGATCATCTGATTGACGATATCGATCTGCGCGCTGGTATCGGTTTCGTTCTTGATCCCGTTGGTGATCATGTCGAAATCGGCGGCGTGTTCTTTCTGGTACGTCTTGGCACCGTCTTGCATGGTGACGAAGAATTCGTTGGCGAGGGATTTCATGACCAGGCCAACCTTGGGTTTGGCGGCGTCATCGGCAAATGCAGAGGAGAGAGGCAGGGCAGCGGATGCGGCAGCAAGCACAGCGACAGCAAGAAGACGTCCGGCAAATGGCAGCTTCATGGGTTCACTCCGATCTTATGATTATTGTGAGCAACGCTTGCACCGAAGATCGCTTCGGCAGCCCTCCCACCCGGGTGGCTGATACGAGCTGTCACAGTACTCAGGGAGCACCCCGTGAAACATCTCGCAAACGTTTGCGTTATTCAAACTATGAGAACCTTGTCGAGATTTGTCAACGGTTGAAAACAGCCTTTCATCTACGCCCTCCCTCGCACCTGACGATAGGCGCCGTTAAACATCGCACGCTCCCAGTCGTTCTCTAAAACGACAGGCTATGGCGCATTATTCATGCAAACCCCAAGGGTCGGCGTTCAACTTTTTCGGACAACCGAACGCAATAAGGTCCGATGTTCGGAAAGCCGGACACCGACCTGACACCGCCCCATCTAAACTCAAATTAAATTGTTATAAATCAATAAGTTATTTTATAACTTCGAACACAATCAGCCTGGTACAGATCCTGCTCTACCCCATCACCTCGTGGCATTCAGAACCGCCCGGGTGTTCTAGATGAACCTGCTACAGCACTCATCAAAAACCAGAGAGAAAAATAATGAAATCTGCACTGAAAAACTTTGTTCCGGGCGCGTTAGCCCTTCTGCTGCTGTTCCCCGTTGCCGCCCAGGCAAAGGAAGTAGAATCCAAGACCAAACTGTCCAACGTGGTGATCCTCGCCACCGGCGGCACCATTGCCGGCGCTGGCGCCAGTGCGGCCAACAGTGCCACCTACCAAGCGGCCAAAGTCGGTATCGAGCAATTGATTGCCGGTGTTCCTGAGCTTAGCCAGATCGCCAATGTGCGCGGCGAGCAAGTGATGCAAATTGCGTCCGAAAGCATCAACAATGAAAACCTGCTGCAACTGGGTCGCCGCGTTGCCGAACTGGCCGACAGCAAAGACGTGGATGGCATCGTGATCACCCACGGTACCGACACCCTGGAAGAAACCGCCTACTTCCTGAACCTGGTGGAAAAGACCGACAAGCCCATCGTGGTGGTCGGATCCATGCGCCCAGGCACCGCGATGTCGGCAGACGGCATGCTTAACCTGTACAACGCCGTAGCCGTGGCCGGCAGCAAAGACGCACGCGGCAAAGGCGTGCTGGTCACCATGAACGACGAGATCCAGTCGGGTCGCGACGTCAGCAAGATGATCAATATCAAGACCGAAGCATTCAAGAGCCCATGGGGCCCGCTGGGCATGGTGGTTGAAGGCAAATCCTACTGGTTCCGCTTGCCAGCCAAGCGTCACACCATGGATTCGGAATTCGACATCAAAAACATCAAGAGCCTGCCTGACGTTGAAATCGCCTATGGCTATGGCAACGTGAGCGACACCGCGGTCAAAGCCCTGGCCCAAGCTGGCGCGAAAGCCATCATCCATGCCGGCACCGGTAATGGCTCGGTGTCCTCCAAGGTGGTCCCTGCCCTGCAGGAACTGCGCAAGCAAGGCGTTCAGATCATCCGCTCTTCCCACGTGAATGCCGGTGGTTTCGTTCTGCGTAACGCCGAACAACCGGACGACAAGTACGACTGGGTGGCTGCACACGACCTGAACCCACAGAAAGCCCGCATCCTGGCGATGGTTGCCCTGACCAAGACCCAGGACAGCAAAGAGCTGCAACGGATGTTCTGGGAATATTGATCCCCAGTGACACCTCGGCAGGGGCGGTTCTATCCGCTCCTGCCCTCCCCGCTTAAAACTCCTTCGCCCTACGCCTAATTACCCGATTTGCTGTCAGACGGACTTCTTGAAATCTAATTAGTTGCGAAAACGCCTACAGTTAAATACTGTATGTGCGTACAGCTTATTAAGGAATACTCCGTGGCAAAGCCCTCTTCCACAACTCCAACCCCACCCGATGCCTACGCACGCCTCGCCGTTCGCGTACAAAAGATCATCAATTCGACCAATGCCCAGAAAGCCAAGGCGGCGTTGATCTTCCGTTTGCCGGACGAGCCAGAGGATGAATGGGCGCGTTTGCTGGAGGAAATCGCTGAAAACGACAACGTCACCCTCGCTTATCGCGACGACGGCGGTGTGCAGATTTTCTGGGTTGTGCCGAAGGAAGATTGACTCAATGAGTGTCCGTTTTATCGCGGGGTGTTGCCTGTTTTTTGCCGTCACCGCTCACGCCCAGGCGCCCCGAACCTTCAGCGAAGCCAAGAAAGTCGCCTGGAAGCTTTACGCCCCACAATCCACCGAGTTCTATTGCGGCTGCAAGTACACCGGCAACCGCGTGGACTTGAAGGCCTGCGGCTACGTACCACGCAAAAACGCCAACCGCGCCGCACGCATTGAGTGGGAACATATCGTTCCGGCCTGGCAGATCGGGCATCAGCGCCAGTGCTGGCAAGACGGCGGGCGCAAGAACTGTACGCGCCACGACGACGTGTTCAAGCGCGCCGAAGCCGACTTGCACAACCTGGTGCCGAGCATTGGCGAGGTTTATCCGAGAGAGAATCTATTTATAAGAAACGTTGACACCCTGCTTAGGACACGTTGACACGACCTAAGCCACTGATTAGCTTAGGTTTATGAAGCCATTCCGCTTCAACGTCCTGGGGTGCGATGGGTGAACGTTAAGAAGGTAGTGGGCATTGGCTGGTCAGGTGGTGCGATCAACAGCTTCGTGATTCTCGAGGATGGGCCCCTCACCGAAAGCAGTATCGTCCCTGCCCCAACGCTTTACTTGATACACATGGCGCAGGACGGGCAGCTCTCAAATTCCATCCGATCCAGCGCACACGACCTGAGAAGCTTCTTCGAGGCATTGCGAGCTCATGGGCAAGACTGGAGGAAGCTGACCGACACGGATATGTCAGGCTACCTCTACGGCCACTTGAAGACTGCCAGGTCGTGTACCGACAAGACGACTAATCGTCACATTTCCACGCTAAAGCAGTTCTACGCGCACGCATGGCAGATTGGCATGCTCGATGCTCCAGCGGCCTTCACCTACAACTACGTCTCGACGGAGCAGAAGGTTCAGGGTGACAGCGAGAAAAAAGTCAACTTTGACCTATACAACAAGTACATCGAGAAGGGCATCTTCAGCAGCCTGCTGAGCAACGTCAAGGCTAAGTCTCCTTTTGAAAAGGAGCGGGACGAGCTGGTACTTCACCTTGGCTACTATTGCGGACTCCGCTGTGCCGAGGTGACAGATCCGCGAAATTTGCAAACGGCTGATCTGAGGAAACGGATTGCGGTGGCAGTCCAGAGTAATGACAAGACCATAACCGTGCCGATCATAGGAAAGGGAGATAAGCTTCGACAGGTTGACTTCCACCCCAAAGTCTTCAAAAAAATTAAGACATTTTTAGAAGGTCGACGCAAGCCTGAATATGTTGCAGACGGATCTCTTATATGCAAGAGAGATGGAGCTTCGTTGTTTGAAGGGCATGCCACTAATATTTTCAAATCTGCCAGAGTCTTGGCTAGCGCGAATATCGAGAACGTGATAGATGAACTTCACACGAAAGATCCTCATCTGCACTTCATAACCAAACCCAACTTTCTGAAGTTGACCTTCCATGCGTTGAGGCACACATACGCTACCAACTTAGTTGACTTCTGCTACAAAAACGGATACGACCCTTGGCAGTACGTTCCAGAACAAATGGGGCATGAAGACGTAGCGACTACTAAAGACTATGTAGTCTTCGATGGTAAACTTCAGCGACGTGAAAAGGTTAGGCGTGCATTAAACGATGAACACAATGATTGATACCTCTGAGTTTGTAGCAGAATCTGCGGCAGGCCTATCCTCGCTCGCGCCTAACCCGATTCTGAATTTTAGTCCATCAGATACTTTCGCAATCGTTGCGGTACCGAGCGGCAAGGGAAAAAATATCAATCATCGTCGTGTGGAAATTCCAGAGCAGTTCCATAACTGCCCGATTTTCCGTGCGCTGTTGCAATATTTCAATACCGCTGAATGCAAAAAGAACTCACTCAGCGATAACTACAGCAGAGCATTGAGGTTCAGCAGCCTTGCAGATTGGGCCATAGCAGAATACCCCGATGCGCAGATGCTGCCAGCGGCGGTAATGCAAGACTACACTCGATACCTGCGCACTGTTCAAAACGTTCAGCAAAATACCATTTGCGCCTATATGTCGGCGTACCGTACAGCTTTTGATAGCTTTCTTGATGCTACATATGGCAAGCCAGAATCATCAGACGCAGCCACGATTGTACGAGAAGCTATTGTATATATTCCTTCAGTGTCCAACCGATCCGGCAAAGCAACCCCGAGCTTAGGTCAGGTTACGAATCAACCCGAGAAAGATGAGTTAAAAATTGTTAGGTCGACAATTTATTTTTGCTGTCAGTACCTCAGGGTAATGAATGAACAGCGCATGGAGCTGCTTGGCAATAAAGATGTAATGCGCCAAGTCGCTAAGATGCTTAACAAATGTGGCAATGATTACGATCAGCTTAGGTACAGCACGTTCAAGACTGACCGTAGCACCGTTTACAAGGTATTGGCTGGCGCCATCCTGAAAAGTGACAACCTGTTGTTGAAGGAGCGACTTCTTCATAACAGAACTGATTTTGCTTACGCTCAAATCGAGGGAAGTGCGCCCCTGACAATCGAAGAAGCTAACAGGCTAATAAAATTAGGCCTTCGGCATACTGGCGCGTTGGACATTTATCCTGAGAACAACGACCACAAGCTGTATTTCCACAACATCGATTACCTTTTCCTTTTAAAGCATACCCCTAGCGAGGAGATGGCATTCGCATGGCTTCTAGCGACTGACCGGGTTCAGCTGACGGGTGTCAAAGAAATGCTGCAAGGCGATCTGAGGATCACTCCGAGCGTAGCATCCCCGATTTTTTTGAAGCACCGGAGTGAGCAATCCGTTCGCGATGTGCCTATGCACTTCCGTAAATCCATGCAGTACCAAGCCTATTGCGAATTTGACGAGCTGAAAAAAAGCTTTCATCGGCGTTTCCCGGAGTCTGGAGAATTTATGTTTGATCTCCCGGTCACGGGCAACCTTCAAGGTGTTGACAGCGTGCTGTATCGGCCCCTGGCTATGGCCGCCTTTCAGCAATCGCTCAATTACCAAACGTTGTACGACGCTGATTCAGAAATTGAGCTATTCGCAGACATATTGCGCCGCGTATCTCTGAATAATCGTCCTATCTGGAACAACAAAAAGCGGCGACATGAAAATGCTGCGATTGGTATCACGGGCCAAAACCCCACCCCCGTCAAACGGCAAACAATCAGTATCACAGCGATCGCCCAATCACGTGCAATTTTGGACGTAGACGGTGCAAACCCAGGGAATGAAGGTTTTGAAAAATATTCCCAAGAGGTTGTAGGAGCCGACGCTACCGCTCACTCTCCGGGCGTGAAAGAAGCTGTGTACATGCATTCCAGCGAAACAAAATATCGCCTAAATAAACGAGCGTTATTTGCGACACACGTCGGCCATCTTATGGTTGAAGATGCGCGCAAGATTCAAGCAGCTATACGCGATGAAGCACTCATAAGTGTGGCACAGCTTAAAGTCATGCTTGGCTGGGCCCAAGTTAAAAGCGATAGCGGCGAGCTTGAGGAATTCGACGAGCTGCTGCTATCTGCCCAACGTGCTGGCTATACGATTTCGCCTTTCGGACAGCTTGAAAGAGACAGCAAGACATTCATCATCACCAACGCTATTACTGCCGCACTGCTAATCGGGTATAGGGATGAGTGCATCAACCAGCTTAAAAAGTCGTCTATTGAAGATGAGTTGAAAGCGTTTTCTATTGCAATGCAGGCAGCGTACGTAGAAGACGCCCTTGACCGGTTTGACCAACAAACCATTGCCAAGGGAAAAGACATGCTTAAGAAACACACTTTCCCTACCCCGGTTATCAGGTAAGCAACCATGCAGAATCAAGCACCCTCTTCTCCGCTGTTTACTATGGCGGTAGATGATCCAGCGAAACTCAATAAATACGGTGATGAAATATTTCAGATTCAGGATCCTCTCACGGGATCGTTCTTTGACGTCAGCTTCGCGTGGAAATGCTCCATGATGAAGAGGCTGTATGCCCAAATGTATTTCATGGCTGGGGATATTTCTCGAGGTTATGCAGACGACAAAGGCCGTATTGTTGTAAGTAGCCTTTCAAGTGCGCGCCAAGAAATCGCGTACCTACGTGAGGTGTGTGAGTATTGGGAGGCTAAATTTCCAGATCGAACGCTCCAATCTCTTTCAAGGCTTGAGATCCAGCTGATGATCCGCGCCCTTATGGTTAGAAAAGAGAATAACGAGGACGGAGGTCTTATTCTGGGCGTATCAACCATGACAATGCTCTGTAAGATCCTCGAACGAACTTACACCATGCTCCATTCTGGAAAGCTCGTAGACGGTGTCGTTTACCGAATGACTGGCCCGTTCAAAAAAAGCACAATGGAGCCGTTGCTCCACGAGTTGGAAGTGGATTACGCAACATGGATCAAAGGCGGGAGCTACGGCTCGATCCCCATGACCTGCGCGTCGCTGATGCTTGCCGAAGCCATTAGCCAAATAGAATCAGACGAAGCAAAGATGGCGGCGATTTTTTTCACTCAGTGGCGCGAGCAGAAAACCAAAGTAACCAGTTGGTTTGGTGAGAAAGACAGGCTAGCACTCTATCGAAGAATGCAGTCTCCGGACTACGTGTTGTCCCGATTCGAACGGGGCTGGGCGCCTTCTGCGGTTGAATTTGGAACTGCAATTGATGCAGCAACCAAAACCCATCACGCTACATTGCCCTGGAAGACTCAGGGCGAGCTCAGTGACTTTTGCGCAGAGCTCACAAAGGCCGCGCTAGTTGTTATCACGCTGCTGAGTGGCTTTCGGATCATCGAAATTAACGGAATGCGGCTCAAAGACTACGAGCAAGAACCAGATGGATCCTGGTGGTTCACATCTGAAAACCCGAAAACAGAGTCAGGGTTCCCGCACCCACGGTCTTTGCACGGGATCGCGGCTGATGCAGCAACGCTCATGAAAACCTTGTCGGCGGTGGATACGGATGACTTCAACCTACCGCTACTACATAGGGCTTACAGATCTGAAGCATTCTTTGTTGCGCGAGGTATTGGCAAATTCAGCGACGAGCATTGGCTGGCGGATGCAGGATATACCACCAACGCGTTGAGGATTTGGTTCAAGGCATTCTATAAAACCTACGTGGTGGAGAAATATCCTGAAGCAGGTCAAATTCACGATGAAGTGTCACCCCACCAGGCGCGTCATACATTTGCCGAATTTGCCCTCCGCAGGTTTGATGGCAATGTCATGGAGAAGATTCGTGAGCATTTCCGTCACTCCTATGGCTCATTCCATACGCGGCGCTATACCCGTGAGAAGCTGAGCGAGTCCGTTCGAATCAGTATGGAACGCGACTACGCCAAAGAAGTTATGGGCCGGATCACGCATGGCAAGCTTGACGACCGCTTCTACGGGCCAGCTGCCAAACGCATTGATATTGAAATGGCAGAAATTTCCGTGCTCACCGGCGCCGAATTCGATGACCGTCTTAGCGCATTAGCTAATGAATTTGAGCGGTTCACCGCGTTCGAGTGGGGCTACTGCGCTTTGCGTGCAAACGAACAACATATTGCCAAGTGCCACGACCCTAAAACTGGTACCCCTAACGTCGACCAGCGTAGCGCCCCGGAAGTCTGCGCCGGCTGCCCACATAGCATGAACAACAACCTGCAGAAGCTTGAACTCGAGCGCACGGCAATCTCTCACCAATTCATTGCAGAAAATCATCCCCTCAAAGCACTGGGAAATATGAGCGGAGAAGTCGTTCGGAAAATTGAGCGTCGCTTGGAAGAGAAGGCAGTGGCATGAAATTCAGCCTCGATAAGTATTCAAATGCCGTCGCTGCGCCTGAAGAGCCCGCGTGGGTCACATCAGAAACAAAACGAAAACTTTATCAGCACGTATGCAAGGCGTTTGATCGTATCAAGGGACAGATGGAGGCAGGGGACAATCTCGGTATCAAAGACCGAAGGATTGTGGCTCGCAATATTGCCAAGGACAGTGGCGTTCATGACAGCCTACTGAACAAGCGCCGTCAGCCTGAAATCAGTGAATTGATCGGGCAGAAAAATATTGAGCTCGAAGAATTGTGGGAGAGCTTCTCAGCGACAAAATATACGTCAGGAAAAAAGCGAACCAAGGAGGTAATACAAAATGAGCTTCGCTCCCAGACGTCGGAGATTGACCGTCTTACCAACCTTCGCCTTTCTGAGGCACTCACTGCGGCCATTGGTAACCACATGGTCGATAGCCATAAAAGCCTCATAACCACCATCGAATATCTGAAGGCTGAAAACGCTGAGCTTCAGATCCGCAATGGTGAACTGAGCAAACAGCTTCGTCAGATGATGAAGACCCTGAATACCATCAAAAGCTAGTCACTCCAAAATTTCGTTATTGAGTTCACAATGCTTAAGCTTGTCCTCTCCATATCTGCTTGTCTTTTGCTTTCCTGCGCGAACGCGTTTGCTGCCACAAAAATTGGTACCTGGAACCTCGAACATCTCAGCATTCGGGATACAAAGGATTTTAAGGCGATAGCAAAGGTTGCACAGAAGGTCGATTTCCTTGCCGTCCAGGAGCTGATGAATGAAGAGGCTCTGGGCGCATTAGCAAAGGAGCTGACCAAACAAACCGGTAAACAATGGAGCTTCATGGCATCTCATGCGGTTGGTCGCTCCTCATACAAAGAAATGTATGGTTTCGTGTGGAGGGATGACGCAGTAGCTTATGAGGACGGCGCCGTCACATACCTCGACCGCGATGACACATTTGAGCGAGAACCCTACTCTGCTCGATTCAAATCCCTCACTGACAACTCGTATTTCGTTGTGGCCACGGTGCACATCCTTTATGGCAAAAGCCAAAAAGATAGGACGTTGGAAATTGTGGCGCTTTCGAATTATTGGTTGTGGCTGAAGGAAACGTATCCGGGCGATAACCAAATAATGCTGATGGGTGATTTCAATACCCCACCAACCTCCCCTGCCTGGAACAGCTTGGATTCGAGCGCCAAGCCTCTTGTATTGAACGGTGCCTCAACGCTTTCCACAACCGACGGGAAATTTGCCAACCTGTACGACAACATATTTGTAAGCAAGGATTCAACAATCAAGATCAATTCGGTTCATGTGTTCGACTACCCCAAATATCTCGGGCTTACACACGCTCAGGGACGAGGAAACATATCTGACCATGCACCGATATTTCTGAATGCTGATCTGAGCAAAAAGGGAAAAGGCGTACCGGTAATCGCGATCAGCCAGGCAAAGACCAAAGCTGCGTCAGCTCAAGCAGGAAATAACAAAAAAGCAGTCAACGTTGCGATTATCGGTAATCGGAAAACATTGGTTTACCATCGCCCTGGGTGCCCTTCCTATGATGCTGTATCAGAAAAAAATCGGGTGGCCTTCAACAGTGAGGCCGATGCGGTTAGCCAAAATTTTCGCCTGGCGGGCAACTGTAAAAAGACGTAATAACAAGCCATGGAGACTACCTAAGATGAGCTAGGGGATTCCAGCTCATCGCGGAAGATGCTCAACCTACAACACGATAAGGTGGTCGAAGAATGAGATGGTTCGCGTGCGTCTATGGATGGGCTTTTAGAGATAAAAGGTCAGACAGGGAACGCAAGAGGGAGCGTGAATTCATAGATGCTGCGAACAAGCTTAAGACGCTCGCGGTAACCGATCGCGGCGGGATGTCTATCGACCCGAACGAGATCCGTAATCAGATCCTGGAGAGCCGAGAAGCATTAAGGCATCTTGTAGATCCGTCACATAAAAAACCCATTAGCGAACAGCAAATCCGACGTAGCGATGCCGAACTAAACGTAGTCGACATCGTTGATTACATCCAAGTCGTATCCTGGCGCCGCCTCAACTCAAAATCGGCACTCCGCTACATCTGCCTACAGTCCATGAATGAAGACAAATTCGCCATTGCGGCCGTTGAATTTTTCACCGCTGGGGAACAGATTTCAGACCCTACTTCGATCGTGCATAGGGTTGCTCAGCGGCTTATGATCGCTGAACAAGGCGAGCCACTTATTTGGTTCAACTCACTCAAGGAAGCAATGAACGCCCACGATGCCAGCATTTAGGTCATCGGCCAGGTAGGTTGGGCACCCAACCTCCAGCTACGATCTGTGCCGCTTCAAATAAACCTTTTCGAGGGTACTGTTTTGGAAGCTGTTGGCTTGCTTCAAGAAGCTTCTCTTGCAACCAGGATGCATCCAGCGCTGAAAATGAGAAGCCCATCGACTCGAACTGAAGTTCGAAGCCACCGTCCTCAATGGTTCGAACCGCAACAAAGATACCTGCGCCGATCGCACCTTCAAGAAACTCAAGGCTAGCATTCTCGACAGGTACAGCACCTTCGGCGCTGAACTGCCATGCGCCACACGACAAACGATATTTCCTGGTGAGCAACTCTTCTTCACGCACCGCGGCTGTCGTGGTTTTACCATCGGTTTGTTCAGCGATTGACAGAGCTTCAGACAAGTAAAAAGCGATCTCTCTCGCGACCTCCGCGCTGACCTCCATCCAATCAAACTCGAACTCTACTTTTACAAATCCATCGCCAATGGCTGCGACACGGCATTCATAACGCTCGTCAAAGTTGCGCCCGCGCCAGCAAAGAAAGTCGCGCTTGAAACCAATGCCTTCCAACATCTGCATTTACCTTTTCAGCTAAATACAAACATAAACGGTCTGTAGTTCAAAAAACTTTAGCGGACATGAAAAATAATTATGACAACGTTGCCGTGATGACATGAGTGTTCGTGGAATTCTCTGTGCGCGCCCTTCGGGACGGCTGTCGTGAACCGAGCCGCTAACGCGTCTCGGCCCGGAGGGCTTCCATCCTCGCGCCACAGCCTGACGGCACGCGCGCTCCGCTTACGTCGTTGTACGAGCTGTAATCTGACCGTTCACGCTCTAGACTGCGGATCCTCACTTTTTATGAACAACGGACTGCGCATGTCTGAAATTGAAAACGATAATGTCGAAGAGAAGGCAAAACCTGATGATCTTTATCAAACCGCAGAGCAATATTACTCGATGGTAAAAGCCCATCGACGTCGCAAGCGTGCGGCTAGATTTCGAGAGATGAATCCTTTGGCGTGGTACTTCGATGAATTCCCCGCACAGGACATGTATAAGAGTCCGTTATCGAATCAGCGCTCAACTCGGCAGGAAGTCAGATATCACTGGCTAAGGCAGCGCACAGGCTGGATCTTCTGGTCTCAGTTGAAGACTACCACTGCGGTGCGATTTGCCGCCTTTGGAGGATTGATCAGTGCATTCTATCAGGCCGCACCTGGCATGCATGGTGAGGCCGGTGACGCAGGAGCTCCCTTCAGGTGGCTTTTGTTAGCAGGCCTGACCTACCTCATCGCTGTGCTTTGGTATGAAATCTGGTGCCCTCTTTTGTTGAAACAGGCCCTTTCCTCCAAGCCTGGTTTACTCGAAAATCAATCCAGTGTGTGGCTTCGTACGTTGGTTGAGGATGAGCTGCGACGCTGGTGGAGCAAACGCAACTGGTGGCCACATCCTGACTTGCTGGATGAGGAGAAGTCCGAAGATCGGACGGCGATCGCAATTATGTCAGGATATGGTGTTCCTGCATTCGCAGGGTTTGATGCTTATGCATGCGCTCACATTGAGCGGGCGCTCTTCGAGTATCGCAACCTACGGAAAGTCACTATGTGGCGAAAGGGCGATCGCTCTTCGCATATGGAGGAGTTCTCACCGCAATACATCTACGAGGGTAACCGCCCCTTAATGCGTCGTTTGACCATCAGCTCTCTCAATGAATACGACATCCAGGACAATCCCAAATCAAAGGTGGGAGATCTGGTGGTGGGCTGGTACAGGTGCCCTATCAGCATATCTTCGCATCTTGAGAGTCGAAGCACCGTCAACATACGGCACGAAGCTGAAGGATTGGATCACTTGTTCGCAGATCATGCTGGAGCTATAGCGTTTGCTCAAACGATTGCAGTTTGGCAAAACACGATGCACCCAATCCGTCGTCTCATCCTAATGGTTCTGTATTTAATGAGTGGAATCTTTTTCGCGTGGTTTGTAGTCCTTCAACTACAAATCATTCTCCCGAAAATGTTTTGAGCCAATCTCTGTCGCTCGCTGACCGGCGGCTCTAATACTGTTGTGCGCGCCCTTCGGGACGGCTGTCGTAAACCGAGCCCCTCGCCAAGGCTCCGTCTCGGCCCGGAGGGCTTCCATCCTCGCGCCTCGGCCTTTCGGCCTGCGCGCTCCGCTTGCATTCAGATACCCAGCCGATTTCTGGTATCACAGCCGCCGAAGCATTTGATGCTTCTCATCGCCCCCTGTTGGCAGAGAAAATTCAGATTACTAACCATCTCATGCCAAGCGCTGATGTCATCGCCTGGACAATCCACCTCCCTGGCGATTACTTGCTGCACCGTAAACCTTCTGTCTAGGCTCTAAGTGCAAAATCGTCTTGCTCATAGTGGACGCCCGTAATGGTATGTATCACTAAGCTACCAGGCACAAAAGCTATCTGAGTGCCCAATGTCTCCTTAGGCCCCAGAACCATGTACCCACCATTGCTAGGTTGCACGATAGAGGCTTCCCGTGAAGCAACATGCGAGAACAGTACGATGTTCTGCCCCCCAGGCTTTTGAACCGACTTGAAGATGACTCCGTCAAAACGAGGACAATGTTGTGTCGCAAGGTACTCTGCGATGACCTGAGTTATCAGATAGCTTCTTCCGGAGCCCGGCAGGACTGGAACCGTAATTTGGTCGTGCAAGACTCGAAGAAATTCTCGTCGCCCGGCTTTGAGGAAGTAATTAGGCTCAAAAAAGCTAGGATGTGCACCCAGATCGGCCTCAGCAAAGCGCCCAAAGTCCAATACCCTGAGGGCCCCGTTAATGCGGAATTCTCCGCTTATAACATCGCTACCTACTGGCGGTCGGAGCTCGGCCACACAAGTGTTACGTTCGAAAGCACCATAGAACGCAGGAACCCCCACAGGGTTCATTCGTCCATCTCTGGCCTTTTCTTTCGGAGGGGCTCCCAGATTACGGTCAGGATCAGCAGAAATTGAGTCGATTTCTTCAGACGAAGCACATGGACGAGCTCGGAAAATTGGCGGCGAGGTATCCGGTGCTAGCAGCCTTACAACGGCACTCTCTTGGATTGAACTTGAATAGCTGTCTAGTCCGTCGAACAGCCAACCCAGAAATTTTCGTGCGCCATCGTTGAAGAAACGATTGCCATGCAGCATCCCTTCCTGAAACTCGACCCACTGACGACCGATGCTATCGGGCAGAAATGGCTTTCGGACGTAATTGGTGTCTCCGCTATAGGAGTAACCCTCAAGGTCGTTGCAGATGGCTTGGACTATAGGCTCTTCGTTGTCGCAACATAGAACCTCGCTCACCCAAAACTCGGGATCCTCTCCGTCCTGAGAGCGGTCTTGGCCAAAGCGCCGGTAGTAGTCCCCCTCACATATGTAGCCGTCCAATACAGTTTTTACCATGTCGGAGATATTTGAAAAGGGAAGGCATCTGCGCTTTATCCCACACAGCGCACACAACATGGATGAACCTTCACTCTTGATCTGGCACTCCAGATACGACTCTATAACGCATTTGTAACAGATGAACTTCTCCATAATGCAGCAAGATTCCTTTTACCAGCACCGAAACTGATCCGGTTTTTGAGCAATAAAACCGGAGATCACTGTCCTTTTTTCAGGGTTATAGGCTTACTAAGTAGCGGGCTTGCTCATTATTCTTCTATGCAGTTCTTTAAGATCGTCGCAATCAGTACGACTGGACTCAGTGAGTAGTTCAAGAAGCTCGTTATTACCCATCCAATGCCCCGTATGGTCTACCCCACGTTGGAGTTGCACGAGTTGCTGGTGAGTGAGCTTTGCAGACCAGGCGCGGAAGCTCATCTCGACTTTCTCTCGGGTCTCGTGGCACTTAGGGCACAACGCCCGAAGCGAACTGATTGGGTATTCCCAAGGCCGAAATCCATTGCTCATACGGGCGTAGTAACAATGGTGAGCTTCAAGCCTGCCGGTAGCCCCGCAATCTTGGCATTTATGCTCAGCCACGCGCTTCACAAGGTCGGCTTTTCTTTTCCAGCGGGGATCAAAAAGGAGCTGCGAGTACGTGGATCTTGCCGATGTCGGAGTGAAGTCGTAGCCCTCGATTGGATAGATTCCCAGATTCCAGCTATGGCCCATTTCGTAGTAGAAGCCAAAGCTTTCGAAGATGTCTTCGAACTCTGTGAGATCCCCCCCGAAATTTAGCATGTGGTGAATGCTGCTGCCGTCGAACACCAAAACGTGCACGGCGTCGTTTAGCCAGCTTTCCCCTCGCGACTGCCAATCTGCAGGCGAGAGGAAAAATGCGTCGCCCAAAAGCCCTTCACGTACCAGCCAATCTTCAAATGCTAACAGCAGTCGGCGCAGATTTTCTTCCATGCAAAGCTTCCATATCTCAGTGGTCGCTTTCCCTAGCAGGGGAAAGCTCTTCCAGCCCGAAGGCGTAAGTGAGAATAACGTTTCTTACCTAGATGAGAGCTGACGAATCAGAAGAAAAGCGCGACGTTTCGTTCCTTCTAACGGAGACGTTGGTTAGAGATCAATTAGGTCTTTGATAGCCAGGCGCAAACATGGAGCTCTCCACCCCATAGAGAGCTAGAGGATCTTGGAGCCATAAACGATAAGCCTTGTCCGCAATGCTGTGATCTGGAGAACAATCTACGTGGTACTGCTGCAGGACGTATCCAGCCATAGCGGCGCGCACACGCAGTTTAAGTACCCCTTCATGCATCTCATAGTCGCGTTTCACAATCTCAGTAGAATCTTTATCGGGATGCGGCACTAAGGGCAATTCAAGCATGCGATTCCATTGATCATCATGCTTCGGTGTTTCTTCGTCTCGGGGTTTATCTCCCATATGGATCTCGGCGTGCCCGATTCGTGTCAGCACGAAATCCCCGAATTTTTTGCGCTTTCGATCAAATGCTCGAACGTGCCACCGCAGGCCGTCACAACCTATAGCAAATGGTACGACTTCCCGCTCAGACTGACCTGAACCAGAAGTGTAGGTAATCTTCACCACGCGCTTAAGGCGAATTGCCCTTGTGATGGGGGCGAGAATTTCTACCTTAGGTCGACTAAGGAGCGACACCGATTCGTGTGGTATGAGCGGTTTCTCATCTGAGTCCATGCCATACCCAAATCCCTGCGAAAGTGCAGTGAGTACTCGCTCGGGTGAATGAACAACCAGCGGGGAAAACGCTTCTCTAATCACATAGAGTTTTGTCACCGAGTCGAGCTCGGTATTGCCAGGTGCAATCTCCCGATACAGTCCGAAGTCTCGAGTTGCAGCTGCCCCTCCTACCCCAAACCGCTCCATGAGATCCGTCCGCGAGACAACCCCTGTGAAATACAGGCGGAAATCAATGTAAGCCAGACGCTCCCTCTGCGCTTGGCTGTACTCGCTCAAATCAATCATGTGCTCTCCGTCTAGCTGTCTAATTTATTACCGCCTTACCGCTTTGCCACCTTATCCATCAACCCCACCAGTGGTCAGTGGTCGGCGATGATTTACCAGTAATCATAGCACGAGATGATTTGACGTAATCAAAATGATGATGATATGATTTTGATATGGGCACGATAGATATGCTTATGCAGCATCTCTGGTGATGCAAGAAAGACGGTTAGAGATCATCAGGAAACACCAGAAACAAAAAGGCCGATCAAGTTCGTACCTTGACCGGCCTTCGGGAAAAGACGTCTGAACAGGCTCCAGATGTCTCTCGCGCTTTGTTGAGAAGCGTTGCGATGGTAGCCCCTGTGGGTTTCTTTCGCAAGGTAGCGAGTTCTGTATTCGAGCCTACCTCAGCAGGAGACACTCCATGTCCCAGATTGAGATGTTCGACAAGCCCGATGGGGAAGGTGAGGTCATCTATCGCATGACCATCACAACCAAAACGGGCAAGGTGATTCGACGTGCAAACGGTCAGCCGTTTCGTATCGTCATTCGCCCTAAAGCAGCCAAGTAATATGGCTGCTTAACAGAGCTCAGGGCACACAAGTGCCCTGCACTCTCTAGCTTCCGATGAAGAAATTCCATGAGCCTAGATTTCTATGATCGTGATCGGATGCCGATAGCATATACCGATGACGATGAACATTTGTACTCGTACTGCGGTCGCCCCGTAGCCTACATCCATGAAGGCTCCATTTACTCCTATCCTGGTCACCATCTAGGTTGCATATCCGATGGAGTGATCCGCGACAACCATGGCCACATTGTGCTTTACACAGCGGACTCCAGAGGTGGTTGTGAGAAACCGTATCTTCTACCAACCCGCAGAAGGTTCTCAAGCAGATGCGATACCTCAAGTGTCGACGACGCGCTAAGCATGAAATCCCGTTTCGGCTCTCCTGGTGGTCGAAGATGCCTAGTCAGGAATTCTTCTCTTGACTAGCGGACTACACGCCGCCTTTGAACGGGCATCCCTAATAGAGGCAGGCAGCGCTTGGTAGCCTGTAAGAATGCTCCAAGATGCCCACAGTTTTGGTACTAGGGGATTGTGATGGAAGACCTCGCTACAAAAATCATTCCACTGGTACAGACACTTGTTCCAGGCTTTCTGACCACCATGATCTTCTATTGGTTGGCCGATGTTAAAAAGCCCGGACAGTTTGAGCGTACAGTTCAAGCGCTGATCAGCACGGGGCTGATCACGATGCTGGTGTCAGGCATCAAGCCCGTTCTGTTCTACATTGGCGAGCATCACTTTCAGCTAGGGCAGTGGACGGTTCAAGTAGAAGGCGTTTGGGGAATAGGCTTGGCGACATCCCTAGGCCTATTGTTAGCCTTCGCTTCGAACCACGACTATCTATACAGATTTGGCAGGTGGTTGACCTTGACGTCTCGCTCGTCGTACCCCGAGTGGATTTATGCCTTCCGCAAACGCGAAGGCAAAAGCGTGGTGCTTACCCTGCTTGATGGACGGCGATTATTCGGGTACCCGTCAGTATGGCCAACCGAGCCTAAAGATGGGCACTTCCTCATTACACAGCCAAGCTGGATGAACGAAGAGAATGAGTGGGTCGACACGCCCGGCATCGAGAGTTATTTGATCGCAAACAGCGATGTGTACCTAGTCGAATTTCTAGAGTAGGAGATCAGAAATGAATAACGAAAATAAACCTAGGCATCACGTGCTTGAACAGCGAACTGGTAATGAGGGAATGAATGTTAATCCTCCTGCGCCAGCTAATATCCGTCCCTCAGCACCACCGCCTGCTCCCCCTAAAGCGCCGAAAAAATAGAGGTCGAAATGTACGAGGAAAGGGGTATATCGCCCCAACCACGCAAACCGAGTGGCGGACATTCAAATCCACCCAAGCCATTCGCTCAGCGCCCGGCAACTCCACCTAAGGCCCCTCCACCACCCACCAAAAGGTAATCCCATGACAAACCAATCCGGCGGAAGAGTTCATGTGAATGACGGTATCAGCAAACAAACAACCAGCCAAAGACCTGCCGCGCCGCCTCCACCTCCGCCGCCACCTAAAAAACGATAGAACGTCAGCTCGCAGCTTCGCGGCGAGGAGCTGATGTCCGAATGGGAAGCCCGCCTGGATAATTGTTATGCCAGTAGGCTCCTCCCTGACATCATCGTTAGTTAGCACAGTTTCAGGCGAGCTCAAACCCTAACCCAGTAAGCGTCTCTTTCTCTGCGACCTTCAGTTTCTTCACCGCCCAGATGAGCATGTAGCGCGGACGTGAGCTCGCCACGTAAGCAAACCTCGCGCCTTCGGATGCTGGGTCGGCCAGCCACTCTTTCCAATGGGAAAGGTGAATGCCCTTTTGAAGAGATGACACGACCACAGTCGCATCGTGAGTCTCGCCTTTGACTTGATGGATGGTCTCGTAGCGTAGGACGTCTGCGACTGGTTGTTGAGCAACCGCGTGGTTAAGGCGGACGGACAGTGCGATGTCACCCTGCTTTGCGGGTGATCGAAGTACCAGCTCCCTAAGCGGCTCAAGATCTCCACTGATTTCGTCCAACACGAAAGCCTGATCCGGCAAGTTACGCATGGTTTGTTTTGCTAATGCTGCCCACTCCTTCCACGTCAGGTTTGTATCCGCAGCGCCAGCGGCAACCAAGTGCTTCAAACATTGGTGAATGAATTTCCGCCAGGCAAGCTTCGACTCAATCGCTACCGGGCAATGGGGGCCTGATCTTGTGACGTGCAGGGCGAGCCTGCCAGCCAACCATTCAGCGAATAGTGCTACCGCGACGTTCAACTCCTTGTTGCTCCCATTACTGGCAGCCACACATGCCAGTGCCAACACTTCAACGCCCTTGAAGCTGTCGCCTCTGCGAAACCGTTGCAACGTGCTGTGCCCACGAGCGACAACGACAACTTTCTCATAGCCATTGGTGAGCTCGTTGATCTTTGGAATGAGCTCTGATGGGCATTTTGTGTACTGGAGCAGAAGGGGCTTAACTGTAGCAATATCGGGATTCCCCGAGATCCGATCGATTCGCAGCAAGTCACTGCAAAAATCCACGATGGATTGCCCACTTCTCCAATTCGCTGTGAGTGGCAGCTCTGCGAAACGGAGCTCGGCAAGGAGTGCCTTCACATTGTCTGGATTAGATTTTCTGAACCCGTAGATCGATTGGTTCAAATCGCCTACGAAGTGGAATTTAACACCAAGGCCATGGAGCTTGCGTACCATGGCCAGTTGCTCTGCTGACAGGTCTTGGCACTCGTCGACAATGATCAGTGGAAATCGCTTCGCCAGGCGCTGGAAATAGCCCTTAAGAGCGGGCCTCTTGAGCGCCGCCAGGGCAATCATGTCCATATCTTTGTACGTTGCAAAACCTGCTTCCCAGAAGCGCTTCTTCGTGTCGATCAGATCTTCCAAGGCAACATTAGTGATGTGAGCGTCATTGAGTTGTTTATCTCTAGTCCGCTCGCCGGTCGAGAACGTGAAACCTTTGGTCTCAAGGTCGTAGTTATACTTACAGGCGGAGACCGAACGGCCACAGATTTTTTTGCGAGTGTGGAATATGTCGGCCTTGTTTTCCAAGATCCTGATCCGACTGTCCCCATCCTTCCCTGGAAACTCAGTGACCTCGCTCGCAATGCTTGCGACCATCCGGGAATGGACAAAGCTATCAAAGGTGGACACTAGGTGAGGAAACCCCAGCGGCTCTCCTAGATAGCGAACCAATCTGTTTTTGAGCTCGTCCGTTGCGCTGTTGGAGAAGGTCAAAACCGCTATCCCGCTAGGGAAGCGAGTCCACTCTTCAACGACCTTGGCCACCATGGCCGCGACGACCTCAGTTTTGCCACTGCCTGGGCAAGCGTTGAGATAGACATGCTGATCGATAGGTGCGCCGATATAAGCCTTCTGCTCGTCAGTCAGCTTGATCATTGAGCGGGGGCTCCTCGAGTCCGCAAGCCCAAAGAATGGCATCACGGATGTAGGCTGGTACGACGAATTCGCCTTCCTGCTTCTCAAGCTCTTCGGCAAAAGCCTGCGCGTAGATTCCTTTTCCAATACTGGTGGAATCGATGCGATATAACAGCTCAGCCGCGTGTGCTGCTCGCTCGGGACTTTTCATGTCGTCAAAAACAAGCTTCGCTCTTTCTCGCAGCTCTGGAGCTACCGTTCCTTCCTGGGCAGGCCAAAGATCGGCAGCTAGGGAGAGCATCATTCGTAGGTTCGCGCCCTCCATAGCGATATCGTACTCGAAGGTTTTGTACTGACCTGCGTAAAGGCGGCCAAACTGAGACTGTCCAATCTTGGCAATGTAGGCGAGAGCATGGTTCTCACCGTCCCTCAAATCGTCGTCGTTCGGCGTGTACTCAACTGCCACCTGCTTCCCACCTTCAGCATCGACTTTAATCGTTTTGGGTGGATCCTTGTCGGTCAAACCCGCGCAACGTATCGGCACGTCCTCTCCTGCGCTCTCATCAGTCACGTCACAGAACAGCTGCATGAAATGCTTGAAGTAGATCCCACCTAGGTTTATGACGGACACACCGTAATCCTCCAGTGTGTTTTCGCCCTCGCCGTACTGAGCTAGCACCCTACGTGCCAGCTCCGGGATGACCATCGCTTCTGCTATGCCCTCAACCAAGATAGAGCCTTTCGAAAAAAGCAGGTTGGATTTAGTAACATCGAGCCACCGATCAATGAATTTCCTGCTGGGCTCTGGAAGCCCACACGTCCGCAGAGGTATCGCGATCGGGGTGCATTTGTTGGAGAGATGGATGATTTCGTCAACTGACACTGCGGATGAGATGACCGTGGAATGGGTGGTTACAATTACCTGAATACTTTTTTCTTTGGCCACAGTGCTGAGGTGCTTCAGGAGACGTATCTGAAGCTGGGGATGAAGGTGGGCTTCGGGCTCTTCAATCAACAGAAGCCGCAAGTAGGTCTCTTCCCCGCGCTCCTCCTCAACCTCTAACGTGAGCTCAGCCAGAATCGACGCAATGTAGAGCAGGTTGTTGTAGCCAAGACTGTTTTCTTCTAGAGACCGAAACTGCGTAGCGTCCGCCGCAGCGAGGTTCGGGAAGTAGAGCAATCGCAGACCTTCAACGATGCGTGAAAAGCTTACTTCCGAGAACTGAATGAGTGTGTTCTGGGACAGGTGCATCCCTAACGCAGCCCTCAAGCTATTCCCAATTCGTTCATTCGCTTGCTTGATTGCGTAGTCGTCGCTCGCGGAAAGCTCTTGGTTGAACGCCCCAACTCGCTCCTCCAAGGGATGCGGTTTCCCCTCCTTACGAGCGGTATCAAGTTCCTTGCGGCAGAGCGCCTTCAGAAGTCGGGCTAGACGGGACTGACGTCCATCCCGGAGTTTTGTTTCTGCGTCACGCAGAGGCGGTAAGTAGATGCAGTGAATAAGGTCGAGGGTCTCGGTTTCCAGCGCTGCAGCTCGTGCATAACCGCCATAGAGTTGGCTTTTGAACCGCCCCCGAGATTCCACATTCAGCGCGGTAAAAGTGAGTTTCGCCTCATCTTCGTTGCCGCACCAATCCCTGAATGCAATGGCATCGTTCTCATCTAAATCAGAGAAGGTGGCTTGAATATCAATCCTTTGTGCCGCTACTGCCGCCTCGTGAAATCCACGATGAAAATCTCTCTCGTTGATTAGACGCTTGCCAGATTCGGAGTCGTTAAAGAGCTGGCGGACGGCCGCGATGACACCTGTCTTACCGGCTCCGTTCTCTCCCACCAGAACATTGAGACCATCGTGGAACTCAATCGTGAAAGGCTCGCCGAAGCATTTGAAACCGTGAATATCTAAAGTACGTAAATACATGAGCGTCCTTTCTTCCTGAGAATCCATCGTGGCTTAGTAGGGCCATCATTACCTAAAAAGCTGAGTCGGCAAGAGGTAACGCTTCCAACAGAAGCTAGGTAGCAGCACTGGAATCATATTGACATCACTAGGGTATGTTTCTCAAAATTAAACCTTTATTTGGCCCGCAGGGACTCGCCCCCAAATGCTCAAACGACTCCTCGATTCGGTTGCCCAGGCTGCCGATCAAGTGAAAGAAAGCGTATCCGACGCCTTCGACTCCACTAAAGAGGCTGTATCAAGTGCAACCGATAAAGTCGTCGATGTCGTCTCCGATGCTTACGATGCCACTGTCAACACGGTGTCCGAAACCTCGGAAAAAGCGGCGGCAGTTGCCTCGGACGCATTCGGCGCTACCAAAGAAGCAGTATCAAATGCGACCGATAGAGTTGTCGACGTTGTCTCTAATGTCTACGACGTCACGGTTACTACAGTGTCCGAGACTTCGGAAAAGGCTGTGACCGCTGCCTCGAATGCTTACGACGCCACGCACAATACCGTCTCCAACGCAGCAGTGGTCGTAGGTGATGCCATTACTGGCACCTTTGAATCAGCGCGAGACGTACTGGGCAGCGGCTTCGACGCGTCCAAGGATTACGTCGGTAACTTTGGCCAATCCATGACTGAGTTTTGGGCGGCACGCAAAAATCGCGAAGATGCAAAGATTAAGGAAGCTGAGTCCCGAGGTGAGGCAAAGGCGAAGGCGTTGTATTTGGAGCGAGAAAACAGGTTTGAGTCGGCGCTTGAAAAGGCTACTTCCCGGCTTACAGATAACGACAGCTACTTCCGGATGCTCATTGCTATGCAAGCCGTAGCACAGGCTTGTGCAGCCTGCGATGGCATGGTGAGCCGGGATGAGCAGGAGCAGATCGACGAGCTATTGCTCGGCATGGGAGCCAAATGGCTTCCTCCTCAAGTTCGTAGCGCTCTCGATGCACAGATTGATCAACCTCCTTCGCTGAAAGAGGCGTTTGTAATTGCTCAGGCCGTGGGTGCCGATGCCCAAGACCTGTTTCAGGAAATCATCCGTTTTGTGATTCACCTGGATGACGATGTTACTGATGCGGAGACACAGTTCTTGTCGCACTGGGTTCAACTTCGCGCCAGCGCCTAAGGAGACTGACATGACGGATCGAATTGATCGTTTTAAAGCCCGCCGTCAGTTGCAGGCGAAGCTACGTGAAGAGCCGACACTCGTTGCTCTTCCAGAATCTGCTGATGCTTTAGCGATGCTGCAGCAATCGATTGATAGCCAGCGTGTTGACTTGGCATTCAGCGCCCTCTCAATAGACTTTGATACACGGGTTAGTGAAGCGGAGGTTGATGCGGCAATGCTGGACTTCACTAAGACGTTTAACGGAGAACGTTTTGACCAATTGATTACGGACAGTCGCCGCGAGGTGCTCCAGGCGGTAGTCGTTCCGTTTGGTTTAGGCAAGGTTCTGTCTGTCTATGACAAGGTCGGTGGGAACGTAGATACCATCCATAATGCCCGCAAAGAGGTCTATGCAACCGAAGAGGCGCGTAATAACTATGCGAAAGTTCCCCCGATGGACAAGGCTCTTCGAAAAACGTTTGATCGTGACTCGCGCTACGTTGACAAGAACCGTAGAGACACTACAGATCAGGCGTCGGGCGATCTGAGAGACGCATATACAGGTGAGATCTTTGGGCCTAAACAACTCGATAAACGCAACCTTGATCATACGATCTCAGCGGCAGAGATCCATCGAGATCGTGGTCGAGATCTCGCAGGTCTTGAAGCCATACCTCTAGCGAATAGCGCCTCTAACCTGAACCCTACGAAGGAGCGCTTCAACCAATCTAAAGGCGACCAGAAGGTCGAAATTCTCGTCAAGCGCCTGCAGCAAGGGGCCCCTGCTCGGCTTGAGCGGATTGCGGAGTTGCAATCCAAACCGGCGTCAGAACTGACTATCAAAGAGCGTAACGAGCTCAAACTTAATCTGGAGAAGCAAACCATTGCTGACAATCCAGAAATGATACTGACCAAAGACAAAGCCGCGCGCGAAGAGTACGAAGCGAAGCTCAGCGACGCCCACTACAAGAGTGAAAAATTCAAAAAGAACGTGATTGATACCAGCATGAAAGAAGGTGGCAAAATGGCCTTTCAACAAGCATTCGGTCTCATGCTAGTCGAATTTTTCGCCGCCACTTTTGACGAGCTTCAGGATTTTTATCGTAATGGAGCCGCTCATGATCGCTGGTGGCCAGAACTACGCTCACGTATGGAGCGTGTGGCGTGCCGAGTGGGTAGCAAATGGAAAGAAGCTCTTGCTGCCGGAGGCGCAGGATTCGTCGCCGGAGTTCTATCGAACCTGATCACCGTTTTTCTGAATACCCTCATGACTACGAGTAAACGGGTCATACGCATGTTCCGTGAGGGTTTTATGTCTCTGCTGCGTGCCCTCAAGACGCTTGCGATGCCACCGAAGGGCATGACGTTTAGAGAAGGCGCTCATGAAGCGTTGAAAGTCATCGGTGCCGGCGCGATAGTTATAGGTGGAGTCGCACTTGAGGAGTTCATTGAAAAGTTTATATTGACCATCCCTGGCCTTGGACTTATCGGCTCCGTGGTCTCTGCAGTTATCATTGGCGCATTGACTGGCATCACAAGTGTTTTTGTTGTGTATCTGATCGACCGTCTGGATCCGTTAGGGGTCAATCGCAGTCGCGAACTCAAAACTTTGCATGAACATCTGGATAGGGAACTGGATGCAGTCATGGTTCGAAATGACGGTTTGCTGTTGAGGCTTGAGGCGACGCTAGAGTGCTAGGATCAGAACTCTGCTCCTTTTATATCTGCATAGCGCAGCAGGACTTAACTAAGGAACGGATCGCCCCCCCCCACGGCATAGCAGATCGGTGATGGGTAGGAGTTGTAGAGGATCTCTCACTTTTCTTGGTAGATCAGCTCTTTCACGTCGATGACAACCTGGCTTTCCTACACCAGAGTGAATGCTGTTTTCTTGAGGTCAGATGACATGAACCACCCTCTGTTCGACATTGACCTCAAACGCGTCTCGCACTAGCACTACATTACAGGGAAAGCCGCCATCAATTCCCCCCATCCAGGAAGCACCACGGGTGGGTGGCATTTTCTTGCCTATTTTGATCGGGAATCCGGCGAGGCCAAGGTGTCATTGGCAGGCATCCATTTGCCTGAAACTACAGGCTACTTTGGCGACCTGGGCATCACTGACGTCACTGATCAACTAGCTGAGCGTGGCTGGATTGTTGAGGGACGGCGGCTGAATATGGCGGATCACAGCAGAGCTGCTGCAGACATGATCGTGAGATGGGCACTGAGCGAGTCCAACCACTGCAGCGTCGAAATTGATGACTGGTTCCCCTCTCATGCGGAAAGACAGCGGCTACTTCAGATTCTAGATACAGGAAGGTCACAGCTTTCCGAGGTTGGCCGATGGAAAAAAGTGGAAACGTGGCTTACGCAAACCCTCAGCTAGGGTCGCCGCTAGTCCGGATCGCAACAGAACAGGCACCGAGATGGGTTCTTCGCACGATTAACGGGAGCCCACTCAGGTCTTTATCCCGACATTGCAGGTCGTTGACAACACTACATATGGTGAATAGGATGAACATATAGCACATCATATGGTGTATGCAGCTATGAACCGTGAAAGCATCCAGCAAGCAGCCCATCGTCTTCATAAAGAAATTTGGGACAACCAGGAACGCTTATGGCCAAACCGGCACCTAACGCCTTTTCAGATGCTGGCACCTGAGGTCGCGGCCCATATTTTGGGACTTGATTACCAGCTCCTTCCTAACCTGGGCTCTCCACTCTTCGGGCGAGAGGGAGAGCGTTTCAAGGCTGCTGGCTTAATGAATCGCTCGATTCGACGCATAGCTGTTTCCACCGAATTCCCAATGAATGTAATCCGGTTCACTGGCGCTCATGAGGTCGGTCACTTTGTGCTTCATGAAGATGAGGTGATGCATCGTGATAAGCCTTTGGACGGATCGGCACGAGGACAAAGTCGCCCTCCCAAGGAAAGGGAGGCTGATTACTTTGCGGCGTGTTTTTTGATACCAGCCCGACTTCTACTGGATGCTTTTGCTGCTCAATTTCAAATGAAGGGCCCTTTCCCCTTCACCGATACCACCTGTTACCACCTCAACCCTTCAGATCCGTGGTCGCTTCTGAACGCAGAAAGGGATTCGCTTGATCGAGAGATTTCGCTGGCAAGGTGTGCCCGGTTCAACAACCGTAATTTGATTCCACTTTCGGTTCAATTTGGGGTTTCGGATATTGCGATGGCGATTCGAATCAAGGAGCTTCAGCTAGTACGCTGGCCCTAGCCTCTATCCTCCTTGATACTCTAGTGCCGATGCTCATTGGTGCGTCGGCCCAAACGAGTCCATGGTTGGTGGGTTTTCGACGAAATCGATGGACATACTGACTTTGTCTTGCATGTGCTCGAAGACTTTATCGAGATGCGGATGAGCTTTCGATTCTCGCAGTGCATTAGCCAACTCCAGAAGCTCTCGGCCTGCTGCCAGCAGCAAGAGTTTGGGAGCGATGACTTTGATCCAGTCTTGCTGAGTCATTGCAGTCGGCACGAACAGGATCAGTTGCCAGTGTGTCGTTTGGCAGGATTGCTCTGCGCGGAGCCGAAGTAGGCATTGGGCCATCCAGTTAGGTCAAGGCACTGTCCGGAGAGGACTAGCACTATGATCGGCACCTAGGCTTGAGGCCTACAAAGGTCTTTCAGAAAGCAATAACAGCAGTCAATAAGCGCGAGAGATGAATTCTACTGGCATGACCGCAATGCAAAGAAAAATCCATATGCAAATGCTTTTTGATCTTTAAGTATTTGAAGAAATTGTCGATATTATTTGTGTTAATCCACTTCACCTAGCCCCGGACACCGAGAAAAAAAGGCACTGCAAAATGGCAAGAAAAAAATCGAAGACGAGTAGATCGTCGACAATAAAACCAGATTCCCTCACGCCCATAGAAAAAACAAAGCTAGATAATTATCGCAACAAAATGGCAGCTGTGTGGCTCGCTATTACTTTCGTATGGTTGGCGGGTGGCTTGCTTACCGTGGTGAACGCATCTGAAATTTTGGCTCGAGCCAACAAGCTCGACACCGCTTTTCAGATTGGATATGCAGCCATCACTGTTGCGTTTATGGCTTACAGACTGCGCTCCAGAAAGCTAATAGTCTCGTCCCCAACATTCACTCAGGACATGGGCACTAGCATCCATAAGGCAAAGAAATTCAATAATATAGAGCTACTGAAAGGTACGATTGCCTTTGGCCTGATCTGGATTCCGGCGTTGCATTTTTCAGGCTTGCTTGATCCAGTGTTTATCTACTTCGGCATCTCCGCTTCCTCAGTCACAAATACAGCAGTTCAATGGCTAACCAGCGCGTTTGCATATCTGGCAAGCAACGCCTTGGCGGGCATCATCGGCGGTATCGCTTATGACCGTTTTAAGCGCAAACCCGAATCATCCAGCATAGAAGGGTACGAATAAGCATCGCTTAATATTTTGATTGTTGAATACTGAAACACTGACGTTCGAGTTCACCTGAGCCCACTGCCGTATTTACATAAAGCAGCTTGCCTCCGCGAGCTGCGCCACTTGCAGTCAATCGACGCTAGCTCGAATCCTTGGCTTTTCTAGTTCGCTGGAACGTCTGGCGCGGCTAGCACTCATACGCAAAAAACAGGAAAAAGTGGCAAGACGCCATTTCACTTATGCATTACTATTCTGCGCCTTTTTCTCCTGCCGTCTAGACGATGTTCTGATGGTGCCATCCAAAATGTAGACGAAAGAATAATGAAACGGACTTCTCTCGCCGCACTGCTGATTTCACTACTGGCAGTAGCCTCCACTGCTCATGCACAGGAGCAGTCAACGACTCCAGATTGTGTAGAAAAAAATTATTCGCTGGCTGCGGGAGCAGACGTTACTACTCACGTCTGCGGTGAATACCAAACTGTCATAGCCTACATCCCGGCCAACATCTCTACACTCTCCGTCCAGGACATTCGGAGGAAAGGTACGGCCAAGGAAGCATATGGGACACTCGCCAACAAAAACACAATCTTGATAGCAAGCGGTGGCTTTTTTGGATTCAGGTCAGACGGTGTCGAAAAGCCGATTGGGTTGATCAGGTCTAATGGAAAACGCCTCGTCAAGCTCATGGAATGGGATCACGGCGGCATTCTGGTTTCTGATCGCAAGGGGAATGTAAAAATAATCCCGGCCCAGAACCGTAATCAAGCGGGTGCTTGGCCTGAAGCCATCCAGTCTAAACCGATCATCCTCTACAAGGGCGCAATTGACGTCCGCCAAAACCCTAGGGACTCTGAATTCAACCGCGTTGCGATCGGTTATACCCTCGAGGGGGAGATGCTGGTCGTTGGGGTGTTCCACTCATTCAGCCAAGCTTCCACCCTTTATGACTTCGCACAGGCCTTCAAGAACATCGCAGATAGTCGGGGCCTAAAAATTCACAGGGCGCTTGCTTTGGACGGTGGTGCGGGGGCTCAGATACACATCCCCTCCAGAGGCCTGCTGTTCGGCGACTCCGGAAGATCGTACTTCCCGAACGCCGTTAGAATCGACCGTTTGGCTGAGAAATAGCCATGTTCGATTTTAAAAAAATGCTGACCGTCAAGTGGGGAGTATTTGCTGGCGTCTTGGCGTCCTGCGGAACGGGTGTAGCTTGGTGCGTAACCAACGCGGAGACGATGAAAAATCTCTATACCATGCTTCAAAGCCCTGACGCCCGGGTGTTAATTGACGCTGACTCTAAGACACTGAACATCGGTGAAACCAAGGACTTGGTCATTAAAATCTATCCGACGGCGCAACATAAGCTGCCCCCTGGGACAGTCACCGTCACATCGTCCTCAGAAAGCTTGAAGGTGATCCCTACGGCTAACGCAGAGGTCGCCGAATTCAGCGGCTCGGCTCTTCTCAAGCAATTCAAAATCCGTGCTATCAGCTTTACTGACGCTCCGATCAAGGTTACGGCGACCTACCGTACTGGTGACCTCGAACGAAATTCTGATCCCATCAGTTTCATCATCGAGCCTCAACTGCCAGCACTTAAACCACATTTCGAGCGGACGGATACTAAACGCGTCATTCTTACGGGTGAGTGGGAGGTTGTACTGGGCGCAAATTCAGGCGCTCTGAAGCTCATCCAAGTAGAATCCAAGCTAAACGGATCATTCGATTTACCTCGCTACAAGTGGCAGAGCGGATTGATCACTGGCAGCAAGGATGGCAACACCTTCCGTATGCTGTTTTCGATACCGTTCAAGTCTGTGGAGGAACGCCTCTGGGTGGTAGGTGACTATGTGTTAGAGAAGGAAACAGGGAGCATTCAAATGCGCGGGTGTGCCTATCATCTGAGAAAAGCTCCAACTCATAAAACAGAAGCAGGTGCGCAAGGGGTCGAATGCTCGAACGCAGTGAAGTTTTCCAACTGGAGAACCCTACAGGCAGACACATTCATGGCGACGGCGAGCTTCGATTTCGGAAGCGACTACTAAACGTCACGCTCGTGAAGCCAGTCTTAAATCGTTTGACGCCTTTATCCAAAAAGTGAAGGTTAAACTCAGCCCACCTTCACCGTTGGTAGCGTCCCCATTGTGGTGCCGCTCCTACGCTTAGGATTTTGGCTTCAGATTTTGTGTGTCGATGCTGGTTCAATGGGAGTAGCACAACAATCCTCTAGCTGGGGTAGCGTGCAACAATCATTTAATCACTGCTCAAGTTTTAAATTTCTGCTCCGTTTAGTTAGTCATGCGACTTATTATTTTGGAGTAAATCGAACCTATGATCACAAAACTGCCTCCGAACAGATTCTTCACTTTCAAGTGATGGTTCGCCCGGGGGTGACTCAGACGAAATTAGGCTTGCCATCTTCACTCGGCCCGGGATCGCCGAGGGCGAAGTCATAGGCGATGACAACAGCTACGCAGTTCTCCTGGATACAGAATCCGACGACATAATTTCAATCAAAATCGATGATTCGCGCTTCAGGCTCACGCCTCAGCAGGCGACGGCGCTAGCCTCAGCACTCACTGAGCTTTCAAGAGATGAAGGATGAGTCCCCGCCCCCCTTACACGGGAGTGCATCTAAGAGTCAGCAATCTTCATCATGGAGAGGTGACCATTACGCGCAAGAAAACCTTAAACGCTTGCTGAGGAGATAGCGATTGCACAGTTTACCAGTTTGGGTATAAGCGTGCCCCTGCGGGGATGGTTGTCGTGAACCGAGGCTGGCGGAGCCGAGTCTCGGCCCTGCCGGGCTTCCATCCTCACGCCTGCGCGCTCCGCTTGCCTTTTTATGTTTTTTGGTTGTCGTTGGATGGTACATCTCGACGATGCTGGCGCTCGATACGAACTCCATCCCCCCAGGCCGCACGCTATGTAATTTTCTTGCGAAGCTAACGCTACGCATGGCGCTTAATGATCGATAAGATAGGGCCCTATATCAGTTGTGCGAGCCAGGTATGGCAAGGCTTCCAAAGGCAAAGGGAGTAAAAGCTCTCAACCCAAAACCGAAACCTCAGCAGAAAAAGGTCGCAAGCCCTATTTCAACTGGCGGGCGTGGCGGTGCGTTTGAGCAACGCGTACAGGCGGTGCGGTTACTCGCTATGTGCCTAGGCCTCCCATGTGCCGGGCTGCGCGAAGGATTTGCCATCGTTGGGTTGCTGTTCCAAGGTCGAGGATTTGACCACAATACTGACGACCTTGTTGTCCATGCTGCGTCGGCGAGCACTGGACAGAAAGCAACCATCAGAATGCAGATGAAGCGGTCACTCAAGGCGACTGCCAATGACGTTTTTACCGAAGCCGTAGGGCTTGCGTGGCTCGATTTCATCACGCCAACATTCCAGCGAGGACTGGACGACAATTTGATCGTCTACCACGTGTCTAGCTCGTCATCCATGGAAGGCGCGGTAGAGGTTGTCAGGCTCGCCTTGGCGTCTCTTTCACATGAGTCCTGGTACACCCGTGTGCATTCAGAGGGTCTGAGTAACGCTCGGAACCGGACTGCTTACGCCGCCATCAAGGCTGCAGCTGAGCAATACAATGAGGCCACGGTTAACGACGAAGACCTGCGCCAGTTCGCGCTCCACCTGAAGTTCGTCCCCCACGACTTGGACTCGGATCGCACTCAGGAAACCGGATACCAAAAGCAATTTATCGCCCAGGCATTACCTAGCCGGGACAGCGGCGCAGTGTGGTCGCAGTTATTATCTGTGTGTGCTGAGCTCAATGGCACGGCCGGAGAAATCGATCTCTCTTCCGCTTCAGCCCATCTGGGTGAACTTGCCAAGGAATTTCATACGGCCAAGCTGATACGCGAGAGTGTGCGGGCCTACCAAATGGGTACGATGCCTGTCAGCCATGAGCGCGCGTCAGAGCTTACCCCGCTGGCGGAATATCTCGCTCCCCTCCTCTCCGTTGGCCGCGCTGCCGGCAGCACACTGCTTACTGATGACCTCCCCATCGCAATCCAAGGGTCGGAAACTACATTTGCTACGCGCCAGCTCGACCGCATCAGCACGCTGCACAACGATCGCCGATACAAGGATGCCTTGACTCAGCTGGAACTCCTCGAGGACGAGCTGGACACGTTTGATATTCACCAGAAGGCCCGTTGGTATTTCCTTCGTGGGATGTGCTTCTGGCATCTTGGGGACGATGAGATCGCCTCGACAGATCTTGAGGCAGCCGCAAACCTTTATACCGACGATGACCGTATCGCTGCGGGTCATGTCAGGGCTCACATGCTCAAAAATGATGTGCAGGCTGCTCTCCAGGTTGGCCACGCGGCACAGGCTCGCTTTCCGGAGTCGTATTCGGTATGGATCGCTTACACCAACGCAAGAGTCCTCAATAGAGAAGAGCTAACTGAAGACGAGATCCCCGAAGCCTTTCGCGATAAATCCGGGGCCTGGCAGATGGTGGCCAGTTCCAGGGCTGGCGCCGGGGACGATCTTGGTGCCGTCAACGCTATCAAGGAAGCTTTGGAGCAGCCTGACTGTTCCATTTTCATCGTCGAAAACTATCTGCGTTTTACGCTGCGACTCGCTACGGACAACCCGTTCCACGTGAACACGCGATCTCAGCCCCTGGATCGACGTGAGCTCATCATGGATGCCATGTCCAAGTTTGAAGATCGCGAGAATGCTCTATGGGCCGAGCAAAGTCCCAGGACAAAGACTGACGTCGTGTTTCACCTCGCCTATGCGTATCTGCTATTGGGGCAGCCGGCTCAGGCGTTGGACATGATCGAGCAGGGAAGACAGCGCGGCGTCCCAGAACATGAGACTTCGGCCCGAGTGGAACTTGAAGCCCTATGCGATTTGAATCGTGAAGGTGAAGCTGTTGATCGCTTCTCCGATCGCCTTGAACAGCTTCCTGATGACGCACTGGTGATCTTCGGCCAAGCATGCTTGGTTGCGGGTAGAGAGCCAATGCTCGAGTCTGCCTACGGTGTACAGGTGCAGCGGCCTGTCACGGAGGAGTCGGCGAAAGTGCTGCGGATACTCCGCCACATGCACTGGGAATTGTTGCTGCGTCAGCAACACAATGATGCAGTTCAGCAAGAGCTTAAGCTGCTAGGTGTCACTCCCCAGAACAGCAATATTACCGATGGGGTTTTCGCTGCTCGGGCCTTTATCGATAACGAAGCAGTGCGCCAGGCATTCGAGAATCGTGTGGCTGAACTCGCACAGCAAAGCAGCGATTTGCTGGAGCTGTCCATGGCATCGCAGTGGATGCTTCATGCACGGCGTCACGATGACGCTATCGCGATGCTCGAGCGCGTGCTTCCTCGCGACTCGTTCACTCCATTGCACGTTGATCTTCTTCACGCATACGCCCTAACTGATCAGCGCGCGAAGGTTCGAGATCTGCTGGAGTCACTTCCTGGGGAATGGCGCCAGTCCGCAGATGTCCGAAACGTGGCTTTGAACGTTTACGGTAACGCCGGTGATTGGCCCAGGATGCTTGAAATCGCAGAGATGATCGTTTCTGAGAGCCCCCTTGATGCCAGTGCATGGTTGTTGCTGATCCAGGTTCTAGCCAACATAAAACCTCGGCAGATGGGCGCGTGCATCGCCACGCTTCCTGTCTTTCTCGAAGGCTCCGCTCAGGATCAATTGAAACTTGCTAACGCAGAGATCAGTCAGGGGATGCATGATCGAGGCATCGCCCGCATT
Source organism: Pseudomonas sp. DWRC2-2 (assembly GCF_049897885.1). Lineage (NCBI taxonomy): Bacteria > Pseudomonadati > Pseudomonadota > Gammaproteobacteria > Pseudomonadales > Pseudomonadaceae > Pseudomonas > Pseudomonas sp. DWRC2-2. Next base: position 634,489 of record NZ_JAFCXD010000001.1, read on the forward strand.
TACCGCACCATGCGAGTGAACTTGGGCAATCTTGAGGCTGCGGCTGGTCACATCTCACTCATGGTCATGGCATCCGGCACGGTGGACTCTTTCCTCACCAACCCAGTTGAGGTCGGTTGTGGTACTTCAGTCGAACTCGAAGACAGCAACGGCGGCAGCGGTTACGTTTCAATAGATTTTAACATTGACCCACCTCTCTCCCCGACCGCGGAGTTCATCGCTGCGGACTCCGCGCAGGCTGTAGCGCTTATTGGTCTCAAAGTTGGCGAAACCACAACAATCCGCAGCTTGATAGGAGAGCAGACGCTCAAGGTTAAGCGGATAGTGACTATTCACCGACGGTTGCTCGACCTATCATATGGGCAGGTCTCAACCGCGGTCGTTCCGAGCAAAAATTTAGTCGCCATGACCATCCCCACTCGTGAGGACGGCGAGCTGGATATCTCCTTCTTCATCAAGCAAGTCGAACAGAAAAAAGCACATGGTCTGAACATAATTGGTCTCTACGGCCAACATATGGCCACGCTTGAACTTATCGCGCGGATGCTCGGTGTGGATGTGATCGATCTCGTAAGAGGCTGGCCCGATGAGGGGCCACTACTTGAGGTCTCGATGGGCGTGGGCCAGACCCACGATGCATTCCCCGTTGACGCTGCCCGCGATCTCCCGTGGGTAGTCGATCTCTCCATGTTGGTTGAGCTTGCGACGCTGGGAATGCTCAATGTATTGGAGCACATCCCAAGGTTGTATGTAGCTGCTGCCACCATGCAAGCGATCAAAACGAAGATCGAGTCGTCAGCGCGATTTCGCGAGGGAGGGACGCTCTTCTCACACGAAGGGCAACTCGGTATGCAGGAGCAGACTGAGGAAAGTTGGCATCGGGAGCGCGCTTTTCTCGATTCAATCTGTGCGGCTGTTGATGAGTATTGTGAGGTGGTACCGGCATACGGCCCCCCCTTACTACCGGCACAGATGCACGCGCTCAGAGACATTCTGGGTGACGGAGAGTATGCAACCCTGCTTGTCTGCCTAGAATACGGCGGTGGCCTACTGTCGCTAGATGCCCGCCTCCGCGCTATAGCAGGGTTCCTGGAGATCAAAGGGGCATCTCCTCAGATGCTACTGACGAATGAGCTGATCTCAGAGCGTTTGGTGCAAAGCGAGTACTCCCGGGCAATTGTTCAAATGGTGATGACCAGGCGCAGCTTCGTCTCAATCCAAGCTGCCGACCTTATCGCCATGATGAGTCATGGTGAGACGTTTGCAAACATAGGTATCAACCGGTTGCGCAGCTATCTGGCCGAGCCGAACCTCACATTTGATAGTGCCGTGCCCGTCATAACCGATTTTGTCTGTTTGATGTTCTTGCAGGTGCGTTGCAATCTAGGCGTGATGCTGCAGCTGATTGAATATTGCTTTGAACCGATGTTCCGCCACCCAAGCTGCCCTGACGATTTTCATCGCTCGGCGTACACACGGCTCCTGCTCACGTTAGCTGGTGTGAAAATCAATTCCATGGCCCGCAAAGCCATCAGGCACAGGCTACATGTTGCGATGCAGCGCGCAGAGCGACCTAGCAAGCCGGTGACACTGGAGGCGAAGGTTTCCTTCGCTTATGCAGTCCCTTTCTGGGCAGTCGCGGTGCCCTCACCACTGGCTTCTATTCGGCTAGAGGCCCAAAATCCTGCACCAGCATCGGTTGAGAGCGGCCATACCGAGGTAAGCAGGAAAGTGGATTAGCATCCATATAGGCGAGCATTAGCCACGGATCCAGTTCACAACTTCCGTCTATGCAAGACTCACCAATCATCTGGTGCTTCAGGATCTACAGCTAGATTTCCTTTACCGGCTGCTGCCGCGCCATGCTCCTCGCCTTCCTCATCAGTATCCGTTACAGCCGAATCGAAGTATTCCTCATCCATACTGTCAAACTCGAAATCACGGTCGATTTCGTCATCCGAGTCGAAATCAATAGCCTCCGCTGCTTCGATCTTGACTTGAAATATAGCCGGTAGCCTGGCTTCCTGGTCATAAAAGCTAACATCAGCGTTTAGCAGTGCTGCGAAGCAGGGGTCGGCTTCTATGAAAGCGATATCTGGATTTCCGAGCCACAGCCGGCGACCCCCTTCGTAAGCCAGTAACCAGTTGTTCCCTTTGAGTGCCTGATCTGTGAGCGGTAGACCCGTTAAAGCCGCAAGATCTACCTCACCGTCGACTAAATCTGAATGAATGAGATCCAGAGCGATGAGCGAACATACGGAGCTCTCCATCTGAAGCACCTGACGGATCAAAGGGGCGTCAAGATGGATGCTGAGCTCCTTGCACAGCCAAAGGAGCCAGGCAGTCTCACTGTGGTGGTTCGCGGCGGCAGCTGACTCCAACAGATTTCGGCTGAAAGCGCCGAGAGCGTTCATATTCAATGGATAACCATAGCGATGGTAGGTCGCGAGGATTTGGGTAATTACCTGCAACGTGTTGGGAAATCCATACCCACATTTGAGAAAGTACGCTTCGGCGATCGCCCAGTTGGACTTCTTGACGATGGATGAGGACAGCTGCTTTAGGCCATATTTGACTAGGCTCTCGTCCTTGAACCTTGATTCAAGTGAGAACAACATCTCGAAATAGTGGTGAATATCGTCTTTCTGCTGACGCTTTTTCGCTGAGACGGTCAGTTTCTTGAGGCTGTATTTCCAGGATTCCTGGACGAGCTCTCGCACTTCGACGATCTTCGTCTTGGAGGCGTTGATCTGGAGCTCGTAAGCACTGACGCATTTGATGATGATTGCCAGCGCCCTCTCAGCTTCCTCACGTTTGTTGAAGAAGAAAGTGAAGTCGTCGACGTAGCGAAATCCCTTCGGCCATCCACCCAATTCAGCGCAGATAGCCTCATCGATCGACACCCCGATTATTTCCGCGATGATGTGGGAGGTGTCGGGGCCAATAGGCAAGCCAATGGTTTGGCCATCCTGTGTCCCCATGCAACGACCATCAAGGATATTGCCAAAAAATTCAGGAGTTTTTTTGGTTTTGTTCGCCTTGGCAACCGGCTTGGTGTGCAGTGCCCACGGGATGGTGTGCGTGTACACAGTTGGGAAATAGCTCGATATGTCGGTGATCAGCGCGTAACGGGCCCCTGCAGATTGGCATACGCGCTCCTCATACAAGTCGCTGAACTTCGTCAGCTCGATCGCTCTGAGACTACCGTCGGTGCCGGGTATGCTGCGAGAGATTTCGCTTTTATCGTAATGCGCCCGTATCTGAGGCCAGTACTCACAGATCTCCTTAGCCAAGGCATAGAAACTAACAGGATTAGGGATCGAGGTTGTGCGCCTGCTGTAGGAGGATCTAGCGACCGAGAATTTCTCAGACTGAGAAGCGCCGGCCTGTTTCCCCGGCGCTCCGTCCCATACAGCCTTAATCTGCTCAATGCTGTCCGCGAGTCGCTTAGTGCCGAATCCCACCGGTAGCTGAATTGGAAAATATCCTTTAGCAAGCAGATCCTGCAACTGCATAACACTCATTCGCTCTGTATTTGAGGCTGATGATTTGTTCTTGGCGTAGGCGGCACACTGCCACCGCAGTACCGTGCCGCCAAAACCGGATTAAGCGTATTGAGGTCTGACGAGATGTGATGGTGTTGCCGTCAGAACAATGGACAAGCAGTACGTGGCTGTCCTGAGATTCTCAACTTGATCATTGAGTGTGTCGAGCGACTTGAGCCCATGGAAGAGGTTATTTCGCAGCCGGTAGATAATGATGAGCGTTGCCAGCAGCACATCATGCGGTTCATCGTTCTGCCCCAATAGAACACTTTCTACCAACACCCTGCGATCTCTAGCGCGAAACTCCAATCTGTCGAATCTGGGCAGTATGCCCTCTTCATTCGTATAGCGAGACCGCCAGAAGGCCACGCAACCACAAACCCCCTGATGCTGATCAGCGTTCGGTCGATACAGATCTGCAACGCGTTCGAAGGCAGCGATATTCCCCTCATTGCGGCACAGATTACCCTCGAAGAAATTCCACATGGTGGTGAAGTCAGCGATGGAATGCTGAGTCTCAGGGGTAAGGCGCGAGCCGCCCGCGGTGTTATCGGAGAACCACTGTGCGGCGTTGAACTCGGCGGGAACAGCCATAAATAAATTCCTTTTACAATCGAACATGAAACTCGAATAGCCTCGTAAGGCCATCACACGAGGAGCAATCGTACGTGCCCAATGGCCTGTCGATTGAGCCACGATGCCGCAAGCTACTCGATACGATACTTCCTGACTACCTCGCCTGCCCAATACTGATACGCATCATGGCCGTCTCCCCCGCTCTGCTCGGCAAGCATCTTCAGGAACCGCCACACCCGATCGCTGCGGCCTGATGCCCTCGACCGATCAAGAGTCTTGTTGATCAGCTACAGGATTGGTGCCCTTTTATGTTCTAAGTCTTGCCAAGGGCTCTGCGCCGCTTTGTGCCCGAAGAAGATTCGCCGCTTGGCCCGCAGCTTTCCGGTCTGGCCCGGTGGATACCGGACGCTGGGGGACAATAAAAATCGGCTGGTTGTCGATAGCAACGAAGTGCTCCACGGGAATGAGTTGGCCGGGAAAAAGCCTTAATGCTTGCTCAGGCTTTCGGGCTACGTTCAACCAGTGCCGCCCATAATCGGTCTCGCACCAGCGCGACAACTGCTGCTCCATCTCTCTTAATCGACGATGCATTGACTTGGGAGCTAGGTGCTCCCACCACAGGCGATTTAATCTAACCATCGTTAACCTCCTCTGAATTATCACCTGGTCGGTCGCATACTGCACGGCCTAGCCACCTCAAGCGCTCGAAGAGCTCGATCTGTAGAGCCAAGGTCGTTCAAGCATCGGGTTGAGTCGCATTGCTCCGTCACTAAATGCATTCTAGTAAAGGGGCCCCATAAAAAGGAAAAACCATATGTTCAAAGCGGCAGCTCAGCGCGTTTTAGATTTAATCAAAGAGGAGTTCGGACACCCCTCTTCCTTGGTAAAACTGATTACGGAGGAACCGGGCCTCAACAAGCCATTGGTTGAATACGAAAAAGGTATTTCCAGCGCAGAGGTCGTGAAGTGGAATGAGTTCGGCAACCTTTCTTATGAACGTAGCCGCCCATGCAAAGGTAGCCTCAACGGATTTGGGCACTACCTAGGAGCCAATCGAAACTATGGTGGCGTGTCACTACGTCGTGAGGAACTACTCAACCTCGGCACGACTCAAGAGGTGGAGAGATGGGAATGTGACATTCAGGACGTAGACGGCTTTTCAGCCTCCAAGTCAGAGCTCCGTTTGTTTAAAAGCATGGATGCGATGGTGGAGAAGAATTCGAGAGAGATGATTGATGAGATCACTCCGGAGAAGCTAACTGAGAACCTGGCTTGGGATGAGATCCGAATCATCAGCCGCGTGGATCATGACTTTTTTCAAACCTGGTCTTGGGATGGACGAGTTTTCTTGATGAATAGTGGTGGCTCCCATCATTTTGCTGCGTCTAAATACATCGCAAAACGCCTCAATATCAAGGTGCCTTTGAACGGTAGATACCGAGTTCATGGTATCAATCAGGTTGCTTTGGAGAGCCTTACACGAGATTTCGAAATCTTCGTGATGTCGTCTCATCATAGGCACCTAATGGGCTTTCACAAAGCCATGCGGAGCTTTAAGGCAACTTACTACTGGAAGGATCTGCCACGTCCATACACTGATCAATGTGCAGTTTTCCTACCGAAAGCTGAGAAAAGATCGGCCAAAGTCGCCGAGATTTTAAACGCGTCGGCTTTCCACGACCTCGGTCTTTATTTGAAAGGCCTATCCACGTTTGTCACGGGACGCTCTATGTTTCTCTAGATGCGTCATCTCGCTCATCCACTCGACCAGAAATTTCTGCCAGTCCGTGGCATATAGCCCATCTGTAAGTCGGGTGGATCCTTTGCTTGCCTGAAGAAAGCGTTCTCTCCATGGCTGAGGAATGCTGAGTTCCACGACTATATCGATACCGGAGTGATGCCGGCTCACCGGGACAGAATCACGAACCTCAATCGGTTCGAGTGGCCTGTCTGGAGGTACCGCACCGTTTCGCTCCTGGTGGTCGAGATCATCAAGGATGGCAAGGAGGTCGGATGCAGTGGGATCGCCAGGACGGAGGCATGTAAGGGCCCACAGAGTCCTTCGCCTAGCGCCCTCAAGCTGACGGAGTTCATCGTGGGTCATTTCAGCCGCATCCTTGTTGATTTGATATCGGACAATAGCTATGGCGTGCCGCCTGCGCGCTCCGCTTGCCTGATACTCGCATGGAAAGGAAAGGCTGGCGCAGCGAGTCTGAAGCCGGGGCAGGTGTAACCGTGCCATACGTACAGGACTATTACTTATGGAGCTTACTGAAGCGACTCGATAGCACTGCAGCTTCGGTAGTTTCCCAAGCTTCAGGATCAGACGTAGCGTTGAACATCACCCATGCCCTCCACAGGAAAAAGGCGGCAACCAAGCTCGACTCAATTACTGCAAATACCGTAGTGGTATACATATAATCTGAATTTTCCCCGAAGAAAAACAGCACTGGAAAGATCGAAGCGATCCAGCCGGCGACGAAAGTTAGACAAAATGCGATGGCCGCAGTGACCGTCAGGAAAATCGGGACTTGATATCTATACTGGGTTGCAAATGATTTCTCGCCGTTTTGCTTCGCTAGGCCGTACAAGATGCCTGTGTTTTTTTCTTTGTTATTGTTTCTTTTAAACAAGCCATACAAAGTTACACTCTCGCCGACCTCTAGCTCTTCGTAAAGCTTGTTCGACACTTGCAAATTCGGGATAACTGCACCGTCAATGCTGACTTTAGCTTTATGTCCGCCGTTCATTCGATCAACAGATCGAACGTAGTCAACTTTTCCTGAAACTTTTACGCAATCGAACTTCATCACTCACTATCCCTGCCTTCGCTTAAAAAAGTAGATCTGGTTCTTGCCAAGACGTCGCTCAGTGACGATTGCAGGCAGGCTTACGCGGGCCATAAACGTCGGACTTGATGAGCGCGTCCCCCATCGAGACGTCCCTTGCCGTGTCTTAGATGCTGCTCTCATGACCAATCCATCACCAATCCAAACATCCCGCCGCTATGATCAAATGACTGCCTGGCAAACCATATGTCACGATAATATCATCATCGTCTGTTTATCGAAACACGCTTACCGTGGCTCTATCCTCGCTTTTGAGGATCCGTCTCATGCATCTGAAAGAAGCGCTGGCAGGGGCGTTGCGTGGAGCTCGTGCTCATCAGGGGTTGAGTTACGAAGAGTTGGCGGGGGCAACGCACAGAACGTACGTGGGGAAGCTGGAGCAGGCCCGAGCGAATGCGACGTTGGAGAAACTGGAAGAGATCGCTGACTACCTAGGGCTCGACCTTTTGACGATGGTCACTCTCGCTATTGCTGCGCAGGGTGAAGAACTCCCGTCAGAGGCTTTACAGCGTACTGCCTTGCGTGTCAGGGAATTCGAGATGTCTGGAGGGTGGCAGTTGGTAGAGGAGCAATTCAGTGATGGAAAGCTAATCAAGCGCTCCCAGGGTAAGCCTAAGCAGCCGCTTAATGCGCATTACGTTCGAGCCCTGAAAACGCAAGGTTTCGACCGAAAAACAATCGCTGAAAAGCTCGGCATTGCCAGAAGCACAGTCCAAAAATACTGGAATACATAAGCCTGCAGAACATCGGAAATCCTGCAATCTGAGCAAATCGCAGTTGAGGCCGACGAGTTAGCTCGTCGAGTGAACACTACCTGGCTGACTTTGCATTCGGAAATTAGTGAGTCTCACAAGTTGCTTAATGCGCTTCACGGACTCAGCTTGCTCACTGGCGAACGAAGGGAAGCTAAGCTCGAAGAGCTGAAATTCAAGCATGCAGGCACCCAGATTGAGGGATTGCTGTCGAGGCTTCTTGATTGAAGGTTGAGTACCAGTAACCTTGGGGATCTGAGAGAAATGATGGCCGAATCTGTGCGAGTAGTTCGTAAATGAAGCATGTAAGACTAATACGACATGGAGAAAGCGCTGCGAACGCGGGCGAAGCCACTTTAGATCATGCGACCATTACTCTCACCCCGAAAGGAGTTGAGCAAGCGCAGCTGGTGGCATTGTCGTTCAACCATGCTCCGGCTCTGATCGTTGCCTCGCCTTTCACCCGAGCGCACTCAACCGCTATGGCGACCGCAGCGGTGTTTCCTCATATCCCTTTTGAAACTTGGCCCATCCAAGAATTCACTTACCTTGAAGCCGCGCGGTGCACTGGCACAACCGTCGCTGATCGGCGCGAATGGGTGGAGGCGTATTGGGCCAAAGCAGATCCTGGTTTCACAGATGGTGAAGGCGCTGAGTCATTTCTAGATTTCATAGCTAGAGCTCAGTCTTTCTTGGAGCGTCTTGCTGAACATCCCTCCCAAGACATCGTTGCGTACTCTCATGGCCAGTTCATTAACGCTGTTGCTTGGCTGATTGAGCGCAAGCCTCTGGGCATTGATGGCGGAGCTATGGTGGACTGGCGTGAGTATGAGATCGCGAACCACGTGCCCAATTGTGGTGAGTGCCTGCTTTCGAAAGATCACGACGAAGCCGGTTGGAAAGTGAGCCGATCAGCCCCTAAGGAGCCACGAATGGATGCCATTTGGCGCGTGCCGGGCAGATCCTATCAAGTCGCTCGTGATCCTGAGCGCCAGCTCATTGAAGAGCGCGCCGAAGCTCTCTCAGCCGCAGGCTATTCGCTGCCAAGTGATGATCCGGCTATGTACGCAGGGTAAAGGCTGCTCGAGGCAAAATTGCAGCTGGTTCATCGCAGTTAGGTGATGTTTATGAACAGCTTCTAGCTGAGTTCACAGCTAGAGTAGCTAACCAGGTATCCGAGAGATAACCTGGGATTATCACGTCATTACAAAACATTACGAGAAAGTCAATCGGTGCTGCACGGCCCCGTCCACTCCACTTCACTCGAAGATATAGCCGATATTAAGGCATTAACCAATGGACGTGAGCTAGGAAATGGATAATACAACCCAACTATGCGCGGAGCGATCTCTGTATCATCTGCGTACAATAGTGTCTTAATAGACGCCGTAGCAATTAGTGCATTCTGTGCAGTAGTGGCATTTAGCTCGCTTTGCATCGGTAGAGCACTGGATACTGCCTTCCCATTCACACCTAGAGTCTGAACCACTAAGCTACCTTGTAGTTTATTCGCTTGCGCCTCCGCACCTATTACCCCTATGCCTGAGATGTTAGCGCTCCCTCCTATAACCTCCACATTCGATGTAATGCGAATACCTATTCCAACGTACAATGGAATGCTGTAGACAGTATATTTGCTAGCCTCTGCGGCGCCCCTACTCAAAATTTCCCTCTGGTACTGCTTGTCAGTTTTGACAAAGTACCTCTCAGCGACCACCTCTTTATACTCACTGGTCGTATTAGCATATCTATATTCAGCAACCAGATTGTCCGACATAGAAACGTCTTTCCAGTCGGATATATCTCCCAGCACACCATGAGTGTAAGATCTAGATGAAATTTTCTCCCTAACCTGCCTGCTAATCCAAAGTTTGATACTCACGGTATCAGCCGAAATGTAATCAGAGGTAACCTTATACCGCTCAAGGTTAGAGCCGATCTTCCCCGCGCCATAGGTAATATTCCCACTGGTTTTCAGGTTTTCCACAACCATACGCACAGCATTGTCGGGAAGTGCTGAAAGTATATTATTTACTGGCTTCTTCGCTACCGTACCAATAGGGACTTGGGAGGACTTATTTGGCAGGACGTCTTTAGTAGGACAGTTCCTAAGATTCATTACCACTGGTAATGGGTCAAGCGGAATATAGGTATAACCGCTCCCACCATCTTCGGCCCCCCTATAATCTGCTGGTTTAATAGTACAACCAGTCATACTCATGATTCCGACGACGCAAAGCGTTGCTCTAATCATCTCGCCCCCACGAACTATAATAAATATGCGCAAGAGACATCTTGGCACCGTCCATTTACCAGATAATCTTCGGGATCTTGGTGCATCTCAAGAAACTCTTAAGGCTCACCGCAGGTGAGCATAGCGTGTAAAAAGATAAGCGCAAACACGTCGTGGAACGGGATTCAAGCGAGCTTAGGCACTGAAATGTCGAGACAACAGGTCATCTCCCTCTCCCCGGAAAGTCACAGACTCCTCACATTTTTGAAACCGGAAAACAAAAAATTTCCGATATCGGGAGACTGCAAAAAATTGAAGTTTGGATCAGCTCGCAGTAATGCCAGTTTATCAGGAGGTGTCGCTAGGTGTGAGACACCTCCTAAACGTTCAACGACGAAAAATGCGATTTATCAGGATCAACGCTGCAGCACCAATCGCGATTGCAGCAATCGGTTTTTCTTTTACGAACGTAGATACGCTGTCTAGTGCATCGCCATAGGTTTGCGTCAACTGACCAGCAGCTTGGCGCCCGGCACCTTCAGCTTCCAGCTTCGAATCGCCAAACAGTTTACCGACTGCACTCTGCGCTTTGCCGGCAACCTTTTCTACGACACCTTCTACCTGTTCGCTCTTCATGATTCACCAAACCTTCGTGTGTGATTGAGTAACCCAGAAAAACCTGGGCTTGAAGCAACCTGCACAAAGTTAGGGGAACGGGCGTAATGATTAGTTCAAAGTTGATGAGCCTCAGGATTTTTCCGCAAGACACCTAACCATTTCTCGTGCTGCGCTATGCTGAGCGGCCCTGAAGGAGGTCACCTCAATGCCAAAGGAATACTCGCTGTCGGATGTGCTGGAAAGGATGTATCAAAACCAGCTCGCCCTGGAGGCAGCCCTGATGGAGTTGACCCTCCACCTCGAGGCTCACGGTCATGCAGATGTGGGAGATAATGTCCGTGGCGCCCTAGAAACAATTGGCGAGAACGCCGGCCACATAAAGCAAGGCTTGGCCCGGCTCAAAAAGCTCCCATGACCCAGCCGCTTTTTTATTTTGATCTCAAACACGTTTCGCTTGAGCATTACATTACTGGAAAAGCTGCTATCAATTTCCCGCACCCTGAAAGCAGCACCGGGGTCTGGAATTCCCTGTCATATTTCGACTGGGATTCGGGTGTCACCAACGTATCTCTTGCAGAAATTCATTACCCGAATAATCGCTTTTTTGTTGACGCTGGTGTCACTGATGTGATTGAGCAGTTGAGGGAGCGTGGCTGGCCCGTAAAGGACAAAAGTCTCTTCATGGCTGATCACTACAGCGCTGCGGCGGACATGCTGGCGAAGTGGTAGTTGAGCGACTCAAGACACAGCGACATAGAAGTCGCCGAATGGCTTCCTTACCCTGAGGCGACTCAGCGGCTGCTTGGGGTACTGGATCTTAGGAAGCCCAGGCTTTCGGAACTTCATAGGCTGCAAGAAGTGGAAACTTGGCTAAGCTCGCAATAGGTGATTACGTCAGGTTGGTTGGGAAGAAAACCGTTGTAATACGTGCCGAATGAGAGCAATGGATAAGTGAACACTCTGGGGCGTGCCCTGCGGGTTTCGCTGTCATTAACCAAGCCGGCTGTAGGTGTCTTGGCAGATTAGACTTCCATCCATCATGCTTTCGAATGCGCCTGTGCACTCTGGTTGCTTTCCTGATGCAGGCTGTACAGGCTTGTCACAAGGTCACTGCAACCTGCGGAAGAAATTAAACAGTTTGAACATTATCTAAAGTCTGGAATATAAAATGAAAATTTCGTTGATAGACAATGGGCTTGATTCCCTTCGCAAAGGGTACGTTCACTTAGGCAGGTATGAGAAACTGTTAGCCGAAGAGGCAGGCGACAGTGAAAGATTTTCAGCACTAAAAGACTCTGTCTTATCAATTCAGCATGGCGTTGAAATCTTATTCAAATACTCACTTAAAGAAAAAAATGAGATCCTTCTCTTCACTGACATTTCAAAACTGAAAGAAGCATATAAAAGCCGCCGTGAGGGAGCCATCAAGGAACTGTACGAGTTCGAAGGTATACATACGGTAACATTTAAAGAGTCCATCGAGCGCCTAAAGGATATCTGCGGCATTCATATGGACGAAAAATTTATAAAAAACCTAAAAAAAGTTGAAGCGTGGCGGAATAGCATTACACACAGCGCCGTACTTTTGAGAGAAATTGAAGTTGCAAGAATCCTGATAAAATTCTTGACTGAGCTGGATGTTTTTTTTGGCCCTTTGATCGGAGAACCGTACCTCAGAGGGCAGGGGCGAACAGAGTTAGATCGAGCCTACAGGTTGACAAAGGCGGTCTACGGCGAGTTAGACAATAAAATCAAGGGCTTGACGGTAGAACGTTTAATTGATGTACTGCAATCTAACAATCTGAAAAATGTTACCGCTCCGAGCACTTTTCTTATCAAGGATCCAAAGAGGGCTTACGCTATATTAGAGCAAATACAGGGGAGCGAAATTAGATATGGTTGCGATTTTGTCAATATGCATAACTCTGGCCATGCACAAATTGTAAGCCTAGCAAGCGACGACATTGTCACCATCCATGCTGTGGATATTCGAACTAAATATCAATTTTGTTTAGATGCTCTGGTTGTACACATTCCAGAGATCAAAAATGACCGATCACCTCTCATATTTATGTTTGCCAAGCGCCTTCCCGCGCAGGGCGAGAATCCGTATGTGAGAGAGGACGTAGGATGTACCCTGCAACATGGAGTGAACATAGATGCTGACGACTCTTATCACTGGGAGAAAGAAATGCGCGAACAGTCAATTGAAGACTATGATTCTGACACTCCCCAACTTCCACCGCACAAAGAAGCCATTAGATTTTTATCAGGTGGGCCCGTGTGCTTCATGAACATCCAACAACTGGAGTATGGATCTGCACATCGTCTTCTTGATAACCGAGCATTTCAAAATCCTGAAGCGCTGCATGCTGCCTTCCAAAATTTGGAGTTAGATGAATAAAGAATGGTTGAGCCAAGGACTTCCGGTGGGTGCCAAGCACTATCACCGCCTTGGCGTCGTGGCATGCGTTCGCTCACCATTATTTGGTTGTTAAAGTGCTCAATAAGCCTGAAGTATTTGTTGAAATAGCGGCTGGGAAAATTAATGTTGATGAGCGTTCTATCAACGACGAAGATACGCGTCGGCTGTTGACTCAGCATCTCTTGGCTCTTCAGGATCTGGCTACACAGCGAGTCTGCTAATAAGGGCCTGGTAGCGCTGACCTACTGTCGCTGAATTTCTAATGGAGTAGAGCTTGTGACCAGAAACCCGACTGAGCTAGCGCTAATTGCCCGAGGTGTAGACATCACGCTGGCAAGGAAGCTGCGTGAAGAGAGATGGACGCTCGCAAAACTTCAGCAGCAAAAATTTCAGCAGCTTCTCGAGATGGGACTTACCGAGGAGGCTGCACACACAATACTCGGTGACGGTAGGCCCCCGATTCCCCTTGAGGCGCTCGTAAAGACCTTGTTCGCAAACAGGTGGGTTTGCTGTGTTTGCCGAGACCCTACTCTTCCGGTCATCGTCCATCATATAGAGCCGTGGGCCAAGAGCCGCGATCACTCTGAAAAGAACCTTGCCGTTCTCTGCTCCATTCACCATGGTGAAGCGCACACCACTCGCACGCTTGAGCTAAGCCTGACGTCTGATCGACTTAAAGCGGTGAAGGTTGCCTGGCAGAAGGAGGTGGAGCGTCTTGACCCTAGTGCGATCTTCAAGTCTACGCAGCTCATGGCCTGTCAGTGGTGGTACTTCAACCACCTCAGGGTATTTGAAATTGCCAGCGAGCTCGGAGTGGACATTACTCAGATCAGTGGTTTTCAGGGGGCGCGCAGCGCCAATCTCTGCAACGACGAAGGCATCCTGTATCTGAGAGATGGGATCATGTACTCGGGCATTTCGGGTCTCATCCTTCAGCGCTACATGACCAGCATGCTGAAAATCACGATGGGCCATGCCAGGGTGAAGAACATCTCTGATGATCTAGACCGAGGGACACTTAAGCTGCTGATCGCTGAGGGAGAGCTTATCTTCATACAGGGCAGTTACACATTTTCAAATTTGCCATCTAAAGGCTCGGGCGAAGACGCGGTATCAGGCCGGCGACATGTGAACGACATCGAGATCACTTTCGTCTTCAACAGGAATGAAGGGACGTCGGGTTCCGCACGAAACAACTGGCTGAGGGGCACCCAGAATTTGGGGTGCCTTCTGCGAGTGAACAGCCTACGTCGGGATCTCAAAGGAGCGTTGAAAATCGAGACTACTGTTCTCGCGATTCGAAGCGCCCATCAGGAGCTGAAGTCCAGGGATTATGAGATCGGACTTCTTCGAAGCGGGCTGATTGGGCGAGATCCTGAGGACGATGAGGACGATGAGGACGATGAGTTTCAAGAGGAGGAGGATGAGGAGTCGGCGTGGTAACGACCGGCCCCTTATCACAATTTACGCGTTGAAATGACCGTGTCTCCCAGCGTACGGGTTTAGTAACCGGATTGACCTTGCTCCATCTCCCCGATCCAGCTGTATGTGCCGTTTAGCCAAGCGAAGACGCTGTTGAGCACCTCGCGCAAGTGCCGGATGTTGATGTGCGTAACGTCCGGCAGGTGAGCTTTACCACTCTTGGTCGTCGCATACCGAAATGCCATCGAGTCTGGGTCAACGTCGTCCAACTGGCGAATAAACTCGTGTACAGCATTAGCGTTGGCGTCGGAGCGCTCTAGACCCAGCTCCATGAGCAGATGGCGCAATTCTGACCATAGAGGCATCAACGGATGCTTGTCGTAGTTCTTGGACTCTTTGCCTTTCAGCGCGCGAGCACTCTGTAGCATCAGCTTGAACTGCAGCTCCAAGGAATGGCGGTATAGAAAGAGCAAAGGGTAAATGCCGCTATCTAGTGGCACCTGACGATTAGCCATAGCCTCTACTAGGCCGTCAGCGGCATCTTTGTATGCAAAAGCATAAAGGTCGGCACGAAAGTGAGACCAGTTCAACATCGCGTTGTGCTGCCAATCCTCACCTTGGATAAACAGCTGCTGGCCGGAGAAGTCTGTCGGCCACTGGATGGCCTCTAGCTGCGGGTCGAGCATCGGTAGCGATTCGTCATCCATATCATAACCTCACGTTGGCCAGTCCATGGTGTAGAACTTTACGAGTCTGGGTGGACTATCGGCAACCAGTAGGTGGTTTTCTGGCTTGGGCTACTGTGCGAGAAAGCGTGATCTCAGGTTGAGGTCACGGTGTCCTTTTTGCGGGGACATCGAAAAATGGCTCTGATCTATACTGGGCACGGTTTCGGCGCTTAATTGAGCTTCAGAGGGTACGTTATCGCGGCAGCCCAGTAGTCATTGCAAGGAAGCTTGTATGAAATTTTATCGGTTTGATCCCCAGAAACTTGTTATGCCCGTGAAGCACGACGTGCAAGTTGATTCCGATTTGGCCGGCCTCATTCTCCAGGTGCGTCCCAAGGACTGCATTGTGCTGGCCGGTTGGGACGCGAGAGCCCAGGTTGGTAATGTGAGGGCATTTGGCATCGTCATGACGGTTGATCGAGAGTCAGGCCGTGCAAAAATTCTGTGGCGCGAGGCTGATGTCACGCTTCGGCCCAGCTCGAATGGAAGACGTTACTGGGTGCAAGCCAAACACTGGTTTGCTTTTGCTCCTGACGTGGTCAACCGGTACGGTCTTCCAGATCTACATGCCGAATATTTTCCAGACATCGCTGGATTCGACATCCCTGCACCACCACCGCCCGTGAAAGGTGTGAGTCGTCCCTCGAATTCGCCGACAGGTGGGTACGTCTATGTCATTCGATCTAAGCTGGGTTTCAAGATCGGCAAAACAATTCACCTGAAAGCTCGCACTCGGCTCTTTGAGGTCAAGCTCCCCTTTCCCATAAGCCTTGAACATTACGCCTGGTTTGACGATTACAGTCATGCAGAGCGAAGCTTCCACATCACTTATCAAGCAAAGCGCCTTGAGGGTGAGTGGTTCGATCTCGACGCCTCCGATCTTGAGCAGATCAAAACTTTTGGTAAGTCTGTGCCGGTGGCAGGGCTGTGAATAGGTACTCAAATGGAAGTGATTAGCTATTTGCGAGTCGAGGAGTCGATAGAGACTTGCCTTGAAATGTTGATGAAGGCTTTGGTCACGATACCGACCCAGATCATTGAAGGTAATTCTGTCTCTGCAGGCTCTTCTGCAGTCGCCATGCTAGATCGCGAAGCCTTCATCAAAGCCTGCGAGAGCCTCAAGCCTGCTGTGGTATTCATTTATCGCGAGCATAGCCTTTTGGAGGAACAACTTGCCGATCTGGTTTCCGAAATCACAGACATCCAGGCTGAGGCGGATAAGCTCCGACAGGAGTTCTTGTCTAGGGAAGCGGAGGTCGTGGCTAGGGCTCGAAAATCCTGTCCTGATTACTCTCACCTGCAGTGTTTCTTTACCAGCGGGGCGTTATTAGTCGCTATGGCCTGTGAGGTAGGTGACTACCAGGACTTCACAGAGGCACTCGACAGATTTGAGCAGGCTGCGGATGAGGCTGAGGAAATGGCGTCATCTCTAGACCAGGCAAGACTGAATAGTGAGATGAAAAAGGTCGCGGAGACGGTTTCCAAGGATCAAGGATTCATTTCCCTTCGTGGCAAGCGAAAGCGGGCGATGTACGTCCTAAAGTATTACCGGCAGGGGATTCCTGAGTCTCCATATCTTGAGCGACCCGATCAGGGATCAGAACCTATTGATCGGAACGTCGTTCTCGTTGCAAGGCAGGCCGCTGATATTCTTGAGTTTGAGACCTGAGCACGGTCAACCGCCGAAGTACCACAGCCGGTTAACTGTGCTCTTGGGCAGTTCTAATTGCCGGCAAACCTCCGCTTGAGAAAGGCCTGCCGCCTTAAGATCGCGCACCGCTTTGAGTCTTTCTGCGGCAGCGATTCTCTGGGGTGTAGTGAGCTTTTGGGGTTCGGCAGGTAGCTGCTCATCAAGAACACCAAGCTGCATGAGTTCTTTCATTGTGTCATTCAGAACTGAGCGCGCGGTCTTGCCTTCATCGGCAGCGGCCACCAATGTAAGAAAGGAGAGTGGCATTAGGCCAAGCGCTTTAGCTAAGTCGGCACTGAGATCGACGGTTGCCGATGTCGTCGATGCTTCCAAGCGGCTTATGTGTGCTTGGTCAGTCTGATGCTGAAGGTCGGCTTGCGACAACCCATGTCGCACCCTCAGCCACTGTAGCGTTGCCGCATATGCCTTCCGCAAAGACATCCAGCGCACCTCTCCCCAAAAGGAGACGGTATGCCCCGTTTGATGAGTTCCACACAAATGTATATAGTCATTGCGATGGAACTACAGGTGCGCCATCTTTGCGATCTGCGCGTGCGCAGAGCCCTATTTTCTTTGTCGCCAAGAGGATCATCAATTTATGGCTAATTCTCCTGAGCACGAGCTGCTCCAGGATGGTCGGCAGTCCTCCGCAGGCACGTCTCTATCTCACACCGAGGTGGAGGCATTGGTAGCGCAACGCTTCGGTCGCAAGCCTTTTTGCACCGTTGAGGATTGGCTCATCTTCCATGTTGACGAGCCCCCTGAGTCGCTCGCGAAAGTACGAGCAACTGGCTTAGAGCCGATGTTCATGTATGCCCATTGCGTGGTCTTTGACGGGCATGGGCGGTTTCCACAGGGAGGTTGGGTGCGCTCCACACTGTGCAAATCGTTCGACGGCGTTTGCCTGTTCGAGACGCGAAACACGGTGTACGTGCTCATGGGAAATGGACGGGAAATGACTGCATCGCTGAAGACAATATTTGGCTTATGTTAATCGCGGGTACCCCAGGCGGGCCTGCATCACTCGAGAAGCACGATGTTCAGGATTAGCATGCAAGACCAGACTGGCCCAATGGGAATGTTTGGCGATGGCCTAGCTCACTTTCACGCGGTTTCGCGATCTCTCGCAACGCATTGGTATCACGTCAGTCTCAAACGCCGGTATGAAGAGCGATTGGTAGCCTATGAAGAGATGGTCAGCGATGAGCCCCGCCTTGTGGAGCTTCTTATTGCTCAGGATGAGAGCTTGGTTGTCCAGGACGTCCAGGTCGTCACACCTGGCTGGATGAACAAAAGTTCGGGCTGGAGAATGGAAAAGCTGGTTGCGCTCTCGATGGGCCTCAATCAGGTTGAGGTGCCGATCTGTGTCTTGGAGGTCGAAAGCGGTGAGGTGTACGTCAATACTCATCAGCGTGATCTTGATGTCGACACTCTTACCGAGGTGAAGGAATTTTACAGGCGCAGTGAAGCGACCATCGGTTTAGCTTCAGCTGCGGAGGCTGTGTAACGATGACCGAAATCAATACTGTCGCGGTCGATTTGTACACGAAGCGCTATTCGGACTTCGATCTCCTTCGTATCGCAAAGGCGGTCAGCCAAGACTACGAGGGTTTGATCACTGCTTACCTTGTGAATGTGCATATCCATGCGTGCAGCGCCGTTGGTGTTGTCTTCGGACACCTTGTCGCGATATCAGATCCGAAATTCTCGGATGGTCGACTACTCCGGACTTCGGACATCCAGCGCGTCAAAAAGGAGGGAAGATTTTGGGTGATCACCACGGTCAATTCCAAGTACGTGATTGCGACCTTCAGGCGTGATGTGGGGCGGCGAAGCTTGCGTGAATTCCTGCGTATTGCGGGGGATCGGTACATCCCAACGCCTCGTCGACTTCAATAGTCGTTGCGCTGCTTTTTTGAGCTTGTTCCGCTTCGGGGGCGACTGTCGTGAACCCATCCCAGATAACGCCGGGCTTTGGCCTAGGCGGGCGTCCATCTTAAGCCATCGCCTGCGCACAGTGCTTCATCTTGACCGCCTGAATGATGCCTAGTCTTCAGCCCTGACGAACCTTGGACACTATGAATCAGAACACTGAAGCTCTGCCCGAGATCGACATCAAAGAGTTCAGAGAACGCTTCCCCCGGATTTTCTCTGACACTGCCGTCGACGATATCTACTGCGACCCCGGCTGGAAGAATCTCCTGATTGCGGTATGCGAAGTTCTTCAGGACTACCTAAGGCGACACCCTGAGGTCACTCCAGTCACCGTCGCGCAGATCAAATCTAAGTTTGGGGAGCTGCATTTTTTCTACGACGGTGGGGACGCTTTCTGCAGGGGAGCAGTAGACGTAGCAATCCAGCTATCTACGAAGACCTGTTCGTATTGTGGTGCACCTGGCAAGCGAGTCGGCAGAGCATGGATCAGCACTCTGTGCTCAGCGCACGATGAGAGTGGTCGGTCGCACACTGGCGACTGACACGTTCGCGTCCGATCCCTGTGTCTGCCTGGCTTGGATACCGTTTGTAGACGGCAGAGCATCGGTATTTATACTGATGCGACATTTCTGTCATATATGAGACAGGTTAAAACGTCGGCCCTTGAATGTGTTTTTCAAAACCGGAGATGTATATTTTGAACTCAAAAAAGAGCAGCGTTGCCTGAGCATTCTCATTTTTTCATTTGAGAATCTGGTTGTTTTGATGATCGCTTTTTTTGTGTGAGCTCTTCGATTTGAAGGTTTTTTTAACCAGATCTTCAAGCCCATAACATCGCTTTGGATTGCCTTCGACCTCTACATCCTACTCGCCATTTGGGGCCGCAGGCCCCGGCTCGTTTTTGCCCCCAAAAGACAAGTATTTAATCTGCTTTTTTAGTGGGTACACGAGATCGGGTGTGATCAGAGACCGAAAAGTCCAGCGAATCAGCAAGACGTATAGCTCCGTCTAGTCATACGAGGCTGCACCGGGCTTCCCTCGGATCACGGAAGCAAACATGCTTGCGATAATCCTGGCATCAAGCAAAGCGTGATGAGGCAGCTCTTTTCCTTCGTGGGTCGGAGCTAGCTTCGTCGCGTCGGTAGGAAAATTCCGAACATTTCTAGGCCAGCGTCCAGCCTCATAGACCAAGTCGCAAAAAAGCTCCCAATCGAATTGCGGGGCGTCCGTGACGATTTCGACCTCATTGTTGAACGAGGTCAGAAACCCCAGTAGCGCGCCCCTCGCCTCCAAGGTCGGAAGCGAGTAGTTACCACCCCATAACTGCGGAAGCACGATTTCCTTCACGAAGTCGCTGCAGTCACCAGCCTGCCACGTGCCCTGCAATTCAACGTAGAATTCGCGCCCATCCTCAGCCACAAGTGCCAGCGATATCAGCTTCGCTGCAGATGAGAGCTGAGTGAAATCGCAATCAAGAAAAAGCCTATGCATTCAGAACCCTATAATGACTAGAAGTCGCTTGGATATAGCGCAGGAGCGTCAGCTGTGGGATATGGCTATCGACCATTTGGGCTCAGAAGGGCTGCTCCTGGTAGTCGTAGAAATGTGGAGCAGCGCCGTTCTTCCAGCAAAGCCAGTAGTTGAGCACCTGTCCACGAAACAGGTGAGCCAGGATGCTCTGAATATACTGAAAATTGCCCAAGAGCGAGTCGGAGCTTTTGTACCGGGCCGAAGCCCAGCTCCAGGCATCGTAACGCTATACGCTCGTCATGCTAGTGATCTCGCGGACGGGCTCATTACGCGACTGCCGAAAGAGCTGCTATCGCGGGCATGGAGAGGCTCCTGTCTCGAAATCGACCTGGGCATTTGACGTCCATCTCTACTCCATAGGGTGTAGTGGCATAGCCACACTACTAGAATTCATTAAGCAGATTTCCGCTCCATCGAGAGGTTTTATGAACGCTGATTTGACTGAAGAAGAAATGCGTCGTGCATTGTTTGGTTCGACTGAGCCAGAAGAGGTTCCTGCGCCTCCAACGCCAAAGCCTTTGACAGAGGAAGTGATCACGACGCCACTGCCTCCCCCGGCAGCCAAGAAGAAAACGGCGAAAGCCTTTACGCCTAGGCTCAGGGTCACGCTCCGGGTTGGAAACGAATATGAGGGGGAGATGCACGAACTCATCCACGACGCCGACACGTTGAGCTCGTTGCTGGCTGAGCAAGAGGCTGTGAAGTCTGCAAGGAAGAAGTACAAATATGTGGAGGTGGTCTCGGTTAAGTCGATGTAGAAAGGACTGCTGGCTTATGAGGTAGAACGTTGACAAGCGTCTGGCGAACGCACCTTCGCCATTAAGCACTAATGTCCACGTCGGTTGATCCCGCTATCATAGGATCACTTCACCAGAGCGGGCCAAGCTATGCCAAGGTTGTCATTCGCCATCCGAGCTTTGTTTGCCTTTTGCCTTTTGATCGCGACCGCCAATCACATCCGAGCAGACTTTCAGCATGGGTTGTTCTGGGACTACGGCTACGGTGACAGCGCCTACTGGGCTAGCCGCGTGTTCTGGGCGGCACTAACTATTTTTGACCCGCTGGCGGTAATGCTCCTTTTCAAAAAGCCACGGATGGGAATAGTCCTCACCGCAGCAATTATTTTGGCTGACGTAGCACATAACACCTATTACGTCGCACTGAAACAGCAGTGGCTGGAGTCGTTCTATCTGTCGCAGGTGGCGTTTCTTATTGCGGTGCTTCTACTCTCACCTATTGCTTGGAGACGCCCCATTCGCTGCGTATCAATAGCAAGTCCGGTTCGATGGTAAAGCACTCCAATGATGAAGCCCTCAATGAGCCAGACGATAGGGATGACGGCCTTCTATGGCCTGTTCCCATCCGGAACAGGTGGATCCTGCAGCGAGGCGTGGATGAGCCTAGGTCGAAAATAGCCGTTACACGAGTTCCATCGCGGCGGCTCAATCGGCTCCAACCGAGGCTCCTGTGCCGACATATCTCAACTATCCGCCAAGCGATATAGCGCTTGGACGTGAGATGTCGCAAGCCCCGTGCGCTGCAAGTTACGGCGACTTTGCGAACTGGGAAGCGCAGTTGCGGCAATCACCAAACTGCCGTAATTCTTTGCTTGCTCTATGCGGTGAGATATTAGGGCTCCATGATAGCCCAAGCCTCGTGCATCTTTTCGGGTGGCAGCCGTCCCGAGGTAGGCGACTCCATTATTGGCCAGATACATCAATGCTCCTGCAACTACATGTCCATCAGTTTTGAGGATGTAGATTTTCAGACGATCATTTGACAGTAACCCTGCAAAAGAGGCTTGGCTCAACTGACGGTGCTCTGGCTTGGTATGGAATCCACTCGCATGAACAGCTGCGAACTCAGGAAGAGTGTGTGAGGTGGCCTCTTCGATCTCAAACGAATTGTGGCTCAAGACCACGTCCTTGATGGCGCACGCAAGTTGCAGGTGCGTCCAACCTCTCAGGCGTTCTAGTCGCCTCTCGCCCACAAAAGCGAACTGCTCCAGGGACGAAGGTTTTCCGATAAGAGGCGTCACGGTTGAATATTCTGCTGAACTCTTAAGCAAGTTCAAAAGTGGCTGGGGGCTGCCAGTGGTGTCGCCGTAGATGCGATTGAACATCGGGCTAGGAGACGCCTTCACTTGAAAGCATGGAAAAGCTTCGTTGAAAAACACGCGAGCACCGAAAGGGTTTCCACTTATCCGCGACAAGCTCTCAACGCGGGAGCACAAATACTCGGCTTCTGCGGCCTCGATTGCGTGAGCCATTCCAACATCCATACGCGTAATCCCTATCGTGTGATTCCATGGAAGGTAGCGATAAAACAGACAATACGCACCTGCAAAGAACCTGCGCGTAGGTAGTACGTTTGCATGCTCGCTTTAGATCTCAATAATCTGGGCTTTCTCTGTGGTCACCTTGGATAAGAGCATTATCTTTAGGCGTAGTGCTCTGCCGACGAGCACAAGCTCAGATGATCAAGATGGCGATGGCTTTTGGCCTTGATGCCAGCTAGATTTGGAGCTTTCTACGATCAAGGAAGGATATGAAAAAGCTCATCGCAGTAATGGGAATCTGTGTCGCACTTGGCGGTTGCGCTACGTCCCACTACACCGCAGGACGAGACTTTCCGTCGGCCAGTGTAGCGAGCGTCACCAAAGGCAAAACCACGACTGCTGAGTTGAAGTCGCTATTTGGTGAGCCCTACGCCAAGAGTGCTGTCAGCGAGACTGACGAAAAGTGGATCTACACCTACACCAATGGCTCAGCCCATGCCCAAAGCTATGTGGTCACCATGAAGGTGACGACTACAGGCACTCAGAAAACTCTCGACGTCTTGATCCGCAATGATGTGGTCATCAACTACACGTTCAGCGAAGGCCCTGCCCCGGGCACTACCACTGCGACGAACTGAGACTGCCGCCTTGACGGGGCGACGTAGAGGTGGGACGTAGGTTTGAAATCAAAGCCAGCAAGGCTGTGCGAGAGCTAGAAGAGGATATTGCTCAAACCTCCTGAAGCCCAGCCGCTGCGCTTCTCTGTCTTCCTGTATATCGACTTCAGATGCACAGATGGTGGTGAACAAGGGCACAGGCTAGCGCCCCTTCACTGCTTTGCGTTTGATCCCATCTGAAGGGGGCGCGGGACGTGGAGTCACAACATTCCAATAGGCCTGATCCCCCTTGACATGACGGCTTGCCTTCTCCGACGCAGGTACCTTTTCGTCCCAGGAAAGATACCAGTAGCAGTAGGTTACGGCCCGAGTGATCGCGACATAGGCAGTTCGCAGCGCCTCATGTTGCTGTGCTCTGTCGTAACCGCAAGGCTCGCCCGGACTCGCCATACCGGCCTGGGCATAGAAATCGTTTCTCGAAGGCGACGAGGTGGTGACCTCACAGTCCCCCAGCAAAAAGACAGCATCAGCCTGCAAGCCCTTCGAGGAGTGGTAGGTCAAGAACTTGATGGCCTTGCCTCGCTTGTCTTCACGCGCTCGCTCAATGACATCGCTGAGCTTAGTCTGGGCATCTTTTTTGGTGTCGCGCTTGCGGTAAAGTACCAGGATCGAGCGGCCGGCGTCGTAATGGTGCTCAACCATCTGGACTAGGTGTTGCCAGTCAAGCTCTCGAACCTCTACCGGTACCTGGTTGCCGATCACACGTTTGTTGACTGCTATTCCGTGCTTGTTCTCAAAACCAGGTGTCTGATTGACGATTGCTTCCGCCGCATCAACCACCATTTGGTGCGATCGGTGGTTCTCTTGCATGAACACCTGTGTCTGCTTCGGCGACTTAAACTCCTTGCCGAACTCCATCAGAAAACGCGGAGAGCTACCACGCCATCCATAGATACTTTGCCAATCGTCCCCCACCGCCATCACTGAAGCATAGGCCGGCGCACCGAAGGTCTTAGCAGTCAGCCCGCGCCGCTCGATTTCGGTGAAGGTCGCCCTCACCCACGAGATAGTGTTCGCCCCAACGTCCTGGAACTCGTCAATGAGCAGGGTCGTCATCGGACGAAGTACACTGTCTGGCAATGCCCGAAAATTTTGCTGACCACGTTCACTGAACATCGCGAACATGCTGTTGAACGTCATTACCGGTGGGTTCATCCCCAGCAGTCGATCGTTAAAGGCGGCCCAGTAAATGCTCATGGCGTGGAAAAATGTGGTGTCGGGCTCACCCTCGTACAGAGTCATATTTTTTACCGCCTCGATGGCGTCCAGCCCCAGGTTTTCGATGAAGGAGGCGGTGGAGAAAAAGGCCTCCAGAATATAGCTGGAGCTGATCTCACCCCTGACCTTGTACTGGAATTTCGGACATCCATTTATACGACCTTTGAGCGCGTCAACCGACCGCGATGCATCGACATAACTGTTCAGGTAGACAACCCGTGGACTGCAAAAGGCCTGAAACAGCGTCCGCTTGTCGCGCACGTGCTTGCGCATGAACCAACCATACTGGTGATCGAGCTTAATTTCATTTGGTTCAGTATCGTCGACACCTAGTATCACGTAGGTATCGAACTCGGGGATGTATCCGTTCACCCGGAAGTTTTTCCCAAGCAGTCGGACGGTCTTCTGTGCAGCCTTTATCCCATCAATTGGCCAATAACCGGCAGCTTCCCAAAGACCTTCAAGTTGACCGCACAACGCATCATCGATATTTGCCATTTGCCAGGCCTTATCCTGACGTTCCAGAACGTCTGGATGGTTTTTATCCATCGCATCTAGCAGTAGGGAACGTTGATAGAGCTCCCCGATCAGTGAGCGAAACTCCGTGTTGGTTTCGTAGAGCTCTTGGTATATCGCGTTCATCAGATCGAGCTGGGTTTCGCCCAGTTTGACGTTCAGCATCGAACCGTCCTTTTCGTCCTCACCTGGCTTGTTGTCTAGGAACTCGAAAGCCTTGACATCACTTAGACCATCGATGCTTTTGGCGAAGGACAGAATGCGGGAATGGAACGTACGGACGATCTCAAGGGACTTCTTCTCGCTGACTTCATAACCCCAAAGGTCAAACACCTCGCGGACTTTTTTCGCGAAATCCAGCTTGGATTCTTTTGTGAACGTGACAACCGTCAGACCCGACAGATCAATTCTGAGGTAGTGGTATAGAACGATCAGCCGCAACACCATGGTGGTCGACTTACCGCTACCGGCGCCCGCAACTACAGAGGTGGTCGGAGTGGTGGACAAGATCATCTTCCACTGATCTTCTGAAGGAGGTTGATCAGGAAGATAGTGCTTCACATCCTGCCGGATCTCAGCAGCCATTTCTGGAGTGATCGCAAATCTCCAGTCCTTGAACAGTGCAGGTTCCTTGATGCACGGTGAAGCCGGAGTCGTAGCTGTACCAGGACGCAATTCAACAATTAGCTTTCCATCGTCCAGTCCTTGGGTATGCCCCTGAGAGAAGCCCTCCTCCAAGCCTTTGCTTTCCCCCTCTTCAGTACCGACCAGACGACCCGCATTCCAAGCAGAGGTTTGTTGAAATCCGACGACGTCGAGGATGGCATTGGTGAGCCAGTTGAAAAAGCCACGCTTGGCGGACTGCAGGCTATGGCCTGACTCCAAGGTAACGTTGTCAGCTGATGAATCAATCTGTGGTGGTTGAGAATGAGGGTTAGTTGGTCGCGAATCCACTAGCTAAGAGCTCCCTGCAGGCTTAGAGCGTGCCAGGAATCCGGGCGCCGCCTCTTCGATATAAGGGCGTAGATTACCACCACAATTGCAACGTCAAGCGTCTAACGCAAGGTCACAATAACCAGCGCCGCCTACTCCGCCAGTACATCCTGACTCGCCAGCGTATTTAGGCCCGCTATCAGCTACGGGTACATACACGCCCGTAAGCGCCCGCTAATCTCACCGCTTGCTACCTAGGCTGTACAGAACAGCCGACTGACTACCCGAGAGCAGCTGCATTAACCGGGCTCTCAAGGTGAGTATTATGGTCGGCCCACTCTGCTGCGGGTCATATGGATGAGTGCTGATCTACGACTATCCAGAGAAATTCTCTCTTCGACAGCGAAGGGCAAGAAACCTAGTTTTGGGTAAAGCAGCAAGCCTGCTGTATTTTCATTGAAGCAAGAGATCCGCACCTCTGTGGCGTCATAGCGGTCGAACGCCAGAGCTGCCATCGTCTCAACGATGAAGGTCGCCACACCTTTACCTCGTGCCTCTTGGGCAACGATGACATTGCCGATACAGCAAACTCCACCCGTTTCAGTCCGATAAAAGTTAGCAAAGCCGACGACGCTATTCCCCGTCTCGACAACCGTCGAGTCGAATCGTTGAGCGATAGCGTTGGACAACTGAGTTTCAGTCAGAGGGTATTGAGCTTTCGGGAACATATAGAACAGTTCCTGAGCGTTCAGGGGAAAGCTACAGATAGTTTTGATGTCATCAGACTTCACTGGCCTGTGTTGCAATATCATCGCGCGCCCTTGAGGTCTATGCATCCGGCATTCTAGCTCACCAAAGCTTGCTCAAACACCTTGCCTGGTTATCTGGGCACCCATAGATGCGGAAGCAGGTTTGAAATCTCGTACGCCCGCTGCATCGGCACCGGCCCCTTACACATGACCGAATGGGAGCAGGTGCCTTCGAAAGGGATTACACCTTTTGCGGCGATTGGTGCAGGTGCTATCACTACAATTTAGCTGCAAATTTCCTTAACCATTTCTCAGGCATTGCACCTGTTCACCGTTAGGTATTGTCGACCAAAAAACTTATAAACAATGCCATTACGCCATCATTCATCGGGTAAGATCGCAGCCATTGGAAATTCATACAGAATAACGAAGGACGACATGACGGAATCGGCGCATCCGAAGCCAGCAACTGGTAAAGGTTTGGTAGTGAAACGCAAGCCCACGGTTACCGAACTGCCTACTGAATCAGATCCCAGAAATGCAGGAGCACCAGGGCTAGCTTTGCGAGCTGGATCGACGCATAGGTCGAACGAACACCACCGCTCAAACAAGGGCAGCAAAACAAAGTCGGTGGGTGAGAGATCGGTATTTCTGGCAATGCAGGGTGGCGGCGCCAAGGGCATCGTGCATGTGGGGGGCCTGACGGCGCTCGATGACATGAATCTCGATATAAAAGGCGTGGCAGGTACATCAGCGGGCTCCATCGTCGCGGCTCTCGTTGCTGTCGGTTACAAAGGCAAAGACCTTCTCAATCTAGATGGCGATGGAAATCTATTTGAGAAGTTGCCATCGAAATCAAAGGTAAGAAAACCTACCGACCTTTTCACGTTTTGGGGCTGGCAAGCACTAAGACTTTCCAGGTTGATCGTTGCTGCTGGGGGCGGACTACTCTCGGTGGAAAGCAGACTTCTGAGCTGCCTGTTTCGAAGCAAAAAGCCCGGCGCTATCGCGCGTGGTCTTCGGCAATTTTTCAGATGGTTTAGCACAGCTACCAAAGTGGTATTTTGCGGATACATCGTCAATAAAGGGGTGGAGTGGGTCGCGGTTCAAAACGCAGCAACGTTGAAAACCACCATGTGGATTGCAATTGGAGTGGTCGTTACTTTCGGGTTGGTCGTATGGAAAGCGCTCAAAGGAATCACGACTGTAGATAAAGTCCGTAAGTTCATTGATAACGCATTACGAATCAAGATCACCATGTTGAAAGATTCACGTAAAGGCGTGACTTTTGCTGACCTTCAACGGGCGAAAAAACCGCCGCTTAAGATTGTGGCTACCAATGTCTACGGTGAAACCTTAGAGTTATTTTGCGTTGAGCGGACGCCGGACGTTGCCATTGCCGATGCGGTCGCCGCTTCAATCTGCCTGCCTGTCATTTTTAAACCTTGGCGGCTCCAGTTCGAACGTCACAACACTCATCCACCAACTCCTGTTGAGACAACATTTCTAGACGGCGGATTGGTTTCCAACCTTCCTGCTTGGCCATTCGATCAGGAGCGCAAGGACAATCCGGATATCCCGACGATTGCGCTAAGTATCGGAGAGCCCCCTGTTCCAACGCATAAGCATTGGTTGTTCTCATTGGTCGGTAGCGTTGTGAACGGCTCACAAGAGGTTCATACCCGCGCGGCAGGACAGATGTCACAAGTCGCCCTAAGCACTACATTAGGGATGCTCGACTTCGACAAGTCGGTTCTTGTCCTGAGAAGTGAGGCAAAAAAAGCAAGACAAACAACTCGACGCACCATCATGCTTGACCTGACCTTATCGCCTTTGGTTCTGCGAGCCTTCACAGCCATGGTTCAACGGGACATTAAGAAGCTGACTGCGGGCACCTTGGCTTGGGCTCATCCCGTTAAAGCGGATGCGCGCGTAAGAGTTAGCCTCGCCGTGGAGCAGTCGGGCTCGTTTGTCACATCCTATACAGCTGGACACAAACCCGGTGACAAAGACGCTGCGAGCTTGGGCGTCAAGGTGAAATCGCACATTGCGCAATACTGCTGGAATAAAAAAGCGTCGTACTCGAAAATCTTTACGCCCGCCACGTCCGCAAAAGCGCTAGCTGAGCGACAGATCTGGGGGGACGCCTCCTTCATTATTTGCATCCCTTTGTATCCAAAAGCACATTTGTGCCCCAAGTCCCAGCCAGAAACGGCGCCACAGCAGCCAAGGGGGTGCGTGTTAGTGATTGAGTCGAACATTCCTGTGATTACGACAACCGAAGCGCAAAAAATTGCCTTCAGTAAGTTCTTGGAAACGGTGCAGAAGCACGTGCTATATTTAGATCAAGGAGTCGATAAAAATAATAAACGAGCGACTGCTGATTTCGTACAGGAGATATAGAAATGGCGTTGATGATAGTCGACTTCGGTGATGGTGATATTTCCGAGATAGAGATTTCAGAAATACACTCTGATGACAGCGTTCCGAATGAACTCCGCCAAATGGGTGATTGGCTCGGTGAAGTTGCTCAAGATGCAGCCGAATATCTCTCGGTTACGGATCAACTTCAAAAGTCTGACTGGGTCAAAAATGACGAGACCCGCCCCTTGTTAAGAAAACTATATGAAAAGTCTCTCGGCCTCCAAGCGCTCCCATTTGATGGCCACATCAAAGAATTTTACACGTGGATAAAACAACCAGGCGTCATGGCTCGGCTTCCAAAGGCAACTACAACTCTTTTTGACTCCAGTGGCGACTCAAAGATCGCGAGTGAGATGCACAAGGTTGGAGTATCTAATGAGGAAGTGAGAGAGTTTTTCGCAAATATGACGCAGTTAATTATTCGCGAGCGAGATGCCGTACCCCAAGAAACCAAGCAACAACAATTCTCCGTTTTAAGGGAGGAGCTGTTGGAACTGACCGCCAAGACCAGCGAACGTACCGCTGAGTTTATTACTTACGACCGCGCCATCACAGAAGCCTATCGAAGTGCCAGCACTCATCGTTCCCTCCTAACAGAGCTCACTGCTTTGCATGCCCATAGCCTGCAACCCGTTTATCTCGAGGACAATGTCTTCGATTCAAGTAATATAGAAATCAATCAAACGTTCAAACTGTACCCTGAGTTTTCAGCAAAACGTGAGCCAACAGGACGTACCAAATACAAAGACAGGCTACGCCATACTTTCGAGGTGGGTATGACACGTTGCTAAACAGTCATTCCCCCAAAAACGTGATCAGTCGGACAGCGATGTTGGATTTAGCGCTCACCACCGTGAGAGACTGTATGGTGAATCGTCTATCTTTCGAAGCGAGCAATTGGGAAACACACCCTTTAGCGCAGCATTTCATGACGCTTACGGTGCTGATTAAAAGCCCGAATGACGCCAACAACCAGTATTGCAATCTAGCAGCTCAGGCTTGCCTAAACTCAATTGAGCGCGCCTCACCGATAAGGACGATTCATGGACGCTAGCAAGAAGCCCTCCCCCTCAATTACCTACTTCATTGATGAGTCCGGAAATACCGGAGACCTGATCACAGCGGGCGATAAACTTGAATTTGGAAATCAGCCTTATTTTGGACTTGGTTGCATAGGCGTGACTGACGCAACTGATTTTTATGCAAAGGTCATCAAACTTAAAATCAAGCATAACATTAAATCAAATGACCTAAAATCCACAAAAATTTATAAAAACAAACCAAAATTTATCCTCGACCTTATTAAATTAATAGCCAACGATAAAATCCCGTTCTTTGTGGAACTCGTCGAAAAGAAATTCTTTATTGCTACAAACATCAGCTTCTATTTGGTGTGGCCGCCTTACTTCAACATTGACGACCATGAAGCCTCAAACAAAATGAGGAATATTTTTGCTCAACTGATCACAAAAAACGCTCCAGACGAAGTGTTCAACATGTACTTCAAAGCCTGCTTAGATCCGACACAAGAAAGTCTGATGTCCGCATTCCAAGCGCTTCTTGTTTTCGGACAGTCCCAACAAGCGGATCCTATTTATCAGGGTCTCGTTAAGTGCGTTAATGAATCGATAGATGATTTCTCGCTCATGGTCAAGGAAGAAAAGAGCATTGAAGATGCGGTGAAGCGATTTTTGCCTTTGCCCGACAAGGGAAAAAAAGGGAAAGAATACTGGATTCTCCCAAACTATTCTTCCCTCACAAACCTTTACGCTCGTATCAATCATGCTCACAAAGGAAAGCTTTCAGATGTCCATTTGGTGCATGACGAGCAAGCTCAGTATGACGAGATATTAGATCTCGCTAAAAAAGCGGTTGAAATGTTACGTAATGCTCGCGAAGTTTCGCCCATCACAAACTATAACTTCTTTGAACAAGCATCGCTGACCTTTGCGAGGTCAGAAGATAACATTGGCATCCAAGCCGCAGATGTACTTATTGGCTTCCTCGTCAGGTACGCGCAAGAGATCCTGTGCGCTAAAACTGATCCAGCCGAAGATCTGAAAGAAGCCTTCAGAGTAATGGCAGAGGCGGAAGACTTTGACAAAGGATACGGCGTCAATTATGTATGGTCTCATAACGAAATCGTCTTGCCTGATTAATTAAGTCAACTCGTTGATTACCTGCCTGGAATACTGGCATCTAGCACTCGATGATAGATACGAACAAGTCGGTGGAAAAACCTCCAGGACAATCGCTTCGTCCGTCACGTCGGGCGACGTTTTGAAACGTTCGGACTCCAAGCGCTTGAGCCAAAGGCAGAAGCCGTTGCGCTCCCAATACAAAATC
Source organism: Pseudomonas sp. DWRC2-2 (assembly GCF_049897885.1). Classification (NCBI taxonomy): domain Bacteria; kingdom Pseudomonadati; phylum Pseudomonadota; class Gammaproteobacteria; order Pseudomonadales; family Pseudomonadaceae; genus Pseudomonas; species Pseudomonas sp. DWRC2-2. The sequence goes on from NZ_JAFCXD010000001.1 coordinate 665,933, forward strand.
TTCACTCGGTTGCGTGGCTTGTTGAGGAAGACGAAAAGCATCGGGTAGAACACCGCGACTTTGATGTGCAACTCGACCAAAGCCGCCAGACCGTCGATGGACTTTCGGAAGTCGACGGGCTTGGGGTAAAGATACACTTTTTTAACTTTTGCGTCGGGACGCATCATGGCTGGCGGGCTCCAGAAAGAAATCGGGAGCACAGCATCCGGGATCACGCGGCGACTTTGAATATAGGGATCATGGAGCGCTTACAGTAGAAAAATCTGCTGAGGTCAGAATCGGAAGGCTCAACTCGATTCTAACCCCTATTCAGCAGATTAAGCGGCTCGAGACCCAAACTCCGCAATCCAACGTTGCAAGCCCGTTACATCGGCCTCGAATACATCCAGTTCAAGTGTGCTGCTGGGCTTCTCATCGGACTGAGCATGTTCAAAGACTGAGTAGCGAGTCATCAACTCATCAATGAATGCGCAGTCCTCATTCGTCACCTTGGCGACCTTGTGAAGCTTGCCTTGGGTATTGATAGCGCGCCTGAAGCGACCTACGACATCCGCTAAAAGAATATGCTCAATCGTTTTCTCGACGATCACCCTGAAGTCACTGCATGCGCTTTTGCCTAGAGTCTCGTAATCGTCGACCTCGGCCCTTTCCTGGTGTTTCTTCAAACGCGTAATAGTGTTGTCGATCAATCCGCGAAGCGCGCTCTCCGGTTTCAGGTCTCGAGCGCTAGCGGTGGCTACAATTCCTGCTACCTTGTCCATCCTCCTCAGAGAGACCAGTGTCGGCTTAACGGAAGGCATTCCTGGCATCTTGTGCCATTTTTCCGTAACCGCGTCGACTAATGCCACTAGAGAGAGCCGGTGAGTAAAAATGATGACCTGTCGAGTCGCTGATAAGGACACCAAACGCTCGACAACTCTCTCCTCAAAATCTTGGTCAAGTGACGAAATTGGATCATCAAAAATGAAGGGTGCAAGTTGGTTAGAGCCCGTGGTGTCCGCTAAAAACGCAGCCAATGCAGCAATCCTGGTTTCACCTTCGCTCAGGATGTAATCCAGACCGTGCGAGCCATGCGCACCTACGAGGTTCAGGCCGAAGGTGATCTTCCCTTTGCCTCCCGGTTTACTCTGCGGAACAATTGGGATGCGGTGGCCGCCCAAGAGCTTCAATTCCTCAACGAATCGAGCCTGATAGCCTGCATCCAGCTCAGTCTTGGCCAGCTCATTTTTCTTGGAGGTCAGAGAATTGGTAGCAGCTGAACGGGTGGCTTTGTCTATCGCCGCAACGGCGATCAGCCTCACCCTTTCAGCACTTATTGATGCCTTGTTCTGTGAAAGCCATTGCTTGGCTTGAAGTTGCTGGACTTGGTTCTGCACTGCCTGACGATGCTCATCCTGTAACAGGGCGGACAGGCTCGCTTCCTCGGTAACCAAGTCTGCAGACTTGGTTTTTACCGCCTCATTAATGCTCGTCCAGTCGAAAGCTTGCAAGGTGGCAGCAGGGCTTCCCAGTACGACTTGATCACGCCTCGTTTTGAGCATGCCAAGCCACGTGATCGCATCGGCTTCCTCGAAGCCCAAAGTGGACATGTGAACGATCCAGTCGGCTTGCCCTGGAAGAGTTGGCAAGCGGATTTTGTGGTCAGTAAAACTTTTTTCAGCCTTCTTGGCGGCTGTCTCAAGGCCGTCAGTGACGAACTTCTCAAAACCAGCCAGCCGGGCTTTGGCATCCTCGTCAAGGCTTTGATGGCAAAGCACACAGCGTGAGTCAGCTGCAATATTGGGAAACTGAGATTCTATGTACGCCGTGCCGTTGGAGTATGCGCGTGCGTACTCCCACATATCCTGCCAAGTCGCAGAGCCAACACCTTCGAGTTCGGCTTTACCGAAAATCGCTGCCGCCGCTTCTTCGCTCGAATTCCTAGCTTTAACAGCGGCGTTTTTCAGGGTCTCTAGCGTACCTGCCGTCGCATCGTTCAATCCCTGTTGAAGAGTCGACATTGCTGTTTCAACACTCTTAAGCGCAGTTTTTTCTTTGTTAATGCTCAGCAGCCGGCCTGCAATGTCTTTCTCTGCGAGTAGGGCCTCCTTCTCGATGCGCTCCCGATCAAGCAGATCCGTGTACAGACACTCCTTATCAATACTCGCGGTCGTGGTCGCGCTCTTCAGGCCCTGAAGCCATTTTGCTTCGTCGGTGTGACTTAGCGTTTCGGGGATGGCGGGTAACGCTTTGCTGAGTAGCGCCTTCTCTCTTGAAAGCTCTGCGCTAACAGCGTCCGCGGTGACGATCAGTGCCGATACAAACTTCATCCGACTGGGCTCATAGCATGCCTCAGTCCTGCCCATGTACTGCTGGGCAGCCTTGCTATCAAACACCTGTGCATGTCGTAGAGCTTTGTGAGCCCCGCTTGGGATGTCCCAGTGAACATCCGCCGGCTTTCCGTCAATGGACACCTTGAAATGAGCACGGCAGGGCGTAGGCGTTGGATCAAAGACGTTGCCACGTATTTCGTCCTTGGATCGTGATCCACAGATCTCCTTTAGCAGCCGCGCAAAACCGCTCTTGCCGGTTCCATTCTGTCCGTAAATCACTGAGAGATTACTTTTGCCGAATTGGAGGCTGGCACCAGCCTTGATCGCGTTTAACCCATGCACATCAAGGATCTCTTCAATCCGAAGCAAAGGTCTATTGGCTATCTGCGACAGCGTTCCAGGTGCCACCGTTGAAAAGCGTGGATCAGCCTCGCCCTTGGCTTCGAGCTTGCAAAGCGTGGCAAGTGTTTTGATTTCATCTTGATTCAGCTGCCGCTTCGAGTCGATCAGCATACGAGCTGCGGCCTGTAGCCATTTGGGCCGTCCGTTCAACCAAATCTCAAAATCATCCGCTACAACCGGTTCTGTCTCAATTATCGACATGGCAGACCTACCTCACGAGAGAACTCATGAGCGTAGATGCAATATGGCCTTTTGCCTCTACTTAGCAACCACAATGGTTACAAGATGTGGCCGTCAGGAATTCTAAGTGAGCCCAAATCACGGAGCGTGGGCACTGAATAGCCTCATTCTACGAAGCATTCGGTAACAAGAGGATCACCAAAAGCTTCGGTAAGTAGACCTCGCATCAAAACCGAAGCTTGCCCTTGAAGAAAGTGCTCTCGACTGCTGATGTTGAACCGCTCAGGATTGATGTGAACGACAGTCGCCCCATGACCCAGAGCACGTAGCGGAAGCTCAGCAGCTGGATAAACGATTCCGGACGTACCAATCGAGATGAAGACATCACACTTCTCTGCGGCAGCCAGCCCTGAACTCCAAGCATCCTCAGGCAGCATCTCACCGAACCAAACAACCCCAGGCCGGACGTACCCACCGCAGGCACTACATTGTGGCGGCTCAATCCGACTTCCATCTTCGGGCAGTGCATCAGAAGTAAGGGGCAACGTGTACGCCTGCCCACAATCGATGCACCGAGGAGAGTGCAGGCTTCCATGCAGATGAATCACATCTTGGCTGCCCGCACGCTCATGAAGGTCATCAACATTTTGTGTGACCAAAGTCAGCTTGGGCACGCGCTTGGCAAACTCCGCAATGGCTCGATGGGCCTCATTAGGTTGCGCCCGGACAACCTTTTGTCTGCGCCACTCGTACCATCCCCAGCAGAGCGCAGGGTCGCCTCTGTACGCATCACTGGTGGCAAGCTTGGCAGGGTCGAAGTGCTCCCAAAGACCCGTCAAAGCATCTCTGAAGGTAGGAATACCGCTCTCCGCTGAGGCGCCAGCACCAGTAAATACGACTACGTGCTTAGCCTCCCTCAATTGCTGAGCCAGCGTACTGCTTGTCATGAGCACTCCTTGGGCGTGGGTTTCATTTTTGGTACCGTCACTCTGGGTGATGGATGGGTAGCTGGTGATTGTCAGTCCAAAACCAAGAAATTCTAAAAATTTAGATAGGTAATTCTTGCAGAGGATGATTGGCCGATTGCCGTGCCATCTCCACTCCCTGCTCAGCCAAGATGATTTCGATGAATTGCCATTTGATCCTCGGGAAGATCAGCTCGGGGTTCTACATTGGAATGAGATCAATAAACAGCTCGGTAAAGGAAAAGAAATTCAGAAATTCGAAGCCTTAATGAGCTCAATTTTTGAGCAATTGAGGGGGCTAAGGAAATGTCGCGAGAATAATCAAGGCCGAGCTAGCGAGCCTAAAACTTGTTGATAAGCCTCCATCAAGCATACCGTTCGTCGGGAGTTTTCCGCACGCCTCGCAACCCCAAAATGTCAACATTGACACGAAAACCTGCAGTTTTTGTCAGGGGCAAAATAGTGCTGAGAGCCCGGATTTCACTGGGCTTTATTGATGCCAGATTAAAATGTCAACGCGGGGCTTTATCGGATAATAATATCAATGGCGACCGCAACAACTTCAGTTTTGGTTGGTTGCCGGTGCAAAGCGGGCAGTACGGCTCTTGCCTGACCCAGGTGGACTTCAAGGCCAAGAAGGTCATGCCGCGCCCTTCCATTCGGGGAATGATCGCACGCACGTATTTCTACATGAGCAAGCAGTACGGCTTGCGCCTGTCAAAACAGGATCGCCAGCTGTACGAAGCCTGGAACAAGACCTACCCGGTGCAGGCCTGGGAGAGGCAACGCAACCAGACCGTGGCGTGTGTGATGGGGCGCGGCAATGAGTTTGTCGGCCCGGTGAACCTGAAAGCCTGCGGTTGAATGTGGGCGGGGCGCCCGCCCACTCTGCCCTTACTGGGCGGCGTTGTGCTCAATGATTTCTGACACAGTGTCGGTTTTCTTGGCGCGAGCCATTTTCTCGTTAAGCAGGGTCTGCTTGGCCTCGGCTTCCGCCTTGGTTGCGAACGGCCCCAGCAGGACTTCGTCCTTGCCATCCACTTTCACGATATAAAAATTGAAACCATGCTCCAGCAGCCAGGCCGTAAGGTCGGTGATCGCCTGCAACTTGTGGTCCGGCGGGCCTACTCGCAGGTCCCATTCCTGGGCGGCAATCGCGCCGGTCTGTGGCTGGCTTTCGGTCGCTGCTGGCTTAGGCTTGGGCGCATCAACGCTTTTGCCTTCACCACAACCGGCCAATGCCAACACCGCAATTGCCATCGCTACTTTACGCACTACCCTGCTCCTTTGAAGAGAAAGAGGCGACTTTATCATTCACTGTCTATTCTGGCCGTCATAAACGTTGGCTTAAACAATGCGAATCATGTATCGCAGACCTGTATGATGCCGCCATGGGAATTAATGTCGCCTCTATGCGTCCTAAAAGAGGCAGTCACAGGGAAGCGCTTAGCAGTAAGCTACACACATCCGACACCTGCCCTGTCTGAAACATGTGTCCTTAAAAGTAATCAAGGAGAAGTCCATGCTTATACTCACCCGCAAAGTTGGTGAAAGCATAAACATCGGTGATGACATCACGATCACCATCCTGGGCGTAAGCGGCCAGCAAGTACGAATCGGCATCAACGCACCTAAGGATGTTGCCGTGCATCGCGAGGAGATCTACCAGCGCATCCAGGCCGGCCTGACTGCTCCGGACAAAAACCAGACACCTTGAAGCGCCCTCAGTAGCCAGCCTTTTCGTTCACTGTAACGGCTGGCGAAAACTCTTTCGGACTGCTCTGATCGTTGTTGCGTGACTGACGCCGCCCATGTGTTCATCTTCATGGAAAGATGAAACTGTCATCACGCCTGGAACTTGTTGTTTCATTCACGGCCGAATCTCCTGACTGACACTCAGCCATCCGTGTGCATTCAGGAGCACGTCGATGAGGCCTACAACCGCACCACCTTTTGCCTACAAGGCCTGGGTGATCGCCCTATTGATAGGGTTGATCTTCGTGGGGCTGGCCTATGGCTTGAGATACGTAATTGAAGGTGCCAATTCCGCCGATGACCACTCCTGGCTGGACCTGGCGCTGTTGCTCAGTGGCTACCTGTTCCTGTTCTGCCTCAAACCCATCCAGAAAGCCGTGCAGCGTAGGCTGTGCCGGCAAGCCACACGCTGATGTCGCGCTGTTCGTTATCTGATCGCCGGTATTGGCAGCACCACAATACAATCGATGTGCAGGTGCGCATGATCACAGCGCATCAGCATCACACTGTTGCACGCTGCACGTGCAACAAACCGTCCGTGTCGCGCTGTGCCTTTAACTGTTCATACCCATCAATCGTAGGATGCTCGGTAAGCATGACCGTGTGATGCGTTGACGTCACGACCATCACATCCATCCCTGCCGCCTCTCCTGCACGAATGCCGACCGTCGCATCTTCAAACACCAGGCAATCCTCTACCGGTACTCCCAGGCGTTGCGCCCCCAGCACGTAGCAGGCGGGGTTTGGCTTGCCGACGGCAACATCTTCGGCCGTGACCATCACCGCTGGCGGTGCGATGCCCGCCGCTTGCAGGCGACGCAACGCAAGCTCCCTGGGTGCAGAGGTGACCAGCGCCCATTGATCGCCCGGCAGGCTACTCAGGAACGTGACGGCCCCGGGGATCGCGACAACGCCCTCTACATCATTGATTTCTGCCTCAGTGATCCACTGCGCTTCGACCTCAGGATCGATGCCAGGCAATGCCTGGCGCGTGATGGTGTCGATTGCACGGGCACCGTGGATGGTCTTCAAGAACGCTGGCACATCCAAACCATGGCGCTGCGCCCAGATGCTCCACACGCGCTCCGCGGCAGCAATGGAGTTGAGCAACGTCCCATCCATATCAAACAGAAAGGCACGGTAACGGCGGTTGAACACGGCTGAACCTCGGTTGGACACTGCGTGGCTTCCTCTTGGGTGGTAACAAATGACAGGCCCGATGCAATCTACGGATCACCTCGCCTCTTGTAAACGCTAGCAGCCTGGATTGCATTACAGGTTTGTAATCAAGCTGTAAGTCTTGCCAGCACCCTCACTTCATACAGTGGAGTCGTCAGTCACCCACATCGGATGACGCCACTTCCTACTGATGAAAAGGGTCCACCTATGAAACCTGTAAGCAAACTCTGCCTGGTCGCCGCCAGCCTGTTGATGCTGGGCACCGGCACTGCCATGGCCGGCACCGTCGCGCCGGTCAAAGCCAATAACGTGGTGCTGGTACATGGCTCCTGGGCTGACGGGTCGAGTTGGTCCGAGGTGATTACCCGCCTCCAGGCCGCCGGGCTGCACGTCACTGCCGTGCAGAACCCGCTGACCTCGGTGGCCGACGATGTCGCCGCCACCAACCGCGTACTGGATCAACAAGACGGCCCTACCGTGTTGGTCGGCCATTCCTACGCCGGCACCGTGGTCAGCGACGCCGGAGCCAACCCGAAAGTCAGTTCGCTGGTCTACGTGGCCGCCCGGGCTCCAGATGCCAACGAAGACTTCGTCGCGCTCTCAGCCAAGTATCCGACCATGCCGGTGCGCGCCGGCGTCGAAGATCACGACGGCTACCTCACCCTGAGCCAGGACGCCTTCCTCAAGTATTTCGCCGCTGACGTGCCGCACGCCAAGGCCATGGAGCTGTACGCCGTGCAGCAACCCATCACAAAGGCCCTGTTCAACGGCCGCACTGTCAATGCGGCCTGGCATACCAAGCCGTCTTGGTACGCGGTGTCGGCAAATGACCAGACCATCAACCCAGACCTTGAGCGCTTTCTCGCCAAGCGCATGAATGCCACCACTGTCGAGCTGCCATCGAGCCACTTGTCACTGGTGTCCCACGCCAAGGAAATCACCGACCTGATCCTCGAAGCCTCGGGCCGCCAGCCTTAAGCCTTGCATTACAAACTTGTCATCATCCTGTTGGTTGGCTGTTCGGGGCCCCTGGTTACTGTGAAGTCACTGCCATGACCTGGCCGCCAACCCTTTATAAGAGAGATACCGCCATGAAACTGTTTATCCTCGGCTTTGCCGCTTTGCTCGCTACCGGTTCCGTGCTTGCAGGCGAACCCGTCATCCACGACAAAACCGGCTTTTTCGTCCATCTGGACGTCGCCAAAGTATTGTCGAGCACTGACACCTATGGCCAATGCGGCATCGTCCCCGCACGCCTCAACTACCTCGACAGCCAAGGCCGAGAACACGTGTTGGACTATCAGGTGCAGGGCATCGGTTGCGCCAGTGACAATTGATCGGGCTACACTTGCGCCACGCATTAAGACAAGGCATTTTCCATGAACATCCTCGTAGTCGAAGACGAACCCAAGGCCGGTAATTACCTGCTCAATGGCCTGCAGGAACTGGGCTACTCCGTGAGCCTCGCCCGTGATGGCGTGGACGGTTTGCATCAGGCCCTGGAAACGCCGTTCGACGTGATCGTGCTGGATGTGATGATGCCGAAAATGGACGGCTGGGAAGTGCTGCGCCGCCTGCGCAAGGAAGCCGACACACCGGTACTTTTTCTGACGGCCCGCGATGACATTGCTGACCGCATCAAGGGCCTGGAACTGGGCGCCGATGATTACCTGATCAAGCCGTTTTCCTTCGCCGAACTGGTAGCACGCTTGCGCACCCTGACCCGCCGTGGCCCGAGCCGGGACGAGGAACAACTACAAATCGCCGACCTGCAGATCGACGTGCTGAAGCGTCGCGTTACCCGCGCCGGCACGCGCATTACCCTGACCAATAAAGAGTTCGCCCTGCTGCACTTGTTCGCAACTCACCAGGATCAGGTGCTGTCTCGTTCGATGATCGCATCGCGGGTGTGGGACATGAATTTTGACAGCGACACCAATGTGGTAGACGTCGCCGTGCGGCGCCTGCGCTTGAAAATCGACGACCCGTTCCAGCTCAAGCTGATCCACAGCGTGCGCGGCATCGGCTACCGCTTCGATACCCAACCATGAACAAACGTCGCCACTATTCCCTGACGTTGCGCCTGGCGCTGATCTTCGCCCTGCTTGCCTTCGCCTTGCTTGCTACCCTGGGTGTGGCGCTGTACCGCGAGCTGGAGCGAGAGTTGATCAAGCGGGACGATGCGGCCTTGATTTCCCGCGTCGACCAACTGCGCAACTTGCTCAATGACAGCAACACGGTCGACCTGATCAAAACCAAGCCGGAGTTGTTCCAGAACATGCTGGGCAACCGTGAATCGGTACTGAGCATCGCCGCGCCTGGGCAAACACCCTTGCTGACGGTCAATCCCGGTAACATCGACCTGCCTTCCGTTCCCCCGGTGCCCAAGAACCACGAGCTGACGTTTGCTGATGTGCATCACTTCCCCAGCATTAAAGGTGTGCCGTTCGCAACCGTCGCCGCGTCCATCGACTCCGGCGACCTGGGTAGCCTGCAAGTCACCACGGGGCGCCTGATGACCGAGCGCACCGCCATGCTGGCCAGCTATCGCTTGAGCGTTTACATCCTGGCGAGCATCGCCGCAATTATTCTGGCGGTGGCCGGTTATCTGCTGGTGCATCGTGGACTTGTACCGTTACGTCGCCTGGCCCGGCACGCCCAAGGCATAGGCGTCGGCAATCTCGCCGAACGCCTCGACAGCCACGGCGCACCAAAAGAACTGCTACCGATGATTGATTCGTTCAACACCATGCTGGAGCGGCTGGCCAAGGGTTTTGTCCAGCTTGGCCAGGTGTCCACCGACATGGCCCACGAACTGCGCACGCCCATCAACAACCTGCTGGGCGAAACCCAGGTCGCCCTGCAACAACACCGCAGCATCGAGAGCTACCAGCAGTTGCTGGCCTCCAATGTCGAAGAGCTTGAAAGACTGGCACGCATGCTCGACAACATGCTGTTCCTGGCCCGCACCGATCCGGCCAGCGCCCTGCGCCAGCGCCAGGAACTCAATGCTGCAGATGAAGTGGAGCGCATCGCCGAGTACTTCGAAGGCTTGGCAGCGGATAGGGATATCAGCATTCGCGCTGAAGGTGACGGGGTGATCTGGGCGGAGCCGATGCTACTGCGCAGGGCCCTGGCGAACCTGTGTGCCAACGCCATCAAATATGGGGCGCCGAGCACTGAGCTGGTGATACAGGCTAACCCCAATAACGACGGCATTCATCTGAGTGTCAGCAACCACGGCGAGACCATCGCTGCCGAGCATCTGCCGCGACTGTTCGAACGTTTTTACCGGGTGGATGAATCACGAGAACGGTCAGCGCAATCCAATGGGTTGGGCTTGTCGATTGTGGCGACCATCATGCAGTTGCATAACGGGCAATACAGCGTGAGCAGTGAGGCAGGGGTGACGTGTTTTGATTTGTTCTTTCCGAAGCGGGAAGACTGAGCAGCCGCCCCCCGGTGTTATTTTGCAAAGGTTTGTCCCTTACCGCTGGACGAAAGCCACACTACTCTTGCTCCCCACGGGCTCAAGGTAGAGCCGGCAACGGTAAAAACAAGGGAGATTCGGGAATGGAACTACGATTAGGTTTACTGGAAAAGGGGCTGGCTGAAATGAACGAGAAGCTGATCACCGTTTCGAGCAAGGCAGACGCCATGGATAAGCACTTCGCTTCCAAGGCAGACCTGGCAACCACTGAACTCAATCTTATCAAGTGGTATGTGGCGACCGCATTTGCAATGACAGGCCTGGCCTGCGCCATTACCTTCGGGCTCACCCGATTGTTTGCAATGTGAGACTCGTGGGGCAGGTCAGCTGACCTGCCCACCCACTTCCGCTACATCCACAGGTGTTTGCCACGCCGTCAGTAAAGCTGCCTGCAATCCCGTGACCATTTTACCCAGCTCCATTGAAGGCCGCTGCGATCCCGTCACCTGCTCCGGCAGAAAAGGTACATGAATGAAACCACTGCGCACTTGCGACCCGGCGAGAGCATGCTGCAATAGATAAAACACCTGGTTACACACAAAGGTCCCCGCCGTCTGCGAAACGGAGGCCGCGACTCCCGCTTCACGCACGGCCTTGACCATTGCCTTGATCGGCAGCGTCGTGAAGTAGGCAGCTGGGCCATCAACGATGACCGCCGTATCGACAGGCTGCTCGCCCAGGTTATCGGGGATACGCGCATCGTTGACATTGATTGCCACCCGCTCGATGGAGATATCGCTACGACCCGGCCCCAGCCCTGTAGCGATCACCATCGCCGGGTGCAATTCGTCGACAAGCCGGGTCAGGCACTCACCCGCAGTGGCAAATGCGCAAGGCAATTGACGGGCAACAATCTGCACACCGGCCTCCAGTTGCACGCCGTCCAGTTGGCGCACGGCCTCCCAGGAAGGGTTCACCATGTCTTGATCAAAGGGCTCAAAACCCATCAGCAATACGATTTGCATCTATGCCTCACATCAACAAATACAGCAGCACAATATTGACCACCAACATCATCAACGCCGTGGGCAGTTGCGCCTTGATCACCGCGTTCTTGTCCGGCAGCTCCAGCAACGCAGCAGGCACGATATTGAAGTTGGCGGCCATCGGCGTCATCAATGTGCCGCAGTAGCCGGAGAACATGCCAATCGCCGCCATCACCGCTGGATTCCCGCCGTAGATACCCACCAGCACCGGCACGCCGACACCGCCCGTCATCACTGGGAATGCCGCAAAACCATTACCCATGATCACCGTAAACAAAGCCATGCCCAATACATAGACCATCACTGCCACCAACTTGAAATCGAGGTTGATGTAGGTGGTGGTGACATGCGCAACAGCCGTACCGACCCCGGCCTCATTAAACAGCAAGCCGAGCATCGCCAGCATTTGCGGAAGAACCATCGCCCAGCCAAGGGCTTCAGTGAGACGGCGGGATTCGCGCAAGGCTTGCACCGGCGTATCACGGGTGAGCCAGCAGGCCAGGCCAAGTGCGATCAAGCAGCCGATACCGAGGGAAACGAAGGTGGTGTTTTTCGGATCCAGCAGTGGCACGCCGCCAATCTCGGTGTGCTTGAGCAGCACCGAGCCAATGACCGTGGTCAGTGGGATGGCGAGCGCAGGAATGAACAGCTTGTGGCCCAGGCGACCGGCACTGGCGCGAGAGGCCTTGTCATGCAGCTCGACATGCTTGCCACGGCCGACTCCGCCCATGCCGGCAATCAATGCCATCACCACGACGCCAGCGCCGATGGCCACCGACGGCAGGCGTTCGCCGATCAGGAACGGAATAGCGAACAACAGCCAGAACAACGCACTGGACCAACGCTTGGGATGGCTCCGGTCCATCAGAATCATGCCCGCAGTGATCAGCAGCAGAACCCCCGCGAGCCAGTACAGGTATTGAATGGAAATGATCATTGCGCGGCCTCCACTGGCGTAGCAGTAGGCGCCATCTCACGAGTGAGCCTTCGATCAAACCGATGCAGGCGGATCGCATGAATGATGAAGGCACAGATCGCCGTAGGAATGCCCCACACCGCAATATGCAGCGGCTCCACATCTATCCCCGAGCCGAGCAGGAAGGTGTGCATCAACGCGATCGCGCCAAAGGCGACGAAAATATCTTCACCAAAAAACAAGCCGACGTTATCCGTCGCGGCGCACATGGCCAACACCTTGTGACGTAATTTGTCCGGCAGCTTGCCGTAGCGTTTTTCCGCCGCGCCTTCGGCCATCGGTGCGAGCAGCGGACGCACCATCTGTGGGTGCCCACCCAGGCTGGTCAACCCCATGGCGGCGGTGGATTCGCGTACAAACAGATAGATGATCAACAACCGCCCGACCGTGGCGCGCTCGAACCGTGCAATCCAGTTTTGCGCATGCAGGCGCAGCCCATGACGCTCCAGCAGGCCGATAACGGCAAGGGGCAACAACAGAATTAATTGCAAGGCACGGGTTTGAAGGAAGCCATCGCCCATGGTGGCGAGGATTTTTTCCAGCGGAAAGTGGGCTGCAAGCCCGGTGGCGATAGCGGCGGCGGTGACCACCAACAGTGGGTTGAAGCGCAAGGCAAAGCCAACCACGATCACAAGTACGCCGATCAACGGCCATAAGTTCACAACAGTTTGCATGGCGTGAGGTCCTTAAGTGCGCGCTGCGGCGCCATTACAGCAGGATGTGAACAAAGGGTTCACAGCAAGAAGTGGCGTGCAGTCGGCTCGGTTTTTTATTGTTGACCCGAAAGGTCGAGCGTCAGTGGCGGCAACTTTGCTGCCTGGGGGAGGGAGGTGTCCAACAAGAAAAATTGTTGCTGCGAACCAATAAATTTTGTGGGCACTTAGGCGCGGTACACGTAACAAGATGTGGACAGACCCGAAGGGATTCGCGCATCTTAGCGCCGCCCGTTTCTCAGGGCTTTGCAGCCCTCCCGTTAACGTTGTGGATATGGAAATTCAATGAAAACCCCAAAAATCCTGATCGCTATCTCCTGCGCCGTTGCGCTGTCCATGCTGGGTGGTTGCGCCGCCAAGGTGAAAAGTAATGGCAGCGCCACCCTGGCGATCCCGGACGCCGCCAAACACAACTTGGTGGTGAGCATCAAAGGCGAAGGCCAGGTTGAGCAAAACCCGGACTGGAACCTGCTCAAGCGCGACTGGAATAACGCGCTCCAGGTAGAAGCCCGCCAGGCCGGCTTCAATGTCACCGAAAGCTCCGCAGTGGCTCCAAGCGGCAAAGACGGTGTCGGCATCAACATCAAGGTGAGCAAGTTCCGTTACATTGAGCCGGGCTCGCGCTACGTCGCGGGTGCGCTGGTAGGGAACGCCTGGGTATTTTCCCGTGCCGACTACTCTGATCTGAAATCTGGCACGCCAATTGGCTCGCGCACCTATGACACCTCGTCGTCCGCCTGGGAAGGCATTGCCTCGGCCATGACACAGAAGCAGGTGCAGGCGATTGCCAAGCAGATGATCAGCGATATCAAGAACGCCAAGGCCAAGTAAATCGCTACCGTGAGTGAATTTCTGGAATTTATCTGGAGGCTCATCAGCGCGCTGTTCAACCTGCTTGACCTCGCGAGCGATTACACACCACCACGGCGAAAACGCGTGTTCTCATTCGGGTTCGTGATGTTTTTGCTGTTGGTGGCGCTGGTTGAACTGGTGTTGTTGCAGATGTTTCTTGGCGAGACCGGCTGAGGCGGGGCTTCACAAATCGCAGACAACAAAAAAGGGCCCACCTTTCGGTGAGCCCTTCTAGACCGCCCAGCAGAGCGGATTTTGTTTGGTAGGCGCGATTGGACTCGAACCAACGACCCCCACCATGTCAAGGTCTGCTTGAGCAAGCTGCAAGCCTTGCTGCTCTTGGTTTCCACAGAACGCCCATTCACATCATGAGGCGTCAAAATGGCCAACATCCGCTCCCTTCCCTCTGGTAACTGGAACGCCCAGGTACGGATCAAAGGTAAAGCCCCACAATCGAAAACCTTCAGCACCAAAGCTGATGCAGAGTCATGGGCGAACCAACTCGAAGCCGTAACGATGGACCGCAAGCATCACACCATTTACACGCTGGGCATGACCTACTGCGAAACCATGCTCAAGGGCAAAGGTAGCTACGATCATGCGTTGAAGATTGTGGAACATCTGGGCAAGCACTTCACCCAGCCTATTCACGAAATCACGCCGCAGATGATCAATGACTTCAAGATTATGCGATTGAAGAAGGTGAAGCCATCTACGTGCAGGACGCAGCTTGCATTCATGTCACGGTTCTTTCGATTCGCCAAACGTGGCCTGCTGATTAACATCCACAACCCTGTGAGTGATATCGCTCTACCCAAACCGGATCGCTCCTCCGACAAGGTGATTCATAAAAGTGAGCTTGACCGACTACTGGCGAAGATGTCCCCGACAATGCAGCTCATCGTTGAACTGGCCTATGAGACGGCCATGCGGCGATCTGAAATCCTGAAGCTGACGAAAGACTGTCTGCACCTCAGTGATCGTATAGCCGATGTGATCGACGGGAAGAACGGCACTCGTTCAGTCCCCCTAACCCACCGTGCTGTTGAAATTCTCCAACTTGCCCAACTTTGGGCCACTGTGGAGCGCCATCCAAATGGCATGATCTTCACCGTCACGCCACACGCCGTATCTCAGGCTGTGCGCCTAGCACGCGTAAAGGCTGGACTCGATAGCAGCGTCAGACTGCACCAACTGAGGCACACCCGAATTACCAACGTCGCGAAGAAAGGATTCAACAACGCCCAGATCATGATCGTCTCAGGACACAGAGATACTCGATCCGTAGCGCGTTACTCCCACCTGAACGTCAGGGATGTGCTGCACCTGATCGACTGATTGACCAAACGAGAGGAGCCGTTCGCCACACTTCTAACCGGGAGGCTTGGCGAACGGAAATTTAAGGCACGATTCATGCCAACTATTGACAAAATGACATTTCAGTGATATAATAAGATACAGAAGATAAGAAAAATCCTCCTCTGCCCCCCCCATTTCTCCTCTACTTCCCCAAGGGAGTCACTGGCCCGGTCTCCATGCCGTCCGAACGTTAGCAGTCGTCGAGCCACAACTGTTAGACAAGCTGGTTACTTGTCGCATCGCAGCCCCTCGATCTAGGAATGGGGCAACTAATTCAGCACCAACTGAAACCAAGCATCGGCTACAACTACGGCGGGGCGCCTTCAAGCTAACCCCGCCTTTTTTGTACCCGCGATTTATTCCCACACGTTACCACCTCAACTTTAAGGAAAGCCGAATATGGCCCACGTTACACGCACGTGCAAAAACCCTGCATGCAAGAAAGAGTACCAAAGTAGAACGAGCCGTTCTTTGTACTGTTCCCCCAAGTGCAACACCGAGTACCACCGTCGCAACAAGAACAAGACAGTCATCATTGGATTATTGTCTGTTGAGTTTCGCGATGTCGAAGATAAGACGCTGGAAGAGCTTACTGCGATTGTAGAGGGCTGCCTTACAGGCGACATGAGAAAAATCATTCATACACCCCCAACCCCCACAGGAGACACAACGCATGACATTATTTAAAGCTGTAGACGCAACCGAACTTCAAGCCCGAAAGGCAGCAGCAGAGGAACAATTCCGAGGCCGCAAGAGCGGGATTGACCACTTCGCCGGTAATGATCCCGTAACAGGGCGCCCAGTAGGTGGATATGTCGAGGGTGGCATTGAAGCCGTTCTCGTCAAGTATGCCGAAGACCTCATTCCGGTTTACATTGAATACACTGCAAAGGGCTATACACTTACATCAGTCGGTGTTGTCTCGATCAATTCCAGCACCTGGGAGGTCTACCTGAACCGTCCAGAAGATCAGATCAAGCCGCTACTGGATGCTATCTTGCAGAAAGTTGAAGATGACTACCAGGCCGAGGTGAAAGCCCATAACGAAGCCCTATTGGCAAAAGAAGTTGCCGCACAGATTGCCATCGAACAACGCCGTACTGAGCGGGAAGTAGCCGAGGCTGATCGAGTAAGGTATGCACGTATTGAAGCGGAAGTTAAGGCTGCACTTTCGGCGCCTGCTAAGGAAGCCAAACCAAGCACAAGGGAGAAGAAATGACGAAAGCTGTTGTACCGGAACAACTGGCGGCACGTATCGCCAAACTCGCAAAACCCGCTCCACGCCGCATCATCTTTAGAATCAAATCAGATAGTGCCATTGATATCCAGCACGTCCTTGGTAACTTCAAAACCACAGTAAGACGCATCTATGGTGAACAAGCTTACAGATTGGCTTGGTTCAACTGTTCGGATGGGTCGCATGTCATTGCAATCGCTGGCAGTCGTCCTGTGATCGCTCATGTGCCTCTGTTCTTGTTGGGCAATAATCGCTTGAAACTATTCAATATGAGTGAGGTGCTTTACGAGGGTATCGGCTCTTCTGTGTTTAGCTCCACCCTGGATAACTTGCTTGAGGATTACTCTCCTACATTGGTTCGACACTCCTTTGGGGGTAGCCAATGAGCCTTCAAGAAACGATTGCAGTTCTAACGGGCAAACTCGTCTTTGAAATTGACAGTGGTCCACTTCGCCGCTTTACCGATATGCTTGCCAGTTCACAGAAGCAAATGGCAATGATGGCGAAACAAGCAGATGCCTTTTCAGTCAAGTTGAACAGAGCATTTGGTGTTAAGCAGAATAGCGCACAGCGCACCAAGCTCGATGCTGATCTTAGACGTAGTTTGGATAAAGAACTCTCTGCTGAGTTGAAGCTGTCTCGCCTCAAGCGTTCAAATGTTGCTACTCAACTCGCTTCACAGAAGTTAGTTGCAACTGGTAAGCGAGAAGAAGTCTTTCTCCAAGGCGCAGCTTTAAAGCAGCAGGTTACTAGCGCTGTCTTGGCAGCTAAACAGTATCGCTCTCAGCAGGAGGCGCTTAAAGTTGATCTTGGTAAGCAGAAACTACAAGCGGGACTTGAGCAATCTAAACTTCGTGAAGCTCGCCTAGCTGATCTCTTGCAACGCCGTCAGGAGCGAACTTTACAACTCCAGCAACAACAATCCTTGCAGCAGAACAAGTTTCAACGTGCCGAACTAGCTCTAGTTGCTGCTAGAGAGCGCGGGGCGCGACTCGCTGAGCGTCACAACTTCTCGAAAGCGGCTTCGTCCTTGCGTGAGAGTCGCGCTGCCGCTAGAGCTGAACAAGTTGCAGGTAGATACACGATGGCGACGGAGCGTCATGAGGCTTGGAAGGCTCGTCAGGTTGAGCCGCAAAGCATGGGACTAGGCAGTCTCACCATCGGGCTAGGGACTGCTGGAGCCGCTCTGTACGGCCTTGTAGGTGCCGTCAGTTACTTGGGCGAACGTATCAAAGCACGTCAAGAGGGCGTTGTTGAAACTCAGAGCTTTGATAACTTGTTCAAGGGCATTTCTAAGAATCAGGAGATTGGTAAAAGCTACCGAGAGGCCTTCATTAAGGCACAGAACGATAACGGGTCGGCTATAGATATCGATACTGGAAAAGACTTCCGTACTCTGGCGATGAACATGGCGGCTGCTGGGAAAACGCAAAAGCAAATTCTCGATACTTGGAACACCCGCCAACAAGCTTTCACCGTGGCCGGTAACTCACGGCAAGACAACCAAGAACTCAACAAACAGATGGGTCAGATGGCCGCTGACGGAACAGGGGCGGCGAGCGACGCCAACATTATCAACAACCGTATGCCGATGTTGGTTCCGTACGTAGTGCGCGAGTTCATGAAAGAACACGGCATCAAGGATTATGCCAAGGGGTTGGCTCAATACAACAAAGACCTGAAAGGTGGCAAAGGCGTAAAGTCTGTTTGGTATGAAGAGGGTATGCGTAACCTAGTAGCTGATAACGCGGAAGCTCTTGAGCGTAACCGTAACAGCGTAGCAAGCCAGCAACAGCGTGCAGACAACCAGGTCTACCTCAATACAAACCAGATTAACGCAAGCGACGAACTCTCTAGAACTATCTCAGAAAGGATTCAAGCTGAGCGTGATTTAAATATGGCAATGGTTCCACTCCAGAATACTATTGCAACGCTTGAAGTGGGCCTGATCAAGTTGAACACTGTAATCCTTAGGCTTTTATCTGGGCGAGATGCTAACGGCGCTGAGAAGTCCCAAGCTCAACAACTTCAAGATCGAATGTCTACGAATGACATGGCAGTCGATACAAGCATGGTGGGTGTTGGCGACTACAGCAAGATCGATGGTGGCACCCAACATCAAGGCGGCTGGATTGGTGAGTTGTACAACAAGTTGTTTAATGTGAAGGACTACCGTGCAAATACTCCTGAGAGTCGAGATACTTGGAAAGATGTCGGCTTTGATCAGGAACATGCACCTTGGTCTATAACGCCACCCGCGCTAGATCTATCGAGGTTGAACACAAAGGGATTGCCGGACTTCAATAAACATCTTGAACAGTTGCTTAGTCAATCTGACCCAAGTAATGCGGTCGCCAGACTCGCCGCCGGAGCTGCTGCTACTGCAAGTCGTGCAGCGCCGGGATCACGTGGTGAAATGTCATCGGATGAACCACCTGTGAGGGGTGGAACAGTCGTGAACAATACGACTAACTCAACCGCTACTGCTCCTACTACAGTAACGAACAACATTAACGTCAATGTGCGAACAGACGCTGATGCTAATGAGATTGCAAAGGTAGTCACCGACAAGATCTTTGGCGAGTATCTCCCAAAGGAAAACAAGTAAGCCTGCTGACAACAGGCTTCACCCTCTCATATATCCAGAAAGATCAAGGAGGGCATGTGCCCGAACTAAAACCAATCAAGCAACTACTGGCAGCAACGATAATTGTAGCCCTGTTGAATCTCGGTATTACGGCGTACGGAATCACTCGCAACGAGAAGATGTACGCCCAGACGGCGGAACAAGTGACGAAATACGCCATCCATCGGGAGAGCATATTATCCACCCAGCTACGTGAATATATTGAGCATCAGGCAACTAGCCAAAGAAACAACTGGTACGACTGGCAACAGGAAGACCTTGCCCGCTCAAGGAAGTTTGCAGAGCTTGAAGTTGCACGCCAACTACACGGGCATACACGCCAATCATTCGGAGACCAACAATGAACCAAGTTTACCGTGATCCAAGTCTAGCGTTACATGCTGCTTATCAACTCTCGCAAAGGCTTCGCAAGCCCGTGTGGCGTCATCAGGGCGTCGATAGTCGTGGTGCCCCGGTATGGGTGGTAAGTCTTGAAGGTGACGCTGCAATCGCACTACAGGGGCTGCTAGCCTAGCCCCATACAGCAACTTGTATAGCTCGATACAACTTGACAAAACAGGGTCATCTGGCGTATATTCGCCAACTTCCCAGCAAACCAACACCGAACGTTTCCGACATGCCCTAGTGCAGCGTCAGGCGTCGGTTTTGTGCTGCCTGGAGATTGGTCGGCCACTTGTCAGTAGCTCACATAGGGCACGGTGCCCCCTGTACATAGGGCATTTTGCCCCCTGTGACAGAGGGCGTGCTGCCCCCTTAGTAAGATAGATCTATAACAAGAAAGAAAATAATAAGACTGATGCAGTCCCTGCACCCTTCGGGATTCTTGCAAGGTAAAGCAGAAGAGCTTTCTGATTGCTCAATCTTATGAATTGATCGTGCAAGGATCTTAGGTCAGCGGCTCTAGCACCCTAGTCAAGTTAGATAGAGTCCACATGGGGCATCCTGCCCTCTGTGAAGTTTCACCGTGCAAGGAGAAAATGAAATGAACATTCAATTCCGGCAACACAGTCGTGAATGGCTCAAGGCTTGTAATGGCAATGGTGGTCCAAGTGCAGCAGCTCGCGTTGCTCACATGATCGAAATGATAGCCCTCTTCAGAACTGGGTCTATGGAAGAATCCAAGTTCCTAGAACATATCAAGAATCTTTAAGAGTAAACATACGAGGAATACGATGACCGAAACATTTTGCAAGCTTACACACGAAATCATGAAGGCAACACACTGGACCAGCAGAACAACCGGCGAACAATTCAAGCTTACCGGCGATCAGAAAATAATGTGGGTATGGATGGAGAGTCGTTACCGGTTCTTCCAGTCAATCGGCAAGGATTGGTTTGATAACCAAGAGGACATTGCGCTGGCAACTGGATGTAATCCTAGCACAGTCAAACGCTTTATCACCAAGCTCACTCAACATGGCTACATCGAAGTGCAACGGCAGAAAGGTAGAGGTTTCATTAGCTCTAACAACTACAAGATTCTAGCTCCACTTCAAGTATGTGCCGGCAAGGCGTCTACAAGCTCCTCTAGAGTAATTGGCGAGATTGCTTTGCCTGATGTGGCGGATAGCTATAGCAATCCTGTGATCGCCTCTCAGGAGCTTGCAGGCGATATGAGTCCTGTTCTTGAAGATGTACCACTTGAGGCATACATAGACACACCGTCCCAAGCTCCTGTAGTCGTGCATAAGCACCTACAATTGTTCGTGGATACATTGGATGAAGTGGTAAATGTTACCGTCCCTGTAATCGGACAGGACAGGAAAATCGAATACGTATGTGACGACCCTCTGCCCTGGTAATGGCGGCAGAGGGTTGAAAGCAGCAATGTCGTTAATGCAGTGCATTCACGCCCTACAATGGTGGTCGAGATACTCTCTCGCTAGCTTCAACTTGTCCTGCTAGATTTCTGTCAGTGATCCTGCGGACTGCTTCAGCGGTAATGAATAACGCTCTCATTGCCAATGACATGAGTTGCAATCTGGTGAGACCGTGGTCTGAATACCGACTGTTTACGTAATTCGGAAAGCCCTTGCTCGCTTCAAGTAAGCGTTCATCGTTGCTGTTTGAGTAATATTTCACTAGGCTCTCTGCGAGCTCAACTAGGTTGTGATTGTGTTTCCTCACTTCTTTTTCATCTACCCCAAGGCGTAGTAGTGCACCTTTCATAGCCAGTTCGGCAGCCAAGCAACAAGTCTGGATTGCAGAGTCTGTGTCTGTAGCCTGAAAAAGCGTGCGTGCGGTTGATGAAATAGCTGACTTCGCATTGTTCAGGTGCTGAACTGCTGCGCTATCTTCAAATCGTAAGTCATCAACCCCATATGCCAAATCCCAAAGGTCACAGGCGCTGTAAAGTGCCTTCCAACCTAGTTCTGGGTAGTGCTTGAAGATGTTCTCAAGCTCAGCTTTGGTGATTTCAATTATATCCAGAGGTGTGACGCCGAAGGTTCCAAATCCGACATTCACCCTGGCAGGGTACATCGTGTCACGGATTGCAACCCCTGCATCTACAAGGCCGGGTATTGAAAAATCCCCGCTGGGGTATAGGGCTCGGTAGTCCTCCATGAGCGGGGTCCAGATACGCTCATCTAGAAAGTTACCTTCTATGTTGTTGCTCTTCATCCATTCCGCCACGACATGGAAAGGGCGCTGATGCAGGCTTAAGCCCTCGCCCATCAACTGGTCATCCAATCGCCTTAGGAACTCCTTGTCTATCCTTTCCATTTTCACTCTCCTTGATCTGTAGGGTGGCATGCGTGCCAAGACACGATCATTCGTCATCACGGCATTGCCCTAAGCCTAACCTCCCTGCCATGCTAATGGCGAACTGATTCCACATCCTGTGGACAGTCTCCTTAAAGGGAATTTCGAATGTTGTACGTGATGCTGTCTCTCGACCTTTCAGGCGCTGAAAACCAGCGGTATGCTTTCAATCAACAGCTAGAGGTCGAGGGCTTTCAGAAACTTACGAATGTGGACACGGTTTGGACAACCTCGATCGAGGGTTATGACGATAAGGAAGGCCTAGTCGCGCGGGGATTCAAAAAGTTCTTCAAAGATACAGCTGTCAAATTTGAAATCCCGAAACTTACCTACGTGGTACAGATTGGTAACAGTGAGGCTCTTGGTGTGTTGATCGAGCTGAGGTATGGCGCCTATGAAATTGAAGACTTCGACCCGACTCAGCCAGCTACGTAATCTACTGCTTCCCATGGCCGAGACTCAAAACCTCGGCCATATCCTCAATTATCCCAGGCTAAACCCACCCAATTCCCGTGGTCGCTGAGGTCATCCCTTCCAGACATAAGTCTTGTGGCACGTCTGTAGCTCAGTGTTTCCGTGGCTTGTAGGGGGGGCTTGGTTTAGTAGGTTGTGGTGGTTGTACTCGATTGAGGTTTTCGCAACAAAACGCTCGAAATGGGCCTGAATCGCTAGTTTTCAGCAAGATGGCAACACCCGGCCCTAGGGCGGAATGTTAGATACTGCACCAACCTCAATCAGAAGGAATAACCATGGATCTTAAGGACTTCATTGCCACTAGCCTCAGCCAAATTGCAGAGGGGATTTTGGTTGCAAGTGAAACGCTAGCTGATACGGATGCAGTTGTTAATCCAACTCACCTTGCGACTCACTCTCGCGACTCCCAAGGCTTCGGCCGAACTCTCCTTGATCAGTCGGAACGGGGACGCCTTGTCGAGCGCGTGAACTTTGACGTGGCCGTCACTACGGAAGACTCCACGGCAGGAAAGGCGGGTTTAAAGGTGGGCGCAGCTTCTTTCGGCCTTAATGCGGGCGGAGATATGAGCAGCAAAGCTGGACAAGCCTCAAGGATTCAATTCGGAATACCGATGGTGTTCCCGTCTAAGCGTGCCAGCACGTCAGGAAAGTAGTTCGGGCAATATTTTGGTTGTATGTGTTCATCTGGGTACACCCTGTTGACCACTGGTCGGATGAATACAGTTTCGTGGGCTCCAGCGTTGTTTTCACCGGGCATGAGGGCCAGAATGGCATGATCTAGACCCAGATGAACACAGGAACAAGGAAATGGCAGATGTTGGCTACAAGCGCGTTTCAACGGTAGACCAGACTACCGCTCGCCAACTGGATGGCATGACCTTCGCCCAGGTGTTTGAAGACAAGGTGTCAGGTTCCACAACTGAGCGTCCCGCCCTACAGGAAATGCTTCGCTACGTTCGTGAGGGTGACACGATTCATGTCCACTCGATTGACAGGCTTGCCCGTAGCTTGGTTGATTTGCTTGGTCTGGTGAGCGACCTCAAAGCCCGAGGCGTCAACGTCCATTTCCACAAAGAGAACTTGCTGTTCACCAACGAGCAGAACGCTAACCAAGACTTGATGTTGAGCATGATGGGCGCCGTCGCTCAGTTCGAACGCTCAATGATCAAAGAACGCCAACGTGAAGGCATTGCCGGGGCCAAGGCGAGAGGCGTCTACAAAGGTGGAGTGAAGACCACCAACGCCGATGCAATCCGTACACACGTCGCCAACGGGGCCTCCTACCGTGATACGGCCAAGGCACTTGGCGTCAGCCTTTCCACTGTGCAGCGGGCAATGAAGGAATGACATCCTGTTGACTGCACCCAATGCCCGCCAGGAGCGGGCTCAGCGGCACCCAGCCCAACACTTATTTTGGAATCAAGAACGGTTTGTATTTGACCTGTTGCGGGTTGTTAAGCCGTTCTGCTGGATATCTGACTCCACCAACTTACTTTTTGGATGAAGAATTCGAACGCCTTTCGAGCTGCCTTCTTTTTTGGCGGCGGGGCAAAAGCCCGTCCACAGATAGATAGAACATCAAGCTCGTGCTACAAACAAAACACACAAGGATTTGAGAGAGAGGTCGTCATGGGTGACTTTGCGAAATCGCTATCTGAACGAAGCAAACACACCAAGATCACAACCGGTCATTGCCTGATCTGCGGCACATATGGAACTCTCTCCCAGGATCATGTCCCTCCACAAGGGAGCATCACGGTAACTGCGGTGGAACAGGTCCACCTCACCGAAGCTTTCGACCTTCAACTCCCAAAAGTAAAAGGCGTACGATCTCCGAATGGCAGCAAATTCCGCACAATCTGCCGAAACTGCAATATGACGGCACTGGGTCAGAATGACGGAGAAATCGCCGAAGCCTGCAAGTCTTTCACCCGCAAAATCAACCATTTCTTCAAGTATGCGAACAGCCCCGTTTCGAGCGTTCACACGCCGGTAAACGCCCTGAAGTACGCACGCGCCATGGTTGGTCACGTCCTATCTGCCACGTCGGTACAGGAATGTGTTAAACCCGGCCAATCCACACCCTACTTCGATCCACTGAAGAAGTTTGTGCTAGGCGATGATCACGCCATGAGCGATACACACGACATCTTCTACTGGTTCTTTCCACACAAGTATCATCAAAGCATCAAGCTCTTCAGCGTGAAAAACGGGCAGAACATATGCTGCATGAGCCTCCTTTCCTTCTTTCCACTGGCGTTCCTTGTCACAGAGAAAGAAAAGGGAATATATCCGGTAGGAGCGGTGAAGCTGGAGCTAACTGACAAGTCGCTGTTTTTGGATCTTTCAGGCCGAAATGTTCAATTCTCCAGTTTCCCTGCGGTCGAGTTGCAAGGGGATCAGATGGTCGCACTGACTGCCCAGATGTCTATTGTTAGCTATCCAATCAGGTAGAGATGCTGGGCATGACACCTTGTCCCTAGAATCCACCCACCCAGTCATCACATTGCCACATACCAAGGAACTTACATGAGTATTCCACAGGATATTTTGAATACGGTTGGGGACAATCCGATTGAGGGCGCAATCGCTATCTGCCGCTTCGCTCTCGATTATTCTAAAGAGTCATCTGACTGGACAGAGGAGATTCATGGCGCTCTTCTAGAAGCCACTGCCGCGATAATGAGCCTACAGGAGCACAACCTTATCGCTAACAGCAACCCAAACCCCGACGTGGAGGGGCATATGGGTTATGTGTGCAACAACATGGCCCGATTCCTTCGTGACAGCTTGGCTGATTTTGTCGGGCAGTCCTCCGCCAAGAAGCTAGAGGCACTAAAGAAGAGCTTCGGCATCTCGCTCGCCAATGGTTTTGCGTATGAGTTCACCGACGGCGACCTGAACAGAATCCAGGAAATCATCAACGAGCTGCGAGACTTACTGAAAAAAGACTCCGCGCTAGATGACGGCCATAAGAGACGCCTGTTGAAGCGCCTGGAAGAACTGCAAAAAGAACTGAACAAGAAAGTCTCCAACCTCAGCCATTTCTACACCCTAATGGGAGATTTTGGCGTCGCTATTGGAAAGCTGGGCAAAGATGCCAAGCCATTCACAGATCGCATTGGTGAGCTGCTTGGCTTCGCCTGGAAGGCCCAAGCTCGCGCGGAACAACTACCGAGCAGCGCTGAGAATCCGATGCTGGATCATGACGTCAAAACTCCACGCCTGGATTGATACTCTTATTTCCTTGCCCTGTAGACCACCAAGCTTTTGCTGATTTGGTGGCTTTACAGGCCGCCACTACCCGCTGACATCACGTGATACGCTCGCTCGACACAACGATTACCAACCCGGCCCATCTCCAAATCCTTTCAAAGCTAGAGCGCAAACCGGTGTTCACATTGCCCAGTGTGAACGAACCAGATATTTTGTGAATGTTCTGAAAAATTCCAAGACAACAAAAAAGGGCCCACCTTTCGGTGAGCCCTTCTAGACCGCCCAGCAGAGCGGATTATGTTTGGTAGGCGCGATTGGACTCGAACCAACGACCCCCACCATGTCAAGGTGGTGCTCTAACCAACTGAGCTACGTGCCTGCTGTGAGGCGGCATTCTACGGAATTCCGGAGGGGTGTCAACATCTTTTTTGCAGCTAACCCTATGAATATGCGAATTTTTTATTTGCGCGGAGCACGCCCGTGGATTTCGGGTGGCTGGCAGGCAATTTTCAACTCAGGTAGGATCGACGCACTCGTAAAAAATATAAAACAGAGGTTCCAGGATGGCGAACACCCCCTACCCCCAGTCGTATTACGCCGCGTCCGCGAATGCCGTTCCACCTCGCCCGGTGCTGCAAGGTGAGGTCGAAACCGATGTATGCGTGATTGGTGCCGGCTACACCGGCCTCTCCAGCGCGCTGTTCCTGCTGGAGAACGGTTTTCGCGTGACGGTGCTGGAAGCCGCCAAGGTGGGGTTTGGCGCCTCGGGCCGCAACGGTGGGCAGATCGTCAACAGCTACAGCCGTGATATCGATGTGATCGAGCGCAGCGTCGGGCCCAAACAGGCACAACTGCTGGGAGAGATGGCGTTCGAAGGCGGCAGGATCATCCGCGAGCGCGTCGCCAAGTACCAGATCCAGTGCGACCTGAAGGACGGCGGTGTATTCGCCGCGCTCAACAGCAAGCACATGGGCCACCTGGAGTCGCAGAAGCGCCTGTGGGAGCGCTACGGTCATACGCAGCTGGAGTTGCTGGACGAGCGCCGTATCCGCGAAGTGGTTGCCTGCGACAACTATGTGGGCGGTTTGCTGGACATGAGCGGCGGCCACATCCACCCGCTCAACCTGGCGCTCGGCGAAGCGGCGGCCGTGGAATCTTTGGGCGGCACAATCTATGAGCAATCGGCAGCCGTGCGAATCGAGCGCGGCGCCAACCCAGTGGTGCATACCGCTGAGGGCAAGGTCAGGGCTAAGTTCGTTATCGTCGCGGGCAATGCCTATCTGGGCAATCTGGTGCCGGAACTGGCAGCCAAGTCGATGCCCTGTGGCACGCAAGTGATCACCACAGCGCCTCTGGGTGACGATCTCGCAAAGACGCTGCTGCCGCAGGATTACTGCGTCGAAGACTGTAACTATTTGCTCGACTACTATCGACTCACCAGCGACAAGCGCCTGATCTTTGGTGGTGGCGTGGTGTATGGCGCGCGTGACCCGGCGAACATCGAAGCGATCATCCGTCCGAAGATGCTCAAGGCCTTCCCGCAGCTCAAGGACGTGAAGATCGACTACGCCTGGACCGGTAATTTCCTGCTGACCCTGTCGCGCCTGCCGCAGGTGGGACGCCTGGGCGAAAACATCTACTACTCACAGGGCTGCAGTGGCCATGGCGTGACGTATACGCACCTGGCCGGCAAGGTACTGGCGGAGGCGCTCAGAGGTCAGGCAGAGCGTTTTGACGCGTTTGCCGACCTGCCGCACTACCCGTTCCCGGGCGGGCAACTGTTGCGCACGCCGTTCGCGGCAATGGGCGCCTGGTACTACGGGTTGCGGGACAAGCTGGGTTTCTGACAGCGCGATGGGTGCCGGCAAGTCGGCGCCCATCATGAACCACCAAATCGCAGACACAAAAAACCCCGGTCTTTCGACCGGGGTCTTTGCTATCGGATCAAAGTAGCCAGAGGCTTGCTTTGTGCTTCAAGGCGTTCAGCGGGCCTTGAGACAGATATGGCGCAGCGGACGGGACTCGAACCCGCGACCCCCGGCGTGACAGGCCGGTATTCTAACCGACTGAACTACCGCTGCGTATCGCTTGACCGGATGAGCATAAAACCCTCAACCGTCTTTAAACATCTGATTGATCAGTCTAGGCTGTTCAATCTCAAGCCCGACGAATCAGACTTGGAAAATATGGCGCAGCGGACGGGACTCGAACCCGCGACCCCCGGCGTGACAGGCCGGTATTCTAACCGACTGAACTACCGCTGCGCGTCGGTGCAACCTTTAACGTTGCGTCTTGCCCTGGGGCAAAACTCTCAGGAAGTGGTGGGTGATGACGGGATCGAACCGCCGACCCTCTGCTTGTAAGGCAGATGCTCTCCCAGCTGAGCTAATCACCCTTTGCTTCGTTGAGGCCGCGAAATTTACGCAGGTATCGGACCTAAGTCAATAGCCTGCTTGAAGTTTTTCTGAAAAAGACAAAATTGCTTCAAGACGGCTACCCGCCCTACTCGCTGTAAATCATCTTCTTGCTCATGCCACCGTCCACGACAAACTCTTGCCCGGTGACAAACCCCGCCTGGCGCGACAGCAGCCACGCCACCATCGCCGCCACGTCTTCTACAGTGCCTACCCTGCCCGCCGGATGTTGCGCATGATCAGCATCACTCAACGGCTCGGCGCGACGAGCGGCCGGATCACGCGCATCGATCCAGCCAGGGCTGACCGCATTGACCCGCACTTCCGGGCCCAAGCTCATTGCCAGGGCGTGCGTAAGGGCCAGCAGGCCACCCTTGCTCGCCGCGTAGGCTTCGGTGTCCGGCTCAGACTGTCGAGCCCGGGTGGATGCCAGGTTGACGATAGCACCGCCATGGGCGCGCAGATAAGGCGCACAGTGCTTGGCCAGCAACATCGGCCCACTGAGATTCACCGCAAGCACCCGATTCCAGTACGCCAGATCGAGGCTTTCCAGGGTGATATTGCGCGGGTCAGCCACCGCCGCATTGCAGACCAATGCGTCCAGGCGCCCAAACTGCCCCAACACCTCGGCAACACCTTGGGCCACCTGCTTCTCGTCGGCCACGTCCATGCTGATAAACCAGGCGTTATCACCCAGCACCTTGGATACCTTGGAGCCACGCTCACGGTCCAGGTCGGTCAACACCACCTGCCAACCTTCGCTGATCAACCACGCAGCAATCCCAAGGCCAATGCCCCGCGCCGCACCCGTCACCAGCGCGACGCGCCCGTTACTGGCTGCCGCAGCCTCCATGGACCACTCGATCACAAGGCCGCCAGCCCGCGAGCCAGGTCAGCTTGCAAGTCAGCAACATCCTCAAGGCCGACCGCAATGCGGATCAGGCTGTCACGGATACCGGCCGCTTCACGTTCCTGCGGCGCCAGGCGACCATGGGAGGTGGTGCTCGGATGGGTGATAGTGGTCTTGCTGTCACCCAGGTTGGCGGTGATGGAGATCAGACGGGTCGCATCGATAAAGCGCCATGCGCCCTCTTTGCCACCCTTCACCTCAAAGCTCACCACCGCTCCGAAACCACGCTGCTGACGCTGGGCCAACTCGTGTTGCGGGTGGCTCTTGAGACCGGCGTAATGCACCTTTTCGATACCGTCCTGCTGCTCCAGCCACTCGGCCAAAGCCTGGGCGTTGGCGCAGTGGGCCTTCATCCGCAGGTTGAGGGTCTCAAGCCCCTTGAGGAAGATCCACGCGTTGAACGGGCTCAAGGTCGGGCCAGCGGTACGCAGGAAGCCGACGACTTCTTTCATCTGCTCGCTGCGACCCGCAACCACACCGCCCATGCAACGACCTTGGCCGTCGATGAACTTGGTCGCCGAGTGCACGACAATGTCCGCACCCAGCTTCAACGGCTGTTGCAGCGCCGGGGTACAGAAGCAGTTGTCTACGACCAGCATCGCGCCTTTGGCATGCGCCACCTCGGACAACGCAGCGATATCCACCAGCTCGGCCAATGGATTGGACGGCGACTCGACGAACAGCAATTTGGTGTTGGCCTTGATCGCCGCATCCCAACCGGAAAGATCCGCCAGGGGCACGTAGTCCACTTCGATGCCGAAGCGCTTGAAGTACTTCTCGAACAGGCTGATGGTCGAACCGAACACACTGCGCGATACCAATACATGGTCGCCCGCACTGCACAGGCTCATCACCACCGCGAGGATGGCCGCCATGCCGGTAGCCGTGGCCACTGCCTGCTCAGCGCCTTCCAGTGCCGCGAGACGCTCTTCGAACGCGCGCACCGTCGGGTTGGTATAGCGCGAATACACGTTACCCGGCACTTCGCCAGCAAAGCGCGCAGCAGCATCGGCCGCCGTGCGGAACACATAGCTGGAGGTGAAGAACATCGGGTCACCGTGCTCAGCTTCCGGGGTGCGGTGCTGGCCGGCGCGCACAGCCAGGGTATCGAAAGCTACGCCATCGAGGTCGCTGTCCAACCGACCGGCATCCCATTCCTGACTCATGCTGCGACTCCTTACTCAATTCTTTATTTAAGATACAAAACCGGCCCCTCAGGGCCGGTTGTCACTCAGTTGTTGTACAGGTCGATGATCGCGCTGACCGCCTGGGTCTTGATCTTCGACGAATCGTTACGCGCCTGCTCAATCTTGTTCAGGTAGGCCTCGTCGACATCACCGGTCACATACTTGCCGTCGAACACGGCGCAGTCGAACTGGTCGATCTTGATTTTGCCACCACCCACCGCCTCGATCAGGTCCGGCAGGTCCTGGTAGATCAGCCAATCAGCGCCGATCAGGTCGGCCACGTCCTGGGTCGAACGGTTGTGAGCGATCAGCTCATGGGCGCTCGGCATGTCGATGCCGTAGACGTTCGGGTAACGCACGGCAGGCGCTGCGGAACAGAAGTACACGTTCTTCGCGCCGGCTTCGCGGGCCATCTGGATGATCTGCTTGCAGGTAGTCCCGCGCACGATGGAGTCATCCACCAGCATTACGTTCTTGCCGCGAAACTCCAGCTCGATGGCGTTGAGCTTCTGACGCACCGACTTCTTGCGTGCAGCCTGGCCGGGCATGATGAAGGTACGGCCGATGTAGCGGTTCTTCACGAAGCCTTCGCGGAACTTGACGCCCAAGTGGTTCGCCAGCTCAAGCGCAGCGGTGCGGCTGGTGTCCGGGATCGGGATCACCACGTCGATGTCGTGCTCAGGACGCTCGCGCAGGATCTTCTCGGCCAGCTTCTCGCCCATGCGCAGACGCGCCTTGTAGACCGAAACACCGTCGATGATCGAATCCGGACGCGCCAGGTAGACGTGTTCGAAGATGCACGGGGTGAGTTTAGGTGCCACGGCGCACTGACGGGTGTGCAGCTTGCCGTCTTCGGTGATGTACACCGCTTCGCCCGGCGCGAGGTCGCGGATCAGGGTGAAGCCCAGCACGTCCAGGGACACGCTTTCGGACGCGATCATGTATTCGACGCCTTCGTCGGTGTGACGCTGGCCGAACACGATCGGACGGATGCCATGCGGGTCACGGAAGCCGACGATGCCATAACCGGTAACCATGGCCACCACGGCGTAACCACCGACGCAACGGTTGTGCACGTCAGTGACGGCGGCGAACACGTCTTCTTCGGTCGGCTGCAGCTTGCCGCGCTGGGCCAGCTCATGAGCGAACACGTTGAGCAGCACTTCCGAGTCGGAGCTGGTGTTGACGTGGCGCAGGTCAGATTCGTAAATCTCCTTGGCCAGTTGTTCAACGTTGGTCAGGTTACCGTTATGCGCCAGGGTGATGCCGTAAGGCGAGTTGACGTAAAACGGTTGAGCTTCGGCCGATGTCGAGCTACCGGCGGTCGGGTAACGCACATGGCCAATGCCCATGTGCCCGACCAGGCGCTGCATGTGACGCTGATGGAACACGTCACGCACCAGGCCATTGTCCTTGCGCAGGAATAACCGGCCGTCGTGGCTGGTCACAATACCGGCAGCGTCCTGGCCGCGGTGCTGGAGGACGGTTAGCGCGTCATACAGCGCCTGATTGACGTTCGACTTACCGACGATACCGACGATGCCACACATGCGACGCAACCCCTACTTAATGAATCTTGACTGAACACAGCTTACTGAGGCGTTTTGGCCGGCAAGAGGTGTTCCTTGAACGGAAGATCAGCGGGTACGCTGATTCCGCTGGCCAGCCACTGACTGCTCCACCCCAAAATGAGGTTCTTGGACCAATCTGCAACCAATAGAAATTTTGGCACGAGTACCGACTCCTGCCACCACGAATCCTGCTGTACCGGCCCCAGGCTCAACAGCCCGACCGCCACGACCACCAGCAACGCGCCACGCGCGGCGCCGAAGGCCATGCCGAGAAATCGATCGGTCCCGGAGAGGCCGGTGACACGTATCAACTCGCCGATAAGATAATTGACCATTGCTCCCACCAGCAGCGTGGCGATGAACATGATGGCGCAGCCCGCGATGACGCGAGCCGAAGGTGTCTCGATGTATACGGCCAGGTAGACCGACAATGAACCGCCGAACATCCAGGCTACGACTCCTGCGATGATCCAGGTCAGCAACGACAGTGCTTCTTTTACGAAGCCGCGGCTTAGACTGATCAAAGCGGAGATGGCGACGATTGCGACGATCGCCCAATCAACCCAGGTAAATGGCACAGTTCAGCCTACGGACAGATGAGGCGGCGCATTTTAGCAGAGCGTCGGGCTGTCGGTAAGCTGTGATTGTCAGTGCCTTGCAAATCAGTAGTTTGGGGCGAGCGAATCCGATCTCAACCCCACATTTGACCCGCATTTCCAACCGGAATCGGCAGTTACTCAGCCGCGCTCAGGCTGGAAACGGGTGACAAACCCCTTGAGGTTCTGCTGGCGATCCAGCAAGTCTCGCAGGCGATCCGCTTCAGCACGCTCGATCAGCGGCCCGATAAACACACGGTTCTTGCCATCGGCGCTGCGGATATAGGCGTTATAACCCTGGCTGCGCAGTTTCTTCTGCAAAGCGTCAGCACCTTCGCGATTGCCCAGGCTGGCCACTTGAATCGACCAACTGATCGGCAGGCCATTCGGATCAATACGGCTCTGCCCCACATCCGGCTTGCCCGGTGCAGCCGGTTGCGGCGCTACTGGCTTAGGTGCGGGCGCAGGCGCGGCAGGCTTGGCCGCCACGATCGGCGCAGGTGCCGGCTTGACCACCGGCACGCTCGGCTGAACCGGCATCGATGGAGCTTGCTGGGCGGCAACCTCCGCATCGCTCGGCACCGGCTCTTCTTCCGGCAAGGCCTGGGGCTCAGGCACCACCACCGGTTCAACCTGCACTTGCGGCACCGCCGGCGCCTGTGGCGCAGACGGCGCTTCGACGACCACTTGGCGCTCTTCGTCCTGACGCGAGAACAGCATCGGCAGGAAAATCACCGCCAACGCCACCAACACCAGGGCTCCGACCATTCGCTGCTTGTATGCGCTATCCAGTAATGCCATGTGCAGCTTCCTCCGTGGAGCGCCGGGCCAACCACTCAAGCGCCTCGGCAACACAATAAAATGACCCGAACAACAGAATCTCATCATCGGGGGTGGCAAGGGCGCACTGTGCTTCAAGGGCAGCGGTCACGCTTGCATACGACGCCACCGACGCACCAAGGTTCTGCAAGGCCACTTCCAGCTCGGCGGCCGGACGGCTGCGCGAGGTATCAAGTGGCGCCACGGCCCATGCCTGGACATTGCCCAGCAAGGGTGCAACCACACCCCCCAGGTCCTTATCGGCCAGCAAGCCAAAGACTGCAAGGCGACGACCGACCGGCGGCGTGCGCGACAGGCGCTGCGCCAGGTACTCGGCCGCATGGGGGTTATGCCCCACGTCCAGCAACAGGTTCAGGCGCTTGCCTTGCCATTGGAACTCACGACGATCCAATCGCCCGACTACACGTGTCGCCAGCAAGGTGGCAGCAATCTGCTCAGCATTCCACGGCAGATCCAGCAGTAGATAGGCCTGCAGTGCGAGCGCGGCGTTTTCCATTGGCAGGTTCAGCAGCGGCAGGTCGCACAGCTCTACGGCCTGGCCGCGAGCATCGTGCCCACGCCATTGCCAGTGCTGCGCACCGATTTCCAGATTGAAGTCGCGACCGCGCAGGAAAAACGGGCAATCCAGCTCGCGCACCTTGTCGAGCAAGGTATGCGGCGGATCCAGATCACCGCACAGCGCAGGCTTGCCCTGACGGAAAATCCCGGCCTTTTCATAGGCCACGGATTCGCGGGTATTGCCCAGGTAGTCGGCATGATCCACACCAATGCTGGTGACCAACGCCAGGTCGGCATCCACCACGTTGACCGTGTCAAGGCGCCCGCCCAGGCCGACTTCCAGCACCACCACATCGAGTTGCGCACGCTCGAACAGCCAGAACGCTGCCAGAGTGCCCATTTCGAAGTAGGTCAGGGAAATCTCGCCCCGACCGGCATCGAGCGCGGCGAAGGCTTCGCAGAGTTGCTCATCGGTGGCTTCGACACCATTGAGCTGCACCCGCTCGTTGTAACGCAGCAGGTGCGGGGAATTGTAGACGCCGACTTTCAGCCCTTGGGCCTGTAGCAACGACGCGACAAAGGCACAGGTAGAGCCTTTGCCGTTGGTGCCGGTCACCGTGATCACACGGGGTGCCGGCCGGCCCAACCCGAGGCGGGCCGCTACCTGTTGCGAGCGCTCCAGGCCCATGTCGATGGCGGACGGATGCAACTGCTCAAGGTAGGCGAGCCATTCGCCCAGGGTACGTTGGGTCATAGGTTTGCAGGCACCGGCGGCACGACGATTGGTTCAACTTTAGGCGCGACGTACACAGGCGTCGGCAGGCCCATCATTTGTGCAAGCAGATTGCCCAAGCGCGGACGCAGCTCACCGCGCGGGATGATCAGGTCAATCGCACCGTGCTCCAGCAGGAATTCGCTGCGCTGGAAGCCCTCAGGCAGTTTTTCACGTACGGTCTGCTCGATCACACGCGGGCCGGCAAAGCCGATCAGCGCCTTTGGCTCGCCGACGATCACGTCACCCAGCATCGCCAGGCTGGCGGAAACGCCGCCGTAGACAGGGTCGGTCAGCACGGAGATGAACGGGATGCCTTCTTCACGCAGACGCGCCAGCACCGCAGAGGTCTTGGCCATTTGCATCAGGGAGATCAGGGCTTCCTGCATGCGCGCACCACCGGAGGCGGCGAAGCAGATCATCGGGCAACGGTTTTCCAGGGCATAGTTGGCGGCGCGGACAAAGCGCTCACCGACGATGGCACCCATGGAGCCGCCCATGAAGGAGAACTCGAACGCCGACACCACGACAGGCATGCCCAGCAGTTTGCCGCTGACGGAAATCAGCGCGTCCTTCTCGCCGGTCTGCTTCTGCGCGCCGACCAGACGGTCCTTGTACTTCTTGCTGTCGCGGAACTTGAGGCGGTCAACTGGCTCCAGGTCGGCACCCAGCTCGTTGCGGCCTTCGGCGTCCAGGAAAATGTCGATGCGGGCGCGGGCGCCGATACGCATGTGGTGGTTGCACTTGGGGCAAACGTCCAGGGTCTTTTCCAGCTCCGGACGGTACAACACCGCGTCGCAGGATGGGCACTTGTGCCACAGACCTTCAGGAACCGAGCTTTTTTTCACCTCGGAACGCATGATCGAAGGGATCAGTTTGTCTACTAACCAGTTGCTCATGCTTTCTTTCTCCAGTACCGGTGGCTTGAACACAGCCCCGCGTATGCCCTTGAGCTAAATTCATATGTGGCGATGACACATGCTGGACGGGGTCAGACTTTCGACCGGCCTTTTCCCGCATGCCTCCTCAGCCTTCCAGACAACCTGCCAGTGCAGGGTTGCCACTTCGTTTCCAGGCCACCCTCAGGCGGCGCCGGGCTGTTTTACACAGTGGTAGTTATGGACGGCGGCAGACTGCCAGCCGTCACATCCCGCGCACAGCTTGCATAAATGCGCGAATCTTGTCGTGATCCTTGATGCCCTTGCCCTGCTCCACGCCGCCGCTGACATCCACGGCATAAGGCCGCACCTGCTCTATCGCTGCCCGGACATTGCCGGGGTTGAGCCCGCCAGCCAGGATGATCGGCTTGCTCAAGCCAGCAGGGATCAGCGACCAATCGAACGCTTCGCCGGTGCCACCGGGCACGCCTTCGACATAGGTATCGAGCAGAATCCCGCGAGCGCTACCATAGGCCGCACACGCTGCCGCGATGTCATCCCCGGCCTTCACGCGCAACGCCTTGATATACGGACGTTGGTAGCTCTCACATTCGTCCGGCGTTTCGTCGCCGTGGAACTGCAGCATATCCAGCGGTACGGCATCCAGGGTTTCGTTGAGCTCGCAACGACTGGCGTTGACGAACAACCCCACGGTGGTCACGAACGGCGGCAAGGCGGCGATGATCGCCCGCGCCTGCAACACGTTCACCGCCCGCGGGCTCTTGGCATAGAACACGAAACCGATGGCGTCCGCCCCTGCCTCGACTGCCGCCAGCGCGTCTTCTATGCGGGTAATCCCGCAAATCTTGCTGCGAACGGCTGACATGTCGTGGAAACCCCAGGGATTGGACCGAGAAAGTCCCGGATGGTAACAAAAGCTTTTCCGGGCGTCAGCCGCCAAGTTCGCTGAAACCTGTGAGGAAGTGTGGCCCGATGAAACGTTCCGGTAATTGGAACTCGTCGCGGTACTCCACATCCACCAGGTAAAGGCCGAACGGATGCGCCGTGACCCCGCCCGTACGGCGGACACGGCTTTCCAGCACTTCCTTGGCCCACTCCACCGGACGCTCGCCGGTGCCGATGGTCATCAGCACCCCGGCAATGTTTCGAACCATATGGTGCAGGAACGCACCGGCGCGAATATCCAGCACGATCATCTTGCCGTGACGGGTCACCCGCAGATGATGGACTTCCTTGATCGGCGACTTCGCCTGGCACTGGCCGGCACGGAAGGCGCTGAAATCGTGCACACCCACCAGATGCTGCGCGGCCTCGGCCATGCGCTCGGCGTCGAGCGGGCGATGGTTCCAGGTAATTTCTTCGTTGAGGTGCGCCGGACGGATCTGGTCGTTGTAGATCACATAGCGATAACGCCGGGCGATGGCCTTGAAGCGCGCATGAAAATGCGCCGGCATGACCTTGGCCCAACTGACGCTGACGTCATGGGGCAAATTGATATTAGCGCCCATCACCCAGGCCTTCATGGACCGTTCAGCCTGGGTGTCGAAGTGCACCACCTGACCACAGGCATGCACGCCCGCATCGGTACGCCCGGCGCACATCAGCGACACCGGCGAATCGGCGACTTTCGACAGTGCTTTCTCCAGGGTTTCCTGCACCGTCAGTACACCAGACGCCTGACGCTGCCAGCCGCGATAGCGCGAGCCTTTGTATTCCACGCCCAGGGCGATGCGGTAAAAGCCTGCGGCCGCCATTTCGGCGGCCGCGTTATCTATATTTGCCAAGAACTGAGAGCCTGATGAGTTGCGCAAAGGCGGCCATTATGCCGATTTGTGCGGGTGCCCACAAAAGCAAAACGGCGACCCGAAGGTCGCCGCTGCATTGACGTATGACGGTCAGGCCAACCGGCCGAGCATTTCCTTGGCCTCGCCGCGCTGAGTTTCGTCGCCTTCGGTCAGCACTTCGCTGAGGATGTCCCGTGCACCGTCCGCATCGCCCATGTCGATGTAGGCCTGGGCCAGGTCGAGCTTGGTGGCCACTTCGTCTGTGCCAGAGAGGAAGTCGAACTCCGGCTCATCGTCGCCCTTCGCCGCATCTTCTGCGGTGAAGGAAGGCTCGATGGACGGATGTTCCAGACTCTGGGACAAACGGTCCAGCTCGGCGTTGACATCATCCAGTTCAGACGCAAATGCATCAGGTTTGGCGGCAGCTTCCGGCTCATCGGACAGGGACAGGTCGAAGTCTTCCGGCAGGTCGAAGTCATCCAGGGCCGCCGGGGTCAGGGTGGGCGGCTCGACGGCCGGCACATCCTTCATCTGCTCTTCCAGGCCAGAGAGGAAGTCGTCATCCGATTGCGCCGACGCCGGTGCATCCAGCTGCAGGTCCAAGTCGAAGTCCGACAGGTCATCCGCCGTAGCTTGGGCTTCGGTCTGCTGTTGCAGCAGCGATTCGAAGGTCTGCTGATCGTCCTTCACCACGGCTGGGGAGGCTTCTTCCAGTTCATCCAGGCTCAGGTCGAAATCGGTGTCGAAGGCTTCAGGCTCCGCAGGGGCCGGGGTCGGCTTGTCTTCCAGCAGATCCTTGACGTACTGAGCGTCCAAGGCAGCCGCGGCCACCGCAGCACTGACGCCCGCCGCCAGCACGGCCATGGCCGGGAAGCGACTCTTGAGCTGCTCGACCTGGGCATGGTTTTCACCATTGGCCACCAATTGGCGCTCCTGGGTCACGAAACCGTCCTTGTCGTTTTGCAGGCCGTAGACTTCCATCAGCTTCAAACGCAGGTCGCTGCGCTTGGGCTCCTGTTTGATGGCCTGTTCCAGTACGTCGGCGGCCTGGTTCAGGTGGCCACGGTCAACAAGGGATTGGGCTTGGGCCAGTGCATCGGTGGAGTTCACCGGCGCAACGGCAACCGCCAATGGCGCCAGTACGGAGGCGACGGTCGGCACGGCGACTGCCGGTTCAACCGCTGGGGCTGGCGCTGGTGCAGCGGCCAGCTTGACGTTTGGCGGCGGCACTTCCAGACCTTCGAAACTGTCTGGCGGCAAGTCCTGATCGATGTTCGAGGTGAACACCGGCTCTTCAGCCAGGGCACGCGCCATGCGCAGGTGTTTTTCTTCTTCGCGACGGGCATTGCGATGGCGCGCCCACAACAGCAGGAGCAGCAGCACCAGCAGGCCGGCGGCACCACCGATCACGCCAAGCACGATCGGATTGGTCAGCAGGTCGTTGAATTTACCTTCGACGCTGGCAGGCGCGGAATCGGCCTTGGCCGGCCCAGGCGTGGCGGGCGCAGGTGTTGCAACGGCGGCATCGGGAGCGGCATCGGGAGCAGCCGGAGCAGGAGCCGGCTCACCTGCCAACTGCGCAGGCATTGCCGCTGTGGCCGGCGTTGCTGGAGCGCCCTTCTCAGCTTGCAGACGCGCGAGCTGATCGTTTTTCAGTTGAATCAGCTTTTGCAGCTTGTCCAACTGACTTTGCAGGTCGGCCGCGCGGCTTTTCAGCTCTTCGTTGTCGCGACGGGTGGTGTCCAGTTGCTCCTGGGTCATCGCCAGTTTGTCGCTCAACCCCGCACTATCGCCGGCCTTGCCCTTGGCGCCCTTTTTGGCCGCTTCGGCGGAAACCAGGCTCAGGTTGTCCTTGGCGTTAGTGCTCGCCGGGGCATTGCCGGCCTGGGTGCGTTTGGTGGCATCCAGTTGCTGCTTGCCCGCTGCCGGATTGGTGGCAGCGCGTCGGCCCTGGCGCCAGGCGGCATTCTGCGCGCTGACTTCGGCGATCGCCTGGGGTTGCGGCAGCGCGGTGCTTTGTACGGGATCGGGCAGACGCAGGACCTGGCCGGTTTTCAAACGGTTGATGTTGCCGTCGATAAACGCGTCGGGATTCAGCGCCTGGATCGCCAACATGGTCTGCTGTACCGAGCCGCCATTGCGGTTCTTCGCGGCAATTTCCCACAAGGTGTCGCGGGAGGTGGTGGTGTGCTGTGCCGGTTTGCTTGCAGCTGGCGCGCTGCTGGCCGGTGCCGCCAGACGCGGCGCAGGCGCGGCGGTCGTCGGTGCCGGCTGGTCGAACTTGGCCGGGTCGAGCAACACGCTGTAGTCGCGCATCAACCGGCCATTGGGCCATTGCACCTGCAACAAGAAGCGTACGTAGGAATCGGGTAACGGCTTGCTGGAGGTGACGCGCACCACGCTGCGGCCGTTGGGGTTGATAACCGGGGTAAACGTCAGGTCATCAAGGAACGCCTGGCGATCCACGCCCGCATCCACAAAGGCTTGGGACGACGCCAGGCTTGGCGTGATCTCGGAAGCGGTGAGGCCACCGACATCGAGCAATTCGATTTCCACCGCCAATGGCTGGTTCAACTTCGACTTGAGGGTCATCTCCCCCAGCTGCAGCGCCTGCGCCATACCGGAGGACAGCGCCGAGGCGGCCGCTATTGCTAACACCAGTTTGCGAACTTGAACCATAGCCTCATCCTTTGTTTGAACACTCCCCGGCCTGCGAGAAGGTTGGTAACCGCTGCCATAAGGCATGGCGAGCCGATAGGTCACCGACGCGCAACTTTTCCTGCCTGGGGCCAAGCATAGCGCCTGGCTAGAATCAATCTACAAATTGCCGCCAAGTATCTTTTACGCAAGGCCTTTTATCAACAACTGCGCCAGCTGCACGGCGTTCAGTGCGGCGCCTTTGCGTACGTTATCTGACGTCAGCCACAGATTTAGTTCCGCCGGGTCATCCACACCTGCGCGAACCCGTCCTACATAGACCACATCCTGACCGACCGCGTCGCCCACGGCTGTAGGGTAGTCACCCTCCTCAACCCGCTCTATTCCTGGCGCTGTGTCGAGGATGCGATTCACGGCGGCGAGGTCGACCGGTGCACCGAGTTGCAGAGACACTGTCAGGCTATCGCCAAAAAACACCGGGGCTTGAACGCAGGTTGCGGAAATCTTTAGCAATGGAG
Source organism: Pseudomonas sp. DWRC2-2 (assembly GCF_049897885.1). Classification (NCBI taxonomy): domain Bacteria; kingdom Pseudomonadati; phylum Pseudomonadota; class Gammaproteobacteria; order Pseudomonadales; family Pseudomonadaceae; genus Pseudomonas; species Pseudomonas sp. DWRC2-2. Next base: position 706,086 of record NZ_JAFCXD010000001.1, read on the forward strand.
TTTCCAACACTGCACGCAATTCGTGTATCAGCCTTTTCTCCAGGTCGGTATGGCCTTGGTCGTCCGGCTTGCCGACTTGTGCCAATAGATTGAAGGCAACCTGCCGATCAAACAGTTTCGGCTCCAGCGGGCGCATGTTCAGCAGCTCGGCGGTTTGCCGGGCCAATTCGCTGACGGCTTCACGCCCCTGGGACGACATCGCCAGGTTGGCGGTAACGCTCACACGCTGGATATCCAACAGGCTGCGCAAAGGCGCGAGGACGACCGCCAGGTTGGTCGCAGAGGGGCTTGGACTGCCGAGCTGGAACGGTTTTTTCAAGCCATCAAGCACATGGGCATTGGCTTCCGGCACCACTTGCGGCGCCTGCTCAGCGGGCAAGGCGCCAGACAAGTCAATCACCGCGCAACCCGCCGCCGTAGCACGCGGGGCGAAACTCAAGGTCACCGCCGGCCCCGCCGCAAAGAACGCGAGTTGCGCCTTATTGAAGTCGAATTCATCGACCTCCTTGACCCGCACGTTCTTGCCACGAAACGGCACCGAGGCACCCGCCGAGTTGTTGCCCGCCAGCAAATACAGGGTGCCCACCGGGAAGTTCAACTCTTCGAGGATCTGCACCAGGGTTTCGCCAACGGTGCCGGTAGCGCCGATCACGGCGATTTCAAAGGTCTGGGTCATGGGGGCTGCCTCGGGCATTGCGGGGGGAGCGGCACTTTACCGGGTGGTGGGGCAATTGGGCCAGTTTTTGTGGTGGGGCTGATGGCGGCCTCAAGGCCAACAAAAAAAACCCGCGCCTGTCACCAGAGCGCGGGTTTCTTCATTGCTTCAAGCGATCAACGCTCCAGCAAGATCCGCAGCATGCGGCGCAGCGGTTCGGCAGCGCCCCACAGCAGTTGGTCGCCCACGGTGAACGCGCCCAGGAACTGGCTGCCCATGTTCAGCTTGCGCAGGCGGCCCACCGGGACATTCAGAGTGCCGGTGACCTTGGTCGGGCTCAGCTCCTGCATGCTGATGTCGCGGTTGTTCGGCACCAGCTTGACCCACGGGTTGTGCTGGCTGATCAAGGCTTCGATATCGCTGATCGGCACGTCTTTGTTCAGCTTGATGGTCAGCGCCTGGCTGTGGCAGCGCATCGCGCCGATACGCACGCAGATGCCATCCACCGGGATCGGGCTCTTGAAGCGGCCGAGGATCTTGTTGGTCTCGGCCTGGGCCTTCCACTCTTCACGGCTCTGGCCGTTCGGCAGTTCCTTGTCGATCCACGGGATCAGGCTGCCGGCCAATGGCACACCGAAGTTCTCGGTCGGGTAGGCGTCGCTGCGCATGGCTTCGGCCACACGGCGGTCGATGTCGAGGATCGCGCTGGCCGGGTCGGCCAGTTGATCGGCAACGGCGGCGTGGGTAGCGCCCATCTGCTTGATCAGTTCACGCATGTTCTGCGCGCCGGCACCGGAAGCCGCCTGATAGGTCATCGCACTCATCCACTCGACCAGGCCAGCTTCGAACAGGCCACCCAGCCCCATCAGCATCAGGCTGACGGTGCAGTTGCCACCGACGTAGTTCTTGGTGCCCGCGTCCAGCTGCTGGTCGATGACCTTGCGGTTCACCGGGTCGAGGATGATCACGGCATCGTCCTGCATGCGCAGGCTCGACGCGGCGTCGATCCAGTAACCCTGCCAGCCGGCTTCACGCAGCTTGGGGAAGACTTCGCTGGTGTAGTCGCCACCCTGACAGGTCAGAATCACGTCGAGGGTTTTCAGCTCTTCAATGTTGTAGGCGTCCTTGAGCGGGGCAATATCCTTGCCCACGGACGGCCCTTGGCCACCAACGTTCGAAGTGGTGAAAAACACCGGCTCAATAAGATCGAAATCCTGCTCTTCCAGCATCCGCTGCATGAGCACGGAACCGACCATACCGCGCCAACCGATCAGACCTACACGTTTCATCGCAACTACACCTTGTTAAAAAGTGGGCCGCCTGCAGCAAACTTCTGCAAGGGGGCCCGAGAGATTACAGATTCCGCAGCGCGGCGACTACTGCGTCGCCCATTTCTTGCGTACCGACCTTGGTGCAACCCTGCGACCAGATGTCGCCAGTGCGCAAGCCCTGGTCCAGCACCAGGCTCACGGCCTTCTCGATCGCGTCCGCCGCGTCCGCCAGGTTGAAGCTGTAACGCAGCATCATCGAGAGCGACAGAATCGTCGCCAACGGGTTGGCAATGCCCTGGCCCGCGATGTCCGGCGCCGAACCGTGGCACGGCTCGTACATGCCCTTGTTGTTGGTATCCAGGGAGGCCGACGGCAGCATGCCGATGGAACCGGTGAGCATCGACGCCTGGTCGGACAGGATGTCGCCGAACAGGTTGTCGGTGACGATCACGTCGAACTGCTTCGGCGCACGCACCAGCTGCATGGCGGCGTTATCGACGTACATGTGGCTCAATTCGACGTCCGGGTAGTCCTTGGCCACTTCTTCGACGATTTCACGCCAGAGCTGGCTGGAGGCCAGCACGTTGGCTTTATCCACCGAGCAGACCTTCTTGCCACGCACGCGGGCCATGTCGAAACCGACACGGGCGATACGGCGGATTTCGCTCTCGCTGTACGGCAGGGTGTCGTAGGCCTGGCGCTCGCCGTTTTCCAGCTCGCGCACGCCGCGTGGCGAGCCGAAGTAGATACCGCCGGTCAGCTCGCGCACGATGAGGATATCCAGGCCCGCGACCACTTCCGGCTTGAGGCTCGACGCGTCAGCCAGTTGCGGGTAGAGGATCGCCGGGCGCAGGTTGCCGAACAGGCCCAGTTGCGCACGGATCTTCAGCAGGCCGCGCTCAGGGCGGATGTCACGTTCGATCTTGTCCCATTTCGGGCCGCCCACAGCGCCGAGCAATACGGCGTCGGCCGCACGGGCGCGGTCCAGGGTTTCGTCGGCCAGGGGCACGCCGTGCTTGTCGATGGCCGCGCCGCCGATCACGTCGTGGCTCAGCTCGAAGCCCAGGCTGTACTTGCTGTTGGCGAGTTCCAGGACCTTGACCGCTTCGGCCATGATTTCCGGACCAATACCGTCGCCAGGGAGAATCAGAATCTGCTTGCTCATGCGTTCCTCATTTCATCAAGCGACCCGCCCGTGGGCAGGTCGGGAAAAATCAATCAGCGTTCGGCAAAGACCACCAGCACGTCGGTGCTGAAGGTGCCGTCGACCTGAATTTCGTAATAATCGCGCACTTCCTGGCCCATCGCCTTCTGCAACTCAAGGATGGCAGCGCGCAGTACTTCTGGCGTGCGCATGCGCTCGACCCACGAGGTGTATTCCAGGCGCAGACGCTGGCGACTGCTGGTGCGCACATGCAAGCCGGACTCGCTGAGCTGCTGCATCCATTCGGCGGCGGAATAATCACGCACGTGGCTGGTGTCACGCAGCACTTCGACGGTTTGCAGGTAAGTGTCCAACAGCGGGCTGCCCGGTGACAAGACGTCGACGAACGCCGCCACACCGCCCGGTTTGAGTACGCGGCGCACTTCGCGCAGGGCCAGGCCGAGGTCGCTCCAGTGGTGGGCTGAATAACGGCTGAACACGAAGTCGAACTCGCCATCGGCGAACGGCAGGCGTTCGGCGGCGCCGTGAACGGTGCGGATGTTGTCCAGACCGCGATCTGTCGCCGCAGCGGCAACCACGTCGAGCATCTGCTGGGACAGGTCGTAGGCGACCACTTCCTTGACCAGTGGCGCTACGTGGAAACTCACATGCCCGGCACCGCAGCCCAGATCCAGCAGTCGTGCACTGCCCTGCCCGGCCAGTTCGGCCTGCAGCAGTGCGAACTCGGTGCCTTGGGCGTGCACGGCACTGCTCAGGTAGGCCGAGGCTTGCTCGCCGAATTGTTTTTGCACGACTTGGGTGTGGGCGGTGCTGGTCATGGTGGTTTTCCTTGGGACTTGTGTTGTTTGTGCTGCCGCCTTCGCGAGCAAGCCCGCTCCCACATTTGACTGCATTTCAACTGAAGGAACTCGGTCGAATGTGGGAGCGGGCTTGCTCGCGAAGGGGCCAGTCCTGCTTACATCAAATCAGGCATCGCGAAACAACCACGGCTGGCTCGCCCGGTGCTTGGCTTCAAACGCTGCAATCGCATCGCCGTCCTGCAAGGTCAGGCCGATGTCGTCCAGGCCGTTGATCAGGCAGTGCTTACGGAACGCATCCACTTCAAAGTGATACACCTTGCCATCCGGACGGGTCACGGTTTGCGCGGCCAGGTCAACGGTCAGCTGGTAGCCCTCTTCGGCTTCCACCTGCTTGAACAACTCGTCGACTTCTGCGTCGGTCAAGATGATCGGCAACAGGCCGTTCTTGAAGCTGTTGTTGAAGAAGATGTCGGCATAGCTCGGCGCGATGATGCTGCGAAAGCCATATTCTTCCAGGGCCCACGGCGCGTGTTCACGGCTGGAGCCGCAACCGAAGTTCTCGCGGGCCAGCAGCACGCTGGCGCCCTGGTAACGTTCGGCGTTGAGCACGAAGTCCTTGTTCAGCGGGCGCTTGGAGTTGTCCTGGTAGGCGTAGCCCACGTCCAGGTAGCGCCACTCGTCGAACAGGTTCGGGCCGAAACCGGTGCGTTTGATCGACTTCAAGAACTGCTTGGGGATGATCTGGTCGGTGTCGACGTTGGCGCGATCCAAAGGGGCGACAAGGCCGGTGTGTTGGGTAAAAGCACGCATCGGGTATTCCTCAGATCAATTCGCGAACGTCGATGAAACGACCGTTGACGGCCGCCGCAGCGGCCATGGCCGGGCTGACCAGATGGGTACGCCCACCGGCGCCCTGACGCCCTTCGAAGTTACGGTTGGACGTAGACGCGCAATGCTCGCCCGATTCCAAACGGTCCGGGTTCATCGCCAGGCACATCGAGCAGCCTGGCTCACGCCATTCAAAACCGGCTTCGAGGAAGATCTTGTCGAGGCCCTCGGCTTCTGCCTGTGCTTTGACCAGACCGGAGCCTGGCACCACGATGGCTTGCTTGATGGTCGACGCCACTTTGCGGCCTTTGGCGATTACTGCGGCAGCGCGCAGGTCTTCGATCCGCGAGTTGGTGCAGGAACCGATGAACACGCGGTCCAACTGAATGTCGGTGATCGCCTGGTTGGCCTGCAAACCCATGTACTTCAAGGCGCGCTCGATGGAACCACGCTTGACCAGGTCGGCCTCTTTGGCCGGGTCCGGCACATTCTGGTCAACGGCCAGGACCATTTCCGGCGAAGTGCCCCAGCTGACCTGTGGCTTGATCTGGGCCGCGTCGAGTTCAACCACGGTGTCAAACACCGCATCGGCATCGGAGACCAGGTCTTTCCAGGCTTCTACCGCAGCGTCCCAATCCGCGCCTGCCGGAGCGAAGGGGCGACCCTTAACGTATTCAACAGTCTTTTCGTCCGCCGCCACCATGCCCACACGGGCACCGGCTTCAATGGACATGTTGCAGATGGTCATGCGGCCTTCGATGGACAAGTCGCGAATGGCGCTGCCGGCGAACTCGATGGCATGGCCGTTACCGCCGGCGGTGCCGATCTTGCCGATCACGGCGAGGACGATGTCTTTGGCGGTCACGCCGAACGGCAATTTGCCCTCAACGCGAACCAACATATTCTTCATCTTCTTGGCGACCAGACACTGGGTGGCGAACACATGTTCCACCTCGGAAGTGCCGATGCCATGGGCCAGGGCGCCAAAAGCACCGTGGGTCGACGTGTGGGAGTCACCGCAGACCACGGTCATGCCCGGCAAGGTCGCGCCCTGCTCCGGGCCGATCACGTGCACGATGCCTTGACGTACGTCATTCATCTTGAATTCGGTAATGCCATATTCGTCGCAGTAGTCGTCGAGGGTCTGCACCTGCAAACGCGACACCTGGTCGGCAATGGCTTCGATGCCGCCCTTGCGCTCAGGGGTGGTCGGCACGTTGTGGTCAGGTGTGGCGATGATGGAGTCGACGCGCCAAGGCTTGCGCCCGGCCAGACGCAGGCCTTCGAACGCTTGGGGCGAGGTCACTTCATGGATGATGTGACGGTCGATATAGATCAACGACGAGCCATCGTCGCGCCGTTTCACTTCATGGGAATCCCAAAGCTTGTCGTAAAGCGTTTTGCCGGCCATCAGTCGGTCCTCATCAGCGGTGTTTCTCTATGCCGGGCTTTTCAATAACCCTTTGGCTTGTGAGGCTGATGGTATGGCGCTACATTAAATAACTCAAATTCATATTTTTTATGCTTTGGATTACCAACTGGAATACCACAATGGACCTGGCTAACCTCAACGCCTTTATAGCCATCGCCGAGACCGGCAGTTTCTCCGGCGCCGGTGAACGCCTGCACCTGACCCAACCGGCCATCAGCAAGCGCATTGCTGGCCTGGAGCAACAATTGAAGGTGCGCCTGTTCGATCGCCTGGGTCGCGAAGTCGGTTTGACCGAGGCTGGACGGGCCTTGCTGCCGCGCGCTTATCAGATCCTCAACGTGCTGGACGACACCCGCCGCGCCCTGACCAACCTGACTGGCGAAGTCAGCGGCCGCCTGACCCTGGCCACCAGTCACCACATCGGCCTGCATCGCTTGCCGCCGGTGCTGCGCACGTTTACCCGGGAATACCCGAATGTGGCGCTGGATATTCAGTTCCTCGATTCGGAAGTGGCCTACGAAGAAATCCTCCATGGCCGTGCCGAAGTGGCAGTGATCACCCTGGCGCCCGATCCTCACAACCTGGTACGTGCCACCCCGGTCTGGGATGACCCGCTGGATTTTGTGGTCGCGCCGGAACACAGCTTGATCAGCAACGGCGGCATCAGCCTGGCCGATATTGCCGGCCACCCCGCCGTTTTCCCCGGCGGCAATACCTTTACCCACCATATTGTCAGCCGATTGTTCGAGGCCCAGGGCCTCACGCCAAACATTGCGATGAGCACTAACTATCTGGAAACCATCAAGATGATGGTGTCGATCGGCCTGGCCTGGAGCGTGCTGCCACGCACCATGCTTGATGATCAGGTGGCAAGTATCGCTTTGCCGGGCATACAGCTCAGTCGCCAGCTAGGCTATATCGTGCACACCGAAAGGACGCTGTCGAACGCTGCGCGGGCTTTCATGAGCCTATTGGATGCACAGGTCGATCTGCCAGGGATACCGGCATGAAGCTGTGCGGCCTAAAGGCCTGAATAAAGCCGCGCCGAACGCCCATTGAGCCAAGGCCCTTTGATAATGCGCAACCCCGTCGATTCCGTGCCACCCCTGCCCCGCATCTACGCCCTTGACCCTCAAGCGGCGGAACAAAGCTGGGACAGCGCCCCGCAATTGCTGGCAGCGCTCAATGCTGCCCGACTAGGGGCATGGTGCTGGGAAATCGACACCGGCCGCATCAGTTGGTCACGGGGCACCCAGGCGTTGTTTGGCTTTGACCCACGCCAGCCGCTGCCCAAGGATCTGGATTACCTCGACCTGCTGGCCCCCGAAGACAGCGCCCGTGTCGTGCGGGCGTTCCATGCGGTGCTGGCGGGCGAGCCGTTCGAACAGGCCATGCATCACCGTATCCAATGGCCGGATGGCAGCCTGCATTGGCTGGAAATCAACGGCAGCCTGGCGCCGGACAAGGCCGGACGGCGCCGTATGATCGGAGTGATCCGCGAGATCACCCACCAACGCGACCGCGAAGCCGCCCTCAGCCACTCCGAAAAACGCTTTGCCACGCTGTTCCACCTGTGCCCGAACATGGTCCTGCTGACCCGCCAGGCCGACGGCCTGATCAGCGAGGCCAACCAGTACTTCGAAATGCTGTTCGGCTGGCCGGTGGCCGACGCCATTGGCCGCACCACCCTGGACCTCGGTCTGTGGCGTCACCCGGAGCAACGCGCGCAGTTGGTCAAAGCCACCCAGCGCAAGGGCGAGCCGATCACCATGGAAGTGCAGTTTTGCGCGAGCAACGGCCAGATCCACGACGGCACCCTCAGCGCGCAGAAGGTCGAGCTGGAAGGCGAGGCCTACCTGATCAGTACCTTTCTGGACACCACCGAACGCAAAAACGCCGAACAAGCCCTCAAGGACAGCCAGGAACGCCTCGACCTGGCCCTGGACTCGGCGCAACTGGGCACCTGGGACTGGCACATCCCCACCGGCATGCTTTATGGCTCGGCCCGCGCCGCCCAATTGCACGGCCTGCCGCCGGAACCGTTCCATGAATCCTTCGACGCTTTCTTCGAGGGCATGCCCGATGACGAGCGCGAGAGCATGCGCAACGCCTACCGCACCCTGCGCGAAGGCCCGGCGGGCAACTATCAACTGACGTATCGCGTGCCCATGGAGGACGGCAGCTCGCGCTACCTCGAAAGTCGTGCGCGCCTGTACCGCGACGAGCACGGCGCACCGCTGCGCATGGCCGGCACCTTGCTCGACATCACCGACCAGGTCGAACGCGAACAACGCCTGACCGCCTCCGAAGAAAAATTCGCCAGCCTGTTCCAGGCCAGCCCCGACCCGATCTGCGTCACCTGCCTGGACAGCGGCGCGTTTATCGAGATCAACCCCGCGTTTACCCAGACCTTTGGCTGGACGGCCGCCGAAGTGATCGACAAGAGTGCCGAGCAGATCGGCCTGTGGGACGAATCCAGCAAGCGCTTGCAACGGATCGAACGAGTGATCCGCGAGCAGGCACTGAGCAATGTGGCAATTGTGGTGCATCACAAAAATGGCCAGGCGCTGACCTGTGTGATTTCCAGCCGGCTGATCAAAGTGGGGGACCAACCGTGTATCGTCACCACCTTGCGCGACATCACCCAGCAACAACGCTCGGAAGCCGCGCTCAAGGCCAGCGAAGAGAAATTCGCCAAGGCCTTCCATTCCAGCCCTGATGCGATTTCCATCACCGAGCGCGACACCGGCCGTTATGTGGAGGTCAACGACGGTTTCTGCCGGTTGACCGGTTATCGCGCCGAGGAAGCCATTGGCCTGACCCTCTGCCAGATCGGCATCTGGGCCGACGAGAACCAGCGTGCCGCGCTGCTGGCCGAATTGCAGATCAAGGGTCGCATCCATCACCTGGAAATGCTCTGGCACAACAAACGCGGCGAGTTACTGGCGGTAGAAGTCTCGGTTGAACCCATCACCCTCAACGAAACCCCGTGCCTGCTGCTGACCGCACGGGACGTGAGCCTGCTGAAAAACGCCCAGGCGCAGATCCGTCACCTGGCCTATCACGACCCGCTGACCAACCTGCCCAACCGCGCCCTGTTGATGGACCGCCTGAGCCAGCAGATCGCCCTGCTCAAGCGGCACAACCTGCGCGGCGCGCTGCTGTTCCTCGACCTCGACCACTTCAAGCACATCAACGACTCCCTCGGCCATCCGGTGGGCGACACCGTACTCAAGATAGTCACCGCCCGCCTGGAAGCCAGCGTGCGCATGGAAGACACCGTGGCGCGCCTGGGTGGCGATGAGTTCGTGGTGCTGCTCAGCGGCCTGGATGGCACGCGCACGGAAGTCAGCCGCCAGGTCCAGGAACTGGCCGACACCTTGCGCGAGCTGCTTTCGGAGCCGATGTTTCTGGATGGCCATCGCTTGCAGGTCACGCCGAGCATTGGCGTGGCGTTGATTCCCGATCACGGTTCCACGCCCGCGGACTTGCTCAAGCGTGCCGATATCGCCCTTTACCGCGCCAAAGACTCAGGGCGTAACACCACGCAGATGTTCCACAACAGCATGCAGAAAACCGCCAGCGAACGCCTGCGCATGGAGACCGACCTGCGCCTGGCCCTGTCGCGCGGCGAGTTCAGCGTGCATTACCAACCGCAGGTGGACGCGCGTGGTAACCGCATCGTCGGCGCCGAGGCCCTGGTTCGCTGGCAGCACCCACAACTGGGTGCGCAGTCGCCTTCCGAATTCATCAAGGTGCTGGAGGACAGCGGCCTGATCCTTGAAGTCGGCACATGGATCCTCGATGAAGCCTGCGCCGCCTTCCAACAGTTGATCGCCGAAGGCCTGGTCGACCCACTGAATTTCAGCCTGTGCGTGAATATCAGTCCGCGGCAGTTTCGCCAGAACGACTTCGTGGAGCGGGTGGAGCGCAGCCTCAAGCAGCACGAACTGCCATTCAGCCTGTTGAAACTGGAAATCACCGAAGGCATTGTGATCCAGAACCTGGACGACACCATCAGCAAAATGCGCCGCCTGAAAAAACTCGGCGTGAGCTTTGCGATGGATGACTTCGGCACCGGCTATTCATCGCTGACCTACCTCAAGCGCCTGCCGGTGGACGCGCTGAAGATTGACCAATCCTTCGTGCGTGACGCCACCCATGACCCCAACGACGCCGAGATCATCCGCGCTATTGTCGCCATGGCCCGCAGCCTGAACCTGGAGGTGATTGCCGAAGGCGTGGAAACCCAGGACCAACTCGCCTTCCTGCAGGGCCTGGGCTGCCATTTGTACCAAGGGTATTTGCACAGCCGACCGCTGCCCATGATCGGATTCAGGGAACGCTTGCTCGCGGGAGATGGGCGGGGTTAAACCAGCTTCAAGGCGTGACCGTCCTCTCGCATCCAGTGCGAACGGTTCAAGTCACGCTTGTCCCCATAAGCATCAAGGGCACCGTTTACCACGACAACGGAATGCCCGAAGTTCGCCAGGGTGCCTGGCACGCCTGACGCCAGTTCCTCCACGCTGCTTGCGCGAGTGAATGCATACAAGCCAAGGCGTCGCAACGCATCGCCCGGGACTTCCCCATCATTCAACGTTTTGAGGGCGGCATTGAAGCCAGCGCCGGCGCGAAACTCATGGTTCTCCAGTTGGGCACGCTTGGCACTTGCGGCATACAGGAACACCGCATCCTCAATCAGGCCTTTATCCGTTCCATGGAAGTTGGCAGCCTCTCGTGCCTGGCTCAGCTCGGCATGGGTGAGGCGCACCGTGCAACCATCCCGCATGGCGATGCTGAAACCTTCTGGCGTTTCAGTGACACGCTTGAAGATCCCCAGCGGGTTTTGTCCATACTTCATCATCGCGGCCTTGATTGCGGATACCGTGACACAGTTACCCTCAACACCTTGATAGAAACCGCGCCAGATATCCGCAGGCTTGACCCCCACAGGCACCGTCGACAACTGCGCAGGCTTACCGTGGGGGTCGACCGGGGCGTCTGCGGCAAGTTGGTAGCCATAATCCTTGCTGACGGACGCTTGTTCACCGTTGCTATGCTTGATGCCATCCACGACGAGCGCGCCTGAATAGTTGAAGGTAGGGGTGACGCCGACGCTGTGGGGTTCTCGTAGTTTTTCGGGCGGCACAACCCGCAAAAAGCCGGTCAGCCCCATGCCCTTCAAGACATTGTAAATGTGCTCTCCGCACAAAGTGCTCGAGAGCACGGCATCAAACTCAGCATTGCCTTCAACCTGTTTGCGCTTGGCGAAGGCCGCCAGCATGAAATTGGCATCGGCGACCTTTTGCACATCTGGACCGGAAAACCTTGACGCTGCGCCAGTGCGCTGCAACTCCTGCTTTGACAGCGTCACTTCAAACCCGTCTTTCATCGTGACGCTGTACCCCGTAGCGGTCGCCTCGACCCGATCAAACATATCGGAGGGCGACGGGCCGAACCTGAGCATCATCAGCTTGATGACCGCGGTATGGCTGCTCAGATCAAAGACTTCGCCGAATTTTCGCGAGCCCTCAATGAAGCCCTGCATAACGCCTGCGGCCTCGGGTCGGACCTTCGAGGTGGCCGGGTCAACCTTGGGTACGACGATAGGCGCAACGGGGGCCGGGACCCTGGGAGGCTTCGGCGCGTTGTCGCTCATCAAGGTATACAGGTAGGCTCGATCCGGTGAGCGCTCCCCGCCAAATTGATGCGCCTTGCCGGCATAAATCAGGGATGAACCTGCGTCATAGCTATCTGCTATGCCTTCCCCGCCCTCAGCCACAACCGTTGCGGTGGCTACATGCTGAAGATGACGGGATAAACCCATACCTTTGAGCATATTAAAGGTCGTTTCACCTTGCAGAGACTCCGTCAGCATCGACTGAAAATCGGGTAGATCCGGCGTACTGCCGCGCTCGAGTTGTTTACGCTTGATGAACACTGCCAGCGCAAAATGGGCACTGTCCAACACATCGCCATCACTGCCGGTAAAACGCGATGCAGACGCTGCCTGTTGCAGCTCCTGTTGGGATAGATGCAGCCGGTAACCATCTTTCATGGTCACGTCGTAAGCCTCACCGTTGCTCCGTACATCGGTGAACATATCGCCAGGGCTTGGGCCGAACCTGAGCATCATCAACTTGATGACGGCGCTGTGTGAACTCGCGTTGAAATGCTCGCCAAAGCCCCTCTCCGGCACATCAAAAGCTGGAATGCGAGACGCTTCAGGGTGGTTTGATAATTGCGGCGCAAGGGGATTTGAGCGCGCGAAAGATCCAATTGCAAACGTACTCATATCGTTCACTCTTTTCTGAAAAAGTGGGAGAGTTCGAGCCCGGAAACCCGGATCAGACGAGGAGATCAGATCAACGCAACGGCCTGTCCATCCCTGGGTCGATTGCCTTTGCGCCCGTATAACTCCTCGCAACCCTCCACGACGGCAACCGAATGTCCGCGCCTGTTGACCATACCGATCAAAGACGGGTCAGCGAATTCACTCACCTTGACCCTCTTCATGTGGTCCTTCAACCCTAGCCTCAGGAAGCCTTCGCCAGGCTTGTTCCTGTCTTCGTCTTCACCATTATTGAGCGTCGTGATCGCCGCATTGAAACTTCTGCTCGCCCATCCGTCGTTGTTCTCCATCTGCGCACGCTTGGCGGAACAGGCAAACAGGAAGTGGGCATCCTTGAGCATTTCTGGATCACTCATGCCGACAAAGTTGGAACCGCGAATAGCCGCCTGCAACTCGGCCTTGCTCAGCGTCAATTCAAACCCGTCACGCATAACAACTTTATAACCCTGCTCACTGGCCTCCACAGACTTATAAATATCCTTTGGGCTTTGACCAAACTTCGCCATCGCCGCCTTGATGGCGGAAACCGTTACGCAATTACCATTACTTCCCTGGCGAAAACCAGTCCAGATGTTGTTGGGCTTTTCACCTTTGCGTTTGTTGGAGAGCCCGGGAATATATTCGTTTCGCTTGTCTGTCAGTGTCGCGTCGTCAGCGGGTTTCACGTGGGGTTGCGGAATGGGTACATCGTTGTTTTTCGGCACCGGCGGGCGTGCGCCTTTATCCAAGATGGCCTGCAACTGGTTGAAGAACTGTATGAACAAGTCCTTAAGCATACCCAACACGGCCTCGGGGTCTGCGGTATTCCCGATATTCCTAGGCTGCGACGCTGCGGGTGAGGCCTGTGGCGCAGTGCGCACACTGTTTCGGCTGGCAGAATCGAGTGAAGCGCTACCTGAAAAACCTGACGCGCCATAAGGATCAATAGTGGGACGTGTAATAGGAAGATGTTTGATCGACAACATGACTTCATACCTCATTGAGGAGGCTCCCTGACCGCATCGGCCAGGGAACGATCATTACAGTGGTGTTTAACGCTTCAAGGCAGCAGGCTCAGAAGCGTGAGCGGAGGCTGGACCTGGAGAACCGGCTATGGGAGTGACTGGCGAAGTCGTCCGCCAAGTTATGGGGTGCGGGGGATGTAATCTCCGGCGTGGGTTGTGCGTTGACCTTTGGCGTTACCACCGACGGCGGCGTGGGTTGTGTTTCAACCTTTGGCGTCACCACCAGCGGCGGCGTGGGTTGAGCATCGACCTTTGGTGCCACCACTGACGGCGGCGTGGGCTGCGCGTCGACTTTCGAGGTGAGCCGGGGTTGTGGCGGGTTTTTTTCGTCCGTATGTGGGCAATGACAGTTCTGCACCTGCACAGTCACGTTGATATCAGACGAAAGCTTATTCTGCTGTGCAACGTCGGTGGGGGTAGTCGTTACCTGCTTGGCATTGGGCTTACCGTCCGGCGTGATAGTGACTTGCGCAGGCCTATCTGGCGTGACGCGTGTATCTGGATTGGGCTCCACCTTTGCCTTGGCGTCTGCTTGCGGCATGACCTTGGGTTGCACTCCCGTATCCGTGGCAACCTTGGTATTGGCACCAGGCATCACTTTTGGCTTGGTATCGACTTCGGCTGTGACCTTGGGTTGGACGCCTGCATCCGTGGCAACCTTATTATCAGCAGCTGGCATCACTTTTGGCTTGATATCCGCTGCTGGTGCTCTCTTGCTCTGCGCCGCCGTATCTGCAACGACTTTGGCGTCCGGGCCTGGCTTCACCTGGGGCTGAGCATCCGACTCACCGGGCAACTTGGGCAGCACCCCCATACCGGCGAGCATGCTACGCATCGCCTTGACCGCGAACTCAAACATGGCAAACAACTTTTCCAACGACTCCTTATTCATCGGCACATGAGTGTCTTTAGAGGCGGGATTAGTATCCCTCAGAAACTTATTTACACTGTCCATCGAAGGAGACAACTCAGGTGTTTTATCCGTCTGCACAGAGGACTGATTAAGTTGAGCGTAACCTGTATTCATTGGCATGAACTGTTGGGTTGAGACATTAGACATTTTCTTATTCCTATGACTTTGCCCAACTCCTGCAGCGGCAGGAGAAAGACTTATTGACAGGGTGTGTTAAACAACGGCGAGTTCGACAAACTCGTAAGATTCGTGGGGCGTAACGACAATGAGTTCCGAAAAAACGCGGCTTATATAAGGAAACCAATTGACTGCCAGGGGTGTTTACCTATGGACAAACCGAGAAAACCCAGGCTGTGTAAGCCCAAAGCGCTTCCTGGAGTGGAAACTTAAGGCAACACCCTCTGAGCAAAGTAACTTAAAGAAAACAACACGTTCGCCTTACAAGCGAAACCTATGTTAATTGACGCGCACACAAGTACTTTATTGCACACCAAAAAATG
>NZ_JAFCXD010000001.1:721098-1277793 GCF_049897885.1 Pseudomonas sp. DWRC2-2
ACACCAAAAAATGACAGGAAATTAAAACTTAGTTGCAGTCAAACTCAAACACTCACAGACACTTGCATATATCTCGAAATAACACTTCACCCGCTTTAGCAATACAGCGACTGAAACCTACTCCAGGTGGTAGACAATGACGCCAAACGTACTTTTCAGACAAAAAAAAGGCACCTTTCGGTGCCCTCTATCGCAATGGTTGAAACACTTATATATGTAAACCTAATCTTGCAGCGCAACCGATTGTTCACGCTGACTGGGCATCCCCAGCAATCGCCCGACCTGCTCCAGGTCGGTTTCCCTACGCATCAGCGTAAACAACTCCACCGCCTCAGGGTAATTGCGGGTGAGCATAGCCAGCCATTGCTTCAAACGCCCCGGCGCCTGACGCTCGGTCAGTTGCGCCACCGACTGGGTCCAGAAATCCTGAAGCATGGGTTGCATCTCGGCCCAGGTCATCTCGATCACTTCCTCGCCTGCCCGCGCCGCAGCAATCTGCCGCGCCAGGTCCGGACGCGCGACCAGGCCTCGGCCCAGCATGATATCTTCGGCGCCGCTGACTTCGCGGCAGCGCTTCCAGTCTTCAACGCTCCAGATATCACCATTGGCGAACACCGGTACCTTGACCACGTCTTGTACGCGCGGGATCCACTCCCAGTGAGCGGGCGGTTTGTAGCCGTCAGTCTTGGTCCGCGCATGCACCACGATATGTGCCGCGCCGCCTTCGGCCAGGGCCGTGGCACAGACCAAGGCGCCGTCCGGGCTGTCGAAACCCAGGCGCATCTTGGCGGTGACCGGAATGTGCGCCGGCACGGCACGGCGCACGTGCTCGACGATCTGGTTGAGCAGCTCCGGCTCCTTGAGCAGCACTGCCCCGCCACGGGACTTGTTGACGGTCTTGGCCGGGCAGCCGAAATTCAGGTCGATGACCTGTGAGCCCAGCTCACACGCCAAGGCGGCGTTTTCCGCCAGGCACACCGGGTCGGAGCCGAGCAATTGCACGCGCAGCGGCACACCGGCGGCGGTATGGGCGCCGTGCAGCAGTTCCGGGGCGAGTTTATGGAAATACGCGGGGGTAAGCAGGCGGTCGTTGACGCGGATGAACTCGGTCACGCACCAGTCAATACCGCCGACACGGGTGAGCACGTCCCGCAGGATGTTGTCGACCAACCCCTCCATGGGCGCCAAAGCAATTTGCATGGAAAACACTCAACAAAAATCGTGGCGCAGTTTACTGGGTTTCCCACAGCAACCGTTAACCCCCTGTCAGGGCGGGGCCATAACCGTCGAGAAATTCTGCAGGCATGCGCTTGGGCTTGCCGGTGGACAGTTCGATGCAGACAAAGGTGGTTTGCGCACGCAGCAGGGTCGCACCATCACGCGGGCGGACCAGCTGAAAGCGCCGGGTCATCTTCAGGCGCTGGTCCCAGTCGACGATCCAGGTGGCCAGTTGCAGTTCATCGCCTTCGTAGCCGGCGGCCAGGTAGTCGATCTCATGGCGCACCACTGCCATGGCACGGTCTAGGCGGCGATACTCGGTCAGGTCCAGGCCCAGCCGCTGGGAATGACGCCAGGCGCAGCGCTCCAGCCAGGACACATACACCGCGTTGTTGGCGTGCCCCAGGCCGTCGATATCTTCAGGGGCCACCTGCAGATCGATGATAAACGGCGTTGCCAAATCCCAGCCCATGCCTTGCTCCCGGTCGATTAACGTATCCGGGGCAGTGTATCAGGCCGTTTGCCGCGCCTGTAGACGACGGCCGGCCAGCAGCACCAACACAGCGTCGATCACGCGCGGATCGGCCAGCACTTTCTGGTGACCGCCCTGCTCCAGGCGCAGCAGACGGCTGTCAAACCAGACTTCGTGAATAGCTTGAGAGGCTTTGACCGGGACGAACGTATCGTCTTCGGCGTGCACGATCAGGCCAGGGATATTCATCTGGTAATGGGCCACATCCAGATGCTTAAGCGGCATGCCAAAGGTTTGCTCAACCTCTTGGATGAACGCCGAGCGTGCCCGCGCCGGCAAACCGACCATTTTGGTGAAGCCCCGCAACACATCCAGAAAGCGTGACGGTGCGGCAATGCTCACTAACGCCTCGGTGCGCAAGCCCAACTGCACCGCCAGCATCGCACTGGCACCCCCCATGGAATGACCGATCACCGCATGCAGCGGCGGCAACTCGGCAGCGGCTTCGAGCATGGCACGGGCAAACAGCAGCACATGGGCTTCACGCCCTGGCGAACGGCCATGGGCGGGACCGTCGAGGGCAATCACCGAGTAACCGTTGTCGACCAATGCCGTGATCAGGCTGGCGAATTGAGTGGGCCGCCCTTCCCAACCGTGCATCAACAACACCGCAGGCCCCTGGCCCCAGCGCAAGGCGGACAGACCGAAGCGCAAGGTGATACGCTCCGACAGCGCCAGCAGCGGCAGCTCCCAGTCACGCGGCGGCAGGTCGCGGGGTGTCATGAAGGCGCGGCGCATCTTGTTGGCCACCGTTTGCGGCGCCAGGTGCCCCAGGGTGCCGTTGAAGCGACGAATCCAGGTTAACGTGCCCATCATGACAGCCCTCTTCTAGCGCACGGCCGACTTGGCGGCGCGCAGCACACGGTCAGACAACTCACCCGGCCCCAAGGCGCGGGCCAAGGCCAGGCCACCGATCATCAGCGCCATGTCCGCCAGGGCTTTGTCGGTGTCTTCAGGGCTGGCGGCGAGTTGCGCGGCCATCAGCTCGCAATGCTCGTTCAGCGCTTGGCGGAACTCATCCGGCAGGCGGCTCATCTCACCGACGGTCGCCGGGATCGGGCAGGCCTGGGCGGTTGAGTCACGGTGCTTGCGCGACAGGTAGAACGCCGCCACCAGGCTTCTGCGCTCCTCTCCGGTCAACTGGGCGTCCATGTCATCAATCGACGCACGACGCTTGGCCAGGAGCTGAGTGAAGGCCTCCAGCATCAGTGCGTCCTTGCTTTCGAAGTGCGCGTAGAAACCACCGACGGTCAGCCCCGCCGCGCCCATGACCTCACCCACACTCGGTTCGGCCGGGCCGCGCTGGATCAACGCGGCGCTGGCGGCCTGCAGAATGCGTTCGCGGGTTTGCGCTTTTTTATCGCTCATCATTGCCTCCGATGTTCATGGGTTGAATATTATTACCATAATAATATTTGACAAGCCACAGGCGTGACCGCTGGTCAGAAGAGAAGAAGGGGATTAAAGAGAGATTTGGCCAAACGCCAGACAAACAAAAGGGCCATTCAATAATTGAATGACCCTTAAAAATCCCGCAGAGCGGGTAATCGTGGCGTCCCCTAGGGGACTCGAACCCCTGTTACCGCCGTGAAAGGGCGGTGTCCTAGGCCACTAGACGAAGGGGACACAAACCTTCTGTACACTGATCAGGCTGAGACTGATCGATCCAAGGACGGTGTGGCCGGAACCTTGGAACTGTAAATTGGTGGAGCTAAACGGGATCGAACCGTTGACCTCTTGCATGCCATGCAAGCGCTCTCCCAGCTGAGCTATAGCCCCGTATTTTTCGTCTCGCGACGCAGCAGGCCTTGCGAACTGCTTGTTGAAACTGGCGTCCCCTAGGGGACTCGAACCCCTGTTACCGCCGTGAAAGGGCGGTGTCCTAGGCCACTAGACGAAGGGGACAAAACCTTCTGTACAACTGATCAGCGCTGAGAACTGATCGATTCAAGGACGGTGTGGCCAGACCTTGAACCTGTAAATTGGTGGAGCTAAACGGGATCGAACCGTTGACCTCTTGCATGCCATGCAAGCGCTCTCCCAGCTGAGCTATAGCCCCTCATCGGTGAGGACGGGGCGAATCTTAATGGCGCTTTGGAAGTGTGTCAAATTTATTTTCAACATTTTCCAAAATTTTTTGCCGGGATAACAATCACTTACCGTCGAAACCCCGGAAAACCGGGGTTTCGACGTTTCAACCGCGTGCTTAAGCGATAGCGCCCAGCAGCTTTTCCCACTCTTTGTTTTCTTTCTTCGACACACCACCAAGCAAATCAAGGGCTTGGCGCAGACGGAAACGGGTCAGGTCCGGGCCGAGGATTTCCATCGCATCCAGCACCGACACCGAACTGGCCTGCCCGGTGATCGCGGCAAACATCAACGGCATGGCATCGCGCAATTTCAGTTCCAGGGATTCCACCACCGCCTGGATCGTCGCGGTGATCGCATCTTTCTCCCACTGGCGCAGGCTTTCCAGCTTCCACAGGATCAACTGCATCAGCTGGCGAACCTGGTCACCGGAGAGTTTCTTCGACTCGAACAGCTTAGGATCCGGATTAACGCCCCCGGCAAAGAAGAAACTGGCCAACGGTGCGACCTGGCTGAAGGTCTCCACCCTGCCCTGCACCAGCGGCGCGATCTTCATCATGTATTCGGGGTTCAGTGCCCACTGCTGCACACGGCTGGCGAATTCTTCCACCGGCAGGTCACGCAGCCACTGGCCGTTGAGCCACGACAGTTTCTCGATGTCGAAGATCGGCCCGCCGAGCGACACACGGGACAGATCAAAATTGTCGACCATTTCCTGCAACGAGAACTTCTCGCGCTCGTCCGGCATCGACCAGCCCATGCGGCCCAGGTAGTTGAGCATTGCTTCCGGCATAAAGCCCATGCGCTCGTAGAACGTCACCGAGGTCGGGTTCTTGCGCTTGGACAGCTTGCTCTTGTCCGGGTTACGCAGCAGCGGCATGTAGCACAGCTGCGGCTGTTCCCAGCCAAAGTACTCGTAGAGCAGGATCAGTTTCGGCGCCGATGGCAACCACTCTTCGCCGCGCAGCACGTGGGTGATGCCCATCAGGTGGTCGTCGACCACGTTGGCCAGGAAGTACGTCGGCAGGCCGTCGGTCTTCATCAGCACTTGCATGTCCATGCGGTCCCACGGGATCTCGACGTCACCGCGCAGCATGTCCGGCACCACGCAGACGCCTTCGCTCGGCACCTTCATGCGGATCACGTGAGGCTCGCCGGCGGCCAGGCGCTGGGCCACTTCTTCTTTCGACAACAGCAACGCGCGGCCGTCGTAGCGTGGAGTTTCGCCACGGGCCTGTTGCTCGGCGCGCATCTGGTCCAGTTCTTCTGCTGTGCAGAAGCACGGGAAGGCATGGCCCATGTCGACCAGTTGCTGGGTGTACTGCTTGTAGATGTCGCTGCGCTCGCTCTGGCGATACGGGCCGTGCGGGCCGCCGACGTCCGGGCCTTCGGCCCAGGTAATGCCCAACCAGCGCAGGGCATCGAAAATCTGCTGTTCCGACTCGCGGGTGGAACGCAGTTGATCGGTGTCTTCGATCCGCAGGATGAATTCACCGCCGTGCTGCTTGGCAAAGCAGTAGTTGAACAAGGCGATGTAAGCAGTGCCGACGTGGGGATCCCCAGTGGGCGATGGCGCGATGCGCGTGCGGACGGTGGTCATGGCAGGTCTCGAATGGGCGATAAAACTGAAAATTGAAACAAGGGGCGAATGGTAACAGCCCGGAGCACCCGGGCTCCAGCCTCACACCGCCAGCAGGCGCTCCCGCAACTTGCCAATCTCGTCCCGCGTCTGCGCCGCCGCCTCGAACTCCAGGTCCCGCGCCAACTGGTACATCTTCTCTTCCAACTGGCGGATGCGCTTGGTGATCTCACTCGGCGAGCGCAATTCGTTCTCGTACTTGGCGCTTTCCTCGGCTGCCTTGGCCATGCCTTTGCGCTTCTTGCTGCGCGAGCCCGGCACGGTGGCGCCTTCCATGATGTCGGCAACGTCCTTGAACACGCCCTTGGGCGTGATGCCATTTTCCAGGTTGAACGCAATCTGCTTGTCGCGACGGCGCTGGGTCTCACCAATCGCCCGTTCCATGGAACCGGTAATGCGGTCCGCGTAGAGAATCGCCCGGCCATTGAGGTTCCGTGCCGCACGCCCGATGGTCTGGATCAACGAGCGTTCAGAGCGCAAAAAGCCCTCTTTGTCCGCATCGAGAATCGCCACCAGCGACACTTCCGGCATGTCTAGGCCTTCACGCAGCAGGTTGATGCCCACCAGCACATCAAAGGTGCCCAGGCGCAGGTCGCGGATGATCTCCACGCGTTCCACGGTGTCAATGTCCGAGTGCAGGTAGCGCACACGCACGCCGTGATCGGCCAGGTAGTCGGTCAAGTCTTCGGACATGCGCTTGGTCAGCGTGGTGACCAGCACCCGCTCTTCCAGGGCCACACGCTTGGTGATTTCCGAGAGCAAGTCGTCGACCTGGGTCAGCGCCGGGCGGATTTCGATTTCCGGGTCGACCAAACCAGTCGGCCGCACTAGTTGCTCGATCACGCGGCCGGCATGCTCGGCCTCATAGTTGCCCGGCGTGGCGGACACAAAGATAGTCTGCGGGCTGATGGCCTCCCACTCATCAAAGCGCATCGGCCGGTTATCCAGGGCCGAGGGCAGGCGGAAACCGTATTCCACCAGGGTTTCTTTACGCGAACGGTCGCCCTTATACATCGCCCCCACTTGCGGCACGCTGACGTGGGACTCGTCGATCACCAGCAGCGCGTCAGGCGGCAGGTAATCGTAAAGCGTCGGCGGCGGCGCGCCGGATTCACGGCCCGACAAGTAGCGCGAGTAGTTTTCGATGCCATTGCAGTAGCCCAGCTCCAGGATCATCTCCAGATCGAAGCGGGTACGCTGCTCCAGGCGCTGGGCTTCCACCAGCTTGTTGTTGGAACGCAGGTACTCCAGGCGCTCGGCCAACTCGACTTTGATGCCCTCAATGGCGCCCATCAGGGTTTCACGCGGCGTCACATAGTGGCTTTTCGGATAGAAGGTGAAGCGCGGCAGCTTGCGGATCACCTCGCCGGTCAACGGGTCAAAGGCCGACAGGCTCTCGACTTCGTCGTCGAACAGCTCGATGCGGATCGCTTCCAGGTCGGATTCCGCCGGGTAGATGTCGATCACATCGCCACGCACGCGGAAGGTGGCACGGGCAAAGTCCATGTCGTTGCGGGTGTATTGCAGGCTGGTCAGGCGGCGCAACAGCTCGCGTTGGTCGAGTTTGTCGCCGCGATCGACGTGCAGCACCATCTTCAGATAGGTTTCCGGGCTGCCCAGGCCGTAGATGCACGACACGGTGGTGACGATGATCGCGTCCTTGCGCTCCAGCAAGGCCTTGGTCGCCGACAGCCGCATCTGCTCGATGTGGTCGTTGATCGACGCATCCTTCTCGATAAAGGTATCGGAGGACGGCACGTAGGCTTCGGGCTGGTAGTAGTCGTAGTAGGAAACGAAGTACTCCACCGCGTTGTTCGGGAAGAACGCCTTGAACTCGCCGTAGAGCTGCGCCGCCAGGGTCTTGTTCGGCGCCAGCACCAGGGTGGGCCGGTTGATCTGCGCAATGACGTTGGCGATGCTGAAGGTCTTGCCCGACCCGGTCACCCCGAGCAGGGTCTGATGCGCCAACCCGGCTTCGATGCCTTCGACCATCTGGCGAATGGCTTCCGGTTGATCGCCGGCGGGTTCAAAGCGGGTGACGAGCTGGAAATCCGACATAACGTACCTCGTGAAGTCACCCCAGACTCAAAACCGCCAGGGACGAAATAGCTCAGCAACCCGCGAATAATCATCGCAGGTTGCAGGAAAAAACCATGATAGCTGTAGAAGTGGTGGCGAATGTGACGGGTTTCAAGGCAATCGTCCTACACGCCTTTACCGATCAATGTTGCAATAAGACTAACGGTCAGCAAATAAACCGAAAAACTTGGCCGAAAAGCCGTTTCGGCTGTCGCCTCAGGCGGTGATGGTCTCTATACTAACTCCCCGTTTGTGCACCGCTCTAGTGCATTCGGCTGGAGCGCGACACGTCCCTCCTACCCCCCATAGAGCTGCCGCAAAAATGAGCCTGTTCTCCGCTGTCGAAATGGCACCACGCGATCCAATCCTGGGCCTCAACGAAGCATTCAACGCCGATACACGAACCACCAAGGTCAACCTTGGCGTGGGCGTTTACTGCAACGAGGAGGGGAAGATTCCACTCTTGCGTGCCGTTGCCGAAGCGGAAGCCATTCGCGTGGCGCAACACGCCGCCCGTGGCTACTTGCCAATCGACGGCATCGCGGCTTACGATAAGGCCGTGCAAACCCTGCTGTTCGGCGCTGAGTCGCCACTGCTGAACGCTGGCCGCGTCACCACCGTGCAAGCGGTAGGCGGCACTGGCGCGCTGAAGCTGGGTGCTGACTTCCTCAAGCAGCTGCTGCCAAACGCCGTCGTCGCCATCAGCGACCCGAGCTGGGAAAACCACCGCGCCCTGTTCGAAACCGCCGGTTTTCCGGTGCAGAACTACCGTTACTACGACGCCGCCACCCACGACGTGAACCGTGCCGGCCTGCTCGAAGACCTCAACGCCCTGCCGGCCCAGTCCATCGTGGTGCTGCACGCGTGCTGCCACAACCCGACCGGCGTCGACCTGAGCCCGACCGACTGGCAGAACGTGCTGGACGTGATCAAGGCCAAGAACCTGGTGCCGTTCCTCGACATGGCCTACCAGGGCTTTGGCGACGGCATCCACGAAGACGCTGCCGCCGTGCGCCTGTTCGCTGAATCGGGCCTGACCTTCTTTGTGTCCAGCTCGTTCTCCAAGTCGTTCTCCCTGTACGGCGAACGTGTGGGCGCACTGTCCATCGTCGGCGACTCCAAGGAAGAAAGCGCGCGCATCCTGTCCCAGGTCAAACGCGTGATCCGCACCAACTACTCCAACCCGCCGACCCACGGCGCGGCGGTCGTTGCAGCGGTACTGAACAACCCTGAACTGCGCGCCCAGTGGGAAGCCGAACTGGCCGAAATGCGCCTGCGCATCCGTGGCATGCGCGAGCAGATGGTGGCCGAACTGGCCAAGGCTGCTCCCGGCCACGACTTCAGCTTCGTCGGCCGCCAGCGTGGGATGTTCTCCTACTCCGGCCTGACCGTTGAGCAAGTCACCCGCTTGCGCAGCGAGTTCGGCATCTACGCCCTCGACACTGGCCGTATCTGTGTGGCGGCGTTGAACCAGTCGAACATTGATGCAGTCACAAAGGCAATCGTTCAGGTGCTGTAAACCTGCAGCTGTTGCACCAGAAGGGGAAGCCGATGGCTTCCCCTTTTTCGTCTCCAGCCCCTAGACTGAACCTTGACCGCCCCTTTGCTGTGAGAATGCTATGAGAAACGACGACCTGGACCTGCGCGCCGACCGCGACGAACTGCATGACTACGCCCCACGCGCACCGCAACCCAAGCGCCAGAAAAGCCTGGTGCTGCAAGTGGCACTGGGTGTGTTCCTCGGCGGCCTGGCGCTGTGGCTGGTGCAATTGGGTGCGACCGCACTGATGGCGAAGCTGGCGATGGGCACCCTGCAATTGGGCGGCTAAGTCGCACGAATCGCCCCCTGCTCCTCTAACAACTTCACAAAACTGTTCAAACTCTGCGACACCGTCCCTCGCCGCCAGATCAGCCAGGTGTGCAGGATCCGGAAGTTGTCCGTCAACGGCCACACGCTCACCGCCGTCGACCCCGGCATGCTGTCGAGCATGCTGCGTGGCATCAGCGCCAGGCCCGCGCCGGCGCTGACGCAGGCGAGCATGCCGTGGTAGGACTCGATCTCGAAGATCTTGCCCGGCACCGCGCCGTCCTGTGAAAACCAGCGCTCAAAGTGGTGCCGGTACGAACAGTTGGAACGAAAGGTGTAGATGTTCTCGCCATTCACATCCTGGCCGCGCTTGATGGGTGAGTGATGCAATGGCGCAATCACCACCATCTCCTCTTCAAACACCGCCACGCCTTCCAGGGTGGAATGCAGCACCGGTCCGTCGACAAACGCAGCCGTCAAACGCCCGGACAATACGCCTTCGATCATGGTGCCCGAAGGCCCGGTACTCAGGTCCAGCTCGACCTTGGTGTGTTTCTGGTTGTACGCCGCCAGCAGTGCCGGGATACGCACCGCCGCCGTGCTTTCCAGCGAACCCAGGGCAAACGCGCCTTGGGGCTCCTCCCCCGCCACGGTTGCGCGGGCTTCCTGCACCAGGTCAAGAATGCGCCGCGCATAACCGAGGAAGTTCCAACCGGCCGGTGACAGCCGCAGGCGGCTTTTCTCGCGGATGAACAACTCCACACCGAGGTCCTGCTCCAGTTGCTTGATGCGCGTCGTCAGGTTCGACGGCACCCGATGAATCAACTGCGCGGCGGCGCTGATGCTGCCTTGCTCGGCAACGGCCTTGAAGATTTCGAGCTGCACCAAGTCCAAATCATTCTCCAATCGTGAACGTATTGCTTAATATTATTCAGTTTCCAGAAAAGAGATAGCCCCGTAGGCTGAACCCAACTTAATTCCCTCAGCAGGACGGTGCCATGAACGCGACTACCCACGCCCTCTCGATCAACCCGGCCAACGGCGAAACGGTCGGCAGCTACCCGTATGAAACCGCGCAGCAACTGGACGCCGCCCTCGACCGCTCCACCCTCGCCTTCCGCGCCTGGCGCCGCCAGCCCGTCAGCCAGCGCGCAGAGTTGCTGCTGAGCCTGGCCAGCGCCCTGCGCGAACAAGCCGAAGACATGGCGCAGATGATCACCCTGGAAATGGGCAAACCCATCGCCCAGGCCCGTGCCGAAATCGAAAAATGCGCGCAACTCAGCGAATGGTACGCCGCCCATGGCCCGGCCATGCTCGCCCCGGAACCGACCCTGGTGGACAACGGCAGCGCGCAGATCGAATACCGCCCGTTGGGCCCGATCTTCGCCGTGATGCCGTGGAACTTCCCGGTGTGGCAAGTGCTGCGCGGTGCGGTGCCGACGATGCTGGCCGGCAACACCTACGTACTCAAACATGCGCCGAACGTGATGGGCAGCGCCTATCTGATCCAGCTGGCGTTCCAGAAGGCCGGTTTCGCCGATGGCCTGTTTGAAGTGGTCAACGTGACCAACGACGGCGTGTCCAAAGCCATCGCCGACCCGCGCATCGCCGCCGTCACCCTCACCGGCAGCGTGCGTGCCGGCATCGCCATCGGCTCTCAGGCTGGCGCTGCACTGAAAAAATGCGTGTTGGAACTGGGCGGTTCCGACCCGTTCATCGTGCTCAACGACGCCGACCTCGACGCCGCCGTGCAAGCCGCACTGATCGGGCGCTTCCAGAACAGCGGCCAAGTCTGCGCCGCCGCCAAACGCCTGATCATCGAGGAAGGCGTGGTAGAAGCCTTCACCGCCAAGTTCCTGGAGGCCAGCCGTGCCTTGGTGATGGGCGACCCGACGTCAGCCACCACCTACATCGGCCCGATGGCGCGCTTCGACCTGCGCGACGAGTTGCACGGCCAGGTCCAGGCCACCCTGGAAGAAGGCGCGACCCTGCTGCTGGGCGGCAATAAAGTACCCGGCGCCGGTAACTACTACGAGCCGACCGTACTGGCAGGCGTCACCGACCAGATGACCTCGTTCAAACAGGAACTGTTCGGCCCGGTCGCTTCGATCATCACCGCCCGCGACGCCGACCATGCGGTGGCCCTGGCGAATGACAGCGAGTTCGGCCTCACGGCGAGCATCTTCACCACCGACCCGGCCAAGGCGCGCGACATCGCCAACCAGCTGGAAACCGGCGGCATCTTCGTCAACGCCTTCAGCGTTTCCGACCCACGGGTGGCGTTTGGTGGGGTGAAAAAGAGTGGTTTCGGCCGCGAGCTGTCGCACTTTGGCGTGCGGGAATTCTGCAACGCGCAGACGGTGTGGCTGGACCGCAAGTAACACGCAGGGGTGGCGCGGGCACGGGTCGTGGCTATCGCCCCCCCAGCCCCGCCACCAAGGCTTCCAGCACCACACTGACCTTGGGCAACGCCTGGCGATTCCTGACCCAGGCCAGCCTGATCGCAGCCCCCTCGGTGGCCAGCTGCGGCAGCACCTCAACCAGCTTGCCTTCCTCCAGCGATGGCCGGACCACCCACGACGGCAGTTGCACGATCCCACAACCGGCCAACGCAGCCTGCATCAAGCCATCGCCATTGCCGATCACCAGGTGCGGCGCCATCTGCCAGCGCCGTGCAGCGCCCTGTTCACCGGCGAAGTTCCAGGGGCTGACGCGTCCGTCCACCCAACCGTAGGCGAGGCACTGATGCCGTTCAAGCTCACGCTCGCACGTCGGGGTGCCATGGTTCGCCAAGTAATCCGGCGAGGCACACAACGTATGCCATTCGTGCGCGAGCACACGCTGTTCGATCGTTTCTGGCCAGCCCTGCGCGTCACCGACACGCACCACCAGATCCACCCCCTCCTTGAACGGGTCCACTAACCCGTCGCTGAAGGAAATGTGCGGCACCAAGGACGGAAAAGCCTGCAGCAAAGGCAGCAGCACCGGCAACACCCGCACGCGTCCAAACACATTGGGCAGATCAATGCGCACACGTCCACGCGGCTCGCTTTGCTCCGCGCGCAGCGACAGCTCGGCCTCCTCCAGGTCAGCCAGCACCCCCGTACAGGTACGGTAAAACGCCACGCCGGCCTCGGTGAGGGACAAGCGCCGCGTTGTGCGCAGGAACAGTCGAGCGCCCAGGCGCGTTTCGAGCCGCGCGATGCTTTTGCTGATGGCCGAGGCAGTCAGGCTCATTTTCTCGGCAGCGGCGGTAAAGCTGCCGTAGTCCGCGACACATACAAACACATCAATCCCTTTCAAGCGTTCGGAAGAAAACATGCACGCCCCGCATTTGTGAATTCAGGTCAGCCAAGCTGGTAATTAACATCCTAAATCAGAATTCAACTCAACAGTAAGCTAGGGCCAATGAACCGGTACTGAGGCTCGGATGCTGACCACGCTGAAAAACTACCCCTTGACCGTCAATCTGCTTCTGAGTGCTTCACTGGTGTTGACCCTCGCCAGGGCAATCACCTTGCCCTATCTGGTGATCTACCTGTCGAGCCAGTTCGAATTGGGCGTCGCCGACATCGGCCTGGTGATCGGCAGTTCGCTGATCCTCGGCTCATTGTTGAGCCTGTACGGCGGTTTCCTGGTGGACAGCCAGCCAGGTTACCGCTTGATCCTGGGCTGCTGCGCAGTGTTCACCTGCGGGTTTCTCGGAGCGTTTGCCGCACGGGACCTGTGGGTGTTCTACGCCTGCCTGGTCGCGATCAACCTGGCGTACGCCGTCATTGATATCGCGGTCAAATCAGGATTTGGCCGGCTACTGCCTGTCGATGCGCGCAGTGAAGCATTTTCGATCAAATACACCCTGACCAACATCGGCTACGCCGTCGGCCCTTTTCTCGGCGCGGGAT
The DNA here is from genome assembly GCF_049897885.1 of Pseudomonas sp. DWRC2-2. NCBI lineage: Bacteria > Pseudomonadati > Pseudomonadota > Gammaproteobacteria > Pseudomonadales > Pseudomonadaceae > Pseudomonas > Pseudomonas sp. DWRC2-2. The sequence continues at coordinate 734,364 of NZ_JAFCXD010000001.1, forward strand.
TGGCCGCGCTCGCCATCAGCCTGCCCTTCCTGGCGTCGGCGATACTGGGCACCGGTTTTTTTATCGTTTACGCCGTGTGGGGTGACAAGCACGCAATGCCCGTGGACACAAGCCAGCCCGGCGCGCCGTTCCTGGCGGTTGGCAAAGTGCTGCTCAGTGATTACCGGCTGGTGTGTTTTACCCTGGGCGGAGCACTCAGTGCCGTGGTGTTCGGCCAATTCACCGCTTACCTCTCGCAATATCTGATCGTCACCACGACACCTGAAATGGCTTACCGGATAATCAGCAGCGTGGTGGCCACCAACGCGCTGATGGTGATCAGCCTGCAATACGTGATCGGCAAGCGAATCACCCATCAGCAGTTGAATCTGTGGCTCGCAGGTGGATTGGGCATGTTTATCGTCGGCCTGGCGGGGTTCGGCTTGTCCACCTCGCTGATGTTCTGGGTGGTATCCATGGTGGTCTTCACGCTGGGAGAGATCATCGTGTTCCCTGCCGAGTACATGTTCATCGACATCATCGCCCCCGATCATCTGCGGGGCATGTACTACGCTGCGCAAAACCTGGGCAACGTTGGCGCGGCTCTGGGCCCGGTGCTGTGCGGGATGGTCTTGGCGACACACCCCGCCCACACCATGTTCTACATGCTCGCGCTGTTCGTTATCGCCGGCGGGTTGCTCTACAGCCTCGGTGCGTCGCTGGCAGCCAGGGTGAACGCTCCCACCTGAACCTCAGCAACGGACATGCCGACGCACGCACTGCACCAACCCGTCCAGCGCCTGCGATTTGACCGGCGCGAGCACGCAAACCGTGTGCTCGCGCTCGTCTTCCTTGACCGTCAGGGTGTAATGCACCTGGCCCGGATTACCGGGCGCAGGTGCATGGCTTTGCGGCAATTGAAAGAAATCGCACGCCTCGACAAGCCGCCGCAGTTCCTGCTGGTCTTGTTCCGGCAGCGCGTCCAACTCCACCGTCTGTGGCGTGGCCAAGCCCGGAAAATAACCGGGGCCGCCGTTTTCCTTGATCGAAATTTGCATGGCTTTTCCTCACGTCAGACAGAAATGCCGACCGCCTTCCAACCGTCCTTGACCGCCTTCTGTTCATCCTTGTTCGCGCCGTAGAGGCGGCCTGCAACATCGTAAGTGATGCGCGCAAAGCGCAGGAACCCCGAGTTGGGCCGCAGCCGCGCATCCCGCAGCGCGTCGTACCAGATACGCCCGGCCCGCTCCCAGGCGAACCCGCCGAGCTTGGTCGCCACCTGATAGAACGCATGGTTGGGGATACCGGAATTGATATGCACCCCGCCATTGTCCTCGTAGGTGTGCACAAAATCATCCATGTGCCCCGGCTGAGGGTCCTTGCCCAGCAGTTTGTCGTCAAACGCCGTGCCGGGGGCTTTCATCGAGCGCAGGGCGGTGCCTTTGATCTTTTGGGTGAACAGTCCTTTGCCGATCAGCCAATCAGCGTCTTGCGCGCTTTGCTTCAAGGCATACTGCTTGATGAGCGAGCCGAACACATCCGACAGTGACTCGTTCAACGCTCCGGACTGATTGAAATACATCAGCTTGGCCTCGTCCTCGGTGACGCCATGGGCCAACTCATGGCCAATTACGTCAAGCGCCACCGTGAAGCGGTTGAACAACTGCGCATCCCCATCGCCAAACACCATCTGGGTCGAGTTCCAGAACGCATTGTTGTAGTTCTGGCCAAAATGCACCGTGGCGTCCAGCGCCATACCGGCGTCGTCGATGGAGTTGCGATCAAAGACCTGGTCGAAAAAATCGAAGGTGGCGCCCAAGCCCTCGTAGGCTTCATCCACCGCGGCATCCCCGCTGGCGGGCTGCCCCTCACCACGCACCAGCGTGCCCGGCAGGCTGTCGGTGCCCTCGGCGCTGTAGATCGAGCGGCGCTTAACGGCGCCCATGGCCAGGGCCATGTGCGCCGGTCCTTTGGCAGGTTCGGCGACCATGCGCAACGAGCGGAAGGTTGTGTCTTTGGCGCGGGTGCGCAAGGCGACCTCACGTTGCGCTTTGTCGCCGTTGCGCGCGATCTGGTCGAGCATATAGGGCGGGATCAGGCAGAAAATCGGATGGCGGTGCGGCTGACGAACACACATGGGCTGGCTCCAGCTGGCAGGTGAAAACGTTCGGGTCATCGATTCAGGATAGTCCCCAGGGGTTAACGCATATCATCAATTGTCATTAACCTATGTTGCAGTCGTGTTTATCCAAGGAGGACTGACCGATGCCAGCACGTAAAACCAAAATCGACCTTGCATACCGCCCCAGGCTCGCTGACCTGAGCCCGTTGATCGCGCCAAGCCCCACGTTGTTGGAGGCACGGGCGGCGACGCCACGCGTCACCCCCGCCAAAGACTTGAAGGGCCGGCGCGGCTACGCCGAGGACTTTCTCGGCAGCTTCGGGGTGCCCTGGCCCACGGTGGAAGAGGCCTTGGCGGGGGATGCACAGAAGCGCCTGGACTACACGCACTTTTCGATCACGATGTCACGCGCCAAGCGGCTTGCGCTGTATGTGGGCGTCAACATCGATGGTGGTCAGCACGTCGACATCATTCGCAGCAACGACGCCTGGGCCTATGACGGCCGCTTACCCATCGATGCGCAGGTGGGCGAAGCGCTGTATGCCAGCAATGGCCTGGATCGCGGCCACCTGGTCCGCCGACAAGACCCCAACTGGGGCGACGAGGCGCAAACCGCCAACCTCGACACCTTCCATTTCACCAACTGCTCGCCGCAGATGAGCGGGTTCAACCAGAAGACCTGGCTGGAGCTCGAAGACTACATCCTCGATAACACCCAACGCTGGAAAGCCCGCGCCACGGTGTTTACCGGCCCGGTGTTCGCCGACGACGACCGAGTGTACCGAGGCGTGCAGATCCCCAAGGCGTTCTGGAAAGTGGTCGCCTACCTCAGCGACAACGGCAAGCCTAGCGCGACTGCCTACATGATTGACCAGAGCCGCGAACTGGGCCAGCTCGACCTGGTGTTCGGCCAGCTCAGGACCTACCAGCGCAGTGTGATCCAGATAGAGCGCCTGACCGGGCTACGCTTCGGCAACCTGGCCGACTACGACGGCTTCAGCAACGAAGAGCGCGCCACCGGCACGCGGATTGAAGCGCTGATACAGGGGCCTGAAGACATTCGCCTATGACCCTCGCCCTCATTGCGCATTGATGTAATGAAACTGCGCCTGCGACTTCTCAACCGCCGCACGCACCTGCTCTTTCTGTGCGTCGGTGCCCGAGTAGTAGATCTGCAAACCCTTCAAGTCCTGCCCTTCGACGGCTTTGCCGATCACGGCCACGTCGACCGGCGTGCCGGCCCCCATGATCAAGAAGAACACATCGCCCAAGCGCTTGGTATTCAGCAATTCGCTCCTGAGGCTGGCCGCGTTTTGGTCACCGGCCAGGGAAATCGCCAGGGTGTCGCCGAACATACCGCTTTTGGGGATGCTCATCGTGTGCAAGCGCAGCTTGTCTGAGTCCGCGGGCATCGACTTGACATAGGCGGTGGAGGCCTCGTCGAGAATCTGCTTTTCAGATTTACCCTGAGTGGCACAACCGGCAAGGGTGGCGATAAGGAGGAGCGCGACAAATGATTTCACGGTGTATTCCTTGTGATAAAGCGATCCATGGGCTGCGCATCATAGGAGCCTCACCGCCAGAGAGCTACCGTTGAGTTCACGACCTCCCGTTCAACCGCGCGATCGACTACCATACCGCGCCGGTTCCCAAACGGGACTAATAGGGAATCCGAAGCGCGGTACACCCGCGTCAATCGGAACTGCCCCCGCAACTGTAGGTGCTGAGCCTGCTCCCTGATGCCACTGGACCTTGTCCGGGAAGGCCGGAGCTTGGCGACGACGCATCAGTCAGGAGACCTGCCGGCCCAAGCTCAATGACTAACCGGCGGGGTGTCCGGGAAGGACATTCTTGCCTGCCTCTATCCTATTGCAGCGTTCAAGGGTGTATTTCCGAACGGCACGCACGCTTCACTCGGAGATTGCCCCATGCTGCCACGCGTTACCGCCCTGCTTACCGGCCTGGGGTTCTGTGCCCTGGCCCAAGCCGCGCCCACCCACTACCCGCTGACCGTGGAAAACTGCGGCAGCACCCTAACCTTCCAGCAAGCCCCGGCCCGCAGCGTGACCATCGGGCAGGCCGCCACCGAGATGCTCTACGCCTTGGGCGTGGGCGACAAAGTAGTCGGCACTTCGCTGTGGTTCAACAACGTGTTGCCGCAGTACAAGGCGCAGAACGACAGCATCGAACGCCTGGCCAACAATGAACCTAGCTTCGAAGCCGTGATCGCCAAGCGCCCGCAGCTGGTGGCCGCCGAGCTGGAATGGGTGGTCGGGCCGCAAGGCGTGGTCGGCACCCGCGAGCAATTCCATGAACTGAAGATCCCCACCTACCTGCTGCCCTCCGACTGCGAAGGCAAGGACAACCTGGTGGGCGCCGACGGCACGCGGCTGGAGCCGTTCCGCATCGAGACGATCTATAAAAGCATCAGCCAACTCGCCGAGATCTTCGACGTGCAGGCGCGTGGCCAACAGTTGAACGACGAACTCAAGGCGCGCCTGGCCAAATCAGTCGCCACCGTGCAAAGCAAAGGTCTCAAGCAAGCCAGCGCGTTGGTGTGGTTCTCCAGTTCCGAGATGGCCAGCGACCCTTATGTGGCCGGCCACAAGGGCATTCCGCAATTCATGCTGGAAACCCTCGGTTTGCATAACGTCGTGCAGTCGGACGAAGAGTGGCCCGCCGTCGGCTGGGAAACCCTCGCCAAGGCCAACCCGACCGTGCTGGTGATCGCGCGCATGGACCGTCGACGCTACCCCGCCGACGACCATGAAAAGAAACTCGCCTTCCTGCGCAGCGACCCGGTGACCCGCAACATGGACGCGGTGAAAAACAACCGCATCATCATCCTCGACGCGCTGGCGCTGCAAGCCAGCATCCGTACGTTCGACGGGCTTGAACAACTGGCCACGGCCATCGACGGCTACGACCTGTCCAAATGATCCGAACCCTACTCGCCCTGGCCCTGCTGCTGGCTGCTGTATTGGCTGGCGTGGCCATCGGCGAAACCGCCATCTCGCCGCAGGTGGTACTCCAAGTCCTCGCCAATAAACTGTGGGCGGCCGGTTATGTGCTCGACCCGATCGACGAAGGCGTGGTGTGGAACTACCGCCTCACCCGCGCCCTGGTCGCCGCCGCGTGTGGTGCTGGGCTGGCGACCTGCGGCGTGATATTGCAATCGCTGTTGCGCAACCCGCTGGCCGATCCGTACCTGTTGGGCATCAGCGCCGGCGCCTCGACCGGCGCGGTGCTGGTGGCGTTGATGGGCGTGGGCGGCGGTTTGATCTCGTTGTCGGCGGGCGCGTTTGTCGGCGCCATGGCCGCGTTTGCGCTGGTGATCCTGCTCGCGCGCGCCAGCGGTTCGGCCCGCGGCACCGGCCAGATCATCCTGGCGGGCATCGCCGGGTCGCAGCTGTTCAATGCGCTCACCGCGTTCCTGATCACCAAATCCGCCAGTTCCGAGCAGGCACGCGGCATCATGTTCTGGTTGCTCGGTAACCTCAGTGGCGTGCGCTGGCCTTCGGTGTGGCTGGCGGTGCCGGTGGCGGTTGCAGGCTTGGCGGTGTGCCTGTGGCACCGTCGCGCCCTGGATGCGTTTACCTTCGGCAGCGACTCGGCGGCGTCCCTCGGCATTCCGGTGCGCCGGGTGCAGTTTGTGCTGGTGGGCTGCGCGGCGTTGGTGACGGCGGTGATGGTGTCGATTGTCGGCTCCATCGGGTTTGTGGGGCTGGTGATTCCCCACGCCGTGCGCCTGTTGCTTGGCACCGGGCATTCGCGCTTGCTGCCGGCCAGTGCGTTGGGTGGCGCGTTGTTTTTGATTGCGGCGGATGTGCTGTCGCGCACCTTGATCAAGGGCCAGGTGATTCCGGTCGGTGTGGTCACGGCGCTGGTCGGTGCGCCGGTGTTTGCGCTGATCCTCATTGGTCGGAGGAATGCGCGATGACGGTTTTAAGCTGCACGGGGTTGGGCTTCAAGGTGCGTGAAGCGCAGTTGCTGAGCGACATTCATCTGGACGTTCAGCCGGGCGAAACCCTCGGTATCGTCGGGCCGAACGGCTCCGGCAAATCCACCTTGCTCAAGTTGCTCGCCGGGCTGCGCACCCCAGCGTCCGGCGAAGTGCTGCTGGGCGGCCAGCGCCTGGGCAAGCTGTCGCGCCGCGCCATCGCGCAACAACTGGCGGTGGTGGAACAGCAGGCCGACACCGACGACGCCATCCGCGTGTTCGACGCCGTGGCGCTGGGCCGCACACCGTGGTTGTCGGCGCTGAGCCCGTGGTCGAATGAAGACGACGTCATCGTCAACCAGGCCCTGCACGACGTCGACGCCACCCACCTGAGCCATCGCGTCTGGCGCAGCCTCTCGGGCGGTGAGCGCCAACGCGTGCACATCGCCCGTGCGTTGGCGCAGCGGCCGCAGATCCTGTTGCTGGATGAACCGACCAATCACCTGGATATCCAGCATCAGCTGGGCATTTTGAAGGGGGTGCAAGGGTTGCCCGTCACCACCTTGATTGCCCTGCATGATCTGAATCAGGCGTTGACCTGTGATCGGCTGGCGGTGCTGGATCACGGGCGGTTGGTGGCGTTGGGCAAACCACTTGAGGTGTTGACGCCGCAGCGTTTGCAGGAGACGTTTGGGGTGCAGGCGCATTACCTCACAGACCCGTTTGATGGGGCGCAGATATTGCGGCTACGCCCAAACTGATCAATATATCCCACTGTAGAAGCCGGCTTGCCGGCGATAGCGCCAGACCTGCTTGCCTCTCTGTTTGCTGATACACCGCCATCGCCGGCAAGCCAGCTCCTACAGTGGGTGGTGTTAGAGGGTTCGCTGCATATGCGTCGTGCGCCACACCGGGTCCGCGTCCACATCCACCACCTCGAACCCCTGCCGAAGCCAAAAATCAATCGCCCCCGGCAAAAACGGATGGGTGTGCAGGTACATCACCGCGACCCGATCTGCTTTGGCCAGCGCCTCCAGCGCACGGTACAACTCGCCCGCCAGACCAAAGCGGCGAAACGCCGGCAGCACAAACAGGCGCACCACCTCCACGGTCTTGCGGCCCTGGTAATTCAACTGCGGGAAACGCTCGTCATAGGGCAGATAGCCGATGGCTGCGACGATCTGGCCCTCATCACGCGCGATCAAAAATCGTCCATCGCCGTGCAGATAGATCGCCTCGAACTGCGCCAAGTCCGCTGGCATCCCCGTCGCACTGAGCTTGGGGAAAAGCTCGGCACGGGCTTGCAGCACGAACCTCAATACCTCAGGGATATCCGCCGCAGCGGCCACCTGAATGATCGGGCTTGAACTCATGCAACGGCTATCTGCGTAATCCCTACCACCTGCGCCTGCTCCAGAATTTCATCCGGGCTCGCATCCGCGGGCGGCAGGATCAAGCCATTCTCGGCGTCGCCGAAATGCAGCTGCAGCAAATGCAACGCCGCTTCATGCACGGATAGCTGGGGTTGCTTGAGTTCGAACACATGGGAGCGGGGTTCGTTGTTGAACAAGTAGTCGAGGGTGTATTCGCGCATGGGGGAGTCCTTTTTATAGAATTAGAGCAACTGATTAACCTGACTAATCGATCAAGTTTTAAGTTCCCAATCCATTTGCGCGTTCATAGCGAAGGTAACCGTGGGAGTCTGTCCCCACCGCGATAAACCCTGCACATTCATACATCCGCCGGGCAGGGTTGTCTGGGCGCACGCTTAAACTCAGGTGAGTGCAGCCGCTGCCCAACGCCGCAACCCCATAGGCATCCAGTAATGCCCGACCTATCCCCTTGCGCCGATAAGCTTCACTGACATTGATCGTGTAGAGCTCGGCGAAACTGTCCTCGGGTCTCCATAGCGAATACCCGACAAATTGACCGTCGAGCACCGCTACCGTGAGCAGCTCGAAGTTATCGACCCACAGAGCGAGGTTGCGCTCCACCTGCGAGCGCCAGCCGGCTTCGTGAGTGGGCTCCCACTGTTGGATGTAGGCCAACTCGCCTCGGTAGATTGACGGGAGGTCGGTGACAATCGCCGGGCGTAGGCTAAGTGAGTTCACAGGCACGTTTGTTCCTTGGCGCTGTATTGAAAGGCGAAAGATTAATCGGACGATGGAAGGTTGAGTACTTCCCCGTTCACTCGCTGGCTTATCCACTCACGGCTAAAGGCAAGTACCTCCTTCCCCATCACCACCGGAAAATGAATAAACCCATGCGCCGCCTCCGGTAGCAGATGCGCCTCCGCCCCCGGCCACCGCTCGGCGATCAACAGCGTGTCATCCTTCAAAGGGTCCAGCTCACCCACGAACATCAACGCCGGCGGCAAGCCGTCGAAGTCGCCATACAAGGGTGACAACGGCGGCTGGCGTCGCGCATCATCGCTCAACCCCGGCGTGAGCAGGCGCAGCGCCTCGACCATGCCCGGCCCGTCCAGCAACAAGGTGTCGGGCCCCGCTGTGCGCACGCTGGGTGTGCCGGTCAAGTCGTAGACGCCGTAATACAACACCGCCCCGCTCACCCGCTGGAGCAGCGCTGGCCATTGCTTCAACGCCAGCAAGGTCGCCGCCGCCAGGTGCCCGCCGGCCGACTCGCCGACGACGATCACCGGCAGGCCTGCAAACTCCTCAGTGGTGAGCAGCCACCGCGCCGCCGCCAGGCAGTCGTCCATCAGCCCTTCGACCGGCGTGTCGACCGCCAACCGATAATCCACCGACACCACCGCCACGTCGCAGGCGTTGACCATGCCCAGGTTGAGGTCGTCATCCATCTGCGCGTTGCCGATCACCCAGCCGCCACCGTGGATATCCAGCACCACGCCCTTGGGCTTGCCGCTGGGGCGCAGGATGCGTACGGGGACTGAGTCGACGTAGTGGGTGTCAGCCAGAGGGGCTTTCTTGATCGTTTGACTGACCCGCAACAGCGCCTGGATCAAACGCGGCGTGACGCGATTGCGGATCTTGAAGCGCGGCAGCCACGTGAGCTTCTGGTTGAAGCGGCGCATCTCGGCCAGTTCGGGCTCACTGGCGGGCCAGGCTTTAACAACCATCAGCGGTTATTGCGCAGGATCGAGAAGTTCAGCGCCGCCGCCACACACAGCCACGCCAGGTACGGGAACAGGATCAAGCCGGTGATCAGGTCCAACTGCACCGCCAGCACCACCATCGTCGCGACGGTCAGCCACAACACGGCCAGAATCACCATCCCCGCGAGGATGCGATGGGCGCCGAAAAACACCGGCGTCCACAAGGTGTTCAATGCAATCTGCGCCGCCCACAGCGCCAACACCATTTGGCTGCCTGGGATTAGGCTGAGGCGGTAACCGGCCCAGGCCAGCAGCAGATAAATGATCGTCCACGCCACCGGGAACAGCCAATTGGGCGGGGTGAAGCTGGGTTTGACCAGGGATTGGTACCAGGCACCTGGTTTGAAGAGCATGCCGGTACTGGCAGCGGCGGCGCAGGCGAGCAGGAAGATGAAGAAGGTCATAGTCGGTCCTTGGCGGGGCATTTCAAGCTTGGACGTGCAGGATGCGGGTAAAAGTTCACTGCCATTCAGGGTGTGATGATGCTCAACCAAGGCCAGCGCGCCTGATAACTGCGGGCTTTGTGCATAAACAACTCAGGTTCCGGATGCAGCGGGTTGATGCGCAGCACGCCCTGCGCCACATCCTCCAGCCCATATGGCGCGTACAGCTCGCCCGTGGCAACCTCCAGACCGATGCAGGTGCCCGCCACCAGATACCGGTCGATGCCCTGTTTGGCTGTGTGCAACTGCGGATAAGGCCGACCAAACCGCTTGCCGTACCAGAGATGAACCCGCGCCTGGTTCTTCACCTCGACGTTGACGCCCAGGTCGTGGAACAACCGCTCTGCAACCCGGATAACCGCGTCCTCAGCCTCGTAGGACAAGTCCGTATCAAAGTAGAAAACGTCGTAGTCCTTGACGCCCTGGGCCGCAGGCAGGTTCGACTGATGATTCCACACGGCCTGGAACAGGCAGCCTGCCGTGAGAAAACACTGGTCCACCCCGAGGTCCGGCAGGCGTGCGGTGATTTCGGCGTTGATGGGGTTGGCCATGGCCAGGTTTAGCAGGGTTTCGACGGTCAATGTCATGGGCATTCCTTTGTATCGGGCCAGCGTCAGGCGCCCACTGTAGCGCACCCTCATGACAAGGTTTCTTCGCTATTTTTGCCAGCCGTTGGAATATTCCCGCCGCCCCGGACGTTTTGAATTCAACTCGCCCCTCCTGCGAAGGGGCGCTCGGCACACCTCAAACGAGCGGGGAATCATCATGGCGATTGTATTGTCAGGGGCATGGACTGGCCTGCGGGGACGGGTTCCCGCCTTTTGCACTGCCGAGAGGTTTTACGCTGTATTTCTGGACCGCCGACGGCATTCCTATCCGCGATAACGTGGCGGGCCGGATCGAAGCCGACCCCGCGTCGATGAACCCGCGCCTGGCCCCTAACGTCGTGTCCCGAGGCGGGCTGGTGAAGGATTACTGGTTGCTGGACTCCACCAACCCGCCGCTGACGATCAACCCCACGCCGCCGCCTCACACGCAGTTGATCGCCGGCGCCGGTGACGTCTGGCGGTTGAGCGAGATCATGGCGTCCTATGAAGCCAAGGGCTGGGGCGACATCAATAACCCCACACCGGTGCATTGGTGCGCCTGCCGCAGCAACTTGCCGGCGCCCGCTTGGCAACAGTCGCTGAGGCCGTTTAATCCGGACCCGAAAAAACCTGCCTGGCGCTAACGCCTAGCCCTTCAATTCAGTTGCCCGATTGCTCGCTGCGTCGTCGTAGGCCACATACAGTGACTCGGCGATCTGGCTTTTGATGGCTTTGGTCGACTCCAGCCCCAGCACAAACCCTTCGGCCTTGCCGCCGGCACGGTTGAGTTCTTCGTGGGTGGAAGCGCCGGTGATGGCATCGAGAAGCTTGGTGGCGTGAGGACCGACGCCTTTGGGGAGGGAGATTTGGTCGATGGACATGGGCGATACCTTGCAAGAGGGAGATCGGTAGCGCGTGGAACCACTGCCGGGAAGGCATGGTAGACCGCCTGGCCAAGAAACGGGCGGCTTTTGCGTAAATGCAGCCCTCACGGGTTGGCCTTGAATCGCCCCTGAACCGCGATGCGCAGGCATGACCAGGCGATAAAGCCAACGATCACCACCTCGACCACGCCTATAAACAGGTTGAATGAAAAGGTGATGGGTTGATCCGCCCAGTCGAAGGTCGTTGCACGCGATCGAAAACCGCTGACACGCAACCGCCCACTTAACAACGCGGGCACCAGCGCGAACACCTGCGACAGCTCCAGCACTCCCAGGAATGCACCCAGCAGGCCAAGCAGGCCACGCGCGGGAAGGCCGAGGGCCTCGGTCGGCTCAGGCGAAGGTGCGGCCACTGCGCGTTGGCGCAGCCTGGCGGCCTTGGCCGGGGATGGCGCGGGCCGATAGGCCGGCTTGCGCGGCGCCGACGCATCGACCACTTCGGTAGGCACCGCCACCTTCAGGTAGTCAGCCAACGCTACAAGCCAGCGGTCGGTGCGCGGGCTGCCCAGCACCACAGGAACGTTGTCGGTGGTCAGGCGGTGCTCAGTGCCGTCGCGCATCACCAGCCACAACTGAGTGTAGGCTGGCTCCGCCTGAGGGCGGCCACGCAGTTCAAGGGACGTGGGGTGGTCGAGTCGAAACACCTGACGCACACGCGCGCGACGCCCAAACGCATTGCAGGTCAGGCGCTGGCCTTCGCCGTCGTGCCACGACAGGCGCAGGGTCTCGCGCAGGCCGGTGTAGGCGATCAGGAACAGCCCCATGGCCGGCATCAGCAGCAACGCCAGCACGATCAACAGCGAAGACAGCGGATCCACGCCCACCAACGGCAAATAACCTTCGATGATCCCACACACCACAAACACCACAGGCACGCTCAAGGTCAGCCCGCCCACCAGCCACACGGCAGCGCTTTGCACCTTGTTTAGCGAGTGGATGAGCAAGTCATCCCGGGGGGTACGCTCGAACCGATGACCAATCCACATGCGGCGCTCCTGATGCGCGGTGAGGCTCGGGATGATACGCCGGGGCGCCAGTATTTTTCATAGTTCGTTTAGAACATCCAAAACCCACACCCAGGCAAAAAGCTGAATTCCAAAATAGTATGGCCAAGTTGCCCAACGCTTGAGGGACAGCGGTATCGAAGCGATCTCCTTTTCACTCACGTCACCTCGACGGATGTAACTTTTAGGAAATATCAGGAACATGGCGATTTGGCTCATACGCATCGCTCTATCCATCGGTCGATTGCCCGGCCAACGCCGGTTTGTATGTCGAACCACATCATTGCCTTCAAAATACTTCTGAAGTGCGTCAAGTTTGAAGTAATGCGAATAAAGAAATAACGACACGGCGATGATCATCTCTGCAAATCCCAGCACCGCGACGAACCTATTAGCGGCTATATCCATGGGTCATCACCCACATAAAGCGTCTCTCCCCATTGAGCGCCCTGGCTCCCCATAGACGTTCCGCCCACATACCCGCCACTTGCACCGCCGATGATTTCGCAAACAAGGTTTCCGGGGCGTTTAGTAGCGACCCCCATAAACACGTTACACAGAGAGCGCCCAATAGCGCCACCGAATGAACCTCCGATGTACGCCCCTCCAACACTCCCCACTAATCTCCCTCCTTCCACAAACTGCGCCTTACGGCACGCCTCCTCCCGCCCCAAGGTGCACGCCTCCTTCACCTCCAGCCCCGCCGCCGTCATATCCAGCGCCAATCCGATAGTTGTGCCATGGCGTAAATGCCTGGCCAGGCCCGTGATACGCTCAAGTCGCTCGGCATAGTGCTTAATTTCGGCTTTCTGAAAAAAACTCTTTGAAGAAATACCCAAAATTCCCTTCAGCGAACGATTACCGCGCAACCCCGTCCCCAACCGGGCCGCGCCCTGAAGCTGGTTATTCAAATGCTTCAACAATTCCTGCCGTTGCCGAAAAAACGCCTCTTTGTCCACCGCACCGCTTTTGAACCGGCCATACGCCCGCTCAATATCTTGCAGCGTGCCCCGCACGTCGTTCAGGTGCGAACTCCAAGCAGACGTCGCACTGCCGATGCCCAATGAGCTGTAACCCAACATGCTTTGCAGCAAATCGTAGTCACCTACCACCACCTCCCCATCACGCGGGTTATAGTCCAGCACCCGGCTGATCTCTTCGGCCCGTTGCATAAGCCAGGCTTCATCGGTGGTGCTTTCCAGGACGGTGTCGCTGGGTAGGATGACTATCTGGCCCGCCGGCACAAAATTGCGCTGCAAGTGAGCATTGAGCGCATCAAACTTTTGCACAGCTGATGGAGAGGCGCCGTTCAAGACCCGGCTCTTGAGACTCGCGTAGTCAATGACTCGCTCATTGATATAGGCCGTCGCCATAGGTGAATTCCAACCTCAAGTAAGAAGAGGCTGAAATATAAAAGCGGAATTTTCTGAGCGGGCAGAGATCAGGGAGGCAAAATTCACTTTCAGAAACAGGCCACACGGCCAACGGATCAATGCCTACAACAATGCCCTAATAGCGCAGCATTGCGCTTAGTATGGAACGCCTCAGCGATCAACCCGAGGTCATCCACCATGCCACGCATTGTCCGACTCCACGCCTACGGCGACGCCAGCGTCTTGCAACTCGAAGACATCGACGTACCCGCCCCCGCCGCCGATGAAGTGCAAATCGACGTCAAAGCGTTCGGCCTCAACCGCGCCGAAGTGATGTTCCGCAACCACGCCTACCTGCAAGAAGCCGAATTCCCCAGCCGCCTCGGCTACGAAGCGGCCGGCGTAGTCGCCGCCGTCGGCGCCAACGTCACCGACCTGAAGGTGGGCGACGCCGTCAGCGTCATCCCACCGCTCGACATCGCCCGCTGGGGCACCTACGGCGAAGTCGCCAACGTACCCGCCCACCTCACCGTCAAACACCCGCAAAACCTCAGCTTCGTCCAAGCCGCCGCCTCCTGGATGCAATACGTCACCGCCTGGGGCGCCCTGGTCGAACAAGCCAAACTCACCCAAGGCGACTTCGTACTGATCACCGCCGCTTCCAGCAGCGTCGGCCTCGCCGCCTTCCAGATCGCCCGCAGCGTCGGCGCCACCACCATTGCCGTCACCCGCACCCGCGCCAAACAACAGGCCCTGCTTGATGCCGGCGCCCACCACGTCATCGCCAGCGACGAAGAAGACCTGGTGCAACGCGTGATGCAACTGACTGACGGCAAAGGCGCCCGCGTGGTGTTCGACCCCATCGGCGGGCCGGGCTTTGAAGCCCTCACCCAAAGCATGGCCCAGGGCGGGATCTTGTTGGAGTACGGCGCGTTGAGCTCCGAGCCGACGCCGTTTCCGTTGTTTACCGTGTTGGGCAAATGTTTGACGCTCAAGGGGTATCTGTACGCCGAGATCGTCGCCGACCCGGCTGCGTTGGCGCGGGCTAAGGCGTTTATTTTGGACGGGCTGGCGTCGGGCGCATTGGCGCCAGTGATTGCGAAGACGTTTGCGTTGGATGAGGTGCAGGACGCGCATCGGTATCTGGAGGCGAACCAGCAGGTGGGCAAGGTGGTGGTGACGGTGTGAGGGCAGTGTCCTAGGACATTTCCCAAAGCTGGGCAGTGGCTTGCCCGATTGCCTACGCCTGCGTCAGAATCCGCCGGCTTGTGCGCTGGGGTGGTGGAATCTATGGTTGCGCGGTCGCTGAATTTTTCGGTGATCGGGTTTAGTAGCCTGATGGTTCAATTACGTTGAGTGCACAAGCTTCATCAATCTGACATTCCTGTCGGTGCTTGATGGTGGCTGTGCGTAGGGCGCCTTCGGGCGCGCCGGCTTTGCGTAATTCCCCGGTCTACTAACCTGCGTACAGCTGCCTCCCATTCGTTTAGTAGCGATGGGGTGATGGCCCGACTTAGGGAATTACGAATATGTGCAAAGTCTCATCAGACCAAAACGCTCTCTTTATCGTCACTTCCGACGCCAGCACAGAAAGCCTTATCACCAATAGCTACGAAACCTTTTCCTCGGTCAGCACGCTCCTGCTTGATCTTTCAGACGACCTGAGTGGAAAACACCGCGATATCGCGTTGGCTATTTACCAATTGAGTGAATTGGGTGTGCTGCTCACAGCGAAGCTGTTAGATCGTGAGGCGCCTAGCATCGGCTGATTGCTAGCCATCCAGAGTGCTAGCTCGTTTGGTTGCCAAGTAGCCATTCGAGAAAAGGGACGGATTAGTTAAATCAAAAAATAAATCCGTCCCTCTTTCCCACTCATCGAAGCTAACGGCAAGGGTATCGCTAGAAGCAATAGAGTTTAAGTAGCCTTGAATCCTGGCTTACCATTAGCGGCTCGCCACTCCTTCACTATTTTTAAAACACCTGCCGGGCTATCTTCTACACCTTCAGAAGGATAAAAAATCAAACCATTACTTTGTGGATGTTCCGTTAGCCTAACGAAGGCAGCGATTAACTTATCATGCTCTGCTTCGGAGGCCACATCTATCGCCCAGATTTTATTAAGAAAATCGAGAAATTCGGTTTCTGTATACTCTTCAAATTTGTTTTTGAGTTCCATTTACTCTCCTTTCTTAAATTTATGCACAGCGTTGTTATTTTGGAGTAACTGCACGCAATTCATCTATATCGCAAAGCGAGAAAAGGGACGGATTAGTTAAATCGAAAAGATAAATCCGCCCCTCTTCCCCCCTCACCGAAGCTAACAGCAAGGGCATCATTAGAAGCAATCGAGCTTAAGCAGTTTTGAATCCAGGCTTACCGTTCGCTGCGCGCCACTCTTTAACTTTTTTCGTTATGACCTCAGGCGTACTTTCTGCATCCGACGGAGCATAATAAATCAAATCAGATCCGTCTGGATGCTCTGTTAACGTCTCAAACTCCAAAACAGCGTCAACTTGATCCTTTTCGGTGGCGTACTCAGAATCACAAATCCTTTTAACAAATAGCAAAAACTCAGATTCCGTGTACTCTTCTATTTTTTTAATACCCATATTACTTACCCTCTAGATGTATTAAGCCGTGCCGCTTTGGAGTAACCACCCAAATATTATCAATATCGAAAACTGCGCCTCCCTTGGAGACATAAGTAGCATGATGAAGTTCAAACTTCACTTGACCACCCACCCTATCTGCCTTTCGAACGAACGGTGCTCGCCCGTTCTTCATTTCAGAAATGTTGTTGCTGACAAATTGCTTGGATAGTTCGGAATCATTAGCGACAGCCCTCCAAAACGCCTCTCGAAACTTCCTGAAATTTTTAAATTCGTTCCCTCGCAATTGGTTCGCAATCTGTGACGGAACTGGCGCCCCTTCACCTTGCGATGCAGTCTCCAGCCAAATCCCCGACACAGGCTGACCAACACCGGTTGCAACACCCGCATCCTCTCGCCGATCCCGGAACATCGTATAGATCGGTGGCAGACCTGAATCTGCCGGAAAGACCGTAATGAAATCATCAAAACTCGCTTCTGTAACCTCAGGAAAGGCGTCGATGCGGCCTTCAACTGGAGTCAACGTAGCGCCAGTGTAAACCGTTGGGGCAGGTTGTTCAGTAGGCGAAGTCGTTGAATTATTCCCTGGGTTGACAATAGGCGTCCAAATTAGAGTCCGTGGGGGTACATCCGCTGTTGTAGCGGTATAGACTTTCTGTGCCGCATCATAACGAGCCGCCACCACCCTGACCTTTGACGGAACCGTCACGCCATCAGTCTTGACTACAAAGACTTCTGACTGCCCATCTGCAGCAGTTTTTGAGCTAATTCGGTAAGCCATATCAACGGTGCCGCCTGCGGCAGCGACGCTATTCAGGTCTTGCTCAAAGTCTTGAACCAGGTCCGATACAGGGGTACTGAAAGCATAACGCTCCGACAGTTCGCCATTAGCCAGCTTTGACGAGTAAAACAGCGCTGAAACCCCAACAACAAGGCCTGCTCCAACACCCGCAACTGCCCCGCCCAAAGCGTTAATGGCTGCACGAATAGCCGCTTGTAGCGTGAGCGCTGCGGCTTCAACGACCGTTACGGTTCCGGCTGAAGTCATAAACAGCGAGCCGGCAGCAGATGCAGAGCCCGGTGCACGGAACGTATTGGCGTTCCGAACAGCTTCATTTGCGGCGGTTAGGCGTGCTTGGTCGGCCTGAATAACAGCCAATGCATCTGCTGCTACTTTTAAACGCCTGGCTGTTTCTGCATAGACCTGAGCGAGCCGAAGAGCTTCATAGCCTAATGCCCAATCAATAAGTCGTTGTTTTCGGACGCCTGCATCTTGGTATTTATTATCTGGAAACACATCAGAAACAGAGTAGTAAGGTTTAAGATCCGGGCCGACTTTCAGCGACGCGGCTTTGTCCCCTTGGTTTTTTTCTTCTGCTTTAGAGTCGTAGTATAGCTTTACATGAATCACATGCTCTTTTGTTACGATTGGTTCAGGCGTTGTGACATCCATTGACTCATTAGAACCGCCCTCTTCTTCTACATCTTTTTTAATTTCACTATCGATTCTCTGAATATTTTCAGCATGTGCGGCATCGATTTCTTTTTGAAATTTGCTTGTAAATGCAGTTATTACATCTCGCTTTTGGAGATCCATGCGAATAGCGGGAGGAAAAAAATTTAGTTGCGGATTATCGCTTCTAAGATTGAAGTTAAACGCCCCTATCAACTCCGGGGCTGTCACTTTCGATTCTCCGAGCTCTATTGTCATTACCATTTCCTTTTGGTTAAGTCGTCTGGTCCATTGATCGACAATATTCCTATTTTTGAAGGCGTCCAGCCTTCGCTGCTTCGCGTACTTCGCCCGCCTGAGGTTATAGCGAAGCCTGACGTCGGCGAGCAAAAATACTGTATATTCACCCAGCATATGCGTCAACGCATATTTTTGCTCGAATGCATTTCACGTACCCGTAGAATGGGTTGGCATGGCAATGTGATCTCGCCTAATGAAATCCATTAAGTTAGAGGAAAGAAACTTCGAGTGGCCCCTAACGCCTACCTCCCCAACAACTCCCTAACCCTCCCCCCCAACACCTCCACCGCAAACGGCTTCGTCAACACCCCCATCCCCGCCCCCAACTGCCCATACCCCATCACAGCATTCTCCGCATACCCCGTAATGAACAACGTCTTCAACCCCGGCCGCAATTCCATCCCCGCCTCCGCCATCTGCCTTCCATTCATTCCACCCGGCAACCCCACATCCGTCACCAGCAAATCAATATGCACATCCGACCTCAACAGCTTCAGACCCGCCGCGCTGTCGGCGGCTTCAATCACGGTGTAGCCCAGCTCGCCCAGGACGTCGGCGAGCAGCATGCGCACGGTGGATTCGTCGTCGACCAGCAGCACGGTTTCGCCGTGTTGGGCGACTTCGATAGCCACTTGCCCTGGGGCCAATTCATCCCCCGGTGCAGCGCCGTGGTGGCGTGGGAGGTAGAGGGACACGCAGGTGCCTTCGCCTTCGGTGGACTGGATGTGCACTTGGCCGCCGGATTGTTGGGCGAAGCCGTAGATCATGGACAGGCCCAGGCCGGTGCCTTGGCCGATGGGTTTGGTGGTGAAGAAGGGTTCGAATACGTGGGCCATGACGTCGGGGGACATGCCGGTGCCGGTGTCGGTGACGCTCAGGCGCAGGTAGGGGCCTTCGGCCAGGTCGTAGGCGCGGGCGGCGGTGGCGTCGAGCCAGTGGTTGCTGGTTTGCAATTGGATGCGGCCGCCTTGGGGCATGGCGTCGCGGGCGTTGATGCACAGGTTGAGCAGTGCGTTTTCCAGTTGGCTGACGTCGACGAAGGCGGTCCAGGCGTCCGGGGCGCCGGTGGTTTCGATCTGGATGCCGGGGCCGGCGATGCGTTGGATGAGTTCGGCCATGCCGTACATCAGGGTGTTGACGTTGGTGGCGCGCGGTTCCAGGGTTTGCCGGCGCGAGAAGGCCAGCAGGCGTTGGGTGAGGACGGCGGCGCGTTTGGCCGAGCCTTGGGCGGCGACCATGTATTTGTCGACGTCGGCCAGGCGGCCTTGGGTGATGCGGCGGTTCATCAGTTCGAGCGCGCCGGAGATGCCGGCGAGCAGGTTGTTGAAGTCGTGGGCCAGGCCGCCGGTGAGTTGGCCGACGGCTTCCATTTTTTGCGATTGGCGCAGTTTTTCTTCGGCCTGCATGAGCAGGGCGGTGCGTTCGGCTACACGCTGCTCCAGTGTTTCGTTGAGGGCGCGCAGTTTGGCTTCGGCGTCGCGCAGCGCTTCGTCGGCGATGGTGCGCTCCAACAGGTCGGCGGCTTGGCGGGCGAGGATGTCGAGCAGGCGCAGGTCGCGTTCGGACGGCTGGTGCGGCGTGCTCCAGTGGGTGGAGATCATACCGAGCAGGCGGCCATCGCGGGACAGCAACGGGGTGGTCTGGGCCGAGCGGATGCCGGTGTTGCGGAAGGCTTGCAGGTCGTCGGTGCCGGCGATGTCGGGCCATTCTTCAAAGTCGGGGATGATGGCGCGCTGGCCCAATTGCAGGGCCATGGTGCAACTGCTGTAGGCCATGGGGCTCACCCATTGCCAGAACCCGACCGCTTCCGGTGGCAAGCCGCGTGAACACAAAAGCTGCAACTGGCCGCCATGGCCGGACGGGTGGCCTTCGGGGCACAGCAGCTGCATGGTGCCGAACTGCGAGCCGGTGATGGACACGGCGGCGTCGACGATCTTGCCGTAGAGGGCTTCGAGGTCTTGCTCGCCGATCAGGTCGAGGCTGATGCGGTGCAGGAATTCGATGTCCGACAGAGCGGTTTCCGAGTCACGGGAAACGCCTAGGGGGAAAGCGGCCGGGAAGGCGGTGCGTAGGGTTTTCATGGGACTACCAAGGGAATGGCATTGAGCTATTAGCAGGTTATCAGCAAAGCTGTGACCACGCGCGATGGGCAGACATTCGGTGGTGAACGCTTCTTTCATCGGCGGTGGAATGTGTGCGCTTTCTCATGGTCTGTACGACAACGTTGCAAAGGACTCATGCCATGTCGATACGCCCTATGCTTTGCTTGCTGATACTGCCGCTGTTCGCAGGCTGCCAATACTTCCCACAGACCCATTACTTCACCGCCCCTGAAAACGAGCCGAACCCCGCCTGGGTCCGCATCGTCAATTTCACGCAACATGCCGATCTCTACCAGTACGAAAACGGTGTGCGTTCTGGCGGCGTCGTCCGCAGCGGGCCGCTCCCCTTCATTCATACGCAGGACCTGGGCATGCCCAAAGCCGGGCAGGACTTGACGTCCGACTACTATGAAACGCGCGTGCGGCCCGGCATCGAAACCCATGTGGGGATGTTTTGGGAGGGGCCGCGAACCCAATCCTGCTACGTGACGGTGACGTTTACCCCCCTGGCTGGGCGCTATTATCAGTTCCGTTTGACCTCGGGCTCCAGTGGCACCTGCACGGCGTCAGCGTCGCTGATCGAGCGCGACAAAGCGGGGACTGGGTGGCATCTCACGCCGAACCCAGAGGTGAAGTACTCGCCCGTCGGGCCCACCGCCAAAACGCGCTACAACAACAGTCGTTTCGAGGACCCCAACTACCAACCGCCTCCCGGGCTTTATCCTGGCCTGTAGCGAAACGGCCCTAAACGTCAGCAGCCAGCCCCAGCAACGCACTCACCAGTTCAAGAGCGTCCTGCTGATAGCCTTCACGCCAGCGCGCTGAGAAATCCTCAGGCCTGCCCTGCTCGTCCCACTCGGCCAACGCCAGGCCGTTGACGATTTCCAGCTCGAACCATTGGCGCTGCCACGCGGCAGCGTCCACCACCAGCGCGGTGTCCTGCCACAGAAACTCCGTATGCGCGACAAATTGGCTCCACGAAAACAGCCCGTGCGGTGCCCTTTCAGCCTGCGCGATCAGTTGCGCTCTGTTCACTTGATGCTCCTTCTAAACGACGCCTTCTTCTTCCCAGCCATGCTTTCACCGCGCTGAAAAATAGCATGGCATTGTTGTAGACTTCCCGGCCTTCAACCCCCTACTTGAGAACATGGACGTGAACAAACTACTGCTGCTCGGCTGCATCACCGCAACCCTAGCGGGCTGCACCTTCACCGGCGCCAACGAAGTGGCACCGGGCGAATACATGATCACCAGCCATGGCAGCATCTTCAATTCCCGTGAAGGCCTGCTGGAAAACATCAACCAGAAAGCCGCGAAAGTCTGCGACGGCAAGCCGTATCACCTGGAAGGCGACAGCGGCGCGAACATGGTGGTGAGCACCACCACGCATATTGGGCAGACGCCCACTACCGTGCTGGGCTTGAAAGCGGTGTGTGAAGGTCGCAAGGACTGACGCCTGTGCCATTGCCCTCAGCTGTGAATGGGTAAGGCCAACCCAAACAGCACAAAGAACCCGCCGCAGACTTTGTTGAACCGTCGCCCGGTTCGCGCCAGCCAAGGCCGAACGCGGTGCGCGGCGCTGGCCACGGTGTATTCAACGACAAACTCGACGACGGCGTAGGTCAACGCAATGGCGGCGGTCTGCGCGATGAGGTTTCTGTGTGGGTCCAGGAACGGCGGGATAAACGCGGTGAACAGCAACAAGGCCTTGGGGTTTGACAGGGCCGATACCCACCCTTGGCGGAACAGCGACCAGTGTCGCTGGCTCACCGTGCCGGTCGTATCCAGGCTGACGGGGGCCGAGCGCCACAGGCCGAAACCCAGCCAGATCAGATAAAGCCCGCCGGCCACTTTCAAGGCCATGAACCAGGCGGCCGACGCCTGGATCAGCGCGCCCAGGCCCAACGCGCACAGCGTCAGCACCATGGCGAAGCCGAGCACACCGCCGCTGATGGTGAACAGCGTTTTGCGGCTGCCGTGGAGCGCGCCATGGGTCAGCACCAGCAACGCATTGGGGCCTGGTACCACGGCGATGCCGCAGCAGGTGAAGAAGTAGAGCAACCAAGTCTCGAAGGGCATGATCAGGTCCGGCAAAGGTGGGTTCAAGCCCGCATCCTGCGAGCGAACGGCTATCATGAAAAGCGCATAATTCACGCCACAGTCATTCGATTAACGAATAGAGATAACCCGCATGCCTTCCAGTGATTTGCAGATCGATTGGCTCAAGTGCTTTGTCGCGGTAGTGGACGCCGGTTCGCTGTCGGGCGCGGCCCATGAGGTGAACCGGTCGCAGTCTGCCGTCAGCATGCAAATGAAGAAATTGGAAGCCGCGCTGGGACGACCCTTGTTGAACCGTGGCCCGAGGCACCTGCAGTTGACCGATGACGGCCAGACGCTGCTGGGCTATGCGCGTCGCATGCTCGCCCTGCACGCCGAGACCCAGGCGGCGTTTCATGGCGAAACCTTGACCGGGCGCATCCGCCTTGGGGTCGCGGAAGACTATGCGGCGAAGTACCTCACACCCGTGCTCAAGCGTTTTGCGCCGCGCTACGCCGGTGTGGACATCGAGTTGACCTGTGAACAGTCCACCGCCCTGATCCCACGGGTGCGCAGCGGTGATCTTGATCTGGCGCTGGTGTCCAGGGATTCGCCGCACAGTGGCACCTTTCTGTTCAAGGAGCCGATGGTGTGGGTCGGCTCACCTCAGTTCGAACTGTGGCGCCGGGACCCGGTGCCGATCGCCGTGTACGAAAGCGCCAGCCTGGCACGGCGGTATGCGGTGAATTCACTGGCCCAACAGGGGCGCCAGTTCAAGGTGGTGTACAACAGCTCCAGCCTCGCCGGCCAAGTGGCGGCGGTCGAGGGCGGCCTTGCGATTGCCGCGATCACTCAGTGCACCGTGCAGCCGTCACTTCAGGTCCTGGGCAGCGAGCAAGGGTTGGGCATTATTGAACCGATGGAGGTTTCCATTCTGCGCAGTCGAGACTCTCGCGGGTCCAAGGCGGTCAATAGTCTGCATGCGTTTATCATCAGTGCGCTTAGGGTTCAGGCGTAGCGCGCGCCCTGTTAATCTGCGGCACCTGCCTTCTTACGGAGCTCTGTGTGACTTCATCCAAACGCGACAGTACCCGCATCGAACGCCGCCTTGTCGCTGCGCTCACCGACGCCTGCGAAACCGCCAAAGCCGAAATCCCAGGGTTTGAATGGCTGACCCACACGGTCAATTACGCCGACTTCCCAGGCAGCCTGCGTATCACCTGGGTCTTCGACACCTGCGCCAGCCAGGTGCAGGCCGTGGCGACGGGGTTGGACGCGCGTATCCGCGAGTTGACCGCCACCGCCCTGCACGACGCCGAGATCCTGCCCGTGCAATTGGCGCGTTGCGTTCACCTGGATTCTGAAGAAGCCTGCCACGCCCAGCACGGCGGCAATTGGCGTTTGCGCCTGATGCGCTCAGCCAACTAGAGACTGACACTCAACTGCTGGATAATGCCCCCGCCCTGTTCCTCGCCTGCCGATAAGGAAGTCCTGCCCCATGAAGTTGCCGTTTTCCGCTGCCCTGCTCGCGTCAGCCCTGCTGGCGCCGTCCTTTGCCCAGGCTGATGACGCAGCGTTGGTCGACACGCTCAAGGCCTTCACCCGTTGTGATGAGACGTTCTTCAGCCGCCTGAACACCCATCGCGACGCCTGGCAGGCCTATGCGCCGCTCAAGCAGGAGAAGGACTTCACCTGGATCGCGGTGCGCGACCGCACCGAACCCAAAGCCTCGGCCGTGCCGGTGAGTGCGCCGGCCATCGCGGGGTTGAAGCTGCTGTCGTATAACGATGAGGTCAGCGATCTTGGCCCGCTGGGACTGTATTACTTCTGGGGCTTCACGGTGGACGGCACGATTGATGAAGTCGCCCCGCGCGTGGCGGCGTTGCTGGATCAACCTGCGGCGCTGCAAAAAGGCGAAGGGCAATACACGCGCAGCGAGTTGAAGGTAGGCAACAGTTGGCAGGCGATCAAGCCGATGCCGGGCAAGGCGCCGGGGCTGCGCAATGTGGAGCGGGTGCTGATCGTGGAGCCGGAGGGCAAGTATTCCCGTGTGAGCTGTTCGGTGCAGGGGGGCGTGAATGCCGGGTTGCTGGCGCTGTTGCGGCCGGACATCGCGCTGGTGGATTACCCGCGCACCGTGGCGGAAACCAACCTAGGTGATGTGCCGGTGCCACCCAACGTACTCCAGGGCCTCGACGCACCACTGCTGCAACCCAAGTTCAAGACGTTGAGCTACAGCTACCTGTCGAAGAACGCCGCGGGCAAGGACGCGCCGATCACCATCCGCTTCAAAGCCGAAGACGGTTTGTTGGTGAAGAATGAAGCCTACGGTGCCGCCTTCAATGTGGACCGTTTGATGCTGGCGGACCTGATCCAGCTGAAGTCGAAAATGAACGGCGTGGGCGAAGGCCAGGTGCTGCAGACCCGTGAGGCCGAAGTGAAATTGCCGACGAGCTGGGCGCCGGGCCAGACCCTGAGTGCACACCTGAAAATGGCCAATGTGCCGGTCAAGCCCACCGATAAACCGCTCGAAACCACCTTGACCTGCAAGGTGGGCGAGCGCTTCCCGGCACGCCAGGTGTTTGCGTCGTTGACGGGCGATGCCATCCGGTTGGCCTGCGAGCAGGACGGTTATGCGTCGTCGCGCGCGTTTATCGAAGACCTGGGCGTGGCGCTGACGCTGGAGTCGACGTCGAGCCAGACCCACTATGTGAATGAAATCCAGACGCTGGACGTGGTGCGCTGACGCCGATTGGCCTATTCACTCCAAAGCAACAGGTGGGCCTCAAAAGCTGCGGACCAACGAACCAAACAGATCACCCTCAGGCATTTTGCTCACTGGGATCTCGGCATTTTCAAACCACTCCTGGCTGGCCTCAGGGTGCGGGCCGCTCAGCACCACCACGCCCTTTTCATAGGTATACCGCGCCGCCGCGACGTCTCCGTTGCGGTAGGTGGCGATGGTTTTGTACGACCCTTTCGGAAAGTAGGGGCCGTCCTGGAAGAAGACGTGATCAGGCTTGCCCGCCCACGTAACTTGTACGGCGGCGTCGGCGATGCCGGGCACTTCGAAACCGGGACGGCCGGCTTCGCCGTCGAGGTCCTGGGGGATCAGGCCAAGGTTGTTGTCATCCGCCAGGTAGGCGCCCATGCACAAGCCCAAATAGCGCCCACCGTTGGCGACGTAGTTGCGGATGGCCTCGCTGCGCGCATCACCCAGGCTGCGCAGCGCTGCGGGAATGTCCTGGCCGCCGCCGGGTTGCACGTAGAGATCGTAGCGCGCCAGGGTTTGTGGCGTGATGTCGATCGACTCATCCGCGCCCACAAAATCGATGTGATAGTTGGGATTGAGTCGTTGCAGGGCCTTCGCCACGTTTTCGGAACAGTCATCACAACCCGCCGGGCCTCGGTAGATGGCGACATGGGTGATCGGCGTCGCGGCCTCGGCCGGTGACGGCAGCAGCAGCGCAAAAGCAAACAAGGTGGCGGCGGTGGCTCGCAGGTTCATGGCGATGGGCTCCAGGGCGGACACCCCAAAGCCTATAGCGATTGCGCCGTTCAATCCGTTAACAGTTGTAAACACCATTCACTTGGGGATAACTGGGGCCATGCCTAATGCCAGTCAGTTAAGAAGCAGAAAGGGTAAAGGTAACCTGTGGCGAGGGAGCTTGCTCTCGCTGGGCCGCAAAGCGGCCCCAAAAATGGGACTGCTACGCAGTCCAGCGGGAGCAAGCTCCCTCGCCACAGGTACACTATTCACCCTTAACTGAAGGGCATTAGGGACCGTGCCCTATTTCGAGAGCGTCCGCCATGTTTGAACTCGCCTCCCTCATCACCTATGTCGCCGTAGTGATTGGCCTGTTTCTGATTCCAGGCCCGTCCGTGCTGCTGGTGATCACCCGCACCGTGCAAGGCGGGCGCAAGGTCGGCGTGGCGACCGGGCTGGGCGTGGCGTGCGGCGACTTGCTGCATACCCTGGGCGCGGCGTTGGGGTTGTCGGCGATCCTGATGACGTCGGCCACGGCGTTCAACGCGGTGAAGTGGGCCGGTGCGGCCTACCTGATCTACCTGGGCGTACGCGCGTTCATGGCCAAGACCGGCACACAGGCGGGGCTGACCTTGCCTGCCGTCACCCCGCGCCAGGCATTTTTCCAGGCGGTGGGCGCCGAGGTGCTCAACCCGAAGACTGCGATTTTCTTCCTGGCGTTCCTACCGCAATTCGTCCACCCGGAAGCCGGCTCGTCGCTGGTTCAGTTCGCGGTGCTGGGCCTGATCTTCTCGGTGCTCAGCGCGGTGTACACCAGCCTGCTCGCCCTCGCCATCCGCCCCTTGAGCCGAGGCATCAAGGGGCTGTCCAAACTGCGGCGCTGGGAAGGCAAAATCATCGGCACGCTGTTTATGGGCTTGGGGCTGAAGGTGGCCTTGCAGCAGCGTTAATCACTGGGCAAACGCATACGCCCCGCCCTGCTCCACCGCCTTGCGATACGCAGGTCGCGCCTGGAATTTCTCCACCCACGCCGCCAGGTTCGGGTAGGCCTGCAACTTGCCCTGGGCCCTGGCGATTTCACCGATAAAACTCATCTGGATGTCCGCGCCGCTCAGCTCATCGCCGAGCAGGTAGGCTTTGCCCGCGAGCACGTCGTTCAGGTAACCGAGGTAGTTGGCGACTTCCGATTCGATCCGCGGGTGCAACGGCGCACCCGCCTCGCCCAGGCGGCCGACGTAGAGGTTGAGCATCAACGGCAACATGGCCGAGCCTTCGGCAAAGTGCAGCCATTGCACGTAGTGGTCGTAGGTGGCGCTGGCAGGGTCCGGTTGCAAGCGGCCCTGGCCGTGGCGGCGGATCAGGTAGTCGATGATGGCGGCGGACTCGATCAGCACCAGGCCGCCGTCTTCGATCACCGGGGATTTGCCCAGCGGGTTGATCGCCTTGAGCTCCGGCGGTGCGAGGTTGGTCTTCGGGTCGCGCTGGTAGCGCTTGATCTCGTACGGCAGGCCGAGCTCTTCGAGCAGCCACAGGATGCGTTGCGAGCGTGAGTTGTTGAGGTGGTGGACGATGATCATTGAGTGCTCCGCAGGACGAGAGGGGGGTCTTGGGAACAGACTACGCCAGCCTTCGGGAGTGCCGACAAATAATTTTCTGCGTGACGGACGCCGTGGTTACCATGGGGATCGATTCGAGAGGAGGCACAGCATGGATCTGAAATTCAGCCACGTCGACATACTGGTCGAAAACCTTGAAGAAGCCTGTGCCTATTACGCACGCATTCTCAAGGCACGCATTTCCAAGACGTTCGTGTGGGAACGCGGCGGCCTGCATGTGCGGTATGCCGTGGTGCTGATGGGCCAAGAACGCTTCATGCTGGTCCAGCCGATCGCCGGCAACCTGCGCGAACTGTTGGACGCCCACGGCGAAGGCATGATTTACCGCCATTGCTACACCACGCCAGACATCGAGATCGCTTATGACGAGCTGATCGCCGCCGGAGTGCAGCCGGAGAACGAAAACGGCGTGCCCCTGGCCCGCGAGAACCTGCAATCGCCGTCCGGGGGGCGCATTATCTGGCTGCCCAAGCGTTTCGGGCATTTCTCCATGGAGATCCTCGAAGAGGCGACCCTGGAGGCGTTTATTGTGGAGGCGTTTGGCTGACCGAGGCCCACGCCGCCTGCGCCAGCAACGCGGCGTAGTGATTCGGGCTGTGCTTGACCCGGCCGGATAACCACGCACGGGCATAGCTTTCGGCCGCGCCGATGATCAGCGACAGCAGCAGTTCTGCCGGGATATGGCTGAACGCCTCACGGCGGCCTTCGTCGCTCATCCACTCGGTCAATTGCGCGTTGCGCTGTTTGTTACGGGTGAGCAGTTCGTCCTTGTGCGGGCCGTTGGCCACGGCGAAACGGCTCTGGAACATAAAGCGCGCCCATTCGGGTTGCGCATCCACCCACTCCACATAACTGCGCACCAGCGCTTCCACGCCAGCCTGGGCGGTTTGCGCCTGTTTGAGGTGTTGCTCCCGCAATGCGGCCTGATCTTCCAGCGCGGCAAAAAACAGCGCGGCGACGATGCCTTCCTTGTTGCCGAAGTGATGGTAGATGGCGCCCACGCTGGTCTCGCACCGCGCGCGGATGGTTTCGATATTCGTCGCTTCAATACCCACGTCGTTAAAGCTGGCCAGGGCCTCGCGCAGGATGCTGCGCTTGAGGTCGCTGCGCCGGCCCGGGAAGGTGCGCTCGATCAGATCAGGTGCGTGCATGAAGTGGCTCGCCAAATGTACGGAGTCTAAAGGTACTGCCGCCCGCAGAGAAGGCACGGCTTGACACGGCTGGACTTTACGGAATATTGTTCCGTTACAGAATATTATTCTGCAAATCCATTATAAGGACAATCCATGAGCCAGTTTCTCAGCATGTTCAACAGTGTAGGTCCTGCAGCGTTTAGCCAAATGGCCTGCCAAGTGGCGCCCTACTTCAACACCATCAACCCTGAAATTGCCGAACTACGCCCTGGGCATGCCGTGGTCAACGTGCCGTTTCGCAAGGAAATCACCAACCACCTGGCCTCCGTGCATGCCATTGCGTTGTGCAACGCGGCGGAATTGGCGGGCGGCACGATGACGGACGTGTCGATCCCCCAAGGCGCCAAGTGGATTCCGAAGGGCATGACCGTGGAGTACCTGGCGAAGGCCAAGTCGAACATCCGCGCCGTGGCCGATGGCAGCGGCATTGATTGGTCCACCGCAGGGGACAAGATCGTGCCGGTGGATATTTTTGATGAGGGCGACGTGAAGGTGTTCACCGCGAGGATCACCATGAATGTGAAGATCGCCTGAGGCCCTGGCGGCTGGCTCGGCAACTGCCGAGCCATGCTTCAGTGCACCATCGACCACAATGAAGCGCCTACGCCGGTGATGCTCTCCCCCGCAATCAAGCCGGCGGCGGCAGTAATCGCAAAGCGCTCGGTGAGGCTCGGCCAGCGGCAGCTCACCAACCAGGTCAGTATCGCGCCCAGGGCCATCATCAGCGAGACCGAGGCCGGCAGCACAAAGGCCAGGCCCAGGGCGGCGGCACTCGGGAGGAAGCGGGCACGATGGGCAGGCAAGGTGCTGTCCAGCACACCGAGCAGCACACCCACCAGGCCGCCGATGGCAATTGCCCAGCGGATGCTGGTAGACAGTGAATCCAAGCCATGGGTGAGGGTTTGCGCCACGGCTTTCCAGGTAGCGACCGCCGGGGCCGGCCACTCTTCGGTGAGCAGCATGGTTTGCGGGTCCGGGATCAACGCCAGGTAGGCGAAGACGCCAACGATACTGCCGATGAAAATCCCCAGGATCTGCGCGATCACCTGCTTATGCGGCGTGGCACCAATGGCCTTGCCCACCTTGAAATCATTCATCAAGTCGGTGCACTGCCCGGCCGAACCACCGGCCGTGTTGGCGCTCATCAGGTTGATCGGCACCTGCCCCGGCGCGACGATGCCAAAGCTCAGCTGGGACAGCTGCCCGATGGCGCCGATGGGCGGAATGCCGGTGGCACCCACCACGCGCGCAGCCACGGCGGCGAGGCAGATCGCCAAGGGAATGGTGAGCAAGGCCATGCCGAGATTGATGCCGAACAGCAACGCCTGCAAGCTCACCACCAGCACGATCGCCAACGCAAAACCGGCCGCCGGCCCCGGTTTTGGCACCGTCCAGCTTGATCCGCCGCTGGCGTGAGTGGACCGGTACAACGCCCACAAACGAATCGCCAGCGAGGCCAAGGTGGAACACACCATCAGGCTCACACCCGGCCACAGCAACCACTCCACCAACGCGGCGAACTGCGGGCCGCTGCTGCCCGCAGGCAAGGTCACCAACTGTTGCGCCAGCAGCCAGGGACCCAGGCCACCCCAGGCGAGCAAGGCGCCGAGCAGCAAGGTCAGGCCCACGCGAATGCCGATGATGCCGCCGAAGCCCACCAGCAATAGCGAAGGGTCGGCAGTAAACGTCAGGCGCTCCAACGGGGCACTGGGCGACCAGCGCGGGAAGGCCCACATGAAGGTATCCACCCACTTGACCAGCCCGGAGAGCAACGCGGCGCTGAGCAGCACCTTCAAGCGCGTCGCGGCTTCGCGACCGTGGTTGTAGATGTGCAACAGGGTTTCCAGGGTGGCCATGCCCTCGGGGAATTTCAGCGCCTTGTCATTGAGCAGCGAGGGCCGTAGATACCAGGCGATCCAGATGCCCAGGAAACTCACCGAGAACACCCAGGCGATCATCGGGATGGCATCCAACTGGTTGCCGGTCAGCAAGGTATAGGCCGGGATCGGCGCCACCAACCCACCCGAAATAATCGACGCGGCGGCTGACGCGACGGTCTGGTTGATGTTGCTTTCGTGCAAGGTCCACGGCAGGTGGTCGGTGGAACGCTTGGCCACGCCTTGAAAGATGGCGTAGCCGATCAGCAGCGCGATGATCGACATGTTGAACGACCAGCCGATCTTCAACCCGGCGTAGACATTGGACGGCGTGAGCAGGATGCCGAGTACGCTGCCGGTGATGACGGCGCGCAAGCTGAGTTCGCGGGTGACGGGGCCGTGCGGGAGGGTCGTTGGCGGGGCTGAAGTCATGCGGAGTCCTTTCGGCGACGAAACAGAGCGACCTAGTAAGTGAGCCCTGTAGAAGCCGAAGGTTCCTGACTTGCGGATCGTGATGTTGCGGTAAGCGGACCTCTTGTGGTGAGTGGGCTTGTTGTGGCGAGCGGGCTTGCCCCGCGTTGGACTGCGAAGCAGACCTAAATTCTGGCAGCGCGGTTTACCTGACGATGCGCGGTGTTTTTAATGGGGCCGCTTCGCAGCCCAACGCGGGGCAAGCCCGCTCGCCACAGAAAGCGGGCACACCAGAGGAAGTTTGCTGACCACAAAAACCTGCTCAACTCAGTCGAAACCGCGCGGTGTTGTCGCTCAATGCCTGGCTACCCTTGCTCAGGGTGTCGGCCGCGCGGTTCACTGCCCGTGCGCCGTCGAGCAAACGCCCGGCCGCCTGGTCCACTTGCTGGATATTGCCGCTCACTTCATCCGCCGTCGCCGCTTGTTCCTCTACGGCAGTGGCGATCTGCGCCAAGGTGTCGGTGACGTGCTGCACCGCGCCGGCAATCTCGCCCAAGCGCGCGCCCAGCCCGGTGACGGATTCAGCATCCGTCAGCGCCTGTTCACACGCGGCGCCCATCAACGTGACCGCCTGGCTGACCGTGGCGCGCAGGCTGTCCACCGTGCCAGCTATCTGCGCCGTGGAGGCCTGGGTGCGTTGCGACAAGCTGCGCACTTCATCGGCCACCACGGCAAACCCCCGTCCCTGCTCACCGGCGCGGGCGGCTTCGATGGCGGCGTTGAGCGCCAGCAGGTTGGTCTGCTCGGCAATACCACGGATGGTGTCGACCACCGATTGAATCTGCTGGCCCTGCTGGCTGACCTGCTCCAGCGCATCGGCGGTGTCGGTCAGGCGCAGGTTGAGTTGTTGGATGCTGGCCGTGGTGCGCTGGCTGTCGCGGCTGCTGTCTTCGGCGATGCGCCGGGTCTGCTGGGCGCTGCCGGAAGCTTGTTCGCAGCTTTTGGCGACGCCCAGGGATGTCGCGGCCAATTGGGTGGCCGCAGCGGCAATCTGGCTGATTTGTTGTTGCTGGTCTTCGACTTCGGTGAGGGTGCTGCCCGACTGGGAGTTGAGGGTCAGCACCGCCGAACCCAGTTGCTGCGTCTCGTGATTGACCCCCAATAGACTGGTGCGCAACTGCACCACCGCCACGTTCAACGCGGTGCTGATGGCCGCGAGTTCATCGCGCCCTTCCACCGCCACCTCGACGCACAGGTTGCCGTCCCGCAACGACTCGGCCAGGGTGGTGATGCCACTGGCGCTACGGCGGATCGAAGCTTGCAGGCAGATGAACAGGTACAACGCGGCCAGCGCCAACAGGCTGAAGGTCGCCGCCACCGGCACGAACTTCTGCAACGAGCGATCACGGTAGTGACCCAGGCGCGCATCCAACGAATCGAGCGATTGGTTACGCAGCGCGCCCAGGCTGTCGAGCATACCGTCGACACTGGTTTCGAAGGCCACCGTGTCGAGCTTGATGGTGCCGCCAAACACTCCGTCGTCGAGTACTTTGAGCTCATTGTCCAGGCGTTGCAGGCTGTTGTCGTACTGCACAGTCCAGGGTTCCAGCCCGGCATACTGCTTGGCCTTCAGCGAGGCCGCGGCCTTGACCAACTGGTCCCGCGCATCACCGATGCGGCTGCGCAGGTCACGCATCTGCAAACGGCTCTGCAAGGTGAACTGCCCCGAGGCAATGGACGACTGGCCGACACTGGCCATGCGCCCGATACGCTCGATCAGGTCGGGGGTGTGCTGGGTGGAAATCTGCATCAGCAGGTAGGTTTCCAGCCACGGGTCGAGGATCAGGCCAGCATCCAGGGTGATCTGCTCGCGCAGGGTTTGCATGGCGGTGAGCGCCGAGGTGAAACGGTCATAACCGTCCGGCCACCAGCCCACCGTGCGCAGGGATTGGGAGTCCATGCCCTTGACTGTCGCCTGCAAGGCGTCGAAGCGCGCGAGGATATCAGCGCTGGCGTTCTGGGCTTTGAGCGAATCGCCCAGGGCTTGCAGGCTTTGCAGGATCACCGGGAAATTGGCGTCGACTTTGTCCATCGCCGCCTTCGCCGCCGGGGTGGGCGCGTGCAGTATGTCCGCCGCCTTCCAGCGCGCGGCCAGGTTGCGCTGGGCTGTCAGTTGGCCATCCAGCGCATCCAGGGCCAACAGTTGCCGGACGCCGGACTGCTCGCTGGAAATCACGGTTAATTTATCGCGATAGTCCGAGCCGATCATCCACAGGCTACCCGCCAGGGGCAGCATGAACAGGAAGAACAGGATCTGGAACTTGCGCGCAAAACCAAAACGCCCCAGCAGGCGAATACCCGGTGACAAAAGGCTGTGCATGTCCGACCACTCCCCAAAAACGACCCACGCGGTGCACCGCGGGGTGAAGCCTTGAAATGACTGACGGCAAAATGCCATGTCATTGATTAGCTTGGCTCAAGCAAGATACGGGCCGCTGTCGGCGTGCCCAAGATAGGCGGCGCGGGAAGCAATCGCGCACGTAACGTGCGCGAAAATGGGGCAAAAGCACTCAAGGTCTGTGCAGAGCTGTAACAGTGGCTTATCGGGTCGACATGTACCGGTCGAAATTATTGATGTGATCATCCAGATTATCCTCAAGCATCATCCGGTACTGGTCACAGAAGTACTTCAGCATCGCCTCCCGCGCATCGGCCATTTCCGCGCCGGACTTGAAGTTGCGCGCGCTGGCCCAGGCATTGAAGCGTGTGGTGCCGAACATCATCGAGGCGCTGACCTGGCCGAGGTTCTCGTGAACCTGAAGTTGCTCGTTCGACAGTTCGATGTGCGCGTCGGCACGGTCGTAGAAGGTGGGGTCAGTGGCGTCGGCCATTATGGGTGTCCTAGGTCATCAGGTTTGAATGAAGGGGTATCAGGCCAGTAACGCGGTAATCCAGTTGGCCTGCTGGGCAATCTCTTGTCGCTTCTCTTGCGGCACGGCCTGCCGAGCCTGTTCGAAACTGGCCAGGGTCTTGTGCTTTTGGCGCAGCATACGTTGCCACTTCGCGATGAACGCCGGGCTGCGCGCCTGTAGTTGCAGCGGGCCGAAGTACAGCTGTTCAGCGGTGTAAGCCACCGGCCCGGTGCGCTCGGCGACGATTATTTCGTAGTAGAAGCGGTTCTCGCGCAGCAGCTCTTCACTGAGGATCGAGTAACCGTTGTCCATCAGCCATTGGCGCAACGGTTGCTCACCGCCGTTGGGTTGCAGGATCAACCGTTCCCTGCCGCTCAGGTGCCGCTTACCGCTTTCGAGGATGTCGCGGATCGTCTCGCCGCCCATGCCGCAGACGCTGATCGCAGTGATGCCGTCATGGGCTTCGATGGCCGCCAAGCCATCGGCCAGGCGCACGCTGATCTGGTGCTCCAGGCCGTTGTCGCGCACGGTGCGTTGCGCCGCATGAAAGGGCGTGGTCGCGACCTCCCCCGCCACTGCCGCCGTGATCAGGCCGCGACGCATCAGCGCCACCGGCAAATAACCGTGATCGGAGCCGATATCGGCCAGGCGCGCGCCTGCCGGTACGTTGGCGGCGACGCGCTCCAGGCGCAGGGATAAGGTGTGTTCGTTCAACGCCCCTGCTCCCCCGAAAAACGGTCCCGGCTGTTGGTCAGGTGCAACACCATGGCGGCGCGGGCGGCGTCCGGGTCCTGGCGTTTGATCGCGTTGAAGATCGCCTCATGTTCCAGGTTCGCCAATTGACCCAGCTGGGCAAAGTCGGCGCCGCCACGTTCATCGCCTTTCACCTGGGTACGCGGGATCATCGCATTGCCCAGGTGCAGCATGATTTCGGTGAAGAAGGTATTACCGGTGGCCTCGGCGATCAGTTGGTGGAAGCGCTTGTCTTCCTCCACGCAGCTGTCGTTGTTGGCCAGGGAGGCCTGGTAGTCGTCGAGTGCCTGGCGCATGTGGGCCAGTTGTAGGTCGGTGCGGCGCACGGCGGCCAGTGCGACGGCTTGCACCTCAAGACCCAGGCGCAGTTCGAGCATGTTGCGCACGCTGGCGACCGTGTCCACATGCAGGCGCAAGCCCTGCTGCGCCTGTTGCGCCAGCACAAAGGTGCCGATGCCGTGACGGGTCTCGACCAATCCCGACGCCTGCAATTTGGAGATCGCTTCGCGCACGACGGTTCGGCTCACGCCGTGCTCAAGCACGATGGTGGATTCCGAGGGCAGTTTTTCGCCGGGTTTCAACTGGCCGAGCAGGATGCGCTGGGTCAGCGCATCGACCACGCCCTGGGCCAGGTTGGTGGAGCGTTTACGCAGGGGGATTCCACTTTCAATGGGCATTGCAACAGGTCCACGGGGTTGAGCTGGGGGAAGCTTACCACCCAGCCCGGCGTCAGGCCTGGGTTGATTGAAAAAACCCTTAACTTGTATGACAACCAAACTTAAGCCTCTCTCTCACAGATACCCCTCTCACGGTACTCACTGGCAAGGCCTCGCTCAAAAATCGGCACAAAACCCAGTATATACAGCTTAAATAACCGAAATATCTGTTCTACACACCGCGTTATAAGAAGAAAAACACTCACTCCTGGATTGCGATCTTGAGAAGCCTACTTGTATGATGTCTATTAACAAGACGTACAAGCCCGCATAAGAATAATCAGGGGGAGTTTTGAATTGTGACCCATTCAATCCAAGTATCTGCCGCACCCGAAAGTGATCCCGTCCTCGCGCGCGCCGTGAGTAAAGTGAAGTGCCATGTGCTTCCACTGTTCGTGATCATGTTCATCCTCAACTACATCGACCGGGTCAACATCGGCTTTGTGCGCACGCACATGGAGCATGACCTGGGCATCGGCGCAGCCGCCTATGGCTTCGGCGCCGGGTTGTTCTTCATCGGCTACGCCCTGTTCGAAGTGCCCTCCAACATGCTGCTGCAAAAGGTCGGCGCGCGTATCTGGCTGACCCGCATCATGTTCACCTGGGGCATCGTCGCCACGCTGATGGCGTTCATCCAGAACGAAACCCACTTCTACATCCTGCGCTTCCTGCTGGGGGTGGCCGAGGCCGGTTTCTTTCCCGGGGTGATCTACTACTTCACGCGCTGGCTGCCCGGCGTGGAGCGCGGTAAAGCCATTGCGATCTTTTTGAGCGGCTCGGCGGTTGCGTCGCTGATTTCCGGCCCGCTGTCAGGCGTGCTGTTGCAGATCGAAGGCTTTGGCTTCCACGGCTGGCAATGGATGTTCGCCATTGAAGGCTTGGCTTCGGTGGTGATTGGCTTCTTTGTATGGTTCTGGCTTGACTCCAAACCCCACGACGCCCAGTGGATGACCCGCGACGAACAGGACGCGCTGGTCAATGCCATCGACCAGGAACAGCGCGATCGTGAGGCCCTCACCACCGTCAAACCGACCCTCGGCAAGCTGCTCAAGGACCGCCAGATCTTGCTGTTCTGCGCGCTGTATTTCTGCATCCAATTGACGATCTACGCCGCCACCTTCTGGCTGCCAAGCATCATCAAGAAGATGGGTGACCTCAGTGATGTGCAGGTCGGTTTCTTCAACTCGATCCCATGGCTGATCTCGATCATCGCCATGTACGCCTTCGCTTCGTTGTCGGGCAAGTTCAAGTTCCAGCAGGCCTGGGTGGCGGCGGCGCTGTTGATTGCGGCAGCGGGCATGTTCATGTCCACCACGGGCGGGCCGGTCTTTGCCTTCGTGGCGATCTGCTTTGCGGCCATCGGGTTCAAGTCGGCATCGTCGCTGTTCTGGCCGATTCCCCAGGGCTACCTGGATGTACGTATCGCCGCCGCAGTGATCGCGTTGATCAACTCCATCGGCAACCTGGGCGGTTTCGTTGCGCCCACCACGTTCGGCTTCCTGGAGCAGACCACCGGTTCGATCCAGGGCGGCCTCTATGGCCTGGCCGGCACGTCGGTGCTGGCCGCGATCCTGGTGTTCTTTGCCAAGACCGCACCCTCTGCCGTGTTGACTTCACCGAGCGCCGTGCCTACCCGCGCCGCCCTCAGCAAACCTCTTTAAGCTTATTCAGGAACTTGCCATGACTACGCCCGTCGTTACTCACTTCCAGGTCATCCCCGTCGCCGGCCACGACAGCATGTTGCTCAACCTCAGCGGCGCCCACGGCCCGTACTTCACACGCAATATCGTCATCCTCAAGGACAGTTCCGGCAACACCGGCGTGGGCGAAGTGCCCGGTGGCGAACGCATCCGCGAAACCCTGGAAGACGCCCGCAGCCTGGTGATCGGCCAACCGATCGGCAAGTTCCAGGGCATCCTCAACCAGATGCGCAGCACCTTTGCCTCTCGCGACGCCGCCGGCCGTGGCTTGCAGACCTTTGACCTGCGCATCACCATCCATGCCGTCACCGCCATGGAAGCCGCTCTGCTCGACCTGCTGGGCCAATTCCTCGAAGTCCCGGTGGCCGCCTTGCTCGGTGAAGGCCAGCAACGCGATGCGGTAAAAATGCTCGGCTATCTGTTTTATGTCGGCGACCGCAGCGCCACCGATCTGGCCTACCGCAACGAAGCCGACAGCGATGACGATTGGTTCCGCCTGCGCCACGAAACCGCTCTGACGGCCGACGCCGTGGTGCGCCTGGCTGAAGCTGCCAAATCCAAGTACGGTTTCAATGACTTCAAGCTCAAAGGCGGCGTATTGAGCGGCGACGAAGAAATTGAAGCCGTCACCGCCCTGGCCGAACGCTTCCCGGATGCGCGCATCACCCTCGACCCGAACGGCGCCTGGTCATTGAAGGAAGCCATCCGCCTGTGCCGCGACCAGCACCACGTGCTCGCCTACGCCGAAGACCCCTGCGGTGCCGAAAACGGCTACTCGGGCCGCGAAGTCATGGCTGAATTCCGCCGTGCTACAGGGTTGAAAACCGCCACCAACATGATCGCCACCGACTGGCGCGAAATGGGTCACGCGATCCAGCTGCAATCGGTGGACATCCCCCTGGCCGACCCACATTTCTGGACGATGCAAGGCTCGGTACGCGTGGCGCAGATGTGCCATGAATGGGGCCTGACCTGGGGCTCGCACTCCAACAACCACTTCGACATTTCCCTGGCGATGTTCACCCAGGTGGCGGCCGCAGCCCCGGGCGACATCACCGCCATCGACACCCACTGGATCTGGCAGGACGGCCAGCACCTGACCAAGGCACCGCTGAAAATCGAAGGGGGTTATGTAAAAGTGCCGAGCAAGCCTGGCCTGGGGGTGGAGATCGACATGGACGCGGTCGCCCAGGCCCATGAGGTGTATAAAGGCATGGGCCTCGGCGCGCGGGATGACAGCGTGGCAATGCAGTTTCTGATTCCAGGGTGGCGCTTCAACAACAAGCAGCCGTGCCTGGTGCGCTGATTCAGATTTTTGTAGGAGCGGGCTTGCTCGCTCCTACAATCGGCCGCACAGTCAACTCAACCCCTAACGCCAGCATCAGCTTCTGGATCGTTTCATAGCGTGTCTTCGAGCCCCCCTTCAAGGTTTTATACAGGCTCTCCCGGTTCACCCCAGCCGCTTCCGCCACCTTGTTCACACCTTGCGCCTTGGCAACCTCGGCAAGCGCCTTCATGAGTACCTGCGGGTCTTGAGACTTCATGCTTTGCGCCAGATACGCACTGATGGTTTGCGGACTGTCGAGGAAGCGCGACGCTTCATAGACGCTAGTGCCGGACGTATCCAGATCGAGGATCGGCATGTCCTCGGGTTTGAATTTCGATTCGCTCATTTCATCTACCTCTCAGGGCATCAAGAATCTCTTTAGCCCGCTTGATTCCTCTTTTCTGGTCGGTTTTATCGCTCCCCCACAACATCAGGTAGGCAGTGACTCCCGTACGCACGAAATACATCCTGTAGCCGGGCCCGACAAACACACGCATCTCACTCAGGCCGTCACCTACGGATTCACAATCCCCAAAATTGTTTTCCTCCGCCCGGTCCAAGCGAGCAAGAATCGCCGTTTTCCCCCAAATATCCCGCATACCGTCGAGCCATGTATCAAACTCCGGCGTCCTGCCGATTGAATTAGTCACAGTATCACTTGTAGCCTACTGGCTACTCCTTGTCGATGCCAGTGGAATTTTGTTTCCGGTGAGTGCCGGAGTAAAAAATCCTAGTTCAGCACCTGTACAAACAGCCCGTGGATACTGTGAGCGCTTATTTCCCCCGCGTTTAAAGCACCCGATCAAACAACGGCGCCACGTCATACCGCTGTTTCAACATCTGCGCATCCACCAGAAAATCCGCCGTGGCCTGGGCCTCGCTGATGATCGTCGGCGAGATCGGCAGCACCTTGATCGCGTCGCGCTTGAACCACACTTTGGCGATTTCCGGCGCCGATTGGTTGGCCTTGGACCAGGCTTCGGCGTACTCATCCACGTGCGTGTTGCTCCACACCCGAGCGCGCGTCAGGCGGGCAATGAAGTCCTTGATGATCGCGCTTTTCTGCGCCAGCGCCGGCTCGTAGGCGACGATATAGGTGGGCGCGCTCATCAGGCCCTTGGCGTTGCGGATCAGGGTGCTGCCTTCTTTTTCCTGCAGCGACACGTAGGGTTCCCAAGTGCCGAAGGCGTCGATGTCGCCCTGGGTCAGTGCCAGGCTGGCCTCGGCCGGCAGCAGGTATTTGAAGTGGACGCTGCTGCGCGGCACACCTGCTTCGTCCAGCGCTTTATAGGCCAGTTGCTGGCTCCACGAACCGTTCCAGATGGCAACGGTCTTGCCCTTGAGATCGGCCACCGACTGAATGCCCTTGCGCGCCACAATGCCCACGCCGTCGAGGCTGGTCTGGGTGCTGGCGACCACTTTAACCGGCGCGCCATTGGCGGCCAGGCTGATCACCGGGGTATCGCCGACGATGCCCACATCCAGCGCACCGCTGGCCACGGCCGAGGCCACCGGGGAGCCGGTGTTGAAGCGTTTGAAGTCGATTTTATAGGGCAAGTCTTTCAGCTCGCCCGACAGCTCCAGCACGATACGGTTGGAGAAGAACTGGTCCCCCACAGTGAGGGTCAGCGGTTCGGCGGCGCTGGCCGACGGGCCGTATAGAGCAAGAGACGCCAGGCCCAGCAAGGACAGCAGTGTTCGACGGTTGATCATGGAAAATCCCACAGGGTTGGAGGGTTGGTTCAACCATCTGTGGGCGTGCAGTCTGGTCGTTTTCCGTAGAAGCTAACGCAATAAAAGCGCGGGGTTTAATACTGTTAGGCACTATCGATAGAACCGTCGTACAGGTCGCTAGCTGCTTTTCGTATTAAAAACTTCGCCGCGCCTGAGTTAGGGTGAACTCACCAGACCACTGGACCCCAGCACCTGAACCATTTTCTGCAAGGTCCATTGCATGTCGATTCCCGCTTTGAACATCTGGGGCGCACCGCCCACTGCCCGCTACGAACAACTGGCCGCGCCGTTTCGCCCGCTCTTTGCGCAGATTCTCGCGCAGGCGGCCGTGGCGGATCAGACACGCGGCAGCCTCACCACCGTGATCCAGCAACTGAACGCCTTGGGCTTGCCACGCTGGCGCCTGCCAGCCAGTTATGGCGGCCAGGATGCAACGTTGGTCGAGCTGCTGGCGTTGCTCACGGAACTGTCCGCCGCCGATTCCAACATCACCCAGGCCCTGCGCGGGCACTTCGGTTTCTGCGAAGACGTACTCAGCGCCAAGGACCTCGACTGGCGCGCCAAATGGCTGGATAGGCTCGGCCAGGGTGCCCTGCTCTCCCCCGGCAGCACCGAAGTCGGCAACCAGACCCGTGGCGATTTCGAAACCCGCTTGCACCGTGACGAAGCCGGCGCCTTGCGCATCAGCGGCAGAAAGTTCTACACCACCGGCGCGCTCTACAGCGACCTGATCAACACCATCGCCACCGGCGAAGACGGCACGATCTACAGCGTGGTCGTGGACCTCAAGGCGCCCGGTGTGCAGATCGTCGATGACTGGAACGGCTTCGGCCAACGCCTCACCGCCAGCGGCACCTGCCTCTTCGACAACGCGCCTGTGGTGGACGACGAGGTACGCCTCACCCAACAGCGGTTTGGCCACGGCCAGTCGTTCTTCCAGCTCTACCACCTCAGCACCCTCGCCGGCATCGCCCGCCGCGCCGCCCTCAGTGGCGCCGAAGAACTCAGCCAACGCGCGCGCACCTTCACCACCGGCAATGCCGACACCGCCGGCCAGGACGTGCAACTGCTGCAAGTGATCGGCGAAGTCGCCAGCCAGGCCTACGCCGCGCAAGCCATCGCCCAGCAAGCGGCGCAGCGGCTGGAGTTCACCGCGCGGTATGTGATCGCCCATGACCAGCCGTTGCACGATGACGATCCGCAAGTTGCGCTGGCTGAATTGGAAGTGTGCCTGGCAGTGAACCCGGTGGTGGATGCGACACTGGCGGCCACCACGGCGCTGTTCGATGCGCTGGGCGCCAGTGCCACCGCCAGCAACAAGGCGCTGGACCGGTTGTGGCGAAACGCGCGCACCTTGGCGAACCACAACCCGC
The DNA here is from genome assembly GCF_049897885.1 of Pseudomonas sp. DWRC2-2. Taxonomy (NCBI): domain Bacteria; kingdom Pseudomonadati; phylum Pseudomonadota; class Gammaproteobacteria; order Pseudomonadales; family Pseudomonadaceae; genus Pseudomonas; species Pseudomonas sp. DWRC2-2. Next base: position 775,489 of record NZ_JAFCXD010000001.1, read on the forward strand.
GCGTGTACAAATCGCGGATTGTGGGGAATTACCTGGTGAATGGGATTTTGCCGCCTGCGCAGTGGCGGGTGGGTGTGGCCAAGGATCAGTAATCCCAGAATGCAGCCACCCAGCGAAACGCATCCCCCTCCACCACCACCCGCCCCACGGACGGAAACGGTAGGTGGGTGGCCACGAACAACTCACCACTCGCCGCCGCTTCGTTCATCAACCGCACGCGAACGCGCACCGACTCTTCGGGGTCGTGTTCAAAGCCGTTATGCCAATCAGGGTGTTCGAAGGCGACTGGAAAAAGCGCATCACCGGCAAAGGTCAACCGCTCGCCACCCGAGGTCACATACACCACGCTGTGCCCCGGCGTATGGCCGCCGGTGAGCTTGGCGATGACACCCGGCGCGACTTCATGCTCATCGTCGAAGGTATGCAGATTGTCCTTGTACAACCCCATGAATTGCTGGGCCGTAGCCCGTAGCACGTCCGGCACCGGCGCAGGCATGTCGGTATGGGTGAAGTCCGGCGACGCCCAGAAATCGACCTCGATGGCCGCCACATGAATGCGCACGTCCGCACGCAACTTGCGCTTGACCTCGTCCACCAGCAGGCCGCCGATGTGGTCCATGTGCATATGGGTGATCACGATATCGGTCACCGAGGACAACGGGATACCGGCCGCTTCCAGGCGCTTGGGAAACTGCCCGGCCCGTGGGAAACCGGGAAATTGCCCGCCCAGGCCGGCGTCGACCAGAATCACCTGCTCGCCGCTGCGCACCACCAGCACATTCAGCGCCCAGTCGAACGCGTCCGGGCCGAGGAACATTTGCTTGAACCACGCCGCGCGGGCGGCGGGGTCGGCGTTGGTGGACATGGTCTGGGTCGGCAGCGGCAGCACGCCGTCACTGATCACCAGCACATCAATTTCACCGACGCGCACTGCGTAGCGCGACGGCACCAGTTCTTCGGTCGGGGCTTTCAGTAGGGTTGTCATGGTCGCTCTCCTGTTGTTTGAAGGCGAATGTCTCGCCTGCAAAACAGTGTGCGACGGGGCTACAACGCTCGGAATCCTACCTGGGTATGGGCCGTGTATACCTTAGTTTGAAGGCTGGCTCACAAACTCCAGCACCCGCGCCAGCATCCGATCACAGGCCTGCAACTGTTCCACGCTGATGAACTCGTCCGGCTTGTGCCCCTGCTCCATGCTGCCCGGCCCGCACACCACCGTGGGAATGCCGGCCTGGTCGAACAACCCACCTTCCGTGCCAAAGGCCACGGTGCCGAATTCCCTTGAGCCGCAGAACTGCGCCACCCACTCGGCGGCCTGGCTTTCCAGCGACGTGGCCAAACCCGGATAGCTGGACAACTCGCTGAGGCTGATCGCCGCTTGCCCGCTCACCGCCCGCATCGCCGGCAGCAGGGTTTGCTCGGCGTATACCTGCAATTGCCGGGCAACTTGCCAGGGGTCCTGGGCCGGCAAGGAGCGCACTTCGAAGTCGAAACTGCAGTCCTGCGGGACGATGTTCAGTGCCTTGCCACCGTTGATCAGGCCGGTCTGCACCGTGGAAAACGCCGGATCAAAGCGTTGATCCAGATGCTGCGGCGCCTTCAGCGCTTCGCCGAGCCGCACCAGCTCGCTGATCAAGCGCGCGGCGTATTCAATGGCATTCACCCCCGCCGGCGCATAGGCCGAATGGCACGCCGCGCCGTGCACATGACAACGCATTGCCAGCTTGCCCTTGTGGCCGAGCACCGGCTTGAGTTCGGTGGGTTCGCCGATCACGCACAACAAGGGCTTGACCGGCTGATCATGGAATCGCTCGATCAGCGAGCGCACACCCAGGCAGCCGACTTCTTCGTCATACGACAGCGCAATGTGCACCGGCATGCGCAGCGAGGCCTTCACCAAGGCCGGCACACACGCCAGCACACAGGCGATATAACCCTTCATGTCCGCCGTGCCACGGCCGTACAACTTGCCGTCTTTCTCGGTGAGGTCAAACGGCGCCACGCTCCAGCGCTGCCCATCCACCGGCACTACGTCGGTATGCCCGGACAACACAATGCCGGGCACTTCTGCCGGACCGATAGTCGCGAGCAGATTGGCCTTGCTCTTGTGTTCGTTGTAGAGCAGCTCGCAGGCCACGCCGTGGCCCTGCAAATACGTGCGCACAAAGTCGATCATGGCCAGGTTGGATTCGCGGCTGGTGGTGTCGAAACGCACCAGTTGCGCCAGCAGGTCGCGGCTGTTCATCGGTCGTCTCCCGGTACGGCGTAGCCGGGGGCGATCTGTGGGTTGATGGCGCGATCGATGTAGGCCTGCAACTGCCCGCGATAGGCCTGCCAGAGTTGATCGAGGGCACCGATGGGGTCTTCATCGGCCCAGTCCACCCGCAGATTGACGATGGGCCACAAGAGGTCATCCACCACCACCAGCGCCGCCGAATGCACCGGCCCCGCCTCACCACCGCCCGCCAGACCGGCATGCATCGCCGCCAGCAGGCGGTCGGCCAGAGGCCCGGAGGCCTGTTCGAAAGCCGCCACCATGGCGTCGATCACAGCAGATCGGGCGAGCATATTCCCCGCCGCCACACACTGCTCGCCACTCACCGCATGGTGGATGCCCAGGGTCTGCGCGCCACTGAAATGTGCGGTGCGGCCCTGGTTATCAATCACCGTGACCTGGCGGTACTCACTGTGATCCTGCCCAGCCAAGGCGGCCAACGCCTCACTTGGCGCCAAGCCCTGCTCCAACAGGTCCAGCACCTGCGGCCCCAGGCTTGGCAAGGTGATGTTCTGCGACGCCACCGCCCCCACGCCGGGCCGCAGCCACGGGCAACGCGCGCCCACGGCAATGCTCGATGAACTGATGGCGATGCCCAACTGGCCCGTCTCGGCGCAGCGGGCGACAACGGAAAACGTCATGTGGAGTCCTCAGTCGAGCACCGAAGGGTCAGCGTCGATCATCAATTGCTTCATTTCTTCAAAGTGCTGGCGCGAGAAATCGGCAATGCCTTCCCAGCCCCGCGCGGTTTTTTCCGCCACTTCATCCGACAACACCCGCAACGGCTGCCCGGTGGACCACGCGGTGACGAGGATCTGGCAGGCGCGCTCCAGGGTCCAGATATCGTCAAACGCTTCGCCGATGGAACCGGCCGTGACCATCACGCCGTGGTTGCCCATCAGCAACCGGCTTTTGCCATCCAGCAACCCGGCCAGGCGCGCGCCTTCGGCCTCGGTGTCGGCCATGCCGCCGTACAGTTCGTCCACCGCCACGCGGTTGAAATAGCGCGCGGTGTTCTGGTCGATCGGCGGGATCTGCGGCTTGGCCAGGCACGCCACAGCCGTGGTGTAGACCGGGTGCAAATGCAGCACCGCGCGGGTCTGCGGCAGCAGGCGATGAATCTGCCCGTGGATCGACCAGGCGGTGGCGTCTACATTCGGGTGATCGGCACAGGACGCATCGTCAGCGTTCAACAGCAGCAGGTCGCTGGCGCGAATACGCGAGAAGTGCTTCCACTTCGGGTTGAGCAAAAACTGTTTGCCATCGGCCGACACGGCAGCGCTGAAGTGATTGGCCACTGCCTCATGCATGCCCAGGTGGGCGATGATGCGAAAGGTCGCCGCCAAGTCGATGCGCGTCTGTTCTTCGTGGGATAACGCCATGAATCGGTCTCCGCAGGGCGCGGCCGCACGGGTATGCGGCACGCGCTGATGGGTTTACTTCGGCATCAATGCCGCGATGTCGGCATCGGTGGGTGCCTGGAAGTTGTACTTCTTGAGCAAGGCGGCGTATTCCGGCGTGGCGCGGTATTTTTCCAGGCCCTCGATCAGGGCCTTTTTCACCGTGTCATTGCCCTTCTTCACGCCGAAGCCGTTCAGCACCGGGTAGATCAGGGTGTCGGAGGAAATCACCACGCGGCTGCCGAGTTTGTCGATCACGCCACGGGCCACGGCGGCGTCGGTGATCTGCGCTTCAACCGCGTGGGCCAGCAGGGCCTGGGTGGTTTGCGGGTCGGTGCTGTATTCGCTGATCTGGATCGGCTTCAAGCCTTTAGCCACGCAGTACTCGGTGGAAAGCTTGTTCATCTGCGCCAGCCAGGATGTGGCGCCCATGGAGCCGATCTTGTGGCCGCAGAACTCTTCCGGGGTCTTGGGCTGGAAGCTGCTGTCCTTAAGGGTCAGGATCGACTCGCCGCTCTTGAGGTAAGGGATCATGTCGATGACCTTGACCCGCTCCGCCGTGATGTACATCGACGAGTTGGTCACATCGAAACGCCCGGCTTGCAGGCCGGTAATCAGGTTGGGGAACCGCGTGTCGAGGGTCTCGACCTTGCGCCCCATGACCTTGCCCAGGCCGTCCATGAACTCGATGTCAAAGCCTGCGGGCTTGTTGTTATCCATGTACTCATAGGGGAAGAACGTTACGTCGGAACCGGCGATGATCTTGCCGTCCTGCTGGAACGCCGAAGCCGCCAACGAAGTCATCGCAACCGCTGCGCCCAGCAGGCACACGGCAAGGGGACGAACACTTTTACGAAACGCTGTCATGGTGATTACCTGCAAGGTTTAGGGGGGTTAGGCAGTGGCTGAATCTTGTCCCGCCTGTTGCACGAAGAACGAGGCGCCACGCGGCTTTTGCGGCAAGCGCACGTGGTTTTCGGTGGAGCGCACCAAGCCGCTTTCTTCACCGGCCACCAGCAGGCCGGCATGTGCACTGGGCAGAGGGTTTTCGCCGAAGGGCAGCGCGTCTTCAGCGGCGTACACGCTGATGAAGAGAGTGCGCGGCAGTTCGGTCTCGTTGGGGCTGGAAGCATGCAGCAGACGGGTGTGCATGAAGCACACGGAGCCCGCAGGGCCGTAGCAGGCCACCGGTTGCTGGCAGTGTTCTTCGACGACCGCGTCGTCCACCGAGCCGGTGAACCGCTGGTGCTGCCAGTGCGACCACAGCGGGCCCTTATGGCTGCCGGGGATCACGTTCAGCGGGCCGTTTTCCGGGGTCACTTCGCTGACCATCAGCAAGGCGGTGACGATGTCGTCGTTGCTGTGGGGCGTGAACAGGAAGTCCTGGTGCCACTTCACCTGGGTCGCGGTGTGGGGCAGTTTCGAGTTGATCTTGCTGTGGTGAAAGCGTGTGCCATGGGCGCCGATCAACTGCGCGGAAATCGCCGCCATGCGCGAGTGCAACGCTACGCGCTCATAGGCCGCTGAAATCTCGGTGGGCGAACTGACCCGGCGCAGCGACGGGTGATCGGCGCGGTGGTCACCCTCCAGGTCAAACCGCTCGCGGCCATCGACGGTGGCGCCCCAGCCCTGCTCATGGCTGCGGCTTTCTTCGACCCACCGGTCGAAATCGTGCTGCAACGCCGCCACTTCCTCCGGCGACAACACGCCTTCGACCACCAAGAAACCGTCACGCTGGAATTGTTCGATGTGCGCTTGCTCGATCATTGTGTTTTTCCTGAACGTTGAGGGGGTCACGCCAGCGAGACGTCCTTGAGGAACGCCTCCACGCGTGGGTTGTGGCCGCTGCGCAAGGCGCCCGGCGTGTCGTCGCAGACCACGCGGCCCTTCTCCATGAACACGATGCGGTCGGACACCTTGAAGGCGAAGTTCATCTCGTGGGTGACGATCACCATGGTGATGCCCTCCTCGGCCAGGGCTTCGATGACTTGCAGCACTTCTTTGACTTTCTCTGGGTCGAGGGCCGAGGTGGGCTCGTCGAACAGCATGATCTGTGGGCGCATCATCAGGGCGCGGGCGATGGCCACGCGTTGCTGTTGGCCGCCGGACAGCTGGTGCGGGTACTTCCAGGCGTGATCGAGCATGCCGACCTTGTGCAGCAGCGCGTAGGCCTGTTGCTTGAGCTCGGAGGTCGCGCCCAGGCGATGGTATTTGGGCGCCATCAGCAGGTTGTCGAGCACGCTCAAATGCGGGAACAGGTTGAAGCTCTGGAACACCATGCCGATGTTCAGGCGATGCTCGGCGTGCTCGATGTACTGGGGCTTCTGCGCGCCGACTTTGTTCAAGTGAATGAATGGCTGGCCATTGATCCTGATCTCGCCGTTGTCCAGTTGCTCAAGGCCATTGAGCAGGCGGATCAGCGTGGTTTTGCCAGAGCCGGAAGGGCCGATCACCGACACCACTTCACCGGGCTGGATCTGCAGGTTGACCGAGCCCAGCACCTCGATATCGTTGTAGGCCTTGTGCAGCCGCGCGGCCTGCAACGCAGGTTCGCCATTGGTGGCCGGGCGCGCCAAGGCGGTGCGCTGTTGGGTGGCCAGGGCCAGCACCGCCGCATCGGGAACACGGGACACGTTGCGCTGGTTGACGTCGAGAAAGCGCTCCAGGCGTTTGAGCAGGAAGTCGAACACCGTGACGATAAACACGTAGAAGAACGCCACCGCCGCCATGGTCTCGATCACCAGGAAGTTCTGCGAATACAGGCGCTGGCCGACCATCAGGATCTCGGTCAGCGAGATCACCGACACCAACGAGGTGAGCTTGACGATGGAAATGTATTCGTTGGCCAGCGACGGCAACGCCACCCGCAACGCCTGGGGAATCACCACGCGCCATTGCGTGCCGAAGAACTTCAGGCCCAGTGCCCGCGCCGCTTCGCCCTGGCCCTTGGGAATCGAGAGCAGGCCACCGCGATGGATCTCGGCCACGTAGGCGGTCTCGCAGATCACCAGCGCCAGCAGGCCAGACCAGAACGGGTCAGCCAGGACCGCCGAGGTGCCGGGCAACGCTTGCGGCAGGTTGTAGATAAAGATCAGCAGCACCAGCAGCGGCAGGCTGCGGAACAGCCAGATGTAACCGCGCGCCGGCACGCTGAGCAGGCCGTGCCTGGACTGCTTGGCCAGCGCCAGCAGAAAGCCCAGGCCGATGCTCAAGACCCAGGTCAGGGTGCTGAGCTTGATCACCGTCCACGTCGCACGCCAGAACTCGGCATCGCCCAGCAAGCCAAACATGTAATTCCAGTCGAATGTCATCGTCGCTGTGCCCTGAGAAGTTGATCTACATCGATGGGTTCAGAGTCGTGGGGGGAGGTGGTCAGGGTCAATTCGTAAAAGCCGGGGCACTGGGTAGGCAGAACCTATGCAGCCTAGAAGGCTGTGTGTGGCGAGCGGGCTTGCCCCGCGTTGGGCTGCGAAGCAGCCCCAAAAAGACCCGTTCGCCACTTTTTGGTGCGAACACCTGAGGAAATCAGCTCACCCCACTCAAGACCCGCACTGCATGCGGATCAAAAAAGCTCGGCGGCGCCATGCCGGGGATGTACTGGTCGGACACAAACATGCGGCACCGCTCGGCAAACGCCGACACCACCCGCGACGACTGCGTGTTGCAGGCCGTGGCGTAGCCCAGGCGCATCGGCCGGTGTGAACCGGCCAGGCGCAGGCGGATCACCCGTTTGCCGTCCTGGGACAGGTTCGATTTGGGCCGCGCATTCGCGAAGGAATAGCCGATGCCGTTGCCCACCATGGCGCGCACCGTTTCGAGGTTGGTGGAGCGCATGATGATGTTCGGCGTGGTGCCGGCCTGGATAAACAGGCTAAGGAAATAGTCGCGGCTCCACGGCGTGTCGAGCAGCACCACCGGGTAAGCCTCAAGGTCTTGCATGCTGACGGCCGGCGAGTTCGCCAGCGGGTGATACTCGCCGACCATCACATACGGCGGCAGCTGGGCCAGGGGCTGGAAGTCGATGTCCGGGCTGGTCACCAGGTCGTAGGTCAGGGCGATATCCAGCTCGCCACTGCGCAGTTTTTCCAGCAACTCTTCGTGGTTGCCTTCGGCTTGCGTCAGCCGCACGCCGGGAAACGCACGGCCGAAACCAAACACCAATTCCGGCGTGATCATCGGCGCCAGCGACGCCAGGCAGCCGACCCGCAGCGGCCCGCGCACGCTGTTCAAGGACTCCGAGGCGATGGTGTAGAGGTTGGTCATCTGTTCCAGGATCAGCTTGGCTTCCTGCATCACCAGGCGCCCCACCGCCGTGAGGGAAATGCCCTGGGCGTGGTGGCGGATAAACAGTTGGATGCCCAGCTCGGCCTCCATATGGGTGATCGCCGCCGAGATCGAAGGCGACGACACGTGGATGCGTTCAGCGGCCGCACTGATGCTGCCCGCCTCTCCCGACGCAACAAAATACTCCAGTTGACGCTGAGTAATACGACTGAGCATCACGCCTGCCCCCTCAACAATGACTGTACCGGGTGCGTTGCAGGGTTCGTGCCGGGTCACGCGCCAACCGATGACCTGCACGGGCTTCGGTTTTTCCTAAGCACTACCCCGCGCAAATGCTGGTTTCGTTGCAATCGGGCCGGTGTGAAGCTGGCTGCATCCCGTTTCCCATGAGTTGCCGTTATGCCGACCCATACTCGCATCCGCATGTTCAACACCCAACAGACCTACCCCAACCAGGCGCTGGACAATGACCTGTGCCAGGCCGTGCGCGCCGGCAACACCATCTATGTGCGCGGCCAGATCGGCACCGATTTCGACGGTAACCTGGTGGGCTTGGGCGACCCGCGCGCCCAGGCCGAACAGGCGATGAAGAACGTCAAGCAACTGCTGGAAGAGGCGGGTTCTGACCTGTCGCACATCGTGAAGACCACCACCTACCTGATCGACCCGCGCTACCGCGAGCCGGTGTACCAGGAAGTCGGCAAGTGGCTCAAAGGCGTATTCCCGATCTCGACCGGACTGGTGATCTCGGGCCTGGGCCAGCCGGAGTGGTTGATGGAAATCGACGTGATTGCAGTTGTGCCGGATGACTGGCAGCCCTGAACAACCTGGAGTACGCCATGACCCACACCGTGCTTTTCCTTAACGGCCCCAACGCCAACCTCTACGGCCTGGACAAAACCGGCACCTACGGCAGCGAGAGCTTCTCCAGCATCGAAGCCCGCTGCCAAGACCTCGCCGCGACATTGGGCCTGACCCTGGACTTTCGCCAGAGCAACCATGAAGGCGTACTGGTGGACTGGATTCAAGAGGCACGCTTGAACGCCGACGCCATCGTGATCAACGCCGCCGGGCTCAGCTACAGCTCGGTGCCGATCCTGGATGCGCTGCTGGCCTTCGACGGCCCGATCATCGAAGCGCACATGAGCAATATCTGGAAGCGCGAAAGCTTTCGGCACCACTCCTATGTATCCAAGGCCGCCACCGGTGTGATCGCCGGGCTGGGGGCGCTGGGTTACCAACTGGCACTGACGGCCGTGGCCGAATTGCTGGACCAAACCGCCTAATGACTGTGCAGGAACCGCCTATGTCCGTCGAAAAAATCAACACCCTGGTCGTCGGCGCAGGCCAGGCCGGCGTCGCCATGAGCGAACACCTGTCGCTGATGGGCGTGCCGCATATCGTGCTGGAACGCCACCGCATCGCCGAACGCTGGCGCTCGGAGCGCTGGGATTCCCTGGTCGCCAACGGCCCGGCCTGGCATGACCGGTTTCCCGGCCTCACATTCGAGGGCATCTCGCCGGAAGCCTTTCCTCCCAAGGAACGCATGGCCGACTACTTCGAAGCCTACGTGGACAAGTTGCAGGCCCCCGTGCGCACCGGAGTAGAAGTACAGCAGGTAGAACGTCATGTGGGGCGACCCGGCTTCAAGGTGACGACATCGGCCGGCGTGATCGAAGCCGCCAACGTGGTAGCCGCCACCGGCCCGTTCCAGCGCCCTTCCATCCCGGACATCGTCCCGACCACCGCGCCGCTGCACCAACTGCACTCGTCCAGCTACAAGAACCCCGGTCAACTCCCTGAAGGCGCAGTACTGGTCGTCGGCGCAGGCGCCTCCGGCTCACAAATCGCCGAAGAACTGCAAAAGGCCGGCAAGACCGTGTACCTCTCGGTGGGCGAACACTACCGCCCGCCCCGCGCCTATCGCGGCCGTGACTACTGTTGGTGGCTGGGTGCGTTGGGCCTGTGGGATGAAGTCAAAATCCAGCCGAAGAAAAAACACGTGGCCTTTGCAGTAAGTGGCTATGAAGGTGGCAAGACCGTCGACTTCCGCCGACTGGCCCACCAAGGGATTCACTTGGTGGGCGTCACCCAGGATTGGAAAGACGGCGTCATGACCTTCCAACCGGGCTTGGCCGGGAACGTAGCTGAAGGGGATCGCGCCTACTTTGATGTGCTGCGCGATGCAGACGCCTATATCGAGGCCAACGGCTTGCCGTTTCCGCCGGAACCGCAAGCCTGGGAGTTGTTGCCAGACCCTGAGTGCCTGGTGACTCCGATGTTGAGCCTGGACCTGGCAGAGGCAGGCGTGACCACGATCCTCTGGGCCACTGGCTTTACGTTCGATTTCAGCTGGTTGAAGGTGGACGCATTCGATGAAAAAGGCGAGCCGTTCCACAAACGCGGGATCTCGGCGCAGAGCGGGATCTACTTCCTGGGGTTGCCGAATCTGGTAAACCGCGCATCGTCGTTTATCTATGGGGTTTGGCACGATGCGAAGTATGTGGCGGACCATATCGTGCTGCAGAATGAGTACAGGGCGTACGAAAAGCGCTGATCCCTGACGATGGTTTGATGTTTTCTCGATTCATCGGCGTTGTGTCAACATGAGCACTATCAGCCCATGGATTTACCCAGGAAAAAGCCGATAGTGCTGCCCTGGGACACAAGGAAACGATGACGTGGCAACAGAAAAAACCAGGAAAGTGTTTTGGTATTCGGCGTGGGCATTGCTGTTTGTTGGTTTGGCCGGCGTGCTGATAAAACAGGCCTTCGAAGAAACACCCGAGCCCAGCAAACCCAGCTACCTTAGCGACCTGATCATCCTGACCGCGCGAACCACGGCTCGTAATTGGATGGTCAACGAGGACATCAGGTTCGACCGGGCGGAAGCGGCTAACAGCCACGCGATAAAGTTCTATTACACGCTGGTCAACTACGATACCCAGCCCGATAGCTTTGACCTGGACGCGACATTCTCCGACATCACCCAGGCTGTTTGCGCCGCGCAGATGCCTAAAGACTCGTCAATCCTCACACTGGGCGGCACCTTGATTTATATTTTCGGCAGTAAAAACGAAAAAGAAGTGGGGCGGTTCGAAATCGACAAACAGACCTGTGCTGGCTGACCGTGAAGGGGACGGATTGATCCGGCCCCTTCATTTTTTGCCGTTGCGCTGACTTAACCGCGCTTCGGCAGCTTCCAGTTCGGCCGGATAAAGTGGCAGGTGTATCCATTGGGAATTCGTTCCAGATAATCCTGGTGCTCCGGCTCCGCCTCCCAAAATGGCCCAGCCGGTTCAATCTCGGTCACCACTCGACCCGGCCATAACTTCGAAGCATCCACATCCGCTGCCGTATCCTCGGCCACGTCCCGTTGCTGCTCACTCAGGTAATAGATCGCCGAGCGATAACTCGGCCCACGATCATTGCCCTGTCGATTCGGTGTGCTCGGGTCATGGATCTGGAAAAAGAACTCCAGAATCTGCCGGTAGCTGATCACCGCCGGGTCAAACACGATCTCGATGGCTTCCGCATGGTTGCCATGGTTGCGGTAGGTGGCATTCGGCACATCGCCGCCGGTGTAGCCGACGCGGGTGTGCAGCACGCCGGGGTAACGCCGCAACAGGTCTTGCATGCCCCAGAAGCAGCCGCCGGCGAGGATGGCGGTTTCGGTTGGGTTGGTCATGGTCGGTTCTTCCGCGCAATGGATACAGGCAAGTTATGGGGTTGGGTTGGCAAATACCAAGGGTTAAGGGGGGTACCCAGACGATCGGTTTCAGGTAATGATGCGCGACCAAAATCAAGGAAGATAACAACAATGAAAACCGCCTTGCGCGCCCTGCTTGTGTTTTGCCTGACCACGCCCGCCCTCGCGACCGAAAGCCCCGTCGGCTTCAAAACCACCACCCTGCCCGACGCGCAGACCAGCCGCCCGCTGGAAATGGTGGTCTGGTATCCCGCTGCAAGCACCGCCAAACCCCAACTGATCGCCGACAACGGGGTGTTCATCGGCGCCCTCGCGGTGACAGATGCACCACCGGCTGCCGGTGAGCATCCTTTGGTCGTGCTCTCCCACGGCTACGGCGGTAATTGGGGCAAACAGGTGTGGTTGGCCAGTGCATTGGCGCACAAAGGGTACATCGTGGCGGCGGTCAATCACCCCGGCACCACCACCAAGGACCGTAGCCCGCAGGCCGCCGCTCAGTTATGGAAGCGCCCGGCCGACCTGAGTCGCGCCATTGACGCGGTCCTGGCGCAGCCCAAGCAATTTGGCGCGCTGGCAAAGAATCGCATTGCCGCCGTCGGCCACTCCCTCGGTGGCTGGACCGTGCTGGAGATTGCCGGCGCACGCTTCGATCCCGATTTGTTCACCCAGGCCTGCAACGCACACCCCAAGCTCGGCGGTTGCATTGGCTACCATGAGATGAACCCCGCTGGCACGCCCGAAGGGAAAGCCAAGCTGGCCGCTGACTTGAGCGATAAACGCGTCACCGCCATTGTGTCCCTGGACCTGGGCCTCGCGCCCGGCTTCACCGACGCCAGTCTCGCCACCCTTCCGGTGCCGGCTTTGGTGATTGCGGGTGGCGTACCCACAGAGGACATGGACCCTAACCTGGAGTCCGCCGCGTTGGTCAAGCGCCTGCCCAAAGCCTCGACTCAGTACGTGGAGATCGGCGATGCCACTCACTTCACGTTCATGTCGATCTGCAAGCCGGGCGGGATGGAGCTGATTGAAGAAAGCTCGCCGGGCGATGGCATGATTTGCCGGGATGGTACGGGGGGGCGGCCGAGGGCGGAAATCCAACAACAGGTGATAGAACTGATCACTGCGTTTCTGCGCCAATCGTCCAGCCATTGATCAATTATTCGAAACGTTAGTCACCCACGGAGCACGACATGCAAGAAAGCAAAGATTTAAAGGGGCTAAGCGGCTGGCTCGTATTGGTCGGGATAGGTCTGTTCATCTCGATTATCCGCCTGAGCTTTAACCTCCTCACCATTTATTACCCGATTTTCACAAATGGCACATTCACCGCCGTCAGTACGCCGGGATTGCCCCTATATAGCCCACTGTGGGGGCCGATCCTGATTTCAGAAACGCTGATCAACGGATTGTTTGTGGCCACCTACGCTTATTTGGTCTATCTGTTCTTCACCAAGCATTACCTGTTCCCCAAGGTTTATATCGCCACGGTGATTGCATCGGTTGTGTTCGTGCCTCTTGATGCCTGGGCGTGCTCCTTCGTTCTGGTGGATAAACCCATCTTCGACAACAACACCGCAAAAGAAATGGCACGGGCATTGTTCGCCTTGTTTGTATGGGTGCCTTACATGCTGGTATCCAAACGGGTAAAGGCAACGTTTGTCATGCATAAGCCGCAGAGCGCTGACGCGCACGCGACCGTCACCTCTTGAACACGCATGGCTAACCCCAAGCACACCGCTTTCGCCTATCAAGCGGTGTATCGCTACCTCGTCGAGTTGATCGAGGCCAGCCCTGCGCAAACCGAGCAAAAACTGCCGTCGCTGCGCCAATTGGCGCAGCGTCTCGGCGTATCGGTGTCGACGACCAAGTACGCCTATTCGCTGCTGGAGGATGAAGGCCGAATCGTCGCCAAGCCCAAGCTGGGTTATTTCACCCGTTTGACGCCGGCGCCTCTGTCGACTGAACGCTCATCCAACCTGCTCGATCAGGTCTTCGCCACCTCCCGCCAACCGGGCATGCTGGCCCTGAGCGCCGACGTCCCGGCCATCCTGCTGTCGCTGGAAAACCCGTTGCTGATGATCGAGCGGGAACTGGCCCGCCACTACCCGCGCACCCTCACACCGCAGTACCTGCCCTTCGGCGAGCCCGAGTTGCGCGCGGCATTGGCCGAACGCTACACCCGTGCCACGGACAACTACTGGCAGGCCGATCAGGTGTACATCGGCGCAGATCTGCACAGCGTGCTGGAGCTATCGCTCAATGCCCTGGACCTCGGGGGCAGCGTGGCGCTGGTGGAGTCACCGTGTTCATGGGCGATTCTGCGCCAGTTGCAGGCGGCGAACATCCGCGTGATCGAACTGCACCTCGACGCCGACGGCCGCTTCGACCTGCGCGTGCTCAATGAACTGCTCGAACGTGAGCCCATCCGCCTGGCGGTACTGTCATCCACCGTGAACATTCCCCACGGCAGCCGCATGCCAGCCGAGGATAAACAGCAGATCTGCCGGTGGCTGGCGGCACGGGCTATCTGGCTGTTCGAAAACGACACGTACGGCGACTTGTATTTCGCGACCCCGCCGGCGCGCTACCGTGACTTTGCCGACCCGCAGAAACTCTTGGTTTTCTCGACGTTCGACAAGGTGATCGGCTCGGAGGCCCCCTACGGTTATGTGCTGTGCCGTGGGTGTGGGCCGCAGTTGCAGCGTGTGTTCCTGGAGCGGGCGTTTCGCCTCTCGCCGATCCGTCAGAAAGCGATTGCCAAGCTGTTCACGTCCAAGCGCATCGACGCGCACCTGCACAAACTGCGGGGCTTGTTGCACGACTGCATGACCCGCATGAAAGCCCTGCTGGACGAGTACGCCAATGGCGCGTTTGAGGGGACGATTCCACAGGGCGGCGCATGCTTCTGGCTTGAGGCCACGCGCCCGGTCGACATGCACCGGGTGTTCGAACGCCTGCTGACCGAGCGCATCGTGATTGCGCCTGGTGAACTGTTCAGCCAGCAAGGCAGCTGGAAACAGCACCTGCGCCTGAGCTTCACCCTCGATTGGAGCAAGGATATCGCCCAGGCCATGGAGCAGTTGTCGCAGGCGGTTCGTCAGAGCCCGTAGCAGTGCCGCGCCTCAGGGAAACGGCCATGGCGTACGTCTTCGGCAAACCGCTCGCAGGCGTCGCGGATCACTGCCCCCACATCCGCGTACTGTTTGACGAAGCGCGGCAGGTGTTCACCGCCCAGGCCCAGCACATCTTCAGTGACCAGCACTTGGCCGTCGCAGGCCGGTGACGCGCCGATGCCGATGGTGGGCATTTTTGAGTCGAGGGTGATCTGACGGGCCACACCTTCAGCCACGCCCTCAAGCACCAGACTGAACGCACCCGCCTGCAGGTTGGCCCGCGCGTCCTCGGCAATCCGCGCGCCGGTTTCGGCGGTGAGGCCCTGGGCCTTGAAGCCGCCCATCACATTGACGAACTGCGGCATCAGCCCCACATGCGCCATGACCGGAATTCCCCGCGCCACCAGGAACTCGACAGTCCCGGCCAAGGCCTGGTTGGCCTCCAGCTTCACCGCATCGCAGCCGGTGCGCGCCAACACCTGCGCGCAATTGCGAAAGGCCTGCTCGTTGGATTCCTGATAACTGCCAAACGGCATGTCGGCAATGACACACGCCAGGCGCGTGCTGTCGACCACAGCGCGGGTATGGCCGATGATTTCTTCAAGCTGCATGCTCAAGGTCGAAGACCGGCCGTAACCGACCATGGCCGTGGAATCACCGATCAGGATGAAATCGACCCACGGGTCGATCAGCTTGGCGATGGCGCTGGAGTAGGCCGTCAGGGAAACGATCTTCTGCTGGCCCTTCATGGCGACCAATTGCGGGACGGTCAGGCGTTTGGTGCGGGTGTGGAGGCTCATCGAGTGTCTTCCGTTGTGCGGTGGAACACCCGATTATTGGCGAAAGGACAGGCGATTCAATGCACAGATCGGCGCTAAAAAGCGACCCAGTGGGCGAAGCTGGTATCATCCCGAGCCTGAACAACCCGGATAGAACCCCATGAACCGCCAGAAAAAACTCCAGCAGCTCTTCAAGGAAAAAGCCAAGAAGGCCAACGCCAAATTGGCGCCGAAGAAAAAGGATAAATACATCAGCAAGGCGGACCGGGAAAAGCTGGCGGCTGAAGCGGCTCAGGCGCCAGACAGTTCCGTTCAGGACTGACTCAGCAACCGCTTAACGCCACCTGCGGCCGCTCACCCGCGAAGAAAAACGGCCGCAACCGCACGCCCACGCTGTTACCAATGAACGCCGCCACCAGCCACACCCAGCCATGCAGGCTGCCCGAGGCGATGCCACTGAAGTACGCGCCGATGTTGCAGCCGTACGCCAGGCGTGAGCCGTAGCCGAGCAACAGGCCGCCGATCACCGCTGCCACCAGCGAACGCGCCGGAATCTTCAGGCTGGGGGCGAAACGCCCGGCCAGGCCGGCGGCCAACAGCGCGCCGAAGACGATGCCGATGTCCATCACGCTGGTGATGTCTTCCCACACCGGCGCAGCCAGCGCCTTGGCGTTGCCCGGCATCTGCCAGAACGCCCAACTGGCCACGTCCACACCCAGGCCGCTGGCGACTTTGGCGCCCCACAACGCAAACGCCGAGGTAATGCCCCAAGGCCGACCCGCCAGTGCCAGGGTGGCGTAGTTGAGCAAGGCCAGGCCGATGGCGCCCCACACCAATGGCCACGGGCCGCGCAAGAAGCGCCGCAGGCCTTGATGCTCGCTTTTCAAACCCTCTTCCAATTGACCATGACGAGCCTTCTCCAGGCGCACGGTCACCACTGCAATGATCGCAAACACCGCCAGGCTCAGGCCCATCGCCGGCACCACGCCGAAGCTCTTGACGATGGACACCGCCGGGAAGGCCGGCAGCGCAAACCACCAGTCCACGTGGTGCGTGGCGATCAGCGAGCCACAGATAAAGAAGAACAACGTCACCAGCATGCGCGCATTGCCGCCACCCACGGTGAACAGCGTGCCCGACGCACAGCCGCCGCCCAACTGCATGCCGATGCCAAAGATGAACGCCCCAAACACCACCGACACCCCGGCCGGCGCCACCAGCCCGACCACCGGTTGCCCAAACAAACTGCCCGCCCCCAATGCCGGGAAGAACAACAGCACCGCGATCGCCAGCATCACCATCTGCGCACGCAAGCCGGCGCCACGGCGATCATTGATGAACACGCGCCAGGCCGAGGTGAACCCGAAGGCGGCGTGATAGAGGGTCAAACCCAGTGCCGCACCGACCACCAACAACAATACCTGGTGCGAGCCGACGCTGTTTTGCAGGAACAGGGCGCCCAGCACCAGGATGATAAAGGCCACCAACGGTGCGACGGGCGCGCGCGCGGGAGCGAGAGGAACAGAGGTGTTCATGGGATATCTCGGTAGATTTGAATGGGCGCGAGTATAAACCCCAAGGCAAGACATTGTGGTGAGCGGGCTTGGTCAACTCCGCCCCACCGACCCCGACACCGGAAGATCCCCCAACAACCTAAGCCCGGTGCTCTTCACAAACGTCTCATAATCCATCGGTTTTTGAATGCGCGTCTCGGCATTGGGCAGCACATACGCCCAGGCACGTTTGCTGGAAGCGTCGTACACCAGCTTGAACAGGCGCGTCGGCACCCAGACCTTGTTGGCGCCGATGGTGCCGTAGCCTG
Source organism: Pseudomonas sp. DWRC2-2 (assembly GCF_049897885.1). Lineage (NCBI taxonomy): Bacteria > Pseudomonadati > Pseudomonadota > Gammaproteobacteria > Pseudomonadales > Pseudomonadaceae > Pseudomonas > Pseudomonas sp. DWRC2-2. Next base: position 792,871 of record NZ_JAFCXD010000001.1, read on the forward strand.
GGTCGAACAGCGGGCCGGTAAACACGTACACATCGCCACCGGCACGCACGGCAAACTTGCGCACGTCAGCCTCGACCTTGCTCCAGATCTTGCGGTTGTTCGTGGGGTCCTGGGGCACCATGTTCGACAGCGCGAACGACTGCGCCATGGCGTTGGCATTCGGCGCGTCGGCGGCTGGGGATTGGTGGCCACGGTCCACGGCGGGATGCTGGGCGCGGTAGTCGCTCAACTCCGCACGGCCACCTTTGGGAATGCGCGGATCGGCGTAGAACTGGTTGGTGCGCTCCTCGCCCTTGGCGTCTTTCAGGAGTGCAGCGTTCAAGCGTTCGACCACCACCAAGGGCGTCTTGCTGGTTTGCGAGTAGAGCACGGCGAAATGGTCGGAGCACAGGGCCAGGGGTTTCATCGCGGCCGGCACGGTGGTGGTCTTGATCGGGGCGGCGGGGAACAGGTCGGCGCAGCTGTCGAAGCTGAGCTGTTTTTCCTGTTGGGAATAGAGGTCCGGCAAGCTTCGGGCGTTGGCCCCAGAGGAAAGCAAAACAAGGGCGGTCAGCCCAACGGCAATTTTGCGTAGGTACATGCATTAAATCTTCGAAAGGAAGTGAAGCGGCAGGCTCCGCCGAGCGGAGCCAAGTGGATGATATTGCGAGGATTATTGACTAACGAATGTCAGATTAGTGCCCGACCGCTGTAGGTTTTCCCGCATCCCGCGCGCCCGGCGTGAAGCCGTGGGCACTGGCCCCCCAGGCGATCACCAGTGATACGCCGATCAACACCAGCATCGCCCACGGAAACGACGCCACGCCCCAGGTGTCCAGCAACACGCCGCCGACCACACCGCTGCCGGCAATCGCGCTGTTCCACGCCACCACATTCAGCGACAGCGCCACGTCCGCGCCATCCCCCGCCGCATCGGCCAGGGCGGTTTGCAGCAGGGTCGCGGCGCCGCCGAAACTCAGGCCCCACACCGCTACGCCGAAGTAGATCACCTCGGGCACATTGCCCAGAAAACCGAACACCAGGCTTATCGCCGCGAAGGTCACCAGGCTCACCAGCACGGTCTGGCGCAGCAGCGGCTCGACCAACTTGGCCGTGAGCCAGATCCCCGCCAACGCGGCCACCCCGAACACCAACAGCACCAGGTCAACCCGCTCTGCCAATCCGGCAGGCGCTACGAACGGTGCGATGTAGGTGTAGAGAATGTTGTGCGCCAGCATCCAACTGATCACCACCGCCAGCACCGGCCGCACGCCCGGCGTGGTCAACACTTTGCCCAGGGACAGCCGTTGGTGCGCCGGTTGAGGCGCGTAGTCCGGGACTTTCACCAGCACCCACGCAATCAGCACCAGGCTGACCGCCGACATCAGGCCAAAGGTCGTGCGCCACCCCACCAGCCCACCCAGCCATGTGCCCAACGGCACACCCAACGACAACGCAATCGGTGTACCGACCATCGCCAGCGCGAGTGCCTTGCCCTGTTGGTGTGGCGCAACCATGCGCCGGGCGTAACCGGCCAGCAGGCTCCAGGCCAACCCCGCCGCCACACCGGCAAAGAACCGCGCCACCAGTGTCACGCCGTAGTGAGACGACAACGCGGTGATCGAGTTGAACAGCAAAAAGCCGACGATGGTCAGCAGCAACACATTGCGCCGCCGCCAGCCACGGGTGGCGATGGTCATGGGGATCACTGCCAGCACCGAGCCCAACGCATAGGCCGTGACCATCTGCCCGGCCATCGACGGCGAAATCGCCAATCCTTCGCTGATCAACGGCAACAGGCCCGCCGGCAGGGTTTCGGTGACGATGCAGATGAAGCCGGTCATGGCCAGGGCGAGCAAAGCGCCGATGGGCAAGCGGTCGGATGACGCCGATAACGTAAGTGAGGGTGTCACGGGAAACTCCTTGAGCGGGACTTAGATACTGATCGATATAAATGTTGCAGGTGCGCACATCACGTTGTCAACGACTTATGTATCGACTAGTATTTATCTCGCTATCCACCGGAGACCTGACATGGCACAGATGGGCCGCCCCCGCACTTTCGACCGCGAACACGCCGTGGACCAGGCGTTGCACCTGTTCTGGCAGCACGGCTACGACGCCACCTCCCTCGCCCAGCTTAAGGCCGGCTTGGGTGGCGGCATCTCCGCACCGAGTTTTTATGCGGCGTTCGGCTCCAAAGAGGCGCTGTTCGACGAATGCGTGCAGCGTTACCTGGCGACCTACGCCCAAGTCACCGAATGCCTGTGGGACGAAAGCCTCTTACCACGGCAGGCGGTTGAAACAGCGCTGCGCCAGTCGGCGCGCATGCAGTGCGAAGACGGCCACCCCAAGGGCTGCATGGTGGCGCTGGGGGTGATGAGCGCGCCGAGCCCGGAGAACACAAGGGTGGCGGATGGGTTGACCCAGTCGCGGCGACGCACCCGTGCGGGGATTGTGGCGTGTGTGGAGCGGGCGATGCGCCTGGGCCAATTGCCGCAGACGCTCGACCCGGCGGTGATGGCGACGGTGTTTGACAGCTTCCTGCAGGGCGTTTCGATCCTGGCACGGGACAACGTGCCCCATGCCACTATCGACGCGGCAATCAGCCAACTCCTCCTGACCTGGGATATCGCGGCCTCTACGGCGCCGCCCATTCGTCCCGACACTGCATCAGGAAATCCACAAACGCCCTAACCCGGTGCGGCACATAGCGCCCATGGGGATACAACAAGGTAAACGGCCGCGAACGCCCGCCAAACGGTTGCAATACCTCCACCAGGCTACCGTTTGCCAGTTCCTGCTCGACGATGAACTTGTAGGTCTGAAACAACCCCGCGCCATGCTTGGCCAGGGTCACGCCGCCGAGCACATCGTCGGAACAACTGTACCCCGCCTCCCCCGCATACTCTTGCGGCTTGCCATCCACCTGGAACAACCAGGAGATGCGCCGGCCATTGCTCGGCAGTTCGTACTGGATGCATTCATGGGTGGGCAAATCTTCCAGCGTCTGTGGGATGCCGGCGCGCTTCAGGTAAGACGGCGATGCCACTACTACCAGTTCGCCGTCTTCCAACAGACGGGCAATCAGCGACGAGTCCGGCTGGGCGCGCACGCGGATGGCCAGGTCATACCCTTCGGCGACAAAGTCGATATTGCGGTTGCTGATGTGGATATCCACCGTGACTTGCGGGTACAGCGCGCGAAACCTGGGCAGCAGCGGCAGCAAGCGGTGATGGGCGTAGGTGGTGGGAATGCTGATACGCAGCAAGCCCGACGGCACGGCCTGCGCGCCCATCACTTCCTGCTGCGCCTCCACCAGTTGGGTCAAGGCCTGGCGGCATTGCTCGAAAAAGGTCCGGCCGCTGTCGGTAAGACGGATGCTGCGGGTAGTGCGCACAAACAGGCGTGAACCCAGGCGTTCTTCCAGACGCGAGATGCTACGACTCACGGCCGCCGGGGTGACACCCGCCACCTGCGCGGCGGCGGTGAAGCTACTGGCTTCGGCGGCGAGGCAGAAGAGTTCGATACTGCCCAGCTGCAAATCTTCGAAATGGCGCTTCATAGGGGTGACACCGGGTATCCGCTCAAGCCTGCAAAACTATAGCAAGCCCGGCAGGTTGGCCAACAGCGCGTCACTCAAGGCATGGGGCTCACCGCCGAACAGGCGCTGCAGTGGCGCGTCTGTTCCCAGGTGCCGGTATAAATCGGCGCGCTCGGTGTAGTCGCCCGCCAACCGCACCGCCGCCTGCACATAGGCTTCATGGGTGCTCGCTACCGTCCAATCGGGCAACCCCACCCGCCGGAACAAGCCCTCATCGATATGCTCGAACACCTCCGGCCCGGTCTTGCACACACCGGGCAAACCCGCCGTGAAGGCATCGATGATGCCGTTGGTATTGCCGAACGGGAACGGGCTCAGGAACAGGTCGCAGCGGTTCAGCGTGGCCATGTAGTCGGCATAGGGCTGGTGCGGGTACACCGTCGCATCGCCCACATAACGCTCGATCAAGCGCACCAGTTGCGGGAATAACAGCCCTTGGGCCTGGCCTACCAGGAAGTGAAAGCGCACGCGTTTGCCGTAGAGGTGCAACGTGCGCACGGCGATCGCTTGGCAGGCGCGCAGGAAGGTGGGGTTGAGTTTCATCGTGGTGGCGGCGATGGCGATGTTGACCCAGGCGTGGTCTTCACGCGTGACGTGCGGCAAGTCGATGGGGATGGCGGACGGCCGATACGGCTGACCATTGGCCGGCAGTTGCAACAGGCGCTCGGTAAAACACGCCGGGTCACCGACAAAATCTTCCTCCACGCTGATCAGGTCGATATGCCGCGACGCCGTGGTCGCCGGATGCCCCAGCGCGGCCACCTGCAACGGCGCAAAACGCAGGTTACTGGCAAACAGCGTGATCTGGAACATGCCGACGCTGGGCATGTAGAACACCTCGGGGCGGCGTGCGCTGGCGAGGGCAGTGAGCTGGCGCAGGCACGCGAACAGGTCATCCGGTTCGCGCAGCTCGATAAATTCATCGAACACCTCGCGACCCAGCGCATCCACATTCGCCGCATACCCCACGGCCACCACCTGGAAATCCCGACGCGCCGCCTGCAGCGTCAGCGAATGGGTGCGGTAGATCGAATGCCCGCCGGAGAACCATTCCAGCAGCACCAGCATCAGCGGCTTGGCGCGCGGCGGCGCCACGGCGACGGGCACGCTGTGGATGCCCAGGCTGGCGAGCTTGCGTTCGATCAAGGTATTGATCGACGCCTTGATGCGATGGCGCTCGGGCAAGTCGGCGTAACTGCAATGCATGTACACGTCATGCAGCACATTAAGCGGCAGTGCATCCAGGCTGTCGAGTTGTTCCAAACGCCCCGGCAACCACGCCAGCAATACCTCGCGCTTGGAGTGCGCCGCCGGAGTACCGAGAAAGCGCGGCGACAACAATGCCATGAACAGGGCCGCCGCCAACGTCGGGTTCTGCGCCCACAGCAGGTCAACATCCAGCGGTAACTGGGATTCCGGCGAGTACAGCAGGCAGAACTTCACCAAATTCTGCTCGGTGATTCGGTAGTCGCTGCCCTGCGGCCCGAGCAGGTTCAGCGAGCGCAGGATGTGGTCGCCGTTGATAAAGGCACTGGCGGCAAACAACGACGACAGCCAGCGCTGCAAGTTGATCAACTGGCCAAAGCCACCGGGGCTGAGGCTGAACGTCGGGTCGGAGAACAGCGCCGTAATGGCGCAGGTCAGCCGCGTCAGCACGTGGCTTTCCAGCTCTCCCGGTGTGAGTGCGGGCGACACGCTCAGGGAAAACTGTTCGGACAACTTGCCGTAGTTGCGGTCGATCAATTGCAGCAGGCGCACGAGTTCGCGCGCGCCGCCTTCGTGGTCGCGGCTGTAGCAAAGGAATTCGAAGGCTTCCAGGGAAAAGGGTTGGTCGGTCATAGCGGTTGCACCACGTCGATGCTCACCTCGTCGGTGGCCGTGGGCTTGAGCACCTGGCTCCAGGTTCCGCCGACCATCTGGCCCTGATGATACTGACGGGTCGGTTCGCTGGTCGCCTCCAGCAAGCCGTTGTGGATCAACCCGCCCCGATTGATCAACACCGCGCCATTACCGGTGGCGGTAATCGACGAGGTGCCGTTGCTCTGGCTGATGTAATTGCCCGCTGGCGCCTCCAGGTCCAGGCGCAGGGTGCCGTCCACCACTTGCAGGGTGTTGGTGCCGTTGTCGAAGCTCAATGCCGCGCCCCCGGCACTCCGTGCGGTGACGGTAAGGTTGCCGCTGCCGCCGGTCATCACGTTGTTGAAGCCCCGCGCATTGGTGGCATTGAACGACAACCCCGGCCCCACTCCCAGCGCTGTGCCTTGCAGGCGGATATCACCGCTGCCGGACAGGATATTCACCCCATTGCCCGCCCCGGAGGCGCCGCTGCGGATGCTCAGGCCTGGCGCACTCGACGCCGCGCCGGCCGTGCCGCTCAGGGACAGGCTGCCATCCTGCGTCGTCAGGTTGATCACCGAGCCGGTGCCCGTGGAATTCACCACCGTGCCGGAGTCGCCTGCGCTGAAACCGTCGATAGCGAGAGTGCCACCCGCCCCTGCGCTCAGGGTCACCACGCCCGTGGTGGAAGCCGCCAGGAACACGCCCTTCCCGGAATCGGCGGTGCCTTGCACCGTCAAGGTGCCGCTGCCCACGCTCAAGGTTTGCGTCGAACTCGTTGCCGTCGAACACACCAGCACGCCGCTGCCCGACACCGCACTGCCGCGCAGGGTGAGGTTGCCGCTGCCGGTGGCGGCGATGGTGTTGCTGGTGCTGAAGATCCGCGTGCCGTTGCCGCTGCCCAGGTTGGTACTGTCGACGCTGATGGAACCGGCACCCGAGGTGAGAATGTTGCTGCCGCCCGTCAGCACAAACGCATCGCCACTGCCGGTGCTGCTGGCCTGCACGGCGGTGATGCTGATGTTACCGCCGCCCGCGTCCAGGGTACTGCGGCTGATGTTGATTGCGGTGGCCGTGGAGCCTGCGACCAGGCTCGACGAGGTGGCGCCACGCAAAGTGATGTCGCCGCCGCGGGTACTGATGCGCGTGCCGTTGGTCATCGAAATGCCCACGCCATTGCTGACGTTGGTGCTCGCCCAGGACGTCGCCGGATCCACCGCGCCGCTGATGGTCAGGTTGCCGCCGTTGGTGCTGATGCTCGCGTTGCTCAGCGCCACCGAGCCGTTGCCGCTGTTGTTGAAGTTGGACACCAGCGACACGTTCAGCGTTTTGCCGGTGCCATTGCTGATGCTGGTGTTGGTCATCACGATATTGCGGTGGGCCTGCAACGTCAGGGTGGCGTTGCCGACGCCCTTGACGTTGGACAGCACGTTGATATCCCCCGAAGTGCCGGCGCCCGACGACGTCGTCACGAGGATATTTGCGCCTTCGGACAACGATGCATTAAGGGTCGCCGAACTCAGGTTGGAACTGGCGCCGGCATTCGGCGTGAACGGCGAACTGGTGGAGGTGCCGGTGCTGGCGCCGTTGGTGATATTGATGTTGAACGGGTCGATCAACCAGCTGCCGCCCTGCCCCGACACCGCACTGAGGTCGACAATACCGGCCACATCCAGCGCATGCCCGGAGGTTTCCACCAGCCCGCCACGCCCCTGGCTGCCGGCGCCGCGCACGCTGATGTCGCCATAGAACCGGGTGCTGTCCTTGGACCACAGGATGACCTTGCCGCCATCACCGCGGCTCAAGGCATTCGCGCTGATGCGCGCATCGCTGCCCATGAAAGTGCTGTCGGCCTGATGCAGGTTGCCACTGCCCTGGTAGTCGCCGCCCATCAACACGGTGCCGCCGCCGATGTCGCCATCGGCGTCGATGCGGCCGCTGTCGAACAGGCCGACGTATTGCCCAGTCATCGTCACGTTGCCGCCGTGCTCACCGCTCTGTTTACCCGAGACATCCAGCACACCGCTGTTGACCACCACGCCACTGTCGCCGCCATCGAGGATGATGCGGCCGTTGCGCTGTTGCAGGCTGCGTGCCTCGATCACACCTGCGTTGTTCACCACGTTGCTGAGCATGGCCTGGGAGTCGCGGGCGGTCAGGGTCACCGCGCCGCCGTTGGCACTCAGCAGGCCACGATTGATCACGCTGGCGCCGATGGCCGGGTCGTTGACCTCGACATTGATCAGGCCGTCCCCGGTGAAATCCAGGGTGATCTTTTCCCCACCGCCGAGCACCACCGAGCCCAGCCGCGCGACCACCGTGCCTTCGTTGCGCACCTGGGCGCCGAGCAACGCCACGCTGCCGCCGTCCCGCGCACTGATCGTGCCTTGGTTGACCACCGCACCGCCGCCCTGGCCGGCGAACACGTTTTTGCCGGCCATGAAATCGCTGTTGGAAATGTTCAGCGAACTGGCCACCAGCCCACCCACATCCACCATGGAGCCGGCGCCAAACAATACGCCTTGGGGGTTGATCAGGAATACCTGGCCATTGGCATTCAGGTGCCCAAGGATCTGCGAACCGTCGCTGCCGGTCACGCGGTTGAGCGCCACCGACGACGCGCCCGGTTGCAGGAAATTCACCTGGGCGTTCTTGCCGATATTGAAGGTGTCCCAGGTGGCGATCAGGCGGTCGCTGCCCTGGTTCACCGTGAGAACATTGCCGTTGCTGCTGATGACGCCACTGCCGGCAACCACTTGGCCATTGGTGGGCAACGCGTTGTTGTCCAGCGCCAGCGCGGGCATCGGCACCAGGCCGTAGAGGGCGCAGAGCACGGCAAACGTCAGGGGTTTGAGAACATGGGATTGGCGCATGACCGGCTCCTCAGAACGAATAGTTGATGCCAGTGCCAACGGCGCTGATGGTGGTGCCCACGCCGGGCGAATAGCCGGTGGCGGCGGTCACGCCGGTCAAGGCGAAGTTGTAGTTGGCCAGGGACTGGTTCTTCAGCAACACGTACTGGGAAAACAGGTCGATGTTCTTGGTCAGCTTGTAGTTGAAGCCCATCGCGTACTGGGTGGCGCCCATGCCATGGGTGTCGCACTCCACCGGGGTGGCGCGGATCATCTCGCACTTGCCCGCCAGGGCCTTGCCGTAGCTGGCTTTCAAGGTCCAGGCGCCGATCTTGTGGGTCGCGCCCAGCAGGTAGGCGCGGCGACGATAGTGGGACAGGTCGCTGGTGGCCGTACTGTTGTTGATCACGCCATCTTCGGAGTACGACAGGTCATCGGCGATCACCGAGAGCTTGGTCGCACCGAAGTCATAGGCCAGGCCGTAGCGGAAGCTGAAGTCATCCGAAGAAGTACCGTCGGTGACATGGGTGGTGCTGCCCAGGCCACGGGCGTTGCGCCCCAGGTCGGCAATGCCGAAGTAATTGATGTGCCGCTCGGCCGCGACCACCGCCGTGAAGCCGCCGTTGTTGTAGGTCAGGCTGCTGCCGTAGATATAGCCCTTGTCCACATCGCTGGCGGCGCGCATGCCGTTGTTCGAATACGCCAGTTTGAGTTGCAGGCCGTTCCACACCGGCGTCCAGTATTCCACCACGCCAGCCTGGCGCCGGTTGAACGCCGCGTCGCCGTTGACGGCCGTGTCGTTGTAGCTTTGCGGGCCGTTGACGTTGGTCGACAACCCGGCACTGAACCCTGGCGAACCAATAATGTTGAAGTACGCCGCGCTGGTCTTGCCGTTGAACGGGTCGAGGCTGGTGGTGGACTCTTTCATCGGCATGTCCCACACCCCATACAGCAGCGTGCCGTAGTCGGTGTTGTTGAACGCCGCACCGGTGTTACGCAGCTTGGTGCTGGGCGATGCCGAGGTGTTCAGTGTTTTGTCGTTGCTCTCGATGTAGTTCATCGAGATCCCGTATTCGAGCTGCCACAGCAGTTTCCAATCGTCGGTCAAGCCATAGCCGCCGTGCACGCCGATGGCCGAGACGTTGTCGCGGGCCCGCCAGAAACTGGCCATGTTGCGCCCGTTGGGAGTGGCGAGACGGCTCTGGTCTGCGGGCGCGGCCGGGGTTGAGCCATGGCGGTCGACGTACTCCGGGATAATGCCGATATTGCCGTAGATCACGGTATCGGTCTCGGCGACTTCGAAGTCCTCGCCCTTGGAACCGATGTCACTGGCCAACCCGGCAAACGCTTGGGGCGAGCCGGAAATGGAGAACCACAGGCGCTTGGCGGCGCGGTCGTCGCTGGTGGGGTCTTCGCCGGGCGAGAAGGCCAGGCTGGCGTTCATCACCAGGTCGCGGTGGTAGAGGTTCAGGCCCACGCCATAGCCGTAGCGCGTCAGGGTGTTTTCGCTGTTGTCCCAGGGGTTCTTGTTGACCGTGACCTTGCCTGCATCCGCAAACAAGGTGCCCTCGGCTATCGCGCCTTTGAAGCGCCCGAGGTATTTGCGCAGCTCCAGGCGGCCGAGGATGCCTTCGTCACCGGCCACTTCACCCACGGGATAGGCGCGCACGCCATTGGGGCCGCCGAGACTGAGTTTTTCCGACGAATCAAGGTTCTTGTCGGCCCACTGACCGGTCAACGAGCCAAACAATGAATAGCCGTTGCCCAGGTATTGCAGGCGACTGAAATTGGCATTGGCTTTCTTGTAGCGTCCGGCTGCATTGGCGGTGAGCGCATCCAGCGCGGCGTCGGCGGCGGTGTTTTTATCCAGGTAGCCGATGCCGTAGGCCAGGCTCCAGCTGCTGTTGCCCTGCCAGGCATCACGCCAGTTGCCATACAGCGTGGCACTGCGAAACACCGCAGACTTGTTCACTGTGAAACCGCCCGCCGAGTCCTCGAAGCGCCGATGGTCTTCGGCCAGGTTGAGGCTGATGTTGCTGTCCCGCGAGCGCAGCAAGGCGCTGTTGATAAACACCGAAGACACTTCGGCCGTGCCGTCCGCATCCAGGCCCTTGAGGTTCTTGCCGATGTTGTATTCCAGCTCGGCATAGTTGGCGCCCACCGAGATGCCGGTGGCGCCCAGCGGCTGCTGGTAGCCGACGCCCTTGATGTCCAGGCCTTCGAAAGAGTTCTGTGAGGTGACGGTGAAACTGTCGCCAATCCCCAGCGCGTCATTAAGGCTGACGCTGGAGGTCAGGCGGTTGGCGCCAGTGTAGTAGTTGCCGTAGTTATCGATGGCGGCGCGGGCGGTCCAGGCGGTCATTTCGCTGAGCTTGAGCACGATGTCGGCGGCGCCCGGTTGCTGCGACGGACGCAGGATGGCGTGTACCGAAACCCCGGTGATGTCCGACAGGCGCAGCAGCACGCGCTCCAGGTCCTGCTCGCGAATGATGGTGCCCGCCGGCAAGGCATTGACGAACTGCTGCTGCACGCCGGGACGCAGGCGCACATTGGAATCCGGCAAGGTGCTGACCTGGCCGATCACCCCTTCGGAAACCGCCACGACGACCTGGCCGTTTTGAATATCCTGGGCTGGCAGGTAGGCCCGCGCCACCAGGTAGCCCCGCGCCCGGTAAAGCGCGGTGACCTGCGCCGCGGCCTCGCGCAGTCCTTCAAGACCCAGCGTCTTGCCCACATAGGGTTGCAACGCGGCCTGCACTTGCCCGTCGTTGAGTTCGCGATTGCCCTTCAACACGAAGCGCTTGACCTGCAGTTGCAGGCTCGAGGTGCTGGCTGTGGGCGCGGGCTCATCACCCTGGCTTTCGATGCGTACGCTGCCGGGGGGCGCCGGTTGCACGTTGTCCGTGGGGCGCAGTACCGAGCGGCTGTTATCGAACAAGGTGCCGGACGAAGGCAGCGTATCGGCCTGGGCCTGGGCAGCGATCAGGGCAGCGGCCAGCAGCGACAACGCGCCAGGCCCCCAGGCGCGGGGCGCCCGGGTGGAGGGGAAGTGTGGGCTCATACAGTTCTCTTATTGTTTTTATCGAGACGCAGCGTGGGGCTAGGCTTAGGGAAACAGCATCCGTGCAACGGCTTTATCGCCGAGCAATCGCGCCGCGTTATGGCCGATCCCGGGGAGGGTGTGCTGTGGATGGCGCAACGGAATCTGCCATTGGCGGGACAGGAACTGCTCGTAGCTCACGTAGTTGAGCTGGCGATCCAACCGCGTCGCGCCTTGGTAATTGGCACCGCAGGAACTGTCGAGTACGCGGCTGGTGGGGTTGTTGTCCTGGGCGCCGACCAGGTAGGTGATGTCGCGCGCGGCATAGCGGGCAAACAACTGGCGGCTGCTGAGGTGCTGGTTGAGCAGGTACGCGGGGGCGCCGTCGATACCGTAGCGATAACGGCTGTAGCTGGGGCACATCACCGTCACGACGGGCTTGAACACGCCGTCCTGCAGGCGGCTTTCTTCGAAATACACGTAGCTCGACGGGCTGGCAACGACGTAGCGGATGCTCAAGCCGTGGGCCTTGAGGCCGCCATCCAGATCATTCACCACCGCGTAGCGCTGCATCAATTGCGCGCCCGCCGAGTGGCTGACCATCACGATTTCCTTCAGCGCCGGGTAACGCTGGCGGTCAGACAGGTAGGCGACTACATCGTCCAGTACCTGGAAGGCCGGGATGCCTTTGTGACCGAATTGGGACTCGATGCCGTGCATCCATTTGTCGCGGGGCCACAGCGGCATGTCGTCGCTGACACCGGCGTCGGTGGGGGTGAGGAAATTCGGCGCCAGCAACAGGGTGTTTTGCAGGTGGGCGTTGCCGAGCAATGTGCGGCCGGTCTTGAAGTACTGGTCACCGTCACGTTGCACGCCATGCACGATCACCACCGCGCGCTCAATGGTGCTGGGCGGGTTGTAGAGATCAGCGTTGGCGTACACCAGGAACGGGTAGGCACTGCCATCGTGGCCCAGGCGCAGGACCTGACGGGCATCGGCCTCGGGTTTGTCGGCGCTTTCGCTATGCACGTCGACCTTGGAGCAACTGGTCAGCGTGCCCATCAAGGCCAAGGTAGCCAGCAATGTGGTGAAGGGTTTGGTGGACAGGCTTATCGACATGGCCGGGCGCTTCTCTTGTTTTTTTACGAGCCTACCAGTGCTGTCCACCTATGAAAAATATCTAAATAACGGGGTTTGGATACTTTAAAAATATGACCCTCATTGACTCACAGGCACCGGCTCGGCAATGGTCAACAGCACCAGGAAACTGGCAAAGGAGCCGATCGCCATAAACAGGAACACCTGGGACCAGCCATAACTGTCGAGCAGCAGCCCCACCAGAAACGGCGCTGCCGCACCGCCTAACTGCCCGCCCATGTTGACGATGGAACTGGCAATCGGAAAGGTCTTCTTGGTGGCCAGGCCCATCGGGTAAACCATGTAGGACGAGTAACCGATGCTGATCAAGGTGCCGGTGAGGAACAGCAGCGCAGCGTACAGCGTCGGGTCATTCGGTGAGTTGATCAGCGCGTACATGGTACCGACCGTGGCCAGCGCCGAGAGCATCATGCCGGGCTTGCGCCGCTTGCCCAGCACGCGGTCGGACAGGATGCCACCGAGCAGGTTGCCGCAGATCGCCCCCACCCACGGCGCCGCCGAGACAAAGCCCATGTTCATGATCGAGAACTGCTTGACCGTCATCAGGTAGGTGGGAATCCACGACAACAGCACCATGGTGATGCCCACCTGAAAGCTGTAGCTCAGGGCGCAACCAACCACGTTCCAGGACCGAAACAGCCCGCGACTGGTGGCGATAGGCTCCACCGGCTTGACGCGGATAAAGGCGTCCAGGCGCTTGAAGTGCCGTTGCGCGCCTTCGGTTTTCTGGGTGATGACGTTGTTGGTTTCATCAGTGATATGCGCCAGCTCGCCGGCATTCACAAAGCGGCTTTGCGCCGGCTGGTTGGCCACCAGGAAGTACCAGGCAATGGACAACACAATGCCCGGCACGGCGAAGATGTAGAAGATCTCGCGCCAGCCCCACATCGCCACGATCGCCACGCACAACGGTGGCACGATCACCGGGCCGAACTTCACCGCGGCCAGGAAGATACCAGTGGCGGTGCCCTTCTCTTTGGCCGGAAACCATTGGTTGATAGTCGACGCGATACCAATCGGCAGAGGGCCTTCGGCAATCCCCAGGGCAAAACGGTAGATCTTCAAGGCCAGCACCGAATTGACCGTGCCCATCAAGGCGGTGAACACCGAGGTGGCTATCATCGAAAACGAGAAGATCTTGCGCACCCCGAAACGGCTGGAGGCAAAACCCGAGGGAATCTGCGCCAGGGCATAGGCCAGCAGGAACACACTGAGCAACGCGCCGGCTTCGGCGTTGGTCATCGGGTATTCCTCGCGGATAAACGGCAAGGCCACGCCCAGGTTGGCGCGGTCGGCCGAGGCCACGGTGTACACGAGAAAAAACAGCCCTGCGACGATCCAGCGGAAACGCGACGGTTTTTCAGCGGTGGGGACCTGAATACTCATACGGGATACCTGGTTTTATTATTGGAATGTGCCGTGTGTGTCGAATCCGGGGTGCAGGCTCCCGCTGAGGCAGGTTCAGCCGCCTCAGGTCTGGTGTTTCTTCGGGTCCTTGTGAACGTCAGGCAGGAGTCATTGCCCGGTCTCGTGGCGCCGACTCTAACGCATATTGTTTTAGTTTTGTATTTTTTTATCGACGAACGGGCGACTCACTGCGCCGCGCCATGAAGCGCAGGTAGGCCATGCGGATATGGGTTTGCATGGCGCGCTGGGCCAACTCGCCATCGTTCTGCTCGATGGCATAGGTGATGTCCAGGTGCTGCTGCAGGCTGCGTTCCAGGTCGGCTGGGCGGTAGAGGAAAAACGAACGGGTGATCACCGGCATGTCGATCAAGGTGGCGAGCATCGATTTGAGCCGCTGCGAGCGGGCGATCTCCAGCACCTGGGCATGGAAGGCACGGTTGGCCTCCTGCACGCGCAGGGTCACGTCCGGCCCTTTGCTGGCAATGGCGTCCGCCATCAGCGCGTTGATACGGTGCAGTTCAGCCACGTCCTGCGGGGTCGCGCGCTGGGCGGCGAGCAAGGCTGCGTGGGGTTCGAGCAGCTCGCGCAAGCTGAACATTTCTTCCAGGTCCCACTGGGTCCAGCCGGCGACAAACACCCCACGGTTGGCCTCGATCACCGCCAGGCCGTCGTCCACCAGCTTCTTCAGCGACGCGCGCACCGGCGTGCGGCTCAGGCCGAATTCCTTGCCCAGCGGTTCTTCCTTGAGTTGCGTACCGGGCTCGTACTGGCCGGCGATGATACGGTTTCTCAAGGTCTCGTAGATGAGATCGTTGGCCATGTTTGCCTTCTGTGTCGAGGTGGGTCAGGGCTCTGCCCCGGGGTGCCAACAGCGGATTCTGAGGCTTGTCGCAGGCTAATGACAGAGGACCGTCCGGGCACTTTGTACAAAAATCGTTTGCAATCACTCAGATTGTATTTTAATTGTATTGCCACCTGAATCCGGAGGCGACATGAAAATAACAATCATAGGGCTCGGCGAAGTCGGCCGTTGCTATGCCCAGGCCTTGGCGTCCAATAGCACCGTGAAGTTGCTGCTCTGCGAGCAACGCATCGCACCGGCGGCACAACGGTTGGCGGACGAATTGGGTGTGCAGATCCACCTTGGTGTAGGCGACTGGTTGGCCGAATCGGACTGCGTGCTGTCCTGCGTGGTGGGCACCCAGTCCCTGGAAGTGACCCGCGAATGCCTGGCGTACCTCAAGCCCGGCACGCTGTTTGCCGACCTAACCACCGCCGCCCCCGAGCGCAAGCGCCTGGCCGGTGCCGAGGCCGCACAGCAACGGGTCGACTACGTAGATGTGGCGATCATGGGTGCTATTGCCTATCTGCGCGAAAAGACCCCGCTGCTGTGTTCCGGCGCCAAGGCGGATGCCTTTGTCGAACTGTTGCTCAGCGCTGGGGCCACCGCGCGCGCCCTGCCCGCCAGCCAACCCGGCGATGCAATCACGCTGAAAATCCTGCGCAGCGTCTTCACCAAAGGCATGGAAGCACTCGCGGTGGACGTATTGCTGGCGGCCGAACGCCAACAACTGCGCCCTGCCCTCTATGAAGTGCTCAAGGATATCGACCAGGCACCTCTGCCCGCCTTCCTGGAAATGCTTGTGTCCACCCACGTGGTGCACGCCACGCGGCGCTTGCATGAAGTCGAAGAAGCCGAGCGCCAACTGGCCTCGCTCGGCATTGCCAGCAGCGTACTCGGCGGCGTGCGCCAGCGCTTCAGCCACAGCAGCGAAGGCCTGGAGCAGGAACCGATCACCGAAGAACAACCGAGCCTTGCCCAAGCATTGGATTGGCTCGGCCGTCACACCCCAGCCGCTTGAACAGCCCTTATAAAAACGGAACGCCACCATGCCTGTTACCCAAGACCAACTCGACACCCTCAAACAACTGGGCACCGCCACCATCCACGAAGCCCAGGGCCAGAAAGGCGCTCTGGACAGTGGCCTGCGCCCGGTCGACCCGAGCCTGCGCCTGGCCGGCCCCGCCTTGACCGTAGACTGCCGCCCCGACGACAACCTGGCCATCCACTATGCCCTGACCAAAGCCAAATCCGGCGATGTGCTGGTGGTGGACGCCAAGGGCTTCATGGAGGCCGGCCCCTGGGGCGACCTGCTGACCCTGGCCTCGCAGAAACTCGGGATTGTCGGCCTGGTGATGAACGGCGCCGTGCGCGACGCCAATGCCATCATCGAAATGGGCTTCCCGACCTTTTCCCGCGGCCTGAGCATCAAGGGCACCAACAAATGCCAGCCGGGAAAGGTCAACGTGCCCATCGTGATCGGTGGCGTGAACATCAACCCGGGCGACATCATCGTCGGCGACCGCGATGGGCTGGTGGTGGTGGAACAGGATCGCGTTGAAGAAGTGATCCGGTTGAGCCGTAGTCGGGAAGATAAGGAGGATGGGATTCGGGCGGGGCTGGAGGCAGGGAAAACTACGGTTGACCTGCTGGGGTTGGCGCCGACGCTGGAGAAATTTGGGATGCGCTGATGCAAGCAGGGCAATTTCCCGATCACGTGTAGGATCTGCCTGATTCTCATCAAACGACTGGAGCCCGCGCCACTTTTTCGCTAGATTCCTTCCCAACGCATATGGGCAACCATGTGCCCACCTTCCGAGGCCCGTTGCGAGAAATCGCACGGGCTTTCGTGTTTCTCATGGATGGGGAAATCGAATTTGACTCAATACATTGCTTATCTGGATGAGTTTGGCCACGTGGGCCAATATGTTTCTCGAAAACATCCGATGTACAAAACCAGCCCTGTATTCGGTCTGGGCGGCATGCTGATTCCCGCCCAAGAGGTTCGCGAATTCGCGATCTACTTCTACAAGCTCAAGTGCCAGTTGCTCGCCTGGGATCTCAAACACAAAAACCCACAACATTTACCGGCCTACCATTGGGAAAAGAAGGGCTCTGCGCTGTTTACTGTGGACAATGTAAGCAAATATAGAGAGCTGAGAAGGTCTTCATTTCGCCTCCTGAGTCATATCCGCAAAATTGGCGGACACATTTTTTACACCGGTGAGCACAAGCCTACCGAACCCAGCGAACACAACTCGACCGAGACATTCAAGCGAGCGCTGCTCCAGTCCATCCGAAAAATCGATCGCTTTTGCACGTTAAACAATGCCTCGTTCATCGTCCTGTTGGATGAGCAGAAAGCCGGAAATGAATGGCGCGAACGAAACGTTGAAGCTTGTACCTTGGCGATGTTTGAAGACCCGTCGGAAAAATGCCGCACACTCATAGAGCCGCCACTTCAAGGTGAGAGCTATCTATTTCAAACCTTGCAATGCGCTGACTGGCTGTGTGGATTGATTGGCCGACTGACGACTTTTACCGTCGCGCCCGACGAGTTCGAAGACTGGCAGCTCTTCGACATGTATTTCGCCGCGCGCATCGCAGACGTAGCCCTGCCCGGCAGCGGTCTGGAACAAAAGAAACGGGTTAAACTTACCGAGCGGCTCCCTCAGCTGTCAGCAAATGACTGTTAATCATTGGGCGCCCTAACGGCGCCTACCCCAGGTTTCACACAGTGTTGCGACCATCTGAAGACAGACCGATGCAACGTCGCGCAAGAATTGTGGTGGGGTCCACCAAGGCAACGCGATAGTTGCCGACCCGGAACGACTCACTGTGCGCCAACACCAACGGCAACTCCGTACACCCCAAAATCAACACCCTCGCCCCCTGCTCACACAAATGCTCTGCCGCCAGCAGCAATTGCTCGCGGCAGACGCCCTCGGTAAATCCGGCCTTGATACCCCGCTCGCCATAAATCGCTTCCATCACCAGCGCCTGGTAATCGAAACCGGGGGTGATGAGTTGCAACCCAGAACGCCGCGCCGCCTGGTGGTAGACCTGGCTTTGCAGGGTGCCGGAGGTCGCCAGCAGGCCAACCGCCTGGCGACTGCCGTAGGTGCTCACGATCCACTCCACCGTTTCGCTGAGCATGTTGACGATGGGCACGCGCAAATGCGCCTGGATGCGTTCGACAAACGCATGGGCGGTGTTGCACGGGATCGCGATGGCTTGGGCGCCAGCACTTTCCAGGCGTTTGCAGGTGGCGTACAGCGCCAGGGTGGGGTCGGTTTCGTCGCGCAACAGGTTGGCGGTGCGGTCAGGGATTTGCGGATTCTGCTCCACCACCATCTTGATATGGTCCTGGTCCTTGCCCGCCGGTGTGTGGGCGACCACCTTGCCCATGAAGTCCACGGTGGCCGCAGGGCCGACGCCACCGACGATGCCCAGTTTGAACGGCGGCTGGCGTGTCGGGCCGTCGGCCTGGGTGGCGAACTCGGCATAGATCTGGTTGATGTCGAGCACACTGATGCCGCGCCGTTGCAGGTCGCCGCACACCAGCGACAGCTCGGTCATGCCCGGCACGATCACCGTGGCGCCCTGCCCTTGCAATGACAGGCACGCCTGGTACACCGACTCCAGCGGCACACCGTCGAGGTGGCCGTCCTTGATGCCATTGACGCCATACATTGCCTCCATCAACGCGACCTGGGCGTGGTCCTCCGGATACACCAGGTTAAAGCGCTGGCCGAGGTGCTGTTCAAACAAACCAGCGTGGCGCACGAAGTCCGATGCAATCACGCCCAGGGTGGCACCCGGTGCGACACTGCGCAGGATATGCCGGACGAGTGCCTGCATCATGTCCAGCACGGGAATACCCAGCTCCTGCTGGATTTCCTCGCGGAAAGTCTGGCTGGCGAAACACGGCAGCAGTACCGCATCCACGCCGCTGTCCTCAAAGGTCTTGCACACCTGGAACACATAGAATTTGCGCGCGGTCATGCTCGCGTGGCGGTCCAGGGGCAACAGCACATCCTTGAAGGGGTGCTGCTCGAACAGGAAGTGGTAGCGCCCCTGGTCCTCCAGCACGGCCCTGGATTTGACCAGTTTGTAGAACAGATCACCGCCCGCCAGCGAGCCGAGCCCGCCGACGATGCCCAATCGGGAAGTGGTGGTCATGTGCGCACCATCTGCGGCAGCTCGGCAGGTTCTTGCTCGGTCTCGGATTTCGCCACCACCGCCGTGGCGATGCTGTTGCCCACCACGTTGGTGGCGGTGCGCGCCATGTCGAGAAACTGGTCGATGCCAATAATCAGCAGCAGTCCAGCTTCAGGCAGGTTGAACATCGGCAAGGTCGCCGCTACCACCACCACCGAGGCACGCGCCACGCCGGCCATGCCTTTGCTGGTGATCATCAGCGTCAGGAGAATCAGCAGTTGCTGGGTGAAACTCAGGTCGATGTTGTAGGCCTGGGCGATAAACATGATCGCGAACGCCTGGTACATCATTGAGCCGTCAAGGTTGAAGGAGTAGCCCAGCGGCAATACAAAGCTGGAGACGCGCTTGGGCGCGCCGAATTTCTCCAGGGCCTCCATGGTTTTCGGGTAGGCCGACTCGCTGCTGGCCGTGGAGAATGCCAGCAGGATCGGCTCGCGGATCAGCTTACCGAGGGTGAACACCGAACGCCCGAGGAACAGGTAGCCAGCGGCGAACAGCAACACCCAGAGCAACACAATCCCCAGATAAAACTCGGCGATGAGCTTGGCGTAATCCGCCAGCAGGCCCAGGCCGTTGGTGGTGATTGCCGAGGCAATGGCGGCAAACACACCGATTGGCGCGAAGGCCATGACGTAGTCGGTGATCTTGAACATCACCTTGGCCAGTTCGTCCACGGTGTCGGTGATACGCGTATATCCGGCGCGCTTGACGCCCGCCAGCGCGAAGCCGAAGAACAGCGAAAACACCACGATCTGCAGGATCTCGTTGTTGGCCATCGCCTCGGCAATACTGCGCGGGAACACGTGACTGATAAAGGTCTTGAGACTGAAGTCCCCGGTATCGACCGGCACCGCCGCCGTGGCGTGTTGCACCACCTGCATGTTCAACCCGGCACCCGGCTGGAACAGGTTGACCAGCGCCATGCCGAGCATCAGCGAGACCAGCGACGCCGTGACAAACCACAGCATGGCCCGCATCCCGATACGCCCCACCGAACGCGAACTGCCCATGCTCGCGATGCCGCCCACCAAGGTGGCGAACACCAGCGGCGCAATGATCATCTTGATCATGCGCAAAAAGATGTCGGTCACCATCGAAAAGTACCCGGCCAATTCCTTGGCGGCCTGCTCACTGCCGGCATAGTGGTGACAGGCCCATCCCACCAGCACGCCCAGGGCGATGCCGACTGCAATGCGACGGGGGAGTTTGTTCTTGTTCACAGGTACGGCCCTCGGATGGCTTTTGTTGTATGCCGGGGATTCTAGGGACAGCCCCCGACCACCATGATGAGTAATCCGGCTAACCCCATGCGCTTTTGGAATAGTTTGCAAAAAGCCAAGCCCCGCCTGGGCGAGGCGGCCTAAAATCGGGGCTCACCGCCTGGAGAACCGGCATGCAGATCAAATGGTTGGACGACCTCTTGGCCATCGCCGAGTGGAAGAACTTTTCCCGCGCCGCCGAAATGCGCTGCGTGACGCAATCGGCCTTGTCGCGGCGTATTCGCTCACTGGAAGAATGGGTGGGTGTCGAACTGGTCGACCGTGGCACCTATCCGGTGCAACTTACGGCCGCCGGCGTCGCCTTCTGCAGCGAAAGCCGCGACGCCCTCGCCGGCCTGATGCGCCTGCGCGCCAGCCTGCGCGAAGTGGAACGCATGCCGGGGCGCTCGATCCAGGTGACCGCCGGCCACAGCCTGTCGATGACCTTCCTGCCCAAGTGGCTGGCGCAGTTCCAGCGGCACACTGAGCAGTTCAATGCACGGGTGGTGGCGGCGAATATTCATGATGCGGTGATTGCGCTGGAAGAGGGCAGCTGCGACCTGATGATCGTCTACCATCATCCGCTGGCGCCGATCCTGCTGGACGCGGAACGCTTCGGCAGCCTGGCCTTGGGACATGATGCGTTTATCCCACTGTGCGCCCCGGACAAACGGGGTCGGCCGCTGTATCGCCTGCCGGGCAACACAGGCAAACCCGTCCCGCATTTGGCCTACACGGCCACGACATTCCTGGGGCGCGTGGCGGAAATCGTGATCAAGAACGGCCCTGCGCCCGCCGTGCTGGAGCGCTGCTACGAAGCCGACATGGCCATGCTGCTGATGCGCATGGCCATCGAGGGCTATGGGGTGGCGTGGCTGCCCCAGAGCGCGGTGGTGGATGAGTTGGAACGTGGGCTGCTGGTGCGTGCTGGGGGAGAGGAATGGAGTACACGGTTGGAGATTCGCTCGTATTGCGCGGTTGAAAACCAGAACCCGACGATGAGGAAGTTGTGGAGGACGCTGGAAGGTTGGCGCGCAGGAGCGCCCGACACTTGATACGCCCCCATCTTTGAGACGATCAGACAAAAATCTGAGCCTTACGCAACAAGGCTCCCCCCGGCAAAACCGCACACTTCTCCCACGTTCTCACACACCGTGGAATGACTGGAGAAGTCCTCATGTTGCATTCATTCAACGCCGGCCTGCGTGCGATCGGCAAGCTCGACACCCTCGGCACCTACCTGATGCGCCTGGCGATTGGCATCGTCTTCCTGTGGATCGGCGCGTTGAAGTTCGCCCCCCTACGAAGCCGACAGCATTACTCCTTTTGTCGCCAACAGCCCATTCCTGTCGTTCTTCTACCAGCAGCCACAGGACTATAAGACACACCTGACTCACGAAGGTGAGCTGGACCAGGACAAACGTGCCTGGCAAACGGCCAACCACACTTACGCCTTCTCTTACGGGCTGGGCACGGTGGAAATCCTGATCGGCCTGCTGGTGCTCTCCAACCCGCTCTCGCGCAAGACCGGCCTGCTCGGCGGCGCCCTCGCCTTTGCCACGCCGGTGGTGACCTTGAGTTTTCTGATCACCACCCCTGAAGCGTGGGTAAGTGCGGCGGGCGATGCCCAGCACGGGTTCCCCTACCTCTCTGGCGGCGGCCGGCTGGTGCTCAAGGATGTGCTGATGCTCGCCGGCGCCCTGCCCATCATGGCCGATTCCGCTCGGCGCTTACTGCAAGAACATTCCCTTTGAATCCTGGAGTCTCCTCATGAAAATGTTAGCCGCGCTTTCCCTTGCTTTCGTATTCAGCAACGCCTTCGCCGCACCTGCCGTCGAAAGCGCCCAGACCGGCGTACCGCTGGATGTGGCCAAAACCATCAGCGTCACCGACACCAGTCAGGTCTGCGGCGTGGTTCCCGTGGAGTGGGTCTACGATGACTCGCAGGGTGTACGGCATATTGCGAGCTATCTGGTGATGGGGAGCGGATGTACAAACTGAAGGAATCAGGGAAATCCTAGAGGCCTGCATCATTGCAGGCTTTCTACATTCCCAGATTGACATATCGGTAAATCTCGATATCCTCACACCATGGACCTACTCGAAATATTCAAAGCCCTCTCAAACCGGACTCGACTTGAAATCCTGAAAGGTTTGAAGGACCCCGAAAAGAACTTCCCTGCCCAGGATGAAGGGGACGTTCATACGGTGGGCGTTTGCGTCAGCAGTATTCAGGAAGGCGTCGGGCTGTCGCAGTCGACCGTATCTGATTACCTGGCAACGCTGCATCGAGCCGGCCTGATCGAAACCCGGCGCATCGGCCAATGGACCTACTACAAGCGAAACGAAGCAACCATCAGTGCGCTCGCCGAGATCATTGGCAAGGAGCTGTAATTTTTTGACCCAAGATATCGAGAATTCCCGATATCCCTTTTTACCGAAACGAGGTAATGCAATGAAAGCGATGAGGCTTAAATCATTTGGCGGCCCGGATTCGTTCGAACTCTGCGAGGTGCCCACGCCGGTGCCGCACACGGGACAGGTCCTGGTGCGGGTACACGCCACGTCCATCAACCCGTTGGATTATCAGGTGCGACGCGGCGACTACTCCGACCTGGTGCCCCTCCCCGCCATCACCGGCCATGACGTCTCCGGCGTTGTCGAAGCCGTCGGGCACGGCGTGACGAACTTCGTGCCAGGCGACGAAGTCTGGTACACCCCGCAGATATTCGACGGCCCCGGCAGTTATGCCGAATACCACGTGGCAGCCGAAAACATTGTCGGGAAAAAACCGCCCACGCTTAGCCACCTGGAAGCGGCCAGCCTGAGCCTTGTTGGCGGAACGGCATGGGAAGCGCTGACCGTGCGCGCAGCGCTTCGGGTGGGAGAAAGCATCCTGATCCACGGCGGTGCGGGCGGTGTGGGCCACGTCGCGATCCAGCTGGCAAAAGCCATCGGTGCCAGGGTGTTCACCACCGTGCGTGAAGCCAACGCTGAGTTCGCACGGAGCCTGGGCGCCGACGTGATCATCGACTACGAAAAGGAAGACTACGTCGACGTGATCATGCGGGAAACAGAGGGGCGCGGCGTCGATGTGATATTCGATACCCTCGGCGGCAACACGCTGTCGCGCAGCCCTGACGCACTGGCGCAACTGGGCCGCGTGGTGTCGATCGTCGACATTACCCAGCCACAGAACCTGGTGCAGGCCTGGGGCAAGAATGCGAGTTATCACTTCGTGTTCACCCGGCAAAACCGCGGCAAACTCGACGAGTTGAGCACATTGGTAGCACGGGGTCAGCTGCGTCCACACGTCGGCGCCGTCTATGCACTGGCTGACATCGCACTCGCCCATGCCCGGTTGGAGAGCCCCAACAACGGCCTCCAAGGCAAAATCGCGATCGCCATCGAGCCCACCGCAGGAGCCAAGCCATGATCTACGAGATCGCCCTGCTCCCCGTTCACAAAGAACAGATTGAAACGTTCAGACAGGCGTTTGCCGAGGTCGCGCCCCTGCTCACCCGCGCAAAGGGCTACCTGGGCCACATGCTCGCCCAAGGGATCGAAACACCTGAGCGCTTCAACCTGATCGTGCGCTGGGCGTCGCTCGAAGACCATACGCCAGGATTCGAAGCCAGTGACGATCACCAGGCATTCATGCAGGGCCTGGAGGCATACTTTTCTGCAGAACCGCAGGTCTACCACATTGAGGGCACGGCCTTCGCCTGAATAAGCCAACAGTAAAAAAAGCCTGCCGCGCGGCAGGCTTTTCTTTATCCGCTGTCTCGTCATGAGTAGGGTTAACGATTCAGTGAAATCAATTCATTTTCACTCAAGAATCGCTCAGCCTAAACTGTTTGTTAATTAAAGACACTGTAAAGACCTCTGAGTAAAACCAGGCGAGACGTTCTTTCAGGTTTATCTCAGACATCAGGGCGCCAGGGTTATGAGCAAAGCATTCACGTTCAGTATTAAGCGAATTCGTTTCGACGAACACTATCAACCGTCCGAAAATACGCGCATCACGACCAACTTTGCCAATTTGGCGAGAGGCAAGCGTCGTCAAGAAAACCTGCGCAATACCTTAAGGATGATTGACAACCGCTTTAATGCCCTAGCGCATTGGGACAACCCTAAAGGCGATCGCTACACGGTCGAACTTGAAATTATTTCTGTTGAGATGAATATCGATGCCGGCTGCACGGGCAACGGCATCCCCCTGATTGAAATATTGAAATCAAATATTATTGACCACAAGACCCATGAACGCTTTGAAGGCATCGTAGGTAATAACTTCTCCTCCTACGTGCGTGATTATGACTTCAGCGTGGTGCTGTTGGGGCACAACAAGGATCAAGCCGAATTCAGCACGCCGGATAACTTTGGCGATTTGCACGGAAAGCTATTCAAGTGCTTCGTCAACTCCGACACCTACAAACAAAACTTCAATAAACCGCCGGTTATCTGCCTGAGTGTTTCAAACACCAAGACCTACCACCGGACTGAGAACCAGCACCCTGTCTTGGGCATTGAATACCAGCAGGATGAATACTCCTTAACGGATGAGTACTTCAATAAAATGGGGCTGAAGGTTCGTTACTTCATGCCGTCCAACAGCGTTGCGCCACTGGCATTTTACTTTTCCGGTGATTTGCTCAGTGATTACACCAATCTGGAGCTGATCAGTACCATCAGTACCATGGACACTTTCCAAAAGATTTACCGGCCTGAGATTTACAACGCCAACTCGGCAGCCGGGCAATCCTACCAACCCAGCTTGAAACACCAGGATTACTCATTAACCCTGATTGTTTATGACCGCGAAGAACGTAGCCAGCTGGCTATCGAGCAAGGAAAGTTTGTCGAAGAACACTTCATCAAACCGTACCAAGCTGTTCTTGAGCAGTGGTCCGCTCACTGCGCGCTTTGACTTATTTAGAATACAAGGTCACCCATCGTGAAAAAATTACTACCGACTTCAACCGCTGGCAGCTTGCCTAAACCTGCTTGGCTTGCACAACCTGAAACGCTATGGTCCCCCTGGAAACTGCAAGACGAGGAACTGGTTGAGGGCAAACAGGACGCTTTGCGTTTGTCGTTGCAGGAACAACAACAAGCCGGCATTGATATCGTCAGCGATGGCGAACAAACACGCCAACACTTCGTCACCACCTTTATTGAACACCTTGACGGCGTTGATTTTGAAAAGCGTGAAACCGTCCGGATTCGTGATCGCTATGATGCCAGCGTACCGACGGTTGTTGGCGCGGTTTCTCGCCAAAAGCCCGTGTTTGTTGAAGACGCCAAGTTCTTGCGCCAGCAAACCAAGCAGCCGATTAAGTGGGCGCTGCCAGGCCCCATGACCATGATCGACACGCTGTATGACAACCACTATAAAAGTCGCGAAAAACTGGCGTGGGAATTCGCCAAGATTCTCAATCAAGAAGCCAGGGAACTGGAGGCGGCGGGTGTCGACATCATCCAGTTTGACGAGCCGGCCTTTAACGTCTTTTTTGACGAGGTGAATGATTGGGGCGTTGCCACCCTGGAAAGGGCCATTGAAGGCCTTAAATGTGAAACCGCGGTGCATATTTGCTATGGCTATGGCATCAAGGCCAATACCGACTGGAAAAAGACGCTGGGTTCAGAGTGGCGCCAATACGAAGAAGCCTTTCCAAAGCTGCAAAAGTCCAGCATCGATATCATCTCGCTGGAATGTCACAACTCCCATGTCCCCATGGATTTGATCGAACTCATTCGCGGCAAAAAAGTGATGGTAGGCGCCATTGACGTGGCCAACCACACCATTGAAACGCCCGAGGAAGTCGCCAATACCCTACGCAAAGCGCTTCAATTTGTAGACGCCGACAAGCTCTACCCTTGCACCAACTGTGGCATGGCCCCGCTGCCTCGCCAGGTAGCCAGAGGCAAGCTGAACGCGCTGAGTGCAGGTGCGGAAATCGTTCGAAGAGAGCTCTCGAACTAGTGCCGGGCGAAGGCCGGAAGAGGAGCATGGCAAGGAAGAAAATGCCGCACCACTTCAGGCCTTCACGCTTTCGAACAGCACTCACTATTCAGGATTGACTATGTCACGTCCCAATACCGCTATCGAGCCATTGAGCTTTCGCGAAGCGCTCGGACACTACGCATCCGGTATCACGGTGATCACATCCCATGTGGATGACGCGCCCATTGGCTTCACTTGCCAGTCGTTCTATAGCGTGTCAATGAACCCGCCACTGGTGTCATTCAGCGTCATGTCCAACTCGGCCAGCTATCCCAAGATCCGCCAGGCAGGACGGTTCGCAGTCAATATCCTGTCAGCTGAGCAGGTCAGGATTTCCAACCAGTTCGCCCGTCGAGGCACGGATAAATGGCACGGCATCGAATGGCAGGAATCGCCGCTGGGTAATCCGGTCATTGCCGGGAGCCTGCACTGGCTGGATTGTGAAATCCACGCCGAGCACGTCGCGGGTGATCACCTGATCGTGATTGGTGAAGTGAAAGCGCTGGATTTAGCCAAAGAGGCTGTTGCGACGCGGCCATTGCTGTATTTCAA
The DNA here is from genome assembly GCF_049897885.1 of Pseudomonas sp. DWRC2-2. NCBI lineage: Bacteria > Pseudomonadati > Pseudomonadota > Gammaproteobacteria > Pseudomonadales > Pseudomonadaceae > Pseudomonas > Pseudomonas sp. DWRC2-2. The sequence continues at coordinate 819,627 of NZ_JAFCXD010000001.1, forward strand.
AGGGCAATATTGCAACATCGCCACGCATGGCGTGGTTTGAATGGCTAACTAGCCTGCTCTCTTTTTTCAACGCAAAAAAAAGCCTGCATCTCTGCAGGCTTCTCTTTATGTTGCTATCTGGCTCCACGACCTGGACTCGAACCAGGGACCCAATGATTAACAGTCACTTGCTAGCTGTTAGGCGCACTGGGGCCACGACGAAATGTGGCGCAGAAAAAAGGTTAGCTGCATAGCGTGGGTCGCATGAATGCGTCACGCCAGGAAAGTTAGTCGGGTTGGGGTGGCTTGTCAAAGCCGGGCAAAGCAATGACCTGTAGGAAAAGGAGGCACCCTCTGTCAGCTACCGAGTAACCTTTATGCCTCACTTAACTTCCTGACCAACGTAGCCGCCACAGTAGCTTTTGCCGCTTTTCGCTACTTTAGCGCGGAGCTTTTTCAATGCGGCTAAAGGCATCGATGTAAGCAGCCTTCAACGCAAGACTAACAGCATTTAGTGTTTCCGACTTAAGATAGGCTAGATTCTGACTAACCACCTCTTGGCCTGCCCTCTTTATTTTCACACGCGACTGCCCGGTATATTTAGCCGTCCCGATATACACCGAGAGCCTCGCTTCGCATGCATAATAATCAGGACTGTTCCACGTTTTGACAAAAATCCGGTCGATCTCGACTCTGGTTTTTATGCTCGCATCTGCGTCGGATCCGATAGACCGTTTGGTGAACTCAGACCAATCGGTGACTGGGATATTAGCGAAACCTTCGTACAGGCCCACCTTATAGTTGGCCGCATGCCACACCACCTTACTACGCTCGGAACAGGGAGCGCAGCGCTCATCGCCAGATAGGCTGGCTATCGTTGAGTGAATGGTTTTGTTTTTGATCGCAGACAGTTCTGCGTCTGTGGTGTAGGCCGCGAAGTGCAGTTGATTGGTTACGCAGCCGGACAAAAGAAAAAACAAAACCAACAACATACTAGATTTCACTACAACTCCTCCTCTCGCAAGCACTTATACAAGCACGTCATTATTTAACCCTGAAACAGGGTTACACCTATTTCAAACCTAGAAAGTATCACATCACCAGAAAAACTTGACAGATTTATTTTCGGTCAAAAACCAACACACCCACATCAATAAAACTATAAAAAACTTATCTCACTTCCCGACATCAGCATTGGCACCTTTTCACAGATCATCTAAGATCGAATAAAGCTGTCCTCTTAGCGTTGGTCGCATGAATGCGTCACGCCAGGAAAGTTAGTCGGGTTGGGTCGGGTTGGCTTGTCATAGCAGGACATTTCAATGACCTGTAGGAAAAGGAGCCGTGCGTTGTCAGCTACGATGAGAACTTCACTGACGGATCAGATTTTATCGATGCTTCGGTCCCACGACAGATCCTTGACAGTGCGAAGAGTTCGCTTATTAGCGAAGTCAGCTTCGTAGACACTCGGGCAGTCACAGCGTGATTGCTTCGTCACAGCTTTCGGGTTTCCTATTGCAAGGTTTTTTTGCAACTAGGTTTCAACCCGCCAACTGCACCTAGTTTTTTTCATAACGAAAGATAATATTCCTACCCTCGATCTCAAAATTACAAACCACCAAGTTTATTCACAACGTGAATACCGGGCTACTCTTTTACATCGGCGATCGTTGTCACAGATAACTTTACTCTCATGCGCCTTCATCAGAGAAATCTCAATCTGATGCCTCCCACTCATCTTCAAATTTTTTGTTCTTCAATTCAACATCAAGAAAAACCTGCCCTTTGGAAAATATTAGGTTCCACTGCTCACTACTGAGCATCAATTCTTGAGCATGTGGATAAAAAATATATTCAACAACCTCCTTATCACTTATACCTATCTCCATAAATGGCTCTTTACCCCCCTTGAAATACACACACAAGTAAGGAAATAAGGTATTGATATCACCAACCTTTTCAAACTCTAACTCAACCATCACCGAACCCCACGAAAACCGATAAATGCCCCATCAAGCCCCCAACTAGCGGCCCGCCCCCCTGGCAGTGTATAGGTAACCCACCCGTTCGGATATCGACCACTCACCCCAGTAGATTTTATGCCTCCACGCAACAGATCTCTAATAGCATTTTCTGCAATTTGGTTCACTGCTGTGTCCCCCTTATACACCTGCCGTAACTCTGCAATATTTTTAAATCCAAAATATTCCGGATGTTTCGTAACTGCCCTTCCGGCCTGAGTAATTGTTTGCCCTGCCTTAAATGGTTGAGTCGCCGACTGGATCAGTTCAACCGTTAACTTTTGCTCAGCGAAAGCCGCTACGGCAGCAGCGCGCTGAGCTGCGCCTACACCTGCAGCCACCCCCCCCAACACACCACCGGTAACACCTGACTCCTCGAAAAATGCTTTTCTCCAAGGATCATATGCCACCCGTTCATCGTCGTGATTAGCACTTTGAAAATGCTCAACTAACTCTCGCTCTTCCTTGGTAAGAGTGGAAAGACCAAATAACTGGTCCAGTGCTTTTGAGCCTGCCTCTACGGCGTCCAACTGCTTCTTACAGGTTGCCTCACCGGAGCTCTTACAACCATACAAGGCTACACCGGTTTTACTGTCATTGAGCAACTGATATTTGGCTTTTAAATCAGTGCGGCATGTCGCTGGGTCTGCCGCGCTTCGGCAACCGACCAGCTCATTAGAGAGCCTTTCAACTTCCAGATGCTCCAGATAGTTATTGGCAGTTGCCTGCTGAGACACCCACCCCGCGATCTGCTGCTCCTTCTCATTCCCACCTGCAACCGCGGCTACTGTCAGACCCAAAAGCTGGGAGGTCATGGCCAATAAATCGTCATGGCTAATACCTGGGAATAGTTTATCCCCGTATTGCTGAATCAGTGCCTCGTTCGCACCAGCAGCGAGCGCGGAGGTTGCAAAGTTTCCACCTGCTGCTTCACCAATCAGGCCACCAACAATCGCGTGTACCGCCACTTTCGTGGGCAAACCGGTACCAACCAATTGATCACCGACGCGATTATAGATTGCACCGGTTAGCGCATCGGTAGCCAAACCAATTGCAGCTTGACCCATATTATCAATGAATTTTCCACCGTTGGTGACCGTTTTAAGGGCAGCGGTTACCGCCAGTCTTGAAGCAATATTTACGTCAAACCCAGCCATACCACCGCTGACACCCGCAGCCAGGTATCCCTTCAAGCTTTCGGTGGACGTTATATCTTTTAGAACAAGTCCTAGATTTCCTTTGTTATTAATCGTACTGATGGCAGCTCCACTGGCTGCCGATGTAATGACCGTGGTGACCGCTGCGTTGGCCCAGCCGGCAGCGACGGCACTGGTCGCAGCAGTAGCGGCGGTTGAAGCCGTCGCCGCCGTCGCCGCAGAGGCAGCAGTTCCCGCCGCCATTGCAGAACCAGATCCTGCGGTTGCTCCTGCGAGCGAGCCGACACCTGCGCTAGCTGTTCCCGCTGTCAATACTGTGACAATGATGATGATAGCCAGCATTGCCCCTTGCCCAAGGCTGGCGTTACTGTACTTATAAGAGTCGTGCGTCTCCTTGATAAGCTTCCAATCAACATCACCACGCTTTTCGGCCTCTTTCAGCCACGCCATTTTAGGATCAGCTTGCACCATTGCATCAATGGCTTGACTTACCGTTTTTTGATTGACCTGCTTCACCCCGATATGCAGGCCATCCAGGGCATTGATGACAACTTGACCTTTAGCTGCTATCTGAGTTTGTTTGAACGTTTCATCGGTATTGCCCTTACCACTCATACTGTTCCAGGCGAGACTCGACTTACTTTTTGAATGACTCTCCTGATGCAGATCCTTCACACCTTCGAAAACGATCCCCTCATCACTGTGCAGTGTCAGATCGTGGCCACTCTCTAGCTTGGCTGCCTGATAGTGCTGAGTAGCGCCGCTCATCAACGTGAGATCCCCGATAGCGGTTACCTCGCTCCCAATATTGACGACTCTGGTAACTTCATCGTGCTTTGTCTGTTTGCTACCCCACCCGCCTTTCTTCTTCTTGTCATACAATGAATAATCGCTATCCTGCGCGGCCAGTAGTTCCAGTCTCTCACCAGCAATAAGATAAGCCTCATCGCCAGCATTAACTCGACTTGATATCAACGACATATCATAACCTGCACTGAGGCGAATATCAGATCCTGCTCTTATTATGGTGCTCACTTGGCTGACGTGGTCTTGCTGAGCCGTCTTCTTCTTGCTCTTCGCCAAAAAGTGCTCTTCATCAGCAGCTGAAGCAATATTCATATCTTCCTTGGCTACCAAGGCGATATCACGTTTAGCGTCAATTGAACTGGCAATCGCATTAAGATCTCGCTCTGCGGTCATCTTCACATCGCGGCCAGCAATTACAGAAGAACCGCTCTGAGTAACAGATGATGAGCGAGCCCCCAACCCGCTATTCCCAGAATCACGCGTCTCGGTTGAAACTATGTTGATATCACGCCCAGCGCTGATCGTTGTATCGCCACCGCTCTTAAGCAAGCTACCGCTGTTGATAACATCGCGCCCGGCCATAATGGATAGTGCGTTTGCGGCTTCAATACGTGCCGAATCACCGTAGTAATTACGATTTCCCGTGCCAAAGCCGGTGAAGCTACGCTCATTGACGACATCACCCTTCGTCGCAGTCAGTGTTACGTCGCGCCCAGCGATAACACCACCAGACTGGTTGACGATATCGTTGCCTGCCAACAGCTCAAGACGGTTGCCGGCCTCAATCCGGCCACTGTTGACCATGTCATTGCCCGCGGCCGCCGAAAGATTGTTACTGGCACGCAAGGTGCCTGCGTTGATGAGGTCCTTACCGGCGATCAAGCTGACGTCCTGACCAGCGATCAATGCTCCGTTCGACGTCAGGCGCTGATCAGCATTGGCCAAGTAAAGCACCGGCACCAACACCTTCTCTCCAGCGACTTCATGCTCTTCCAACCATACGATGTCGTGGGTCAACGCCGCGACCTGTTCGCCGGTCAACGACACACCCACTGATAGATCCAGGCTTTGCTTGCTGCGGATGGCGTTATCCATCAGGTGTCGAAACAGCGCGTCATCCGAGGTCTGACCGTCAAGGAAACGCTGACCGGTGCGGGCGACCACGGCTTGCTGGATCAGGCGCTGTTCATAAAGGCCATCACCGAGGCGCTTGGCACTCTCATCAGGGTTGTAGCCGAGGCCGGCGAGCAGGTAGTCCGAGCTCATGAACTGCTTGAGGTCGGTCAGTGCAGGATTGGTTTCGATCAGATATTTATGTGGTTGCGAGAGGGCGCTGCTGTAGGGCAAGCCTTGGACGCGATTGATGGGTTGCGTTGCCCCAGGTTGAGTGCTGCCTTGTGCCAGCGGGGTGAGTATTGGAATGTTGATAGCGGCGCCGGTATTGGACGCGATGGAGCCATCAAGCGCACCGGTCGTATCACGGGCAGCAGGTGTCAATACAGGCAAGCCTAGGTCCGGCCTTGAAACCTGCGTGTTGGCCGCATCACCGTGGCTGATTTCAATCCCTGTGGTACGGCCGGGCGGCAATGCACCGCTATCGGTATTGCCGGCGACGCTAATCGTACTGGCACTGCCACTGACGGCCCCGGCTTCGCGGACAGTCAGCGCGACTTGATGGACACCTGCTGCGGCTTGCGCTGCATTACTGACCTGGAGCGTACGCCCGGAGGCGCCGGACGATGGTTGCTGGCGCTGCACCAAGCCTACGTTGGCGCCGCCCAGCGTCCAGCTCTGCGAGTCAGTGTCGCCACTGCTAACCTGCCCAGCGTTCGCAGCTTGCCCGTTCAGGCGAAACAAGCCGTTTTTACCGGTAGGCAAGGTGAAACCTGGCAGAGCCACCGGGTTGACTTGCTGCAGGGCGAGACCAGGTGGCAGTTCGCGGTTGATCGTAACCATCACCGCCGTGTTGCCGATGACCTGTGTTGCGCCCACACGCGATCCGTTGCCAGCTACAACAACGTTCTGGCGCACAACACTGTTGGTCAGGTGCTGTGTTGCATTGATGCTGACCGCCCCACCCGCCTGAACGACGGCATTTGCCGCGCTCGAGGAACCAATGGTTGTGTTATTAAACGGCTGAGTGGTGAGCATTTCCCAAGGGCCATCTACCGCCCCTACGCCTGGGTCTACACCTTTGTCGGAGTTTTTGAGAATCAACGGTCCATAAACCGTTGACCCTCGATCCTCCCGACCATTGCGCTGGTGGCCCACACGAACAATGGACTCAGTACCATCGGCTGTCCAAACATGAATATTTGGGGCGGGCGCATTGTAGTAAGGGTCATGACCACGGTTGTAGTTCATGACCGTCACCATGAAGCGCGAAAGATCGTAGGGATGCAAACCACCGTAGGAGTATGAGCGACGCAGGCTGTAGTCACCCACCGACGCACCTTCATTGGTAAAGTTTTGCAGGGCAAAATTGATGTTGCCACCCGCACTGAGAGTTGAGTTCTTATTACTCAGATCTCCGCCTGTGACGAAGAAATCGCGCCCGGCCGTCATCGTGGCCGATGCCGAATCTTCAATAATTTGCGATTTGAAGTTTTGCACCCAAACCAGATAACTATCAGCTGAACGATTTGGAACTATCGACGTACAACTGCTGCACTGAACACCAATGTAACTGGATACCTGACCACCCGTGGTCTTGAAAACATCCTTACGGTTCTCAATGCGCGCAGCCGCCAGGTTCAGATCCCCGCCACTCTCGATCGTCGCCGAAATATTGTTGATCGACGTGCTCTGCCCGTTGTTGTCATCCTTGGCAATGCTCACATTCCCCAGGCCGTAAACATCGGCAAATCGATTGGTGAACGTATCGGTGCGCAGCGCCATGTCGCCGCCGCTGAAAATCAGGCCGTTCTGGTTCAACAAAGCAGGTGTGGTCAGGCGCAGGTTTGCGTTGCTGCCCAGCGTGCCGCTGTTATTGATCGCGCCTGCGGATACATTCAGGTCCGTAGCCGAGGTGATCCGCCCTTCATTCGCCAGCGTCCCGCCCACAGCGATGCGGCTATTGCCGCCACCGGCGATGCTCGCGAGTTGCCCCACCGTCATTTGTGCAGCCGTGAGGTCCAGCGCCCCGACACTGCTGACTCGACCGCCGCCCTCATAACCACCCGTCAATTGCAGCTCCAGGCTACCATCACTGGCGATCAGGCCATTATTGATCCAGTGACCACCCTTGCCTTCCAGACGTGAAGACGCCAGCAACTGCCCAGTCTCAGTCTGGGTGAAGGTGCCGACATTCACATTGAGGCGTCCTGCCTCGATGACGCTGCTGTTGGTCCAAGTGTCAGCATTCAGGGTCAGGCCGCCACGGGTCACGATGCTGCCACCGGCACCCGTGACATTGGGCAGGGAGATATCAAAATCGCCCTCGCCGGTGTGCAGGAGTTGGCCGCCGGCGTTCTGAAAGGTAGTGGCTGCCAGGCCCAGGTTGGTGTTGGCGGTTTCGACTACGCCATTACGGTTGTCGAACAGGTTGCCGATCTGGAACTGGGTCTTGCCCGAGCGCGCCAAGGCACGTAGCTTGCCGCCCTGATTGACCAGGTCATTAGCCTGTAAAGTCAGTGTCTCCTCGCTTTCGATAATCCCCGAGTGGTTGCTCAATTGCCCACTAACGCTGAGGTCGATGCGCTTGGCGGAGATTTGCCCGAAGCTGTTATCCAACGAGGTGCCATGGGTTTGTAACGCCCCCTTGGCATACACCCCGCCATAAGCGTTGAGAAATTGATTGGCAGTGATAACAGCATCGCCGTCCTGGGCGGCGATGCGACCTTGCTGGTTATCGACGGTAAGCGCTGTCAGGTTAACGCGCTGGCCTTGCACTACCCCGCCTTTACTTTGCCCAACGCCATTAAGCAGGCTGTCCTTCAAGGTGGCATCTACCAGCCCGGTCAGGCTGCTCACGCTGCCGCCTTGGTTGTCCAGCGTGTTGGCCTTGATGAGGGTGTCACCGGTTTGCGCCAGGAGCTTGCCGCCCTGGTTATCGATATCGCCGCTGATGTCGAGGCTCAGGCCGCTTTGGCCTTGCACTGCACCGCCTGTGTTGGTGAGGCTTGAGGCGTTGATTTGCAGGTCGGCGTCCTGGCTGTAGATCAGGCCGTCGGCGTCGTTTTGCAGGAGGCCGGTGCTGGTGATCGCCACGCGACTTTTGCCCGCGATGGTGCCGCGCTGGCGGTTGTCGAGGCCGCCGGTCAGCAGGGTCAGCAGGCCTTGGCTGGCGATCTGGCCGCCCTGGTTGTTGATCTGTATCGCGCGCTGTAGCAACAGCGGGCCCGCGCTGGCCAACTTGCCATTGGTGTTGTTCAGCGAACCCAGCAAGTTAAGGGTCAAGCGGTCGTTCCCTGCGACGGTACCGCCGGTGTTGTTGAGGTCTGTGGCGGTGATGGCCAGGGCCTTTTGCGCGCTGACTGTACCGCCCTGGTTGTCCAGAGTGACCGCCTGCAGCTCGAGTTCGGCGCCGCTGTCGATCAGGCCAGCGTTGAGGTTGTTCAACTGGCCGGTGACGGTCAGGCTTTGTCCCGCACCACTTGAGAGGATGCCGCCGCTGTTGTCGAGACTGGCGGCAGTGAGGTCCAGCCGTCCCTGACTGGCCACCGCGCCGGCAGAGGTATTGAGCAGAGCGCCGGCAAGACGCACGTCCACCGCGCCGTTGCGACTGGAAAGCGTGCCGTTGTTGCGGTTGTCGAGACTGTCGCCACTAACACTCAATCCCTGCCAGCCGGACAACAATCCATTCTGGTTGAGCAGTGTGCCTGCGTTGACAGAGAGCAATTGGCTGCTGATCAACTTACCGCCGCTGTTATCCAGGCTATTGAGGTTAAGCGTCAGGTTTTGCTGGGTGGAGAGTTCGCCATTCTGGTTATTGATGGCGTGCACACGGTTCAGCGTCAGTGAGCCCTTGGCGGAAATCAGCCCGTTACGGTTATCCAGTTCAGCGCCGTTCAAATCGAGGGTCACGCCCTGCGCGCCGACGATTTGACCGCCGCCCAGCGTCAAGCCGCTGAGCTTCAAGTCCATCGAGCCCTTGGCGGACACCTCACCGCCGCTGCCAGTGCTGAGGTTGCCTGTGGCAATATCGAGGGAGCCTTGGCTGTTGACCAAGCCAATGACGGTGTTATCCAGCGCCATCGCGTTGAGGATTACGCGGCTACCGCCCAACAGATTGCCGGCTTGGTTATTCAACAGGCCGTCGCTGGTCAGTTGCAGTTCGCCTCGGCCGGTCAATGTACCGCCTTGGTTACCTATGGAACCTGCGTGTACCTTGAGATTGGTGGCGCCGACCAGGCCCTTGATGTTGGCCAGGGCCTGGTCGATTCGCAGTGTCAGGTCTTGGTTGCTCAGCAGCTTGCCGTTGCTGTTATCCAGGCTTTGTGCCGCCAGGGTGAAGGCTTGGTCGCTGGAGATTTCACCGCCCTGGTTATCGACGGTGGTGAGGTTTTTCAGCAGTAGTGGACCACTGGTGTTTATCAACCCGCCACGGTTGTTCAGTTGACCGCTGCCCAGGTCCAGGCTCAACCCGGCCTGGCTGAAGAGCTTGCCGGCCTGCTGGTCAAGGCCAGTCACCGTAGCGTTCAGTGCCTTGGCACTACCAATGCTGCCACCGTTGTTTACCTGGCCAGCGACCAGGGTCAAGGTATCGCCACTGTTAAGGCGACCGGTCTGGTTGTTCAGGGTGCCGGTGGTAACCGAGACCGGACCTTTGCCACTGAGGGTGCCCTGTTGGTTGCCCAGGTTGGCGCTGCGCAACACCAAGTTAGCGTCAGTGACCAGTTCGCCGCTCAGGTTGTTCAGGTTATCGCTGACAACCACATTCAGGCCTTGCGCGCTGGAGAGACTGCCCTTGGTGTTATCGAGGCTGCGCGCCTTGACGTCCAGCGTGCCTTCGCTGCTCAGCAGGCCCTGGTTGTTGGTGAGGTCACCTGCCAGGTCCACCACCAAAGGTTGCTGGCTGAGCAACTTGCCACCGCTGTTGTCCAGCGTTGTTCCCGTCAGTGTCAGGCGCTGGCCATTCAATTGGCCGCGCGCACGGTTGAGTACGTTATCCACCGCCACGCTCAAGCCTGCGGCTGCGAACACCTGTCCGCCGTCACTGTTGTCCAGACGCTGGCCAGTGATGCTCAGGTCGGCGTTGCTGGTCAGCTCACCGGTGCGGTTATCGACGTCGCCCACGTCCAGCTTCAGCGCTTTTGTCGCGCCTACCAGGCCATTGCGGTTGTCGAGATTGACACCCGTAAGCGCCAGGGTGTCAGTGCTGATCAACTGACCTTTCTGGTTGTCGATGCGATTGGCGTTGACAGTGACCTTGGCCTTTCCCGCTATTTCGCCCGCGCGGTTGTCCAGTTTTGCGGCGGTCAGCAGGACGGCACCGTCGCCAATCAGGCTGCCGCGCTGGTTGTCGATCAGGCCGTCAGCGCCGATCTCCAGGCCACCACGACTGCTGACCAGACCGTCGGTGTTGTCCAGGCTGGCGCTGTGCACATTGAGGCCGACCGCGCTGATGCTGCCCTTGGCATTGGCCAGGGCTTGTTCGATGCGCAGGTCCAGGGCCTGGTTGCTGATCAACTTACCGTTGCCGTTATCCAGGCTGCGTGCCGCGAGGGTGAAGGCGTTCTGGCTGGAGATTTCACCATTGCGGTTGTTCACGTTGCCGAGGTTTTTCAACACCAGGATCGGTGCGTTGATCACCCCGGCGTTGGCCAGCTCGCCGTGATTCATGTCCAGGTTCACCTGGCTGCTGCTGAAGAGTTCGCTGCCGCTTGCCTGGGTCAGGCTTGCAAGGTTTGCATTCAGCGCGCCGGTACTGGCGATGCGTCCGCCGTTGTTGAGGTCAGTGGCCTTGATGTCGAGGCTGTTGGCGCTGATCGCACGGCCGCCAAGGCCGTTGTTGAATTGCCCGGTAGTCAGGGTGGCAGCGCCCTGGCTTTTCAGCAGGCCTTGCGCGCTGTTATTCAGGCCAGCGCTGGTGAGACTGAGCGCCTGCGCAGACTCCACCACACCGCCCACGTTGAGCAGCTCACCGTCGCTTGCAAGGGTCAGGTCACCGCCACTGGACAGGCTGCCGCCGCTGTTATCCACCCGCTGTGCGTGCAGTTGCAGGCCGCCTTCGCTGCTGATCTTGCCGCGCATGTTGTCCAGCCCGGCCGACAGTCGCACCGCCAGCGAGCGTTGACCGGCAAGCGTGCCTTCGGTGTTGTCCAGGCTCGCAGCATTGAGGTGTACATCCTGGGCGAACACCAGGCCCTTGGCCCGGTTGATCACCTCGACCATCGCCAGTTCCAGTGCGGTGCCGGCCAATACCTTGCCGCCGCTGTTGTCCAGGCGCTGGCCGCTGATCTCGGTCTTGAGCTGGCCGGAGATTTCCCCGACGCGGTTATCCACGCGATCGACATTGAGTTTCAGCGCTTTTGTCGCGCCTACCAGGCCGCCATTGCGGTTATCCAGGTCGTTGCCGCTAAGGCTCAGGTTGCCCTGGGCGACAAGTTCGCCACCCTGCTGGTTCAGCACGCCGACCGTAGCGTCGAGATCAGCCTGGCTGGCGATACGGCCCTTGGTGTTGTGCGCCGTGTCCAACGTCAGGCGCAACGGCCCAACGGCACTGACCAGGCCGCCCTGGTTTTTCAAGGACTGCCCGGTGAGGGTTTGCGCCTGCTTGCTGTTCAGCACACCGCCACGGTTGTCGAAGCTGCCCGCCTGAAGAGTCATGTTGCCCTTGGACAACACGCGCCCCTTGGCTTGGTTATCCAGAAGCCCACCTACCTGCACCGTGACGCTGCCATCGCTGACCAGGCTGCCGGACTGACTATTGTCGACACTGGACGCGGTCACTTGCAGCCGCTGCCCAGCACCGAGCGTACCGCCTTGGTTGGCCAGCGCGCCTCGGGTCGTCAGGGCGAGACTGACGTCGCCCAAGACCTGCCCATTGCGGTTATTCAGGGTCATGGCGTCAATCACGCTGGCGCCAGCACTCGACACCTCGCCGTCGGTGTTCAGCCATGCGCCGGCCACCGCCAGGGTCAGGTCTTTTGAACTGTTGAGCACGCCTTCCGTGTTGTCCAACCGCGCGGCCTGAGCACTAAGCCCGGCTGCAGCGATCACGCCCTTGATATTGACCAGAGCCTGGTCAATGGTGAGGGTCAGGGCTTGATCGCTGAGCAGTTTGCCTTCGCTGTTGTCCAGGCTTTGTGCAGCCAGGGAGAAGGCGTGCTCGCTGGAGATTTCGCCTTTCTGGTTGGCGACCGTGGAAAGGTTTTTGAGTACCAACGCACCGGGGGTGTTGATCAGGCCAGCGGCGTTGTGGAGTGCGCCATGGTTCATGTCCAGGGTCAGGCTCGCCTCACTGCGCAGCGCGCCCTGCTGATTCAACAGTGGACCATTGAGTACTATGTTCAGATTGCGCCTGGCGTAGACGCTGCCCTTGAGCTGGTTGTTCAGACGGTTGAGGTTCAGTTGAATATCGCCGTTGGCGAGTACCTTGCCACCGGCACTGTTATCCAACTGACTGCCGTTGAGCACTATGTCGATGACACTGGACACTTCACCGGCGCGGTTGTCCAGGCTGTCGACCCTCAACGTCATGGTTTTGCCGGAGTTGATCAAACCGCTGCGGTTATCGAGTTGGCCGAGGGATAGCGCCAGCTCACTCTTGCCGGAGATGCGGCCTTTGTTCTGGTTATCGAGACTGGCGGCCGTCAACTGCAACACGCCGGCGGAAGCAAACAGCCCGGCCTGGTTGACCAACTGACCGGAGATCAACGCCTTAAGGGCACCGTCACTGGTGAACATGCCACCGGTGTTGTCGAAGCTGGCAGCACTCAGGTCCGATGCCTGCCCGGCGACCATACGCCCGTTGCGGTTGCTGATCAGGCCTGTGTGCTTAAGGGTCAGGCGCTTGTCGCCTTGGATCAAACCGTTACCGTTATCCAGTGATGCACCCGTCAGTAAGGTGTTAGCACCGAGAATCTCGCCTTGGCCATTGAGCAGGCTTGTCGTGACACGTACAGTTAGGTCATTACGCGCACTGAGTTTACCGTCCGCGTTATTCAGGCTGTTGGCTTGCAGGTCCAGCCCGGTAGAAGCGACCAGACCCTTGGCGTTGTCCAGGGCCTGCGCGATACGCACCAGCAGTCCTTGCTCACTGAGCAGTTTGCCGTTGCGGTTATCGAGGCTGTCAGCCTTGAAAATCAGCGCCTGGGCACTGGAGATTTCGCCACCTCGGTTATCCACGCTGGCCAAGTTATTGAGTAGCAATGCACCTGGTGCATGGATCAAACCGCCCTGGTTATTCAGATGACCGCCATTCAGATCGAGGCTGACATCACCTTGACCGAAAAGACGACCGTCGTTGTGCTGATCAAGGCTGCTGACACTGGCGTTTAATGTCTGGCCACTACTGATGCGCCCCCCCACGCTGTTGTCAACGTGGCCTGCATTCAAATCCAAGCGGTTATCGCCGCGCAGGGTGCCATGCTGGTTATTCAGCACACCGTTCAATTGCAAGTTCAGGTTCGTGTTAGCGACGACGGTACCCTGACGGTTGTCGAGACTTCCCAACGTGAGACGCGCGTCCCCCTTGGAGGCAAACAAGCCCGTCTGGTTAAGCAGTTGACTCGCGATCACAGTGGTCAATAGGCCGTCACTGATCACCTTGCCAGCAGTGTTGTCGAACACGGCGCTGGTGAAGTCGAGGCGCTTACCGGCGGCAATAGTGCCGCGAAGGTTGCTAATGGCGCTGCCCTTGATCGACAAAGCGTTATCACCCTGAATCTGACCGTCATCGTTACCCAGAGAGCCCACAGCCAACGTGGCCTCAGTTGCCAGCAGTTGACCGTTTTGATTTAGCAGTTGGCTAGCGGTAACACCTAGGCTTCCTGCGCTAAGGATCCGGCCCTGATTCTGGTTGTCCAGAATCGACGCATTCAGTTGTGCATCGCGCTGAGCACTCAGCGTGCCGCCCTGATTAGCCAGCTCCCCCGTGTTGATGCTCAAGTCACGGCTGGCGATCACCGTCTTACCGGTGTTGTCGATGCTTTGCGCTTTTAAGCGCACATCGCCTTGGGCATTGCGGGTGTTATCGGCATTGACGCCGGCTTCGATAATTCCGTTGTTGGTCAACCGCCCACCGGCGTCCAGTGTGATGCTGTCTTTGGCTGCCAGGGTTTTCTGATTGGTCAGTGCGCCTTGAGTGTTCACCGACAAGTCAGTACCGGCATACACCGCGCCTTTGGCCTCTACGCTGGCCGCTTTGACCGCCACCGCCGTACCGGCTGAGGTTTGGCCCATGACCACGTTACCCGCCGCGTCAATCTGGATATCACCACCGGCAACCATGTCCCCGGACAGCTTTACGCCGACGCCTGCTTCGGTCCCAACCAGCTTCACCGCCCCCACGTACATGCCGCCCAACGCCGACGAGTCAATCGCCAGGTCCGGCGCCTTGCTACCGTCCGCCGCACGCGCCGTCGCATTCAAGGTGCGCGCGTCCACATCGTTGCGCCCCGCCACGATGGTGAGTTTTTTTGCCTGGATCTGCGCGTTGATGGTGGTGGCGCGGGTGATGATTTCGAACTGGTCGACATTGCTGGCATTCAGGCCAGTGCCGTCAATGGACACGCTGCCCTTGTCCACTTGATAACGGCTGATCTGGCCGTTTTCGATGACCGCCTTGCCCGTGGTGAGTGTGGCTTGTGGTGTGTTGATAAAGCCGCAGCCGTTGCAGCTGATGCCGTAAGGGTTGGCCACGATCACATGGGCCGACTGCCCTGCTACTTCGGTGTAGCCACGCAGTTGGCTGGGGCTACCGCCATTGACCTCATTGAGGATGACGCTGGCGGCGCTGCCGTGGAAATTCGGGTTGCCGACAATGATCCCGCCGAGTTGGGTGGATTGCGTACGGTCGGTGGCATTGTTGAGGATGACGCCGTTGGCACCGACGTTGTAGTCGTGGAATTGGTTGTGCGACAGCCCGTTGGCGTTGGGCGCGGCAATATTGACAATCGGTACGCCGTTGCCCGCTTGCCCGAGCGTGGTACCCGGCCCACTCACTGCAATGCCGTCCGCCTGAGCCAGCAATGGCTGCCAGAACATGGCGTTGGCCAGCACCAATGCCAACCCGCGCTTGGGCAGGCCCAGGAAGGTAGAACGACTTTTTACGGCCGCAGAAGGTTGGCGCGCGAGGAAGGCGAACTGGCGAACATCCATGTGGTGTCTCGATGCCCAAAGGGCGGTAAAAAATTAAAAGAAGAAATCCATGCGGAAATAGATCGGCGCTTCACGTTCCGTGATCGGGTCCGGTCGTTCCAAAGAGTGTGCAAAGGTCACCGTGGCCGCGACGTTCTTGCCGCGTGCGAACAGTTCCAGGGAATTACTGCTCATGCGCCCATGCTGCTCGGCGTTGTAGCGACCATGGCGGATCACGCCCTGGTCGTAGCCGAGGCTGGTGCCGTATTCGGTCAGCACGGGTTGCAGCCAGGCCCAGGTCACCGGGCGGCTCCAGCGCAGGTCGTTGCGCCAGTAGCCGCCGCTGTCGCCGGAGAGCATCTGATCCTTATAACCACGAATCGATGACTGCCCGCCGAGGCTTATGCGCTGGGGGCTGAACAGCACGTCCTCACTGCGCTGGCCGGTCATCAGGCTGCTGAAACTCAACGACTCGCCCCACAGCTTGAACGGGTACAGGTAGCTCACGGTTGCGGTGTATTTGCGGTAGCGCGCATCCGCCTGACCCGGCCGTGGGTTGTGATTTGCCTGGGCGTCGAAGGCGCCGATGCCATCCTGCATGCCCAGGTCGATGTTGAGGAATGACCCGCCGATGCGTCGGCCGTGGTTGATGCCAAACTGCGCTTCGCTGAGACGGTTGCTGCTCAGGGCCAGCTTGCTGTCTTCGATGAAGTTGTTGGTGCGCAGGTAAGCCAATCCGGTGCTGAGAGAGGTTTTGCTCAGCGCGTCACGGTGAATGACTCGCTCCAGGCGCAACTGGTGACTCTGGCTGTCGCCCGACTGTTTGAAGTTGAAGTTGTTGGCCTGAGCCAGGGAGCGGTATTCGGACTCGCTGTAGCTGTAATTGAGGTTCCACCAGCCAAACGGCAGGTTGTAATTGAGCATCGAGTTGCGCGAGGTTTTCTGGTGATCGCTGACGGCATCATGGCCGCCACGCAAGGAAAGCTGGTCGGCCAGGCCGAGCGGATTATCCCAATCAAGACTGGCGCCCCATTGCTGCTCACCGGTGCTGCGCTGACCGCCGTTATGGCGTGACAGCCCAACGCGCCAGGGCTTTTGCGGGGTGTTTTTGACCAGTACATCGCTGCCACCCACCTCTTTACCCGGCGCCAGCTCCATCTGCGCCTGGTTCGACGGCAGGCGGTTCAACTGGTCGACCATCTGCTCGATTTCGCGCAGGTTGAGTAATTCACCCTGTTTACCTGGAAAGCTCATCCCCAGTTGGCGGGCGGTAATACCGCTGCCCTCCTCGCCCTTCAACCCTTCCAGCCGGCCTTCGACTACCTGGATCTTGAGCACGCCGCTGGAGAGGTCTTGTTGTGGCAAGTAGGCACGACTGGTGACCAGTCCCTTAGCCAGGTAGCGGTCAGTGATGACCTTGAGCACCTCATTGAGTTGCGGCACGCCCAAGCACTGGCCGATGTAAGGCTGGATCAGCGCGTGGCGTTCGCTTTCTGAGAGCGCGTCGGCACCGGAAACCTCAATGGTCTTGATGGGGAAACAACGAGTGTCGACTGGGGCCGTTGGCGTGGTGGGCGCGACGGTTTTACCAGGCAGATCCTTGAGTTCTTCGAGGCGACGCTGCTGCTCTTCGAGCAAACGATCCTGGCGATCACGGATCAGGTCGGTGATGCCCGGCGTGTTCTGCGGGGTGGCTGCTTGGGCCAAACCGGCTGTGCTCAGGCAAAAAAAGCGGACAGCAGGCCAAGCCCGGTCCGGCGTACCAAACGCCACATTTATAGATCCCTCTATATGGCACAGAGCCATCATTGAGGGGCGATCATATGGTGGCGATATAGTGGCGTCAATTAAATGTACAAATTTGTTTCGTTATAGATACAGAGCGATCGCCTATTTGGGCGTAAATCGAGCATCAGAGATGGTCTCAGACCTGCAGCTCTATTCGCGCCGATTGCCCGGTAAAACTCAACGAAAAGAAACCTGCAGGCCCTGCAGGCTTCTCTTTATCTAGCATCTCAATACAGGTTCTAAAGAGACTGAATCGTAAGATTTGAGACGGCTTCATGCTGGTCACGCTGTGCGCTTTGATCACCCTGGAGAAATCCAAGGCAAAAAAAAGCCTGCATCTCTGCAGGCTTTCTCTATCTGGCTCCACGACCTGGACTCGAACCAGGGACCCAATGATTAACAGTCATTTGCTCTACCAACTGAGCTATCGCGGAATGCGCCGTATGTTACTGATTAAAAAGGATAAGTCAAGCCTTCTCCGGTATTTTGCGTGATTAAACCGGATGATCGGTTGAATCGGCGTGTTCCCTGGCCAACTCCAACCACGCCAGCGCGGCCGGTGGCAGGTGGGCGCTGGTGCGCCAGGCCAGAGCGATGTGCCAGTCTGTGTGGGGTTCGTCCAAGGGAATCAGGGCGATGCCCGCGTGTTGATGCTTGTGCGCCAGCATGCGTGGCACAAAGGCCACGCCCAGTCCGGCGGCGACCAGGTCGATGATGAAGTCGATCTGCCCGCTGCGTGCGGTCACCTTGGGGCTGACGCCTTTGCGCTCGCAGGCTGCGAGGATCTTGGCGTTGAGGGCGAAGCCGGCTTCGAACAAGATGAAAGGAGAATCCGCCAGGTCGGTGAAGTCGATGCGTTTGCGCTGGGCTAACGGATGACTGATGGGCAACACGGCCATCAAAGGTTCATTGCGCACGGGCTGGTAATCGAAATCTTCGTCTACCGGCAGCAGCAGCGCCGCCAGGTCGACCTCCCCCGCCTCCAGGCATTCGCGCAACTTTTTGCTGCCGTACTCGGTGAGTTCGATGTCGATATCCGGGTAGCGGCTGCGGTAGGTCGCAAACATCGTCGCAAACAGCACACCGCAACCTACCGGCGGCAGACCGATGCGCAGCACGCCACGCTTTAAACCACGCAGGTCGTTGATCTCGGCCACCAAATCGTTGCGCTCGGCGAGCAGCACCAAGGCGCGGCGGTAGGCGATTTCGCCGGCGGCAGTGAGTTCGTTGCGGTGGCCCAGGCGATTGAGCAGCGGGGTGCCCAGTTCATCTTCCAGGGTCTTGACCGCCTTGCTGACGGTGGATTGGGTCAGTGAAACCACCTCGGCAGCCTGGGAAAAACCGCCCTGGCGCACCACTTCGACAAAGGCGCGCAACGTTCTCAGGTTCATCAGTATTCCTTTGGCGACTGGCTACCAGCGATAAAAGTTGTTTTTATCATGCCAGAGAATTGCCTATCCTGAACCCACCTTGCCTTGTGGAGCCCCCAATAATGATCATCTCGTCCGCCTCCGACTACCGTGCAGCCGCCAAGCGCAAGCTGCCGCGCTTCCTGTTCGACTACATCGACGGCGGCGCCTACGCCGAGCACACGCTGCGCGCAAACAGTTCGGACCTTGCCGAGATCAGCCTGCGCCAGCGCATCCTGCGCAATGTGGACAACCTGAGCCTGAAGACCACGCTGTTCGGCCAGGCGCTGGACATGCCGGTGATCCTCAGCCCGGTGGGCCTGACCGGCATGTACGCACGACGTGGCGAAGTGCAGGCGGCCAAGGCAGCGGCGAACAAAGGCATTCCGTTCTGCCTGTCGACGGTGTCGGTGTGCCCGATTGAAGAGGTGGCATCGCAGAGCGCCCAGGCGATCTGGTTCCAGCTGTATGTGCTCAAGGACCGTGGTTTCATGCGCAACGCGCTGGAGCGCGCGCAAGCCGCCGGCGTCACTACACTGGTGTTTACCGTGGATATGCCCACGCCCGGCGCGCGTTATCGCGATGCCCACTCGGGCATGTCCGGACCGTTCGCAGCACAGCGGCGCATGCTGCAAGCCGTCACCAAGCCGCAATGGGCCTTCGATGTAGGACTGATGGGCCGTCCCCATGACCTGGGCAATATCTCCAAGTACCTGGGCAAACCCACCCACCTGGAAGACTACATCGGCTGGCTGGCGAACAATTTCGACGCCTCCATCAGTTGGAAAGACCTGGAATGGATCCGCGAATTCTGGAAAGGCCCGATGATCATCAAAGGCATCCTCGACCCGCAGGACGCCAAGGACGCAGTAAGTTTCGGCGCCGACGGCATCGTGGTCTCCAACCATGGCGGTCGCCAGTTGGACGGCGTGCTATCCACCGCCAAGGCCTTGCCGCCGATTGCCGATGCGGTGGGCGATGACCTCACGGTGCTGGTGGACTCCGGCATCCGTTCCGGCTTGGACGTGGTGCGCATGCTGGCCCTGGGCGCCAAGGCCTGCCTGCTGGGTCGCGCCACGGCCTACGCGTTGGCCGCCGACGGCCAACACGGCGTGGAAAACCTGCTGGACATCTTCGCCAAGGAAATGCGCGTGGCCATGACGCTGACCGGCGTCACCTCCATCGCGCAGATCGACCGCTCTACCCTGGTCTAACCCTGCTGCTCGACGATCCCACGGGCCTTGAGTTGGGCCAGTTGCTCCGCCGACAAGCCCAACCGTTCACCGAGGATATCGTCGGTGTGCTGCCCCAGCCTCGGCGCCGGCCGTACGTATTCCACGGGCGTGCCGGACATTTTTATCGGGCTGCCGACCATGGCGAAATCCGGGTTCTGCGGGTGTGGAATCTTCACCATCAGGTTACGTGCGATCACCTGGGGTTCTTCCAAAGATTGCGCAATCGAGTTGATCGCCCCCACCGGCACCTTCGACGCATGGATGCACGCCACCCACTCATCGGCGCTGCGCCCCAGGAAGTGCGCCGAGAGCAACGCAACGATCTCTTCGCGATGGGCCACGCGGTCGGCATTGCGACAAAAGCGCGGGTCCTGCGGCAAGTGCGGCAGGCCGATGCTCTGGCACAGGGCGATGAACTGGCTGTCATTGCCGCAGGCGATGATGAAGTCACGGTCGGCGGCACGGAACACCTGGTAAGGCACGATATTGGCGTGGGCATTGCCGTAACGCTGCGGCACCTTGCCTGATGCCAGGTAGTTCATGCTCTGGTTGGCCAACGTGGCGACCTGCACGTCCAACAACGCCATGTCGATGTATTGGCCAACGCCGGTGCGCTCACGGCTGAGCAATGCGGCCTGGATTGCCACGGTGGAATACAGGCCGGTCATCAGGTCGGAAAACGCCACGCCAACTTTTTGCGGGCCGCCGCCCGGCAAATCATCACGCTCGCCAGTAATGCTCATCAAGCCGCCGATGCCCTGGATGATGAAGTCGTAACCCGGCTCTTCGGCACGCGGCCCGGTCTGGCCGAAACCGGTGATGGAGCAATACACCAGGCGCGGATTGATCTCGGCCAGGGTCGCGTAATCCAAGCCATAACGGGCCAGGGAGCCGGCCTTATAGTTCTCGATCAGTACATCCGAGCTGGCCGCCAATGCGCGTACCAATTCCTGACCTTCGGGCGTGGCCATGTCGATGGCCACGGATAACTTGCCGCGATTGGTCGACTGATAATAAGAAGCCTCACCGGATGATTCGCCAGTGTCGGTCTTCATCCAGGGCGGCCCCCACGCACGGGTGTCGTCGCCGCTTTTCGGGCGTTCGATCTTGACCACTTCCGCGCCAAGGTCGGCCAACACTTGCCCACACCAGGGGCCGGCCAACACACGGCTCAAATCCAGTACCCGCAAACCTGTCAATGCACCCATTGTTCTTATCCTGTGAGGTTGGGAAATCAGCCGGCTGTCGGCTCTTCATGGCGCAGGGAAACCCCCAGCATCGCCCGCCGCCGCAGCCAGGGGCTGGGACGGTAACGCGGGTCGTGGGTGAGTTCGCTCATTCGCTGCAAAATCGTGAGAATGCGCCGAGGCCCAAGCGCATCGCCCCAGGCCAGCGGACCCTTGGGGTAACCGAGCCCCAGTTGCACGGCCTGGTCGATATCTTCGACGCTGGCGATGCGCTGCTGGGCAATGTCACAGGCCAGGTTGACCACCATCGCCAGGGTGCGCTGGGCGACGAAGCCAACGCTGTCGCCAATCACTGTGACGCCCACGCCGTCTGCTGCGAGCAAAGCGTGAGCCGCGTCGCGCATGGCGGGCGAAGTCAGTGGGTTCTGCATCAAGGTGCGATGGCGCGACAGGTCTGTCAGCAGGTCGATGCACAGGGTGCGCGCAGGGTCGGTATCGAAGCGCACGCAGGCACTGGTGGCGTCGCGGCCATACGGGGCCAGCAGGCACAACGCCTCAGGCGAAGGTTGCGCAGCGTGTTCCAGGTGGGCGCCCAGGTTGATCACCAGGGCGCTCAAGCGTTCGTAGTCTTCACTGTTTTCCGTGGCGATCCATACCGGCGGTTGTTGTTGCACCGTGGGCACTGGCTGGGGTTGCGGGCCGTTGATGAGCTGGCCGTTTTCATACCGATAGAACCCGTGGCCGGTCTTGCGGCCAAGGCGGCCGCCCACCAGCATCTGCCGGGTCAGCGGCGAGGGTCTGTAGCGCGGTTCCTGATAGAACTGGTTGTAGATCGACTCCATTACCGGGTGCGACACATCCAGGCCCGTGAGGTCCAGCAACTCCAGCGGCCCCATCCGGAACCCTGCGCCGTCGCGAAGGATGCGGTCGATATCACCGCGCTCGGCAATGCTCTCATCCAGCATCTTCAAGGCTTCGGTGCCATAGGCACGGCCGGCGTGGTTGACGATGAAACCCGGCGTGTCCTTGGCGCGCACACCGCGATGGCCGATGCGTGCAACCAGGGCCAGCAGCGCGTCGCCCACTTTTCGCGCGGTGGCCAAACCATCGATCACCTCCACCACGCGCATCAGCGGCACCGGGTTGAAGAAGTGCAGCCCGGCCACGCGTTCAGGGTGTCGGCAGCCGGTGGCAATGGCCGTGACAGACAGCGAGGAGGTGTTGGTGGCGAGAATACAGGCCGGGCTGACGATGCCTTCCAGCTGTTGCAGCAGCCCGCGCTTGGCGTCGAGGTTTTCCACGATGGCTTCGACGATCAGGTCGCAATCGCCCAAGTCATCAATCGCCTCGACAACCCGCAGGTTGGCCAGCGCCGCCTCCATCGCGGTCTGGCTGATCTTGCCCTTGCTCACCAATTTGGCAAAGGTGCCGCTGAGATTATCCCGAGCCGATTGCGCAGCGCCTTCACGGGCATCGAACAGACGCACCACCACACCGGCCTGGGCCGCGATTTGTGCGATACCGGCGCCCATGACGCCCGTGCCCACCAGCCCCATCGTATTCGAGGTGTCGGTCATGCTTATTCCCCCCGATAATGCGGCGTGCGTTTCTCGAAGAACGCCGCGGCGCCCTCCTTCTGGTCCTTGGAATCGAACAGCAATTGGAATGCCTTGCGTTCCAGCACCAAGGCGCTTTCCAGCGGCAGGTCGGCCCCGGCCAGCATCACCTCCTTGATCTGCTCCACCGCCAACGGCGGCAATGCGGCAATCTGCGCGGCCAGCTCCAGGGCGCGGGGCAGTGTCTGGTCGTCGCTGACCATTTCGCTGAGCATGCCGATGGCCAGGGCTTCTTTCGCGCTGACCAAGCAGCCAGTGAGCGCAATGCGCATCGCCTGGAATTTACCCACCGCGCGGATCAGACGTTGAGTGCCGCCCGCGCCAGGCATCAAGCCGAGCTTCACTTCCGGCTGGGCAAATCGTGCCGACTCGCCCGCCACGATCAGGTCGCAATGCATCGCCAGCTCGCAGCCACCGCCCAGGGCAAAACCGTTGACGGCGGCAATCACCGGCCTGGGGCAACGGCTGATGGCTTCCCACAGGTATTCCGTATGGCGGCGGTACATATCGATCGCGCCCGCACTGGCGAACTCCTTGATGTCCGCGCCGGCCACGAAGAATTGCTCGCCACCGGTCAGCACGATGGCGCGTACATCCTGGCGTCGGGACAGCGCGCGGAAGTGCTCGGCGAGGGCTTCACGCACCTGGGCGTTGAGGGCGTTTTTCACTTCAGGGCGGTGGATACGCACCACGGCCACGCCATTGTCATGGACGTCGAGGGTCACCACGGGTGGGTTAGCGCTGGTCACATTCACTCCTGCTGCACGGTTCTTGTTAGTCGGACTGCCATATGTTTCGCTGTGCGAAATAATATTCCGTATTTGTCGATTAGCATAAGTACCGACCCCGCAGGTGTAAACGAAAAAACCCGAGCAACGCTCAAAACATCGACTAACTCGCTGTTTCAAAGGGATTTATCCTTGGAGAAAATCACAGATCAAAAGGTTGATTAGTTTCGCTGTGCGGAATACTATTTTGTTTTGTTGATTTTATAAAAAAATGAGGATTACCATGCGCCGTCGAAACCCCGAGCCGGACAGCACCGAAGTTTCCGCTTTCGAGCACGTGTTGATCGACCCGATGAACAACGATGAGGAGGAAGACAAGGACCGCCAGTTCGTCACCGCGCTGGCCCGAGGCCTGGAACTGCTGCGCTGTTTTACGCCGAGCGAGAGCGTATTGGGCAACCAGGAACTGGCGCGCAAGACCGGGTTGCCGAAACCGACGATCACCCGCATGACCCACACCCTGACCCGCCTGGGTTACCTCAAGCACCTGCCGCAGTCGGGCCGGTACCAGTTGGATGTGGGCGTGATGGCCTTCGGTTACGCGATGTTGTCGAACCTGTCGATCCGCGCCGTGGCGCATCCGTTGATGGAGACCATGGCCAAGTACGCCCAGGCGGCCGTCGCGATGGCCACTCGGGACCGCCTCGACGCGGTGTACCTGGACGTGGTCCAGGGCGAAGCGAACATGACCATGCGCCGCCAGGTCGGCACACGGTTGCCGTTGCACTTGAGTTCAGCAGGCCGCGCCTGCCTGGCAGCGATGCCGGAAAACGAGCGGGAGTTCATTCTCGACCATATCCGCCAGCGTCATCTGGAGGACTGGCCGAACATCCGCAAGGGGCTGGAACGCGCCTTCCGGGACTACACCGATTTCGGCTATTGCATGTCGATCGGTGAGTGGCACCGCGATGTCAACGCCATCGCCGTGCCCCTGCGACACGCACAACACGGCTTGCTGGCGTTCAACTGTGGCGGACCGAGTTTCCACCTCTCCCGGGAGAAACTCGAAGACGACATCGGCCCACGCCTCAAGCACATGGTGAACAATATCGAGGCCGCCACCCGCTAGCTGGAACGGTGCATGGCCTCGGCAGATTGACGATAACAGGCCCGCCGAACGGGCCGCTGAGGAATGCACATGATCCGAGACGCACAAACGCTTCATATCCTGGTGGACGCCATTGCGCAGTTCGTCGACGAAGCGCTGATCCCACGGGAAAACGAAGTCGCCGAGACCGATGAAATCCCGGCGGACATCGTCAGCCAGTTCCAGGACATGGGCCTGTTCGGCCTGACTATTCCCGAAGCCTACGGCGGCCTGGGCCTGACCATGGAAGAAGAGGTGACCATCGCCTTTGAACTGGGGCGCACCTCCCCGGCCTTCCGCTCCTATTTCGGCACCAACAATGGCATCGGCTCCATCGGCATCCTGCTGGATGGCACCGACGCCCAGAAAGAACACTACCTGCCGCTGTTGGCCAGCGGCGAGCTGCTCAGCTCGTTCTGCCTCACCGAGCCGGATTCGGGCTCCGACGCCGCCTCGCTGAAAACCACTGCCGTGCGCGATGGCGACCACTACGTGATCAACGGCACCAAGCGCTTTATCACCAACGCGCCCCACGCCGGGATTTTCACCGTAATGGCACGCACCGACCCGGCGATCCGTGGTTCGGCCGGAATCAGCGCGTTCATCATTGAACGTGACACGCCCGGCCTGTCCCTGGGCAAGCGCGACCACAAGATGGGCCAACAAGGCGCCCACACCAGCGACGTGATCTTCGACAACGTGCGTGTGCCCACCAGCCAATTGATCGGCGGTGTGGAGGGCGTGGGTTTCAAGACTGCCATGAAGGTCCTCGACAAAGGCCGCCTGCACATCGCCGCCGTCAGCGTGGGTGCTGCCGAGCGCATGTTGAACGACGCGCTGAACTACGCAATCGAACGCAAGCAATTTGGCCAGCCGATTGCCGAGTTCCAGTTGATCCAGGCCATGCTCGCCGACAGCAAGGCCGAGATCTACGCCGCGCGTTGCATGGTGCTCGACGCCGCCCGCAAGCGCGACGAAGGTCAGGATATCGGCACCGAGGCGTCGTGTTCGAAGATGTTCGCCACCGAAATGTGCGGCCGCGTCGCTGACCGTTGCGTGCAGATCCACGGCGGCGCCGGCTATATCAGCGAGTACGCCATCGAACGTTTCTACCGGGATGTGCGCCTGTTCCGCCTGTATGAAGGCACCACGCAGATCCAGCAACTGGTGATTGCCCGCAACATGATTCGCGCGGCGCAACGCTAGGACTCACCGCACCACCATACCCAATGCCCTAACAACTACAAGCAAGGTATCGCTATGGAAGTCGCCGCATCGGCGGGCGCGTTGTCGCCTGCAAAAAGCAAACTGTGGATCGTCGTTTTCATCTTCTGCTTCCTCGGCCTATTGATCGATGGCGCGGACCTGATGTTGCTGTCCTACAGCCTCAGCAGCCTCAAGGCCGAGTTCGGCCTGACCAGCGTCGAAGCCGGCAGCCTGGGCAGCTTCACCTTGGCCGGCATGGCCATCGGTGGTATCTACGGCGGCTGGGCCTGTGACCGTTTCGGCCGAGTGAAAACCGTGGTGTGGAGCATCGTGCTGTTCTCCGTGGGCACGGCCATCCTGGGCATGACCCACAGCTATTGGCAGTTTGCAGCCACCCGGTTTTTCGCCTCCCTCGGTCTGGGCGCGCTGTATGTGGCGTGCAACACCTTGATGGCCGAATACGTGCCGACCCGCTACCGCACCACCGTGCTCGGCACCCTGCAAGCCGGTTGGTCGGTGGGCTACATCGTCGCCACCTTGCTGGCGGGATGGATTCTTCCGGAGCACGGCTGGCGCTGGTTGTTCTACGTGGCCATCATCCCGGTGATCCTCGCCGTGCTGATGCAGCGCTTGGTGCCCGAGCCTCAGGCCTGGTTGACCGCACGCGCCGAGCGGGCGAAAGACAAAGCCAACGGCAGCCAGCATGCCCTGAAGAAAAAGCCCGATGGCATGTTCAAGCTGATCTTCAGCGATCCCAAGGCCAGCCGCATGTTCCTGCTCTGGGCCCTGACCGCAGGCTTCCTGCAATTCGGCTACTACGGCGTGAACAACTGGATGCCGTCGTACCTGGAAAGCGAATTGGGGATGAATTTCAAGTCGATGACCAGCTATATGGTCGGCACTTACGCGGCGATGATCTTCGGCAAGATCCTCGCGGGCCTGGCGGCGGACCGCCTTGGACGTCGCGTGGTGTTCGCGTTCGGCGCCCTGGGCACGGCGATCTTCCTGCCGGTGATCGTGCTGTTCCAGAGCCCCGAGAATATCCTGTGGATGCTGGTGGTGTTCGGCTTCCTGTATGGAATTCCCTACGGCGTCAATGCCACCTACATGACCGAAAGCTTCGAAGCGAAGTTTCGCGGTTCGGCGGTGGGCGGTGCATACAACATCGGTCGTATCGGCGCGGCGGTGGCGCCGGCGGCGATCGGTTTCCTGGCGTCCCATGGCTCCATCGGCATGGGCTTTTTGGTGATGGGCGGTGCGTACTTTATCTGCGGTGTCATACCTGCGTTGTTTATTCGCGATAAACAGTTCGATCCGCAGAAACAGTAAGGCCACCGCTTAGTTGCCAAATAACTGGCGTCATCGTTCAGCGACTGTTTTTAGCGATAAAAACAGTCGCTTGATTTATAAGGGTTTTTATTGAGTTGAACCTATTTGGCATGAATCTCGCTCTAACCTCATTCAAGCAGGTTAAGCGATGACAAGACGTGCGGCAGTACCCAGGGGTTATAACCCTGTGTAAAGCGGTCTAAACTGTTACTCATGTTTTACGGAACTGAAGGAACAGTAAGACGCTTGGCACTCGCCACTCTCATCGAGCCTGTAAGACAGCCAAGTGCTTAGAGGCCGATCGCTTATGAAAACACCTACCCAGACCAACGCAATTGACTTTGACAGCGCCAAATTGCAACGCCTGGGGTTTGGTCAGCCATCCCTCCTCCCACGCCGCCCTACTACCCTTGCTCAACTTCGCCAACAACTGGGACTGCAATTGCAGACCAGCCTGGAGCCGGAGCGCATCCTCGGTGTGTTCTTCCGTGAGATCCAACGCCTGGTGCCCCTGGATGCCTTGCAATACCGTCATCAAGCCAGCGACTTGCGCCTGGAATTCGGCCATCGCGGCCACCACTCAGTGAGCTATAGCCTGAGCCATGAAGGCGAGCACCTGGGCGAGCTGATCTTTCGTCGAAACCAGCGCCTGGCAGAAGAAGAACTCGGCCAACTCGAATCCCTGCTGGCCACCTTGCTCTACCCGATGCGCAACGCCCTGCTCTACCGCGCCGCCACCCGCAGCGCCTTGCGCGACCCGCTGACCGAGACCGGCAACCGCATTGCCATGGACCAGACCCTGCAACGGGAAATCGACATGGCGCGCCGGCACCTCAACCCGTTGTCGTTGCTGATGCTGGACATCGATCACTTCAAGACCATCAACGACACTTACGGCCACGCCGCTGGCGATAAGGTGCTGCGCGCCGTCGCCGGGGCGATCAAGAGCCAGTTGCGTAACGTGGATATGGTGTTCCGGTTTGGCGGGGAAGAGTTTCTGATCCTGCTGTCCAACACGGGTCGCGATGCGGCGGCGATGGTCGGTGAACGACTGCGCCAAGCGGCACAGGCCCAGGACTATTGGGCGGATGACACGCGGATCGAATTGACGGTGAGCCTGGGTTGCTCGACCTTGCTGGCCGCCGAGTCCGCCGAAAGCCTGCTACGCCGGGCCGACAGCGCCTTGTACGTGGCCAAGCGAGAGGGTCGCAACCGCCTGGCAATGGCGGGGTAAAGCCCCGCCACTCCCGTTACATCACGCTTCGCTGGCGACCCGCGCCTGGCGCTCGCGCGCCACGGCTGGGGCTTTTTCTTTCTCCAGGCGCATGCAGCTTTCCAGGAACAGGTACATGTAGTCGTAGCTCTTGCACACGGCCTGGCGCAGCTCGGTCTGCAGTTCCTTGGTCGGGTTCATGCCGGCCAGGGTGCAGATGATTTCCAGCGCTTCCCATGGGTGGGCATCATCGTACTGCGCGTGCATCTTCAGCCACTTCATCGCACGCTTGCGCTCTTCCTCTGGGAAGGCCGCCGCATAGACACCGGTAGAACACACCACGGCAGACCATTCCCCGGTAGCCCCTTCGATCGCATAGTTGGTCGCGGCGATGGCCACGATCAGCGAGTCGGCAGAGCTGGTGTGCCAGCACCAATGGCTCAGTGCATGCAGTTCCGGCGGTACGTTCTGGGCCTGCAATTCCTCCAGGCTCACGCCGTGGGCACGGGCCCAGTGCACCCAATAGTCGGCGTGGTTGAGTTCCACACGAATATTGCGCATCAGCCAGCGGCGCGCCATGTCCTCCCCAGGATGGCGGGCAAATTTGGTCTTGGTGAGGTTCTGTGCCATGTACAAGGCAAACTGTTCCACCACGGGCCATCCACCAATCAGGTAGTGGCGCATGGTCTTGGCGCTGAGGGTGTTGTCGCGCATACGCTGGTACAGTTCATGTTCGACAACGCGGCGCTTGCTCTCGCTACAGTCCAGGATCAGTTTCTGAGCCCAGGCGGGGTAACTGGAGGCTTCCATAAGCGGGCCGGTTCTGATGAATGTGTCGATCACTGTTAAGGCTCCTTTTTAAGTGTGATTGTACAGACCAGCAAATGTTTCAGCGGAATGTGCCGGGCGCCTTGAATAACAGAGGCTGCGGCCGCACAGGTCGACACTGCAAGCTATCAAAGGTAAACAATTGCGGTCGTTCAATCAGGTAGCCCTGAGCGTAATCCACACCAATTTCGAGTAATGCCTGTTCGATTTGCGGTGTCTCGACAAATTCAGCAATTGTGCGCTTACCCATGACATGGCCGATGTGGTTGATCACTTCGACCATCGCGCGGTTAATCGGGTCGTCCAGCATATCCTTTACGAAACTTCCATCGATCTTCAGGAAGTCTACAGGTAAATGTTTAAGATAGGCGAATGAGGACATTCCGGCACAAAAGTCATCCAACGAGAAATGACAGCCTAAGGCTTTGAGTTCATTAATAAAGCGGATCGCGCTGCCTAAGTTTGCGATAGCACTGGTTTCAGTTATTTCAAAACAGATCATGCCCGGCGGAATACCGTATGTATGAAACTTCTCACGTAAAAACCCGAGGAAGTCATCGTCACCAATAGTGATGCCTGACAAATTGATCGCACACATGGCCATGGGGCGCCCCGGCCGCTCCTGTATGCATCGATTGATGATCTTGAACACATTCTCGACCACCCAACGGTCCAGGGACGTCATCAAGCCATAACGCTCGGCGGCCGGGATAAAGCTGTCGGGCAAGATGATACGACCGGCTTCGTCATGCAGGCGCAACAGGATCTCGATATGCCCATCGCCCCCGTCGGTCTGCCCCAGGGGCGAGATTTCCTGGGCGTACAGGCAGAAGCGATTCTCTTCCAACGCCATGTGCAGGCGCTGCACCCAAGCCATTTCGCCAAACCGCAGGGACAATTCCGAGTCATCGGCGTGGTAAACCTGCACGCGGTTGCGGCCTTTTTCCTTGGCCATGTAGCAGGCCATGTCGGCGGCGCGCAGTGAGGTTTCCAGCGTCGTCGGGGTTTGCCCCAGATGCACCAGGCCAATGCTGACGGTGGTCATGAACGGCCGCCCCTTCCATACAAAGTGCAGGCTTTGCACAGTATGGCGCAGGCTCTCGGCGATCTTTTCCGCCACCGCTGCCGGGCAGTTCTCCAACAGGATGCCGAACTCGTCCCCACCCAGCCGCGCCAGGGTATCGCCCTCGCGCAGGTCCGACTGCAGCAGCGCGCAGATATGCCGCAGCAATTCGTCGCCGGCCGCGTGGCCACAGGTGTCATTGACCAGTTTGAACTGGTCCAGGTCAAGAAACATCAACGCATGCCGCTCGCCCAAATGCTGCGCTGTGGGGTGCAGCACCTGCTCCAGGCGGAATTCGAATTCGCGGCGGTTGGCCAGGCCGGTCAGGGCGTCGTGGGTGGCCTGCCAGGACAGGTTGGCGATGTATTGACGCTCCTGGGTCATGTCATGCAATACCAGCACCGCCCCCGTGACCTTGCCGGCGCTGCGGATCGGCGCGCCCACCAGGGTCACCGAGACCGTGCTGCCATCCAGGCGCTGGATGGTCTTGGAGTGTTCGCTGCCACCGCTGAGTTGGCCCTTGACGATGTGTTCGATCAGGGTGAAGCCATCCGGTTGGGCATTGTCATCCAGCAGGTTGAACAGCGCCGCCAGGGGCAACCCCTGAGCCTGGGCCGAATTCCAGTGGGTCAGCGCCTCGGCCGCAGGGTTCATGTAAGTGATGGCGCCGTCGACGTCAGTGGTGATCACCCCATCGCCAATCGATTCCAGGGTGATCTGCGCACGCTCCTTTTCTTCTTGCAGGGCATCGGCAAACGCGTGGCGCTGGGTCAACAGCTTATGGGTTCGTAGCAGTGCCAGTACGATAAGGCCGAGGGCCGTGGCCAGGTTGGTAATCAGCAGCAACCTCAGGATCATCCGCGAGCCTTCGCCCAAGGCATCACTGAAAGCCTTGGCCGCCGGGGTCACCCCTTCGTTGATGGCGATGATATGGGCTTTCCACTGACGCACATCGTTGGCGCTCACCTGGTCGCGGGTGATTGAGCTGTGCATCTCCCGCGCCAGGTCATCCAATTGCACCAGGTAGCTATCGCCTACGGTCCACAGCTCGATGGCTTTTTCCAGGTAGCTGAAATGGCGGAAATTGAGGTACAGCCAGATCAAACTGGAGACGTCATCCGGGTGGTTGCCCCCCTTGAGGATGCCCAGGCGGGCAGCGTTGAGGTCTGGCGTGGATTGGTCCAGCGCAACGCGCAGTTCGTGCCCGCCCTGGGGCACGGCGATAGCCTGCTGATATTTGAGGTAGGTGGCTTCGTCGCGGTTGTCAGCGTAAAGCGTCAGGTAATAGATGGCATCTTTCTGGCCCTTGGACCACAGGCTTTCGCCTGCCACATAGCCCCGCACTGCCGAGAGCACGTAGAGACTGACGCAGCCTAACAATGCCTGGAACAGGACGACGGCGATAAAAGGCCAGACAATGCCCAACAGCCGTGGCGTTCCGAGAGTCCGCTTTTGCTTCATGAAGCCCCTTGCACATGCACCGCTGGTTACGCACGCGAAAAACCGCTTCCGATAGCTCAGCCTAGGCTAAATCAACGAACTTGTTGCAAGTGCCCGTAGAGTTTGGCGTACAACCCACCGTCAGCGATCAGCTGCTGATGGTCGCCGTCCTCGGCAATGTGACCGCCGTCAAACACCAATACTCGATCAGCCTGCTTAACCGCCGACAGACGGTGGGCGATAATCAGTGTAGTACGGCCGCTGAGGAACCGCGCCAGCGCCTGGTGCAGGTTGTATTCGGTGGCAGCATCGAGGGCGGAAGTCGCCTCGTCGAGGATCACCACTTTCGGTTCGGCCAATACCATCCGTGCAATCGCCAGGCGCTGACGCTGCCCACCAGAAAACCGCACCCCGGAACGCCCCACCACACTGTCCAGGCCCATGGGCAATGCCTTGACGGTAGCCTCCAGTTGGGCGATTTCCAGTGCCTGCCAGCAGGCCTGGTCACTGCGTTCACGGCCCATGGTCAGGTTGGCGCGCACCGTGTCGTTGAACAGTGCCGGGTGTTGCAGCACCACGGCGACGTTTTCTCGAATGGTCTCCAGGCCGATTTCCTGCTGAGTGGCGCCACCGAAGCGGATAGTTCCAGCCTGTGGCGTATAAAGTCCGAGCAACAGTTGCACCAGGGTACTTTTGCCGCCGCCGCTCGCGCCGACGATGGCCACCTTTTCGCCGGGCGCGATGGCCAGGTTCAACTGGTCGAGGACCAAGTCTTCGCCATAACCAAAATTGAGGCCGCGCACTTCGATGCCGACAGTCTCACGCCCCACGAAGGGATCTTCGCCACCGGCGTATTGCGGCTCATCGCCACGCGCCAGCAGCTCGTTGATCCGAGTCAGCGCGCCGCCCGCCGCGTAGTAGGCGTATTGCAGGTTCAGCAATTGCTCCACCGGGCCGATCATGAACCACAAGTAGCTGAACACCGCGAGCATCTGGCCAATGGACAGGTCGGAGAACAACACGGTGAGCATCGCCGCCGCGCGGAAGATGTCGATACCGAACTGAAACAGCAAACCACTGGCGCGGCTGGAGGCGTCGGTTTTCCACTGGGAGTGGATCGCGTAGTCGCGCACTTCCTGGGCACGCTGGCCCAGACGCCCGAGGAAGAAACCCTGGCGGTTGCCGGCGCGGACTTCCTGGATTGCGTCCAGGGTTTCAGTCAGGGCCTGGGTAAACCGTGAGGTGCTGTCGTTTTCCAGCTTCTTCAGGTGTTTGACGCGCTTGCCCAACTGCACCGTGGCGTAGATCACCAGCGGGTTGAACAACAGGATCAGCAACGCCAGCTGCCAATGCATCCACACCAGGATCGCCGAGGTGCCCACCAGCGTGAGCATGGCCACCAGGAAGCGGCTGAGGGTTTCGCCGACGAATTTGTCCAGCGTGTCGAGGTCGGTGACCAGATGAGTCGTGACCGTGCCGCTGCCCAGGCTTTCGTACTCGCCCAGGGAAATGCGCTTGAGTCGCTCGATCAGGCGCACGCGGATGCGGTACACAACGTCCTTGGCCAATCGCGCAAACAAGCGCGCCTGCACTACGTTGAACACCAACGCACCGCAGCGCAGGAACAGGGTCACCAGCAGCATCAGGCCGATATAGCCAGCCGCCTTCTGCCAGCCCAGCGGCAATGCGTGGTTCATGACCTTGAGCGCAGCGTCACCATGGCCCAGCAGGACTTCGTCCACCAGCAGCGGCAACAACAACGGGATCGGCACGCTGCACAGGGTCGCCAGCACGGCGACACCATTGGCGATCCACAGGGATTTCTTGTGACGCAGGGCCAGGCGGCGAATCTCCGCCCAGGTCAGGCGATCGGTGCGCTGGGCGGGTTCATGCACAGGTGGCTCGCTCCAGCCATCGGCCCAGCAGAGGCGATAGCTCGGACAGCGGCTGGTAACCGTTGGTCAGCAAGGCCAATTGACCATTGCGCTCGGCCAGCAGCGTCGGGAAACCAGCGATGCCCAAGTCCTGCACCCAGGTGAAATCCGCCGCCGTAGCCGCATGCTGCTCAGCGCGGTCAAACTCGCCGGCAAACTCGATACGCGGGATACCCGCCTGTTCCGCCAGTTCCACCAGCACACTGGCGAGGGTCACGTCGCGGCCTTCCACATAGAACGCACGCTGGATCAGCCCCAGCAGCTTCCAGGCGCAGTCCGGCGCCAGGCTGCGGGCGGTGACAATGGCCCGGCACGCCGGCTCCGTGTCATACACAAAACCGTCGGGCAACGCACCTTCGCGCTTGAACGGTTGGCCGGTGGCGTCGGTGACTGCCTGCCAGTGTTCCAGGATATAGCGCCGAGTGGTCGGCTCCAGCGCCGCGCCGCTGCCGGTGCGCAAGCCGCCCACCACCAGGTGCAGTTCCACGCCGGCCGCCTGGGCCTGCTTCACCAACGCCTCGGCCACCGGGGCAAACCCCCAGCACCAGGAACACATCGGGTCCATTACATAGAGCAGGCGCGCGGACATGGGTCAGGCCTCGGAAGGAGTTTGCTTGTAGTTGAAACCAATCGGGTGCGGCATGTTACGGGCCTTGGCCAGCTCGATCTGCTTCTGGCGGTCGATCGCGCTGCGACGGGTCTTCTCGGGCAGCTTATCCCAGCAATGCGGGCAACTGATGCCAGCCACGTAGTGCTCGGAGGCACGGTCTTCGACGCTCACCGGTGTGCGGCAAGCATGACATTGATCGTAGTCGCCTTCGCTCAGGTCGTGGCGCACGGTCACGCGATTATCGAAAACAAAGCAGTCGCCCTGCCATTTGGTTTCGGCCTGCGGCACCTCTTCGAGGTACTTCAGGATGCCGCCCTTGAGGTGGTAGACCTCATCGAAGCCTTCGCTGAGCATGTAGCTCGACGCCTTCTCGCAGCGAATACCGCCGGTGCAGAACATCGCGACCTTCTTGTGCTTGGCCGGGTCGAAGTTGGCTTTGATATAGTCGGGAAATTCGCGAAAACTGGTGGTTTTAGGGTCGATCGCGCCTTCAAAGGTGCCGATGGACACTTCGTAATCGTTACGGGTGTCGATCAACAGCACTTCCGGGTCGCTGATCAGCGCGTTCCAGTCCTGCGGGTCGACATAGGTGCCGACTTTCTTGTTCGGGTCAACACCTTCGACGCCCAGGGTCACGATCTCTTTCTTGAGCTTGACCTTGGTGCGGTAGAACGGCTGGTCGTCGCAGTAGGATTCTTTGTGGTCGATGTCGACCATGCGCGGGTCGTTCTTCAACCAGGCCATCAGGCCGTCAATGCCTTCGCGGCTGCCGGAAACGGTGCCGTTGATGCCTTCTTCGGCGATCAGCAAAGTGCCTTTGATGCCGTTGTCGACCATCGCCTGCAGCAGTGGCTCGCGCAGGGCGACGTAGTCTTCGAGGGTGACGAACTTATACAGTGCCGCCACGACAATCGGTTGAGTCATGGGTGTTCTCTCCAGGTGGCTACCCTCGTAAAGGGTGAACCGGATGCAAAAAAAACGCGCCGGCTAAGCGGCGCGTTGCGGATTCTAACAAATGCCCGGTGTCAGAGACACCCGATCATCAGTCATGTCCGCCAGCGCAGGTCGGCGAGGCCGGGGCTGCGTCGATTTTCGCCCATTCCTCAGGCGTGTAGGTATGCAGCGCCAGCGCATGAAACTCGCTCATCAGGTCACCCAGGGTGGCGTAGACCTTCTGGTGGCGCTTGACGCGGTTGAGCCCCTCGAACTGCGGACTGACCAGCACGGCCTTGAAGTGGGTCTGCAACCCACGGCTGTGCATATGGCTTTCATCCAGCACGCTCAAGTGGTCGGTGCCCAGGGCGGCAAGCGCCGTTTCGATACGCTGTTGCATGGTCATTCCTGCTTACTTCTTCTTGGCCGGAGCAGCGGCTTTAGGCGTCAGCTCGTTGGTCATGTCTTCCAGCAGCTTGTTGACCACCGGCACGGCGCTTTCCAGCTTGGCCTGGGTCATCTGGGCCGATTGCTGGGTCAGCTGCGGCATTTTTTCCAGGACTTTCTTGCCCAATGGCGACTGGTAGAAGGCAACCAGGTCCTTGAGTTCGGATTCGCTGAAGTTGCTGGTGTAGAGCTTGACCATGTCCGGTTTCAGCTTCGGCCAGCCGATAGCCTGGTCCAGGGCGGCGTTGGCCTTGGCCTGGTAGCTGTCCAGTACGGACTGCTTGGCGGCAGGCGCCTTGGTCTGCTCGAAACGCTGGGCGAACATTTGCTGCACTTGCATGTACACCGGGGTACCCAGCTTGTCGGCATGGGCCAGGGTAAGGAAGGCTTCGGCACTGGCGTTGTGGCTGGCGGTATCGGCAAAGACTTGGCCGCTGGCGCAAACCAGAGCAACCGCGGTACAGATGGCACGAAGACGAGTCATCGAGTTTCCTTTTCTAGCAGGCGAGGTCGAACCCCAAGGGCGCCCATTCTGCGCCTAAAAAACCTTATGGCTCAACCCCAAGCCATGTAGGACAAGGATTCTCAAGGGATGAACCCGATGAAAAGTCTTTTAGGGAACCCCACCGGTCGATCAAGGCCTAAACTGCGCAATCAGACCTGAAGGAGTGTGCCCGATGAGCCGTATCGAAACCGACAGCCTGGGAGAAGTCCATGTCCCGGATGACGCTTACTGGGGCGCCCAGACCCAACGTTCGCTGGTGAACTTTGCCATTGGCGAACAGCGCATGCCGCT
Source organism: Pseudomonas sp. DWRC2-2 (assembly GCF_049897885.1). Classification (NCBI taxonomy): domain Bacteria; kingdom Pseudomonadati; phylum Pseudomonadota; class Gammaproteobacteria; order Pseudomonadales; family Pseudomonadaceae; genus Pseudomonas; species Pseudomonas sp. DWRC2-2. Next base: position 855,744 of record NZ_JAFCXD010000001.1, read on the forward strand.
GGCGGTGTTGCACGCCCTGGCCCTGGTCAAGAAGGCCGCAGCACGGGTCAATGACCGTAATGGCGACTTGCCCGCCGACATCGCCCGCCTGATCGAACAAGCCGCCGACGAAGTGCTCGACGGGCAACATGACGACCAATTCCCCCTGGTGGTCTGGCAGACCGGCAGCGGCACCCAGAGCAACATGAACGCCAACGAAGTGATCGCCGGCCGCGCCAACGAACTGGCGGGCAACAAACGTGGCGGCAAGAACCCGGTGCACCCCAACGATCACGTCAACCGTTCCCAGAGTTCCAATGACTGCTTCCCCACCGCCATGAGCATCGCGGCGGTCCAGGCTGTGCATCAGCGTTTGCTGCCGGCGATTGCCACGCTTTCCGGCGGCCTGGCTGAACAAGCTGCCAAACATATGAAGCTGGTGAAGACCGGCCGCACCCACATGATGGATGCCACGCCGATTACCTTCGGCCAGGAACTCTCGGCGTTCATCGCCCAACTTGATTACGCTGAGCGCGCCGTGCGCGCCGCCCTGCCCGCCGTGTGCGAGCTGGCCCAGGGCGGCACTGCGGTCGGCACCGGGCTGAATGCGCCCCACGGTTTTGGCGAGGCGATTGCCTCCGAGCTGGCGGCGTTGTCGGGGTTGCCGTTCGTCACCGCGCCAAACAAATTCGCCGCCCTTTCCGGCCACGAACCGTTGGTGACCCTGCACGGCGCCCTGAAAACCCTGGCCGTGGCCCTGATGAAAATCGCCAACGACCTGCGCCTGCTTGGCTCCGGCCCGCGCACCGGGTTGGCCGAGGTGAGGCTGCCGGCCAACGAGCCCGGCAGTTCGATCATGCCGGGCAAGGTCAACCCGACGCAGTGCGAAGCGCTGTCGATGCTGGCCTGCCAAGTGTTGGGCAATGACGTGACCATCGGCGTCGCCGCCAGCCAAGGGCACTTGCAGTTGAATGTGTACAAGCCGGTGATCATCCACAACCTGCTGGAATCCATCCGCCTGCTGGCCGACGGCTGCAACAACTTCCAGGAACATTGCGTGGCCGGGCTTGAGCCTGACCCCGTGCAAATGGCCGAGCACCTGGAGCGCGGGCTGATGCTGGTGACCGCGCTCAACCCGCACATCGGCTACGACAAGTCGGCGGAAATCGCCAAGAAGGCCTACACCGAAGGCTTGACCCTACGCGAGGCCGCATTGGACCTGGGCTACCTCACCGATGAGCAATTCGACCAGTGGGTTCGCCCGCAAGACATGCTCGGTGCCTAGGACGCCATACGCAACCGCCGGGCCTTGAGCCCGGCGAGCAACGACGGCGCCAGCGCCACGGTCGCCGAGCCCAACACCACCACCAACGCCCCGGCATAGCCCAGGGCGTTGATCTCTTCGGCCTGCACATACTCGGGCCACAGCCACGCCGCCAGGGCCACAGCCACGAAAGTCACCAGGGGTGTCAGCGCCAGGGTCGCACTGACCCGCGATGCTTCCCAGTGGGCCAACGCTTCGGCAAAGGCGCCATAGGCCACCAGGGTATTCATGCAGCACGCCAGCAACAGCCAGCCTTGCAGCGGGCTCAGGTCCAAGGCCTCAAGGGGATGCGCCCAAGGCGTGAGCAATAAGGCGCAGGTGAGGTAGATCACCATCATCACTTGCAGCGAATTCCACACCGTCAGCAGTTGCTTCTGGCCCAGGGCGTAGAACACCCAGATCGACGTGGCCAACAAGATCGTCAGCACGCCGGCGGTATAGGCGCCAAGGGACGTCAGTAACTCCTCCAGGCGCTGGTTGAAGAACAGGCCAAAGCCTGCGATCAACACGAACAACCCGAGCACCTGCCCGCGACTGAACCGCTCCTTGAACACAAACACACTGGCGATCATCAAGAAGATCGGCCCCATCTGCACTACCAGCTGCGCGGTGCCGGGGCTGAGCATCTTCAGGCCCACCAGGTACAACACGTAGTTGCCCACCAGGCCGCACACCGCCATGCCCACCAGCCAACCGCCCTTGGGGCCCAATACCTTGCGGCTGGGCAAGCGTTTGGTCAGCGCCAGGTAGATAAACAGACAACTGCCGGCCACGATCAGGCGAAACCAGGTGACGGTGATCGGGTCCATCACCTGCAGCACTTGCTTGAGTTTGATCGGCAGAATGCCCCAGAGCAGCGCGGTCAGCAGGGTCAGGAGAAAACCATAGACCCAGCGGCCGGAAGAGATGTGCATGAGTGCCCCAGAAGCCAGAGGAAGTGGAGCCGCATTCTAGGGGCACCCGATGCACTTTGTGTAGCGAAGATCAGCGCACCGCTTCGAACAACCCGGTGGCGCCCATGCCACCGCCCACGCACATGGTGACGATGCCGTAACGCAGATTGCGCCGCTGCAACTCACGTACCAGATGCCCCACCTGCCGCGAGCCGGTCATGCCGAATGGGTGGCCGATGGAGATCGAGCCGCCGTTGACGTTGTACTTGGCGTTATCGATTTCCAGGCGATTACGCGCATACAGACACTGGGACGCGAAGGCTTCGTTGAGTTCCCACAGGTCGATGTCCGCCACTTGCAAGCCCTTGGCCTTGAGCAACTTGGGCACCGAGAACACCGGGCCGATGCCCATCTCGTCCGGCTCGCACCCGGCTACCGTGAACCCACGGAAAAATGCCTTAGGCTTGAGCCCTAATTCCAGGGCTTTTTCCAGGCTCATCACCAGGGTCATCGAGGCGCCGTCGGACAGCTGCGACGAGTTACCCGCCGTCACCGAACCGTCCTCGGCAAACACTGGCTTCAGGCCTTGCAGGCTGGCCAGGGTGGTGTCCGGGCGGTTGCAGTCGTCACGGTCAACCACGCCTTCGAGCACCTGCACTTCACCGGTGTTCTTGTCTTCAACCTTGTACTTGACCGCCATCGGCACGATTTCATCGTTGAACAAGCCGTCGGCCTGGGCCTGGGCCGTACGTTGCTGGCTTTGCAGGGCGTAGAGGTCCTGCTCTTCGCGGCTGACGCTGTAGCGACGCGCGACGATCTCGGCAGTCTGGCCCATGGGGAAATAGATACCCGGCACCTGCTCTTTCAGCAGCGGGTTGATCAGGTTGTCGGTGTTGACGCTTTTCATCGTCAGGCTGATGGATTCGACGCCACCGGCAACGATGATGTCGCTGCAACCGGAGGCAATCTGGTTGGCCGCGATGGCAATCGCCTGCAAGCCCGACGAGCAGAAACGGTTGAGGGTCATCCCGGCCGTGCCGGTGCCCAGTTGCGACAACACTGCCACGTTGCGCCCGATGTTGTAGCCCTGGGCGCCCTCGTTGGAGCCGGCGCCGACGATGCAGTCCTCCACCGTCGCCGGGTCGATGCCATTGCGGGTCAGCAGCGCGTTGACGCAATGGGCCGCCATGTCATCCGGGCGGGTCTGGTTGAACTTGCCGCGAAAGGATTTGGCCAGGCCGGTTCGCACACTGTCGACGATCACTACTTCACGCATGGGCTACCTCGATCTTGTGGTTGTGGGGAGATGGATCGAGGATAGAACCAGCTTTCGTCAACCGCGACGATCATTCATCCCGGATATACAAAACCATGGCGGCCCCCTCATTGTGGTGAGCAGGCCTACTTCTTCTTGCGTTTCTTGTCGTGCTTGTCGGATTTGTCGAACGCTTCTTCAAGCGCCCGGTTGATGGTGCGCAGCACCTTGACCCGTGCCCAGCGCTTGTCATTGGCTTCCACCAAGGTCCAGGGTGCGATTTCGGTGCTGGTGCGGTCGACCATATCGCCCACGGCGGCGCGGTAGTCGTCCCACTTGTCGCGGTTGCGCCAGTCGTCTTCGGTGATCTTGAAGCGTTTGAATGGGATTTCTTCGCGGGCCTGGAAACGCTCCAGTTGGGTCTGCTTATCGATGGCCAACCAGAACTTGACGACGATCACACCCGCATCACGCAGTTGCTCTTCAAAGTCGTTGATCTCGCCATAGGCGCGCATCCAGTCCGCCGGGGTGCAGAAGCCCTCGATGCGCTCCACCAGCACGCGGCCGTACCAGGAGCGGTCGAACACGGTGAACATGCCCCGCGCCGGGATCTTCTGCCAGAAGCGCCACAGATAAGGCTGGGCACGTTCGTCTTCACTCGGCGCGGCAATCGGTACGATGTGGTACTGACGCGGATCCAGCGCCGCCGCCACCCGACGGATAGCCCCGCCCTTGCCCGCCGCATCGTTACCCTCGAACACCGTGATCAGCGCGTGCTTGCGCATGCGTTTGTCGCGCATCAGCCCGGAGAAACGCGCCTGCTCGGTGATCAGTTGTTCTTCGTAATCGTCCTTGTCCAAACGTTGCGTCAGGTCGAGGCTGTCCAGCAGGCTCTTCTTGTCCACGGAGGCGATCAACGGCGCCGGGTTCATGCCGCTGGCCTTGCCCTTGGGCAGCTTCAGCGCATTTTGCAGGCCCTCGAGCAGCAGCTTGCCCACGGTAAGGCTGCGATAGTTGCTGTCCACCCCTTCGATCACATGCCACGGTGCATAGTCGCGGCTGGTGCGGCGCAACACGCGCTCGCCGAAATGCACGAACTTGTCGTAGGTCTCGGACTGTTGCCAGTCCAGCGGACTGATGCGCCAGCTGTGCAGCGGGTCGTCAGCCAGGGCCTTGAGCCGTGCCTTCATCTGCTTCTTGGAGAGGTGGAACCAGAATTTAAAGATCAACGCGCCCTCATCGCAGAGCATCTTTTCCAGGCGCTCGGCACCGGCAATGGCCTGGTCGAGTCTTGCGTCCTTGATCTGCCCGTGCACGCGGGCCTGCAGCATCTGGCTGTACCAATTACCGAAGAAAATGCCCATGCGGCCCTTGGCGGGCAGTTGCCGCCAGTAGCGCCAGGCCGGTGGCCGGGCCAGTTCTTCGTCGGTCTGCTGGTCGAAGGTGCGCACTTCGATCAGGCGCGGGTCCATCCATTCATTCAGCAGCTTGACGGTCTCGCCCTTGCCCGCGCCTTCGATGCCGTTGATCAGGATGATCACCGGGAAGCGCTTCTGCTGTTGCAGTTCGTACTGCACCTCTAGCAGGGCCTCACGCAGGGCCGGCACTTCGGCGTCGTAGGTGTCTTTGTCGATGGCGTGACCGATTTCGGCGGATTCGAACATGGGCAGCTCCGTTTCAAGATGGCTCAAGACTAGCGGATTGGGCCGCATCACGCGGGAGGAAATTCCATCGGCGCTTGCCGTGGGTCAATTCATTGCCTGTTGATCGGCTAGAATGGCTGCCTTGTATTTACCGAGCCGCCCATGACGCCCATCACCCACGCCCAGCTCGACTGGGATGACCAAGGCCGCCCGCACTCGCGGGTGTTTGACGACGTGTACTTCTCCGATAAGTCGGGCCTGGAAGAAACCCGTTATGTGTTCCTCGAACAAAACCGACTGCAGGAGCGTTTTGCCGCCTTGCCGGTGGACGGGCGGTTCGTGATTGGCGAGACGGGGTTTGGCACCGGGTTGAACTTCCTGTGTGCCTGGCAGCTGTTTGAACAGCACGCAGTAGCCGGTGCGCGCGTGCATTTTGTCAGCGTGGAAAAGTACCCGCTGAGCCCCGCCGACCTGCAACGCGCCCTCGCCCTCTGGCCCGAGCTGCAACCGTTCGCCGAGCAGCTACTCAAGCAATACATCGCCATCCACCAGGGCTTCCAGCGCCTGGTGCTGGATAACGGCCGCGTGACCCTGACCCTGTTGATCGGCGATGCCCTGGAGCAATTGCCGCAACTGGATGCACAGATCGATGCATGGTTCCTCGACGGGTTCGCCCCGGCGAAAAACCCGGACATGTGGACCGCTGAACTGTTCGCCGAACTGGCGCGCCTTGCCGCCCCCGGCTCGACCATCAGCACCTTCACCAGTACCGGTTGGGTGCGACGGCTGATCAACGCCGCAGGCTTCAAGATGAAACGCACGCCGGGCATCGGCCACAAGTGGGAGATTCTGCGCGGCGAGTTCCTCGGTTGGCCCGCCGAAACACCTGCACCGGCCGCCGCCAAACCCTGGTTTGCGCGGCCACCGGTTATCGAAGGCGAACGTCACGCCATGATCATCGGTGGCGGCCTCGCCGGTTGCGCCACCGCGGCCAGCCTCGCCGCCCGTGGCTGGCGCGTCAGCCTGCTGGAGCGGCATGCCGCACTGGCCCAGGAAGCCTCGGGCAACCCTCAGGGCGTGCTTTATCTAAAGCTGTCGGCCCACGGCACGGCGTTGTCGCAGTTGATCCTTAGTGGTTTTGGCCATACCCGTCGTCTGCTGGAACACCTGCATCGTGGTATCGACTGGGATGGCTGCGGCGTGTTGCAACTGGCCTTTGATGCCAAGGAAGCCGAGCGCCAGGCAAAACTGGCCGAAGCCTTTGCGCCTGAGTTGCTGCACGTGTTGGATAAAGATCAGGCCCAGCAACGTGCCGGTATCCAACTGGAACAGGGCGGGTTGTTTTTCCCTGAGGGCGGTTGGGTGCATCCGCCGGCGTTGTGCCAATGGCAAACAGCGCACCCTATGATCAGCGTGCTTCCCCATCACCACGCGGTTGAGCTGCGGCACGTCGATAACCAGTGGCAAGCCCTCGACGGCAATCGGCTGTTGGCCAGCGCCCGCGTGGTGGTGCTGGCCGGTGCCGGGGACATCAAGCATTTTCCGGCGAGCAGCGAGCTGCCGCTCAAGCGCATCCGCGGGCAAATCACCCGGTTGGCGCAAACCCCGGCGAGCGAAGCACTGGCGACCGTGGTCTGCGCCGAAGGCTATGTCGCCCCGGCCCGCTTGGGCGAACACACTCTCGGCGCCAGCTTTGACTTTAACAGCGACGACCTCACGCCCACCGCCGCTGAACACGCCGGCAATCTGGAGATGCTGCGGGACATCTCCGAAGACTTGCTGGTCCGCCTGGGCGCCGACCACCTCGACCCCGAGGGGCTGGAAGGCCGCGCCGCCTTCCGTTGCACCAGCCCCGACTACCTGCCCATTGTCGGGCCGCTGGCCGATCTCGCGCTGTTCAACCAAACCTATGCCGTGCTGAGCAAGGACGCCCGGCAAGTGCCGGACACGCCCTGCCCCTGGCTGCCAGGCCTGTACATCAACAGTGGCCACGGGTCGCGCGGACTGATCACCGCGCCGTTGTGCGGCGAATTGGTGGCTGCCTGGATTGATGCTGAACCGCTGCCGCTGCCGGCCAGCGTGGCCGAGGCGTGCCATCCGAATCGGTTTGCCTTGCGCGCGTTGATCCGGGCCAAGTCGACCGCATCTTGATCAACCTGCCGGCGCTTCACACACATGCTGGTCGTCACTGCGCAATGCGCCCTTGGTCAGCCGCTCGATCTCGACGGCTTCGGCCTGCTCCCTTTCCAGCCTGATCTGATTCATCAGGCGCTGGAATTCGGCGCTCGACAGCTCTTCACGTTGCTCATAGACCTCATCGGCGCGCAGGCTGAAGGGGGCGTTCAACGTGTCAAAACGGCTGGCAAAAGCGAGTTTCAGGTAGCGTTCCCAAAACGGCAGCTTGACGATATAGGCCAGTAACTGTGGCGATAATTCAGCACGCTTGAGTTCCAGCTCTGCCTGACTGAGCTTCAGCTCGGTGACGCCGGCCAGGTCGGGGAACAACATACCGCTTGGACACGATAAACCCGCGGCCCGTGGAAAAAGGTTCAAAAACCGCAGCATTCAAGAGCTGAAACGCCGCAAATTTTGCGGCGAAATCGGCTTCTTGTACCGCCACTGGCACGCAGCCCGCGCACGGCCGACAGAGGCCGCGCAGAGATTGCGGCTATTTGCCTTATAACTTATCGGTCTAAAACTCCACGAATAGCCCCGTGTCAGTTTCTGGGTACGCGCCCTTCGGGGCGTATTGAGTGTTTCCCCTCCCCAACGGAAAAACCGGTAAGGAATTTATGTGCGGATTAGCTGGAGAATTACGTTTCGATGCCCAACCTGCCGACCTGGCAGCCATTGAGCGCATCACCCATCACCTGGCTCCCCGTGGCCCAGACGCCTGGGGTTTCCATGCCCAAGGGCCGATTGCACTCGGCCACCGGCGCCTGAAAATCATGGACCTGTCGGACGGCTCGGCCCAACCGATGGTCGATTCGCAGCTCGGCCTGTCATTGGCCTTCAACGGCGCGATCTATAACTTCCCGGAATTGCGTGAAGAGCTGGAAGCCCTGGGCTACGCCTTCTATTCCGGCGGCGACACCGAAGTGCTGCTCAAGGGCTATCACGCCTGGGGCGAGGCATTGCTGCCAAAGCTCAACGGCATGTTTGCCTTTGCCATCTGGGAGCGTGATGCCCAGCGTCTGTTCATCGCCCGTGACCGTCTTGGCGTGAAGCCGTTGTACCTGTCGCGGACCGGCCAGCGTTTGCGCTTTGCCTCGGCCTTGCCGGCCCTGCTCAAGGGCGGTGATATAAACCCGATCCTCGATCCGGTGGCCCTCAACCATTACCTGAACTTCCACGCCGTGGTGCCTGCGCCGCGTACCTTGCTGGCCGGTATCGAAAAGATGCCGCCAGCCAGCTGGATGCGCATCGACGCCAGCGGCAAGACCGAGCAGAAAGTCTGGTGGACCCTGCCCTACGGCCCACACGACGACGAAAAAAACCTGACCCTGGAAGACTGGACCGATCGCGTGCTCGACAGCACCCGCGAAGCCGTGGCCATTCGCCAACGTGCCGCCGTGGATGTTGGCGTGCTGCTCTCCGGCGGTGTCGATTCGAGCATGCTCGTGGGCCTGCTGCGCGAAGTCGGCGTGCAAGACTTGTCGACGTTTTCCATCGGCTTCGAAGACGCCGGCGGCGAAGCGGGCAACGAGTTCCAATACTCCGACCTGATCGCCAAGCATTACGGCACCCGTCACCACCAGTTGCGCATCGCCGAAAGCGAGATCATCGAGCAACTGCCCGCCGCCTTCCGTGCCATGAGCGAGCCGATGGTCAGCCACGACTGCATCGCCTTCTACCTGCTGTCGCGGGAAGTGGCCAAGCATTGCAAGGTGGTGCAGAGCGGCCAGGGCGCAGATGAGCTGTTCGCCGGGTACCACTGGTACCCGCAGGTGGACGGCGCCAGCGATCCGTACGCGGCCTATCGCGATGCGTTTTTCGACCGCAGCTACGACGATTACGCGGCGACTGTCGCGCCAAAATGGCTGACCGCCAATGACGCCGCCGGTGACTTCGTGCGCGAGCATTTCGCCATGCCGGGCGCCGATGCCGCGGTGGACAAGGCCCTGCGCCTGGACAGCACGGTGATGCTGGTGGACGACCCGGTCAAACGCGTCGACAACATGACCATGGCCTGGGGCCTGGAAGCGCGCACGCCGTTTCTCGATTACCGCCTGGTGGAACTCTCCGCGCGGGTGCCGGGTAAGTTCAAGCTGCCCGATGGCGGCAAACAGGTGTTGAAAGAAGCCGCGCGCCGCGTGATCCCAAGCGAGGTCATCGACCGCAAAAAAGGCTACTTCCCGGTACCTGGCCTCAAACATTTGCAGGGCGACACGTTGAACTGGGTACGTGAACTGTTGCTCGACCCGAGCCAGGATCGCGGCCTGTTCAACCCCGCGATGCTTGACCGTTTGCTCACCGACCCGCAAGGCCAATTGACTCCGCTGCGCGGCTCCAAGCTGTGGCAACTGGCGGCGCTGAACCTGTGGCTCAGCGAACAAGGAATCTGATTGATGAAACCCCATGCAGCGGCTTACAGCCAACGTTTGCTGAAGGGCCAGGCTCCGTCATACGAGCGTCTGCAAGCCCGGCTGGCGGAAGATGGCAGCCCATTGGCGGCCGAACCGATTGCCGTGCATTGCGGTTGGGGCCGGTTGTTGATCGGTCATACCTTTCCAGACCCTGCCAGCCTCGCCCAGGAATTGCTCAACGAGCAGGCGGGCGAGCGGGATATCGCGCTTTACGTCGCGGCGCCCCAGCAGATCCTGGGGATCGACCCGCAGCAATTGTTCCTCGACCCTTCCGACACCCTGCGCCTGTGGTTCACCGACTACCGCCCCGCCACTCGCGTGTTCCGCGGCTTTCGCATTCGCCGGGTGCAGACCGAGGCGGATTGGTTGGCGGTGAACCAGTTGTATCAGGGACGCGGCATGTTGCCGGTCGACGCAGAACGCCTCACGCCGCGCCATCAAGGTGGCCCGGTGTATTGGTTGGCGGAAGACGAAGACAGCGGCGCGGTGATCGGCAGCGTCATGGGTCTGAATCACCAAAAAGCCTTTCACGACCCGGAAAACGGTTGCAGCCTGTGGTGCCTGGCGGTCGACCCGCAATGCACGCGGCCCGGTGTGGGCGAAGTATTAGTGCGCCATTTGGTCGAGCACTTCATGAGCCGTGGCCTGAGCTATCTGGATTTGTCGGTATTGCACGATAACCGTCAGGCCAAGAACCTCTACGCCAAGCTTGGCTTTCGCGCGCTGACCACCTTTGCGATCAAGCGCAAGAACGGCATCAACCAGCCGCTGTTTCTCGGCCCGGGCCCGCAGGCGGGGTTCAATCCCTATGCGCGGATCATTGTCGAGGAAGCCCATCGGCGCGGCATCGACGTGCAAGTGGATGACGCCGATGCCGGTTTGTTCACCCTGAGCCACGGCGGGCGTCGCGTACGTTGCCGTGAATCGCTGAGCGACTTGACCAGCGCCATCAGCATGACCCTGTGCCAGGACAAAAGCCTGACTCACAAAGTGCTGAAAGCTGCCGGTTTGAAACTGCCTTCACAGCAACTCGCGGGCAGCGCGGATGACAACCTGGAGTTCCTCGACGAACACCAGCGCATCGTCGTCAAGCCGCTGGACGGTGAGCAAGGCCAAGGCGTGGCAGTGGACCTGCAGAGCATCGAAGAGGTGCAGCAGGCCATTGAAGCGGCGCGGCAGTTCGACAGCCGTGTGCTGTTGGAGAGCTTTCACGAAGGGTTGGACCTGCGCATCCTGGTGATCGGTTTCGAGGTGGTCGCCGCTGCGATTCGTCGCCCTGCCGAGGTGACCGGTGACGGCCACCATTCCATCGGTGCACTGATCGAAGCCCAAAGCCGGCGCCGTCAGGCTGCCACCGACGGCGAAAGCAAAATCCCCCTGGATGGCGAGACCGAACGCACCCTGAAAGCCGCCGGTTTCGACTACAGCAGCATCCTGCCCCGTGGCCAGACCCTGGCCGTGCGCCGCACCGCCAACCTGCACACCGGCGGGTGCCTGGAAGATGTCACCGCCATCCTCCACCCGACGCTGGTGGACGCCGCCGTGCGCGCCGCCCGCGCCCTGGACATCCCCATGGTGGGCCTGGACCTGATGGTACCCGCCGCCGATCAACCCGAGTACGTGTTTATCGAAGCCAACGAACGGGCCGGCCTGGCCAATCATGAACCGCAGCCTACCGCGGAGAAATTTGTGGATTTGCTGTTCCCCCATAGCTGAACGATCCGACCCCCAGGAGTCTTTATGAGCCGAACCATCCCCGAACCGGATCTGAATTACCTGCAAAAAGTCCTGCTGGAAATGCTCGCCATTCCCAGCCCCACCGGGTTTACCGACACCATCGTGCGTTACGTCGCCGAACGCCTTGAGGAGCTGGGCATTCCCTTTGAAATGACTCGTCGCGGCACCATCCGCGCGACCTTGAAAGGCCAAAAAAACAGCCCCGACCGCGCCGTGTCCGCGCACCTGGACACCATCGGCGCCGCCGTGCGTGCGATCAAGGACAACGGCCGCCTGAGCCTGGCGCCGGTGGGCTGCTGGTCGAGCCGCTTTGCCGAAGGCAGCCGCGTCAGCCTGTTTACCGACAATGGCGTGATCCGCGGCAGCGTGTTGCCGCTGATGGCCTCCGGGCATGCCTTCAACACCGCCGTGGATGAAATGCCGGTGAGCTGGGACCACGTGGAGTTGCGCCTCGACGCGTACTGCGCGACCCGCGCCGATTGCGATTCCTTGGGGATTGGCATCGGTGACTACGTGGCCTTCGACCCGCTGCCCGAGTTCACTGAGAGCGGGCATATCAGCGCGCGCCACTTGGATGACAAAGCCGGTGTCGCCGCCCTGCTCGCGGCGCTCAAGGCCATTGTCGACAGTGGCGAGCCCTTGCTGATCGACTGCCACCCGCTGTTCACCATCACCGAAGAAACCGGCAGCGGTGCTGCGGCCGCCCTGCCCTGGGACGTCAGTGAGTTTGTCGGCATCGATATCGCCCCCGTCGCCCCCGGCCAGCACTCCAGCGAGCACGCGGTGAGCGTGGCGATGCAGGATTCCGGCGGGCCGTATGACTATCACCTGTCCCGGCACCTGCTGCGCCTGGCATCTGACAACGAATTGCCAGTGCGTCGCGACCTGTTCCGCTATTACTTCAGTGACGCACATTCAGCGGTCACTGCCGGCCACGATATCCGCACGGCCTTGCTGGCGTTCGGTTGCGATGCGACCCACGGCTACGAGCGCACTCATATCGACAGCCTCGCGGCGTTGAGTCGTCTATTGGGCGCTTACATCCTCAGCCCGCCGGTGTTCGCCAGCGATGCACAGCCGGCCCAGGGCTCCCTGGATCGGTTCAGTCATCAGATCGAGCACGAGACGCAGATGGAGAGCGACACCCGTGTGCCGTCGGTGGACAGTCTGGTGGGCAATAAGTCCTGAGGCTGGCAACCAGGGTCCCGGCGCAGTAGCATCGCCGGGATCCATCACCCGAGGCTTGTATGCTGATTCCCTACGACGCACTTGAAGTCGACACCCTGACCCGCCTCATCGAAGATTTTGTCACCCGCGACGGCACCGACAATGGCGACGACACGCCCCTGGAAACCCGCGTATTGCGGGTGCGCCAGGCCTTGACCAAGGGCCAGGCACTGATCGTGTTCGACCCGGAAAGCGAGCAGTGCCAGTTGATGCTCAAGCACGATGTGCCCAAGCATCTGTTCGACTGAGCGGGTTTTCAGGGGTTGGGCACAGGCACCGGATGGGTTCTGGCGTCTTGGCGCTCGAGGATCTTCTGGTACACCTCCGCGCGATGAACATGCACCCCGGCCGGCGCTTCAACGCCGAACTTCACCTGGTTACCGTTCAACTCAAGGATGTGTACGGCGATGTCATCGCCGATGGAGATGACTTCGCCTACAGCGCGGCTTAAGACCAGCATGGCGGTTGTCCTTTTAACAGTGAAAGGACCTCGACCATGCCCGCAGGGGTGGACCACAGCAATGGCTTGCGGCAAAAACAGGCACCACCTACAAACGTAGGTAAATTGCCTGACAGACTGCTACCTGACTAGCCCTTGGCCGCCTGCGCTTTAGCGCGCATTTTGTCAGCCATGGTGGTCATCTCGTCATAGAGCAACTGCGGGTTCTTCTGCTTCAACGCCCACGCCATCCGCCCTTGTTCATGGGGCAAGATCATGAACTCGCCTTCTGCCACGCGCTGGTAGATGTAGTCGGCAATGTCCGCCGCAGAAATCGGCGAGCTCTCAAGCAACTTGCCTACCTGGGCCTTCATCGCCGGGGTCGGCCCACGGAACGAATCCAACAGGTTGGTCTGGAAGAATGACGGGCATACCACGTGCACGCCGACTTCCTGGTGCTTGAGTTCCACCAGCAGGCTTTCCGACAGTGCGACCACGCCGGCCTTGGCCACGTTGTAGTTGCTCATCGCCGGACCCTGCATCAGCGCCGCCATGGACGCGATGTTGATAATGCGGCCCTTGCTCTTTTCCAGCAGCGGCAGGAACGCCTTGCAGCCCTTGACTACGCCCATCAGGTTGATCGCGATCTGCCAGTCCCAATCTTCCAGGGACAGTTCGGCAAAAAACCCACCGGAGGCAACACCGGCATTGTTGACGATCACATCGATGCCACCCAGTTTCACCTCGCACGCCTGGGCAAACGCGGTGAGCTGGCTGTAGTCGCGCACGTCGCAACGCTGGATAAACCCGTCGCCACCCGCCTCGCGTACGAGCTTGAGCGTTTCCTGCAAGCCAGGTTCGCTGACGTCTGACAAGGCCAACTGCCATCCTTCACGGGCCCAGCGCAAAGCGATTTCGCGGCCCAGGCCCGACCCGGCGCCAGTGATCATCATGCGATTTTGCATAGGAGGTAGCCTTGTGGTTCACGGAAGAAGTGACCGGCAGTGTAGCGAAGGTTCTTTCTGCCCCCATCCACCATCAGAATGATGAATGCCCCTGGCAAACCGGCAGCCGGGTCGCAGGTTCGCGTATAGCCTAAGTTCAATATTTTTCAACTAACAATGCGTATTTGCGAACGCATTAAAAGAAATAACCACGTGCGCAAAATGCTTTAAAAAAATACTGAATTTTCCGCAGTGGGCAACAGTCGGAGTTGTTAAGGCGTTCGTGAATCAACTAGCGGGCCTATCGTTAATAACCGGTCTTTGCAGAAGGCCAATAAGGAAAAAAACCATGAGCCTCATTCTGATCATTATCCTGATCCTCCTGCTGGTCGGTGGTCTGCCAGTATTCCCTCACTCGCGCAACTGGGGTTATGGCCCGTCGGGTATTCTGGGTGTCGTACTGGTCGTCCTGCTGGTACTGTTGTTGCTCGGCCGGATATAAAAGCCAGGCAAAAAAAGAGGCCTTTCAAGGCCTCTTTTTTATTGCCGGTTAATTAGTCCGGTTTACCGTCAACCACGCCAGCGGTGTTATCCAACAGGCTCTTGGTCGCCGTCTGCAGGAACGACTCCAGTTTCTGCCTTAATGCACCTTCGTCCGGTGATTCGGCAATCACCTTACCGGTCGGGTTGGCGCCCAGTTCATATTCCCACAGCTTCGGCGGCATCTCCTTCGGCAGTACCAGGATGCGATCGCCGGTGACCAGCGCTACAGTCTGATCGCTGCCCGACGGTTTGATCACACCAAAGCCCTTGTCGCCTTCCGGCAGGTTCAGCAGGTCGCGGCCCCAGCACTGGTGCAGGGTCTCGCCACCGAGGCGGCCCATGATGGTCGGCACGATGTCGATCTGCGTACCGACGGTGTGGTCACGCTCGCCGAATTTCTCCTGCATGCCCGGTGCAATCATCAGCATCGGCACGTTGAAGCGACCCAGGTCCATTTCAGTAATTTGCTGCTCGTTACCAAAACCATGGTCGCCCACGATCACAAACAGGGTTTCCTTGAAGTACGGTTCCTTGCGGGCCTTTTCAAAGAACTGGCCCAGGGCCCAGTCGGAGTAGCGCATCGCCGTCAAATGCTCGTCGAGGCTGCCACGGCCCGTGACCTTCTCCACCGGCAATGGCGTCGGCAAGGCATACGGCGTGTGGTTGGACAGGGTTTGCAGCAAGGCATAGAACGGCTTGCCGCCTTCACGGGCTTTCAACTCTTCCAGGCCACGGTTGAACATATCCTGATCGGATACGCCCCACGTCGGATCGGAGAACACTGGGTCGACGAAGTCGTTACGCCCGATGAAGTTGGTCATGCCCTGGTTGCTGAAGAAGCCCGACTGGTTGTCCCAGGCGAAGTCGCCGTTGTAGACATACACGTCGTCAAACTTGCGCGCGCTGAGCAACTGCGGCAGGCCCGACAGTTTGTGGCTGCCTTCCGGGGTCTGCATCAGGTATTCGAACGCTGGCAGGTTCGGGAAGCACGCCATGGTGGCGAACATGCCTTGGTGGGTGTGCGTGCCGTTGGAGAAGAAGCGGTCGAACAGCAGACCTTCCTTGGACAGTTTGTCGAAGTACGGCGTGATATTACCCGGACGCCCCAGGGCGCCGACCGAGTGACCGGCGAAGCTTTCCATCAGGATCACGACGACGTTCTTGATTGGCAGGGTTTTCTCGGCTGGCGGGGTGAACTCGCGGCGCACGGCGGCGGTGTCGGTATCCACCAGTTTTTCCGTCGGCAGCACCAGCATGTCACGCACGGTCTGGGTTGCCAGCGGCTGCTCCAGCGTGGCCTTCCAGGTGTTATCACGGTGTTCGGAGAAACGCGCCTTGGCCGCGCCGATCAACGACAGCGTGCCATTGAGGCCCAACTGGTTGGCGAAGTTCGAGTCGGTGGTGTACACATCACCCCAACGCAGCGGCGGGCCCTGGCGCAGGGTGCCGCGAATGGCGACCACGGCGACCAGCAGGCAGACCACGAACACCGCGATGCGGGTGTACCACGGTGCCACCTGGCGGGTGCCGATGCTGCCACCGCTGAACGGGCCACGCGGGCGCGTTGCACGGTCGGCGCCTTTGAAGGCGATGCTCAGGATCAGCGTACCCACGGCCCAGGCCAGCAGGTAGCGCACCACCGGGAAACCGTACCAGAGCATGCTCATCACGGTTTTCGGGTCTTCCTTCACATACTGGAAGACCAGGCCGTTGAGGCGCTGGTGGAACTCGCGATAGAAGTCCATTTCCATCAGGCCCAGGAACAGGGCAATGCTGGACGCGACGGTCAGCCACAAACGGAAGAACCCACGCGCAGCCATGGCGCGGACGCTGAACAGAGCCAGCAGCAGCGGAACCAATGCGTACATCACAAAGCGGATGTCGAAGCGCGTGCCATTGCCGAACGCTTCCAGGAAGGTCGAAGCCGGCGTGTCGAGGATCATTTCGCGGTTGTACACCAGCAGCGCGAGGCGCAGCAGGGAGAACATCACCATCATGACCAGTGCGCAGAGCAGCGTGTACGCCAGATGGGATTTGACGGTCGGTTGCAGCAAGCGATTTGAAGCGCGCTGCTGATTCAGGGCGTCCGGGTTTGCCATGTCGTTTTAGGACCCATTGGAAGTTTAAGTTGCGAAATATTGCAGCGGCATCCTGCCCACGCCCAAGCGTGTAGGAACAGGGGGGTTAGCGCGTTGGCGCAAATGGTGCCCGATGAATGCCATCAACGCTATTGATTACTGAGGGAAAACACGTCTTTGTGGTGCTTTTCCAGGCCTTTGACAGACCTATCCTACAAGGAAGCAAAGCGAAGGGAATTGTCCAAAACGCTGTGTGAAAATTCTGTGTAGCGAATATTTGGACACAAAAAAATGTGGAAGAAGGCTTGCCCCTCTTCCACATCGATTAAGCGTTGCGGGGTCAGATCCGCACGTTACCGCGCGGCCCGGCGATTGCCCAAATGATCAAGCCCAGCACCGGCAACAGCAGGATCAGCAAAATCCACAGCACCTTGGCGCCCGTGCTCGCGCCGCTTTTGAACACGTTGATGATCGCCCAGATATCCAGGGCCAGGATGATCAGCCCGATCAAGCCATTAAAAGTGGAACCCATGGTGTCGCTCCTAAAGTGGGGGCATGCACTTGTAGGATAGCCAGCCCTGGTGGGGGTTCCGTTTTATTTCAGACGTGAACGGCGATCTTCAGCGCTTCCAGGGACGGCTCGCCCTTGATGCCCACCTCGGCGCACAGTTCCAGCACGCGCGGCAAGTCGTTGCCATAGACCAGCACGGCCTGGATCTCGTCATCCAGCAGTTGGCTGAAGTTAAGCAGCACATAGCCGCCATCTTCCGGGCTCAGGGCACTCATCTGGATCTGGATGCGGTTCAGCGCCGTGAGGTCCTCAGTCTTCGCCAGCTGCTTGGGCTTGAGGTTGAACGCCACGCCAGGACCGAACGAGGCAACGATTTGCGCGAACAGGTCGCCATAGGTGTCGGCCTGGAACAGCACGGTCTCCGGCAGGCTGCCGACGACGACCCACTCGCCCAACGGAATCGGGAAGCTGTCGTCGTAGTTGATATCCGGGTTGGCCGCCAGAAACGCCGCAGGGTCCGCGTAGGCCTGGGCCGCTTCATCGGCAATGCGCGCCACTTCGTCCTCGCTCATGACACCCGCGCTGATTTTGCTGATGAGTTCGACGAGGGCGGTTTTCATGGGTGTGGTCCTGTGGCGGGCTGAATTGGGGCCGGGAAGATAACACCGGCTACCCTGTACAACAACTTCGCGCAATTGTAGGACCTGTTCAGGTGCATGCGTAGTCCAATTCCGAAATTCCAACACGCTGATTTATTGCGCCTTCAGCTACTTATAGTCCGTGGCCATGTTTGTTCGTCTAAGGACAGAGCGCATGGCCCAAGCGTATATCAATCAGTACACCACCGACTTGCTCAGTTTGAAGTCGCGCTTGTTACCCGGATCAAGTCGAGCGTTGAGTGAAAAGTTCGATGCACTGAACCTGCATCTGCGTCATGGCCTGGTCACGCCAGGGCAGATGGTGATTATCCCGCAAGAATATGGTGTGGCCTGTACTGCCGATGATGCGCGGCTGATGCGCCACGCACAGGAGATACGGCGCCGTTTGGACCAAGATGCTTCGGCGGGAACGGTAGTCATTGGTCACTATGACTTGCTTCAGAGTTGGTTGGGGTATGGCTCCTTGGGCGTAGGCAGCACGACCTCCGCGTGGGCACAGCATTTGGACGAAATGAAGCAGACACTGAGCGAGATTGAACAACTTCACCAACGATTCAAGGACGGTACGCTGGAGAGGGCGACGTTTCTCCAGCAGCGCCAGACTTTGTTCAAGAAACTGGATGCTCAACTACACGGCGTCGCCCGCTTGGGTACCAGCCTACGCTCGCACACGTCGCTGAAGAAAATTCTAGGGATCTCGACTAAGAGCTACCTGCACAAACGCGAGATCGTGGGTTATACGCAACGCATCAGGGCGATAGCTGAAACCTCTAAGTTTTTGGGAAAAGGAACTTACATCGGAATGGCGCTGGATGTCGGCGCGACTGGGTTGGCGATTAAGGAGGCTTGTATGGAGGGACGGGAGGCGCTGTGTGAAAGAGCTAAATATATAGAAACGGGCCGCTTGGTTGCGGGTACCGCATTAGCTGCAGCAGCGGGAACCTTTACGTCAAAGGCGGCCAGCAAGCTGTGTATTTCACTGAAAATACGAAAGCGTGGGTTAGGTGCGCTAGGTTGCGCAATCATTGGAGGGGTCGCGGGTGGATTGGCGGGGGGCAGTGTCGGAGGCTCGGTGGGCGAGGAATTCGGGGACATCCTTTATGAGGCAAAAGACTGATGGTCATGACATGGGAAAAAGTCGTCGTTCTCGTAATAGTTCCCGCTTTGGTACTGGACTGTGCACTCCATTGGTATCTACGTAAGTGGAGACTCGAAGAATTGGAAAGTTACTTCCCCAACAACCGTGAAGTACAGGAAGAAAAAAAGTTCTGGTGGTGGAACACATTCATGAATGAGTCATTCCGATTAAGCGCCATCATTGACTATGTCGTCTGGCCCAAAAAAATGATCAAACGCGGCGAGATCACCGAAGAGGAGCTCGCCGCGATCCCTATTGTTTTGAAACGCTGGCTTATCGCTTACTACTGTTATTCAAGACTGCAAATGACCGGTGTATTCACTTGGTATGTTTGGGCAAAGCTACTGTAACCAGTGATTCGCCTCCTCCGACTTACACCAGTTTTTGCAATTTCGCCGCCGTATCCACCGCGCCCATGGTGTGTGCCGCCGCCAACGCGGTTGCGCCTTGGGCGTCAGCGGCCTTGGGATCGGCGCCCTGGCCGAGCAGGTAGTCGAGCATTTCCACGCGGTTGAACATCGCGGCCATCATCAGTGCCGTACGGCCATCGGAGGACGACGCGTCCACTGGCACACCGCCTTCGATCAGTGCCTTGACTACCTCCAGGTTGCCTTTGAACGCCGCGCCAGCCATTGGCAGCTGGTTCTTGTCGTTGGCAATCAGCGGGTCAGCCTTGAACTCCAGCAACACTTTTACTGCCTCGACATGACCGTGATAGGCCGCGAGCATCAGCAAGGTGTCGCCATTGTGATTACGAAAGTTGGCTGGCAAGCCCTTGGCCAGCAGCGCGGCAAGCATGGCGGCGTCGCCTTTGCGGGCGACGTCGAACACCTGTTCGGCAAATTCTGCGGCTTCGTCATCGGTCATTTGTTTGGCTTGGTCTGACATGTGGGGCTCCTTGTCTGGTCCTCTATATGGCGCCCAGTGTCGCGAGGGAGTTCCCACCTGTCATGGCTTTTTTGTCAAAAGCCTCCATAGGCATATTCAATAGCCCGGCCTAATAGCGAAAGTGTCCGCCCTGGATCTGCGCCAATAGCTGTCCAGTGACCGGCACATAGCAGTCCGAACCTGGCAACCAGGCATAGACCGGGTCATTGCCTGCCCTCTGCGGATCGAATGCCTCCTC
Source organism: Pseudomonas sp. DWRC2-2 (assembly GCF_049897885.1). Lineage (NCBI taxonomy): Bacteria > Pseudomonadati > Pseudomonadota > Gammaproteobacteria > Pseudomonadales > Pseudomonadaceae > Pseudomonas > Pseudomonas sp. DWRC2-2. Next base: position 875,826 of record NZ_JAFCXD010000001.1, read on the forward strand.
CTTGAGTTTCACCTTTTGGTATTTGAACGTGCCGGTGGTCTCCATCTTGACCTTGATGCGCAGGAACAGCGGCACCGCGTAATGCGGCAACTGGCCGTGGGCGAATTGCAGCAACTCGCGCATATCCAACGAGGCCAGCGATTCGCTCGGGGTGATGGCAACCATTCCGGCGCGGCCGTTGGTGTTTTCGATTTCCACACCGTAGGCCACCACTTCAGCGATCTGCGGATGTTGCAGCAACACGTTCTCCACCTCGGTGGTGGAGACGTTTTCACCCTTCCAGCGGTAGGTATCCCCCAGGCGGTCGACGAACTGCGCATGACCGAAGCCGATGCTGCGCACCAGATCGCCGGTATTGAAGTAGCGGTCGCCTTTCTCGAATACGTCGGTGAGGATCACCTTGCGGTTTTTTTCCGGGTCGGTGTAGCCATCATAGGGCGACTTTTCATCGATCCTGGCCAGCAGCAAACCTTGCCCGCCAGTCTTCACTTTGTGCATGAAGCCATCGCGGCCACGAATCGGCTCGCCGGTGTCGTGGGCGTAGTCCACCAACGCCCAGTGCTGCAGGCAAAAGCCGACGGTATTGTCGAAGTTCAATACGTTGGTGAAGCCGATGTTGCCGTCGCTGGCTGCATACAACTCGCAGACATGCTCAACCCCATACCGCGCCTTGAACTGCGCCCACACGCCGGGACGCAGGCCATTGCCGACCATCTTGGTCACGCGGTGATCGCGGTCGTTGGGGTTGGCGGGTTGATCGAGCAGGTAACGACACAATTCGCCGACATAACCGAGGGTGGTCGCCTTGAAGCGGCGAGCGTCATCCCAGAATTGGCTGGCGCTGAACTTGCGCCGGATGGCGAACCCTGACGCCCCGACAATCGCCGAGCCCCAGCACACGCAAAGGCCGGTGGCGTGGTAAAGCGGCAAGGTGCAATAGAGGACGTCGTCCGGGCCCATGTCCAGGGCGATGCTGCCGAAGCTGACGGCGGTCTTGGTCCAGCGGCCATGTTTCATGATGCCGGCCTTGGGCAAGCCGGTGGTACCAGAGGTGTAGATATAGAAGCAGGGATCGTTGAAGAAGATCTGCGCGCTGCTGACCGGGTTATCCACCGGGGCGTCGGCGCTGGCGGCCATCAGGTCGACATAACCCTCAGGCGTCACAACGGCCTGCGGCTCCGGGATAAACCAGGACCGTGCAGTGGGAATGTCCACTTGATCGCGTACGGCATCATAGGCAGCCACCAACTCTGCGCCCACTACAATCGCCACCGGGCTCACCAGGTTCAGGCTGTGCACCAGCGCCGCTTGGGTCTGCGCCGTATTGAGCATGGCGCAGATGCCGCCCAGCTTGGCCACGGCCAGTACGTTCAGCAGCAACTCGGGACGGTTTTCGATAAACATCGCCACTACATCACCCTTGCGGATGCCCTGGGCCTGCAAGTGGTGGGCGATGCGGTTGGCGGATCGGTTGGCCTCGGTGTAGCTGAGCACGCGGTCGGCGTACAACAATGCGGCGCCATCCGGATTGCGCTGGGTGGCTTGCTCGAAGTGCCAGCCCAGGCCGCAGGGCTGCTGAGGGTCGGTAACGTTGGCGGCACGCATGCCGCGCACGACCCGTGGCAGGGCGCGAACAATGGCGGGCACCTTACGCAGCATCATGCCCCAGGTAATCATGTCGTTTGGCGATTGGCTCATGGGAACATCCTTTTTCTTATTCTTCGTAAACCTCGCAGGAAAGTACGTCAGCCTCTCTTCGGCTGTACACGCAGGATTTGAAAAGTTTTGTATCCCGATGAACGACCGCCGAAAAAAGGAATTCAGCGACGCCAGGGCAGTCTGTAGGAGTAATGGCGGACCCTTTCGACCCCGCCGGGCCACGCAAAATGCAGGATGCATGATGGCCATTCATGCAAATTGCACGAAATCGAAAATCTGAATTTTTTATATCTTATTGATTTATAACGATATTTTATAAAACCAAGAGCTGGCACAATCACTGCACCTATCACTCCATGCTTGCCAACTTGAGCCAACGGAGCTGATAGACATGAGCCTGATCCAAGATAAATTCGCTTCAGTATTCTCCAACTACGACGTCACCACCCAGCCACGTCCCGACGGTGGCATCCTGTTGACCCTGCGTAATAGCGAAGGCAAACAGGTCAAGCGTTCGATCTCGTACCAGCAGTTGCACACGGCCGATCAATTGACTTGGGTGATCAGTGCCATCCGCCGCGACCTGGCCGAACAAGCCAGCGACCTGCCACAGATTTCGATGCTGCAAAGCCAGAACCGCTTTGCCCTGCCGACTTACCATTCGGCTTAAGTACCTGACAAAGAAAAGGGCCGCGACACGCACGGGTGTCGCGGCCCTTTTTTCATGCATTCAGCAAAGCCCCTTGCGCGCCGCTTCATTCATTGCCTGGACGCGGTTACTGACTTCCAACTTGCCGTAGATATTGCGCAGGTGGAATTTCACCGTGGCTTCGGACGTGGCGCGTATCTGGCTGATCTCCCACACGGTCTTGCCTTCCGAGGCCCAACGCAGTATTTCCAGCTCCGTGCGCGTCAGGCTCTTGCCCGCCAGATTAATGCGCCGCCTGACAGCGTTGGGCACCGTATACGGCGCCAGAAACGATTCCCTTGGGCCTCTCATGAGTTTCTCTCCTTTATTATTGGCTGACGCCCTATCACCCTTCGGATTCCTCCTATTGACGGATGATATAAACGTTATTGCCGAAGAGAGTTACATAAGGCGTGAGATTAAGGCGCACCCACGAGAATAAACAGCAAGACCCTACATAAGCTTAAGTTTATTCCCACAACAACTTCCAACATGCGGGGGTTGAAGTTTCTGATAGCTCGCGATTAATCATCCAATCCGGGAAAACGCCGGGCGATATCGTCACCGGTGAACTCGGGCACCCACCCTTTCTCGGTGTTGTATAAACGCAACGCCACGAAGTGCGGGTTTTCACCCATGTCGAACCAATGCGCCATACCGGCCGGGATCACCAGCAGGTCGTTTTTCTCGCAACGTAGGGCGTATACGTAATCGCCAATGTGCAGTGCGAACAGGCCCTGGCCGGCAAGGAAAAAACGCGCATCGTCTTCGCTGTAGCGCCGCTCATCGAGAAACTGCCCACGTAATTCGGCGTTCTGCGCGGGGTCGCCGGCATCCCTCATCACCTCGGCTGCGCGGTAGCCGAGCTGATCAATCTGCGCCTGACAGGCGGCAATCAACTCGCCATCGCTGGCGCCCTTCTCGACCGGGCCGGGCTGCCAGCGCTCAAAACGCACGCCCTGCTCGGCCAGGGTGGCGGCGATGTCGTCAAAATGGGTCAGGACCTTGTTCGGCGTATCCGGTGTAGCGACGGAGTAGACAGCGACATAACTCATTGAAGGGTTCCTTGGTTCTGCTCTTGCAATCGAAAACCGATGATAACGGCGGCTGCCAGGGCGGCGACGCTGGCGATGCTGAAGGTCAGGGTCGGCCCCAACAGGTTCCAACTGTAGCCCGAATACAGGGCGCCCAATGCGCCACCGGTGCCGGCCAACGCGGCATACAGCGCCTGGCCCTGGCCTTGTTGCTTGTCGCCGAAACTGCGCTGCACAAAGGCAATCGCCGCCGCATGGAAACTGCCAAAGGTAGCGGCGTGCATCACCTGCGCCAGCAACAGCACCCAGAAAAACTCGGCAAATGAGCCCAGCAGCAGCCAGCGCAGCGCCGCCAGCAGGAAACTCGCCAGCAGCACCCGGCGTACCGAAAAGCGCGAAAGGATGCGGCTCATGGCCAGGAACATCAGCACCTCCGCCACCACGCCCAACGCCCACAACATCCCGATCACACCGCGGCTGTAGCCCAAATGTTCAAGGTGCAGGGTGAGAAAGGTGTAATACGGGCCATGGCTCATCTGCATCAGCGCCACGCAGGCATAAAACGCCAGGACGCCAGGGCTACGCAATTGTTTGAGGAAGCCCTCGCCCGCCAGTCGATTGCCGTGGCTGGCAGGTTGCGCATTCGGCACCCACAGGCTGGCACCGATGATGCCGGCCATGATCACCACGACCACCACCGGGTAGATGTCCAGGCTCAGCCAGTCGAACAGGCGGCCCATGATCACCACGGTGAGAATGAAGCCGATGGAACCCCACAGGCGGATCTGGCTGTAGCGCGAGGTTTGTTTTTGCAGGTGCGCCAGGGTGATGACTTCAAACTGCGGCAGTACCGCATGCCAGAAGAACGCATGCAGGGCCATGACCAGGGCCAGCCAGGCGTAGGTATGGCTGATGAAGATCAGCGAAAAACTCGCCAGGGTGCACACCGCGCCAAAACGGACGATGGCCAGGCGCCGGCCAGTGTAGTCACCCAGCCAGCCCCACAGGTTGGGCGCCACGCAGCGCATCAGCATAGGGATGGCCACCAGCTCGCCGATGCGCGCGCTGGAGAAGCCCAAATGGTCGAAGTACAGCGCCAGGAAGGGTGCGGTTGCACCCAGGAGGGCGAAGTAGAAGAGGTAGAAGCTGGAGAGGCGCCAGTACGGAAGGGCTGTCACAGCCGAACCGTCACAGCTGGCCCAGCACCGGCGTACTCACGTGAACATCGGCATTCTGCCCACGGTTGCGCAGCAGGTGGTCCATCAACACGATGGCCATCATCGCTTCGGCAATCGGCGTGGCCCGGATGCCGACGCACGGATCGTGGCGACCCTTGGTGATCACGTCCACCGGGTTGCCGTGCACATCAATCGAACGGCCCGGCGTGGTGATGCTCGACGTCGCCTTGAGTGCCAGGTGCGCCACAATCGGTTGACCGGAAGAAATGCCACCGAGGATGCCGCCCGCGTTGTTGCTGAGAAAACCTTCCGGGGTCAGTTCGTCGCGGTGCTCGGTGCCGCGCTGGGACACGCAGGCGAAACCAGCGCCGATTTCCACACCTTTCACCGCGTTGATGCTCATCAGCGCATGGGCCAGTTCAGCGTCGAGGCGATCGAAGATCGGTTCGCCCAGGCCGGGCTTCACGCCTTCGGCGACCACGGTGATCTTGGCGCCGACGGAGTCCTGGTCACGGCGCAACTGGTCCATATAGGCTTCCAGTTCCGGCACTTTGTCCGGGTCGGGGCTGAAAAACGCGTTGTCTTCGACGCTGTCCCAGGTCTTGAACGGGATTTCAATCGGGCCCAGCTGGCTCATGTAGCCACGGATCACAATGCCTTGGGTCGCCAGGTATTTCTTGGCGATGGCACCGGCCGCCACGCGCATCGCGGTTTCGCGCGCCGAGCTGCGGCCGCCGCCACGGTAGTCGCGCTCGCCGTATTTGTGGTGATAGGTGTAGTCGGCGTGGGCCGGGCGGAACAGGTCCTTGATCGCCGAATAGTCCTTGGACTTCTGGTCAGTGTTGCGGATCAGCAGGCCGATGGCGCAACCGGTGGTGCGGCCTTCGAACACGCCGGAGAGGATCTCGACTTCATCGGGCTCCTGGCGCTGGGTGGTGTGGCGGCTGGTGCCGGGCTTGCGGCGGTCGAGGTCACGCTGCAGGTCTTCCAGGGACAGCTCGAGGCCGGGCGGGCAGCCGTCGACAATGGCGACCAACGCCGGGCCATGGCTTTCGCCCGCGGTGGTGACAGTGAACAGCTTGCCGAAGGTATTGCCGGACATGCAGGGCGCTCCGTGAAATCAGTTGAATCAAGTCAACCGTAATAACTTAAGGCGGCCAGTATACGCAGGCTAACCGAGTAGTTCATCCTCGAAACCTTAGCGGTAGACCTTGGTCCAACCGGCACCTTCCCAATGATGGCGCGATGATGCTGCGAGTTCTGCTTTTGACCCTCACCCTGTTTTCCAGCCTGGGCTTCGCCGCCTCCCCCGTGGTGTTGCAACGGCCTATCAGCCTGGACACCGGCAGCGGCGAGCTGTTTGGCTCACTCTTGTTGCCTAAATCCGACAAAACCGTGCCGGTGGTGTTGATTATCGCCGGTTCCGGGCCCACCGACCGCAATGGCAACAGCGCCGACGGTGCGCGCAATGACAGCCTCAAGCGCCTGGCCTGGGTGCTGGCGCGGCATAACATCGCCAGCGTGCGCTACGACAAGCGCGGCGTCGCGGCCAGCCTGGCGGCCACCCCCGACGAACGCAACCTGACCCTCGACGCCTACGTCGCCGACGCCGTGGCCTGGGGCAAACTGCTCAAGGCCGACAAACGCATGGGCCCGCTGATTGTGCTGGGCCACAGCGAAGGTGCGCTGGTGGCCGCCCTCGCCGCGCCGCAACTGGACCCGGCGGGCGTGGTCTCGTTGTCTGGCAGTGCGCGCCCGGTGGATCAAGTGATCCGCCAACAGTTGGCCGATCACCTGCCCCCTGCCCTGCTGCTGCGCAGTAACCAAATCCTCGATCACCTCAAGGCCGGCCAAGTGGATGCGGATGTGCCTGGCCCGCTGGAAGGCATTTTCCGACCCAGTGTGCAGCCATATCTGATCAGCCTGTTTCGTGCCGATCCGTCGGCAGCCTTTGCCAAATTGAACATGCCGGCACTGATCATTCAGGGCACCAACGATATCCAGGTCGGCGTCGGCGATGCCCAGCAACTGAAAAAGGCCAAGCCCGACGCTCAGCTTGCGGTGATCGAGGGCATGAACCACGTGATGCGCATCGTGCCCAACGATGTGAAGCAGCAATTGGCCTCCTACAACGACCCGCAACTGCCCCTCGCCGCCGAGCTGGGCAACCGCCTGGTGCGCTTTATCGACGGACTTCAACCCCGTTAAGCGACAATTTGCCTCCAGTCCTGGGCAAAGCGGCCGATAAGCCCAGAGTCGACAGTAAAAAGACTGTCGACTCGCAGGGCTTGGACAGGATCGCGCCGCATGACAACCACTGAAGCAACACCGGAATCCACCGCCGACACCCCGGCAGACAAAACCGAGGCCGTCGACGCGGCGCCCCTGCCGTGGGCGGATGTCCAGGCTGAGCATTTCAAGATGCTGCGCCTGGCGCCCCTGGCCACCGACCGCGCCACGGGCGTGCGGCCTTTGCGCTTCGTGCAGTTCGGCTATGCCGAGCGCAACGACAAACACCACAGCCTGCTGCGCATGGTCATCCAGTTGCCCGGCCAACGCGTGCGCCGTGAACAGAATCACCTGGATATCTGGGTTGACCACGACACGCACCGCGTGCACTTCGGCCCTGGCAACAGCCTGGAGATCGAACCGGCCAACCGTGGCATCGGGCGCTTCCTGGTGGCCCAAGGCGCTGCCTGGGCGAAAAAGAAATGGTCGCACTACCGCGTCGACGGCGTTGACCTGGCCAACAAAGATGCACTGAACGAAGCCACCCGCCTGCGCCGCGATCACTTCCTGCGCATCCAGGGTTTTGATGTGGCTTACGCCGATGTGCAGCACCTCAAGGGTAACGTGCAGCCGGGCAAGGTCAGTGATGTGCTGGACAGCTGGAACACCGAGAAGGTGCAGTTCGTAGAAATCCTGGAAGCGGCGCAGATGCTGCAACAGGCAGAACAGAACCTGGCAGAGCAGGAAGTGAAGCTGCGCAAGGAAGAGGAAAAGGTCACCAAGTTCAAGCGTGAGGACAGCGGATTGCGCTTTACCATCACCTGTCTGGTGGCATTTACGGTGTTTCAGGCGGGGTTGTTGATCTGGATTGCAACTCACCGCTGAAACAGATTCGCACTATGAAATGCGGTCATTGACCGCACTCCTACCGCTAGTACAGGTTAAACGCGGGCAGCAAATGCAGCCTGATGTTGACGGCACTGCTCAGCCGTCAACATGAACACCCCATGGCCGCCGCGCTGGAAGTCCAGCCAGGCAAAGTCCACTTCCGGGTACAGTGCCTCGACGTGCACTTGGCTGTTGCCCACTTCAACAATCAGCAAACCCTTCTCGGTCAGGTGGTCCGCCGCTTCGGCCAGCATGCGCCGCACCAGGTTCAAACCGTCGTCGCCACAGGCCAGGCCCAGCTCCGGTTCGTGCTGGTATTCGTCAGGCATATCGGCGAAGTCTTCGGCATCCACATACGGCGGGTTGGACACGATCAAGTCAAAGCGCTGGCCCGGCAGGCCGTCGAAACCGTCACCCTGCACGGTATAGACACGCTCATCAACGCCATGGCGCTCGATGTTCTGGTTGGCCACTTCCAGGGCTTCGAAGGACAAGTCCCCCAGCACCACTTCGGCGTCCTGGAACTCATAGGCGCACGCAATGCCGATGCAACCGGAACCGGTGCACAGGTCGAGGATGCGTGCCGGTGGCTGCGCCAACCAGGGTTCGAAGCGGTTTTCGATCAGCTCGCCGATCGGTGAGCGCGGGATCAGCACGCGCTCATCGACGATAAACGACATGCCACAGAACCAGGCTTCACCAATCAGATAGGGTGTCGGCACGCGTTCGTGGATACGGCGATGCAACAAGCGTTGCAGGTGGGCGACTTCCTCTTCTTCCAGGTTGCAGTCGAGGTAGCTGTCGGCAATTTCCCACGGCAAATGCAAGGCACCGAGCACCAGTTGCCGGGCATCGTCCCAGGCATTATCGGTGCCATGGCCAAAAAACAGGTCTTCCCCATGGAAACGGCTGACAGCCCAACGGATATGGTCGCGCAAGGTGCGCAGGCGGGAAGTGGTCACGGGTGCAAGCTCCTGGAAAAAACGACTGGCGATTCTAACAGCCTTCACCTGTACCGACGATGTACGAAAACCCGGCGCCACCCGTCGGATTTCATCCAAATTGCCATCATTGTGTTAAACAGGCCCACCTCTTGACATGGCTGCACGTCAACAACGGCGTACCTTACGATGGTAGCGATTCACAGAACCGCTCAGCCAGTGGACAATGTCGCAAAAGCCCCCCTCACAGGAGCCCCAGAATGTCCGTTCCAAAGACGATGTTTCAACTCAGCGGTCGTGGTTACGCAGCAGCGAACCTCAGCCATGCGACCCTCGTGATCATCGACGCCCAGAAGGAATACCTCAACGGCCCCCTCGCCCTCTCGGGCATGGACGCGGCCGTCGGCAACATCAAGCAACTTGTGTCTGCCGCCCGCAACGCTGGGCGTCCGATCGTGCATGTGCGTCACCTGGGCACCGTGGGTGGCCTGTTCGACCCACAGGGCGAGCGTGGCGAGTTCATTCCAGGGCTTGAGCCTGAAGGCGACGAAACCATCATCGGCAAGCTGCTGCCCAGCGCCTTCCATGGCACCGGCCTGGAAAAACACCTGCAGGACCTCGGCTCTCTGGACCTGATCGTTTGCGGTTTCATGAGCCACTCCAGCGTCAGCACCACCGTGCGCGCCGCCAAAAACCTGGGCTTTCGCTGCACCTTGGTGGAAGACGCCTGCGCCACACGTGACTTGCCTTACAAAGGCGGCATCCTCAGCGCCGAGCACGTGCAGCAGACCGAAATGGCCATCATGGCCGACAATTTCGCCACCCTGGCGCTCACCAAAGATCTGATCTGATCAACCTTCTGATGAGCGGCGCGGCCTGTTTACGGCCCCGCTCATCCGCAAAGCCCTCTCATTTGGCGCATTTACCCCTCCCCCCGGAACAACCTGTGTATTGTCCGGTCGAAGGGCCGATACCCTGGAGGAAAGGTCGGAATGAAGATATCCGATGGTTTTGACGCTCGTCGCTTGCGCCCCAAGGGCCCGAGCAATTGGCGTCTGCGCCTGGTGGCCGGCATTGCCGCGCTGCTGGCGATAATTGGTTTGCTGTTGGCCGGCGCTGGTGGTGCCGGTTTGTTTGGCCACTCGCCCGCCCTCGGCGAGCTGAATGCCAGCCCTGGCGGCTCGGCGATTCTGTTGGTGATCGGGCTGCTGGTGCTGTGGTTGGGCGTATGGTTATGGCGGCGCAGCCGTCGGAAAATGCGTCAGCCGTTTTCGCTGAATATCGCTTCACACCTGATGAAAAAGCACGACTGATGGCGCTTGGATAGCGTTTCCTGCGCCCTGGCCGCCGCGATTTAGGTAAACTGCCCGCCCTTCGCGGAGGCCAACATGCAAGACGACGATTTTTCCCTGTTCAAAAACGAGCTGCGCGGCGTCAAGCCGATCAAGCACGACCGCGCCGACACCGGCAAACCCAAGGCCGACCGCGCGCAGATCGCCAAGCTGCGCCAGGCCGCGACCGTGCGCACTGACGCCACCACCGTGGACGGCCTGTCGGACCAGTTCGTGATCGATGTCGGCCCTGAAGACGAGCTGATGTGGGCCCGCGATGGCGTGCAGGAAAGCCAGATGCGCAAGCTCAAGGCCGGCCAGATCCCGTTCGAAGGCAGCCTCGACCTGCATGGCATGAACGTGGAAAAAGCCCGGGAAACCCTGTGGGCCTTCCTGGCCGAAGCCACTAAGTTCGAAATCCGCTGCGTGCGCGTCACCCACGGCAAGGCCGTGCGGTTGGACGGCAAGCGCCCAATGATCAAGAGCCACGTCAACACCTGGCTGCGCCAGCATGCCCAGGTGCTTGGCTTTACCTCATGCCAGGCCCGCCACGGCGGCGCGGGGGCGGTGTATGTGATGCTCAAGCGCACGATGATGGAAGGGCGCGACGAGTAACAAGTGCCATCGTCAGGCTTGCAGCGATGTGCCCGCCACCGTAACCTTGCGCTTTGCGAAAATCCCACAGGTAGTTTCATGTCCCTGGAACAGAATTACACCGCGATCCTCGGCCAACTCGGCGAGGACGTTTCCCGCGAGGGCCTGCTCGACACGCCAAAGCGTGCCGCCAAGGCGATGCAGTACCTCTGCCGCGGCTATGAGCAGACTCTGGAAGAGGTCACCAACGGTGCCTTGTTCAGCTCCGACAACAGCGAAATGGTGCTGGTCAAGGACATCGAGTTGTACTCGCTGTGCGAACACCACTTGCTGCCGTTCATCGGCAAGGCCCACGTCGCGTATATCCCGAGCGGCAAGGTGCTGGGCCTGTCCAAGGTTGCGCGGATTGTCGACATGTACGCCCGCCGCCTGCAGATCCAGGAAAACCTCAGCCGCCAGATCGCCGATGCCGTGATGCAAGTGACCGGCGCCCTGGGCGTGGCCGTAGTGATCGAGGCCAAGCACATGTGCATGATGATGCGCGGTGTGGAGAAGCAGAATTCGTCGATGATCACCTCGGTGATGCTGGGTGAGTTCCGCGAAAACGCGGCCACCCGCAGCGAATTCCTTAGCCTGATCAAGTAACCGGCTGCGGACGAAAAAACCGGCGTTCATCGCCGGTTTTTTTTCGCCTGCAAAATTGAGGTAAGCTGCGGCCCCTTCTTCATGGGCAAGAGGTTTCAGCCATGTTCGTCAAAGCACTTCGAGTGGGCCTCGGCCACGTCATCATCGCGGGCGACTTTCTTACCCGCCCACGCAAAAAGCAGCGTTCCGCCGAGCAACAGGCACAGGTGAATGCAGCGGCCAAGGAGCTGACGCTGTATCAGTTCCACGCTTGCCCATTCTGCGTGAAGACCCGCCGCACCCTGCACCGCCTGAATGTGCCCGTCGCGCTGAAAGATGCGAAGAACAACGAACAGGACCGCCAGACCCTGCTTGAGCAAGGTGGCAAGATCAAGGTGCCGTGCCTGCGTATCGAAGAGAATGGCCAGACCACCTGGATGTACGACTCCAAGGTGATCATTGAATATCTGGACAAGCGTTTCGCCGGGGTTTGACCGCCTACTGCTGAATCGACAGTTCCAGTAGCGCCGAGCCCAGGCACTTGCCATGGGCATCCAGCGCCAGCGAGCGGGTGACGCCACCGCGCAGGATGCCCGGCAACACGAAGTTCAGCGCCTGCACATTCGGCAATTCATAGCGCCGCACAGGCGCTGCGTCGGGCTCACGCAACCCCGCGAAAAATTCGGCCACACGTTCGGCGGTCAGTTGCTCGCACAGCAATGGGTAGTCTTCAGCACGATAGGCGATGATCGAAATGTTCGACGTGTCGCCCTTATCCCCGGTGCGGGAATGGGCCAGCATCTGCAGCTTCATGCTTGAATCCTCGGGTTGACCACATCACGCGGCAGCAACAACGACGCCACCGCCACCACCTGACGCACGCTTTTGCTGGCGCCGCCGCCGCCCGACGGGCCGTTAGTGTAGAGGGTTTCCACTTCATTGCCGACGCGCACCGCCTCATCGCGCGCCTCACAGCGCGCCGCCACGCGCAGGCGCACTTCCCAGGGCTCGACCGTGCTGCGCGGGCCGTGAAGCGAGTCCATGCCGATCAGTTCGGCACGCACGTCCTGCATTTTCACGCCCATCAACTCAAGGCGCTTGAGGACCACATCCCGCGCCAACTGCGCCCGTGCGACAGCACCGGGGCCACCGTAGGACATCTGCCCCTCTCCAATCCAACCGTCCAGATAGCCGACGCTGACCTTCAGCTGTTCGGGGCGCGCACGACCGTCTGCACCTTGGGCGCGAACGCGATCAACGCCCTCCTGCACAAACCCCACTTGGGAAAAATCCGCCGTCACGTCAGGCGTGAGGTACGCCGCCGGGTCGTGCACTTCATAGATCAGCTGTTCAGTGCAGGTCGCACGGCTGACCCGCCCGCCGGACCCAACCACCTTGGTAATCACCGCCTCACCGTCCGCAGTGATCTCGGCCAGAGGGAAGCCCAGGCGCGCCAGGTCTTCCACATCCTTGAAACCCGGATCGGCGAAATAGCCGCCGCTGACTTGCCCGGCGCATTCAAGCAGATGCCCCACCAGCGTGCCACGCCCCAAACGCTGCCAATCGTCCGCTGCCCAGCCGAATTCAAACATCTGTGGCGCGAGGAACAGCGAAGGGTCGGCCACGCGCCCGGTGATCACCACGTCGGCATCGGCGTGCAATGCCTGCAGAATGCCGTCGACGCCCAAGTAGGCATTCGCGGAAATCAGCCGCTCGCCCAAGGAACCGACGGTCTGGCCGTTATCCAGCAAACACTCGGGCTGCAACACGCTCAACACATCATCGCCGACAACGGCGACCACCTTGAGATCAAGGCCCAACTCTTGGGCGATTCGCCGCACCTCACGGGCCGCCGCCACTGGATTGGCCGCGCCCATATTGGTGATCACCCGCAGGCGACGACGCCCGGCCTTTACGCCCACGAACGGCAGCACGCGGCGCATACGCTCACTCAGCAGCGGGTCGTAACCGCCCTCGGGATCGCTGATGCGTGCCTGTTGCGCCAAAGCAATCGTGCGTTCGGCCAGGCATTCGAATACCAGGTAATCCAGTTCGCCCTGCTCGGCCAGTTCCACGGCAGGTTCGATACGGTCGCCGGAATAGCCGGCGCCGGAACCGATGCGCAAGGTTTTCATCTCAAATAACTCCCAGGAGCAACGCGGTCAGGGTCATCAACACCGACGCGGCAAACAGAAACGGAATGGTGAAGCGCTGGTGATCGGCCAGTTCGATCTTGCACAGGCCCACCAGCAGGAAGGTCGCGGGGGTCAGCGCGCTGACCGGGAAGCCGGTGGTGTGCACACCCAGCAACGAGGCCTGGGCCACTTGCAGCGGGTCGACGCCCAGGGCCTTGCCGACTTCAGCGATCACCGGCATCACACCGAAATAGTAGGAATCCGGGTCAAACAACATGCTCAGCGGCATGGAGATAAAGCCCACCACCGCCGGGATCAACTTGCCATGGCCGGCCGGAATCTGCGCCACCGCCACCTCGGCAATCGCCTTGAGCATGCCGGTGCCCTGCATGATCCCGGTGAACACCCCGGCGGCGAGCAGGATACTGGCCATGGTCAGGGCGGTCTTGGCATGGGCGTCGATGCGGGCGCGCTGAGCGTCCACATTCGGATAGTTGATGCACAGCGCCACCACGGTGCCGAGCATGAACATCACCACGGGGTCGACCCAGCCAGCGATCATCACCACCATCACCAGCAGGGTCAGGATCAGGTTGACCCAAAACAGCCGCGGGCGACGCAGCTTGATGTCGTCGTCACTCAATACCCGTTGCGGCACCGCGTCCACGGTGGAGCCGGCGCCGAGGCCCAGGCGTTTTTCTTCGCGACGGCCAAGCCACCAGGCGCAGGCGAAAACGAAGACCAGGCCGACGATTTGCACCGGGATCAGCGGTTGGAACAGATCCGCCACGGGCACGTGCAAAGCCGCCGACGAACGCAGCACCGGGCCGGTCCACGGCAGAAAGTTGACCCCGGCTGCCATCGCGCAGACACACGCCAGAATGCGTTTATCGATGCCCAGCCGCGTATACAGCGGCAGCATCGCCGGCACCGTCACCAGAAAGGTCACCGCGCCGGAGCCGTCCAAATGCACCAGCAGCGCCAGGGTCGCGGTGCCTACGACAATGCGTGTAGGGCGCGTGCCGACCGTGCGCAGGATGCGGTCAATGATGGGATCGAGCATGCCGGCATCGGTCATGATCCCGAAAAACAGGATCGCAAACACAAACATGCCCACCACGGGGGCGACGTTCTTGATACCGGTGATGATGAAGGCGCTGGTTTGCAGGCCGAACCCGCCGAGCAACGCGGCGATGATCGGCAAGGCGATCAGGGCCACCAGCGGCGAGAGGCGTTTGCTCATGACGGCAGCGAGCAGGCACAGGATGGTGATGACACCCAGGGTAGCGAGCATGGGTTACTCCAGAGCGGCCTTGGTGGCCGGTTATTGTTTTCCCTGGAGTATTGGAAGCGGGTTAGTCTTTGTAAATTGGAATATTCACCCGCTAGTGTTCGGAAAAACAAAATGAAGAACAGTATCCAACACATTCAGGCATTTCTTGCCGTGGCTCGCACTGGCAGCTTCACCAAGGCTGCCAATGAGCTGCATCTGTCACCTTCGGCGCTGACGGTGCAGGTGCAGCAACTGGAAGACTGGCTTGGCGTCGCCCTGCTCGACCGCAGCCCGCGCCACGTCAGCCTCACCGCCGCCGGCCAGGAGGCGCGCGGCCCCATGGAAAAACTGCTGCTGGACCTGGACAACATTGTCACCGGCTCCCGCGACCTCGCTGCCCTGCGCCGGGGCGTGGTCACCATCGCCGCCCTGCCCTCGGTGTGCGCCGGCAGTTTGCCGCCGGTTCTACGCTTGTTTCGCGAGCGCTTTGCCGGAATAGAGGTACGCCTGCATGACCTGGTGGCCCATCGCATCCACGCCCAGGTGCGTTCCGGCGAGGTGGATTTCGGTATCGGCGTGCGTGCGCGGCTCAGCCATGGCCTGGAATTCGTGCCGGTGTTGAATGATCGCCTGTGTGCGTTTGTACCGGTGGATCATCCGCTCACCCGCCATCGCCAACTGACCCTGGAGCAATTGGCCGACCAGCCGATCATCCTTACCGGGCGCGACAGCAGCGTGCGCGAGCAAGTGGATGCGCTGTTCGATGAGACACGCCTGACAATGAACGCCGGCATGGAGGCCAACTACATGTCGACGGTATTGGCCCTGGTGCGCCAGGGGTTGGGGATCAGTGTGCTGCCAGAGTCGGCGGCGGACAGCCTGGAGGGGTTGAAGCGCATCAACATCGATCATCCCGGCGTGAACCGGGAGATCGGCTTGATCAGTCGCAGTGGGATGGGCTTGAGCCCGGCAGCGCAGCGGTGTTTCGAGTTATTGAGCAACGAATTGCGCGGGTGATCAATCCAGCATCGCCACATGTTTGGGATGGCTGGCAACACGCTTCAACCACGCCTGCACACCCGGATAAACCTCCAACTCAAAACCACCCTCATTCGCCACATGGGTGTAGGCATACAAGGCCACATCGGCGATAGAGAACTGATCGCCCACGAGGTAAGGCGTCAGCTGCAATTGGCGCTCCATGACCTTGAGCGCTTTGTAACCGCCCTTGTGCAGCTTCTTGTATTCCTCCAGGCGATCCTCGGGCAGCCCCAGGTAAAACTGGATAAACCGCGCCACCGCAATGTACGGCTCGTGGCTGTACTGCTCGAAGAACTGCCATTGCAGCACTTGGGTGCGCAGGCGCGGCTCGGACGGCAAGAATTCACTGCCATCGGCCAGGAAATTGAGGATCGCGTTGGACTCCCACAGGCAGGTGCCGTCTTCCAGTTCCAGCACGGGGATCTTGCCGTTGGGGTTCTTCGCCAGGAATTCGGCGGTCTGGGTGTCACCCTTGAGGATGTCCACATCGATCCATTGATACGGGATGCCCAGCAGGCTGAGCATCAATTTGATCTTGTAGCAGTTGCCCGACTTGTAATCGCCATAAACCTTGTACATGGGGCTCCCCTTATGCCGCTTGCGCGTGCTGTGCTTGACGGACCACCGCGGCCAGGCGTTTGAGACCTTCGTCGAGGCGGGCCGGGTCGATATGGCTGAAATTGAGGCGCAACGAACCGTGATGGTGGTCCGGCTCGGAAAAGAACGGTTCACCGGGCATGAACGCGACGTTCTGTTCCAGCGCTTGCGCCAACAAGGTGCGGGTGTCGAGTGGCTGTTTCAAGGTCAGCCAGAAGAATAATCCACCTTGGGGCACTTGCCAGTCGGCCAGATCGGCGAAATGACACTGTAGCGCCGCCTGGAATGCATCGCGGCGCTGGCGGTAAAAACTGCGCAGTTCCACCAGATGCTGTTGGTATTTTTCGCTGCCGATCCACTGCATCGCCTGCCATTGGCCCACACGGTTGGTGTGCAGGTCAGCCGATTGCTTGAGCTTGAGCAGGTGCGGGAACAGGTCCGAGCTGGCGATCAGGTAGCCGACGCGCAGGCCGGGCAACAGGGTCTTGGACACGGTGCCGGTGTAGATCCAACTGGCTTTTTTCAGGCGCCCGGAGATGGGTTTGGCGCTGCCGCCGTCGAAGGTCAGTTCGCGGTAGGGCTCGTCTTCGATCAGGGTCACGCCGAATTCATCGAGCAACGCGGCGACGGCTTCGCGCTTGGCTTCGCTGTAGCGCACAGCCGACGGGTTCTGGAAGGTCGGGATCAGGTAGATGAACGCCGGGCGATGGCGTTCGAGGTTAGCGCGCAACGCGGCCAAGTTCGGGCCATCGGCTTCCAGTTGTACGGTGAGGCAATCGGCACCGAACAGTTGGAAGATCTGCAAGGCGGCCAGGTAGGTCGGGCCCTCCAGCAGAATCTGCGTGCCTTTATCGATGTACAGCTTGGCCGCCAGGTCGAGGGTTTGCTGGGAGCCGCTGACCACCAGCACCTGGCTGGCCTGGCACGGCACGCCGAGTGCGCGGGCTTCGGCGGCGAGCTGTTCACGCAACTGCGGCTCGCCCTCGCTCATGCCGTATTGGCCGATGTTGAGGGGCATGTCGTCCCAGTTCAGCGCGGGCAACATAGCTTCGGCCGGCAGGCCACCGGCGAACGACATCACTTCCGGGCGCTGGGCTGCCGCGAGGATTTCACGGATCAAGGAGCTTTTGAGGCGCGTAACACGTTCAGAGAAGGCCATAAGGTCACCGGTAGCGAAGCCTGTGGGAAATACGTCAAACTGGTTGACCGAAATTACGACGACTCACACGGATACGTCAATATGCTTGACCTTAAAAATCCCACCGCCCAGCAAGAAGCGATGGAAGCGTTCTTCTTCGGCTACCAGGCGTTTACCGCCAAGGCCGATGAAATGCTTGAGCGCCGCGGCCTGAGCCGGGTGCATCAGCGCATTGTGTTTTTTATCGCACGCTACCCGACCTTGAGCGTGAAGGAACTGCTGGAATTGCTCGGCGTGAGTAAGCAAGCCCTGAACATTCCGCTGCGCCAACTGCAGGAAATGCACTGGGTGAACAGCGTTGCGTCCGAGACCGACAAGCGCAAACGCCTGCTCGAATTGACTGAGGAAGGCCTGCGTTTCGAACAGTTGTTGCGCCGTGAACAGGTGAAACTGTTGCAACGCGCCTTCGCCGAGGCAGGCGAGGAAGCGGTGGCAGGATGGCTGGCGGTCAATCAGGCATTGAGCGCGAACTAGCCCTTCGCACCGCTATTCGAAAACATTATTTGCTTTATTTGTATACAAAAGCATAATTCGCCTCGTGCGAGTTCCTGACCTATTGGTCAACAAAACCCGCCAGTACCTCAAAGCGCTGTTGCCCACATCCGTGACCGGCGCTGGAAATAACAATAAAACTCTTGAGGAGTACTCGCTGTGGATAGCCGCAAATCCGAAGCCCCTACGCTGGACATCGCCCCGCCTAATAACAGTTGGCTAGAACGCCTGTTCAAGCTCAGCTTGCATGGCACCACAGTGAAGACCGAGCTGATCGCCGGCCTCACCACCTTCATCACCATGGCCTACATCATCTTCGTCAACCCCAACATCATGGCCGACGCTGGCATCGACCATGGCGCGGCATTTGTCGCCACCTGCATCGCCGCCGCGCTGGGTTGCCTGCTGATGGGGTTGTACGCCAACTGGCCAGTGGGCCTGGCGCCGGGCATGGGTTTGAATGCATTTTTCACTTACACCGTGGTCGGCACCATGGGCTACACCTGGGAAACCGCGCTGGGCGCGGTATTTATCTCCGGCGTGCTGTTCATGGGCCTGACGCTCTCGCGGGTGCGCGAATGGTTGCTCAACAGCATTCCTGTGAGCCTGCGTCATGCCATGGGCGCGGGCGTGGGTTTGTTCCTCGGGGTGATCGGCCTGAAAACCGCCGGGATCATCGTCGACAGCCCGGCCACGTTGATCAAGCTCGGTTCGCTGCATGAGCCCGCGCCACTGCTGGCGGCGGTGTGCTTCTTGCTGATCGCCATCCTCAGCTACCACCGCGTGTTCGGCGCGATCCTGATCAGCATCATCGCCGTCACCTTGGCTGGCTGGGGCCTGGACTTGGTGCATTACAACGGCATGGTGTCTACACCGCCAAGCCTGGCGCCAACCTGGATGGCCATGGATATCAAAGGTGTATTCAATGTCAGCATGATTAGCGTGGTATTTGCATTTCTTTTTGTACACATGTTTGACACCGCAGGTACACTGATGGGCGTTGCGCAACGGGCCGGGCTGGTCAATGCCGATGGCAAGATCGACAACCTGTCCCGCGCATTGAAGGCCGACAGTGCTTCCAGCGTATTCGGGGCGATGGTCGGTGTACCACCGGTGACCAGCTACGTGGAAAGTGCTGCCGGCGTAGCGGCAGGCGGCCGCACCGGGCTCACTGCCGTGACCGTGGGCGTGCTGTTTGTGGCGGCGATGTTTTTTGCGCCGCTCGCAGGGATGATTCCGGCATACGCCACCGCCGGTGCGTTGATCTACGTGGCGATGCTGATGATGGCAAGCATGGCCCATATCAATTGGGATGAAGCCACCGACAGCATTCCGGCGATTGTCACGGCGATCATGATGCCGCTGACGTTCTCGGTTGCTGATGGTATCGCCCTGGGCTTTATCACTTACGTGGCGCTCAAGACCGGCACCGGCAAGTTCCGCGAGATCTCCGTGAGCCTGTGGGTGCTGTGCGCGATCTTTATCGCCAAATTCATATTTCTATAAAGGAGTAACGGATGAACCTGGAAACCTGGCTACTGTTCAGCGGCGCGGCATTGGTGGTGATCCTGATCCCGGGCCCCCTGTCATTGCTGATGATCAGCAACAGTCTCAACTACGGCCTGCGCCGCTCGTATCCAGCGTTTCTTGGTGGGGTGTTTGCCTCGATCTGCCTGTTGAGCGCCTCGGCCCTGGGCCTGGGCGCGCTGTTACTGGCATCGGAGCAATTGTTCAATGCCTTGAAGATCGTCGGCGCGGCGTACCTGTTCTACCTCGCGTGGCAGAGCTGGCAGCAATCACGGCAACCGGCCAAAGCGGCAGAGGTGCCCTATAGCGCGCCGGTTCCGCGCTTTCGCGCGCTGTTTGGCCGGGCCTTTGTACTGGGCGCCAGTAACCCCAAGGACATCCTGTTTTTTGCCGCTTTCCTGCCGCAATTCCTCAACAGCCAGCAGGCGTTCTTGCCGCAGTTGCTGGTCATGATCGCCACCTGGACAGCACTCGACCTGCTGTGCAAATTGTTCTACGGCCTGAGTGCACATGGCGCGGCGCGTTACCTGCGCAGTGGCAAGGGCCAGGGTTGGTTCAACCGCGTCAGTGCCGCCCTTTTCGCAGGGGCAGGCATGATGGCGCTGCTCAAGGCCAGGTCGGGCTCACTTTGACAAAATAGACACTGGGTTCGACGTTGCGCTCGCGAGCCCATTGAATGCCCGCCATGATGCGCTCCAGACGCCCCTCTCGCATGGCGCGCTTGACGCCCGTGAACAGGGGCTTTTGCAGGTTTCTCTCGATAGCGACATTCACCCAGCTATCAACCAGTCGAGTGTCGATGGCGAACGACGGCCTATCAAACCAATGGAGTGCGACGTAGTACATATTATTGGAGGGTGATTCGGGGTGAACCGCGATCAATTCATGGGTAAAGGTTTTACCCCGCGTCATTGGCACTTCATGAACAATGAAGCCTTGCCCTTCCAACACTTCTCTGACTGCTGCGCGCTGCACCTTGTCTCTTAGATCCGTAACCGCTGCGTTGCCGATATGGGACCGCAACGAGCGGTCCAATATCGGCGCATTGAAGTCGACGCGGGTAAAGCCCTCTGTCGTACCGTCGTAACCGATATACAGGGCTCTGCCCTTCCTGTGGAGGGGCTTTAGCATTTTCAGCAAGTCATCCGTTTGTCCTACCCCCTTGAGCGTGCGGGTCAACCAATTGTCCAGCGTTGCCCGTATGGTGAGCAGATGAGTAGCCGTTGGGTAGCGCGATGAGTTTGCCAGTTGAACCATCCTGGCGACGACCGCCGCTCGGCTGGCAGTCGTCATGGTGGGGAAAGCTGTTTTTACATACTGCTCCAACGGGTGTTCGAACAGCGGCGTATGCAGTTGCCACTCCCCCGTCAGCGTGCGTGATACCGGGATGGGCTGTTCCCTACGTGCGGAGGTTGTCCAACGTTCAATCTCCAAAAGAGCGGGTAAATCCATCGATTTATCCCTGGTGATAAACGCGATGCCGCTGTGCGGCGCGTTGTCACCTTGCGCAAGCAACCTGTAATACCCGATGCCCGATGCCGTTGCGGTGTCGTAGGTTGTACCCACTAAGATGACATTGTAGGAAGCCCCCGGGGGAGCCACCTGCACTTTGAATACCCCTTCATCCGAAAACGTCGATAAACGCTCCGTGGAAACGTCAGCTCTCCATTCAAACCAATAGTTAGCCGGTGCAGAGGACCTGCGAATGCTGCTTTCGGTGCCCGCACGTATTGTGGGTGGCTGCCATTCCCGAAGCACTGGCACCGGTTCGCGCCAAGGGTTAAGCGCACCCGAACTGGGCCCCGGCTGAGGCGCATCGGCGCCCAGCGACCACTCACGGTCTTCGCGGATATAGAGCAGCAGTTCTCCCTCGGCCTCGCCACCCGGACTCTTTACTCGCAATGCCGACTCATCGCCACGTCGATACACGGGATAGCGGTGCTCGCCGTCAACCAAAAATAGCTCGCCGTTTTTTACATACACGCCCTTCTCTCCCAGCCCTTGCAGCGGTATGGAGCCTTCGGTGGAAAGGGGCTTGCTGAAGCGCTCCAACACCTTGACCGGGCGCGGCACCGGCGGCAGTGACAAGTGGCTGCCCCGTCGATGCAGCTGGTTCAACCCACTGCGCACGCCTGCGGTCTTGGACGTTTTGGGCCCCGGTACGAATAAGCTCAGCAGGTCGATAAACACCATCAACGTCAGGAACGCCACATCCACCGCATCCTCGGGACGCCGGCTGTGGTGGTAGCGCTTGGCGGCCAGAAACAGCTCATACAGCCCGATCACCGTGCCAAGCAGTGGCACAAAAGACAGAATGCCACGCAACGAGGCGTTCCATTGATCGCCAAGGCGCTGTTCACGGTAACGCGCCAGCGTCGCACTGGACGTGGCGCGGGCATGGGCGCGTTGTTGGATTTCGAGCATGTGGGCGTGGGCGAGCAGTGCCTGGATATCGCTGTGTGCGGCTGGAACGAAATCCAGCCATGCCGTGGGCGCGGCGTCGATTTGCTCCTGGATATGAACTTCGATGGCCTGCACGTCGGCAACGGGCAGCGTGTGTTTGATCTTGAATTCGCGGAAAAGCCGGCCAATCGCCTCGACTGTCGCGAGTACGCTGTCGTAAGCCTCAGGCGTAGGCAGAAACCTGGTCAAGTGCCTTGAAGGCATGGGCAACGCGCCACGCCCAGGATAACTGGCAAGCGCCTCATGCTCCCAGCCGGGCGCCACCCTCCTTGCCAGGTCTTTGATACCACCAGGCATGGCACTCAATTGATGCAATGCCGTCCTCGCCCGCTCCCACGTGCTGAATTCGGCCAGCACCGGAAAAACCGTCGCAGCCGGCCAATACACCACACACAGCAGGGTGAGCTGATCGATGATCACCAGCACACCGGCGATATGCCGATCATGTTCCATCGTGTAGCCGCGCAAGCGCACAAAGGACAGGCTGATCTGGTGGCCATTTTTGTCTAGGTCGGCAGGTGAACGCGCCGACAATGCCGTGCTGAACAAGCTTTGACCTGCCGACGAGAGGCCCCGCTGCGCGGCCGAATACACCTGCATGTAAGTCAGGTGCTGCGTAGCGCGGTCAATCAACGGCCGGGAAAGCCCTGTGGGCGCCGGACTGAATGCACGCTGGATCAACGCGTCGTATTGACCGCCAATGTCCAATGCCGACAATGTCTTGATCAAATAGCGCGGATTCAATCGCCCTTTCCACTCCGGCTGCAGGTAGCGCGCCCGGTTCAAGCGCCATTGCGTCCAGGGCGCCTGGGCGTCGAGGTTATGCAGGGCCAGTTCCAACAGGCTAAAGGTGGTGCGTTCGGAGCTGACGATCTTTTTGACGTGACGATCACCCACCACGCATTGACTGGAAAACCAGCCGCAATATTGAGAGCCGACATCATCGGGCATATTCAACAGCGGCTTATCCACATCCAGTTCCGGATAGAAGCCATCCTGTGTCAGCTGCTTCACCAACAACCCGCGGGCAAACCCATGCAACGGCGGCAGGATTTGCCATAGACGGCTTTCCAGCGCCAGCGCGCTGGATACATAGCGGCGCTGCAAGCGCTTATAGGGTTTACGCTGGTCCGCCGTGGCGGTGGCAAGCCACGCCGGTTGGCTTTCCCCCTGCTCGGCGGCGAACCGCATGAACGCCACATTGGCCAGGGCCAGCGTGCGGCTCTGATTGATCGGTACGCTCAAATGCTCGCGTAGCTCTTGTGCCAAGAGCGCTCGCCCCTGGGAAGCGTCACTGACTTCACTGAATAACCGACCAGGCTCATCCAGGCGTTTGTGCAGCCGGGCATGGTGTTCGACCTGTGCCTTGAAATCCTCATACAGCACATCGTGGTCCACAGCGCTGTAGCCCACGTGCACCGACTTGGCCAGGCTAAAGCGTGCGGCAGAACGTACATCTCGTCCGATGTAACGCCACAACACCGAACCGTCACGGCTACCGAAGCTTGCGCGCAGTCCTTGGGACAAACGTTCCAGATGGTCGAATACGGCCAGCCCGCCGAACTCGCCGCCCGCCACCAGGACGACCGGCTGGCGCAGGTTGGGCTCGGCCAGGGCACGGACAGTGGTGACCACAAACACGCTCATCAGGCGGTAGGCATTGTCTGGATGATTGCCCACTGATACCTGCAACACCCGCGTGTCACTGTTGCCGCGCTGCGTCGCCAAGGGTGTGTTGATGACTTCCAGCAATCGGTCCAAGTGCACTTGCTTGATCAACCCAAGCCGGTGCTCAAGCTGCGCCGCCAGTCGCCAGGCCCGGCGCTGGGTGCTCAAGATCAGCGATGCACGCTTAGAGCCACCGTCGGGGCGCTCAAGCCAGAAGCTCGCGTCGAATAACCTCGCGTCTGCTGACTGAAGCCATTGGTTCACGATCTCAACTTGGGTCTGGTGGTCTTTTTCAAGGGCCAGGAACGCTGGGTAGGCGTCGCTGTGCCGGCGCAGATCTTTGTCCATCCACAGCGCCAGCAATGCGTTTTCATAGCGGCGCAGCTGCCGGTCGCCCCCCTTGCGCGGCAGGTCAGGGGACTGGCTCCCCAATACAATCTCCTGCTGACGCCGCTGCCGGTCCCACTCCAGCAAGGCATCCAGACTCGTTCCGAACGGCAGGCCACGGCTCATGCGCTTACGGCCCTTCTCGATAAACCCCAGCAACCGCGAGGCCCTGCGACTCGGCAGCGGGGTTCCCGGCGCTGACGGCGCGGTGTAATCGAGCGACAGCACCGCCCCCCATTCATTGTTCCATTGCTCGTCGAGCAAGGCTTGCGCACTGTGCGCCAGGGCGTCCCCCTGCACCATCACACCCGGCTGCAGCGGGATGTTCGCCTGACGCTTGAGCGGCAGGTAGTGCCAGGACTCACTCAGCAACGACCTCTGCACCCGTTCAGGCAAGTCCTGCTGCGCCTGACGCCAGGAACGAAACTCATGAAACGCACACAGCAACCCTGGCAGGTAAATAACCTGGGGCCCGTCCGCCGCCCCCGTTCGGTAAATGTGCAACGCTCCGGGAATCGCCAGCGCACCGACGCTGGCATGGGGCCAGGCCAGCGTCCCCACTTGCACCGTGGCCCAGGCGCCGCCCGCACGCTGCCGCGCTTCGGCGCTGGGGGCGTCCACCAGTTGCTTGACCATCGCGTAGCCAACTGTGGAGAGTTGAAACACCTTGTGGGCGAGAAAAGCCTGGTCGGCAAACGCGGTCTTGCGCAATTCAGCCCAGCGCTCCCCACGTGAGCGCCAGGAGCCAGGGGCAAGATGCTCCCAGTAACCTTTCATGGCGGCGTTGATCCTGGCTGGCAGATTGAGCTTGCTGACACGGGACAGCGCCTCCCAGGCATTGAAGGGCAATGCGCGCTCGGGATCACCGGCAAGGCTCAGCGCCGTGAAGTGATGGAGGTTGATCGGCACACCGGGGTCACGAAACAGTGCCAGGGTTCGCTCCATCAGGTTGTCGACCTGACGCGCGGGCTGCGGCGGTAGCGGCTCGCGAAACAGCAGGGTGTCCGGGTCCAGGGCAAACGCTTCGCGCAAGGCGTGGCGGATCACCGAGAGGATGCGCGGCGCCCGCCCTGCCAGCTCACCCAACTGTTTTGTGGTGTGCAGATAGCGCGCCTGGGTGGCATGCCACTGATTGATCGAGCGACTGGGCTGGGCCGCGCTGTTCAGGCGACGCGTCAACCGCGTGCGAATCGCCGTCAGGCGTTCGTCCTGAGTAATGTCAGGGTCGTCGAAATCAAAGGGCGCAGGATCGGGTGTTTCGGTGCTCATGGCGGCATCTTCACGGCTGAAAAAAACCGAGCCTAGGTAATCACCGTTTTGTCGGTGCGTTACATAAATGCCAGACGAAAAAAAGCCCGCAGTGTGGGCGGGCGAAAAACCAACGAAGAGCTTTGGGGGTGTGAAGCGAGGTGACGCTAGCTACCGCGATAGGTGGAGTAGCTGTAGGGCGAAATCAGGAGTGGGACGTGGTAGTGATCCTGTTCGGCGCTGATGCCGAAGCGCAGAACCACTACATCCAGGAAGGCCGGTTCAGGCAGTTGCACACCACGGGTACGGTAGTAGTCGCCGGCGCTGAATTGCAGTTGGTACACACCACTGCGGTAATCATCGCCTTGCAACAAGGGCGCGTCGCAGCGGCCGTCGCTGTTGGTCAGCGTAGTGGCGACCAGTTCCAGCTGCGCGCCTTCAACGCGATACAGCTCAACCTTGATCGCGCTGCCGGGGCAGCCGTGTGCGGCGTCCAAAACGTGTGTGGTCAAGCGTCCCATGGCGTCTACGCGCCTCCCGTAGTCAGTAGAAGAGTGATCCGCACTTTTTCAGGGCAGCGAAAAAGCCGGCGATGGCTGATTAAGACACTTTTTAAAAAAATTGTACACAATAAAAATCACAAACCTTTGGATCAGCTTACCGCCATTGCTCAGCAGGGCAATTGACCCGTTAACCTTGCTTTTAAACGACCTTTTGTCCATTAGCTGACCAACCAGGCAAGTTTCTTGCTACACCATTCGTCCAGAGTCCTGCAGAAAAAATGCAGAAATGTAGGCTTACAAAGTGCGCGATAAGTTGTATACAATCACTCATCGCTAACACGACGAACAAGAAGGAAGACTGCAGTGAGCGCTGACTACCCACGCGACCTGATCGGTTACGGCAGTAACCCTCCTCACCCCCACTGGCCGGGCAAGGCGCGCATTGCGCTGTCTTTCGTACTCAACTACGAAGAAGGTGGCGAGCGCAATATCCTGCACGGCGACAAAGAATCTGAAGCCTTCCTGTCGGAAATGGTCTCGGCCCAGCCGCTGCAAGGCGCACGCAACATGAGCATGGAGTCGCTGTACGAATACGGCAGCCGTGCCGGCGTGTGGCGCATCCTCAAGCTGTTTAAAGAATTCGATATCCCGCTGACCATCTTCGCCGTGGCCATGGCCGCCCAGCGTCACCCGGATGTAATCCGTGCAATGGTCGAGGCTGGCCATGAGATCTGCAGTCACGGCTACCGCTGGATCGACTACCAGTACATGGACGAGGCCCAGGAACGCGAGCACATGCTCGAAGCCATCCGCATCCTCACCGAGCTGACCGGCGAACGCCCACTGGGCTGGTACACCGGCCGCACCGGCCCCAACACCCGGCGGCTGGTGATGGAGGAAGGCGGCTTTCTCTATGACTGCGACACCTACGACGACGACCTGCCCTACTGGGAACCCAACAACCCCACCGGCAAGCCGCATTTGGTGATCCCCTACACCCTGGACACCAACGACATGCGCTTCACCCAGGTGCAGGGTTTCAACAAAGGCGATGACTTTTTCGAGTACCTCAAAGACGCGTTCGACGTGCTCTACGCCGAAGGCTTGGATGCCCCGAAAATGCTCTCCATCGGCCTGCACTGCCGCCTGATCGGCCGCCCGGCACGCCTGGCCTCGTTAAAGCGCTTCATTGAATACGTCAAAGGTCACGAACAGGTGTGGTTCACTCGCCGCGTGGACATTGCCCGTCACTGGCATGACACCCACCCGTTCAAGGGAGCCGCCAAATGACTGCGTTCCAGACCCTGAAACCCTCGACCCTGAGCCGCGACGAATTCGTCAACGCCTTCGCCGATATCTACGAACATTCGCCATGGGTGGCCGAAAAGGCCTTCGACCTGGGCCAGGATGCTTCGATCGACCAGATCGAAACCCTGCACCAGCGCATGAGCGACATCCTGTTGAGTGCTGATCACACCCGTCAACTGGCGCTGATCAACGCTCACCCGGACCTGGCCGGCAAAGCCGCCGTCCAGGGCCAACTCACCCAAGCCAGCACTGATGAACAGGCTGGCGCGGGGATTCACCAATGCACGGCCGAAGAGTTTTCTCGCTTCACCGAGCTGAACGATGCCTACAAGGCCAAGTTCAAGTTTCCCTTCATCATGGCGGTAAAAGGCAGCAACCGGCATCAGATCCTGGCCGCGTTCGAAACGCGCATCCACAACTCGGTGGACACCGAGTTCAAGTGCGCACTGGCCGAGATCAACAAGATCGCGTTGTTCCGATTACTGACCCTCTAAACGACCATCCCCAGCCACTCTATCTAAGGCAGACAAGAAGAATGAAAGCTTACGCCGTACCTTTCGAGAAGTTCGTCAACCTGGCCGACGCCCGCCTGGGCACCAAGATCATCTCCGTCACCGATGACTGGTTCGCCGACGCCAACCGCCTGTTCCAGCCGACCCCGGCTGTGTGGAAGGAGGGCGTTTTCGATGATAACGGCAAGTGGATGGACGGCTGGGAGTCGCGCCGCAAGCGCTTCGAAGGCTACGACAGCGCGGTGATCCGCCTGGGTGTGCCGGGCAGCATCAAAGGCGTGGACATCGACACTTCATTCTTCACCGGCAACTTCCCGCCGTCGGCTTCCCTGGAAGCTTGCTTCCTGGCTTCGGGCGAGCCGGATGACAACACCCAGTGGGTGGAAGTGCTGTCGGCCGTCGAGCTGCAAGGCAACAGCCACCACTACCACGAGATCAACAACGACCAGGCGTTCAGCCACCTGCGTTTCAACATCTACCCGGATGGCGGCGTGGCCCGTCTGCGCGTGTACGGCGTGCCGTTCCGCGATTGGTCCTCGGTGGGCGACAACGAACAGATCGACCTGGCTGCTGCACTCAACGGTGGTCGCGCCCTGGCGTGCTCCGATGAACACTTCGGGCGCATGAGCAACATCCTCAACCCAGGCCGTGGCATCAACATGGGCGACGGCTGGGAAACCGCGCGTCGTCGTACACCAGGCAATGACTGGGTGATTGTCGCCCTGGGCCATCCGGGCGAGATCGAGAAAATCATCGTCGACACCCTGCACTTCAAGGGCAACTACCCGGACACCTGCTCGATCCAGGGCGCTTTCGTGAAAGGCGGCACCGACAGCCAGATCGAAACCCAATCGCTGTTCTGGCGCGAACTGCTGCCGGCGCAGAAGCTGGAAATGCACGCTGAACACACCTTCGCAGAGCAGATCAAGGCACTGGGGCCGATTACCCACATCCGCTTGAATGTGTTCCCGGATGGCGGTGTGAGCCGCCTGCGGGTCCTGGGCAAGGTCGCCAAGTAAGCGGTGAACCCGATCGCAGGCAAGCCAGCTCCCACAGGGGAATGCATTCCAAATGTGGGAGCGGGCTTGCTCGCGAAGGCGTCAGAACTAACAACACAAAATTCGGATAAGAAGACAGCCATGCGCACACTGATGATCGAACCCCTGACCAAAGAAGCCTTCGCCCCTTTCGGAGACGTTATCGAAACCGATGGCAGCGATCACTTCATGATCAACAACGGGTCGACCATGCGCTTCCACAAACTGGCCACGGTGGACACCGCCAAGCCTGAGGACAACGCCATCATCAGCATCTTCCGCGCCGACGCGCAGGACATGCCGCTGACCGTGTGCATGCTGGAACGACACCCGCTGGGCAGCCAGGCTTTCATACCGCTGCTCGGCAACCCCTTTCTGATCGTGGTCGCGCCACTTGGCGATGAACCTGTATCGGGCTTGGTCCGCGCCTTCGTCACCAACGGCAGGCAGGGCATTAATTACCATCGCGGCGTCTGGCACCACCCGGTGCTGACGATCGAAAAGCGGGATGACTTCCTGGTGGTTGATCGCAGTGGCACAGGCAATAACTGCGATGAGCATTTTTTCAAAGAGGATGAGCGGTTGATCCTCGCCCCCCACCAATAAGAGAAGGTCTGATCACCCGACAACAAGGGTGACAGGCGAGAGGTAAAGACTGTGGAAGCACATTTGATGGAATGGCTGAACCTGAGCGTGCGCTGGGTTCACATGATCACGGGCGTCGCGTGGATCGGCGCTTCTTTCTACTTCGTCTGGCTGGAAAACAACCTCAATCGCGTCAATCCCAAGAGCGGCCTGGCCGGTGACTTGTGGGCGATCCACGGTGGCGGTATCTACCACCTGGAAAAATACAAACTGGCCCCGCCAACCATGCCGGACAACCTGCACTGGTTCAAATGGGAAGCCTACTTCACCTGGATGTCGGGCATTGCGCTGCTGTGCGTGGTGTTCTACTGGAACCCGACCTTGTACCTGCTGGCTCCGGGCAGCAACCTCAGTGGTCCGGAAGGCGTGTTGCTGGGCATTGGCTCACTGTTCGCCGGCTGGTTCATCTACTCCTTCCTCTGCGACTCGGCCCTGGGCAAGCGCCCTGCCCTGCTCGGTTTCATCCTGTTCGTGCTGTTGATTGCCGCCGCGTACGGCTTCAGCAAAGTGTTCAGCGGCCGTGGCGCCTACCTGCACGTGGGTGCAGTGATCGGCACCATCATGGTCGGTAACGTGTTCCGCATCATCATGCCGGCGCAACGCGCGTTGGTGGCGGCGATCGCGGAGAACCGCACGCCGGACCCGGCACTGCCGGCCAAGGGCTTGCTGCGTTCGCGTCACAACAACTACTTCACCTTGCCGGTGCTGTTCATCATGATCAGCAACCACTTCCCGAGCACCTACGGCAGCCAATACAACTGGCTGATCCTGGCCGGTATCGCGGTGGCGGCGGTGTTGGTACGGCATTATTTCAACACCCGTCACAACAGCCAGAAGTACGCGTGGACCTTGCCAGTAGGCGCGTTGGCGATGATCAGCCTGGCCTACGTCACCGGACCAAAACCGGTGTCGACCGCTCCGGAAGTGGCCAAGGCGCCGGCGGCCATCGAGTATCAGCCATTGCCGGAAACGGCGTTGGGCGGTGGCTTGAAACCTGCTGCGCCTGCCGCACCCGCCGCTCCTGCGGCTGAACCGGCACCGGCCCAGGCCAGCACGGATTTCGGCCAGGTACACAGCGTGATCGAGCAGCGCTGCACCGTGTGCCATTCGGCCAAGCCCACCAGCCCGCTGTTCAGCACCGCGCCGGCCGGAGTGATGTTCGATACACCGGCCCAGATCCAGCAACAGGCCGCGCGTATTCAAGCGCAGGCCGTGGCGAGCCAGATCATGCCGTTGGGCAACATCACCCAGATGACCCAGCAGGAACGGGATTTGATCGGCACCTGGATCAACCAAGGAGCCCGTACTAATTAACGACGTCCTGTAGTGAGCGGGCTTGCCCCGCGCTGGGGGGCAAGCCCGCTCACTACAAAAGCTTCCCGCTACACAATTGTTGAAACAACAAAAATAAAAAAGATCCGAGGTGTTGCATGACCGAGTTAGCCGAACCGCAGATTCCTGCCGCGCCCGCCATGGTGCGGCTGCCCCTCTTGCAACTGATTCTGGTAGGCCTGCAACACGTCTTGCTGATGTACGGCGGCGCCGTCGCCGTGCCCCTGATCATTGGCCAGGCCGCCGGCTTGAGCCGTGAAGAAATCGCATTCCTGATCAACGCCGACCTGCTGGTGGCCGGTATCGCCACCATGGTGCAGTCGTTCGGCATCGGCCCGGTGGGCATTCGCATGCCGGTGATGATGGGCGCCAGCTTCGCCGCCGTCGGCAGCATGGTCGCGATGGCCGGCATGCCGGGCATCGGCTTGCAGGGAATCTTCGGTGCGACCATCGCCGCCGGGTTCTTCGGCATGCTCATCGCGCCCTTCATGTCCAAGGTCGTGCGCTTTTTCCCGCCACTGGTGACCGGCACGGTGATCACCGCGATTGGCCTGTCGCTGTTTCCGGTGGCCGTGAACTGGGCCGGAGGCGGCAGTGCCGCCGCCACATTCGGCTCACCCATCTACCTGGCAATTGCCGCACTGGTACTCGCCACCATCCTGCTGATCAACCGCTTCATGCGCGGCTTCTGGGTGAATATCTCGGTGCTGATCGGCATGGGCCTGGGCTACGCCTTGTGCGGTGCGCTCGGCATGGTCGACCTGAGTGGTCTGGCAGTGGCGCCGTGGGTGCAGGTGGTGACGCCGCTGCACTTCGGCATGCCCAAGTTCGAGTTGGCGCCGATCCTGTCGATGTGCCTGGTAGTGGTGATCATCTTTGTCGAGTCCACCGGAATGTTTCTCGCCCTGGGCAAGATCACCGGTCAGGAGGTCACGCCGAAGATGCTGCGCCGTGGCCTGCTGTGTGATGCCGGCGCGTCGTTCTTCGCGGGTTTCTTCAACACCTTCACCCACTCCTCGTTCGCCCAGAACATCGGCCTGGTGCAGATGACCGGTGTGCGTTGCCGCTCGGTGTCGATCATGGCCGGGGTCTTCCTGATTGTGCTGAGCCTGTTGCCCAAGGCCGCCTACCTGGTGGCGTCGATACCACCGGCGGTGCTGGGCGGCGCGGCCATCGCCATGTTTGGCATGGTGGCGGCGACCGGGATCAAGATCCTGCAGGAAGCCGACATCGCCGACCGTCGCAACCAGTTGCTGGTGGCAGTGAGTATCGGCATGGGTCTGATCCCCGTGGTGCGCCCGGAGTTCTTCGCGCAACTACCGCTGTGGATGAGCCCGATTACCCACAGTGGCATCGCCATGGCCACGCTCAGCGCGTTGTCGCTGAATATCCTGTTCAACATCCTGGGTGGCGCTGAACGCCCTGAAGTCGCTCATACGCATTGATTCCTTCGTTCAAACAAAAACAATAACGAAACGGGAATAACCACATGCACACCCTTCACCTGGGGCCGGCCACAAGCCGTGCCCCATTCTCGCCCCACGCGCGCTTTAACAGCGCACTTGAGCCACGGCATAAGAGCCAGTATTCTCCGCGCCCGCTCGAATCGACTCAAAAAAAAACAGCGAATGTAAAAGCTGACTGCAAGGCCAACTTATCCCGGCCTTATGTCTGCGGCCAAAGTGCGCAAAAGTCCTCTGAATTCGACTGCATCCGATGCAGCCGACGGGGATTTTTTGGCTTTTTAAACACCTTGGCGCAGCTCTTGCTAAAAGCACTAAAGCTGACCGAACAGACGATTTTTGCAGCGAACCAAAAGGCGCCACACCAGAGCGCCTGCGTAGAAGAAAAACCATAAAACTTTAACTCGGGAGCAACCGAATGAAACCTATGTTCAAAGGCCTGGCGCTGGCGGGATCCCTGCTGGCCGGTGGCCAAGCCGTGGCCGGTGACCTGTTGCAGTGGCAGAACAACAGCCTGACTTACCTGTGGGGCAAGAGCTTTACCGTCAACCCGCAGATCCAGCAAACCGTCACGTTCGAACATGCCGATGCGTGGAAGTACGGTGACAACTTTATCTTCGTCGACCGCATCTTTTACAACGGCAAGGAAGACGGCAACGTCGGCCCCAGTACTTATTACGGTGAAATAAGCCCGCGCCTGTCGTTCGGCAAGATCTTTGATAAAGACCTGTCGTTCGGCCCGATCAAAGACGTGCTGCTGGCATTCACTTATGAGTTTGGCGAAGGCGATAACGAGTCGTACCTGCTCGGCCCAGGCTTTGACCTGAACATCCCCGGCTTCGACTACTTCCAGCTGAACTTCTACCAGCGCCAGACCGAAGGCAATCGTCCGGGTGACGGCGTCTGGCAGATTACTCCGGTCTGGTCCTACACCATCCCCGTGGGCAACTCCGACGTGTTGATCGACGGCTTCATGGACTGGGTCACGGACAACGACAAGAACGCCCGTGGCACTTACCACGCCAACCTGCACTTCAACCCGCAGGTCAAATATGACCTGGGTAAAGCGCTGCATTGGGGCGACAAACAGCTGTATGTCGGCTTCGAATACGACTACTGGAAGAACAAGTACGGGATCGAAGATTCGGGCGCGTTCAAGACTAACCAGGACACCGCGAGCTTCCTGGTCAAGTATCACTTCTGACCGTCAGGCCAGGCCGAGGAATTTCGACAATTCCTCGCGCTTGGCCAACGCGTCGCGCCGCCCCAACTCGATCAACTCGCTGCAATACCCCGCCTCGAACAGCAAGTAACTCAAGACCCCCGCCCCACTCGTCTTGGTCGCCCCCGGCCCACGCAAGAACAAGCGCAATGCCGCGGGCAATTCCTGACGGTGCCGCGCTGCGATTTCGTCGATCGGCTGGCTGGGCGCAATCACCAGCACTTCTACCGCCGCCACGCCAGGCGCGGCATGGCTGAACTGATTCAAGCGCTCCAGCAACTCGATATCGCTTTCCAGGCTGTCAATGAACGTACTGTTGAGCATGTGCCCACCGATCTGTGCCAACGTCGGCTCTTGCCCGGTAAAGGTACGTTGCGTCGCCGGTTCATTGCCGCGTGGGTTGCCACTGACCCCAACCACCAGCACACGGCTGGCACCCAGGTGCAACGCCGGACTGATCGGCGCCGACTGCCGCACGGCGCCGTCGCCGAAATATTCCTGGTCGAGTTTGACCGGGGCGAACAGCAAGGGAATCGCGGAGCTGGCCAGCAGGTGTTCAACCGTCAATTGGGTGGGCAGGCCGATACGGCGATGGCGCAACCAGGCGTCGATGGTGCCACCGCCCTGATAGAAGGTCACTGCCTGGCCGGACTCGTAACCGAAGGCCGTCACTGCCACCGCGTGCAGATGTTTGTTGCGGATGGCTTCGTCGATGCCGGCCAGGTGCAGCTTGTCTTTGAGCAGCGCCTTCAGCGGCGCGCTGTTGAGCAGCGCCACCGGCACCTGCGCGCCAAGACCGAGGAGACTGTGGATAAAGAAGCGGCTCGCCTGGCGAATCACCCCCGGCCAATCACTGCGCAGCACCAGGTGGCTGCGAAAGCCCTGCCAGAAGGCGGTCAGGCGTTGGATCGCGGCCCTGAAGTCCGTGGCGCCACTGGCCAGGCTCACTGCATTGATCGCACCGGCCGAGGTGCCGACGATCACCGGAAACGGATTGGGCGCCCCCGGCGGCAACAGTTCGGCAATCGCCGCCAACACCCCCACCTGATACGCCGCTCGCGCCCCGCCGCCGGAAAGAATCAAGCCTGTCACCGGTTCAGCTGGGCGCATTGCGTCACTCCATGTGGGGAAATATCTGTCTTATCGACGGCGTTTTTCGTACAGCTTAGGCTCACCCGGCGGCCGGCTCTTGAAGCGGCGATGGGTCCACAGGTATTGCTCGGGGCATTCACGCACCGAGGCTTCGACCCACTGGTTGATGCGCAAGCAGTCGGCTTCATCGCTCTCGCCGGGAAAGTCGGTGAGCGGCGGATGGATCACCAGGCGATAACCGCTGCCATCGGCCAGGCGTTGTTGAGTAAACGGCACCACCAACGCCTTGCCCAGCTTGGCGAACTTGCTGGTGGCCGGCACGGTGGCGGCCTGGATGCCGAACAGCGGCACGAAGAGACTTTGCTTGGCGCCGTAGTCCTGGTCCGGTGCGTACCAGATCGCGCGACCGGCGCGCAGCAGCTTGAGCATGCCGCGCACGTCTTCACGCTCCACGGCCAGGGAATCGAGGTTGTGGCGCTCGCGGCCACGGCGCTGGATGTAGTCGAACAACGGGTTGCCGTGCTCGCGGTACATGCCATCGATGGTGTGCTTCTGCCCCAACAGCGCAGCGCCGATTTCCAGGGTGGTGAAATGCAGGGCCATGAGGATCACGCCCTTGCCGTCCAATTGGGCCTGCTTGAGGTGTTCCAGGCCCTCAACGTGGGCCAGGCGTGCAAGGCGCTGGCGCGACCACCACCAGCTCATGGCCATTTCAAAGAAGGCGATGCCGGTGGAGGCAAAGTTTTCCTTGAGCAGTTGTTTGCGCTCTTGGGCGGATTTTTCCGGGAAGCACAGTTCCAGGTTGCGCGCGGCGATGCGGCGACGTTCGCCGGCCACGCGGTACATGCCGGCACCCAGCAGGCGACCAATGGTCAACAGCGCGCGGTACGGCAGCTGGGTGACCAGCCACAACAGGCCGAGCCCCAGCCATAACAGCCAGAAACGCGGGTGAAAAAATACAGCTCGAAAACGCGGGCGATCCATTACAGATTCCGGTAAAGACAAGGGCCGCGCATTCTACAACGGTTCGACTCGGCTTGCGGCGGGTGAGTGTTCTCGTTATAAGTCTCGACACTTTTCGTGACAAGCCGCTTTTGCCGACCATGAGCCAAACCGAACCGCTAGACCAAGATCCCGTGTTCCAGCTGAAAGGCAGCATGCTCGCCATCACCGTGCTGGAACTCGCCCGTAACGACCTTGACGCCCTGGACCGCCAGCTCGCCGCCAAGGTCGCCCTGGCCCCCAACTTTTTCAACAATGCCCCGCTGGTGCTGGCCCTGGACAAATTGCCCGCCGGCCAGGGCAGCATCGACCTGCCCGGCCTGATGCGCGTATGCCGCTCTCATGGCCTGCGTACCCTGGCGATTCGCGCCAGCCGCATCGAAGACATTGCTGCAGCGATCGCCATTGAACTGCCAGTATTGCCACCGTCCGGTGCGCGCGAGCGTCCGCTTGAACCATTGGTCGGTGAAGAGAAGAAAAAACCGGAAAAACCACCGGAGCCGACGATCAAGCCTACAAAGATCATCACCTCGCCCGTACGCGGCGGGCAGCAGATTTACGCCCAGGGTGGCGACCTGGTGGTGATCTCCTCGGTCAGCCCAGGGGCGGAACTTCTCGCCGATGGCAACATCCATGTATACGGCCCGATGCGCGGACGTGCCCTCGCCGGCATCAAGGGTGATACCAAGGCCCGTATTTTTTGCCAGCAGTTGACCGCTGAGCTAGTGTCCATCGCAGGCCAGTACAAGGTTTCAGAAGATTTGCGCCGTGATCCGCTGTGGGGGGCTTCGGTGCAGGTCAACCTGTCGGGCGATGTGTTGAACATCATCCGTCTTTAACGGATACTGCCGCATTTTCCAAGCATCTCTAGACTCTGATAGCACAGCGAAACCGGCATTACTTATGTAGGAATTATTTTTTCCTACAAGGCTGTCCGCCTGCAGCGAGTTCCAAGAGATGTTTTTCAGGGACCGAAACGTCCTTCTTCCTTAGGGGTGAAACACCTTGGCCAAGATTCTCGTGGTTACATCCGGCAAGGGTGGTGTGGGTAAGACCACCACCAGCGCCGCTATCGGTACCGGTCTCGCGCTGCGCGGCCACAAGACAGTTATTGTCGACTTCGACGTCGGCTTGCGTAACCTCGACCTGATCATGGGCTGCGAACGCCGCGTGGTGTATGACTTCGTCAACGTGGTCAACGGCGAAGCCAACCTGCAACAGGCCCTGATCAAGGACAAGCGCCTTGAGAACTTGTACGTGCTGGCTGCCAGCCAGACCCGTGACAAAGACGCGCTGACCAAAGAAGGCGTGGGCAAAGTCCTGGCCGAGCTGAAGGAAACCTTCGAATACGTGGTCTGCGATTCGCCGGCCGGTATCGAAACCGGTGCTCACCTGGCCATGTACTTCGCAGATGAAGCCATCGTCGTGACCAACCCGGAAGTCTCCTCCGTACGTGACTCGGACCGCATGCTCGGCCTGCTGGCCAGCAAATCCAAGCGCGCCGAAGAAGGCCAGGACCCGATCAAGGAGCACTTGCTGCTCACCCGCTACAACCCTGAGCGCGTCAGCAACGGCGAAATGCTCGGTGTTGAAGACGTGAAGGAAATCCTCGCAGTGACCCTGCTGGGCGTGATTCCGGAATCCCAGGCGGTCCTGAAGGCTTCCAACCAGGGTGTTCCGGTGATTCTTGACGACCAGAGCGACGCCGGCCAGGCGTACAGCGATGCCGTCGATCGCCTGCTGGGCAAGACCGTGGAACATCGCTTCCTCGATGTCAAGAAGAAGGGATTCTTCGAGCGTATCTTTGGAGGCAACTAAACAATGAAATTTCTCGACTTCTTTCGCGCCAACAAAAAGCCTACGACCGCGTCGGTAGCGAAAGAGCGTCTACAGATCATCGTGGCGCACGAACGCGGCCAACGCAGCACGCCGGACTACCTGCCAGCCTTGCAGAAGGAACTGGTCGAGGTGATCCGCAAGTACGTCAATATCGGCAACGATGACGTGCATGTCGCCCTGGAAAATGACGGCAGCTGCTCGATTCTGGAACTCAATATCACCCTGCCTGATCGTTGATCGAACAGGCGGCCGCCACGGCGGCTCGTTCACCCTGATCCCTTTTTGGGGGCCGGGTGGGCGAGCCGCCGTTGGCGTTTGTTACGAGGCTGTTTAATGCCGCTGTCCAATATTCATATCTTGCATCAGGACGATGCCGTCCTAGTGGTGAACAAGCCCACCCTGTTGCTCTCGGTGCCTGGCCGCGCCGACGACAACAAGGACTGCCTGATCACCCGCCTGCAGGAAAACGGCTACCCCGAAGCTCGCATCGTGCATCGCCTGGACTGGGAAACCTCAGGCATCATCCTGCTGGCCCGTGACGCCGACACCCACCGCGAACTGTCTCGCCAGTTTCACGACCGCGAAACCGAAAAGGCCTACACCGCCCTGGCCTGGGGCCAACCGGAACTGGACAGCGGCAGCATCGACCTGCCCCTGCGCTACGACCCGCCGACCAAACCACGGCATGTGGTGGACCACGAATTCGGCAAGCACGCGCTGACCTTCTGGAAGGTGCTGGAGCGCTGTGGGGATTGGTGCCGCGTGGAGCTGACGCCGATTACCGGGCGTTCGCACCAACTGCGCGTGCACATGCTCTCCATCGGCCACCCCTTGCTGGGTGATGGCCTGTATGCCCATGAGCAAGCCCTGGCTGCCTGGCCGCGTCTGTGCCTGCATGCGAGCATGCTGAGCTTTACCCATCCGCAAAGCGGCGAGCGTTTGCGTTTCGAGTGCCCTGCGCCGTTCTGAAGAATAAATACGGTAAACTCGCGGCACTGCTGTCTGGAGCTATTTATGCGCGAAGCGTTGAATCAAGGCCTGATCGACTTCCTCAAGGCCTCCCCTACTCCTTTTCATGCCACTGCCGCCCTGGCCCAGCGCCTGGAAGCGGCCGGTTACCAGCGTCTCGACGAGCGCGAGACCTGGACCACCGAGGCCAACGGTCGCTATTACGTGACCCGCAACGATTCGTCGATCATCGCCTTCAAGCTCGGCCGCCATTCGCCGCTGCAGGGTGGTATCCGTCTGGTCGGCGCCCATACCGACAGCCCGTGCCTGCGGGTCAAGCCCCAACCTGAGCTGCAACGCCAGGGTTTCTGGCAACTGGGCGTGGAAGTCTACGGCGGCGCACTGCTGGCACCGTGGTTCGACCGCGACCTGTCCCTGGCCGGCCGCGTGACCTTCCGCCGCGACGGCAAGGTAGAAAGCCAACTGATCGACTTCAAGCTGCCCATCGCTATCATCCCCAACCTGGCCATTCACCTGAACCGTGAAGCCAACCAAGGTTGGGCGATCAATGCCCAGACCGAGCTGCCGCCGATCCTCGCGCAATTTGCCGGTGACGAGCGCGTGGACTTCCGCGCCGTGCTCACCGAGCAGCTGGCACGGGAACATGGCTTGAACGCCGACGTGGTGCTCGACTACGAGCTGAGCTTCTATGACACCCAAAGCGCTGCGGTCATCGGCCTGAACGGCGACTTCATCGCCGGCGCGCGGCTGGACAACCTGCTGTCGTGCTACGCCGGCCTGCAAGCCTTGCTCACCAGCGACAGCGAAGAGACCTGCGTGCTGGTGTGCAACGACCACGAAGAAGTCGGCTCCTGCTCGGCGTGCGGTGCCGATGGCCCGATGCTGGAACAGACCCTGCGCCGCCTGTTGCCGGAAGGGGATGAATTCGTACGCACCATCCAGAAATCCCTGCTGGTGTCTGCGGACAACGCCCACGGCGTGCACCCCAACTACGCCGAGAAGCATGACGCCAACCATGGCCCCAAGCTCAACGCCGGCCCGGTGATCAAGGTCAACAGCAACCAGCGCTACGCCACCAACAGCGAAACCGCCGGGTTCTTCCGCCACCTGTGCATGGCCCAGGAAGTACCGGTGCAGAGCTTCGTGGTGCGCAGCGACATGGGTTGCGGCTCCACCATCGGCCCGATCACCGCCAGCCACCTGGGCGTGCGCACCGTGGACATCGGCCTGCCGACGTTTGCCATGCACTCCATTCGCGAGCTGTGCGGCAGCCATGATCTGGCGCATCTGGTGAAGGTGCTGGGCGCGTTCTACGCGAGTCACGACTTGCCCTGATGTGGCATGGGGTTGATGTGTTTCTGATACACATCAACCCCACTTCCTGCAATCCGACCTAGACTTGTCAGTATTCCCACTCCGACAAGGCTGTCGAACCATGATCTCCATGTCCTCCTTCCACGCCATGCTGATCCCGATCCTGATCGGCATGATCATGCTCGCCGTGGGTTTCAACTTCCGTGACAAGCCCCTCGGCGTATTTGGCATGTGGATCGGCATGCTGCTGATCCTGGGCACTGTGGTGTACAAGATCCTCGCAAAACTGGCTGAATGACGATTGCGCTCGTACACTCGGTCAACTCGTCGTTTCCAAGGTTGACCGCCTCGTGCTTTCCCGCCTGTTTGCCCTGCCCTGCTATTGCTTGATCGCCCTGCTGACGCTGCTACCGCTGACGCCTGCCCATGCCGTGGGCTTGCCCGGCCTGCTCGGCAGCACCAACAAGACCCAGCCCCAGGCCGAAGTGCCGCTGGGGCAGTCGTTGGACGAGGTGATCAAGACCCTGGAGAACGACCAGCAACGTACCCAGTTGCTAAGCGACCTGAAAAAGCTGCGCGAAGCCACGAAAAAAGCCCAGCCGGCCGCCGAAGAAGGCGTGCTGGGGTTGATCGGCGGGACCCTGGCCAACCTGGAAGCGCAGTTCTCCGGAGCCGACAGCCCGCTGGGACGCTGGTCCAATGAAGTCGACCAGGCCAAGG
Organism: Pseudomonas sp. DWRC2-2; assembly: GCF_049897885.1. Taxonomy (NCBI): domain Bacteria; kingdom Pseudomonadati; phylum Pseudomonadota; class Gammaproteobacteria; order Pseudomonadales; family Pseudomonadaceae; genus Pseudomonas; species Pseudomonas sp. DWRC2-2. The sequence continues at coordinate 915,979 of NZ_JAFCXD010000001.1, forward strand.
AAGAACTCAGTGCGCTGATATTGCCGGCCAACGAATGGCTGCCGATCATTTTCGGTTTTGCCCTGATCCTTGCCGTGTGGAGCCTGCTCGCCGCCGCGCTGATCTGGCTCAGCCACCGCGTGCGCGAACGCTTCGGTCTGCCCGAAGAACTGCCGCAACACCCGCGTACCTGGGACATGGTGCGCTTTGCCCTGCGTAAACTCGGCCCGTGGCTGATCGCCCTGGTGATCACGGTGTACCTGAGTTACGCCCTGCCGTCGTCCCTGGGCAAATCCCTGGCGATGGTATTGGCTTATGCGTTGGTGGTGGGCACCTGTTTCTCGGCGATCTGCGTGATTGCGTTTTCGGTACTCGACGGCCCGCACCGCCATCGCGCGTTGTACATTCTGCGTCACCAGGCTTTCCGCCCGCTGTGGTGGATCGGCAGTTTTGCCGCCTTCGGTGAAGCCTTAAGCGACCCGCGACTGGTCGCAGCACTGGGGCAACACTTGTCCCATACCGCCGCGACTGTCGCCAATGTGATGGCGGCGTTGTCCACTGGCGTGTTCATCCTGCGCTTCCGCCGACCCATCGCCCACCTGATCCGCAATCAGCCACTGTCACGCCGCCTCACACGTCGCGCCCTCAGCGACACCATCGAAATCATCGGTTCCTTCTGGTACATCCCCGCGCTGCTGTTGGTGGGTATTTCGCTATTCGCCACCTTCGTCTCGGCGGGCGATACCAGCACAGCACTGCGCCAATCGCTGCTGTGTACGGTGCTGCTGGTGCTGTGCATGGTGATCAACGGCCTGGTCCGCCGTCACGCCCTCAAGCCGCAACGGGGGCACAAGCGTCATGCGCTGTACTCCGAGCGCCTGAAAAGCTTCGTCTACACCCTGGCCCACCTGGTGGTGTGGCTGGTGTTTATCGAGTTGGGCCTGCGGGTGTGGGGGCTGTCGCTGATCCGCTTTACCGAAGGCGATGGCCATGAAGTCAGCGTCAAGCTGTTCGGCCTGGCCGGGACCCTGCTGTTTGCCTGGTTGATCTGGATTCTCAGCGACACCGCGATCCATCACGCCCTCACCCGCTCGCGCAAAGGCCTGGCCAATGCTCGCGCGCAGACCATGATGCCGCTGATCCGCAACGTGCTGTTCGTGACCATTTTCATCATCGCCGCCATTGTCGCTCTGGCGAACATGGGCATGAACGTCACGCCGCTGTTGGCCGGTGCCGGTGTGATCGGCCTGGCCATCGGTTTCGGCGCGCAGTCGCTGGTAGCGGACTTGATCACCGGCCTGTTCATCATCATCGAAGACTCCTTGGCCATCGATGACTACGTGGACGTCGGCGGTCACCTCGGCACCGTCGAAGGCCTGACCATCCGTACCGTGCGCCTGCGTGACATCGACGGTATCGTGCACACCATTCCGTTCAGCGAGATCAAGAGCATCAAGAACTACTCGCGGGAGTTCGGCTACGCGATCTTCCGTGTGGCGATCCCGTACAACATGGAGATCGACGATGCCATCAAACTGATGCGCGATGTCGGCCAGAAAATGCGCAACGACCCGCTGCAGCGTCGCAATATCTGGTCGCCGCTGGAGATTCAAGGCGTGGAGAGTTTCGAGTCGGGCAGCGCGATTCTGCGCGCGCGTTTCAAGACCGCGCCGATCAAGCAGTGGGAAGTGTCGCGGGCGTTCAACCTGTCCCTCAAGCGCCATCTGGACGAGGCCGGGCTGGACCTGGCCACGCCGCGCCTGAGCGTGCAGGTGGTAACCGCTGGCACTGTGCAGGAGAAAGATCAACAACAATAAACTCAGGAGAGGTCCTTATGCGTTTAACCGGTCTGACACACCCGTGGATTTTTGGCATGTTGTGCGGGGTCGCCAGCAGTGCCGTGATAGCCGCCAGCAGCGGCCAGGACAGCGCCCGGGAGGAAATTGCCGCGCAGGCAAAAGCCCTTGAGCCGGCGCTGCTGGAAACCCGACGCGACATCCACGCCCACCCGGAACTGGGCAACACCGAAACCCGCACCGCCGAACTGGTCGCGAAACAATTGCGCGACCTGGGCCTTGAGGTAAAAACCGGCGTCGCCCGTACGGGCGTCGTTGCCGTACTGAAAGGCGCCCTGCCCGGCCCTACCGTCGCCCTGCGCGCCGACATGGATGCGCTGCCGGTGAAGGAAGTCGCCGACCTGCCCTTCGCCTCCAAAGCCAAAGGCACCTACCTGGGCAAGGAAGTCGACGTGATGCACGCCTGCGGCCACGACGCCCACGTCGCTATCCTACTGAGCACCGCGAAAATCCTGACCGGCATGCGCGAACGCTTGCCGGGCACCGTGGTGTTCTACTTCCAACCGGCCGAGGAAGGCCCGAGCGATTTCATCCCCGACGGCAAAAACACCTGGGGCGCCAAAATGATGGTGCAGGAAGGCGTGATGAAGGCGCCCAAGCCGGACGCGGTGTTCGGCCTGCACGTGTGGGCCGGTGTGCCCGCCGGCCAGATTGCCTACCGTCCGGGACCGACCCTGGCCAGCTCGGACGATTTGCGCATCAAGATCCTCGGCAAGCAGACCCACGCCGGCCGCCCTTGGGATGGCATCGACCCGATCACCGTGGGCGCACAGACTATTGTCGGCCTGCAGACCGTGGTGAGTCGTCGCACCGATATCTCGTCATTCCCGTCGGTGGTGAGTATCGGCACCATCAATGGCGGCACGCGCTACAACATCATTCCGGAGTCGGTGGACATGACCGGCACCATTCGCTCCTACGACTACGGCATCCGCCAGAAACTGCATGCGGACGTACGCCAGACCGTGGAAAAAATCGCCGAAAGCGGCGGCGCCAAGGCCGAAGTCACCATCATCGAGAAGTACGATCCCACCATCAACAATCCGGCGCTGACCGAAAAAATGCTGCCGAGCCTGCGCTGGGCGGCCAAGGACGACGTGGTGCAGGGCCCACTGGTGGGCGGTGCCGAGGACTTCTCGTTTTATGCCAAGGAGGCACCGGGGCTGTTTGTGTTCCTGGGGGTGACGCCCAGGGATCAAGACATGAGCAAGGCGGCGCCGAACCACAATCCGGGGTTCTTCGTGGATGAGTCGGCGCTGGTGGTAGGGGTGAGGACATTGGCGTCGTTGGCGACGGATTATCTGTACGCCAACCAGGCACTGTAGGGCTTTTCTGTGGGAGCGGGCTTGCTCGCGAATGCGGTGGAACAGTCACAATATCTTTGACTGACACTCCACATTCGCGAGCAAGCCCGCTCCCACATTTGGGTCGAGGTGTATCAGTTGGTCAGCGCAGCCCCATCCATCTTCTGGCGCAAGCTCAACGGACGCATATCCGTCCAGACTTCTTCGATGTAGGCCAGGCATTCTTTCTTCAGGCCGCTCTTGCCCACGGTGCGCCAGCCTTCTGGCACGGCCTTGTAGTCGGGCCAGATGGAATACTGTTCTTCGTGGTTGACCACTACCTGAAACAGGATGTCGTCGCGGTCAAATACTGAGGTCATTGCTGTTCTCCATCGCTGAAAGACTGGCTGCGCACCGCGCGCAGCACTGATATCTGTAGAAACGTACCAAGCGTGCAAAAAATTAGAGGCCGGCGACCGCCGCCGCCAACGCGCGCCCGAAGATGTCCGCCACCTGGTCGACTTCAGCCGCAGTAATTACCAGCGGCGGCAGGAAACGCACCACGCTGCCGTGCCGGCCACCGAGTTCCAGGATCAAGCCGCGCTTGAGGCATTCACGCTGCACCAGTGGCGCCAGTTGGCGGTGCACAGGTGGATGGCCCTGGATGTCTAGTGGGCCATTCGGGTCTACCAGTTCCACACCCAGCATCAGCCCACGACCGCGAATATCGCCCAGCTGTGGAAAGTCGCGTTGCAGGATGCGCAGGTGTTCGCCCAGGCGTTCGCCCATGGCCGCAGCGTGACCGGCCAGGTCGTGATCCTTGAGGTAGCGCATCACCGCCGAGCCTGCCGCCATCGCCATCTGGTTACCCCGGAAGGTCCCGGCGTGGGCGCCCGGCAGCCAGGTGTCGAGCCAGTCGCGATACACCACCACCGCCAACGGCAAGCTGCCGCCGATGGCCTTGGACATCACCACCACATCCGGAATGATGCCGGCGTGTTCGAACGCAAACATCTTGCCGGTGCGACCAAAACCACTCTGAATTTCATCAACGATCAACGCCACGCCCGCCTGCTCGGTGATACGGCGCAGGCCGCGCAGCCAGTCGAGATCCGCCGGAATCACACCGCCCTCGCCCTGCACCACTTCGACGATCACCGCCGCCGGCAATAGCACGCCCGCTTCGGGATCGTTCAGCAGGTTTTCCAGGTAATGCAGGTTGACCCGCACGCCTTCCGCGCCCCCCAAGCCAAACGGGCAACGGTAGTCGTAGGGGTACGGCAAAAACTGCACGCCATTACCGAGCAAGGCCCCCAAGGGTTTCTTCGGCCCCAGGCTGCCCATCAGGCTCAACGCGCCCTGGCTCATGCCGTGGTAACCACCCTGGAAGGACAGCACGGTGCTGCGCCCGGTGGCGGTGCGCACCAGCTTCAACGCGGCTTCCACCGCATCGGTGCCGGTGGGCCCGCAGAACTGGATCTTCGCCTCCCGCGCCAATGCCGGCGGCAACAGGCCGAACAGGTCCTGCACGAACTGGTCCTTGACCGGTGTGGTCAGGTCCAGCGTGTGCAGTGGCAGTTCATCGGCCAGCACTTGCTGGATGGCCTCGATCACCACCGGGTGGTTATGCCCGAGCGCCAAGGTGCCCGCACCGGCCAGGCAGTCAATGAAACGGCGGCCTTCCACGTCTTCCACATAGAGGCCCTTGGCGCGTTTGAGCGCCAGGGGAATACGCCGAGGGTAGCTGCGGGCGTTGGACTCCTGCTGGCGCTGGCGGGCGAGCAAGGGTGTTTCGTCGAACTGGTAGAGCGTTTCATGCACCTGGGCGTCTTCGATACGGCTGGTGGCGACTGACATTTCTCGATCCCTCAATACGCTGATGATGGTGACCAAACTGCCGATCCGCTGGCGTCTGGCCCAAGGGGCATGCGCACGGATTTCCTGTTCTGGAAACGCACCAGCGTCAGGAGGATTTACTCCTCCGGTCGCGAAAAACCGTCAACCGCACAGCCCCTGGTACTTTTCATTCAACGCATAAAGAATCGCGCAGGTTTCAGCATCCAGAAACCCACGATAATCCCGTGGACGAAAGTGCATCTGAAACGCTCGCGTGCGCTGTTCAAACCCCTGCCGATTCTTCGCCGGCGCATACCCATAGCGCTGAAACGCCCGCTCCACCTCGACTTCCGACGGCAAACCGAGGCAAAAGCGGCGTTGATACATCGCCTGGGACGCTTCATCAAACCAGGCCCCTACCCCCGCGTCATACAAGCGCCGCCATGGCAGGCGCGGCCCTGGATCACTCTTGCGGCTGAACGCCACGTCCGAATGCCCGAGAATGTCGGTAGGCCCAATCTGTGGATAACGTCCGAGAATGTCGCGCACCAGGGCAATCAACACCTCGACTTGTTCCTCACCGTAGGCGGGAAAGGTGAACACACCGCCGTCATCCAGTGCCAGGTTGACGATCTCGATGCCAACCGAGCGGCCGTTGAGGTTGTCGCGCCCCGCCCAATGGCTCACCCCGGCATGCCAGGCGCGCTTGTCCTCTTCCACCAACCGGAACACCCGCAACTCTTCGTAGCCTGCGGCGCGGTAGCTGGGGTCGCCGGGGTCGGGCAGCAGGTAGTGCGCACTCACGCCATCCTGGGTCAGGGTGCGCAGGGAGGAGCCAAAAGGTGCCGCGGTGTAATGCAGGATCACCTGCCGCACGGGCTCGCCGTTGCGTTCGTTGAAACCTTTGGCAGGGAAGCTTGTATCGATGACCAACATAAGAACCGTCCTTTTCAATACAGGCCGAGTCGTTCAGCCCGTTCAAGCGCAAAAAATTACCGCCATCCTGAAGGCTTGATCCTCAGGAGGGCGGTAACTATGTGGCACTTGAAAGAAAAGTGATCAGCGCCGCAGCGGCATGCCCAGGTCGACGCGCAAGCCATCCGGCTGGCTGTCGAACTTCAGCGAGCAGGAGCAGCGCTGCACGATCGCCTGAACAATCGCCAGCCCCAGGCCGCAGCCTTCGCTGCTGCCATTGCGCCAGAAGCGTTGGGTCAGGTACTGCAGGTCCTCCGGCGAAATCTGCTGGCCGTGGTCACGCACGCGGAACACCACGTTATCCGCCTCGATCAATACGCGCAGTTCCACCCGTGTGTCCGCAGGCGTATGGCGCAGGGCGTTGTCCAGCAGATTGCGCAGGGCTGCGACCGCCAGGCCCACCGGCATTTCCACCGGGGTAGCGGACAGATTGTCCGGCAGGATCAGGTCGATACGCGCGTTATCGCCGGCATTGGCATCCTGGATGGCCAGCCGTGCGACGTCCTCGGCACTGGAGTGCATGCCATCGTCAAATGACAGGTTGCCCTCCACCCGCGCCAGCAGCAGCAATTGCTCCAGGGTGCGATGCAGGCGGTCAGCGCCCTCCTCGGCGTGGGCCAAGGATTGGTCGCGGGCTGCGCCGTCGGTCATGCGCGCGACTTGCAGGTGGGTCTTGATCGCCGTCAGCGGGCTGCGCAGTTCGTGGGCGGCGTCGCCGGTGAGGCGACGTTCACGCTCGATGGTCTTGGCGATGCGTTGCAACAGTTGGTTCTGGGTGTCGAGCAGCGGCTTGAGCTCGCTGGGCAGCGGGTGGATCTGCAAAGGCTCCAGGGAATCGGCACTGCGCCGCATCAAGGCGTCACGCATGCGGTTGAGCGGCAGCAGGCTCTGGCCGATGCCCAACCACAGCAGGCACAGGCAGCCAAGCATTGCCACGCCGACCGGCACCGAAGCAGCCAGCAGGATCGACAGGTTCAACGCCTCACGCTCCACCTGACGGTCGGCGGTGGTGATCAACAGGTCACCACGGGACAGGGTGAAACTGCGCCAGTTCACACCATCGATCACCTGATCACGAAAGCCACTCTGGCGCGACTCCAGGCCTTCATCCGGCGTGGCATGACTGCGCGCCAGCACTTCGCCACGCAAGGAACTGACCTGACACGCCATACCCCCCGGCACATTCAGTTGTGCCCCATGGAAATGCGCACCGCCGCTCACACTGGTCAGGCCCGGCATCTGCTCGGTCAGCCCCGCCACCATGCGCGCCGACGCCACCAGACGTTGGTCGAGGGAGAACATCATCTGGTTACGCAGGTCGTTGAGCATCCAGGCCGCCGCCAGCGCCCAGATCAACACAAAAGCGGCGCCCAGCTTGAACGTCAGGCGCAGGCGCAGGCTTTTCACGATGCGTCCTCGCCCCCGTCCGCCGGGCCCAGGCGATAGCCCAGGCCGCGCACGGTCTCGACGATGCCGTTGCCCAATTTGCGCCGCAGGTGGTGGATATGCACGTTGAGGGCGTTGCTTTCCAATTCGTCATTGAAGCCGTAGACGCTGTCCTTGAGCTGTTCGCTGGACAGCACCCGGCCTTTGTTGTGCAGCAAGGCTTGCAGCAGCGCCTGTTCGCGGCGCGACAGGTCAACGGGCTCGCCGCCCAGGAAGGTTTCGCGGCTGCTGGGGTCGTAGGCCAGGCGGCCATGTTCGATCAGGTTGACGCTGCGCCCCGCCACCCGACGCAGCAGGGTTTGCAGACGGGCGGCGAGTTCGCGCAGGTCGAAGGGTTTGAGCAGGTAGTCATCGGCGCCGGCTTGCAGGCCGTCGACACGGTTGGTTACCGAATCGCGTGCGGTGAGGATCAGCACCGGAATTTCCAGGCCCTGGCTGCGCTGTTGCTGCAACAGCTTGAGGCCGTCCTCGTCCGGCAGGCCGAGGTCGAGCACCATGATGTCGAACGTGGCCGCCCTGAGCATCGCGCGCGCGGCACCGGCCGAGGCCACACGCTCCACGGTAAAACCCTGGGCGGTCAGGCCGGCCACGATCCCGCTGGCGATCAGTTCGTCGTCTTCACAGACCAGTACGTGCATGGTGAACCCTTCATGAAAGATGGGGTGATTAAAAGTGCCGTGGATTAACTGCAGATTATGCCGCTATACCACCCACACTCAATCTAGAATAGCCTCGGTTAATCATCGGTTAATCAACGCCACACATTGTGTGCCTACTTGCATCGAACTAAGGCTTGACCATGCGGCATCTGTTTACCTTTCTGCTGGTGTTGTTCGCGGGGTTTGCCCAGGCCGCGCCGGGCAACCCATTTGAGACCAAACCCGATTTCCTTCCGGTGGGCAAAGCCTTCACCTTTACCTCCGAACGTCTTGAAAGTGGCGAGACCCAGCTGTATTGGCAGATTGCCGACGGTTACTACCTCTACAAGCAACGCATGAAATTCGATGGCCTGGCCGAAAAGCCCGCGTTGCCGCAAGGCGAGGCCCATAGCGATGAATTCTTCGGTGACCAGGAGGTGTATCGCCAGGGCCTGGAGGTGAAGATCCCGGCCGGCGCCACCGGCCAGGTCAAGTTGGGCTGGCAGGGCTGCGCCGATGCGGGCCTGTGCTATCCGCCGCAGTCGATCACCGTGGACCTGGGGGGCAACCCGGCCGTTGCCGCGACCGCCGAAGCCCAGGATCAGAGCCTGGCCAGTGGCCTGCAACAACGTAGCCTGGGTTGGAGTCTGCTGCTTTTCTTCGGCCTCGGCCTGTTGCTGGCATTTGCCCCCTGTTCGCTGCCGATGCTGCCGATTCTCGCTGGTCTGGTAGTCGGCAGTGGCGCCAGCCCACGTCGCGGGTTTGCCTTGGCCAGCAGCTATGTGGTGTGCATGGCGCTGGTGTATGCCGCACTGGGCGTAGTGGCCGCGCTGCTCGGCAGCAACCTCGCCGCGCTGCTGCAAACTCCATGGATCCTCGGCAGTTTCGCCGCGCTGTTCGTCATTCTTGCCCTGCCGATGTTCGGTTTCTTCGAACTGCAACTGCCGGCCTTCCTGCGTGATCGCCTGGACAACGTCAGCCGCCAGCAAAGCGGCGGCAGCCTGGTCGGCGCGGGAGTTCTCGGTGCCTTGTCCGGCCTGCTGGTGGGCCCGTGCATGACCGCCCCCCTGGCCGGCGCGCTGTTGTATATCGCCCAGAGCGGCAACGCCTTGCACGGCGGCCTGATCCTGTTCGCCATGGGCATCGGTATCGGCATTCCGCTGTTGCTGCTGGTGACCGTGGGCAACCGCTTCCTGCCCAAGCCGGGCACCTGGATGAACGTGCTCAAGGGCATCTTCGGCTTCCTGTTCCTCGGCACCGCCGTGCTGATGATTCGCCCAGTGGTCGATGAAAGCCTGTGGATCGGCCTGTGGGGCGTATTGGCCCTGATCATGGCCTACTGCGGCTGGACCCTGGCCCGCGAATACGGCCTGGCGGCCAAAGTGTTTGGCGCCGGTTCCCTGGTACTCGGCCTGTGGGGCACGGTGCTGGTAGTGGGCGCAGCCGGTGGCAGCGATGACCTGTGGCAACCGCTGAAGGTCTACAGCGGCTCGCGGACCGCCGCCGCACCGAGCGCCCACGACGCCTTCATGACCCTCAGCGACCCCGCCGTGCTGCAAAGCCAACTCGACAGCGCCAAGGCCCAAGGCCAGTGGGTGCTGGTGGATTACTACGCCGACTGGTGCGTGTCGTGCAAGATCATGGAAAAACAGGTGTTCGGCAAACCCGAGGTGATGGCTGCCCTGAAAGACGTGCGCCTGCTGCGCCTGGACGTCACTGCCGACAACGCCGCCAGCCGCGAGCTGCTCGGCCGCTACAAAGTCCCTGGCCCGCCGAGCTTCGTGTGGATCGGCCCGGACGGTGAAGAACGCCGCGCCCAACGCATCACCGGCGAAGTGGATGCTGCCGCTTTCCTGCAACGCTGGACGCAAACCCGGGACGCCCTCTGAATGCTGACCCTGACCATCGGCACCTTCGCCATCGCCCTGAATCACATCCTGCTGATCAGCGCGCTGATTCTCGCCACCCTGGTGGGCTGGCGCGTGGCCAAGCGTGGCGGTGAAAACCCGGAATCGGTGCTGTTCAGCCTGTTCCTGCTGGGCATGCTGGTGGCCCGCGTCAGCTTTGTGCTGATGTACTGGAGTGATTACAGCCACGCGCCGCTGCAGATGGTCGACCTGCGCGACGGTGGTTTCCTCGCCTGGCCTGGCGTGATCGCGCTGATTCTGGGTGCGCTGCTCTATGGCTGGCGCCGCCCGGCCCTGCGCACGCCGCTGGGTGCCGGGGTGGTCACCGGCCTGGTGTTCTGGGGCCTGACCAGTTTGTCCCTGAGCCTCTACGACAAAGGCTCGCAGCTGCCGGACATCACCCTGCGCAATGCCAATGGCGACGTGGTGCAACTGGCCGATTACAAAGGCGGCCCGCTGGTGATCAACCTGTGGGCCACTTGGTGCCCGCCGTGCCGTCGCGAGATGCCGGTGCTGGAACGTGCCCAACATCAACGCCCCGACGTGACCTTCCTGTTCGTCAACCAGGCCGAAAGCATGCAGAGCGTCAGCACCTTCCTCGCCACCCAGGGCCTGACCCTCGACAACGTTTTATTCGATGCCAGCGGCCGTCTCGGCCAGGCTGTGGGCTCGATGGCTTTGCCAACGACGCTGTTCTATAGCGCCGAAGGACGCCTGATCAACAGCCACCTCGGCGAACTGTCCCAAGCTAGCCTGGCCCGTGCCATGGAACCCTTCGACACCGCCCCACAAAGGAAACCGACATGCCTCGCCTCCGCCACCTGCTGACCCTGCTGCCGCTGACGCTCGCGGCCACCCTGGCCCAGGCCGAAGACTGGCCGGCGCCGATCAAACAGATCGAGGCCAAGGGTGCCAAGATCCTCGGCAAATTCGACGCCCCCAGCGGCCTCACCGGCTACGCCGCGCAATACCAGAACCGTGGCATGGCGCTGTACCTGACCGCCGACGGCAAAAGCGTGATCGCCGGTAACCTGTACGACGCTCAGGGCAACGACCTGAGCAGCGCGCCGCTGGAGAAACTGGTGTACGCGCCGATGGCCAAGGAAGTCTGGGCCAAGATGGAAAAAAGCAGCTGGATCCAGGACGGCGACGTAAAAGCCCCGCGCATCGTCTACCTGTTCAGCGACCCCAACTGCCCTTACTGCAACATGTTCTGGGAACAGGCGCGTCCGTGGGTAAAGGCCGGCAAAGTGCAGCTGCGCCACATCATGGTCGGCATCATCCGCGAAGACAGCCCCGGCAAATCCGCCGCGCTGTTCGCCGCCAAAGACCCGCAAAAAGCCCTGGAAGAACATGAAGCCGCCGGCAAAGGCAGCAAGTTGCAGGCGCTGGACAAGATCCCGGCGGATATCGAGGCCAAGCTGGATAGCAACATGAAGTTGATGGACGAGCTGGAATTGTCGGCGACGCCGGCAATTTTCTATCTGGACGACAAGGGTGGGTTGCAGCAACAGCAGGGGGCGCCTTCGCCGGAGAAGTTGGGGAAGATTTTGGGGCCGAGGTAAGTTACCCAACGGATTAACGAAAAAGGCCCCCACACAGTGGAGGCCTTATCTTCGCAATACCCCATGGAATCTGAGTTATTCAAACACCCTGATCCCAGTGACTGCAAAGTCATTGGCGGGATCTATTCCCATCCGGCGATTATCAATGCCGAGTCTGACCGTGCTTGAAGTGGCGACAAACGTGCCTTTCAGTAACTCCCATGCTGTTCCAGGTTCTCTCACTGCGGTTACATCCTTTCCATCTGCTGTTAACACCATACGAGGCGGCAAGGGTATGCCGACATCATCGCGTATCCAGGCTTCGTATGTGTATGTACGCCCTGCGTCCAAACCGATGAAAATCTTGAACATCTTCTCGCTCTGCGTGGCCGGGTTTGATGTATTGGTATATCCCCAGTCACGCAACCAATAACCCAAGCCCCAAGGTAAGGGACCACTCACCAGTACCAGATCCCTGGGATCAGTAGCGCCCGCCCCCCTCTGCCAGCCATTCCAGCCACCGTCGGCTGGATCGAAGCTGGTGTGATCATAGAAGGGAACTCGAATGATCAACACCCGCGACGGGCACACTATTGCATTGCTCTCAAGCCCACTACCGTCCGTGACCACACTGAATGTGAGGGTCATTGAAGACTGATCCTTCGCCTTGTCCAACTCGGACCGCAACACAGCTGCTGCCACCTCTACTGCTGCCGCTTCTTCACCCGCTGTAATCGTTCGCGCCGCATAAATAACAAAACTGTAGGGAGCCCCTGTCTTGTCAATTGCGGTCGCCCGGAGCCAGCACTTCTGCCCTGCTCGCAGGAACCACATCCAATCTATGAAGGATTCGGCATTCCCGGTGAATGTGCGCGTATCCAGTATGGCATTTTGCGTTCTGGGAGGCGTGGCCTGCCGCACGTTCGGCGTTTCCAGTCGCACCGGCAAACTGATGTTCAAGTTCAAAGGCGATGAGGTCTGCACCTTGCAGGCGGTGGTGACGGTGTAAATGATTTCCACCACTTTACCCATGCTCTCGATCACGGCTTCCGGCGGTAACAACCAGACCACCGCGCCCGTCGTACTGCCTGGTTTAGGGGCCAACAACCAGCAAGAACCGTCCGGCCTCTTCCAGCAGACAGAGATGGAGTGGTTGGGATTGCTACCGGCGTACTTCACTTCAACATGCACGCCGTTGCGCCCGTTGTAGGCGGTCAAGTTTGAGCCCACCGCTTCCGTTACTTTGGCTTCAAGCAGCACTAGCGGCTCTTGCTCGATTTTGAAAGTCTGAACATCAAAGCTGGAAACCTTCTTCAGATCGCATTTGCCATCGAAGCTCACCGCCACATGCAGTTCAAAGTCACTGCAATCTTCCAGCGTCTGCAGCTCAGCCCTGGAAATCGGTGCGTCGACGCCATTGGCCAGCCAGCCTGCGGTAAGCGGCTTATCCATGAGGATATAGAACAGGTAAGGGCTACCGTCCGCCAACGTGCAGGTGATCCAGACCCAGACACATTGTCCGACGGCAGCGTAGTCCCAGATGGGCACTATGGCCGTTGCGTCACCGTTGAAGGTATGAAGGTCCAGGACCCCAGCGGTGACCTCTTCAATGTAGGGTTTCGGAAATTCAGTAGGTTCGAGCACGGTGGCCGTAAAGGCAGGCGACGGCCATGGGCCGAGACCATTAAACGAAACGGTATAGCTTGCCGTCACCGGCTTGCCGAAGTTGGCACTGATCGCCGAAGGTGGCACGAGAAACACAAGGCTGGTTTCACCGGGCTGTACGGTGTGGCAAGGAAACGGTGGTGAACCGGCGCCGGGGGAGCCGGATAAATGTGGGCAAACAACATCCCCGGGGGCCATGCCATCGTAGGCAATCACAAGATGGGCCCCGCTCACGGTGTTGGTTGGGTTGATCAACCAACCGGCAGCGCCACAGTCGACCGCTTCGCGTATACCGGGCGCTAGCAAGTCAGGCGTCGGATCGACGCGCAACAGCACCGTAGAGCGCTGATGGAAATCCTGAGCATTTCTAGGCAGCGGGTTCACATTCGACACCGGTGCATCAGGTTCACAACCGTCCCAGATAACACCCAAATGGCAGGTACATGACGAGTAATCATCCAAGCGTGCCAGCCAGGCCCGCAACAACTCAAACTCGAACACATGCCCCTCATGCGCTTCCTCTTCAGTCACGACATGATCAAAGGCCACCCATTTGAATAACGGCGGCACGTTTTGCTCATTACCCGCAACAACAATAAACAATCGCGAGCCCGCCCGAATCATCGGCCAGGCCTTGACCCGGATAGTTTCGTCCCCCTTGAACTTGAACATGTTCAACCACTGCGTGCCCCACTCCAACTCGGCATGTGCGAACTCAGGCATTGACTCACGCAGATCACCTTCGCGGACGTCCTGAATCTCAAGTTCAAGTACCAGTGACTCTTCGTGCTTACCACTGACAACGGCCTCGTACCAGATCAGCACCGTACGCCCGATACAGGTACTGATCCATTGCCAGGGAATATCGGCTACATTGCCGCTCGCCACGTGGATCGGCGCAAATGTTGCACAGCTATGGCCCTTAATAGCGAAATGGACAATGACCTGGGTGCTTCCTGCGGGAAGCGTCAGTGTCGCAGTCGTACCTTGAGCGGCATCCAGAGGGTAGAGCAGACTGTTGTTCGTAGCGTACTGGATGATCGCAAAGGGTAATTCAGCTGTGATCACCTTGGTTGATGGGGCGGGCGCAGCGCTCATAGCCTGAGCTGGGGAGGTTTTTTTAGGGATCGGTTTTTTAGCCACGATAAGACTCCTGTCCAGCGTTAGATAACCGTCGAGGCTGGCTTTACCAGCCAAAAACTTCGGTTATCTAACGCTCGGATCAGAAATCTTGCCTACTGTCAGATCTGACAGTTCTGACAAGTGGAGCGCTTAAAGTCCCTCCAACTCCGCCATCAAATCACTCAACCGATCCACCTTCTCGGCACTGATCTCATTCGCCGCCAGCCCATCGATATACTCAGCCAATTCCGCCACCGTGCTGCACTCGAACATCGCTCGCAGCGGCACATCCCGCTGCAAGGTCTTCTGCACCCGCGAGGCTATCTGAGTGGCCAGCAACGAATGCCCGCCCAGTTCAAAGAAGTTGTCTTGCACCCCCACCCGCTCAACCTTCAGCACTTCGGCCCAGATCGCGGCCAAGGTGCTTTCCAGTTCGTTGCGCGGCGCCAGGTAGTCCTGGCTTTGCAATTGGCCGATCTCCAGCGCCGGCAGCGCCTTGCGGTCGAGTTTGCCGTTGGCGTTGAGCGGCAGGCGGTCGAGCCAGAGCCAGTGCAGCGGCACCATGTATTCCGGCAGTTCGGCGCGCAGGCGTTGCTTGATGCGATCCAAGCGTTCGCTCGGGTTCAGTGCCTCATCCGCCGCCACCAGGTAGCCGACCAGGTGCTTGCCGTTGACGCCTTCCTGCACGCCCACTGCCGCGTCGCGCACTTCCGGTTGTTCATGCAGGCGCGCTTCGATTTCACCCAGTTCGATGCGGTAGCCACGAATCTTCACCTGATGGTCGACACGCCCGACGTACTCCAACACGCCGTCACTGCGACGGCGTGCGAGGTCGCCGGTGCGGTACAGGCGTTCGCCCGGTGCGCCGAAGGGGTTGGGCACAAACACCGGCGCGGTGCGCAGCGGGTCGCTGACGTAGCCGCGACCGACGCCCGTACCGGCGACGCACAACTCGCCCACCGCGCCTTGCGGCACCAGTTCCAGGGCGCCATCGAGCAGGTACAAACGGTTGTTGTCGGTCGGTGTACCAATCGGCAGATAGGTGCCACGGGTAGACGCCAGGTCGACGCGGTAGAACGCCACATCGTCCGAACATTCCGCCGGGCCGTAAGCGTTGACTAGCCCGATCTGCGGATAACGCAGCAACCACTGATGCGCCAATTCCGGCGGCATCGCTTCACCGGTCGGCAGCATCCAGCGCAAGCCATCCAGACTGATGCGCTCCTGGGCCAGCATGCCCTGGATCAGCGACGGCACGCTTTCCAGCACGGTGATGCCTTGAGCCTGCACATGCTCCAGCAAGCCCTGGGGATCATGGGCGATGGCGTTCGGCACGATATCCACCCGTGCGCCAAACAACGGCGCAGCGAGGAACTGCCATACGGAAATATCAAAGCTCTGCGACGCGGTTTGCGCAATCACATCGGCGTCGCTCAAGGCCAGGTACGGCACCTTGCTCAACTGGTTGTTGAGCATGCCGCGCTGCTCCACCATTACGCCCTTGGGCAGGCCGGTGGAGCCCGAAGTGTAGATCACGTAGGCGAGGTTGTCCGGGCCACTGTAGAGGCCAGGGTTTTCGCCACGCGCCGGTATTTCTTCCCACACCAGCAACTGGCAGTCGAAACCCTCCAACAACTCAATGGCCTGCTCGCGGGACGCCTCGGTGCAGACCAGCAATGGCGTGCGACTCAGGTCGATGATGCTGCGCAGGCGCTGGCTCGGCAGGCCTGGGTCCAGCGGCAGGTAGCCGGCACCGGCCTTGAAGCTGCCGATGATCATGCCCAGCAGGTCAAGGCTGCGCTCGGCCAGCAACGCCACCGGCTGATCCAGGCCGACACCTGCTGCCATCAGCGCATGGCCGAGCCCGTTACTGCGGCGGTTCAGTTCGTCATAGCTCCATTGCTGGTCGAGGCAGCTGACGGCGATGCGCTGCGGATGCGCGGCGACCTGCTCTTCGAACAGTTCGATGTAGCTGCGCTCCAGCGGGTAAACATGCTCACTCTGGTTACAGCCCTCCACCAGGAACTCACGCTCCTGCTCGCCAATCAGCGGCAGGTCGGCCATGTCGCCGTGGAAGCCTTGGACCAACGCCAGCAACAGGCGCTTGAACTCACTGAGCATGCCCTGCACGGTGGTTTCGTCGAAGTAGCGCTGGTCGTAGGACAGGTGCAGGCCCAGGTCATCGCCCGGATAGCACACGGCCGTCAGCGGGAAGTTGGTGTGGGTACGGCCGGAATCCGAGGTGGCATTCAGGCTTTGTGCGTGGTCCAACACCGAGACTTCCACCGGGGCATTTTCGAACACGAACAGGCTGTCGAACAGCGGCTGGCCCTTGGGTAATTCGCTGTGTTCCTGGATCGTCACCAGCGGCAGGTATTCGTACTCGCGCAGTTGCATATTGCTGTCGAGCAGGGCGCTCAACCACTGGCGTACGCTGCAACGCTGGTCGCCCTCAGGCAGTTTCACCCGCAGCGCGATGCTGTTGATGAACAGGCCGACGGTGCGCTGCATCTCCGGCATTTCCACCGGGCGACCGGCCACGGTGACGCCGAACAACACGTCGCGATCGCCGCTCAGACGGCGCAGCACCAGCGCCCAGGCCGCCTGGGCGAAGGTGTTGACAGTCAGTTGGTGAGCCTGGGCCAATTCGCGCAATTGCGCACCGTCGCGGGCATCCAGGCGGGTGTAGCAATCGCCCACCACCATGCCGCCGCTGTGGCCTGCGTGTTCACGCAGGAACGGCCGGTCGCTCGGGATCGGCGTGGTGCGTTCGAAACCTTGCAGGTTCTGCTGCCACCACTGGCGCGCTTCGTTGAGGTTCTGGCGTTGCAGCCAGGCGATGTAGTCGCGATAACGCGGCGGTGTCGCCAGTTGCACCTCGCTGCCTTCACCGAGGGCCATGTAAAGCTCGAAGAAGTCATTCATCAGCAACGAACGGCACCAGGCATCGATAAGGATGTGGTGGTTGCTCATCATGAACCAGTAGCGCTCGGCGCCGACGCGGATCAGGCGCAGGTGGAACGGTGCCTGGTTGAGCAGATCGAAACCGGCTTCGCGCTCTTGCTTGAGCAACGCTTGCAGGCGCGGTTCCTGTTCGCTTTCCGGCGCGTCGCTCCAGTCCAGGTATTCAATCGGCGTGCTGCCCGGTTTGTGGATCACTTGCAGCATGTCTTCGCCGACGTTCCAGCAGAACGAGGCGCGCAGGGCTTCGTGACGGGCGATCACCGCCTGCCAGGCCTGGGCGAAACGCTCCGGGTCCAATGCGCTGTTGATGCGGTAGCGGTCCTGCATGTAATACAGGCCGGTACCGGGTTCCAGCAGGGTGTGCAGCAGCAGGCCTTCCTGCATCGGGGTCAGCGGGTAGACGTCTTCGATGGCGCTGGCAGCGATCGGCAGGCTGTCGAGTTGCGCTTGGGTCAGGTGCGCCAGCGGGAAGTCGGACGGCGTGAGGCCACCGGCATCGTCCTGCAGGCAATGCGCGACCAGGCTTTGCAGCTCAGCGAGGTAGGCATCCGCCAGTTCATGGATGCTCTGTTGATCATGACGCTCGCGACTGAAGGTCCAGCGCAGCACCAGTTCACCGCCGTACACCTGGCTGTCGACGCTCAACTCGTTGGGCAGCGGCGCGTCCGGGTCATGGGCCAGGCCGGCGGGCTCGTCCAGCGGATGGAACAAGGCGTCAGCGCCGAAGCTCTGGTCGAACTGGCCGAGGTAGTTGAAGGTGAGCTGCGCGCTCGGCAGTGCGGCCATGGTCTGCTTGCACAGGTCATCCGCCAGGTAGCGCAGCACGCCATAGCCCAGGCCTTTATGCGGCACGGCGCGCAGTTGTTCCTTGATTGCCTTGATCGAATCGCCCTGCCCAGCTTGCGGCGTCAGGCGCAGCGGATAGGCACTGGTGAACCAACCGACGCTGCGGGTCAGGTCGATGTCATCAAACAAGGTTTCGCGACCGTGGCCTTCCAGTTGGATCAGCGTCGACGCGTGGCCGCTCCAGCGGCACACCACGCGGGCCAAGGCGGTCAGCAGCAGGTCGTTGACCTGGGTGCGGTAGGCACTGGGCGCCTGTTGCAGCAACTGGCGGGTGTGTTCGGCATCCAGGCGTACGCTGACGGTGTCGGCATCGCGGTTGCGCAGCGAGCCTTGTGGACGGGCCACTGGCAATACGGTTTCCGGCCCGGCCAATTGGTCCTGCCAGATGCTCAACTCTTCACGCAGGGATTCGCTGCCGGCATAGGCCTGCAAACGCGCAGCCCAATCACGCAAGGCGCTGGTCTTGGACGGCAGACTGACGGACTGGCCTTCGCTGAGTTGGCGGTAGACGTTTTGCAGGTCCTCCAACAACACGCGCCAGGACACGCCATCCACCACCAGGTGATGGATCGCGATCAGCAAACGTTGCTGCCCCTCGGGCCCGTCCACCAGCAAGGCGCGCAGCAGCGGGCCCTGTTGCAGGTCGAGGCTGCGTTGGGTGTCGGTGAACAGCGCGGTGCACTGCGCCATGTCGCGCACTTGCGCCTGCATCAGCACGCCGCCTTGCGGCACAGCCAAATGCTCGGCGTGCCATTGCGCATCGCGCTGGCAGAAGCTAAGGCGCAGGGCGTCGTGGTGTTCCAGCACTGCCAGCATTGCTTGCTCCAGGCGATGGGGGTCGAGCAATTGCAACGGTTTTAGGACCAGCGCCTGGTTCCAGTGATGACGGTTTGGGATGTCGGTATCGAAGAACCAATGTTGGATCGGCGTGAGGCCCGAAGGGCCGGTAAGCACGCCTTGCTCTGCGGTGATTTGCTCGGAGCGCGTGGCCACGGCGGCCAGGGTCTGCACGGTCTGGTGCTGGAACAGGTCACGGGGGCTGAAGTGAATCCCGGCCTGTCGCGCACGGCTGACCACCTGGATCGACAGGATCGAGTCGCCACCCAGCTCAAAGAAGTTATCGTCCAGGCCGACTTGCTGCACGTTCAGCACGGCGCACCAGATGGCGGCCAGGGTGCTTTCCAGTTCGTTACGGGGTGCCACGTACTGCTGGCGGTTCGCCTCGGGGTCCGGTTGCGGCAAGGCACGACGGTCGAGTTTGCCGTTGGCGGTCAGCGGCATGCTGTCCAGCACGATCAGGTGCGCGGGCACCATGTAGTCCGGCAGTTGCGCCTTGAGATGGGCCTTCAGCGCGTCACGCAGCTTGCCGTGTTCCGCATCGCTGACCAGATACGCCACCAGCTGCTTGCCGCTCGGCGAATCCAACGCCAACACCACCGCTTCGCGCACGGCCGAGTGTTCCAGCAGGCGGGTTTCGATCTCGCCCAGTTCGATACGGAAACCACGGATTTTCACCTGATGGTCGATCCGCCCCAGGTACTCCACCAGGCCATCGGCGCGTTGGCGCACCAGGTCGCCAGTGCGGTATAGACGCCCGCCGCGCGTGGCAAACGGATCCGCAACGAAGCGCTCAGCCGTCATGCCCGGACGCTGGTGATAACCCTGGGCCAGGCCGGCACCGCCGACGTACAACTCGCCGGTCGCGCCCTGTGGCACCAGGGCCAGGTCGGCATCGAGAATGTACGCCACGCGGTCACCGATGATGCTGCCGATCGGCACGCTGGCGGCGCCCTCCTCCAACTGTTCGGGCGCGAGACTGGCCAACGGCATGACCACGGTTTCAGTCGGGCCATAGGCATTGAAGAATACCTGTGGCTGGAACGCGGCACGGATGCGCTGCAAGTGTTCGCCGGTCAGGGCTTCGCCGCCGGTGATGCACATGCGCACCGGCAGGGTCTGTTGTTGAGTCGCCAACCACTGCGCCAACTGGCTGCCATAGCTCGGCGTGAAGCCCAGTATGTTGATGCCATGGGTGCGGATCAGCCCGCAGATTTCTTCTGCATCCCACTGGCCCTGCGCCCGCAACACCACCTGCGCACCGCTGAGCAGCGGCACCAGCAGGCGCTCGGTGGCGGCGTCAAAGTTGATCGAATAGAAGTGCAGCTCGCAGTCCTCCGCGCGCATGCCAAACCGCTCGATCACCGCCGCGCAATGCATGGCGATTTCACCGTGGGACACCACCACGCCTTTCGGCTTGCCGGTGGAACCGGAGGTGTAGATCAAGTACGCCTGGTGTTGCGGCAGGCTGATAAATGGCAGCGCATCGGCCGGGTAGTTGGCCAGCACTGGCGAGTCATCTTCCAGGCACCAGCACGCCACGGTGGCCGGTAACTCGCCGAGGGCTTCGAACATCGCCGCATCGCTGAGCAGCAGGCCGATGCCGCTGTCTTCGATCATGTAGTGCAGGCGGTCCAGCGGGTATTCCGGGTCCAGCGGCACATAGGCGCCGCCGGCCTTGAGAATCGCCAGCAGGCCGATGACCATTTCCAGGGAGCGCGGCAACGCCAGGCCGACACGCACCTGCGGGCCGACGCCACGTTCGCGCAGCATCCAGGCCAGGCGGTTGGCGCGCTCGTCAAGTTCGCGGTAGCTGAGGGTGACGCCGGCGAAGGTCAGCGCCGGCTTATCGCCACGCACTGCGGCCTGTTGGCTGAACAGTTGCTGGATGCACTGATCGAGACGGTGCTCACCTTTTTCAATGCCCAAGCTGTCTTGCAACACGCGCTGTTCTTCGGCGCTCAGCAACGGCAATTCGCTGAGACGCTGCTGCGGGTTGGCGATCAATGCTTCCAGCAGGTTGCGCCAATGCTCGGCCATGCGCGCAATGCGCGGCTCGTCAAACAGATCGGTGCTGTAGGTCAGGCAGCAACCCAGGCGATGGTCGAGGTCGGTAACTTCCAGGTTGAGGTCGAACTTAGTCGCGCGGGCATCGTTGGCCAGGTATTCAACGGTCATGCCGGCCAATTGGCGGCTCTGCTGGAACTCCCAGCGCTGCACGTTGCACATAACCTGGAACAGCGGGTTGTACGCCGCGCTGCGCGGGGGCTGCAGGGCTTCCACCAGATGATCAAACGGCAAATCCTGATGGGACTGGCCCTCGATCACGGTGTGACGTACCTGCTCGAAAAGCTCAGCAACGTTCATCTGCCCATTGAGCTGGCAACGCAGCACCTGGGTGTTGAGGAACGCACCGATCAGGCCTTCGCTTTCCGGGCGAATGCGGTTGGCCACCGGAGCGCCGATACGCAGGTCGGTCTGGCCGCTGTAGCGGTAGAGCAACACGGCCAGGGTGGCGGTCATGGTCATGAACAGGGTCAGGCCGCGCTCGGCATTGAAAGCACGCACGCGGGCTGCGAGGTCGTCGCTTAAATCGAAACGGTACAGCTCGCCCTGGTGGCTTTGCACGGGTGGGCGTGGACGGTCGCCGGGCAGTTCCAGCAGCGGGTGTTCATTGCCCAATTGTGCGATCCAGTAATCCAGCTGGCGCTGACGCTCGCCGGATTCCAGCCACTGGCGCTGCCACACGCTGTAGTCGAGGTATTGCACCGGCAGCGGCGCCAGCGGCGAGTCGCGCTCGTCGATAAAGGCTTCGTACAAGGCACTGAGTTCACGGGCAAAGATGTCCATGGCCCAGCCTTCGGTGACGATGTGGTGCAGGGTCAGGACCAGGTAGTGTTCCTGCTCGCCGGCCTTGACCAGGCACGCACGCAGCAGCGGCCCGGTTTCCAGGTTGAACGGCGTGTGCGCCTCGTGATCGGCCAGTTGTTGCAGGCGCGGTTGGCGTTCGGCTTCGCCCAGCGCGGAGAAATCCTGCCAGTCCATGCGCAAGCCGGTCTGCGGCGAGACCTTCTGATAGGCCACGCCGTCGACGCTCGGGAACGTCGTGCGCAGGGTTTCATGACGCATGATCAGCGCTTGCAACGCTGCTTCGAAACGCCCCACATCCAGCACGCCGCGCAAACGCGCCATGCCGCCGACGTTGTAGGCCGGGCTGTCCGGTTCCATCTGCCACAGGAACCACATGCGCTGCTGGGAATAGGACAACGGCACCGGCTGGCTGCGGTCGACCTTGGCGATGGCAGTCTGTTGGTTGCGCTGGCCTGAAGCCTGGATCAGGCCGACCTGCTCGACAAACGCTCCCAACTCACTGGCTTCAAACAAGGTGCGCAACGGCAGCTCGACGTCACAGGCCTGGCGGGTGCGGGAGATGATCTGCGTGGCCAGCAACGAGTGACCGCCGAGGGCGAAGAAATCATCGCGCAGGCCAATGCCTGGCAGGCCGAGGACTTCGCGCCAGATGGCGGCGATCTGCTGTTGCAGCGGGGTTTCGGGTTCGACATGTTCACGCACTTGCCACACCGGTTCGGGCAACGCGCGGCGGTCCAGCTTACCGCTGGGGCTCAGCGGCATGGCGTCCAGGCGCATCAACAGCGCGGGCACCATGTACTCCGGCAATTCGGCGGCCAACGCGGTTTTGACCTGCTGTTCGTCCAGGCTGCCCTGGGCGGTGAAGTAGCCGATCAACTGCCCGTCACGCACCTGCACCACGGCCTGAGCGATGCCGTCTAGGGCAAGCATGCGCGCTTCGATTTCCTCTGGCTCCACGCGGAAGCCGCGCAGCTTAACCTGCTGATCGAGGCGACCGAGGTACTCGATCACGCCGTCGGCATTCCAACGCGCGCGGTCACCGGTGCGGTACAAGCGTGCGCCGGCTTCACCAGAGGGATCGGCAACAAAACGCTCCGCCGTCAACCCGGCGCGCCCGAGGTAACCCCGGGCCAGGCCGATACCGCCGATGCATAGCTCACCCGGCACGCCCAACGGCACAGGGTTGAGCTGTTCATCCAGCACGCGGCAGATCACATTGCCCAGTGGCCGACCAATCGGCGAGCGCTCGCCGTCTTCGGCGCGGCAATGCCAGTGGGTCACGTTGATTGCGGTTTCGGTCGGGCCATAGCGATTGTGCAACTGCACCGCCGGCAACTGCGCCAACACACGATTACGCAACTCGGCGGGCAAGGCTTCACCCCCCGAGAACAAGCGACGCAGGCTGGTGCATTCGGCCACCAACGGCTCGTCGATAAACAACTGCAACAGCGGCGGCACAAAGTGCAGCGTGGTCACGCCGTGTTCCTGCACCAGTTGCGCAATGCGATGCGGGTCGCGATGCTCACCGGGGCCAGCCAGCACCAGCTGGCATCCGGTGATCAGCGGCCAGAAGCATTCCCACACCGACACGTCAAAACTGATCGGTGCCTTTTGCATTAGCACGTCGGTGGCATTGAGTTGATACGTAGCCTGCATCCACTGCAAGCGCTCGGCCAGCGCAGCATGCGTATTGCCCACGCCTTTGGGCTGGCCAGTGGAACCAGAGGTGTAGATCACGTAGGCCAGGTTATCGCCATGCAGTTGCAGGCCGGGCGGCTGGGTCGGCCAGCTGTCCAGATGCAGGCTGTCCATGGCGATCACGCACACGCCGTCGCTACTCGGCACTTGCTCCAGCAGCGCAGTCTGGGTCAGCAACAGGTGAACGCCACTGTCCTTGAGCATGTAGGCCAGGCGTTCGGCGGGGTAATCCGGGTCCAGCGGCACGTAGGCGCCACCGGCCTTGATGATCGCCAGCAAGCCGATCAACAGTTGCGGCGAACGCTCGGCGGCGATGGCCACGCACACGTCCGGGCCGACGCCCTTGTCACGCAGGTAATGGGCCAAGCGGTTGGCCTGGGTGTGCAGTTGGGCGAAGGTCAGGCTGCCGCCGTCCCAGACCAGCGCAGTGTTGTCCGAGGTCTGCTGGTTGAGCAGTTCCGGCAACCACTGTTGGGCCGGTGCGCAAGGGGCTTCGCTGTACAGCGCCTGTTCGTCGTGCTGCATCAGCCGCAGGTCGCCGATGGCTTGCTCGGGCTGTTCGCAGACGGCCTGCAACAGGTTGATGTAGTGCTCGGCCAGGCGCTGTATGGTCGCGTTTTCGAACAGTTCATCGGCGTAGTCGAACGACAGGCTCAGGCGCCCGTTACGGTCTTCTTCGGTGTGCAGTTGCAGGTCGAACTTGGCTTCGCGGCTGTGCCACGGCAATTCGTCAGCGAGCATGCCGGGCAGGCGGCGCAAGGCGCTGAGGTCGCGTTGCTGATGGTTGAACATGACCTGGAACAGACCCTGTTCGCGGGCCTGCGGGAAGGCTTCGAGCAGTTGTTCGAACGGCAGGTCCTGATGGGCCTGGGCACCCAGCGCCGCCTGGCGGGTCGCGGCCAACAGCTCGATGAAGGGCAGGCGTGCGTCCAGCTCGGCACGTAACACCAGCGTGTTGATGAAGAAGCCCACCAGGCCTTGGGTTTCCTGGCGTGGGCGGTTGGCGTTGGGCACGCCGATGCGAATGTCGCGCTGGCCGCTGTAGCGATGTAGCAGGCTCTGGAACGCTGCCAGCAACAGCATGAACGGCGTGGATTCGTTGGCCTGGGCGGTCTGGCGAATCGCTTCGCTGAGGCTCGCGCCAAGGCGCACGGTGTGGCGTGAGGCACTGCGGCGGTGGTGTGCCGAGCGCAGGTGGTCGGTCGCCAGGCTGAGAGTGGGATGCTCTTCACCCAGCTGCGCTTTCCAGTATGCCAGTTGACGCTGGCCTTCACCTTCGGCCAGCCATTGGCGCTGCCAGCTGCCGTAGTCGGCGTATTGCAGGGCCAGGGGCGGCAGCTCCAGGGTGTGGCCCTGGGCTGCGGCGGCGTACAGGCGCGAGAACTCATCGATCAAAATGTTCAGCGACCAGCCGTCGGCGATGATGTGGTGCAGCGTCACCAGCAGTTGGTGATCTTCATCGTCCAGACGCACCAAGGTCACCCACAGCAGCGGGCCTTTTTCCAGGTCGAACTGGGTGCGCGCTTCGTCTTCGCGGATCTGTTGCGCACGGGCTTCGCGCTCGGCAACGGGCAGGTCGCTGAGGTCGATGACTTGCAGGTCGAAATCCGCCTTGGCGTCGACACGCTGGAACGCCTGGCCGTCGCGCTCATAGAAGCGGGTACGCAGGGCTTCGTGCCGCTGGATCAGTTGCTGGAAGCTGGCACGCACGGCGTCTTCATCCAGCTCGCCGCGCAGGCGCAGGGCGCCGGGGATGGTGTAGGCGCTGCTGTGCGGGTCCAGTTGCCAGGTGATCCACAGGCGGTTCTGTGCCAGGGATTGAGGCAACTCCTCTTGGCGTGACAGGCGCTGAATCGCGCCTTGGGCGACGCCACCGTCTTGCTGCAACTGCGCAACGTTGGCGGCAAAGCCTTCCAGGGTCGGCGCTTCGAATAGCATGCGCAGGTTCAGCTCCAGGCCGAGGGTTTCGCGCAGGCGTGCGACCACCTGGGTGGCGGTGATGGAGTTGCCGCCGAGCAGGAAGAAATGATCATCGGCAGCAACGCTGGCGACGTGCAGTTGTTCACACCAGATCGCCGCGATCTGGTTGTGCAGCTCAGATGCCAGCGCACCCTCGCTCACTTGCGTTTGCAGGTCGGGGAACTGCGCATAGCTGTCCAGGCTGCCGTCCTTGTGGCGCAGCGCACAGGCTGCGCGCTGCACCTTGCCGCTGGAGGTCTTTGGCAAAGCGCCGGGGTTGAGCAGCACCACCACGCTTGGTGCCTCTTGATACGCCTCGGCAACGGCTTGGCGGATCGCCTTTATCAGCGCTTCGGGCGGCAGGATTTTCTGCACGCTGCGGCTGATTTCGGCGGCAATGCCGATGCCTTCCAGACCCTGCTCATTCACCGCAAAGGCCGCAACCCGGCCTTTGCGCACCACTTCCACTTCGCGCTCGATGGTCTGCTCGATGTCCTGGGGATACAGGTTGTGGCCGCGCACGATCAGCAAGTCCTTGAGGCGACCGGTGATATACACCTCGCCGTCACGGATGAAGCCCAGGTCGCCGGTGCGCAGCCAGGTACGGCCGGCGTGCTGCACGAAGGTCTTGGCGGTGGCTTCGGGGTTGCGCCAGTAGCCGTGGGCGATGCTCGGGCCGGTGGCCCAGAGTTCGCCGACGCTGTTGTCGCCCAGCTCGGTGAGGGTGTGGGGGTCCGCGATCAGCACCGCGTGTTCCGGCTGGCTGGTGCCACAGCTCATGATCGCGCTGCCCTGCCCCGGTTCGGCGCGGTTGGCGGCCAGGGCCTGCTCGTCGACGCGCAGCGCCGGGATACCGTGGCCACGGCTGCCACCGGCGACAAACAGGGTCGCCTCGGCCAGGCCGTAGGAGGCAAAGAAGTTATTCGGGGTGAAACCGCAGGCGGCGAACTTCTCGGCGAAGCGCTCCAGGGTGTCGAGGCGGATCGGCTCGGAACCGGAATAGGCCACGCGCCACCGGCTCAGATCCAGGCGCTCCAGGGCTGAGTCGCTGACCCTTTCGCTGCACAGGCGATAAGCGAAATCCGGGCCACCGCTGATGGTGCCGCCGTATTCGCTGATCGCTTCCAGCCAGCGCAATGGCCGACCCAGGAAGTAGGCCGGCGACATCAACACGCAGGGCACGCCACTGAAGATCGGTTGCAGCAAGCCGCCGATCAGGCCCATGTCGTGGTACAGCGGCAACCAACTGACGATCACGTCATCCGGGTTCAGGTCGATGCCAAAACCGCGACGGATCAGCACTTCGTTGGCGACCAGGTTGCCGTGGCTGACCTGCACGCCCTTGGGCAATGCGGTGGAGCCGGAGGTGTATTGCAGGAAGGCGATGTCGTCCGGACGCAGGTCAGGGGCGACCCAATGGCCGAGGTTTTCCAGGCGATCGACGCTCAATACCGGCGGCGCGTTTTCGATCTGTGACAAGCCATCGGCAAGGCTGGCGATGGTCAGCAACAGGCGTGGCTCGGCATCGCTGATGATCGACAGCAGGCGCTCCTGATGGTGACGGCGGGTGGACTCCGGCGGATAGGCCGGCACCGCGATCACCCCCGCGTAGAGGCAACCAAAGAAGGCCGCGACGTAATCCGGGCCGCTGGGAAACAACAGCACGGCACGGTCGCCCAGGTCCGCATTGGCTTGCAAGGCGGCAGCGATGGTGCGGGCGCGCTGGTCCAGGTCGCGGTAACTGAGTACGACGCTGTGCTCGGCGGATTCGGCGAGGAAGCGCAGGGCGACCTGGTCCGGGGTCTGCGCGGCGCGACGTTGAAGGGACTGGACCAGGGTGCGGGGAAGTTCGAAGGCGTCCATCATGGGGTTCCTGCCTGAAATCGGCTTACGGGAAATTCAACAATTCGGGGGGCTTGCTCAGCCGACGGCGAGTGGCCGTGCCGCGCCATTGCGCCAGCGGGCCAGGTGTTCGTCGGCGTAACGCCGCATGCAGCGCAGCACGGCGCTTTCGTGTTGCATGAGGAAGAAGTGGTGACCGTCGAACATGTCCAGGGAAAAACCGCTGGCGGCGTCGAGTTGCCAGTCGAGCAACTGGTCGGCGCGCACGCTGTCCTGCTTGCCACCGAACACGTGGATCGGCATGCCCAACGGTGCGCGCTCGCCGTAGGTGAAGCTGCCGCACAGCAGGAAATCGGCGCGCAGGATCGGCAGCATCAACTGCATCAACTCGGGGTTGGCCAGGGCTTCCTCGGCGGTGCCTTGCAGTTCGCGCAGGCGGGCGATCAGCTGTTCGTCAGTTTTTTCGACGGCGTATTCGCTGACGTCGCGACGCGCCGGCCCGGCCGTGCCGGAAGCGAACAGGGCCAGTGGCGGCGGCACATTGCGCGCACGCAATGCATGCGCCAACTCAAAGGCCAGCAGGCCGCCGAGGCTGTGGCCGAACAAGGCGTAGGGGCCGTTCAAGTCGCGGCTGATTTCATCGGCTAGCTGGTCCGCCAAGGCCTTGATATCGCGCTGCAACGGCTCGTCCATGCGCATGCCACGGCCTGGCAATTCCAGCGGACACACCTGCAACCATTCAGGCAAGGCTCGGCGCCAGCGTGCGTAAACCATGGCGCTGGCGCCCGAATAGGGCAGGCAGAACAGGCGCAGTCGGGTCGGCGTACTCATCGAGTGACGACTCCAAACTGAAACACGCTGTATGCACGATAGAAACCCATTTCGTCCTCCTGCGGGTGCTGATCCTTGGCCGTTTCGCTAACGGACCTGTCACCCAGAAGAACGGACGGCACCGGCAAATAATTAGTCGCCGGCTACGCGCGAGACGTGGTTCACACCTAACAAGAAAGCATAAGATTAGTTCGCCTTCTCATTTGACAATCATTATCATTCAGCATAATTTGTTGCCCGATGTGTAGGAGGCCTCAGCAAGGACGCCCTCCCCTAACCTCTTTTGCGACAAGGTGATTTCCATGACGGAACAAGTATCCACAGGCAGGTGCGACTCACCGCTTCTCCAGGCATTCGTCGATAATCGGCTGATTCTGGTGAAGATCGCGGCACGCATTACCGGCTGCCGCTCCCGCGCCGAAGACGTAGTGCAGGACGCCTACTTCCGGTTGCAGTCGGCGCCGACGATCACGTCATCGTTCAAGGCGCAATTGAGTTATCTGTTCCAGATCGTGCGCAACCTGGCCATCGATCACTACCGCAAGCAGGCCCTGGAGCTCAAATACTCAGGGACGGAAGAGGAAGGCTTGAATGTGGTTATTCACGGCGCTTCACCGGAAACCTCGCACATCAACTTCAACACCCTGGAAAACATCGCCGACGCCCTGACGGAGCTGCCGCAACGCACCCGCTACGCGTTCGAGATGTACCGCCTGCACGGCGTGCCGCAAAAGGACATCGCCAAGGAACTCGGCGTGTCGCCGACGCTGGTGAACTTTATGATCCGGGATGCGCTGGTGCACTGCCGCAAGGTGTCGGGCAGCCATAGTGATACGTTTGCGCGACGGGTGTGACACACCGCTGTAGGAAATGTGGGAGCGGGCTTGCTCGCTCCCACACTCAGGGCACCGCCGTCACATCAATGCGATACGGCTCGAAAATCTTCAGCATCTCGCCATCATC
This sequence comes from Pseudomonas sp. DWRC2-2, assembly GCF_049897885.1. Taxonomy (NCBI): domain Bacteria; kingdom Pseudomonadati; phylum Pseudomonadota; class Gammaproteobacteria; order Pseudomonadales; family Pseudomonadaceae; genus Pseudomonas; species Pseudomonas sp. DWRC2-2. The sequence goes on from NZ_JAFCXD010000001.1 coordinate 945,041, forward strand.
ACGCAAACGCTTGAGCAGCGCGGCAAACGCCTCCCCCGTAATCGGCGCTTTCGGGCGCAACAGCGCAAAGTGGTGATACACCTGATCAATGCGTTCCGAGACCAGGAACTGCCCGGCCATGTCCGCATTGCGCACCATAAAATCACTCAAGTACGAACGCGTCACCAGCGCAATGTCGGCACGCCCGCGCGCGACCATCAACAAGTTGCTGTCATGGGAGTAGGTCAACGTAGCGTTGAAGTGCTCGGCCATGTACTTGGGGTCGGGGTTGAAGTTGGCGAAGGCGTAGTGATAACCGCTGAATACGGCCAGACGTTTACCTCTGAGGTCAGCGAAATACGCCTGATCGCGACCAGGCTTGCGTTGGGCGACGAAGATTTCCGCGTCTTCCAGGCCCATGTCGACGGTGGTGTGAGGAATTTCCTGCCAGCCCCAGTCAGGATTCTCAAAGATCGCCATATCGACCCGGCCCTGCTCGAAATCGCGGAAACGCCGAGGGATTGAGGTGGGCACCAACACGAACTGGTAATCGGTTTGCGCGGCGTTTAACGCCTCGACCAGTTGCGGCAGCAAACCGGTATCGGCGCCCTGCTCCGGGCGCACGGTGTAGGGTGGAAAGTGCGCCGCGCCGATGCGTACCAACTGCGCAGCCGACGCCGGCATCCACCACGCGGTGCCCAGTGCCCAAAAGGTAAGTCCTGCAGCCAGCCGCCATGGCGAAAACATCAAGGCACACACCGTTCAAAAACGCTAATGGCGATAAGCTAGGCGTTTTTGTCTGGCGAGACAACTTTCTACCGGCAAATTAATAGCTTGCACTTCAATCGGCCTTCAAAACCATCAACAGGGCTTCTTCAGCCAGCTGTTCGAGGGTCATGCTGCCTTCTGCGCGGAACCAAGTGGTCGTCCACGACAACGCCCCGGTCAGAAAACGTCGGGTGATAAATACATCGCCCTTGATGTAACCGGCGTCTTTGGCCTCGCCCAGCACCTGAAGCCACAGCGCCTCATACACGTCACGCAGGGCCAACACCTGGGCCTGGCCTTCGGCCGACAAGGACCGCCATTCGTACACCAGCACCGCCATGGCCTCGCCGCTGCCGCCCATGATCGACTGCAATTCGCAGCGGATCAGCGCCAGCACGCGCTCGCGCACGTTGGTGGCTTCCTCAAGGGACGCGCGCATCATCGCGGTGTTGTAGTGGATGGTTTCTTCCATCACTGCGCGCAGGATCTCGTCCTTGCTCTTGAAGTGATGAAAGATGCTGCCGGACTGGATGCCCACGGCGCTGGCCAGGTCGCGCACGGTGGTGCGCTCGAAGCCCTTGTTGCGAAACAAGTGGGCCGCGGTCTGCAGCAGCTTGCCCCGGGCGCTGTCGGGGTCGGTCAATTGGCCGCCGTCGACCATGGTGCGCATCACCCGCAGGGCTTTATGCTCATCCATGCCTCTCTCCTCTACTTCCACGGACGTCTTGGCCGGCAATTTAGGCCGTGGCGGCCACCCAAGCAAGCGCTTGGCTAAAACTTGTGACTGGAGTTTACAAACCAAGCGCTTGCTTGGTAGTCTCGCCCGCAGCCATTCGAGGAAGGATTTCTCATGAGCAAGACGGTTCGTATCGGCTGTGCCAGCGCCTTCTGGGGCGACACTTGCACCGCCGCCGCCCAACTGGTGCACGGCGGCACACTGGATTACCTGGTGTTCGACTACCTGGCGGAAGTCACGATGTCGATCCTCGCCGGCGCGCGCATGAAGGATCCCCAGGCGGGTTACGCCACGGACTTTGTCGACGTGCTCACGCCGTTGCTGGCAGATATCCAGCGCCAGGGCATTCGCGTGATCAGCAACGCTGGCGGCATCCATCCCCAGGCCTGCGCCGCCGCCCTGCAAGCGGCCTGCGACAAAGCGGGTGTCGAACTCAAAATCGCCGTGCTGCTGGGCGATGATCTGCAACCCCAACTCAAGCATCTGCACGACATCACCGACATGTTCAACGGCACGCCGTTGCCGCCCGTATGCGTGTCCGCCAATGCTTACCTCGGTGCGCCCGGCATCACCCAGGCGCTGGCGCTGGGCGCGGATATCGTCATCACCGGCCGCGTGGTCGACAGCGCCGTGGTCAGCGCGGCGCTGGTGCATGAGTTCGACTGGTCCTGGCAGGACTACGATCGCCTCGCCCAGGCCGCCTTGGCCGGGCATATCATCGAATGCGGCGCGCAGTGCACCGGCGGTAATTTCACCGATTGGCGCGACGTGCCGGATTACGCACACATCGGTTTTCCCATCGTTGAGGTCAGTGGCGACGGGCAGTTCACCGTCAGTAAGGTCGACGGCACCGGTGGGTTGATCAGCGAACTCAGCGTCGCCGAACAGTTGCTGTATGAAATCGGCGACCCGCGCGCCTATCTGCTGCCAGATGTGATCTGCGACTTCAGCCAGGTCAAATTGCAGCAGCAGGGCAAAAACTGCGTGCGCCTGCATGGCGCCAAGGGCTTGCCGCCCACCGATCATTACAAGGTCAGCGCGACCTACCCGGACGGCTTCCGTTGCACCGCCAGTTGCCTGATCGCCGGAATCGATGCGGTGGCGAAGGCCGAGCGGGTCAGCCAGGCGATCATCGACAAGACCTCGGAGCTGTTCAGCCAACGCGGCTGGGCGCCGTACACCGAGGCGAACATCGAACTGCTCGGCAGCGAAGCGACCTACGGCGCCCACGCAAGGCGCCAGGACTGCCGCGAAGTGGTGGTGAAACTGGCGGTGCGTCACCCGAGTAAACCGGCGCTGGTGCTGTTCGCCCGAGAGATCGCCCAAGCCGCCACCGGCATGGCGCCGGGCCTGACCGGGATCGTCGGCGGACGACCGAGCGTGTACCCGGTGATCCGGCTGTTTTCATTCCTGATCGACAAATCCGCCTGCGAGCTGCTGATCGACTATCAGGGCGAACGCCACGCCTGCCCCCTACCAGTTGCCGACGCCCCCGCCCTGCCCGAAGCACCGATTGACCCGCCCAAACCCCAAGGCCGCGCCGACGCCAGCGTGCCGCTGGTGAAACTGGCCGTGGCGCGCTCCGGCGACAAGGGCAACCACAGCAATATCGGCGTGATCGCCCGCGATCCCGAGTATTTGCCATGGATCGCCGAAACGCTGACCCCGGAAGTGATCGTCGACTGGATGAGCCACGTGCTGGACCCCCTACACGGTCGCGTCGAGCGCTGGTATTTGCCCGGCAGCCACAGCCTCAACTTCCTGCTGGAAAATGCCCTGGGCGGCGGCGGCATCGCCAGCCTGCGCATCGACCCGCAAGGCAAGGCCTTTGCCCAGCAACTGCTGGAAATCCCCATCGCCGTGCCGCAGCACATCGCAGATTCACTCACCTGACAGGAGCCTTGCCGTGGCCTTCGACTCGATCTTCAAAGCCGACCTGTTCCACGGGCGCACCGTGATAGTCACCGGCGGCGGCAGCGGTATTGGCCGCTGCACAGCCCATGAACTGGCGGCCTTGGGTGCCACAGTAATCCTGGTGGGACGCAAGCCGGAAAAACTGCAAAACGTCGCCATCGAGATTGCCGAAGATGGCGGCAGCGCTGCGTGGCAGGCCTGCGACATTCGCGATGAAGAGGCCGTCAAAGCGCTGGTCAAACACATCATTCATGAGCACGGCCCGATCCACGGCCTGGTCAACAATGCGGGGGGCCAATATCCGTCGCCGCTGGCCGCGATCAATCAAAAAGGCTTCGAAACCGTACTGCGCACCAACCTGGTCGGCGGTTTCCTAGTGGCCCGCGAAGTGTTCAACCAATCCATGAGCAAACACGGCGGCGCCATCGTCAACATGCTCGCGGACATGTGGGGCGGCATGCCCGGCATGGGCCACTCGGGCGCCGCGCGCGCCGGCATGGATAATTTCACCAAGACCGCCGCCTTCGAATGGGGCTACGCCGGCGTGCGGGTCAACGCCGTGGCGCCGGGCTGGATCGCCTCCAGCGGCATGGACACCTACGAAGGCGCGTTCAAGGCGGTGATCCCGACCCTGCGCGAACACGTGCCGCTCAAGCGTATCGGCACCGAGTCGGAAGTCAGCGCGGCCATCGTGTTCCTGCTCAGCCCCGCCGCCGCGTTTATCAGCGGCAGCACCCTGCGCATCGACGGAGCGGCCAGCCTGGGCAGCCGCGCCTGGCCGTTGCACAAGGCGCAGGCGCCGAGTGAGCCCTTCAATGGCTTCCACCGCGCCTACCTGCCGGATGTGCTCAAGGCGGAGCAATAAACCATGCCGGTGATTGAATCCTTGATCGACGCCCACAGCGCCCAGTTCGCGCAAAACCGCGAGGCCATGCTGGCGGCCATCGCCCAGCTGCACCAACTGGAACACAACCTGCTCGCCAAGGCCCAGGAAGCCAAGCCCAAGTTCGACAAGCGCGGCCAACTGCTGCCCCGCGAGCGCCTCAACCGGCTGCTGGACCCCGGCGCGCCGTTCCTGGAACTGGCCAGCCTCGCCGGCTACAAGCTGCACGACGACAAGGACGGCAGCGGCGCCGGCGGTGGGTTGATCGCCGGCATCGGCTACGTCAGCGGGGTGCGCACGCTGGTGGTGGCCAATAACAGCGCGATCAAGGGCGGCACCATCTCGCCTACCGGCCTGAAGAAGTCCCTGCGCCTGCAACAGATCGCCCTGGAGAACAAGCTGCCGGTGGTGACCCTGGCCGAAAGCGGCGGCGCCAACCTCAACTATGCCGCCGAGATTTTCGTCGAAGGCGCGCGCAGCTTCGCCAACCAGGCGCGGATGTCGGCCATGGGCTTGCCGCAGATCACCGTGGTACACGGCTCGGCCACGGCCGGCGGCGCGTATCAGCCGGGGCTGTCGGATTATGTGGTGGTGGTGCGTGGCCGGGCCAAACTGTTCCTCGCCGGGCCGCCGCTGCTAAAGGCTGCGACCGGTGAAGTAGCGACGGATGAGGAGTTGGGCGGCGCCGAGATGCACGCACAAATCGCCGGCACAGCCGAATACTTGGCGGAAAACGATGCGGACGGCGTGCGCATCGCACGGGAGATCGTCGGCCTGTTGCCCTGGAATGATCGGCTGCCAATGACGCCAAAACGCACCTACGCAGAGCCGCTCTATCCGATTGAGGAACTGCTGGGGCTGATCCCCGAGGACCCGAAAAAACCCTACGACGTCCGCGAAATCCTCGCGCGCCTGGCTGACGGCTCGCACTTCCTCGAATTCAAAGGCGAGTTCGATGCCCACACCGTCTGCGGCCACCTGCACATCCAGGGCCGCGCCGTCGGGGTGATCGGCAACAACGGTCCGATCACGCCCAAGGGCGCGAGCAAGGCCGCGCAATTTATCCAACTGTGCGACCAGAGCCGCACGCCGCTGCTGTTCCTGCACAACACTACCGGTTTCATGGTCGGCACCGAGTCGGAGCAGCAAGGGGTGATCAAGCACGGCGCAAAGATGATCCAGGCGGTGGCCAATGCCCGCGTGCCTAAACTGACCATTGTGGTCGGCGGTTCTTATGGCGCCGGCAACTATGCAATGTGCGGGCGCGGCCTGGACCCGCGCTTTATCTTCGCCTGGCCCAACAGCCGCACGGCGGTGATGGGCGGTGCGCAGGCGGGCAAAGTCCTGCGCATTGTCACCGAGGCCAAGCAATTGAAGGACGGTCTGGTGCCGGATCCCAAGGTGCTGGACATGCTGGAACAAGTCACCGCGCAGAAGCTCGACAGCCAGTCCACCGCACTTTATGGCAGCGCGAACCTGTGGGATGACGGGCTGATTGATCCACGGGATACGCGAACCTTGCTGGGCTTTCTGCTGGATATCTGCCACGAAGCCGAAGTGCGTGAGTTGCAGGCCAATACCTTCGGTGTAGCGCGTTTTTAGGAGAACCATAAAAATGATCTTTACCCAGGAACACCAGGAACTGCGCCGCACCGTCCGCGCCTTTGTCGACCGCGAGATCAACCCCCATGTGGACGAATGGGAAAAGGCCGGACGCTTTCCCATCCACGATATTTTCCGCAAGGCCGGCGACCTCGGCCTGCTGGGCATTTCCAAGCCTGAGAAATTCGGCGGCATGGGCCTGGACTACAGCTATTCCATCGTCGCCGCCGAAGAGTTTGGCACCATCCGCTGTGGCGGCATCCCCATGTCCATCGGCGTGCAGACCGACATGTGCACCCCCGCCCTCGCCCGCTTCGGCAGCGATGAACTGCGCGACGAATTCCTGCGCCCGGCCATCAGCGGCGAGCAGGTCGGTTGCATCGGCGTCTCGGAAACCGGCGCCGGCTCCGACGTGGCCGGGCTCAAGACCCACGCGCGCAAGGACGGCGACGACTACGTGATCAACGGCAGCAAAATGTGGATCACCAACTCGCCCAGCGCGGACTTCATCTGCCTGCTCGCCAACACCTCCGACGACAAGCCGCACATCAACAAATCGCTGATCATGGTGCCGATGAACACCCCCGGCATCAGCGTCAGCCCGCCCCTGGAAAAACTCGGCATGCACAGCTCCGAGACCGCCCAGGTGTTCTTCGACAGCGTGCGCGTGCCCCAGCGCAACCGCATCGGCCACGAAGGCGCGGGGTTCATGATGCAGATGCTGCAGTTCCAGGAAGAACGCCTGTTTGGCGCGGCCAATATGATCAAGGGCCTGGAGCACTGCATCGACAGCACCATCGAATACTGCAAGGAGCGCCAGACCTTCGGCAAAGCGCTGATCGACAACCAGGTCATCCACTTTCGCCTGGCTGAACTCGCCACCGAAATCGAATGCCTGCGCGCGCTGGTCTACCAGGCCACCGAGCAATACATCAAAGGCCAGGACGTGACGCGCCTGGCCTCCATGGCCAAGCTCAAGGCCGGGCGCCTGGGCCGCGAAGTCAGCGACAGTTGCCTGCAATATTGGGGCGGCATGGGCTTCATGTGGGACAACCCCGTGGCCCGCGCTTACCGGGACGTGCGCCTGGTCTCGATCGGCGGCGGCGCCGACGAAATCATGCTGGGCATCATCTGCAAATTGATGGGCACCTTGCCGGGGAAAAAACCATGAACACCCTGCTGCTCGAACCCCATAACGGCGTACTGCACATCACCCTCAACCGACCGGAATGCCGCAACGCGATGAGCCTGGCAATGGTCAATGAACTGCGCAGCGTGCTCGCGCAGTTGGACAGCCAGACCCGGGCCGTGGTGATCAGCGGCGCGGGCGGGCACTTTTGCGCCGGGGCGGATGTGAAGGACCTGGTCACCGCAGGCAATCAACTGCAAGCGCTGAACCGGGCATTCGGCACTTTGCTGCAGGCAGTGGAAGCCGTGCCGCAAGTGGTGATCGTGGTGCTGCAAGGCGCGGTGCTGGGCGGCGGTTTTGGCCTGGCGTGCGTGAGCGATATCGCCATCGCCGATCACCAGGCGCAATTCGGCCTGCCGGAAACCAGCCTGGGCTTGTTACCGGCACAGATTGCACCCTTTGTGGTGAAACGGATTGGCCTGACCCAGGCACGCCGCTTGGCGCTGACCGCCGCGCGCTTTGATGGCGTAGAAGCCGAGCGACTGGGCGTCGTGCACTTTACCGAGCGCGATCCACAGGCGCTGGCAGAACGATTGGATGAAGTATTGAGCCAGGTCCTGAAGTGTGCGCCAAGCGCCAATGCACGGACCAAAGCGCTGCTGCTTGCGAGCGTGGATGAGCCGCTGGAGGCGGTGCTGGATCGCGGAGCGCAGTGGTTTGCCGAGGCGGTGAGGAGTGAGGAAGGGATTGAGGGGACGCAGGCGTTTGTGCAGAAGCGGAAACCGAAGTGGTGCAGATGACGCCTTCGCGGGCAAGCCCGCTCCCACATTTTGAACCGAGCACACCCCATACAACACCGGTCGGCTACCAGGCCGCCGCGCTTTTGATTTTGGGCGCCCCGTCAAACACGCTGGCCGAACGCAGGCTTGAATCCGTGGGTAACCCGGCAGGACGCCGGGTTAGCCGTCCTGGGCCAAGGATGGCCCATGACGGCGGCCCACGGATTCAAGCCGGAGTGAGGGCACACCGAGCCTAGGCGAGGTGCCGAGTGTTGGGGCGAAGGCCTTTTGGTTACTTTTGGCTGGGCCGGCATTCCGGCCTTTCCAAAAGTGACCCGCTGTAAGAGCGGAACCCATAGCAGCCGTTACCCAAACAACGGATATGTACCCGGAGCAAGAAATGCCAAAGCTCACCAAAATCCTGATCGCCAACCGCGGCGAAATCGCCTGCCGCATCCAACGCACCGCCCAGGCCTTGGGCTATCGCACCGTGGCCATCTACAGCGACGCCGACGCCCAGGCCCTACATGTGCAAATGGCCGACGAAGCCGTCCCCATCGGCCCGGCCCCCGTCCACCAGTCATACCTCAACATCGAAGCCATCCTCAACGCCGCCAAACGCACAGGTGCCGACGCCATCCACCCCGGCTACGGCTTCCTCTCCGAAAACCCCGACTTCGCCCGCGCCTGCCAACACGCCGGCCTCACCTTCATCGGCCCCAGCGTTGAGGCCATCGAACTGATGGGCAGCAAACGCCTGTCCAAACTCGCCATGCTCGACGCCGGGGTACCCTGCATCGCCGGCTACCAAGGCAACGCCCAGGACGACGCCACCCTGCAACAGGAAGCCGACCGCATCGGCTACCCGCTGATGATCAAAGCCAGCGCCGGCGGCGGCGGTCGCGGCATGCGCCTAGTCCACCAATCGAAAGACCTGCTGGACAATTTGCACACCGCCCGCTCGGAAGCCAAAAACGCCTTCGGCAGCGACGAACTGATCCTCGAGCACGCCTTGGTCGACCCGCGCCACGTCGAAATCCAGCTGTTTGGCGACAGCCACGGCCACCTCATTTACCTCGGCGAGCGCGACTGTTCGATCCAGCGCCGCCATCAAAAGGTCATCGAAGAAGCCCCCTGCCCTGTCATGACGCCCGAGTTGCGCCAAGCCATGGGCGAAGCCGCGCTGAAGGCTGGACGTGCGGTGAACTACGTCGGCGCCGGCACCGTGGAATTCCTGCTCGACCGCCACGGCCGTTTCTACTTCCTGGAAATGAACACGCGCCTGCAAGTGGAACACCCAGTGACCGAACTGATCACCGGCCTCGACCTGGTGGACTGGCAGCTGCAGATCGCCGCCGGCCAGCCGCTGCCCCTGACACAGGCCGACGTCACCCTCAGCGGCCATGCCATGGAAGTGCGCCTGTACGCCGAAGACCCGGCCCAGGGCTTCCTGCCGCAAACTGGCGATGTAGTGCGCTGGGAGCCAGCCCCTGGCGTGCGTATCGACCACGGCGTGATCGAAGGCCAACGCATCAGCCCGTTCTATGACCCGATGCTGGGCAAGCTCATCGCCCATGGCGCCACCCGCGAAGAGGCGCGTCGCAAATTGCTCCGGGCGGTGGAAGACACGGTGTTGCTGGGCGTCGCGACCAACCAGCCGTTGCTGGTGGATTTGCTCAAGCATCCGGACTTTGTTGGCGGCGATTTCAGTACCGGGTTTATCGCTGAGCACTTCAGCGATATCCCAACCCTGACGCCGTCACCCGAACAACTCGCCCTGGCCGCCGCGCTGTTTTACCAGCACAGCGCCAACCAGCATCCCCAAGGCCTGGCGGGGTGGCGCAACAACGCCAGCGCACCTTGTATTTATCGCTTGGAGGTCAACGGAGACATCCACACCGTCAGTGCCGCCCCCCTGCAACTCACCACCGACGGTCGCCACGTCACCCTGGTGTTCAACGGCATCCGGCGCCGTATCGCCTATCATCTTGACGCCGACCAGTTGTGGCTGCCCGGCCTGAAGGTGATCAACCGCACCCAGCAAGTCGCCAACCGCCAGGCCGACGCCAGCAGCGGCACGGTCAAGGCGCCGATGGACGGTGCAATCGTCGATGTGCGGGTCAGCGCCGGCGACAGCGTGACCAAAGGCCAGCTGCTGCTGGTGCTCGAAGCCATGAAAATGGAGCATCCGCTGACGGCCGGTATCGACGGCGTGATCAAAGGCGTGCAGGTGATTGCCGGTGATCAAGTGCGCAATCGTCAGGTTCTGCTGGAGATCGTCTGACCCCTAGGCGGAACTACAGGGCCGGGCTACGCTCTATCCCCAACAGAAAGGGAAGAGTACGGGAACCTGCACGATGCCTCATTGGCTGATTATTGACCTTGAAGCCACAACGGATGAAGGCGGCTGGCCCGTGACGGAGATGGAAGTCATCGAGATCGGCGCGAGCCTGGTCAACCGCCAGGGCCGCGAGCTGGACCACTTCCAGCGCTTTGTGCGACCGCTGCGCCGGCCTTTGCTGACGCCCTTTTGCCGCCAACTGACGCACATCACCCAGGCCAACATCGATGGTGCGGCGCCGATTACCGAGGTGTGGCCGCTGTTCGAGCGCTGGCTGGGCCAGCATCAGCCGCGCCTGGAAGGCTGGGCCAGCTGGGGCGACTATGATCGCCGGCAGCTGGAACTGGAATGGCAACGCCATGGCCTGGCCAGCGCCCTCGCCACCACGCCCCATGTGAACCTCAAGCAGCGCTTCGCCAAGGCCCGGCGCCTGGACAAGCCCCTGGGGCTCAATGGCGCCCTGCAATTGGCGGGGATGCAGTTCCATGGCCAGCAACATCGGGCACTGGAGGATGCACGCAATACGGCGCGCCTCCTGCCGCTGATATTGCCGGTCTAGGCAGCTTCCCTGCCCTTGGGCATACTGGCCGACCTTTCCAGACCCTTTTCCGAGGAATCGCCCATGTTTAAAGTCAACGAGTACTTCGACGGCACCGTCAAGTCGATCGCTTTCGGCACCGCAGAAGGTCCGGCGACCATCGGCGTCATGGCCCCCGGCGAATACGAGTTCGGCACCGCCCAGCGTGAAATCATGCACGTGGTGTCCGGCGCCCTGACCGTCAAACTGCCGGATGCCAGCGAGTGGGAAACCTTCGCCGCCGGCAGCCAGTTCAACGTGCCGGCCAACAGCAAGTTCCAGCTGAAGGTTGCCGTGGACACCGCTTACCTGTGCGAATACCGCGGCTAAGGGTTTCCCGGAAGCAAAAAAATGCCCGTCTCGCAGGAGACGGGCATTTTTTATGCGTGAAGAAAACTATTCCAGGATCGTCACCGGCATCCCGACTTCCAACCGCCCAATGCCATCGTTGACCAGGTTCTGGCCGAAAATCGCGCCGTCTTCGGTCTTGCGGTAAGCCTCCAGCGTGGCGAAGGGTTCGCGGTCTGCGCTGCGCTCGCCGGTCTGCGGGTCGATGGTGGTGAGGATACAGCGCGAACACGGCTTGACCGCGCGGAACTCCACGTCGCCGATACGCAGGCGTTTCCAGCCATCTTCGGCGAAGGCTGCGCTGCCTTCGATGACCAGGTTGGGACGAAAACGCAGCATTTCCATGGGGCGGCCGATGCGCTGGGAAAGGTCGTCCAGCGACGCCTGGCCGATCACCAGCAGCGGGTAACCATCGGCAAACGCGACCTGGTCGTCGTCCTTGCCGTAACCGGCCTGGGTGGTGCGGGCACGCTCGACGGGGATCTGCACCAGGCGCGTCGGCTTGCCGATGAAATCGCTGACCCAGGCCGCCGCCGCGTCGCCCGCATCGGGCACGCGCAAGGTGTCACGCCAGATGGTCACGCCACGCAACTCGGCGTCGTTGCCGGGCAGCGCCACGTCCAGCGGCGTGTAGCCCGGCGAGCTCAGGGTGAGGCCGCCGCTGCTGTTCCACAGTGCCGACAGTTGGCTCATCTTCGCCACGGCACGCTGCGTGAGGAAACGCCCACTGCCTTCATCCACCAGCATCCAGCGTCGGTCCCCGTCCACCCCGAGCTTATCCAGGCCGACCTGTTGCAGGGTTTCGGCCTTGCCGGACTTCAAGGGGTAACGGTACAACGCGCTGAGACGAAGCATGGGCCTGCATTCCTGAGGGGCAAAGCCATCACCCTAAGGTCAAGCGGGCACTTCGTCCAGCATCAGACGCTGACGCACCACATCCACCAGCTTGTCGGGCTGGAATTTGGACAGGAAGTTGTCGCAGCCGACCTTCTTGACCATCGAGTCGTTGAAGCTGCCCGACAACGAGGTGTGCAGCACCACATACAGGCCACGCAGGCGCGGGTCGTTGCGGATCTCGGTGGTGAGGCGATAGCCGTCCATCTCGGGCATTTCTGCGTCGGTGAAGATCATCAGCAGCTTGTCGGTCATCACCTGGCCGCTGTCGGCCCAGGCCTTGAGCATGTTCAGCGCCTTGAGGCCGTCGCTGGCGATGTGCATCTTCACCCCCAGTTGACCGAGGGTGTCGCGCAGTTGCGAGAGGGCCACATTAGAGTCATCCACCAGCAGCACTTCGCGGCCACGGGCACGCTCCAGCACCGGGTCTTCGAGTTTTTCACGGGAGACCTTGGCGTTGTACGGCACGATCTCGGCCAGGACTTTTTCCACGTCGATGATTTCCACCAACTGGTCGTCGACTTTGCTGATGGCCGTGAGGTAATGCTGGCGACCGGCGCTGGTCGGCGGCGGCAGGATGGCTTCCCAGTTCATGTTAACGATGCGGTCCACGCCGCCCACCAGGAACGCCTGCACCGAGCGGTTGTACTCGGTGACGATAATGGTGCTGTTGGGGCCCGGCACCAGCGGGCGCATGCCGATGGCCTGGGACAGATCGATTACCGGCAAGGTCTGGCCCCGCAGGTTGACCACGCCACACACGAACGGATGGCGCTGTGGCATCAAGGTCAGCTTGGGCAGTTGCAGCACTTCCTGCACCTTGAACACGTTGATCGCGAACAGCTGACGCCCGAACAGGCGGAACATGAGGATCTCCAGGCGATTCTCACCCACCAGTTGCGTGCGTTGATCTACCGTGTCGAGAATGCCGGCCATTAAAAGCTCCTGATGCGCTAAGGGATTGTGCAGCTCACTTAAGGCTTGTTATCGGCGGCAAGCGCCAGACCTTGACCCGTGTAAAATGCCACGTAAATTCATTGATGTCACACTGACATCATGGTTTACTGCGCTGGCCTCTCCAGAGAGGGGTACAGCGACGTTGCGCGACATTCAATTCGACGCAAGGTTCCGCCATGTAAGGGATTCCCCTACGCACAATCAGGCCCAACCTGATATTCGCAATATCTAATAGCCATTAATGTGACGCCATTCTCAATGCATGAATGGAGTCAGGCTTTTGTTTGCCATCCCAAGCCCTCGGCCCACGGGCCTTCCAGACATTCAACTGTCGGCAATTGAAGGTGTGCAATTGACCCCGCTCATAAGGGCCGCGCACAGCCGTCGCCATCACTCTAATAAGCTTCCTACTGATTATTCAGAAGCGACCTACAGATTCCAGTCATATTTCAGCGCTAGTTTTAAGCCATTCACCCGGTGCGACATCTCATCACCCGACCTTATGTTGTGGAGACTTGCATGATGAACGACGGTAACGAGTGGCAACTTGCACTTCCCGAATTCCTTCAGGAAGCTGAAAAGCTGCTGATCAAATCGGAAGAGTGCCTGAGCCACCTGCATTTGATCCGAAACGACAGTGACGCTATCGACTGCATGAAAATCAGCCTGATCAAGCTCGCCGAAAGAGCAGATTGCCTTGCCCTGCAGGCCATCAGCGAATTCTCGCGGCACATCCAGTACCTGATCGCCAATGCCGAAAGCCCGCTGCAACTGCATGATCAAGCCTTGGACGCCTTGGAAGAATGCCTGAAGTTACTGGCCTGGCAGTTGGAGTTGATTGATGTAAAGACAGGCCAACTGGCATTGGATGAAGCGGAGCAAACGACATTGATCGCCACAGTGACACTGCATATTCCGCAGAAAGACTTCGCCTTTAAACCGCAGCAGCGGGTGCATCACGTGTCTTGAGCGGATATCAGGTCGCATTTAAATCAAAAGTTATCTGAAAACGACTCATCCAGTGGAATTGAATCACGCAGGCAAAGATATCAATTAGCCATTAACGGTAATAACGATACAACCGAACAGAAATAATATAACTACCCCACTCCATGAACTCTGGGAATACCGCCCGGAGCATTTGCGCGGCTAATAACCCAGTCGGACACAGCACCAGGCGACCAACGGTAATAGTGGTGGTACTATGCCCCGCTCGAAGTGACTCAACTTCATCATGCATAAAAACGATTCGATAACGCATTCCAAACAGAGCCCTGTCAGCCGCCGTGACCGGACTTCCCGCAGCGAACCTTCATTGGCTCCATCCGCTATGTACGCCTACCTCAAGACACTCATCGCAAGGTCCGCGTCCCGCAGTAATGCACGCCGTCTGATCCTCGCCCTGTGCCTTGGCTCGCTGCTGCTGAGCCTGTGGGCCTACAGTTTCTCCGCCGCCTTGCCGTTGCTGGTGCTGCTCAACCTGGCCACGCTGCTGGTGGTTGGCCTGCAACAGTGGCACTCGCGCAAATCCATCAAGTTCCAGCCTCAGGAACTGGCCGATCGCCTGTTGCAAGTGCAGGAAAACGAACGCCACCGCCTGAGCCGTGAGCTGCATGACGATATCGGCCAACTGCTCACCGCCGCCAAGCTGCAAAGCGAATGGCTCAAGCGCCGCCTGCCCGAAGACCTGCAAAGCCAGTGCACAGTGCTGTGCAACACCCTGAATGAAACCCTGGCCAAGGTGCGTGACGTCTCAGCCATCCTCAACCCTCGCCAGCTGGCCAGCCTGGGCCTGGAAGCCAGCCTGCGCGCGCACCTGCTCAAGACCCTGGAAAACACCCCGATTCACTGGAGCCTGGAATGCCAACAGCGGCTGACCGGCATCCCGGAAGAAATGGCCGTTGCGGCCTTTCGCATCACCCAGGAAGCGGTGACCAACATGCTACGCCACGCCCAGGCGCGCAATCTGTTGGTACGCCTGCAACGCCTACCCGAGGGCCTGTCGCTGAGTATCTGCGATGACGGCCAGGGTTTTTCGCCGGCCATCAACCCGGGCCTGGAAGGCCAGCGGGGCATGGCCGGCATGTCAGAGCGGATTGATCAGCTTGGCGGTTCGTTATCCGTCAACAGCCAACCAGGCAAAGGGACACGGATCGACGCGCTTTTCCCCTGGGCGCCACGCGCCCTCGAACGGGCCAGTTCCCCTAAGGTTCTCGAGTGACCTGCACATTACTCCTGGTGGATGACCATGCACTGATCCGGGCCGGCGTACGCGCGCTGGTCCAGGACATTCCCGGCTACACGGTGGTCGGTGAGGCCAGCGATGGCGCACAGTTGCTGGAGCAGTTCAGCGCCCTGCTGCCCGATATCGTGCTGTTGGACCTGTCGATGAAACACACCGGCGGCCTGGATGCCCTGCAGCAACTCAAGCGCGCCTACCCCAAGAGTCGCGTGCTGATCCTGTCAATGCACACCGACCCGGAACTGATCATGTGCGCGCTGGAGTCCGGCGCCCATGGCTACCTGCTCAAGGACACCACCGCCAACGAGCTGGAACACGCGCTGTTGGCCCTGCGCAACAACGAGCGCTACCTGAGCCCGGCGATTGCCCACACCGTGATCAACCAGGCGCTGGTACGCAGCCAGGGCCCCACTACCCCGGCCGGCCACAGCCACAACCTTACGGCGCGGCAGTTGGAGATCCTGCGATTGATTGTGCGCGGCAAGTCCACCCGGGAAATCGCCCACGGCCTGGGCCTTAGCATCAAGACCGTGGAAGCGCACCGCTCGCAGATCATGAAGCGCCTGCAGATTTTCGACGTGGCCGGCCTGGTGTTATTCGCGGTGCGCGAGCAGATCATCAGCCTGGACGACTAACGGCGAATCCACCGGCAAGTGCACACGCAAGGCCTTGGGCAGGGCCTCGAAGTGCAAGTCATCGCCCTCCAGCGGTTCGCCATCCAGGTTGATGTAAAGGCCCTGTGCGACCTTGATATTCACCCACGGCAGGCGCGCACGGACGAACATGGTGTCCAGGCCCCAGCCGTTGTTCATCAGCCCTCGCAACGTCCCCACCACTTCCTGGGGCGCGGGCAGGATGCTGACATCCAGCAAGCCGTCATCGGCCATGGCGCCGGGGCATAGCTCATGGCCGCCGCCCGCTTGGCGACCGTTGCCGATGCCCAGGGCGAGCAGCTCGCCTTTCCAGTGGAAATCGGGGCCATCGAGTTCGGCGTAGGCAGCCTTCAGCTCGCTGAAACGGGTCAGGCCGGTGAACAGGTAGGCGGCGCCGCCCAGGACTTTCTTCAAGTCTTCGGAGGTGTTGGCGGTGACTTGGCTGCCGAAACCGCCGGTGGCCATGTTGAGGAAGATTTGCCCGCCGACCTGGCCGAGGTCGATGGCCCTTGGTGGCACGTCCAGCAGCGCCAGGGCCGGGGCGGGTTCGAGCGGCACGCCGGCGGCCTTGGCGAAGTCGTTGGCGGTGCCCAGGGGCATCAGCACCAGGCTGGCGTCGGTCTTGGCCTGGGCCATGGCTTCGGCGACGTCGCGCAAGGTGCCGTCGCCGCCGCCGGCGATGATATGGGTGTAGCCGTCTGCCAGGGCTTCGTTGACCAGGCGTTGGGCGTCGCCGCCTTCCCATGTGACCCGCACCGCCAACTCGCCGCCCTGCTCGCGCCGTGCCTGCACGGCGGTGCGGACGTCCTCGTTGAGGGCTTGCTTGCCGTGGAGGATCAACAGGGCTTTGGGGGTGGTCATTGGTGGGTTACTCCAGGATTCAAAGGTGCTTGGAGGATGGGACCTTTGGGGAGGGGGTTTGGTTTACTTGGGGCATATCCATTTTTTTGGCAACGGCTGATATTGGTTCCGCCCTTACGGCGGGTCACTTTGGAAAAGAGCCGGAATGCCGGCCCAACCCAAAGTAACCAAAGGGCTCTTGCCCCAACACTCGGCACCTCGCTTAGGCTCGGTGTGCCCGTAATCCGACAGTGATTTGGGGGGCCGCCTAAGATCAAAATCAAAAGCAAAAGCACAGCGGCCTGACAGCCGGCTTGAGTGGTGTAGAGCATCTGGATAAACACGGCGTCTTCACGTTTTTCGCCGGCAAGCCGGCTCCTACAGAGGACAAAAAACGTATCCACGATGCGAAGCGAGTCGCTCTTGATCTTGATTTGAGGCGCCCCGTTAAACACGCTGGCCGAACGCAGGCTTTGGAGCGTGGGTAACCCGGCAGGACGCCGGGTTAGCCGCGCTGGGCCAAGGATGGCCCATCGCGGCGGCCCACGCTCCAAAGCCGGAGTGAGGGCACACCGAGCCTAGGCGAGGTGCCGAGTGTTGGGGCAGAGACCTTTTGGTTACTTTTGGGGCGTTTGCCAAAAGTGACCCGCTGTAAGAGCGGAACCATAGGCAGCCGTTACCTAAATAACGGATATGTACCCAGTCAACTCTTGTGAAGCTTACTCATCAGTTGCGCCTCAGCCTGAGTCAACCCACAAGACTGCGTCAACTCATCCACCGTAGCCCCCATCCCCACCAACTTGGCAGCCTGGGCAAACGAAAGACTCGAAGGATCCCGCTGCTCAATCTGCGCCAACTTATCCGGCAACGGCGCAAGAATCGCGCGCAATTCATGCACCTCGTCCCCGACCTTCACCGCACTCTGCTGAAAGTGATCAACCCGCTTGACCAGCTCCAACACACGCCGATCACGCACTGCATCACGCTCAGCCTGCTGCAACAACAGTTCACGCTGCTGACGCACATAGCGCAACAGAAATGCCAAAGTCCCGGCCCACAACAGGGCCAGGACAATCACCGCGGCCTCAAGGAACAATCAGATGCTCTCCAGTTCCGACCATTCTTCTTCGCTCATCATCTTGTCCAGCTCAACCAGAATCAGCAGCTCGCCGTTCTTGTTGCACACGCCCTGGATGAACTTGGCGGACTCTTCGTTACCCACGTTCGGCGCGGTTTCCACTTCCGATTGGCGCAGGTAGACCACTTCGGCCACGCTGTCGACCATGATCCCGACCACTTGCTTGTCGGCCTCGATGATGACGATACGCGTGTTGTCATTGACTTCAGTCGGCACCAGGCCGAAACGCTGGCGGGTGTCGATCACCGTCACCACATTGCCGCGCAGGTTGATGATGCCCAGCACGTAGCTCGGCGCACCCGGCACCGGGGCGATTTCGGTGTAGCGCAGCACTTCCTGCACGCGCATCACGTTAATGCCGTAGGACTCGTTGTCCAGTTTGAAGGTCACCCATTGCAGGATCGGATCATCCAAACCTTGTGCGGACGCTGACTTGTTCATACCCCTGACCCCTTCAAATGCCGTATGACACGGCGTGTGTGCTTCACTGACCGCATTCGCATGCGGCCCTTATTGTTCAATCAACTGTGTTTGTTCAGTGGCATCGACTTGACGGCACCGCTGGCGATCAACTCGGCCAGTTCGGCAACGTCGAGCAACGCGCACATGTGTTCGATCACGGTGCCCGCCAGCCAAGGCCGTTGGCCGCGGTGGCTGCGCCATTTGATTTCGTTCGGGTCCAGGCGCAACGAGCGGCTGACTTGATGCACCGCCAGCCCCCACTCGTAGCCCTGCACCGAGATCACGTATTGCAGGCCCTGGCGGAAGTCATCGCGGTAGCGGTCGGGCATGACCCAGCGCGCGGTGTCCAGGACTTTGAGGTTACCGGCCTGGCTGGGCAGGATGCCGAGGAACCACTCCGGTTGCCCGAACAACGGCGTCAGCTCCTGGCCTTCCAGCGAATAGATCGAGCCCAGGCACACCAACGGCACTGCCAGGGTCAAGCCGGCGACGTCGAACAGCAGGCATTCGAACGGCTCGGCAGCCCAGTTTGGGCGGCCATCACCGGTCACCGGCGGCGGCGTGATGCTCGGCGGCAGATGCACTTCCACCACGGGCTCGACCACGACAGGAGCAGGGGCAACCACCACAGGCGCCACCACTACCGGCGTAATCGGCACTACGACCTGCGCATCACGGGCTTGTTCTTCCAGCACCGCCAACTGGAATTCATCCAGCGCGGCTTCGGGTTCGACAGCCGGTTCCAGCACCAGGATCGGCTCCGGCAATTCTTCGGCGGTCGCATCTTGCAGCAGGGCATCCAGGTAGGATTCCAGCGCCAGTTGCGGCCGGGTCTTGAGTTCGACAGGACGGTTCATCACGCCACCTGCGCCACAAGCTGTTGCGACAACAGGTGCTTGAGCAGCGCCCGGTAGGCGAGTACGCCACGGCTCTTGCCGTCGAACTGCGACGGCGCAAGGCCCGCACGGCTGGCGTCACGCAGGCGCGTGTCCACCGGGATGTAGCCGTTCCAGATGGTGTCCGGGTAGGCATCGCGCAGCACGCGCAGGGTGCCAAGGGACGCTTGGGTGCGGCGGTCGAACAGGGTCGGCACGATGCTGAACGGCAGCGCTTGTTTGCGCGAACGGTTGATCATCGCCAGGGTGCTGACCATGCGCTCCAGGCCTTTGACGGCCAGGTGTTCGGTCTGCACCGGGATCACCAACTGCTGGCTCGCCGCCAAGGCGTTGACCATCAACACGCCGAGCAACGGCGGGCTGTCGATGATTGCGTAGTCGAAGTCCTGCCACAGTTGCGCCAGGGTCTTGGCGATCACCAGGCCCAACCCGCTCTGCCCCGGCGACTGACGCTCAAGGGTGGCCAGGGCGGTGCTGGACGGCAGCAGGGAAATGCTTTCGTTGCTGGTAGGCAGCAGCAGTTGCCCCGGCAGATCAGCCGGTACGCTGCCCTTGTGCAGGAACAGGTCGTAGTTGCTGTGCTCCAGCGCGTCCGGGTCGTAGCCGAAATAGCTGGTCATGGAGCCGTGCGGGTCCAGGTCCACCACGACCACGCGCTTGCCCGCCTCGGCCAGCAAGCCAGCTAAGGCGATGGACGTGGTGGTCTTGCCGACCCCACCTTTTTGATTGGCAACTGCCCAGACTCTCATTCGGTTGGTTCCTCCCGGCAGGCACAGGCGCGACCGAGACATTGCATAAGGTTATTGAGCCGGCGACGGAGAATTGACGGCGCTCTGACGAACCGGCGGTTTTACAGGGGGCGGTGCAGTTTGTGTGCCAGCCCGCTTCAGGGCCGCATCCGGTGTTGCATTGGCGGTGCCGGTGCCGGTCAGGCTGCGGCGCACATCCAGGTTGCGCGACACCACCAACACCACTCGACGGTTCTTTGCGCGGCCCTCTACCGTGGCGTTATTGGCCACCGGCTGGAACTCGCCATAGCCTACCGACGCCAGGCGACCTGGGTTCACACCCTGCATCGCTAGCATGCGCACGATGCTCGCGGCACGCGCTGACGACAGTTCCCAGTTGGTCGGGTACTGCGCCGTGCTGATCGGAAAATTGTCGGTAAAACCTTCGACGTGGATCGGGTTCTCGAACGGCCGCAGAATCGCCGCCACCTTGTCGATAATGGTGAACGCCTGGTCGCTGGGCATCGCATCGGCACTGGCGAAAAGCAGGCTGGAATTGAGCTCGATCTCCACCCACAACTCGTTGCCGCGCACGGTCATCTGGTTGGAACTGATCAAGTCGCCAAACGCGGCACTGATGTCGTCGGCGATGCTTTTCAGTGGATCGCTGGTGCCACCCACGCCGGCAGCGGTTTCATCGCTGTCGTTGACCAGCGGCTTGGCCGGCGTCACGGTCTTGGGCCGCTCTTCGCCGATCGGGATCGGCTTGAGCGCGCGGTCGGCGTCGTTGAACACGCCGATCAACGCCTGGGAAATAACCTTGTACTTGCCTTCGTTGATCGACGAGATGGAGTACATCACCACGAAAAACGCGAACAGCAAGGTGATGAAGTCCGCGTAGGACACCAACCACCGCTCGTGGTTGACGTGTTCTTCAGGCTCGCGACGGCGACGGCTCACAATGAATACCTCCCATCAATCCATGAAGCCCTGAAGCTTCAATTCGATGGAGCGCGGGTTCTCACCCTCGGCAATCGACAAGATGCCTTCAAGCAACATCTCGCGGTAACGCGACTGGCGCATGGCAATCGACTTGAGTTTGCTCGCCACCGGCAACAACACCAGGTTGGCACTGGCCACGCCGTAGATGGTGGCGACAAACGCCACGGCAATACCGCTGCCCAGTTGCGAAGGGTCGGCCAGGTTGCCCATCACGTGGATCAGGCCCATCACCGCACCGATGATGCCGATGGTCGGCGCGTAGCCGCCCATGCTTTCGTAGACTTTCGCGGCGTTGATGTCGCGGCTTTCCTGGGTGTAGAAATCCACCTCCAGGATGCTGCGGATCGCTTCCGGTTCGGCACCATCGACCAGCAATTGCAGGCCTTTGCGTGCGTAGCTGTCGGGTTCTGCATCGGCCACACCTTCCAGGCCCAGCAGGCCTTCCTTGCGGGCGGTGAGGCTCCAGTTGACCACACGGTCGATGCCACCCGGCAAGTCGACACGCGGCGGAAAAATGATCCAGATAAGGATCTGCATGGCGCGCTTGAACGAGCTCATGGGCGACTGCAACAACGCCGCGCCCACGGTGCCGCCGATCACGATCAACGCGGCCGGACCGTTGGCCAGGGCGCCGAGGTGACCGCCTTCGAGGTAGTTGCCGCCAATGATCGCGACAAACGCCATGATGATACCGATCAGGCTCAAGACATCCATTAGAGGCAGGCCTCCACCAGATGCTTACCGATGTCGTCCAGGCTGTAGACGGCGTCGGCCAGGTCGGCCTTGACGATGGCCATGGGCATGCCATAGATCACGCAGCTGGCTTCGTCCTGGGCCCAGATGGCACTGCCGCCCTGCTTGAGCAGGCGCGCGCCTTCACGACCGTCGGCGCCCATGCCGGTGAGCACCACCGCCAGAACTTTGTCGCCGTAGGACTTGGCCGCCGAACCAAAGGTGATGTCCACGCATGGTTTGTAGTTCAGGCGCTCATCGCCCGGCAGGATTTTGATCGCGCCACGGCCGTCCACCATCATTTGCTTGCCACCCGGCGCCAGTAACGCCAGACCAGGACGCAGGATGTCGCCATCCTCGGCTTCCTTGACGCTGATGCGGCACAGCTTGTCCAGGCGCTCGGCGAACGCTTTGGTGAAGGCTGCGGGCATATGCTGGATCAACACGATCGGCGCCGGGAAGTTGGCCGGCAGTTGGGTCAATACCCGCTGCAGGGCCACCGGGCCGCCGGTGGAGGTGCCGATAGCCACCAGCTTGTAGGCTTTGCGTTTTGGCGCAGGCGAGTGGGCAGCCGCAGGCGCAGCGGCGCGAACCGGTGCGACGGCAGGCCGTACAACCGGCGCAGGCGCTGGGCGAGCAAACGATGACGTCGGCGCAGCCGGTGCCGCAACCGGTGCAGGCGTCGGCGCGGGCGCGCTGAACAGGCTACGACGGTTGCTGCGCGAAATGCTGTGCACTTTCTCGCACAGCAGTTGCTTGACCTTCTCGGGATTGCGCGAGATGTCTTCGAAATTCTTCGGCAGGAAGTCCACCGCACCAGCGTCCAGCGCATCCAGGGTGACCCGGGCGCCTTCGTGCGTCAGCGAGGAGAACATCAATACCGGGGTCGGGCAGCGTTGCATGATATGCCGGACTGCGGTGATGCCATCCATCATCGGCATCTCGTAGTCCATGGTGATCACGTCCGGTTTCAACGCAATGGCTTGATCAATCGCCTCTTTGCCGTTGGTGGCCGTGCCGACCACCTGGATGCTTGGATCGGCGGAAAGAATTTCCGAGACGCGGCGGCGGAAGAAACCCGAATCGTCCACCACCAGGACCTTGACTGCCATAAACACTCCGTTAGGCGGGGCGGGCAATACCGCCCTGCCCCACCAGAATCAAATACGCCGAGCGGCGTAACGCTTGAGCATGCTCGGAACATCGAGAATCAGCGCGATCCGACCGTCACCGGTGATGGTCGCACCCGACATGCCCGGGGTTCCCTGCAGCATTTTGCCCAAAGGCTTGATGACCACTTCTTCCTGGCCCACCAGCTGATCGACCACAAAGCCGATGCGCTGGGTGCCCACGGAGAGAATCACCACATGGCCTTCGCGCTGCTCTTCATGCTTGGCCGAGGCCACCAGCCAACGCTTGAGGTAGAACAGGGGCAACGCCTTGTCGCGCACGATCACCACTTCCTGGCCGTCCACCACGTTGGTGCGCGACAGGTCGAGGTGGAAGATCTCGTTGACGTTGACCAGCGGGAAGGCGAACGCCTGGTTGCCCAGCATCACCATCAGGGTCGGCATGATCGCCAGGGTCAACGGCACCTTGATCACGATCTTCGAGCCCTGGCCCTTGGTCGAGTAGATGTTGATCGAGCCATTGAGCTGGCTGATCTTGGTCTTCACCACGTCCATGCCGACGCCACGGCCGGACACGTCGGAAATCTCGGTCTTGGTCGAGAAGCCCGGGGCGAAGATCAGGTTGTAGCACTCGGTGTCGGTCAGGCGGTCGGCGGCGTCCTTGTCCATCACACCACGCTTGACCGCGATGTTGCGCAGGATGGTCGGGTCCATGCCTTTGCCGTCGTCAGTGATCGACAGCAGGATATGGTCGCCTTCTTGCTCCGCCGCCAGGATCACTTTGCCGCCACGGGACTTGCCCGAGGCTTCGCGTTCTTCCGGGGTTTCCACGCCGTGGTCGACGGCGTTGCGCACCAAGTGGACCAACGGGTCGGCCAGGGCCTCGACCAGGTTCTTGTCGAGGTCGGTTTCTTCACCCACCAGTTCCAGGTTGATTTCTTTCTTCAGCTGACGCGCCAGGTCGCGGACCAGGCGTGGGAAGCGGCCGAAGACTTTCTTGATCGGCTGCATCCGCGTTTTCATCACGGCGGTCTGCAGGTCGGCCGTCACCACGTCGAGGTTCGACACGGCCTTTTGCATGGCTTCATCACCGCTGCTCAGACCCAGACGCACCAGGCGGTTACGCACCAGCACCAGTTCGCCGACCATGTTCATGATGTCGTCCAGGCGTGCGGTATCAACCCGTACGGTGGTTTCGGCTTCACTGGCAGGCTTCTCGGCCACCGGTGCGGCGGCGGCACGTGCCGGAGCAGGCGCCGGAGCAGGCGCAGGCTTGGCGGCCGGAGCCGGCGCGGCTGCCTTGGCAGCGACCGGTGCAGCCGTGGCAACAGCAGCAGCGGCCGGGGCCGCTTCGCTGAACTTGCCCTTGCCGTGCAATTCGTCCAGCAGCGATTCGAACTCATGATCGGAGATCAGGCCGTCGCCAGCCGGTGCTGCACTCGCGGCGGCAGGCGCTGCGGCCGTGGCGGCGACTTCCGGCAAGGCGTCGGCCACGAAGGTGCCCTTGCCGTGCAGTTGGTCGAGCAACGCTTCGAATTCGTCGTCGGTAATATCGGTGTTGGCTTTAGCAGCAGGTGCCTCGGGCACAGCGGCAGGTGCCACGGCGTCGGCCGCGAACTGGCCTTTGCCGTGCAACTGGTCGAGCAGGGATTCGAACTCAGCGTCGGTGATGTCTTCGCTGGTTGGCGCAGCGACAGGCGCCTTTGGCGCGTCTGCCTCGGCCTTCACGGCACTGAGGGAGTTGAGCAGTTGTTCGAACTCGCTGTCGGTCACATCCGGTTCGGCCTCGGCCACAGGCTCGGGCGCGGCCTCGACCACAGGCGCAGCCGAGGTGTCCGCCGGTTCCGCCAGGCGCGCCAGGGCGGCCAGCAGTTCCGGGGTGGCGGCGGTAATCGGTGCACGGTCGCGCACCTCGCTGAACATGCCGTTGACCGCATCCAGTGCTTCGAGAATCACGTCCATCAATTCCGAATCAACGTGACGCTCACCCTTGCGCAGGATGTCGAACACGTTCTCGGCGATGTGGCAGCACTCCACCAGCTCATGGAGCTGGAGGAAGCCGGCGCCCCCTTTTACAGTGTGAAAACCGCGAAAAATTGCATTGAGCAGGTTCGCATCATCCGGTCGGCTTTCCAGCTCGACCAGTTGCTCGGACAACTGCTCTAAAATTTCGCCGGCCTCTACAAGGAAATCCTGAAGGATTTCTTCATCGGCGCCGAAGCTCATGTGGGTGCTCCTTAGAAGCCTAAACTGGATAACAGGTCATCGACATCATCTTGACCCGATACAACGTCTTCACGTTTATCGGCATGAATCTGCGGACCTTCACCCTTGGCGAGATGTTTTTTTGGATCTTTTTCCGAGAGGATCGCTTCGCGGTCATGTTCAATACCGGCAAAACGGTCTACCTGGCCTGCCATCAGCACTAATTTGAGCAAGTTGCTTTCCACTTCGGTGACCAACTGGGTCACACGCTTGATCACCTGACCGGTGAGGTCCTGGTAATCCTGGGCGAGCAGAATGTCGTTGAGGTTGCTGGAAACCGTGCGGTTTTCCTGCTCGCTGCGTGACAAGAACCCTTCGACCCGACGCGCCAATTCACGAAACTCTTCAGCGCCCACTTCGCGGCGCATGAAACGGCCCCAGTCGTTGCTCAGGGCCTGGGCTTCGTTGGCCATGCCGTTGACCAGGGGCGTGGCGTTTTCCACCAGGTCCATGGTGCGGTTGGCCGCCGCCTCAGTCAGCCTGACCACATAGGACAAGCGTTCGGTGGCATCGGTGATCTGCGAGATTTCCTCGGCCTGGGGCATATGCGGGTCAATCTGGAAATTGACGATCGCACTGTGCAGCTCGCGTGTGAGCTTGCCCACTTCCTGGTACAGGCCGCGGTCACGGGTCTGGTTGAGCTCATGGATTAACTGCACCGCGTCGCCGAACTGGCCTTTTTCAAGGCTGTCGACCAACTGGTGAGCATGCTTTTTCAGGGTCGACTCGAAGTCTCCCTGTGACGTTTCTTTATGCTCCATAGCTCCCCCGCGATGGCATTAGCCGTGGATGCGTTCGAAGATTTTCTCGATCTTCTCTTTCAAGGCCAATGCAGTGAATGGCTTGACCACGTAACCGTTTACCCCGGCTTGGGCGGCTTCGATGATCTGCTCACGCTTGGCTTCGGCGGTCACCATCAACACAGGCAGGCTGCGCAGTTTTTCGTCAGCGCGCACGTGGCGCAGCAAGTCGATACCGGTCATGCCCGGCATGTTCCAGTCCGTTACCAGAAAGTCGATGCTCCCGCTGTTGAGGATCGGAATCGCCGTAATGCCGTCATCCGCCTCGACCGTGTTAGTGAACCCAAGGTCACGCAACAGGTTTTTTATGATCCGCCGCATCGTTGAGAAGTCATCAACGATGAGGATTTTCATGTTCTTGTCCAATTCGACCTCCAAGCAGTCTTAAACGCGCCCAGCACCTGGACGCGCCATTTCAATCAACAGGCATTACACAAAAAGGACTGCCGGGGCACCACGGGTCGAACCCGCAAAGGCTGGTTGCCCTCGCGGTCTCGTCTGCAGTGTCCCCACACTGCCTGTCAGCGCGCTCGCCACTCTCCCAAACGCCCCCGCAAGCGGGCTGCGCACTGGCTGTGCAACTGGCTGACCCGCGACTCGCTGACCCCCAGGACCTCACCGATTTCCTTGAGGTTCAGCTCTTCGTCGTAGTACAGCGCCAACACCAGCCGCTCACGCTCCGGCAAATTGGCAATCGCGTCCGCCAACGCCCCCTGGAAACGCTCATCTTCCAGGTCACGCGATGGCTCCATATGAGCGCTCGCGCCATCCTCGTGCAGCCCTTCGTGTTCGCCGTCCTGCAACAGGTCGTCGAAACTGAACAGGCGGCTGCCCAAGGTATCGTTCAAAATCCCGTAGTAATCGTCGAGACTCAATTGGAGTTCGGCCGCAACTTCGTGATCTTTAGCGTCGCGACCGGTTTTTGCTTCAATTGCGCGAATTGCGTCACTGACCATGCGCGTATTGCGATGCACCGAACGCGGCGCCCAGTCGCCTTTACGCACCTCATCGAGCATCGCGCCACGGATACGGATACCCGCATACGTCTCGAAACTCGCACCCTTGCTCGCGTCGTACTTGGTCGACACTTCGAGCAGGCCGATCATGCCCGCCTGGATCAGGTCTTCGACCTGGACGCTGGCGGGCAGGCGTGCCAGCAAGTGATAGGCAATGCGCTTGACCAAGGGCGCGTAGCGCTCGATCAACTCGCCCTGACTGTCACGGGCAGACTTCTTGTACGCGTTGTAGCCAGTCGCTGTCATAGCACGGGTCCTGCGCTCGTCTGATGCACCAATCGCTCGACGAAAAACTCCAGATGCCCACGCGGGTTGGCAGGCAACGGCCAGGTATCGACCTTCTGGGCAATAGCCTTGAACGCCAATGCGCATTTGGAACGAGGGAACGCTTCGTAGACTGCACGCTGCTTTTGCACAGCCTTGCGCACACACTCGTCGTAGGGAACTGCGCCGACGTATTGTAAGGCGACATCGAGGAAGCGATCCGTGACCTTGGTCAACTTGGCGAACAGGTTGCGCCCTTCCTGCGGGCTCTGGGCCATGTTGGCCAGGACGCGGAAGCGGTTCATGCCGTAGTCACGGTTAAGCAGTTTGATCAGGGCGTAGGCGTCGGTGATCGAGGTGGGTTCATCGCAAACCACCAGCAACACTTCCTGCGCGGCGCGCACGAAGCTGACCACGGACTCGCCGATCCCGGCGGCGGTGTCGATCACCAGCACGTCGAGGTTGTCGCCGATATCACTGAACGCCTGGATCAGGCCGGCATGCTGCGCCGGGCTCAGGTGCACCATGCTCTGGGTACCCGAAGCGGCCGGCACGATACGGATGCCACCGGGCCCCTGCAGCAGCACATCGCGCAGCTCACAGCGGCCTTCGATCACATCGGCAAGCGTGTGTTTGGGTGTCAGTCCCAGCAGAACGTCCACGTTCGCCAAGCCCAGGTCAGCATCCAGCAGCATGACACGACGGCCAAGCTCTGCCAGGGCCAGGGACAAATTCACTGACACGTTAGTTTTCCCGACGCCACCTTTGCCGCCGGTCACCGCGATCACCTGTACGGGATGCATGCTGCCCATTTTATTTCTTTACCTTGTCTTGCTTAGACGCAGGCTACATGGCTTGGCCGCGTGAATCGCTTGCAGACCATCGATGTAGATACATTTCACGGTGTTCATCCTGCCTCAACCCACCCGTTTTGCCGGGTTGTGGTAGAGGTCGGCGAACATATCGGCCATCGCTTCCTCGCTAGGCTCTTCTTGCATTTGCACGCTGACTGCACGGCTGACCAACTGATGACGGCGCGGTAGATGCAGATCATCCGGGATCCGCGGCCCGTCGGTCAGGTAGGCGACCGGCAATTCATGACTGATGGCCAGGCTCAGCACCTCGCCCAGGCTCGCGGTTTCATCGAGCTTGGTGAGGATGCAACCGGCCAGGCCGCAGCGCTTGTAGCTGTGATACGCAGCGGTAAGAACCTGTTTCTGGCTGGTGGTTGCAAGCACCAGGTAATTTTTCGATTTGATGCCACGCCCGGCCAGGCTTTCCAGTTGCATGCGCAATGCCGGATCGCTGGCCTGCAGGCCGGCGGTGTCGATCAAGACCACGCGTTTGCGCAGCAGCGGGTCGAGGGCATTGGCCAGGGACTGGCCCGGGTCGACGTGGGTCACCGGCACATTCAGAATGCGGCCCAACGTCTTGAGTTGCTCCTGGGCACCAATACGGTAGCTGTCCATGCTCACCAGCGCGATATTCTGCGCGCCGTATTTGAGGACGTAGCGGGCCGCGAGCTTGGCCAGGGTGGTGGTCTTGCCCATGCCGGCGGGGCCGACCATGGCGATCACACCGCCTTCTTCCAGGGGTTCGATTTCCGGGGTAACGATCATCCGCGCCAGGTGGGCCAGCAACATGCGCCAGGCCTGGCGAGGCTCTTCGATTTCAGTGGTCAGCGCCAGCAGGTCGCGGGACAACGGGCCGGACAGGCCGATGCGTTGCAGGCGACGCCACAGGTTGGCCTGCTGCGGCTTGCTGCCTTGCAACTGGTTCCAGGCCAGCGAGCCCAACTGCACTTCCAGCAGTTCACGCAGGCCGTTGAGTTCAAAGCGCATCGAGTCGAACACCCGCTGGTCAACCGCAGGCGCCGGAGCAGGCGCAGCAGGACGCGGCGGTTCTTTGAAGGTCGGCTCGACCAGCGGCTCGGCAGCCGTTAGCGGCAAGCCGGCGAACAACTGGCGATTGGTGGTGGCATCGCTGTCGCCGCGCATGCTCAGTTCAGCCTGGGCCGAGACAATGCGCGAAGCGGTCTTGCGCAGCTCGTCTTCGAGCTCCATGTTCGGCACACGCGGCGCCAAGGCCTGGGGGGTGTAATCCAGGGCAGCCGTCAGCTCGACACCGCCGGCAATACGACGGTTTCCGATAATCGCGGCGTCGGCGCCCAGCTCATCACGCACCAGTTTCATGGCCTGACGCATATCGGCGGCGAAAAAACGCTTCACTTGCATAACCCACTACCCTCAGCCGTTGGGCCCTACTGTCGCGACGATAGTCACTTGCTTGTTGTCAGGAATTTCCTGATAAGCCAAAACGTGCAAATTCGGTACTGCCAGGCGTCCAAACCGCGACAACATCGCCCGGACGGGGCCTGCCACCAGCAGAATCACCGGTTGGCCCTGCATTTCCTGGCGCTGTGCGGCGTCGATCAACGAGCGCTGCAGCTTCTCAGCCATGCTTGGCTCCAGCAGAACGCCCTCTTCCTGGCCTTGTCCTGCCTTCTGAATACTATTGAGCAATATTTGTTCCAACCTGGGTTCCAAGGTGATCACAGGCAGCTCGGAGTCAAGCCCTACAATGCTTTGGACGATTGCACGCGACAATCCGACGCGCACCGCGGCCACCAGGGCGGCAGTATCTTGACTCTTGGCGGCATTGTTGGCGATGGCCTCGGCAATGCTGCGGATATCGCGGACCGGCACCTGTTCGGCCAGCAGTGCCTGCAACACCTTGAGCAACTGCGAGAGCGACAGAATGCCTGGCACCAGTTCTTCGGCCAGTTTTGGCGACGCTTTGGCCAGCAAACCCATCAATTGCTGGACTTCCTCGTGGCCGATCAGCTCGTGGGAGTGCTTGTACAGGATCTGGTTGAGGTGCGTCGCGACCACGGTGCTGGCGTCCACCACGGTGTAACCGAGGGATTGCGCCTGGCTGCGCTGGCTGATTTCGATCCATACCGCGTCCAGGCCAAAAGCCGGATCTTTGGCGGTGATGCCGTTGAGGCTGCCGAACACCTGCCCTGGGTTGATCGCCAGTTCGCGGTCCGGGTAGATCTCGGCTTCCGCCAGGATTACGCCCATCAGGGTCAGGCGGTAGGCACTTGGCGCCAGGTCGAGGTTGTCGCGGATGTGTACGGTGGGCATCAAGAAGCCCAGGTCCTGGGACAGTTTCTTGCGCACGCCCTTGATCCGCGCGAGCAGTTGGCCGCCCTGGTTGCGGTCCACCAGTGGGATCAGGCGGTAGCCGACTTCCAGGCCGATCATATCGATCGGGGTCACGTCATCCCAGCCAAGCTCCTTGGTTTCCTGGGCGCGGGCCGGGGATGGCAGCAGTTCCTGCTGGCGTGCGATTTCCTGCTGGGCAATCACTTTGACCTGGTTCTGCTTCTTCCAGAACAGGTACGCAGCACCGCCAGCCAGGGCCGCCATGCTCAGGAATGACACGTGCGGCATGCCCGGCACGATACCCATGATCGCCATGATGCCCGCCGCTACGGCCAGCGCCTTGGGCGAAGCGAACATCTGCCGGCTGATCTGCTTGCCCATGTCCTCGGAGCCCGAAGCACGGGTCACCATGATGGCCGCAGCTGTTGATAACAACAGTGATGGCAATTGCGCCACTAAACCGTCACCGATGGTCAGCAAGGCGTAGACCTTGCCCGCATCGCCAAAGGTCATGCCGTGCTGGAAGATACCCACGGCCATGCCGCCAATGAGGTTGATGAACAGGATCAACAAGCCGGCGATGGCGTCACCGCGCACGAATTTGCTGGCACCGTCCATGGAACCGTAGAACTCGGCTTCCTGGGCCACTTCCAGGCGGCGCGACTTGGCCTGGTTCTGGTCGATCAGGCCGGCGTTGAGGTCGGCGTCGATAGCCATCTGTTTGCCGGGCATCGCGTCGAGGGTAAACCGCGCGCTCACCTCGGAAATCCGCCCGGCGCCCTTGGTCACCACCACGAAGTTGATGATCATCAGGATCGCGAACACCACGATACCGACCACGTAGTTACCGCCGATCACCACCTCACCGAAGGCCTGGATCACCTTACCGGCAGCGGCATGGCCGTCCTGGCCGTGGAGCATGACCACACGCGTCGACGCCACGTTCAGCGCCAGGCGCAGCAGGGTCGCCACCAGCAGAATGGTCGGGAATACCGCGAAATCCAATGGCCGCAGGGCGTATACGCACACCAGCAGGACCACGACGGACAGGGCAATGTTGAAGGTAAAGAACACGTCCAGCAGGAACGGCGGCATCGGCAACATCATCATTGCCAGCATCACCAGCAACAACAACGGCACACCCAGATTGCCTCGCGAGAGGTCAGTCAGGGTGCTGCGGGCGTTGCCGAGCATTTGAGAGCGATCCACCACCGGTATTCCTCGTGTCCTTTGAAGCAAAGTTTTGACGCCTGGAGGCGTCCTGGAGGCGGTATTGCAAGAAGCCTTCCAACTTTGGTTTTGAGGCTCAGATGACTCGTAAGCAACCGGTACTACCGGGTGTACAGCGAATCAGATGTGGGAGCGGGCTTGCTCGCGAATACGGTGTGTCAGGCGACTTTTTGGTCAACTGACAGAATGCATTCGCGAGCAAGCCCGCTCCCACATTTGGATCTATGTACTTCCGCTGCTACTCAGGAGTTTTCTGACAAGGTTTTACACAAGACCTGCTGGTCAACCTCACCGAAACCCTCGCCTCGGCCGAAGCGCTGATGAGTGACTTTGCGTTTGAATGGGACGGGACAAAACGCGAAGGTGCGCTGGGCGTTGCACAGTTGATTAGGCTGGCAAAGCTGCTGGCTGACAGAGTGTTGGCGGACAGCGAGCACTTGATGGCCTGAGGACGGATCGTTCCTGTACTACCCTGCGGGAACGACCATCAAGCTCATACGACGCGGACGTTCTCGGCCTGAGCGCCTTTGGCCCCCTGCGTTACCTCGAACTCCACTTTTTGGTTCTCTTCAAGCGTCCTGAAACCGTCGCCCGTGATGGCCGAGAAGTGGACAAATATATCGCCCCCACCGTCTTGAGTGATAAACCCAAACCCCTTCTCCGCGTTAAACCACTTCACCGTACCTGTTGCCATTGCCGCTCTCCTGACTTACGGGATAACGCGAACGTCGGATGCATAGACCGCATCGCGCCCATGGACTCTCTTGACCTCAACCCGCAGGCCCACGGCAAGCCGAATACCTCGCGAACCGATGAAATTCACGCGCACGTCGTCTTCACCGTTTTCCAGGACAATCAAACCCATCCCGGATTTCTGGTCGTAATATTTGACAGCGCCTCTGACCGCCTTCAAAACCCCTCTCCCTGCATCTCATCTACAGCTTTCGCGCAGTGCTTTAAGCAATGGAACCGCGAGAACGAGCTTCTGGCTACTGTCAAAGTTGACAGGTAGACAGGCATTCAAGACGAGTGGTAGGGCGTAGTAACTCAGGAATCGCGGCGCAAATCCGGCGGAATCGGCAGATCCTTGAGCGGGTCCGGACGCTTGCCCTTGCCCGCGCGGTATTGGCGGATCTGATAGACATACGCCAGCACCTGGGCCACGGCCAGGTAGAGCCCGGCCGGGATTTCCTGGTCCAGGTCGGTGGAATAGAAGATCGACCGCGCCAACTCCGGCGACTCCAACAACAGAATGTCGTTGGCCACCGCAATTTCGCGGATCTTCAGCGCGGTAAAGTCACTGCCCTTGGCCAGCAGCATCGGCGCGCCGCCCTTCTCCGGGTCGTATTTGAGCGCCACAGCGTAGTGGGTCGGGTTGGTGATGACCACGTCGGCGTCGGGCACCGCGCCCATCATCTTGCGCTGGGACATTTCCCGTTGCAGTTGGCGAATACGCTGCTTGACCTCGGGACGGCCCTCCTGGTCCTTGTGCTCATCGCGCACTTCCTGCTTGGTCATCAGCAGTTTCTTGTGGCTTTCCCACAACTGAATCGGCGCATCCACTGCGGCAATGATGATCAGCCCGGCGGCCATCCAAAGCGCGCTCCAGCCCACCACCTGCACGCTGTGGATGATCGCCGACTCCAGCGGTTCATGGGCGATGCGCAGCAGGTCGTCGATGTCGGACGACAACACCATCAGCGCCACAAACAGGATCAGGATGAATTTGGCCAGGGCCTTGAGCAGCTCCACCAAGGCCTTGGCGGAAAACATGCGCTTGAGTCCCGCAGCCGGGTTCATGCGGCTGAACTTGGGCGCCAGGCTGCCAGCAGCGAACAGCCAGCCGCCGAGGGCAACCGGGCCGATCAGCGCAGCCAACAGCAAAGTGATCAAAATCGGCTGCACCGCCAGGATCGCGATCTTGCCCGAGTGCAGCAGGTACTGGCCCATGGCATCGGGGTTGAGCAGTACTTCACGGGGCAAGGTGAAGTTGTGTTTCATCAACTCCATCAAGTCCAGCGCCAAACCGCCGCCGTAGATCAACAAGGCGCCGGCGCCGGCCATCATGGTGGCAACGGTGTTCAGCTCTTTGGAGCGCGCAATCTCGCCCTTTTCCCTGGAGTCCTTTTTGCGTTTCTCCGTGGGGTCTTCTGTTTTGTCCTGACCACTCTCGCTCTCGGCCATGGCTCAGCGCGCCCGTGCCAGATCACGTAAGAACTGCAAGGCGTCGGTCGCCAGCGGTTGATACTGATTGAGAATGTCGGCCAGGCCGACCCAGAAAATCCCCATGCCCAATACCAGGGTCAACGGGAAACCAATCGAGAAGATGTTCAACTGCGGCGCCGCACGGGTCATCACGCCGAACGCGATGTTGACCACCAGCAACGCGGTAATCGCCGGCAACACCAGCAACAGCGACGCGCCGAAGACCCAGCCCAGGCGCCCGACGATTTCCCAGAAATGATTGACCACCAGCCCCGAGCCCACCGGCAAGGTGGTGAAGCTTTCAGTCATCACCTCAAAGGCCACGAGATGGCCGTTCATTGCCAGGAACAGCAAGGTCACCAGCATGGTCAGGAATTGCCCGATCACCGCCGCCGACACACCGTTGGTAGGGTCGACCATGGAGGCGAAGCCCATGCCCATCTGGATCGAGATGATCTGGCCGGCCACCACGAAGGCCTGGAAAAACAGCGTGAGGGAAAAGCCCATTAGTGCGCCGATCAGGATCTGTTCGGCAATCAGCAGCAAGGCGCTGAGATCAATGGCATTGACCGGCGGCATCGGCGGCAAACCCGGCACGATCACCACGGTAATCGCCACTGCGAAGTACAGGCGCACGCGACGTGGTACGAGGGTGGTGCCGAACACCGGCATGGCCATCAACATCGCCGTCACGCGAAACAGCGGCAGGATGAAGGACGCCACCCAGGTGCTGATCTGGGTGTCGGTCAATGCCAGCAACGACTGCATCCGGTCAGCCGATCAACTGCGGAATACTGCCGTACAACTGCAGGATGTATTCCATGAAGGTCTGTACCAGCCACGGGCCGGCCACGATCAGGGTGACCAACATCACCAGCAAACGCGGCAAAAAGCTCAAGGTCTGTTCGTTGATCTGGGTCGCGGCCTGGAACATCGCCACCAGCAGGCCCACCAACAAGCTCGGCACGACCAGCACGGCGACCATCACGGTGGTCAGCCACAGCGCTTCACGGAACAGGTCGACAGCTACTTCTGGCGTCATCGCGCTATACCCCGCCGAAACTGCCGGCCAACGTGCCGATAATCAGTGCCCAGCCGTCCACCAGCACAAACAGCATGATCTTGAACGGCAACGAGATGATCAGCGGCGACAGCATCATCATACCCATGGCCATCAGCACGCTCGCCACCACCAGGTCGATGATCAGGAACGGGATGAAGATCATGAAGCCGATCTGGAACGCGGTTTTCAATTCGGAGGTGACGAACGCCGGCACCAGGATGGTCAGCGGTGCCTGGTCCGGAGTGGCAATGTCGGTGCGCTTGGACAGACGCATAAACAGCTCAAGGTCGCTGGAGCGGGTCTGCGACAGCATGAAGTCCTTGATCGGCCCCTGGGCCTTGTCGATCGCATCCTGGGCGGTCATTTTCTCCGCCAGGTAGGGTTGCAGGGCTTGCTGGTTCACCTTGTCGAACACCGGCGCCATGATGAACAGCGTCAGGAACAAGGCCATGCCGGTGAGGATCTGGTTCGACGGCGTCTGCTGCAGGCCCAGGGCCTGGCGCAGAATCGAGAACACGATGATGATCCGCGTGAAGCTGGTCATCAGCATGACAAACGCCGGGATAAAGCTCAGCGCGGTCATGATCAGCAGGATCTGCAGGCTGACCGAGTATTCCTGCGCACCGGCCGCGTTGGTGCCCAACGTGATCGCCGGGATCGACAACGGGTCGGCGCCAAACGCCAATGGCGCCGCCAGCAACAGCATGAGCGTCAATAAAACGCGCATTACTTCTTATCCTTCTGATCCTTGCCCAGCAACTCCATCAGGCGCTGGGCGAATTCTGGCGTGGCGGGCTTGGACTGATCCACGTTCACCGACGTCTTGAGCACGTGCAGCGGGGTGATGCGGCCAGGGGTGATGCCCAGCAGAATCTGTTCTTCGCCAACCTGTACCAGCACCAGACGATCACGCGGGCCGAGGGCACGGGAGCCGATCATTTCGATCACCTGCACGTTGCCCGGGCCCACGCGCTGCACGCGACGCATCAGCCAGGCCAGCGCAAAAATCAAGCCGACCACCAGCAACAAGCCCAGCACCAACTGAGTGAGCTGCCCGCCGACACTGCCAACGGGCGCAGCGGCGGCCTGGGCCTGGGCCACGGGCTCAGCGGCCCAGGCGTCCAGGGGCAACGCGACTAACAGCCCCACTATCAGCCGTTTCATATCAGCGCAACTTCTTGATGCGTTCGCTCGGGCTGATCACGTCGGTCAGGCGGATGCCGAACTTCTCGTTGACCACCACCACTTCGCCGTGGGCAATCAGGGTGCCATTGACCAGCACGTCCAGCGGCTCGCCGGCCAGGCGGTCCAGCTCGATCACCGAACCCTGGTTGAGTTGCAGCAGGTTGCGGATGTTGATTTCGGTGCTGCCGACTTCCATGGAGATCGACACCGGAATGTCGAGGATCACATCCAGGTTCGGGCCATCGAGGGTCACCGGGTCGTTGTTCTTCGGCACGCTGCCGAATTCTTCCATCGGCAGGCGGTTGCCGGCCGGCGCGGTGGCGGCATCAGCGGCCAACAGCGCATCGATGTCGTCCTGGCCGACATCGCCGGTTTCTTCCAGGGCAGCCGCCCATTCGTCAGCCAGGGCCTGGTCTTCGGCGGAAGTGTTTTCGTGTTCGGTAGCCATTACATGTCCTCGGCGGAGCAGAAATTAGTGTTGATCAGCGACGATTGATCGGTTCAACCACTTGAAGAGCCAAGTTGCCCTTGTGGGAACCGAGCTTGACCTTGAACGATGGCACCCCGTTAGCGCGCATGATCATTTCGTCCGGCAATTCGACGGGAATGATGTCCCCCGGCTGCATGTGCAAAATATCGCGCAGGCGCAACTGGCGACGGGCCACGGTGGCGCTCAGTGGGACGTCGACGTCCAGCAGGTCTTCGCGCAGGGCCTTGACCCAACGCTCGTCCTGGTCGTCCAGGTCGGACTGGAAGCCAGCGTCGAGCATCTCGCGCACCGGCTCGATCATCGAGTACGGCATGGTCACGTGCAGGTCGCCGCCACCGCCATCGAGTTCGATGTGGAAGGTGGAGACCACAATGGCTTCGCTGGGGCCGACGATGTTGGCCATGGCCGGGTTCACTTCCGAGTTGATGTACTCGAAATTGACTTCCATGATCGCCTGCCAGGCTTCCTTCAAGTCGATGAAGGCCTGCTCCAACACCATGCGCACCACCCGCAATTCGGTCGGGGTGAACTCACGGCCTTCGATCTTGGCGTGACGGCCGTCGCCGCCAAAGAAGTTGTCCACCAGCTTGAACACCAGCTTGGCATCCAGGATGAACAGCGCGGTGCCGCGCAGCGGCTTGATCTTGACCAGGTTGAGGCTGGTGGGCACGTACAGCGAGTGCACGTATTCACCGAACTTCATCACCTGCACGCCGCCCACCGCCACGTCCGCCGAGCGGCGCAGCATGTTGAACATACTGATGCGGGTGTAGCGGGCGAAACGCTCGTTGATCATCTCCAGGGTCGGCATGCGTCCACGGACGATACGATCCTGGCTGGTGAGGTCATAACTTTTGACGCTGCCGGGCTCGGCAGCCATTTCGGTCTGTACCAGACCATCGTCGACGCCATGCAGCAGCGCGTCGATCTCATCCTGGGACAGCAGGTCTTGCACGGCCATGTCGTGATCCTACTGCAATACGAAGTTAGTGAAGAGCGCCTGCTCGACCACGACTTTGCCGAGTTCCTTCTGGGCCACTTCCTGCACGCTGGCGGTGACCTTCTGGCGCAGCATTTCCTGGCCCACCGGGGTGGCAAGTGTGTCGAAGCTCTGGCTGGAGAACAGCATCACCAGGTTGTTACGGATCACCGGCATGTGCACCTTGAGGGCGTCCAGGTCCGAGGCATTACGCGCCAGCAAGGTGATGCTCACCTGCAGGTAGCGTTGGCGACCGTTCTGATTGAAGTTGGCGACAAAGGCCGGAAGCATCGGCTCGAAGATTGCCGGTTGCTTGACGTTACTGGCGGTTTCGGCGGCAGGTGCCGGCTTGCTGGCACTGCTGTGCATGATGTACCAGGTGCCGCCGACCGAGGCGCCGATGGCCAGGAGCAGGCCCAGGACTATCAACAGGATAAGCTTGAGCTTACCTTTGCCTGCGGGTGCTTTTGCTGCGTCGTCGCTCTTCGCCATGCCAATAATCCGTCACTATTCGGGGATTCATAGATCTACGGAAAGGCAAGAGCAAGTGTTATGCCAGAGTTGTCTGGCGCATCCCTGTAGGAGCGAGCTTGCTCGCGAAGGTCGTTAACGATATCGCGGAAAACCTGACAGCCCGCGGCGCTCTCAGGTTCTTCGCGAGCAAGCTCGCTCCTACAGTGGGGGCGAGCTAGGCGTAGTAGTCGACGGCGCTGGACCCGATCACGGTTGAGGTGACCGGCGCCACGGCTTCAGCCACGTCAACGTGCGCGCCGTTGTCGCCGCTGTCACTACGTCCGCCGCTGCGGCTCACGCCACCGGTCTGGGCCTGCTGCTGTTGTTGCTCCTGGCCACGGGACTGGTCGGACACGTTCACATCCACCTGCCCCATGCCCTGCTGAGCGAACATCTCCCGCAAACGGCCCGACTGGCTTTCCAGCGCCTCACGCACCACCGGGTGGGCGCTCATGAAGTTGACCTGGGCTTGCTGGTCGGCGGTCATGTTGACTTTGATATCCAGGCGACCGAGCTCGGCCGGCTGCAACTGGATCTCCGCCGACTTGAGGTTGGCGCTGGACAGGTACATCACGCGGTTGACGATTTCGTCGGTCCAGCCGCTCTGGTGCATGGCCAACGGCGCATTGGTCACCGGCGGCAAAGCGTTGGCGGTTTTTGGCGTGGCGGCCTGGGTCAATGCCGCTAGGCGGTTGGCGAAGTCATCGACACGGGTGTCGCTGCTGGCGTTCTTCAGGTCCTTGAGGCCGTCTTCGATCAGCCCGCCGAAGGCCTTGTCACCGCCCGTGTCAGTGCTGTCCTTGGTGGCTTGCTGGTCGACCATATTGGCCAGGCCGGCGGCAAAGTTCTGGGCGGCGGTGGGTTGATCCTGGGTCGGTGCCGGAGCAGTTTTGGCCTGGGCCTGACTGCTGGCCGAGACGTGACCGCCCTGCTCCATCGCCAGACGCACGGCGGGCATGGCGTCCAAAGGATCGGCTTCCGGATCGAAGACTGGCTTGGCTTCCTCGGTCGCCGCTACCGGTGCCGCGACCACCGGCTGGGCCTTGTCATCCTTGGCCGTGGTGACTGGCGCCGGGGTTTCCACTGGCACTGGCACAGCTACCGGAGTGACGGTGGCAATCAGGGCCGGGTCGACCACCGGGTCAGCCGGAGGCTGCTGCACCAGGGTCGGGTCGGTTGGCGCATCATCATCTTTGCTGGCGCTGTCGTCGGTCTTGGCCGGTGGGGTGGCAGGCAAGGGTTTGCCGCTATCGGCAACGGCTGGCGTGCTGGCGGCAGGTTTGTCGCTGCTGGCCGCTGGCTTGGCGCTGGCATCGGAGGACTTGCCGGCGGTGGGCTTGGGCGAGTTGTCGTCGGACTTGACCGTGGGTTTGGAAGCCTGGTTGGCGAACACTTGAGCGAAGCCAGGGCCCTTGTCCCGTGGGTCCGCAGCCACTGCCGGTGGGTTGGCGGCGGGCGCTTGAGGCTTGGCCGCGGGGGCAGCCTGAAGGAGCGAATTCGGGGCGACTGGCATAGATAAAGGTCTCCACTGCATGGGGGTCGGGGATGCAGTATTGGGAGGTATAGCAAGAGTTGGGCCAGGTTTGGGTTTTGGCGTGTATATCCGTTATTTGGGTAACGGTGGGTATTGGTTCCACCCCTACGGCCAGCCCTTTCAAGGTCTTTAGGTAGAACTGGCGATAAGCACCCTGTGGCGAGCGGGCTTGTCCCGCGTTGGGCTGCGAAGCAGCCCCAGAACCAGCGGCCGAAGAGTGCCTGACTCACCGCATTTATCCTTCTAGGGTCGCTTCGCAACCCAACGCGGGACAAGCCCGCTCGCCACAGTTGCAGTGTTCGCCTTTAATGGGAGGGTATCAGCCAGATATCGCCGGATTTTCAAAGACCTTGAAAGGGCTGGCCGTAAGGGCGAAACCATAGGCCGCCGTTACCGCAGTAACGGATATGCACTCAATCAAATCTGAAACCGCTGCCGCTCCGACTCATACAACGGCTTCACCAACGCAAACTCATGATCAATCAGATCCACCAATGCCCCCAAATCTGCATTGGACTCAACAGACTCCACCTCCAACCGCTGACACAACTGCGCCAACCGCACCGCCCCAAGGTTCCCACTGCTCCCCTTGAAACTATGCGCAATCCGCCCCAACGCCTTGGCATCATCCCTGGCCTTGCGCAACGCCTCGACACGCTTCTGGGAATCATCAAGAAAGGTATCCAGCAACTTCGGATACTCGCCTTCCATGACTTCCTGCAAACCCGACAACACCTGCGGGTCCAGATGTAGATCAACCACTTGCTCGCTCCCTGATCAAGAATCGGCGAATTATGCCAGAGCCCCCCAGCAAAACTCCACGCACACACTGCGCCCGCCATCCGACCAGCCTACATGGCTGCTCAACTGACGGACCAGGCTCAAGCCCCGGCCAGACAGACGGTCGATATCCAGCGGCCGCGCCAGCACCTGGTCCACATCAAACCCCGGACCGCTGTCTTCGATGCGCAGGGTCATCTTCCCACCCGCCGCCGTCGGCACCACCTGCACATGCACCCGGATATACCCGCTGTCGAGTTGCGCCAGGCGGTCATTACGCTGGCGGTAATACTCGGCAAATCCCAGGGCATCACGCTTTAGCCGCGAATCCAGCCCCAGCACCCCATGCTCCAGCGCATTCGAATACAGTTCCGCCATCACGCTGTACAACGCCCCGCTCTGCTCGCGCAGACCATGGATTTCCAGCAACAGTTGCAGCAGATACGGCAACGGGTTGTAGCGCTTCAAGGTTTCAGCGCGGAATTCGAAACTCACCGACCAATCCAGCGGGCACGACTGCCCACTGTCCGCATACAACGGCCCGGAGGCACGCAGTGGCTGGCCAGGCTGCAAGGTGATTTCCACCAGGCTCACGTCATCGCGCACTTC
This sequence comes from Pseudomonas sp. DWRC2-2, assembly GCF_049897885.1. NCBI lineage: Bacteria > Pseudomonadati > Pseudomonadota > Gammaproteobacteria > Pseudomonadales > Pseudomonadaceae > Pseudomonas > Pseudomonas sp. DWRC2-2. Next base: position 985,871 of record NZ_JAFCXD010000001.1, read on the forward strand.
ACAGCGAAATGCCGCCAGGGCCTGTTCGATCTCTTCAAACAAACGATCAGGCTCGCGATTGGCGGCAAACACCTGCTGCAAACGTTCGGCGCCGAAGAGTTGGTCGTTGGCATCGGCGGTATCCAGCACCCCATCGGACAACAGGAACACCCGGTCGCCCAGGGCCATCGGCCAGACTTCAGTACGATCATCAAAGGCTTCGGCCGAGAGCACACCCAACGGCAAATGCCGCGATTCCAGCGGCGTGCGTTTGCCGCTGGCGATTTCATGCACGTAGCCTTCGGGCATGCCGCCGTTCCACACCTCCACGACCCGCCGCTGCGTGCTCAGACACAACAGAGTGGCGCAGCAGAACATGTCCACCGGCAGGATGCGCTTGAGCTTGGCGTTCATCTCGCGCAGGGTCTGTGCCAGGCCGTAGCCCTTGGCCGTCATGCCGTAGAACACTTCAGCCAGGGGCATGGCACCCACTGCCGCTGGCAGGCCATGGCCGGTGAAGTCACCAAGCAGCACGTGCATGTCGCCGGACGGCGTGTAGGCGGCCAGCAGCAAGTCACCGTTAAACAGCGCATAGGGCGATTGCAGGTAGCGGATATTCGGCGCGGCGTTGATGCAGCCCGAATGCGCGACCTTATCAAACACCGCCTTGGCCACCCGCTGCTCGTGCAGAAGATAGTCGTGATGCTTGGCGATCAGGTCGCGCTGCTGCAGGACCGTGGCCTGCAACCGGCGCAGGCGGTCCATGGCGTTGATCTTCGCCGCGAGAATCAGCTGGTTGTAGGGTTTGGGCAGGAAGTCATCGCCGCCGGCATCCAGGCACTGGGCCAGGGCTTCGCTCTCGCGCAAGGAGGTGAGAAAAATCAGCGGTACCAGCTCTTCACCCGCCAACTGCTTGATCCGGCGTGCCGCTTCAAAGCCGTCCATCACCGGCATCAGCGCATCCATCAACACCAGTTGCGGGCGCTCACGGGTAAACACTTCGACTGCCTCAGCGCCGTTAGTGGCCGTGAGCACCTGATGACCCTGGCGCCGGATGATGGTCGACAGCAACAGCAGGTCGGCGGCGCTGTCTTCGGCGATCAGGATCGTCAGCGGTTCGATGATCGGGGCCAGGGCGCTCAACTGATGTCGAACAGTTTGTCGAAGTTGGAGATGGCGAGGATCTTGCGCACGTCTGAGTTGCTGTTGATCACCTGAACTTCAGCATTATCGCCACCGGCATGGTCGCGCAACAGCAGGAGCATGCCCAGGGCGGAACTGTCCATGTAGGTGGCCTCTTTCAGGTCGACGACGTACAACTCAGGCACTTTATAGAAACGCTCGTAGGCATCGCGAAACGCCTGATGGCTGCCGAAATCAAACCGGCCCTTGACCGCTATCGTCAACTTCGTCCCGTCCAGGGATACTTGTGACTCGACTGACATGCGACTGCTTCCTTGTCATTGGCAATGACACAAGGTTTAGCAGGAGAAGGAGATGTGGGCAACTCTCAATAGACGTCTTTGCGCGGCATGCGCTGAGACAGCTCGTCGAGCAACTTCTGCTCGCGCTTATCTTCCAGTGCCCGCGCTTCGTCGATATAGCGCTGCACCAGTTTGCGCAGGCCTTCAACCCGTGCAAACGCGGCCTGCCAGCTTTCGCGGGCTTTATCGAGGTTGTTCTGGTGCCAGGCCAGGCTTTGGCGCTGCTGGCCGACGGCCGTTTCCAGTTGGTTGAGAAAGCCCTGGTAGCCCATCAGCCATTGGCCGGACACACCTTTAGAGCCCCGCTCGATCCACTGCTGTTGGTATTCGCCACGAAAGCGCTCGAGGTCGCCCAGCTTGCTTTCCGCCAGGCGCACCTGACCCTGGAAGTAACCCAGGCGCTGCACGGCGGTTTTCTCGGCCTTTTCGGCCATGTCCACCACCGGAGCCAGGCGCGCGGCGCGGCTGTTGGCCATGGCTTAGCCGCCCGGCGCCGGGGCGAAGATCGACTGCAAGTGCGCTTCGCTTTCGCCCATGCTGATCTTGTCGTTGAGGCCCTGGCGCAGGTAGGTCACCAACTGCGGTTGCAGGGCAATGGCCAGGTCGGTGTCGCGATCGCCGCCCGCCACGTAGGCGCCGACGCTGATCAGGTCACGGCTCTGTTGGTAGCGCGACCACAACTGCTTGAACTGTTGCGCACGGATCATGTGTTCCGGCGTCACCACCGCCGGCATCACCCGGCTGATGGACGCTTCGATATCGATGGCCGGGTAGTGCCCCTCTTCAGCCAAGCGCCGCGACAGCACGATGTGACCGTCAAGCACGCCCCGCGCCGAGTCGGCAATCGGGTCTTGCTGGTCATCGCCTTCGGACAGCACGGTGTAGAACGCGGTGATCGAGCCGCCCCCGGCTTCGGCGTTACCGGCACGCTCCACCAGTTTGGGTAGCTTGGCGAACACCGACGGCGGATAGCCCTTGGTGGCCGGCGGTTCGCCGATGGCCAGGGCGATTTCCCGCTGGGCCTGGGCGAATCGGGTCAGCGAGTCCATCAGCAACAAGACATTCTTGCCCTTGTCGCGGAAATATTCGGCGATGCGCGTGCAGTACATGGCGGCGCGCAGGCGCATCAGCGGCGCATCGTCCGCCGGGGACGCAACGACGACCGAGCGCTTGAGGCCCTCTTCACCGAGGCTGTGCTCGATAAATTCCTTTACCTCGCGGCCCCGTTCGCCGATCAGCCCGACCACGATGATGTCGGCCTCGGTAAAGCGCGTCATCATGCCCAGCAGCACTGATTTACCTACGCCGGTACCGGCAAACAGGCCCAGACGCTGGCCACGGCCGACCGTCAATAATCCGTTGATGCTGCGAATGCCCACGTCCAGCGGCACGCTGATGGGGTTACGGTTGAGCGGGTTGATGGTGGGGCCGTCCATCGGCACCCAGTCTTCGGCCTTCATGCCGCCTTTGCCATCCAGCGCGCGACCGGCGCCGTCAAGCACGCGACCGAGCATGCTCATGCCCATCGGCAGGCGGCCGGTGTCGGCCAAGGGCACCACGCGGGCGCCAGGGGCAATGCCCGCCAAACTGCCCACAGGCATCAGGAAAATCTTGCTGCCGGAGAAGCCCATCACTTCGGCTTCGACCTGCACCGGGTGGTAGCTGTCGTCGTTGATCACCATGCAGCGGCTGCCCATGGCGGCGCGCAGGCCTTCGGCTTCGAGGGTCAGGCCGACCATGCGCAGCAGGCGCCCTTCAAGGATCGGCTGGCCAGGCAACTCGGCGGCTTCGGCATAACCGCTCAAGCGCTTGGCGAAGCTGGTGCGATCAAGGCGCATCTGGGGCGTCCAGGTCCACGCTCAGGTCAGGCTCGGCAGGGTTCAACACCTGCTCATGGGCCTGATCCAACAGCTTGGCCATGATCTGGCTGATGCGGGTTTCCACCGTGGCATCGATGCGGCTATGTTCGGTCTCGACGCGGCAACCACCGGGTTGCAGCGACGCGTCCTCGACGATGCGCCAGGTTTCTTCATGGCGCTCGCGCAGGGCTTTGACCTGTTCGAAATCCTGCGGATTGATGTACAGCCGTACATTGCCGACGCCCAGGGGCAGCAGCTTGAGGGCTTCGCGCATCACGCTTTCGATATGGCTGGAGTCCAGCACCAGCTCACGCTGGATCACCTGGCGGGCGATGTGCTGCACCAGCTCGACCATGGCTTTTTCGATCTGCGCATCCTGCTCGGCGATAGGGTCGAACAGCCCGCCCATCAAGCGTTCCAGGCTGGCCAGTTTGACGCTCAGCGCCTCCTCGGCTTCCTGGCGGACCTTGAGGGTGGTGCTGCGAAAACCATCTTTTTCACCTGCCGCGAAGCCCTCGTTGTAGGCCTCCTGGCGGATGGCTTCCAACTCTTCCAGGGTCAGTGGCTGGACTTCATCCAGCGGCACTTCTTCCATTTCCGCCGGTGGCTCTTCAACCGGTTCAGGCTCGGGCTCGGGCACATGCGGATCGAAGCTGGGCAACGACCAGATGTCGAACCCACCGACGTCCCGTGCGCGAATCAGATCGCTGGGCGCCTCATCTTTGTTCGACATGAGAGGCGCCTTAGATCATTTCTTCGCCGCCCTTCCCGCCGAGAACGATTTCTCCGGCTTCGGCCATACGGCGGGCAATGGTGAGGATTTCTTTCTGCGCGGTTTCCACGTCGCTGACGCGTACCGGGCCTTTGGCTTCCAGGTCGTCGCGCAACAGTTCCGAGGCGCGCTTGGACATATTCTTGAAGATCTTTTCCTTGACGCCTTCGTCCGATCCCTTGAGGGCCAGCACCAGCACATCGGAGGACACTTCGCGCAGCAACGCCTGGATGCCGCGGTCGTCGACATCGGAAAGGTTGTTGAACACGAACATGAGGTCTTCGATCTGGCCGGACAGGGTGTCGTCGATCTCGCGGATCGAGTCCATCAACTGGCCTTCGACCGAGCTGTCGAGGAAGTTCATGATGTCGGCCGCGCGCTTGATACCGCCCAGGGTGGTACGCGAGGCATTCGAGTTGCCGGAGAACTGCTTCTCCAGAATCGTGTTGAGTTCTTTCAGGGCCGCCGGCTGCACGGTGTTCAGCGACGACACGCGCAGGATGATGTCCAGGCGCACCTTATGGTCGAAGTGGCCGAGCACTTCACCGGCCTGGTCCGGGTCGAGGTAGGCCACCACGATTGCCTGGATCTGCGGGTGCTCGTAGCGGATCACGTCGGCCACGGCGCGCGGTTCCATCCATTTCAGGCTGTCGAGGCCGCTGGTGTTGCCACCGAGCAGGATGCGGTCGATCAGGCCGTTGGCCTTGTCTTCGCCCAGGGCCGAGGTAAGCATCTTGCGGATGTAGCTGTCGGAGCCGACGCCCAGGCTGGTCTGGTCGCCGACGATCTCGACGAATTCGCTCATCACCTGCTCGACTTGTTCGCGGTGCACATTGCGCATCTGCGCCATGGCCACGCCGACACGCTGAACCTCTTTGGGGCCCATATGGCGCAGCACTTGGGCGGCGTCGGTTTCACCGAGGGACAGCAGCAAGACTGCGGCTTTGTCGACCTTGGTGAGCTTGGCAACAGCGGCTCGATTATCACTCATCTGCGTTGATCCACTCTTTCACGACCTGGGCCACACGGCCCGGGTCTTCTGCCACCAGACTCTTGATTGCGTTCAGCTGAGCGTCGTAACCCTCGCTCGGGCTTGGCAACAGGATGCTTTGCGGGCCGCCGAGGCTGACGCGGTCGTTGGCCAGTTCGCCGTCGAGGCCGCCCATGCCACCCAACTCCACGTCGCCACCGGCCAGGGCCAGCTGTTTCTTGCCGTTGCCGGTGATGTTGTTAAGCACCGGACGCAGCACACCGAACACCAGTACCAGGATGAACAACACACCCAGCACTTGCTTGACGATGTCCCAGAACCACGGCTGCGAGTAGAACGACGGTTCAGCGATCACTTCGCCACGCTCGGCGGAGAACGGCATGTTGATCACGCTGACACTGTCACCCCGACTGGCGTCGAACCCAACGGCGTCCTGCACCAGGCGAGTGAAACGCGCCAATTCGTCGGCGGTCCAGGGGGCACGGGTAACGGCGCCGTCAGCGGCATTGACCTTGACCTGGTCATCCACCACCACCGAGACCGACAGGCGATTGACGCGGCCCTGCTGCTGCTTGGTGTGGCTGATGGAACGGTCGAGTTCGAAGTTCTTGGTGGACTGGTTACGTTTGTCCGCCGGGTACGGGGCGAGCATTGGCTGGCCGGTGGCCGGGTCCATGATCTGCTGGCCGTTGGCGTCCAACAGTGGCTGGCCTGGCTGGATCGCACCCGCGCCGGCAGCAGTGCCACCGGTGGTTTGCGGTGCGGAAGCCGGGGCTGGCGGCTGGTTGCTCAACGCGCCCGGCACACCTTGCGGCGGGCCATTGGCGGCGGTGCGTTGTTCGCTGGTGGACTGCTCGCTGCGCAAAGCAGGCTGGTCCGGGTTGAATTGCTCGGAGGTCGACTCGACCGCGCTGAAGTCCACATCGGCCGACACTTCAGCCTTGTAGCGGTCGTTGCCCAACACCGGTTGCAGGATGTTGTGCACACGCTGGGTGAGCATGCTTTCCACACGACGACTGTAGTCGAACTGCTTGCCAGCCTGGGTCAGCGCGGAGTTTTCGCCCTGATCGGACAGCAGGTTGCCCTTCTGGTCCACCACGGTGATCTGCGATTTGCTCAGCTCGGGCACGCTGGTGGCGACCAGGTTGACGATCGCCAAGACCTGGCCAGGCTCTAGGGAGCGGCCGGCAAACAGTTCCACCAAGACCGAAGCACTTGGCTTGCGCTCGTCGCGCACAAACACCGAGCTTTTCGGAATGGCCAGGTGCACGCGGGCGCCCTTGACGTTGTTCAGGCTGGAGATGGTGCGCGCCAGTTCGCCTTCCAGGCCACGACGGTAGCGGGTGGCTTCCATGAACTGGGAAGTCCCCAGGCCCTGGTCCTTGTCGAGGATCTCGAAACCGATATTGCTGTCGGACGGGGTCACGCCAGCGGCGGCGAGTTTCATGCGCGCACGGGCCACGTCGTCGGCCTTGACCAGCAGGGCCCCGGAGTTGGGCTCCACGGTGTAGGCGATGTCGGCGGCGGCCAGGGTTTCCATGATCTGCTTGGAATCCATGCCCGCCAGGCTGCCGTACAGCGGCCGGTAATCGGGTTGCTGCGACCACAACACCACGGCAAAACCAATCGCCACGCTCGCTGCCAGGCCGACCATCAGGCCCACCTGACGCAGCATGGTCATTTCGGAGAGGTTTTCCAGGAACGACAGGCCAAACAGCGGCGGCTTGCCGTCTGCCTTGGCGGGTGCGTTGTCCACGACTGCTTCTGCCATGACTTAAATCTCGTCCTTAAACCGGCATCTGCATGATGTCTTGGTAGGCCTGAACCAGCTTGTTACGCACTTGGGTCAGGGCCTGGAAGGAAACGCTGGCTTTTTGCGAGGCGACCATCACATCGGTGAGGTCCACGCCGCTTTTGCCGATTTCAAAGGCGTTAGCCAACTGGCTGGAGGCTTGCTGGGTGTCACTGACTTTGTTGATGGCCTGGCCGAGCATATCGGCGAAGCTGCTTTGGCCCAATTCCGGCGCTGGCACGACGGATTTCGGTTGAGCCATGGCATCCATTTGCATGGAGCGCATATCCAACATCAACCGATTGAACTCAATACCCTGGCTCATGAACTTCTCTCTCCGACAACCCGCATGTTTTTTGACGCTACGCCGCAATTACTAGGGAGGTAGCAACAAGGGTGCCAGCTCTGTACCAACTCGTAAGAAAAGGCGACAAACCTTGTCGACCTTGTTACCGGTTATGTGGCGAATAGATACGCTTCCACATCCATCCCGGCGTCGCGCATCTGCGCCAGCTTGTAGCGCAGGGTGCGCGGGCTTATCCCTAAGCGCTCAGCAGCCTCTTTGCGACGGCCGCGCTCGGAGCGCAGGGTGTCGATGATCATCTGGAATTCACGGCGACGCAGGTCGTCGCCCAGGGCGCCAGCGGTCTCGGTTTCGACCACCACGGGCGCCGGCGCCAGGGTCGGCAGTGGCGCGACACCACTGCCCATGGCCAGGCAGAAATCCTGGGGCTGGATCAACCCGCCCTGTTGCAGGATCAACGCGCGCTGGATCGCGTTATCCAGTTCACGCACGTTGCCCGGCCATGGATAGGCGATCAGGCAGGCTTGGGCCTCGGCCGACAGGCGCGCCTGGGCATGCTTCATTTTTTTGACGTGGTTGTTCAGCAGGCGCTCGGCCAGCGGAATGATGTCTGCCGGGCGTTCGCGCAACGGGCGCCAGGCCAGCGGGAACACCGAGAGCCGGTAGAACAGGTCTTCACGGAAACGCCCCGCCGCCACTTCGCCCGCCAGGTCGCGGTTGGTGGTGGCGACTACACGGATATCCAGCTGGATCGGCTTACGCGCGCCGACGCGCTCAACCTCACGCTCCTGCAGCACCCGCAGCAACTTGGCTTGCAGGCCCAGGGGCATTTCCGAAATCTCATCGAGCAGGATGGTGCCGCCGTCGGCCTGTTCGAACTTGCCTGCCTGGGCTGCGATGGCGCCGGTGAACGAACCCTTTTCGTGACCGAACAGCGTCGCCTCGAGCATGTTGTCAGGGATCGCCGCGCAGTTGATCGCGATAAACGGCTGCTTGGCGCGGGTCGATTGCTGGTGGATGTAACGTGCCAGCACCTCTTTGCCCGTGCCGGACTCGCCGGAAATCAACACAGTGGAATCGCTGCGCGCCACGCGGGCCGCCAGCTCCAACAATTGTGCACTGGCCGGCTCAAAGGCAATCGGGCCTTCGCCTTCACTGGCCGAGATCACGCCCAGGGCATGCCGCGCGACCAGTTCGATCAGGGCTTTAGGTTCGAAGGGTTTGACCAGGTAATCCGCCGCGCCCTGGCGCATGGCGTCGACCGCCCGCTCGACGGCGCCGTGGGCGGTCATCAGCAACACCGGCAATTGCGGCTGACGTGCGCGCAACAGACCGAGCAATTGGTGACCGTCCATGCCGGGCATGTTCACATCACTGACCACCAGGCTGAAGGACTCCTGCTCGACCGCCTCCAAGGCGTCCTCGGCAGAACCGACCGCCCGGTAGTCATGGCCCGCCAACAGCAGCGTGTCAGCCAATGCTTCACGCAGGGCGCGATCGTCTTCCACCAACAGAACCTTGATAGCCATAACTACTCCGCGCTTGCCGCGCTGGAAAACAGCGGCAAGGTCATCAATGCACAGGTGCCACGCCCAATGCGGGAATGCAGTTGCAATTCTCCCTGATGGGCACGTGCCACTGCTTTGACCACGGTCAGGCCCAGGCCCGTACCGTTGGTCTTGGTGGTGAAAAACGGTTCGCCCAGGCGCTGCAACACGGTGGGCTCGATACCACTGCCGCTGTCGCTGATGCACAGGCGCAGGTTTTGCCCACGGTTGTACAGGTGCACCTTGAGCCGCGCGCCGGGGCCGCTGGCCTGGGTGGCGTTTTCGATCAGGTTGAGCAGCGAACCCACCAGCGTGTCGCGGTTGCACAGCAACTCACCGAGATGGCTGTCGCACTGCCAGCGCACCTGGACGTCCTGGATATGGGTGGCGGCGGCCGCTTGCAGGGCCTGCATCAACGCGGACGGCGTGATGCGGTCGGTGAGCGGCAATTCGCCACGGGCAAACACCAGCATGTCGCGCACCTGGTGCTCCAACTCATGCAGACGCTCCTTGAGGCGACCGGCAAACCGTTGATGGGTGGCGGCGGGCAATTGCTCATCAGTCAAATGACTGGCGTAGATCAAGGCAGCCGACAGCGGCGTGCGGATCTGATGCGCCAAAGAAGCGACCATGCGCCCCAGGGAAGACAAACGCTCATGCCGGGCCAACTGGTCTTGCAGGTGACGGGTTTCAGTCAGGTCGTTGAGCAGCACCAGCTGACCCGGCTCCGCGTCCAAGGAACGGGTGGCGATGGACAAGCGGCGGCCGTCTTTCAGGGAAATTTCGTGACCGTCATCTTCCCGCGGCGCAAAGCAGCGGGTGATGACATGCCGCCACAGCTCGCCTTCCAGCGGCAGCCCAAGCATGTCGCAGGCAGCCGGGTTGGCTTCGCGCACACGGCCTTCTTCGTCGATGACGATCACACCGCCGGGCAGCAGTGACAGCAGGTTTTGCAGACGGTTGGCCAGGCGCTCTTTCTCGGCCAGTTCTTCCATGCGCTGTGCGCTGACCACCGCCAACTCGCCTTTAAGCTCGGACACCCGGGCTTCAAGCAGGCTGTAGGAATCGGTCAATTGGCTGGACATCTGGTTGAACAGCGAAAAGGCCTGTTCCAGGCCCTGGCGACTTTGCTGTTCTACAGAAGGAACCAGCCCCGCAATCGCAGGACTGGAAGAGTGTTGGGCGGCGTGGGGCATCATGCTCTCTCGCTTGGCTGACCGTCAGTTAAACGGAACGTTGCGAGGGCTGTAGCAATACTTGTGCCGAAAAAAAACCGCTGATAAATCAGCGGCTTGAAAAACAGGCGTCAATCATCCGCCTGTTCATCACCTTCTTTGCGGCTCATACCGTACTTGCGCATCTTCTCCACCAGGGTGGTTCGACGGATGCGCAGGCGCTCGGCGGCACGGGCGACGATGCCGTTGGCGTCGTCCAGGGCCTGTTGAATCAGGCCTTGTTCCAGATTGCCGAGGTAGTCCTTCAAGTCCAGGCCTTCGGGCGGCAGCATGGCAGTGGAACCGAAGTCCGGGGTATGGCCGTTGATGGCTACCCGTTCTTCCATGTCGCTGCGCAGGCTGTCGACCAGCTGCTCGTCTTCATCGTCGACGTAGCGGAATTTCTTCGGCAACTCGACCACGCCGATCACGCCGTAGGGGTGCATGATCGCCATGCGCTCCACCAGGTTGGCCAGCTCGCGGACGTTGCCCGGCCAGCCGTGGCGACACAGGGACATGATCGCGGCAGAGTTGAAACGGATAGAGCCGCGCTTTTCGTGCTCCATGCGCGAGATCAGTTCGTTCATCAGCAGCGGGATGTCTTCCACGCGCTCGCGCAGCGGGGCCATCTCGATCGGGAATACGTTGAGGCGGTAGTACAGGTCTTCGCGGAAGCTGCCGACCTCGATCATGCTTTCGAGGTTCTTGTGGGTGGCCGCGATGATGCGCACGTCGACGCTCTGGGTCTTGTTGCTGCCCACGCGCTCGAAGGTGCGTTCCTGCAGTACACGCAGCAGCTTGACCTGCATCGGCAGCGGCATGTCGCCGATTTCGTCAAGGAACAGCGTGCCACCGTTGGCCAACTCGAAACGCCCGGCACGGCTGGTGATCGCACCGGTAAAGGCGCCCTTCTCGTGGCCGAACAGTTCGCTTTCAAGCAGCTCTGCCGGGATCGCCCCGCAGTTGACCGGCACAAATGGCCCGTCGCGGCGCTTGGAGTGGTAATGCAGGTTGCGCGCGACCACTTCCTTGCCGGTGCCGGACTCGCCGAGGATCAGCACGCTGGCGTCGGTGTCGGCCACCTGCTGCATCATCTGGCGCACATGCTGGATGGCACGGCTAGTGCCGACCAGACTGCGGAACAGGTTGGGTTCGCGATGGCGACCGCGCTCGCGGGCCTGGTCGTACATCTCGCGGTAGACCTGGGCACGGTGCAGGGAGTCGAGCAATTTGCTGTAGCTGGGGGGCATTTCCAGGGTGGAAAGTACCCGGCGGCGCTGGTCTTCAGGCAGGTCGACGGAAGAAATATCGCCCATTAGCAACACGGGAAGGAACTCATCCCAGGTTGACAGTGTCTTTAACAAGCCCAAAACAGCGCCAGGAGCGTTTACCGTCCCGATCAGCACACAAATGACTTCACGGCTCGATGACAATGAGCTGACCGCCTGCTGCCAATCATGGCTGCCGCAGGGCAAATTTTCTTCGCCAAGAAAATTCAAAATCACCGCTAAATCGCGGCGGCGGACGCTATCGTCATCAATCAGCAGAATTTTGGTTTCACGCCACATGCAATAGCAACTTCCCTAGTAAAACTTCCTGCCCAGGAATGCGGGCAATCGAGACGTTTGTAAGATTAATTACTTACTAGACGTCTGAAATCTGAAAACAGCACTAGTTAAGTCAAAAATGCTGGCACAGTCAAATATATGACGCACCGATCGGACCAACTGACGCTTTTCAGCCGAACAGATGGTAAACCTTTGACGCATTTTTCGCTTGGTTGATCTGCGACATCTCTTCAAAAATCGCTTGGCGTTCGCCAGTCGTCACCTCAAGCAACTGCTGATAAACCGCCAGCAGGCTCTCAAGCTTTTCGCGCAACGCATCCTCATCGACCGGCGCTTCACTAAGCACCTGCTCGATGACGTCGCGACAGCCCATGTCCAGTTCGCCAATGGCGTCCCAGTTACGGTCCGCCAGCGCGCCCATCAGCGCCTCACGGGTTTCATCAATGCGTTGCAATGCTTGACTCATGACGTATTCCTCAAGGCCTTCAGGCCTTTTTCTGCTGCGCCTTATTCGGTGACAGCCGGCGCTGCGATGGCATCCCAGCCCTCTTTTACGGTAATCAGCAAACGCGCCACTTCGTCGATCATGTCGGCATCGTTGTGCAGGTTTGCTTCCATCAGACGGTTGGTCATGTACGCGTACAGACTTTCCAACTGCTGGACGTAAGCCGGGTTATCACTCTTTTCAGCATCCAAGCCGTCACGCAGGCCGATGACGATATCGATCGCCTTGCCGAGCATCAGGCCCTTGGTCGCGATGTCGCCGCGCGCCAACGCGCCTTTGGCCTGGGCCATGCGGTCGAGGCCGCCTTCCATCAGCATCTGCACCAGACGATGAGGGCTGGCTTCGGAGATCTGAGCATGGGAATTGACCTTCTGGTATTGGCGAAGGGCTCTCATGGGATTCATGTTTCTACCTCGTGACAGGCGACAGCGAAAAGGGTTTCAGTAACCAATATGTCGACTGGGTCGCAAAAAGCTTTAGCGCCAGTCGTCCTCCGATACAAAAAGGCCAGGCAGGTTGCCTGGCCTTTTGCATTCACCTGGAATCAATTATTGGTCTTAGGGTTGTTCAAGGCGTTGAGCGTGGTCATGACGCTGGTGCTTTGCTGGCGCAGTTGGGCCACCAGGGTGTCCATGGCGTTGTATTTGTCGGACAGGCTTTTGGTCAGCAGGTCCATGCGCTCGTTCAGGGTTTCCTGCTGCTTGGACAGATCTTTCAGGCTGTCAGACAGCGAGGTGGAACGTGTGGCTAGAACGCCCGTGGTTGCCTTGGCGAAGTCATCGGTCGCGCTTTTCATGCGCGCCAGCATGCCGTCTTTGCCGGTGAACATGCTGTTGATGTCGGCACCGTTGGTTTTAACCGCCGCATCCCACTTTTTGTCATCAATTGTCAGCAGACCGGTGGTGGAGCTGGTGCTGATACCAAATTGAGCCAACGACTTGAATTGACCGGTCCCGGACAGCTCGTTGAACTCATTCCGAATCGCGGCCTGCAGCGAGCGCATGGTCGAGTCGCCCGTCAGGGCTGCCGGCGTGGTGCTGCCGTCCAGGTTCTTGGTGACCTTGGTTTCGGCATTCATGGCCGTTATCAGCGCGTTGTAGGAATCCAGGAAACCCTTGACCCCGGACTTGAGCGCCGCATTGTTGGTGCTGACGGTGATCAAGGTCGCGTTTTTGTCGCCAGTCGTGCCGGTTTTGAAGGTGGAAACCGCCACCAGCTTGATGTTCACACCACTGAGCGCGCCCTCGATATTGTTGGTCTTGGAGACCGACGCAACACCATCAATGCTGTACTCCGCATCCTTGGGATAATCGACAACAGTGGAACCCACGTCCAGCCCCGATGTACCCGAAAGCGTGAGGTCCGAGCCGGTGCCCATGGTGGTCGAGGTCAGGATCAGGCGAGAACCATTGGAGTCAGTCTGAATGTTGGCACTCAACCCCGAGGTACCAAACTGGGTATTGATCGAATCCCGCACCTGCTGCAAGGTCGCGCCGGGCGGCACGCTGACATCGTAGGCCTTACCGGACTGAGTGATGGTCAACGTAGTCGCTTTGTCTGTGGAGTTGACCACGGTCGAGGTGCCGCTGGCGAAGTTTTTGCTCGACAACTTCGACGCCTGGGCCAACTGGTCGACGATCAATCGAAAACTACCGTTCGAGGCCGTATTGCTGGCCGTCATGGTCGCGGTCTTTTCATCCGAGGACGAACCGGTCAAACCGGTGAAACTGCTGTCCTTGGTCATGGCGTCCAGCGCACCACGGAACGCATCCAGCGCTGCTTGAATCTTGCCGATCGAAGACAGCGTGGTGGTCGCCTTCTGGGACGCGGTATTGATCTGTGTCTGCTTGGGCACCTTTTCGGCGTCCACCAAGGACTTCACGATCGCTTGCGTATCGATGTTCGAACCGATACCACTTACCGTTGAACCCGCCATCATCTATCTCCTGTTCGGTGGCTGCCGTTATCTTGACTTATTACGCCTCAAGACCTGACAGCAACAAGTTTCATGCCAGCTCACGCCTTGTCGTCAAACAACACGTTGCTTGCGCTGGAAAGGCTTTGTGCCAGTTTCAATGCGGTTTCCGACGGAATCTGGCGAATCACTTCACCATTGTCGGTATTGATGACCTTGACCACCACACGGTGGGTGGAATCATCAATGGAAAAATCCAGGCTGCGCTGCGCAGCTTGTACGAATTCGCGAATATCAGTGACTGCTTTTTCCAGGTCCGCGCGCTCAGGCTGCTTGCCAATGGCGGGTGTTTCCTGGACGTTGTTGATGCTTTTGTCGGCAGTTACCGGTGCTGGTGCGCTTTGAGGTGCAACCGGCGGATAAGACTGGTTCAGCTTTACACTCATGTCCATGTCCAATCTCCTCTAAACCGAAAAAACGGAAGGGCACGTAGACGCGCCCTTCCGTTAGTTACCAAGCGCCGGGATTACTGAAGCAGCTTCAGTACAGCGGATGGCAGCTGGTTAGCCTGCGACAGGATCGCGGTGGAAGCCGACTGCAGGGTTTGTTGCTTGGTCAGCTCGGCGGTTTCGGAAGCGAAGTCGACGTCCTGAACGGTGGAACGTGCAGCAGTGGAGTTCTTCTGAATGTTCTGCAGGTTGTCTGCAGTGGTAGTCAGACGGTTCTGGGTAGCACCCAGGCCCGAACGTACGCTGTCGATGGTGCCGATGGCTTTGTCGATAACCGACAGAGCGTTTTGAGCCATGTCAGCGCTTGTGACGTCTGTGTTGGCGATAGTGGTTTTGGCGGAAGCAGCAGTTGTGGCGGCAGCAGCACCGAACAGGCCGCCAACACCGTCACCGGACAAGGAGTAGCCCTTGGAGGAGTCCAGCGATACCTGGCCAGTGGCGATCATCACGTCAGTTTCCAGCAAAGCGGTGCCTGCACCGGTAGGAAAACCGCCAGCACCATCTTTGGATTTGATTGTAACAGCGGCTGCACCGGCGGCGTTGCCTGTAACAGCACCGAATACGACGTTCTCACCGGTATCGGACTTGATCGAAAGCGTCTTCTTGGATTCGTCGAAGTTGACGCTGATGCCCAGCTTGGCGGCGTTGGATTTCAGCTGATCAGCCAAACCAGCCTGGCTGGTTACACCGGTCATGGTGACTTTCTGACCACCAATGGTGAGGTCAAAGGTCGCGCCAGCAGCAGGGGTGGCACCGGTAAACGCGGCAGCGTTAACTTCGAGTTGGACTTCAGTGCTTGCTGTGGCAGTCAAACCACCAATGGCACCGTTCAACTTGCTTGCGATAGATTGTGCCGACGCTCCGACCGGTACGGCGATCGCATCGCTCACCTGGCCGTTACCGGTCACGGTGATAGTGCCAGCAGCGCTACCGATACCTGCGGTAGTCGGAGTGATCGCAACGCTCTTGATCTGCTGCGAACCAATGTTGTTGGCTGCAACGTTTTCCAGGCTCAGGTTGATGGTTTCGTTGGCGTTGGCGCCAACCTGGATAGCTTTGGTACCGTACGAACCGTCCAGCAGCTTCTGGCCACCGAAAGTAGTGGTTTGCGAGATACGGGTCAGTTCCGAAGTCAGAGCCTGGTATTCGTCGTTGTTCGACTTACGGTCGTCAGCGCTGAGGGAGCCAGTAGCGGAAGACAGAGCCAGGGTACGCATTTTTTGCAAGATGTCGGTCGAAGCCTGCATCGCGCCTTCAGCGGTCTGAGCGATGGAGATACCGTCGTTCACGTTTTTGACTGCTTGGCCCAGGCCGTTGATTTGGCTGGTCAGGCGGTTGGCGATCTGCAGGCCGGCAGCGTCGTCTTTAGCGCTGTTGATACGCAGGCCGGAAGACAGGCGCTGCATGGAAGTGGCCAGGGCGCCGCCAGCTTTGTTCAGGTTGCCCTGAGTAGTGATCGAAGCAATGTTGGTGTTTACTGTTAAAGCCATGACGAAATCCTCGTTGGATGGATACTGCGGCTTCCGGCCCTGGCAACCGCCGGGTGTGGCCTGAGAACCTACGTAATAGTTATCGTCGTGGTGGCCGGTTGCTTGAGGATTTTTTTTGATTTTTTTACTGGCGCCGTGCCACCCTTTGCAATTCAAGGGTTTAGGTGGGTGCGAAACCCCGCTTTCACGGGGTTTTCTGGCGCCAAATAAAAAACGCCGAGAGTCTTTCGACCCTCGGCGTTTTTTATGGAAGCTATCAAGGCATCAAGGGCGATAGAGAATCGCCGAACCCCACGACAGGCCCACACCAAAACCGCTGATGGCGACGCGCTTCCAGGCGGCGTCCATCACGTGCTTTTCCAGCAGCAGCGGAATACTCGACGACACCGTATTACCGGTCTCGACCATATCCTTGATGAACTTGTCCACGGGCGCATCTTCAAAGCGACGCGCCACGGCGTCGACAATCGCCGCACTGCCCTGGTGGATGCAGAACGCGTCAATCTCGTCTGCCTTCAGGTCCGACTCATTGAGCAGCTCATGCAAATGCGCCGGCACTTTGAGCAGTGCGAAGTTGAACACCTGACGACCGTTCATGAAGAACACGCCATCGCTGACCTTCAGGTGCGGCGCACCGGAACCGTCGGTGCCGAACTTCGACTTGCCCAGCAACCACGGCGCGTCTTCGCCCATCCAGGTGGCCGTTGCAGCATCGCCAAACAGCATGGTGGTGTTGCGATCTTCCGGGTCGACAATCTTCGAATACGGATCGGCGGTGATCAACAGGCCGTTTTTCAGGCCGGCGGCTTCCATGAAGCCCTTCATCGCGTAGATGCCGTAGACATAACCGGAGCAACCCAGGGAGATATCAAAGGCCGCCACGTGGGTCGGCAGGCCGAGTTTGTCCTGGACGATGGCCGCCGTGTGCGGCAAGCCCTCTTCATCGCCATTCTGGGTGACGACGATCAGCGCGTCGATCGACTCGCGTTTCAAATCCGGGTTGTTGGCAAACAAAGCGTTGACCGCCTCGACACACAGATCGGAGGTTTCCTGCGCGGCTTCCTTGCGCGGCAGGAACGCCGAACCGATCTTGCCAATGATGAATTCTTCATCCTTGGCGAATTTGGCACCCTGGGCGTAGTTATCGATCCCGTCCGCCGGCACGTAACTGGCGATGCTTTTTATGCCAATCATTGTGGCTTCCCAATACTAAATAGCTGGAGAACACCCCTGGGCCACGCCCGGAGTGCTGACAATAAAGGGGATAACCCCATAAAAATCCCGCTGAAAGCCGCCTCGCAAGGACCCTGTGACGACTTATCCTTTTCACACGATACAGTGAAGATGCGCTTTATGACTCACAGGTCACTCAATTTTGTGTGCTTTGTGCAAAACCTTCAAACAATTAAATCCCAGAAACGACAACGGCCCGCCCTGTTTCCAGAGCGGGCCGCTTGACGTAAAGGTACTTACATCTTGTTGAACAGGCTCAACTGCGAGATTTTCACGAAGGCCAACTGCGACGCTTCCAGCATGGTTTGCTGCAGGGTCAGGTTAATCGCCGCTTCCCCCATGTCGATGTTCGCCAGGGCGCTCATTGTGGATTTGTTGGCCAGGCCGACACTTTCGTTTTCGCTGGACTGCACGGTGAGCGCATTCTGCCGCGCACCGATGGAGCCGCGCACGTTGTCCACCTGGTCCGCCGAGCTGGTCAGGTTGCTGACAGCCGCGTTGAGTGCATCCTGCAGCTTCACCCGTGCGCCTGGAATACCATCGGCCGGTTGTTCCAGGGCCTTGCGCAATTGGCTCAAGGTGTCGAGGGCACTCTGGGTCTTCTGGGTGCTGGCGCCCACCGCGAACTGATCGCCCACATTAGGCGCGCCGCTCAGGCCAAAGGTCACACCGGCCACTGTGATCGAGCTCGGCGTGGTGGTGGTGTCGATGACGCCCGAATCAATCGGCTTGCTGTTGGCGTTGTAGGGCTGTGCAAACACCTGGAAGGCCGACGAGTCAGTGTCGCTGAACTTGACCAGCACACCGCTGTTGGCCGGGAAGGTGCTGGCATATTTAGCGGGATTACTGACCGTGGCATTGGTCAACTGCGTCGACGAGGTGTTACTTGCGGTACGGGAGACGTTAAAGGTGTCCGGCTTGGCGGCCAGGGTGAACTCGCGACCTTTGACCATGGCATCGGCATCAGGGCCGGTGGCCTTGTCGGTCAGGTCGACGGTGATGTCGAACTTGACCCCGCGCACGTTGATACTGGCACTGCCTTCCTTGGTGGAGTCGAACGTGCCATTACCCGGGAGCTGCGAGGTAATGTCGTTGTTGTCCTTGTCAGTCACCACGTACTGGGTGCTGCTGGTGAAGGTCACCTTGTACGGCTGGCCGTCGGCGAACGACTTGTTGTAGTCGACGCTCGATGTCACCAGACCGGCCGAAATGGCGACTTTATGGTCATCCACTTGCGACGGTGTGGTTGCCGGTGGCACGGGCGCAGGCGTGGTGTACTTGGATTGGGTGCGGCTGTTGTTGGCCGCCCCTTCCAGAATAGTCTTGCCGGTGTCGCCCGTGCGCACGGTCAAGGTCTCGGACACCTGCAGGCTCAACTCATTTTCGTCGCCCTGATAGTTGTAGGTGCCGTCGATGTTGCGCGAGTACGGCGGCGTATCGGTCTTGGAGCCGGAGAACAGATAGTTGCCCGCCGCATCCTTGCTGTTGAGCAAGCCCAGCAGTTGGTCTTCAAGGGCACCCACTTCGACCGAGATGGATTTGCGGTCGGCATCACTGGTCACGCCACCGGCCTTCAACGCCAATTGGCTGGCGGCCTGGATCGTTGCATTGATCGCCGTCAGCACGCTTTCTTCGTTGGTCAGCGAGCTGTTGATGTTGGAGATATTGCCGCTGAACTGCGCCAGCATGTCTTTCTGCTGCTGCAGCATCAGCAAACGCTGCGCCGCCACCGGGTCATCCCCAGCGGTTTGCACACGCACGCCGGAACTCGCCTGCTGCTGAGCCTGCACCACGCCGGAATAGTTATTCTGGTACTTGGCGGCACTGGTGTCGAAATACTGCTGTGTAGAAATGCGCATCGTCCCAGACTCCCTTAAAGACTATTGATCAGCGTGCTGAAAGTTTCTTGCGCAGCCTTGATGATCTGCGACGACGCTGTGTAGTACTGCTGGAACTTGATCATGTCGCCCGCTTCCTCATCCAGGTTGACCTGGGACACGGAGTTGCGCGCATTTTTGTTGGCCGTCAGCAACGCGTTGGTGGCGGTTGTGTCCGTGGTGGCCGCTGCAGCCTTGGCGCCGACCGTGGACACCAACTTGCTGTTGGCGCCAACCAGGCTGGTGCCGCCGCTGCCATCGGCGGCAACACCCACCGTTGCCTTGGTTTGCAGGTTCAGCAGCTCCTGCGCGTTGCGGTTATCGGACTTGCCGCTGGCGTTGAACGAAAAGGTGGTGCTGTCGCCATCGGTCGGCGAGCCGGCCACCGAGGTGTCAAAGCTGAAGCTCTTGGCCGGCACCACCAGGGCGCCGCTGGCATCGCGCATTGGCACGTTGATGCTGATTTTGTTGGACTGCCCCGGAATGATGGTGCCGGTGCCGATCGGATCGCCCTTGGCGTCGTTGATCGTGTAACTCTGGGTGCCGTCGGCGGCGGGCTTGCCAAATACCATCTTCACCGGCATCGAGTTTTCAATGCCGATGCGCAGTTGCGCGGTATTGGCGCCGCCCTGAAGATCCAGCGGCACGGTCAGGGTTGGCGGCGTGAAGCTACCGGTGCCCTGGTTGGTTTTGCTGGCCTCGCCTTTGAGCGGTGCGGCAAAGGCAATCTTGCTCGGGTCGGTGAGGACTGTGCCGATATCCTTCGCGCCGCTGGCGGTCGGACTGACCTTGAAGCTGTCACCGGCCGACATCGGGCCGTTTTTAAGCTCAAGTGTGAAGCCGTCGATCACCGAAGGCGGTGTGGCGGAAATATCAAAGGTGCCCATGGCTTTGCCATCGGAGCGCTGCACCGTCACTTTGTTGGGGTCGCCCGGATCGCTGAAGGTGACCTTGTAGTCATAGTTGGTCAGCTTGCTGGTGTCCTTGATCGTCACACCCAGGCTGCCGGCGCCTTGGTTGCCTTGACCGGCCACACTGCGCAAAGCGACCGCCGCCGCGCTGTTGATGTCCTTGAACATCGACGCGCCGAACTCACCGTTGAGGTCGATGCCCTGCCCCAATTGGCTGTTGATCGTATCGGCGGTGACGATGGCGATGCGACCCAAGTCGTTGATGGCCGGCATCAACACGTCACTGCGATAGCGCATCAGGCCGCCGATGCTGCCACCACTGATCACATTGCCGATGTCGACGGCCGTGTTACCCGGCATGTTCATCTGTATGGTGTACTGGCTCGGATCATCTTTGCCGGGCACCGCAGAAATCGAGTTGGACTGATCGCCCAGCACCAGGGATTGACCCGTGCCGGTGCTGACACTGAACACACCGTTTTTCTCGCTGGCGGTCACGCCGATCAGCTCATTGAGCGAGCGCACCGCCTCGGCACGCGCATCCAGCAGGTTGGCCGGCGTGGTATTCGACGCGCCCTGAACCTGGTTGATCTGCTTGTTGAGGGACGCAATCGACGAGGTCAGTTGGTTGACCTGGTCAGCCATGGAGGTCAGCTGGCTGTTGATGGTTTCTTTCTGCTGGCTCAACTGGTTGGAGATCGAGTTGAAGCGATTGCTCAAGGTCTGGGCGCTGGTGAGCAGAATCTGACGTGCCGACGTGTCGCTCGGGTTGGCCGAGGCGGTCTGAGCCGCGGCGAAGAAGGCGCTGAGCACAGACGACATGCCGGTGGTCTTGTCCGACAGCGTCTTGTCGACGGCGCTGACTTGGTCCAGATACGCCTTGGCATCGCTGTTGAGCGAGGTGCTGTTCTGATACGCCGCGTCGAGAAACTCGTTATACACCCGGCGCACATCGGCCAGGGTGGTGCCACTGCCGATGAACACACCACCGAATTGGTTCGCCGCGTTGGCGTTCTGGGTAGTCTGCTGCCGTGAGTAACCCGCTGTGTTGGCGTTGGCAATGTTGTTACTCAAGACCGACAACGATCCTTGAGCGGAATTGAGCCCTGACATCCCGATACTGAGCAAACTCATGGTTCAGACCTTATAAATGTGTGGTTGCGCCAGCGGCAGCGTAATTCTGGTAACTGTCCATCGTTTTGGCGATCTGCGAAATCTTGCTGGCATAGGCCGGGTCGGTTGCGTAACCGGCTTTTTGCAACTCGCGTACAAACTGTTCCGGGTTGTCGGCCGACTTCACAACTTCTTTATAGCGATCATTGCTTTGCAGCAACGTCACCAGGTCATGGAAGCTGTCCTGGTAAGAGTCGTAGGAACGGAACTGCGCCGTTTCCTTGACCATCGCGCCATCGCGGAACTCACTGGTGATTGCGCGAGCCTGGCCGCCCTGCCAACTCTGGCCGGCCTTGATGCCGAACAGGTTGTGACTGCTGCTGCCGTCTTCGGCGCGCATCACCGATTTACCCCAACCGGTTTCCAGAGCGGCCTGGGCCACCAGGTACTTCGGATCGACACCAATCCGCGCGGCGGCCGCCTTGGCCATCGGCAACATGGTGGCGACAAATTCATCCTGCGAACTGAAGGCTTTCTTCGCCGGCGCCAACGGTGGCTGGGCCACGGCGCGGCCGTAGACCTGCATGCGCCCGCTCGGCACGGCGAAGGTACGCGCCGCACTGTTGACGACGTTATCGTCAGCGGCGCTGTTGCGCAGTGGCGCGGCCTTGGCTTCGCCGGTCACCTGGGTGCTCGGCACGATGCCAGCCAACAGGCGATCGGTCAGCTTGCTCGGCAAGGCGATGCGCCGCTGGTTCATCAATTCCATGTCATTGCTGTGGGCCGCCGGGGCGCCCGCCTGTGGCTCAGCCACGCGGTAAGCCCACAGGGGTCGCTGGCCGTTGGAGCGGCCCAACGGGCCTTCGGCCTGGGTGCCCGCCGCGATCTCTGTCGGCACATCCACTTTTTTCGCAGGCTCCGCAGCCGCTGGGCCTTGCAGGGTGGCGGCCTGGGCCTCCACCGGTTTGTTCTTCTGCATCTGGCGCATCAGCACGTCGGCCAAGCCGATACCACCGCCTTCGCGGGACATCGAGACCGCCAGTTGCTGGTCATACATTTCCTGGTACTGCTTGGCGGCCGGCGTGTTCATCGGGTTGTCTTTGCCCAACGCCTCGGTGGCCGAACGCATGGACTTGAGCATCTCGCTCAAGAACAACGATTCGAACTCCTGCGCCACTTTGCGCATGTTGCCTTCGCTGTTCTTGTCGGCACCCACCTTGAGCTGGTTAAGCCGGTTCAAGTCGGAGTAGGACCCCGAATCCGCCGTGCTGCTGATGCCGCTCTTGCGCATATCCATGGCCATGGCCTCAGATCACAATCAGGTCGGCTTGCAAGGCGCCGGCCTGTTTCAATGCTTCGAGGATCGCCATCAAGTCGCCGGGCGCTGCGCCCACCTGGTTCACCGCGCGGACAATCTCATCCAGGGTGGTGCCGGGGCCGAACTTGAACATCGGCTTGGCTTCTTGCTGAGCATTCACACGCGAACGCGGCACCACCGCCGTCTGGCCGTTGGACAACGGACCAGGCTGGCTGACGATCGGGTCTTCGGTGATGGTCACGGTCAGGCTGCCGTGGGTCACCGCAGCGGGCGACACCTTAACGTTCTGACCAATCACGATGGTGCCGGTCCGCGAGTTGATGATGACTTTGGCGACAGCCTGGCCTGGGTCCACTTCTAAGTTTTCCAGGATCGACAGGTAGTCGACGCGCTGGCTTGGGTCCAGCGGCGCGGTCACACGGATGGAGCCGCCGTCGATGGCCTGGGCCACACCTGGGCCGAGCATGTCGTTGATCTTGTCGACCACGCGCTTGGCGGTGGTGAAGTCGGAACGGTTGAGGTTCAAGGTCAGGCTGTTGCCTTGGTTGAAGCCGCTTGGCACGGTGCGTTCAACCGTGGCGCCACCTGGGATCCGACCGGCCGACGGCACGTTGACGGTAATCTTCGAACCGTCACGACCTTCGGCGTCAAACCCGCCCACCACCAGGTTGCCCTGGGCGATGGCGTAGACGTTACCGTCGATACCCTTGAGCGGCGTCATCAGCAAGGTGCCGCCGCGCAGGCTCTTCGAGTTACCGATCGACGACACGGTGATGTCCACTACCTGGCCCGGCTTGGAGAACGCCGGCAAGTCAGCACTGATCGACACCGCCGCGACGTTTTTCAGCTGCACGTTGCCCGACCCTGCCGGCACCTTGATACCGAACTGCGAGAGCATGTTGTTGAAGGTCTGCAGGGTGAACGGGGTCTGGGTGGTCTGGTCACCCGTACCGTTGAGCCCCACTACCAGGCCGTAGCCGATCAACTGGTTGGAACGCACGCCGGAGATGCTGGCGATGTCCTTCAGCCGTTCGGCCTGGGCGACAGCGCTCAAGGAAAGCAGGAGTGCGGCCGCCATCAGCTGTTTGAGTTTCAAAGTGGCCACCTAGAAAGGGAACAGCGGGCTAAGGAAGAAACGGTCGAACCAGCCCGGCTGGCTCGCGTCAGCAAACGAACCCGTACCCGAGTAGGTAATGCGCGCGTCGGCGATTCGCGTCGACGGCACGGTGTTGTCAGTGGAGATGTCATCAGCGCGGACCATGCCGGCAATGCGCACCAGCTCGTCACCGGTATTAAGGGTCATCCACTTTTCACCGCGTACGGCAATGATGCCGTTGGGCAATACATCGGCCACGGTCACCGTGATCGAACCGGTCAGGCTGTTGCCCTGCCCTGCCGCGCTCTTGCCGTTGGTGGCGCGGTCGCCGCTGTAGCCGGCGCTGAGACTGAGGTCACCATCACCGAGCGGGTTATTGGTGTTGGGCACTGCGCCGAACAACGAGGTCAAACCGATGTTGGCCTTGCTGGTCTTGCCGATCTGAGAGTTGGCGTTCTTGCTCGCCTGGGTACGCTCGTTCAGGGTGATGGTGATGATGTCACCGACCCGGAACGCCTTGCGGTCGCTGTACAGGTTCTGTTCGAAACCGGCCTGGTAGATCGAGCCATTGTTGGCGGCCGCCGGCAACGGCGTGCGTGGCAACACCGGCGCGTAGTACGGGTCATTGGGTTTTGGCGTCGGGGCGACACAGCCCGCGAGCACGGCAATCCCACTCAATGCCAGAACAGAAACATAGCGATTCATGACCCTTACCTCACGGTGTTGCAGGCGCCCTCAAGAGCGCCCCATAGACTTGATTACAGATTCTGCGTTACGAACGAAAGCATCTGGTCGGCGGTGGAGATCACCTTGGAGTTCATCTCGTAGGCGCGCTGGGTGGTGATCATGTTGACCATCTCCTCAACGGTGCTCACGTTGGAGGTTTCCAGGGTGCTTTGCAGCGTGGTGCCGAAACCGTTCAGGCCAGGGGTGCCGATTTGCGGCGCGCCGCTGGAGGCGGTTTCCAGGAACAGGTTGTTGCCCATGGCTTGCAGGCCGGCCGGGTTGATGAAGTCGGCGGTCTGCAGGTTGCCGATTACTTGCGACGCGGGGTTGCCGGCCACGGTGATGGACACGGTGCCGTCGTTGCCGACGGTGAAGGTTTTGGCGTCGGCGGGAACGACCACGGCCGGCTCCAGGGCAAAACCGTTGGCGGTGACGATCTGGCCGTTGGAGTCCAGGTGGAAAGTACCGTCACGGGTGTAGGAAGTGGTGCCATCCGGTTGCAGGATCTGGAAGAAACCACGGCCGTTGATGGCCATGTCCAGCGGCTGGCCGGTCTGTTGCAGGTTACCGGCGCTGAAGTTCTTCTGGGTGCCGACGATCTGCACACCGGTACCCAATTGCAGGCCCGACGGCAGTTCGCTGTCCTGGGTCGACTGGGCGCCTGGCTGCTTCTTGATCTGATAGAGCAAGTCCTGGAACTCGGCACGATCACGCTTGAAGCCCGTGGTCGACACGTTGGCCAAGTTGTTGGAAATCGTGGTCAGGTTGGTGTCCTGGGCGGACAGACCGGTTTTGGCAACCCATAGAGCCGGAAGCATGCTGTTCTCCTCTGCGCGCCTGTTTGTTGGCGCTACATCACAAATTAATTAGTAGGCTGCAATCAGCTCATCTGCATGACGCGGGTCATGGCCTGGTCGTCTTCCTTGGCGCTGTTCATCATCTTGATGTGCAGCTCGAACTGCTTGGAAAGCGCCAGCACTGCGGTCATTTCTTCCACCGCATTGACGTTGCTCGCCTGCAGGAAGCCCGAGGTCAGCGTGACCGTCGCGTCAGCCTGGGCCGGCTGGCCATCCTTGGTGTGAATGGTGCCGTCGAGGCCTTTATTCATGTTCTTCAGGTCCGGCTGGACCAGCTTGATGCGGTCCACTTCCGCCATCACGCGCGGGCCTTCACCCATGGCGCGGATGCTAATGGTGCCATCAGCCCCCACTTCGATTTTCTGCTGCGGCGGCACGGCAATCGGACCACCATTGCCCATGATCGGCATGCCGTTGCCGGCGCGCAGCACACCCAATGCGTCGACGTTCATGCTCGCGCTGCGCACGTAGGCTTCGCTGCCGTCCGGGGTCTGCACAGCCATCCAGCCATTGCCGCTGACGGCAACGTCCAGGTCACGGCCCGTCTCGATCATCGCGCCAGGCGTGAAGTCGGTGGCTGGACGCTCGGTCATGGCAAACGCGCGCGCCGGAAAGCTGTCACCGAACACCGGCATCGAACGCGCCTGCTCCAGGTCACGTTGGAAGCCATTGGTGGAAATGTTCGCCAGGTTGTTGGCATGGGCCTTCTGCGCCAGAGCATTCTGGCTGGCACCGGTCATTGCCACATAAAGGTACTTGTCCACGCTCTTTCCTCTTTCTGACGGACGCTTGCCGCCCACCGCTGTACTGATGAGGCTTAAGCAATTTGCGAACCAACTTTTGAAAAGAGGATGAAGTGCAGGAGGGACGGGGGTTTGCCGGCAGGCGTCAAGAAATGACGCCCCCTCGATAGTCGAAAAAACGGCGGACTACTGCCGCCTGCGGCAAGCGCAGGTTACTTGTCGGCCTTGATCACTTCGTAATCGCGCAGCTTATTGGCGATGGTGGTGTGAGACACCCCCAGGCGCTTGCCCAACTGTCGGCTGCTGGGGTGCTCGGCGTACAAGGCTTCCAACACCGCCTTCTCGAATCGACCGACGATCTCTTCCAGGCCGCCCTCCAGGGAAAAATCGCCAAGGGGCTGACGCACGCCATAATCCGGCAGCCGAATATGTTCGGCCTTGACTGTCCCGCCGTCACACAACGACACCGCCTGGAACAGCACGTTTTCCAACTGCCGTACGTTGCCCGGCCAGTGGTAGTGGCTCAGGCGATCCATGGCGGCCGGCGCCAGCTTGGGCAACGGGCAGCCGATCTGGCGACTGGCCTGGTCGAGAAAGTGGTCAACCAGCGGCGCTAGCCCGTCGAGACATTCACGCAGCGGTGGAATATGCAGGGACAGCACGTTGAGACGGTGATAGAGGTCCTGTCGGAATTCGCCACGGGCGCACAGCTCGGACAAGTCCACCTGGGTGGCGCAGATCACCCGCACGTCCAGGTACACCTCTTCATCGCTGCCTACGCGACGGAAGCAGCCGTCCTGCAAAAAGCGCAGCAATTTCACCTGCAAGCGCGCGCTCATCTCCCCGACGCCATCGAGAAACAATGTACCGCCCGCCGTCAGTTCCAACAGTCCCAACTTGCCTTCGGCCCGTGCACCTTCGAACGCGCCAGGGCCGTAGCCGAAGAGCTCGGTCTCGGCCATCGACTCGGGCAGGCCCGCGCAGTTAAGCGCCATCAACGGCGATTGCCCACGCGGGCTGGCCAGGTGACAGGCACGCGCCAACAGCTCTTTGCCGGTGCCGGTTTCGCCTTCTATTAATAGAGGCGCATCCAGCGGCGCCATACGACGGGCTTCGCGCACCACGGCGGCCATGACTTTGGAGCTTTGGAAAATGCTGTCGAAGCCACGCAGTTCCTGCTTGCGCACGTTGTAGATGCGCTCACCGACGCGGTCGGCCCGATGCAGGGTCAGCACGGCGCCGGCCATGGCCTCGCTGTCGTCATGTTCGGAGGATTGCAGCGGCGCGATGTCCGCCAGGAACACGTCACCCTTGACCTTGACCCGCAAGCCGTTGATCCGCGATTTGCTGGCGCGCACCAGTTCCGGCAAATCGAAGTCCTCGGCATACCGCGACAACGGAATGCCTGGCACCTCATCCACCCGCACCCCAAGCAACTGCGCCGCCGCGCGGTTGGCAGCAACGATCGAGCCGCCCATGTCGATGGACAGCACTGGGAACTCCAGCGCGCCGAGCAGTGCATTGAGCTCCATATGCCGTCGCTCGCTGGGCATCAGCCCTACCCTTTTGACGCCGAATACTCCGGCAATCGCCTCGAACTGCGGGCGCAACGCCTGGAACTGCATATTCACCAGGTTCGGGCAAAACAGGTAGATGGCATTGCCATGCTCACCGCCCACCTCGCCCTTGGCGACGTTGACGCCGTATTCCACCAGCAGGTTGAGAATGTCCCGCAGGATGCCGATGCGGTTCTGGCAATGCACTTTGATACGCATGAAGAGGCCCGAAAAGTGGGGAGGCGCCGCGTCTTTTTGTCGCTGGGCGCAGATAGTCGTCAAGATTATGTGACAGCTTGCGGGCTTTTCCCAGCCCAAGCCAGCGGACAGCCTTACAAGCGTAACGAATACTTTACGGAAACTGGTAAGTTTTCCTACTTAAAAGCGTTTTAAACAGATGGAATCTGGCCGCGCACGGGTTATCAATAAGCTCATCGCAGGACATAACAAGAACGAATGCCTAGCAGGAGAGCCGTATGAAGCAGACGCAGTACGTGGCCCGCGAGCCCGATGCGCAAGGTTTTATCCACTACACGCCGGAAGAACATGCGGTGTGGAACACCCTGATCACTCGCCAATTGAAAGTGATCGAGGGGCGCGCCTGCCAGGAATACCTGGACGGCATCGACAAGCTCGGCCTGCCCCATGACCGCATTCCGCAACTGGGCGAAATCAACACGGTGCTGGCCGAGACCACCGGTTGGCAGGTCGCCCGCGTGCCGGCGCTGATCCCCTTCCAGACTTTTTTCGAGTTACTCGCCAACAAGCAGTTTCCTGTGGCGACGTTTATCCGCACCCGCGAAGAACTCGACTATCTGCAAGAACCGGATATTTTTCACGAGATCTTCGGCCACTGCCCATTGCTGACCAACCCCTGGTTCGCCGAATTCACTCACACCTACGGCAAGCTCGGCCTGGCGGCCACCAAGGAGCAACGCGTGTACCTGGCGCGCCTGTATTGGATGACCATCGAATTCGGCCTGGTGGACACGCCCGAAGGTCGACGCATCTACGGTGGCGGCATTCTGTCGTCGCCCAAGGAGACGGTGTACAGCCTGTCGTCCGAGCCCGAGCATCAAGTGTTCGACCCGCTGGAGGCGATGCGCACGCCGTATCGCATCGACATCCTGCAACCGTTGTACTTCGTGCTGCCCGACCTCAAGCGCCTGTTCGAAGTCGCACAGGAGGACATCATGGGCATGGTGGAACGTGGCATGCAGCTGGGTCTGCACGCACCGAAGTTTCCACCCAAGCCCAAGGCGGCTTGAACCTTACATCTTGAGGCCAGGTGAGTCTGTTCCCTGGCCGCGCGTTGCTTTAGGGTAACGCTACTGATCTTCATACCTTCGAATTCAGGACACCCTCATGACCACCTTGAACCAAGCCCACTGCGAAGCCTGCCGTGCCGATGCCCCGCAAGTCAGCGACGAAGAACTGCCGGTGCTGCTCAAGCAGATCCCCGACTGGAACATCGAAGTCCGCGACGGCGTGATGCAACTGGAAAAGGTTTTCCTGTTCAAGAACTTCAAATTCGCCCTGGCCTTCACCAACGCCATGGGTGACATCTCCGAAGCCGAAGGCCATCACCCTGGCCTGCTCACCGAGTGGGGCAAGGTCACCGTGACCTGGTGGAGCCATTCCATCAAAGGCCTACACCGCAACGACTTCATCATGGCCGCGCGCACCGACGAAGTGGCCAAGGACGCCGAGGGCCGCAAGTAATGCATTTCGATGCCATTGGCCGCGTGCCCGGCGACCCGATCCTCGGGCTGATGGACCTGTACGCTCAGGACAGCAACCCGAACAAATTCGACCTGGGCGTGGGCGTCTATAAGGATGACCAGGGCCTGACCCCGATTCCGCACTCGGTGAAGCTGGCCGAGCAGCGCCTGGTGGACACACAAACCACCAAGACCTACATCGGCGGCCACGGCAATGCGGCGTTCGGCAGACTCATCAGCGAGCTGGTGCTCGGCGCGGACTCCGCGCTGATCCGCGAGCGCCGCGCCGGCGCCACCCAGACACCGGGCGGCACCGGGGCCCTGCGCCTGAGCGCCGACTTCATCGCGCACAACCTGCCCGGTCGCGGCGTCTGGTTGAGCAACCCGACCTGGCCGATCCACGAAACCATCTTTGCCAAGGCCGGGATCCCGGTCAGCCATTACCCCTACGTGGGTGCGGACAACCGCCTGGACGTGGCGGCCATGCTGGCGACCCTGTCCAGCGTACCCAAGGGCGACGTGGTGCTGTTGCATGCCTGCTGCCATAACCCGACTGGTTTCGACCTGTCCCAGGACGACTGGCGCCAGGTGCTGCAGATCGTGCGCGAGCGCCAGTTGCTGCCGCTGATCGACTTCGCCTATCAGGGCTTTGGCGATGGTTTGGAGCAGGACGCCTGGGCCGTGCGGTTGTTTGCGGCCGAACTGCCGGAAGTGCTGGTCACCAGTTCCTGCTCGAAGAACTTCGGCCTGTACAGCGACCGTGTCGGCGCCTTGATCGTGTGTGCGGCGGATGCCGAAAAGCTCACGGATGTGCGCAGCCAGTTGGCCAACACGGCGCGCAACCTGTGGTCGACGCCGCCGGACCATGGTGCTGCGGTAGTGGCGACCATCCTGGGGGATGCCGAGCTGAAAAAGCGCTGGAGCGACGAGGTCGAAGCCATGCGCTCACGGATCGCACACCTGCGTTCCGGCTTGGTGGAGGCATTGGCGCCCCACGGTCTGTCGGAGCGGTTTGCGCACATCGGGGCGCAGCGCGGGATGTTTTCCTATACCGGCTTGAGTGCCGAGCAGGTGAAGCAGCTGCGCGAGAAACACAGCGTGTATATGGTGAGTTCGGGGCGGGCCAACGTGGCGGGCATTGATGCGACACGCCTGACTCTGCTGGCGCAAGCCATTGCCGATGTCTCCAACTGAAGAAACCGAATCAAAACTGTGGGAGCGGGCTTGCTCGCGAAAGCGGTGTGTCATCCGACACATCAGGTGACTGACCTACCGCATTCGCGAGCAAGCCCGCTCCCACATTTTCGACCGAGTCAGGCTCTAGCCCGCTACCATCTCTGCTTTCAGCAGTGCCTCTTTCGCCTGCGCATCCGCCAACCGATACAACTCGATGCTCCCATCCCAGTGTTCGATCAACGCCGTGCACGACTCCACCCAATCCCCGCAGTTCAGGTAATCCACCTCGCCCACCTTGCGAATCTCCGCATGGTGGATATGCCCGCAGACCACGCCATGCAACTCGCGCTTGGTCACCTCGTGGGCGATAGCTTCTTCAAAATCACTGATGAAGTTCACCGCCGTCTTGACCTTGTGCTTGAGGTACGCCGACAGCGACCAATAGCCATAACCGTAGCGCGCACGCCAGTGGTTCAGCCAGCGGTTCAGCGTGAGGGTGAACTCGTAGGCCGAGTCACCGAGGAACGCCAGCCAGCGGTGGTAACGGGTGATCACGTCGAACTGATCGCCGTGGATCACCAGCAGATGCCGGCCGTCGGCAGTCACGTGGATTGCTTCGTCGACCAGCTGGATATTGCCCAGGATCAGCTTGGAATAGCGACGCAGGAATTCGTCGTGGTTGCCGGTGACGTAGATCACCTCGGTGCCACGCTTGGCCATGGTCAGCAAGCGGCGGATCACGTTGGTGTGGGCCTGGGGCCAATACATGCCGCCGCGCAGTTTCCAGCCGTCGATGATGTCACCGACCAAGTAGACCTTGTCAGCGTGATAGCCCTTGAGGAACTGCGACAAATGTTCGGCCTGGCAATCCCGGGTGCCCAGGTGCACATCGGAAATCCACAGGGTACGAACCCGTTGCTTGCGGCTGGGCTTGGCGAACTCGGCACTGGTCATGGGCATCCCTCGACGGTGTTTTCGCGAGCTTGCGCCCTGGCGATTAATAGCCCATGACAACTGTGCGTCAGTCTGATGACAGCGCTCAGGGCCCGCAAAGCGTTGTAGACTGCCCGCTTGCTGCCCAGGAGACCACAATGGGACCCACCCTCACCCTACGCCACTACGTCGAAGCGCCCCTCGCCCACAGCCATGACCATGCGCAGTTGGTGTTCGGCCTGTCCGGGCACCTGGACCTGGAAGTGGACGGCCGTGGCAGCCAGGTGCGCGAAAGCAGCGTGATGGTGCTGCCCTTCTCGGCCCACCATGCGTGCGGCAGTCGCGATGGCAGCCGTTGCCTGGTGCTGGATGTGCCGACCGAGCATTGGGTGCTGCAATCGCTGGGCGAGCATGCCGATGCCAGTCGCCGCCTGCTCGACCAGCCCGCGCGGCTGACCTTGGACTCGCGGCAAAGCCAACTGGTGCAATGGCTGGCACACAGCCCGGTACATGACCCATTGATCGTGCAGCAAGGCGCGGTGCTGTTGCTGGCCAGCCTCAATCATCCGCTGGCCCCACCGCAGCCGGGCCGACGCTTACCGTACGCAGCCTTCAATCAACATATCGAGCGACACCTTGCACATCCGTTGCAGGTGGCTGACCTGGCGCGTATCGCTGATTTGTCAGTGGCGCGCCTGCACGCACGGTTCATGGCGGAATGCGGGCAAACCCCCATGGACTACATCCGTAGCCGTCGCCTGCACATGGCCCTGGACCTGTTGCGCAAAACACCGCTGCCTATCGGTGAAATCGCCGATCGCGTCGGTTACGCCTCGCAAAGTGCCTTCGCCGCCGCAATGCTGCGGGAATTTGGCGCCTCGCCGGGTGCTTTACGGCGTAAGCCGTAGGAAGAGTCTCGCGATAAACATCGCGAGCCGGACGACAGACACCGATGCGGGCCACCCACTAGACTGCGGTTCTGTCACACCAAGACTCAAGGATCGCAATGACTCCCCGCTCAGCCCTCGGCGCTCTGCATATCGGCGCATTGATGTTTGGCCTCACCGGCGTATTCGGCAAACTGGCGGCCGCCTCCCCGGCCATCATCGTTTTTGGTCGCGCCGTGTTTGCCGTGGTGGCGCTGGCGGTATTCGCACGGTTCGCCAGCAGCACCGCCTGGAAAACCCTGGAGCTGCGCGACTGGCGCCGGCTGCTGATCAGCGGCGTATTGTTGGCGGCGCACTGGGTGACCTTCTTTATTGCCGTGAAAGTCGCCGGCGTGGCAGTGGCGACTTTGGGCTTCACCGCATTTCCGGCCTTTACCGTGATCCTCGAAGGGCTGATTTTCCGCGAGCGCATCCGCGCCAACGAAGTGGTCCTGGTCGTGCTGGTCAGCGTCGGCCTGGTGTTGGTTACCCCGGACTTCAACCTTGCCAGCGAAGCCACCGGCGGATTGCTCTGGGGCATCGCCTCGGGGTTGCTGTTTTCCCTGTTGTCACTGAATAACCGCGCCAGCTCCGGACGTATCCCGGCGGTGCAGGCGGCGCTGTGCCAGAACGTGGTGGTCGCCGTGTGCCTGTTGCCCGTGGCGGCGCCCGGCCTGACAGAGGTGCGCGCAATCGACTGGTTGTGGATCGGTTTGCTCGGCGTGTTCTGCACCGGCCTGGCCCATAGCCTGTTTGTTGCCAGCCTCGCGGTGATCAAGGCGCGTACCGCTTCGGTGGTGTTCGCCATGGAGCCGGTCTACGGCATCACCGCGGCTTGGCTGCTGTTTGCCGAAACCCCGACGCTGCGCATGCTCTTGGGCGGTGTGTTGATCATCGTCGCGATCGTGCTGTCAGGGTTGATGGGCGGTGCCAGCCAGGCCAAGCAGCCCGCAACCACGGCCTGATCTATACTTTAAACATCCGCAACAGTCTGCAGTCGTTCAACGGATAACCGACAGCTCGACGACAGCCTGGGTGTGTTCTGAAGTTGCTGCACGCGAGTGGTCACAACTCAACGCGATGCGGGAGCTTTACCATGGAAATGCTCATCAATTTGTTAGTGCAGATCATCAGCGGGGCCGTCGGCGGCAACATTGCCGGTATGACCAAACAGAGCCTCGGGACCGGGCTCAATACACTGATCGGTGGTGTCGGCGGGCTGGTGTTGGGCCAGGTCGTCGCGGCACTCACCGGCACCTCGGGCGGTGAAGCGCTGGATGTGGCGGCGGTTGGCAGCAACATTGTCGGGGGAGGTGTCGGCGGCCTAGTGTTGACGTGGCTGATAGGTTTCATCAAACAAAAGATGGCCGCCAAATAGGACTGCGCTGCAGGGTCACCGCCTTTACAAGGCGGTGACTTTCACTGTGTGCGGTCGTTATGCCCCAGGTCCCTCTGCGGGTCGATCTGATCGCGCACGCGCTGCTTGAGTACCTTGGCCTCGGGAAAACCGCCGTCGACCTTGCGCTCCCAGATCTGCACCCCATCACAGGTGATGCGAAATGCGCCACCGGTGGCCGGTTCCAGCGCCACTTTGCCCAGGTCATCCGCAAACGTACTCAACAGTTCCTGCGCCAACCACGCGGCGCGCAGCAACCACTGACACTGGGTGCAATAGGTGATGACGATCTCGGGTTTGATCAGCGACATGATTTGAAAGGCTCCTGGCGTAACGGGCTAGGCGGATCGAGTGGCTATAATACCGGCCTTTATCGCCCAGTCCCGAGATTCATGATGCGCCGCCTGCTGTCCTGCCTGTTTCTGTGCTTGCTCCCCCTTGTTGCCGATGCCATTGAACCGCCACGCCCGAAGATCGGCCTGGTGCTGTCCGGCGGTGCCGCCCGTGGGCTGGCCCATATCGGTGTGCTCAAGGCACTGGAAGAGCAAGGCATCCAGATCGATGCGATTGCCGGCACCAGCATGGGCGCGGTGATCGGCGGGCTGTACGCCTCGGGCTACAAGATCGATGAGTTGGAAAAGCTGGCGCTGAGCATCGACTGGCAACAGGCACTGTCCGACGCACCGCCGCGGGAAGACGTGCCGTTCCGGCGCAAGCAGGATGACCGGGATTTCCTGGTCAAGCAGAAACTCAGCTTTCGCGACGACGGCAGCCTGGGCCTGCCACTGGGCGTGATCCAAGGCCAGAACCTGGCGCTGCTGCTGGAAAGCATGTTCGCCCATAGCAGCAACACGCGTAACTTCGACAAGCTGCCGATCCCCTTCCGCGCGGTGGCGACCGATATCACCACCGGCGAGAAAGTGGTATTCCGCAAGGGTCACCTCCCCCAGGTGATCCGCGCCAGCATGTCGATCCCGGCGGTGTTCGCGCCGGTTGAGCTGGATGGCCGACTGCTGGTGGACGGCGGCATGACCGATAACATCCCGCTGGATGTGGCGCGGGAAATGGGCGTGGATATCGCCATTGTCGTCGACATCGGCACCCCGCTGCGCTCGCGCAAGCAACTGGCGACGGTGGTGGACGTGCTCAACCAGTCGATCACCCTGATGACCCGACGCAACTCTGAAGAACAACTCAAGGACCTGCACCCCAAGGATGTGCTGATCCAGCCACCCCTCGCCGCCTATGGCGTGACCGACTTCGGCCGCGCCAAGGACATGATCGACGCCGGCTATCGCGCCACCCGCGCCCTCGACGCGCGCCTGGCCCACCTGCGCCCCGCCGAGCCGATCGACCCGCAACTGGTGGCCGCCCGCACACCCGGTGAACGCACGCCGGTGATCACCGCCATCAACGTGGAGAACGACTCGAAAGTCAGCGACGACGTGATCCGCTACTACATCCGCCAACCCTTGGGCGAGCCGCTCAACCTAGGGCGCCTGCAAACCGACATGGGCACCTTGTACGGCCTGGATTACTTCGAGCAGGTGCAATACCGCGTGGTGAAAAAGGGCCAGGACAACACCCTGGTGATCAGCGCGCGCGGCAAACGCAGCGGCACCGACTACCTGCGCCTGGGCTTGAACCTGTCGGACGACATGCGCGGCGACAGCGCGTTCAACCTCGGCGCCAGCTACCGCATGAACGGCATCAACCGCCTCGGCGCCGAATGGCTGACGCGGGTGCAGATTGGGGATCGACAAGAGCTGTACAGTGAGTTCTACCAGCCAATGGACACGGGTTCGCGTTACTTTGTCGCGCCGTACATCAGCGCCCAGGCCCAGAACGTCGAGCTGATCCTGGACAACGACCCCATCTCCGAATATCGCCTGGAACGCTACGGTTTCGGCTTGAACGTCGGACGGCAGATCGGCAACAGCGGCGAAATCCGCTTCGGCGTCGGCGAAGCCTGGGGCAAGGCGGACGTGCGCATCGGCGACCGGGATCTGCCCAGCGTGAGTTTCAGCGAAGGCTTCTATGAACTGAAGTACTCCTTCGACTCCCTGGACAACGTGTACTTCCCCCATACCGGCGAAGACATCGGCCTGGCCT
The DNA here is from genome assembly GCF_049897885.1 of Pseudomonas sp. DWRC2-2. Taxonomy (NCBI): domain Bacteria; kingdom Pseudomonadati; phylum Pseudomonadota; class Gammaproteobacteria; order Pseudomonadales; family Pseudomonadaceae; genus Pseudomonas; species Pseudomonas sp. DWRC2-2. The sequence goes on from NZ_JAFCXD010000001.1 coordinate 1,021,494, forward strand.
ACCGCGAATTCGAACCGGGACTGGGCTCGGACCAGCGTTACCGCCAGTGGGAGTTCAAGCTCGACAAGGCCATGAGCCACGGCCCGGACACCCTGGTGCTGGGCGGGCGTTACGGGCGCACCCTGGATGATTCGGACGTGGTGATTTCCAGCTTCCTGCTGGGTGGTGCGCGGCAGCTGTCGGGCTTCCGCCAGGATGCAATCTCGGGGCAGAACATCAGCCTGATGCGCGCGGTGTACTACCGCAGGCTCACACCGCGTTCGTACCTGCCGCTGGATTTCCCGCTGTACCTGGGCGCGTCACTGGAACGCGGCCGCGCGTGGAACAATGACAATGAGTTCGACAGTGGGTATATCAACGCGGCGAGTATTTTCCTGGGGTTTGATACACCGTTGGGGCCGCTGAACTTCAGCTATGGGTTCAATGATGATAATCAGAAGGCGGTGTATCTGAACCTGGGGCAGACGTTCTGACGGTTTGAACAGAACCCTTTTGTAGTGAGCGGGCTTGCCCGCTTACTACAACAAGCCCGTGCGGTGTTTGCTTCAGGACTTTTCCAGGTTCGACAGGATGTGCGCATGCACGCGCATGCACACACTCAAATCAGCTTCATCCACCCCCACGAACAGCTCATGCCGCAGGGCCGTGGCGATGGTTTCGATCTGTTCGATCAACGGGCGGGCGGTGTCACACAGCAGAATGCGCTTGGCACGACGGTCTTCCACCACGGCCTGGCGTTGCACCAGGCCCTGGCCTTCCAGGCTGTCCAGCAGGCGGGCCAATGTCGGCCCTTCTACACCCACACTCTGCGCCAACTCACGCTGGGTGGGGGCCTCTTCAAAACGGGCCAGGTGCAGCAGCACCAGCCAGCGCGCCTGTGACAGGCCAAGCCCAGCCAGACGGCGATCCAGCTCGGCGCGCCAACCACGGGACATTTGCGCCAGTTGCATGCCAAATCGGTGTTGATCGGTTAACGGCATAAAAAACTCATGTTTTAGACTGAAAATAAAGTGTGGCTAATTATTAGTCAGCTAAGCATGAGCTTTGCCCATAGGCAAGAGTTGCTATGTACTGATTCGTTACATTGTCGTAATTGGCGCACTAAATTTCGAATTCAGACTGCAAAGCCGCCCGCACGCAGTACAAAACACCTTCAGGAACGCGCCCGGTGAACAGCGGGGCAATCTCCGCCACAGGTGGCAATTCGCCCTCCCCGTCCAGGAATGCATCCTGGATTTCGCCGAGCAGATCCTCGGGTAAATCAAGGGCTTGCTCCAGCGACAACTGCTGCTTGCCGATGGATTCAGCGAGCAAGGTGTAGACGTTCTTTTCAGAGCATTGCAGCTGGTTGGCGATCTGGACCGGAGTCATGCCAGCACGTGCCAGGCTGATCAGTTCGTGGCGGATATCGGCGACTTCCTTGGGCGCTTCGGCCTGGCCGCCGAGGACTTCGAGGAAGGCCTGGCCGTAACGCTCCAGCTTGCGCGCGCCCACACCACTGACCCGCGCCATCTCGGCCATGCTGGTGGGTTGCTCGCGCAGCATCTCCAGCAGGGTGGAGTCGGGGAAAATAACGTACGGCGGCACGCTGTGTTCCTGCGCCAGTTTGCGACGCAGGGTGCGCAAGGCTTCCCACTGCTCGCGTTCTTCGCCACGAACAAGCTGGCTGGCCTGGCTGGTGCTGGTCTTGGCGGTGGTCTGCGGCTTGAGGTCGCGGCGCAGCTCCAGGCTGACTTCGCCCTTGAGCAACGGCCGGCAGCTGTCATTCAGGCGCAGGCCGCCATAGCCTTCGATGTCGATGTCCACCAGGCCGCGCGCCACCATCTGCCGGAACAGCGAGCGCCACTCGCCTTCCGCGCGGGCCTTGCCGACGCCATAGACCGAGAGTTTTTCGTGGCCGAAGCTGCGCACCTTCTCGTTGTCCTTGCCCAGCAACACATCCACCAAGTGACCGACGCCATAACGCTGGCCGGTGCGATAGATGGCGGACAAACCCTGGCGCGCCGGTTCAGTGGCGTCCCAGGTCTGCACGCCGTCGACGCAGTTGTCGCAATGGCCGCACGGCTCGGGCATGTCTTCGTCAAAATACGCCAGCAAAGTCTGGCGACGGCAGCGGGTCTCTTCACACAGCGAGAGCATGGCGTCGAGCTTGTGCTGCTCAAGCCGCTTATGGCGCTCGTCACCCTCGGAGTTCTGCAGCATCTGCTTGAGCATCACCACGTCTTGCAGGCCGTAGACCATCCACGCATCCGCCGGCAAACCGTCACGGCCGGCGCGCCCGGTTTCCTGGTAGTAGGCCTCGAGGGATTTGGGCAGGTCCATGTGCGCGACGAAGCGCACGTTGGATTTGTCGATGCCCATGCCGAACGCGATAGTGGCCACCATGATCAGGCCTTCCTCGTTGAGGAAGCGCTTCTGGTGAGCCGAACGTGTTTCGTTGGGCAGGCCGGCGTGATACGGCAACGCTGGGTAGCCTTGTTCACAGAGAAACGCGGCCACCTCATCGACCTTCTTGCGCGACAGGCAATAGACGATGCCCGCATCGCTGCGCCGCTCGGAGAGGAACGCCAGCAACTGTTTGCGCGGCTGCTCCTTGGGCACGATGCGATAGAAAATGTTCGGACGGTCAAAGCTCGACAGGAAGCGCTCGGCGTTCTGCAGGTGCAGGCGCTCGACGATTTCTTCGCGGGTGCGCTTGTCGGCCGTGGCGGTCAGGGCAATGCGCGGCACATCGGGGAACAGCTCAGCCAATTGGCCGAGCTGCAAATATTCGCGGCGGAAGTCATGGCCCCATTGGGAGACACAGTGGGCTTCGTCGATGGCGAACAGGGCGATTTCCAGGCTTTGCAAAAAAGCCAGCATGCGCGGCTGCACCAGGCGCTCGGGGGCCAGGTACAGCATCTTCACTTCACCGCGCTTGATCCGCGCGGCCAGGTCGCGCTGCTGCTCGGCACTGAGGGTGGAGTTCAACGACGCGGCGGCGACACCGAGTTCTTCAAGGGTGGCCACCTGGTCGTCCATCAGTGCGATCAGCGGCGACACCACCACGGCCAGTCCATTGCGCAACAGCGCTGGCACCTGGAAGCACAATGATTTACCACCGCCGGTAGGCATCAGGACCAGTGCGTCACCGCCATTGGCCACGCGCTCAATGATCGCACCCTGGCGGCCACGAAAACTGTCGTAGCCGAAGATGTCCTTGAGGACGCGTTGTGCCTGCTCGAGCATGTAAAACTCCAAAATAGTGCCGAAATCCCTCTGTACAGGCTGGCCGAAAAAAACCGCTTTCACGGGAAATAATCCGTAAGCGAAGTTTTCGCGCACTGGCGCTTGGCCTGCAAGGGCATCACAAAACGCGGCAGTATACCCGAGCGCTACCCGGCAAAGGGCGCCACTGACGAACAGCGAGCGCTATCTAAAACCTGGCAAATATGCAGTGCGGCTGGCCTGGGCGCTCAAGAAAGCCTAGAATTCAGCATCGTTTATTCCCAAGGTAGTCCTTCAATGTCCTTCGCTGAGCAACTAACCCGCCTGCAAGCCTTCCTCGACGCCGATGAGCTGCATGACGAGGCGCTGGACTACGTGGCCGCCCACGGCTACCTGACCGCCCTGTCGATCTGCTCCGACGTCGTCCCCGACCGTGAATGGATCGATGCACTGTTCGCCGAAGAGCCGCACTACACCGACGCGGCCCAACGCGAAGAAATCGAATCCACTCTACTGGCCCTCAAGGCCCACATCGGTCGCCAACTGGCTTCCGACGAAGAATTCGAGCTGCCGTGCGAACTGGATCTGGGCGAAGAACCGGATGACTCCGACCTGCGCGGCTGGTGCATCGGCTTCATGGAAGGCGTTTTCCTGCGCGAAGCCGCGTGGTTCGAAACCGCCGAGGAAGAAGTCAGCGAAATGCTGCTGCCGATCATGGTCGGTTCCGGCCTGTTCGACGACCAGCCTGAATTCGCTGACATCGCCGCCGACGCCAACCTGATGGACGACATGATCGTTCAGATCCCGGAAGCCCTGACCGCGCTGTACCTGCTGTGCAACGCACCTGACGAAAAACCGGCGATCCTCAAACCACGTCACCACTGAGTCGCTTGCCCGTGACACCCATGGGCAATCGTCCTCTGCTCCTGCGCTACCTGTTGCTGGCCATCGGCTGGCTCAGTGTGGCGTTGGGGGTGATCGGGATTTTCCTGCCGGTATTGCCGACGACACCCTTCCTGCTGCTCGCTGCCGCCTGCTTCGCCCGAAGCTCCCCACGTTTCTACCATTGGCTGGTGCAACACCCACGCCTGGGACCGTGGATCCGTGATTACCTGGATGGCAATGGCATTCCTCTCAAAGCCAAGGTCTACGCCATCGGCTTGATGTGGCTGAGTATCGGCGTGTCCTGTTACCTGGTGCCACTGCCGTGGGCGCGGGGTTTCATGCTGACCAGTGCGGTGCTGGTGACTATTTACATCCTGCGCCAGAAAACCCTGCCACCCCGTTAAGCCGCGACATCACGTCGCGCTCAGACCTTGGTCGACACTGACTAACCCCAAGCATTCTGCGAGACTGTCCAACCGGGCCTGGAATGCCCGGGTGTTCTTATGCGCGGAGTTACCATGACGTTGTCCAGCGGGCTGATTGCCGCCGTTGCCCTGGCCTATATGGCCATTATGTTTGCCATCGCCTTCTACGGTGATCGCCGCCGTGCGCCGCTGCCGCCGCGTATGCGTGCCTGGGTGTACAGCCTGTCGCTGGCCGTTTACTGCACCAGTTGGACATTCTTCGGCGCCGTAGGCCAGGCCGCCGAACAGTTGTGGGCGTTTTTACCGATCTACCTGGGACCGGTGTTGTTGCTGGTGTTGGCACCTTGGGTGCTGCAGAAGATGATCCTGATCAGCAAGCAGGAAAACATCACCTCCATCGCCGACTTTATTGCGGCACGCTACGGCAAATCCCAATCCCTGGCCGTGGTGGTTGCACTGATCTGCCTGGTCGGCGTGCTGCCTTATATCGCGCTGCAACTCAAAGGCATCGTGCTGGGCGTCAATCTGCTGATCGGCGCTGGCGCCGACACCACCGGCACCCGCGCCCAGGACACCGCGCTGATTGTGTCGCTGGTGCTGGCGCTGTTCACCATTGTGTTTGGTACGCGCAACCTCGATGCCACGGAACACCACCGGGGCATGGTGCTGGCAATTGCGTTTGAATCTCTGGTCAAACTGTTCGCGTTTCTCGCGGTCGGCGCGTTTGTGACCTACGGGCTGTACGACGGTTTCGGTGATCTGTTCAGCCAGGCCATGCTCGCGCCCCGCCTGGATGAATACTGGAAAGAGACCGTCAACTGGCCCTCCATGGTGGTGCAGACCGGCGTGGCCATGATGGCGATCATCTGCCTGCCTCGGCAGTTTCATGTCACGGTGGTGGAGAATATCGACCCCCAGGACCTACGCCTGGCCAAGTGGGTGTTTCCCGCCTATCTGATTCTTGCCGCACTGTTTGTAGTACCGATCGCCTTGGGCGGCAAGATGATGCTACCCAGCTCGGTACTGCCGGACTCCTACGTCATCAGCCTGCCCATGGCCGAAGCCCATCCGGCGCTGGCTGTATTGGCCTTTATCGGGGGGGCGTCAGCGGCCACCGGCATGGTCATCGTGGCGAGCATTGCGTTGTCGACCATGGTGTCCAACGACATGCTGCTGCCTTGGTTGCTGCGTCGCTCCAGCGCCGAGCGGCCGTTCGAAGTGTTTCGCCACTGGATGCTCTCGGTACGCCGCGTAAGCATCGTGATCATTCTGTTGCTGGCCTACGTCAGCTATCGCCTGCTGGGCTCCACCGCGAGCCTGGCGACCATCGGCCAGATCGCCTTTGCCGCCGTGACCCAACTGGCTCCCGCCATGCTCGGTGCGTTGTATTGGAAACAAGCCAACCGACGCGGGGTATTCGCCGGGCTGGCAGCCGGTACTTTCCTGTGGTTCTACACCCTGGTCCTACCGGTGACGGCGAAAAGCCTGGGCTGGTCTCTCAGCCTTTTCCCAGGGTTGACGTGGATGCATTCCCACCCGCTAGGCCTGTCTGTCACCTCATTGACCTTGGGTACCGTGTTTTCCCTGGCCGGCAACTTCACGCTGTTTGTGTGGGTGTCGATGCTGTCGCGCACGCGCGTGTCCGAACACTGGCAAGCCGGGCGTTTCATCGGCCAGGAAATCAGCCAACGTGCCAGCGCCCGTTCGATGTTGTCGGTGCAGATCAGCGACTTGCTCAGCCTGGCAGCGCGCTTTGTCGGTGAAGAACGCGCCCAGCAGAGCTTTATCCGCTTCGCCTATCGCCAGGGCAAAGGCTTCAACCCCAACCAGAATGCCGACAACGATTGGATTGCCCACACCGAGCGATTATTGGCCGGCGTACTGGGCGCCTCGTCGACACGTGCGGTGGTAAAAGCCGCCATCGAAGGGCGGGAAATGCAGTTGGAGGACGTCGTCCGCATCGCTGACGAAGCGTCGGAGGTTCTGCAGTTCAACCGCGCGTTGCTGCAAGGGGCCATCGAAAACATCACCCAGGGCATCAGCGTGGTCGACCAGTCCCTCAAGCTGGTGGCCTGGAACCGGCGTTACCTGGAGCTGTTCAACTACCCGGACGGGCTGATCAGCGTGGGCCGGCCGATCGCCGACATCATCCGCTACAACGCCGAACGCGGGTTGTGCGGGCCGGGCGAGGCCGAAGTGCACGTGGCGCGACGCCTGCACTGGATGCGCCAAGGCCGTGCACACACGTCCGAACGTTTATTTCCCAATGGACGGGTGATCGAACTGATCGGCAACCCGATGCCGGGCGGCGGTTTTGTCATGAGCTTCACTGACATTACCGCGTTCCGCGAAGCCGAGCAGGCACTTACCGAGGCCAACGAAGGCCTGGAACAAAGGGTGACCGAGCGCACCCATGAACTGTCCCAACTCAATGTGGCACTCACCGATGCCAAGGGCGTGGCCGAATCCGCCAGCCAGTCGAAGACCCGCTTCCTGGCGGCGGTCAGCCATGACTTGATGCAACCTTTGAATGCTGCGCGCCTGTTTTCCGCCGCCCTCTCCCACCAGAACGACGGCCTCTCCACCGAAGCCCGGCAATTGGTGCAGCACCTGGACAGCTCCTTGCGCTCCGCCGAAGACCTGATCAGCGACTTGCTGGATATCTCGCGCCTGGAAAACGGCAAGATCAATCCGCAGCGCCAGCCCTTTGCACTCAACGAACTGTTCGACACCTTAGGCGCAGAGTTCAAGGCGCTGGCCAACGAGCAAGGTTTGCGTTTCCGCCTGCGCGGCAGTCGCTTGCGCGTCGACAGCGATATCAAGTTGCTGCGGCGCATCCTGCAGAATTTTCTCACCAACGCATTCCGTTATGCCGACGGCCCGGTGCTGCTTGGCGTACGCCGACGCAAGGGCGAGCTGTGCCTGGAAGTGTGGGACCGTGGCCCCGGCATCCCGCTGGATAAACAGAAGGTGATCTTCCAAGAGTTCAAACGCCTGGACAGCCACCAGACCCGCGCGGAGAAAGGCTTGGGACTGGGCCTGGCAATCGCCGATGGCTTGTGCCGCGTACTCGGCCATCGGTTGAGCGTACGCTCGTGGCCAGGCAAAGGCAGCGTATTCAGCGTGCGCGTGCCGTTGGCGCGCAACCAGGCCAGCCCACAGGTCAAGACACCCCAGGAAACCGGCCTGCCGTTGAGCGGCGCACAGGTGCTGTGTGTGGATAACGAAGAGAGCATCCTGATCGGCATGCGCAGCCTGTTGACCCGCTGGGGCTGCGAGGTGTGGACCGCCACCGACCAGGCGCAATGCGCGGCGTTGCTCGCCGACGGCGTGCGTCCGCAGTTGGCCCTGGTGGATTACCACTTGGACCATGGCGAAACCGGAACTGAGCTGATGGGGTGGCTGCGCGCACAATTGGCCGAGCCGATTCCCGGTGTGGTGATCAGCGCCGACGGCCGCCCGGAGATGGTGGCCGAAGTGCATGCGGCGGGGTTGGATTACCTGGCCAAGCCGGTGAAGCCAGCGGCGTTGCGGGCATTGTTAAGCCGACATCTTCCCTTGTAACTCAGTTACTCGGGTAGGTGCGCGACACCGTCTGAATCCGTCATCGCCCGCTCGAGCAAATCCGCCGGCAGGCTTTTACTCGCCCGCGCCCCCAGCAACCTCAATTGCTCGGTGCGGCTGACCAGATTTCCGCGTCCATCTGTCAGCTTGTTTCGCGCCGCACTGTAAGCCTTATCCAACTGCTGCAAACGGTTACCCACTTCATCCAGGTCCTGGATAAACAGCACAAACTTGTCGTACAGCCAACCGGCGCGCTCGGCGATTTCCCGGGCGTTCTGGCTCTGGCGTTCCTGTTTCCACAGGCTGTCGATCACACGCAGGGTCGCGAGCAAGGTGGTTGGGCTGACAATCACGATATGACGGTCGAACGCTTCCTGGAACAGGTTGGGCTCGGCCTGCAACGCAGCGGAAAATGCCGCTTCGATCGGCACGAACAGCAACACGAAATCCAGGCTGTGCAGGCCTTCCAGGCGTTTGTAATCCTTGCCGGCCAGGCCTTTGACGTGGTTGCGCAGCGACAGTACGTGCTGCTTCAGGGCCGCCTGGCCGATCACTTCATCGTCTGCTGCCACATACTGTTGATAAGCGGTGAGGCTGACCTTGGAGTCCACCACCACCTGCTTGTCGCCGGGCAACATGATCAGCACGTCGGGCTGGAAACGCTCGCCGTCCGGGCCCTTGAGACTGACTTGGGTCTGGTACTCACGGCCCTTCTCCAGCCCGGCATGCTCCAGCACCCGCTCAAGGATCAGCTCACCCCAGTTGCCCTGGGTTTTCTGGCCCTTGAGCGCGCGGGTCAGATTGGTGGCTTCGTCCGACAGACGCAGGTTCAACTGCTGTAGGCGCTCCAGCTCCTTGGCCAGAGAAAAACGCTCACGTGCCTCGTTCTGGTAGCTTTCTTCCACGCGTTTTTCGAAGGACTGGATGCGCTCTTTCAGCGGATCGAGCAATTGACCCAGGCGCTCCTGGCTGGTTTCGGCGAAGCGCTGTTCACGCTCGTCGAAGATCTTGCCGGCCAACTCGGCGAACTGCGCACGCAGCTCATCACGCGAGCCTTGCAGGTCGGTGAGGCGTTGTTGATGACTGTCCTGTTGTTCACGCAATTCGGCGCGCAGAGCGGCCGACAAGGCATCGAGGCGGCGTAGCTCGACTTCCTTGGCGCTGCGGTCGAGATTCCAGGCGTGGGCGGCGTCGCGGGCATTGTCACGGTCGATCTGCAGCAACTCGACTTCGCGACGCACAGCGGCCAGGTCAGCCTGCTTGGCGGCGTTGGCCTGGCTCAAGTCGCTGATCTCGTCGCGGCTGGCATCCAGCTGAGCGGCCAGGCCTTCCTGGGCCAGCTGTGCAGTGGCCAGGCGCTCTTCGAGCAGTTCCCAGCCGGTCATGCGTGCGCTCAGGCGTCGCTGGAGCTGCCAGCACACGGCCAATAAAGGCACAGCAGCGCCAGCCAGGCCCAAGGCAATACTGGTCCAGTCAAAAACCATAGACATGTCTGCCATCACCGAAAAAAACCAAGGTTAGCGGAGCACAAGGCCTGAGGACAGCTCAGTCTTCGACCTGGCCCAGTTCGCGCTGGGCGCGGCGGTCACCGGCGCGGGCGGCCAGGCGTAGCAGGTCGTGGCCGATGCGGCGGTCGCGGGCATTCCCGCATTCGCGGCACATCAGTTGGCCCAGGCGGCTTTGCGCGGCAACCACACCCTCACGGGCCGGCTGCTTGAGCAAACGCCCGGCGAAGTGCTTTACATTGGTGTTGTGACCCAGGCGCGGACTGTCGAGCAACCACAAGGCAACTTTCAACGAGAAGCGCTTGGGGGCGGTAACAGTTTGAGGGGTGTCGGTAACAGAAGGTGATACTGAGCGAAACTTCATAAAGCACTGTGGGACAGAACGGAAGGCGCGCCACTCTACTCTTTTTTTCGTACAGGTAAAGCTGAAAAAACTCGGCACGCCCGTTCTAGAGCAAGCGCTCGGGACAATCCACAGAAGCTGTGGATAACTCAGTGGACAACCCCCCTTTAACTCGCGCAAAGCCCCATGGAATGGGGGCCGCAGTCAAACTGACGATTTTTTCACCAATAAAAAAAAGCCAGATTTTTCATTGACTTAAATTTCCATTACAGGCAAATGGCGGCCCTGCAGTGCAGTTGACAACGCGGTTACACACGCCGCAACTAATGTGCACAAGTACCCATTCGATGGTTATATCCCCGGCTTTTTTTGAAGCGACTCGCTGAAAAAATGTTACCGCGAGGGCCAAGCGGGGACTTTTCAAATCTTTCCCGGCTCGCCACACTCCCCCACCTACATCGCAACGGTGGGTTGGTTGATGAAAGGAATTCTATTATTCGCCATGTTGCTGCTGGCCATCTGCGCCGTTTCCTTGGGGATCAATGCCGCACTGCCGTCACCGGATGGGGCGGTGTTCGCCATCGCGATCCTGCTGTCGGCGGCGTTCACGGCCGTGAGCCTCTGCATCGAACTGGGTGAAGGCCGGATAAACGACATGGGCGACGTGATGAAGGTGGTAGAAACCGGTCAATCCTTACGCCTGACGCTTGCCGCCTACGGGCTGGGCTGCTCCCTGGCGGCAGCGAGCACCGTACTGGTCTATCGCGGCCTGTTGGGCGGCTGATGAAAGTTTTTTGGCTAACACACTTCCCTTACCTGTTTCAATCCGTTACTATCCGCGGCGTTAGTACCAAGCTGAAAGTCAATTCTGGTCGAACAACTCCCCTGTCCAACACGGGATCGACCACCTCGATGGTTTCCAGGTATCACTTGCGACGACACGGCCTTTGAACAAGCAAAGGGTGTCGCGAAGTTTCCTTACTCTGACCGAACCAACCTGCAAATTGATCAGGATCTTCACCCCGGGCCCAGAACCTTTGCCCCTGTTGTGTTGCCTGCCCTCCTAAGTACCTACCTGCCAGCCCAAGCGCGCCTAACTTATCAGCGCTTCAAACTGGCTGCTTTGTTCCAGTCGGTTTCTTCGTTCGATCAATAGTGGTCAACGTCGCTGGAACGTTTTAATACGGCACGGTTCTTATCCGTGTCATTTGTAGGAACACCAATAATATGAACGCTCAAATCCATACTCAGGATGCCATTCGCACCCTCACCAACGCTTTTGCTCCAATGAACTGCCTGATCATGGCCGCTCGCAAAGGCTGCTTCAGCTTCACCCTGGTCAACGAACACGGCATCGCGCGTCACAGCGAACGCCTGTACCCCGATCAATACTCCAGCGCAGAACCGCTGCAGGCCGTGATCGAGCGTACCCGTCAGGCACTGACTGCCTGATCGACCCGAGTCGCTGAAACACAAAAACCCTGTTTAAAACGCAGGGTTTTTATTGCCCGGAATTTGCCTATTGAGCTTTTGCACTAAGTTCGAATAGATATAAACGTTATAACTAAATGAAGAAGATGTTTTAAAAACAGTCCTTTACATCACAAATATGACACTACACTTCAACTCAAGCGGCATGATCCGCTTCCGGCGAGCCTGAGATCCGATCCACTGCTGCCAAGCCCCCACCTTCTCAGGCTTCGTCGACCACTTTCACGGATTGAGGCGTGTATGGGTATCGCTGCCAGCGAATTGTGTCGTTATGTGATCCGGCCAACCTTGATGTACCTCGGCCGCCATAACCCGACGGCCGAGTCCCTGCTGCTGGGCATTGCCGCCAGCCAGTCGGAACTCGGTTCCGCGCTGCACGACCGCCGTGGGCATGGCCTGTACAGCATCACCGAACCGCGCCACCGCGCCTTGTGGGATAACTACCTGGCGCTGGACCCCGAGCGCGCCAGCCTGGTACGCGGGCTTGCGAGCCAGCACGCGTTCCTCAGCGCCCCGCAATTGGAGCTCACCGTCAACCTGCGTTACGCCACCGCCATTGCCTGGTTGTTGGTCGAACAACACACCCCCGCACTGCCTCCGCCCGGTGACGTGCTGGCCATGGCGCGTATCTGGAAAGAAATTTTTCATCCACAAGGACGGCTGCGCGATTTCACTCAAGCCTGGCAAACCTGTGTTTCACCCATGAATCACGTGGTTTGCTAACCGGGCAATTTGCAAGATTCGCCAAAAACCCCGGAATTTGGTCGGATTGTCCTACAAAACCGCTCTATCTCCTACATTACAGCCTATAGCGCGATCTTAAAATTATTGTTACTTTCCGCAGCGGTGATCACCACGGAGTTCTAATAATGAAAAAAGTAATGCTCAAGACCACACTTAGCCTCGCCGTTGCCATGGCATCCTCCCACCTGTTCGCAAGCGGTTTCGCACTGAACGAACAGAGCGTCAGCGGGATGGGTACGGGTTTCGCAGGTCGCTCCTCTTCTGCCGATGATGCAAGCACTGTTTACGGTAACCCTGCCGGCATGTCTCGCCTGAATGGCCAGCAAATCACCGGTGGTGTTGCAGCGATTGACGCCTCGACTGACATCAGCAGCACAGGTGGCAACTCTCGCGGCTCCAACAAAGGTGACATGGTTCCGTTCACCGCGGTGCCATTTGGTTTCTACACCAACAAACTCAATGACCAGTGGGCTATCGGCTTCGGTGTCTACGCACCGTTTGGCCTGGTGACCGACTATGAAAGCGGCTTCCAAGGCCGTGGTTTCGGCAGCAAGAGCGAAGTGAAGGTCATGACCTTCCAGCCAACTGTCAGCTATGCGTTCAACGACCGCGTGTCCATCGGCTTTGGTCCGACCATCAATCGGATTTCCGGTGTGCTGGAGTCGGATAAGACACTGGTTGCTGGCGCCCCATTCGGTGACACCAATGTCAAGATCAAGGGTGACGATACCGCGCTGGGCTTCAACGTTGGCGTGTTGGTCCAGGCGACCGACACCACCCGCGTCGGCCTGACCTACCACTCGAAGGTCAAGTACAAGCTGGAAGGTCACACGACCGTCAGCGGCCCGGCGCAAACTCAAGGAGTCCTGCGTAATAACCGTTACGACGCCTCCCTGAAAATCGACACTCCAGAATCCTACGACCTGTCGGTGACACAAGATCTGACTGACGCATGGAAACTGTATGGCGGTGCAACCTGGACACGCTGGAGCCGCCTGAAGGAAATCACCGTCAACAACGACGGCGTAACCGCTGCGGGCGGCATTTTGGCACCTAGCCAACTCAGTGCCATCACCGAGAAACAAGACTGGCACGACACCTGGGCTTACGCCGTGGGTACCTCGTATCAGTTGACCAAACAAGTGGTACTGCGTACCGGCCTGACGTTCGACCAATCGCCTACCAACAACACTGATCGTTCGCCACGTATTCCGACTGGCGATCGCACGATCTTCAGCGTGGGCCTGGGCTACAAAGTCATGGATAACATGACCATCGACCTGGCCTACTCGTACCTGAAAGAAGAAGATGTGAAGGTCAACAACACGGCCAACCCACCTTCTACCGCCAGCTACCGCGCCAAGTATGAAAACAGCGCCAACGGTTTCGGCCTGGGCATGACTTACACCTTCTGATCCAGACCGGTGTAAAAAAGCCCCGCTCTTCTGCAAAGGAGGCGGGGCTTTTTAATGGCTGACGATCAAGGCTTGGACGCTATCGCCTCCTCCACCGCCTTGATCATGTCCGGACTGTCCGGCTTGGTGAGACTGGAAAAATTGGCAATCACCTTGCCCTGCCGATCCACGACGTACTTGTAGAAATTCCACTTCGGCGGCGCGTCGGTCTGCTGCGCCAACACCTTGAACAGGTGCACCGCATCCGGCCCCTTGACCTTCTGTGGCTCGGTCATGGTGAAGGTCACGCCGTAATTCACGTAGCAGACCTTGGCGGTTTCTTCGCCGGTCTTGGCTTCCTGCTTGAAGTCATCCGATGGCACGCCGATCACTTCCAGGCCTTCGCCCTTGTAACGCTGGTACAAGGCTTCGAGGCTTTTGAATTGTGGAGCGAACCCGCAAAAGCTGGCGGTGTTGACGATGACCAAGGGCTTGCCGGCGAAGCGCTGGCACAGGTCGATGGATTCCTTGGCGCGCAGCTTGGGCAATTGGCCTTCCAACAGCGGCGGGCAACTGGCGGCCATGGCGGCACTGCCAATGGCCATCAGGACGGGTACAGCGAGCCAGCGCATCTGCATGTCGTGTGTCCTTGAAAGTATTCAGATCACGAACTTAACAGATCGACATGCCCAGTTGCATCAATGCCAGCCCGCCGTTTTGCCAGCCCCACCAGGCGAGCAACATCAAAACCAAGACTGCGGCGAGTATCAACCCGCGTACCGCTATGCTCATGCCGCCTCCATCTGTGCCTGCAATCGCGCCACTGGCCGCTCGCGTACCGGCCAATTCAGGGCCGCGGCGAGCAGGCTCAACAGGATCGCCACCTGCCAGATCAAATCGTAGTTGCCGGTTCGATCATAGACCACCCCGCCCAACCAGCCGCCCAGGAACGAACCGAGCTGGTGGAACAAGAACACGATCCCACCGAGCATGGAGAGGTTTCGCACACCAAACAACGTAGCGACGGTACCGTTGGTCAGGGGCACGGTGGACAGCCACAGGAAGCCCATCGCCATACCGAACAGGTAGGCCGTGACCTCGGTGACCGGCGCCCACAGGAACAACACGATCACCACTGCGCGCAGCAGGTACAGCCCGGTCAGCAAACGCGGCTTGGACATGCGCCCACCGAGCCAGCCGGCGGTGTAGGTGCCGAAGATGTTGAACAGCCCAATCAACGCCAGCACCGTTGTACCGACGGTGGCCGGCAAGTGCTGGTCCACCAGGTAGGCTGGCAAATGCACGCCGATAAACACCACCTGGAAACCGCAGACAAAAAAGCCGAAGGCCAACAGCCAGAAACCGGAATGGGAACAGGCTTCCTTCAAGGCTTCGCGCAAGGTTTGCTGACCGGCCAGCACCGGCAATGGACGATCCTTGAGCATGGCGACCAGCGGCAGAATCAGTGCCACCATCAGGCCCAGTGCCAGCAGTGCTGCGGACCAGCCCAACCAACTGATCAAACCCAGGGTGCCCGGCACCATGGCGAACTGGCCGAACGAACCTGCAGCACTCGCGATGCCCATGGCCATGCTGCGTTTTTCCGGCGCCACGGCCCGGCCGACCACGCCGAGAATCACCGAGAACGACGTGCCGGACAGGCCGATACCAATCAACAGGCCCGCACTGAGGGACAGCGACCACGCCGAATCGGACATACCCATCAACACCAGGCCCGCCGCGTAAAGGACGCCGCCGACAAACACCGCTTTAGTCGCACCAAAACGGTCGGCCAGGGCGCCGGTGAACGGCTGCGCCAGGCCCCAGATCAGGTTTTGCAAGGCGATGGCAAAGGCGAAGGTTTCACGGCCCCAGCCGAATTCGCTGCTCATCGGCGCCAGGAACAGGCCAAAACCGTGCCGCACGCCCAACGACAACGCCAGGATCAGCGCACTCCCTACAAGAATCCAGCCACTGGTGCGCCACATCGAGGTCATTTCTTATTCTCCGCTCGCGGGTATATACCCGCTTGTATTCGAACCAACCCGCGCTCAGGCGAGTTCGTCCAGCAAGGCCAACAAGGTTTCGCGTTTTTCCGCGCCGAGTTGATCGATCAATTTCTGCTGCGCCGCTTCCCAGGCGGGTAATGCCGCGGCCAGTCGTGCTTCACCGTCCTCGGTCAACATCACCAGACGGTTGCGCAGGTCATCGCCTTCCACCAATTTCACCAGGCCCTCGCCTTCCAGCACCCGCAGGTTGCGCCCCAACGTGCTGCGATCCAGGCCCATGGCTTCCGCCAGGCTGGAAATGCTCGGCTGATCGAGGCGCTGCAAGTTACACAGCAAAGAATACTGGGCGACATTGATCCCGAAGCCATCAAGAGCGCCGTCGTAATGCCTGCTGACGCCACGGGCGGCACGTCGCAGGTTGGTACACAAACATTGGGAGGCAAGCATGGAAGGTGTATATACCCGCGATTGAGGGAATGCAAGAAAGTGTTACAGCGCCAGGCCAACCAGAACCGCGACTTCCAGCAGCTCCAGCAAGGCGCCTGCGGTATCACCCGTGGTGCCGCCCAGGCGGTTGACCATCAAATGGCGTAGCCCGATAAAGCAGATCGCAGCGAGCAATACAGCCATCCCACCGCTGAAGCCACCGATAAGAATGCAGGCCAAACCGCTGAGGATCAGTACCTGTTGGCCGACGATTCTCGGTAAATGATCCGACAAGGCCTGACCCAATCCACCAGCACGCACATAGCGCGTGGTGAGAAACAGCGCCAGCATCGAGGCGCGGCCGATCAGCGGCGCCAGGATCAGTGCGGCGCCGTTGCGCTGCTCGATCAAAGCCACCAACGCGGTGAACTTGAGCAGCAGCACCAACCCGAGCGTGACCACGGCAATCGGACCGCTGCGTGGATCCTTCATGATCGTCAGCGTGCGCTCGCGGTCGCCAAAACCGCCGAGCCACGCATCGGCGCTGTCCGCCAAGCCGTCCAGGTGCAGGCCACCACTGAGCAACACCCAGGCCGTCAGCAACAATGCGGCATGCAGCAGCAACGGGGCGCCCATCAATACCGAATTCAAGCCCCACAACAGCACGCCGAACAACAAACCCACCAACGGATAAAACAGCAGTGAGCGTCCCAACTCCTGAGGCTGCGGCATACCCGGCAGACGAATCGGCAGGCTGCTGAGAAATTGCAGGGCGATCCAGAACGGCAGCATGTCTACACCCCTTCCGTCAGTGTGCCGTCAGCATCGACGTGCAGGCTGAACAACCCGCCATGGCCCACTTCGACATTCAGCAGTTGCTCCCTTGGCAGGCCACGCGCTCGCGCCAATAACAGACGCATCACACCGCCATGACTGATCAACAGCACACGCTCACCGGCATAGGCCTGATGCAAGCGTGCGACAGCGCCCAGGACCCGGTCGGAAAAGGCGCTGACAGGCTCCCCTTCCGGTGGCGTAAAGCTGTAGGGGTCAGCCCAGAACAACCCCAGCCCTTCGGCGTCGGTCTCCATCAAGGCCGCTGCACTGTGCCCTTCCCAGGCACCGAAGTGCAGCTCTTGCAGATCTTTTTCCAGGCTCACCGGCAGCTTGAGTTGAGCCCCCAATTCCTCGGCAAACCGCGCGCAGCGTTGCAGCGGCGAGCTGACCAGACGGTCCCACGGCCCCTGCGCCACCACGGCCGCGCGCATCTGCGCCCAGCCGTTGGTGGTGAGAGCATCGTCCAGGCTGCCGCGCAGGCCGCCGCCCAGCTCGGTTTCACCGTGACGCAGCAAGTCCAGGCGCAAGGTCATGCCGGGCGGTCTGCCACGGCGGCTTCGGCGAAGGTCGCCATCTGCCCGTGTAATGCACAAGCCAGACGCAACAACGGAACCGCCAACGCCGCGCCGCTACCTTCGCCCAAGCGCAGGCCCAGTTCCAGCAGCGGCTGTGCGTCGAGACTTTGCAACACATGGCGATGACCCGGTTCGGCGCCGCGATGGCCAAACACCAGCCAGTCACGGCAGGCCGGGCTCAAGCGTGTCGCGACCAGCGCCGCGACGCTGCAGATAAAGCCATCCACCAATACCACGATGCCTTCCTGGGCGCAGGCCAGGTACGCGCCCACCAGCGCGGCAATTTCAAAGCCACCAAGGTTGAATAGCGTCTGCAACGCATCACCACGCTGACTAGCATGCAGCGCCAACGCACGTTCGATCACGGTCACCTTGTGGCTGACGCCGTGGGCATTCAACCCCGTCCCCGGCCCAGTGAGGTCACTGACCGGGCAATCGAGCAAGGCACACGCCAACGCACTGGCGGCGGTGGTGTTGCCGATGCCCATCTCGCCGCCGATAAACAGCTGCGCCCCACCTGCCAACGCACGCCGCGCACTGTCGCGACCGGCTTGCAGGGCGAGTTGCCCTTGGGTCTCGGTCATCGCCGGGCCGCTGACGAAGTTGGCGGTGCCCGCGCCGATATTCAGGTGACGCACACCGGGCAGGTCCAGAGACGGCGTGACCGTGCCGAGGTCGACCACTTCCAACTGCGCGTCCAACTGCCGCGCCAACACACTGATGGCGGCGCCACCGCTGACAAAGTTGTGCAACATCTGCCCGGTCACTGCCTGGGGAAACGCCGACACACCTTCCGCGACCACGCCATGGTCACCGGCAAAGATGGCGATCCACACGTGATCGACCGACGGTTTGACCTGGCCCTGCAAGCCCGCCAATTGCACCGCCAGCGCCTCCAACTGCCCGAGGGAGCCGGCCGGCTTGGTCAATTGCTGCTGACGAGTCAGGGCGTGTTCGTACGCTTGAGCGTCAATCGCCTTACAAGGGTTGAGCCACCAGGTGTCAGTCATAACGCAGTACCTTTCAAAGTCAGGGGCAGGCCGGCAACCGTCAGGACAACACGCTGACAGCGCTCGGCCAAGGCTTGATGCAGCCAACCGGCTTCATCCACATAGCGGCGAGTCAATTCGCCCAGCGGCACGACACCCAGACCGGTCTCGTTGCTGACAAAAATGATTTCACCCGGCAGCGTGGCCAGGGTTTCCAGCAGTTGGTCGCGCTCAGACGCCAGGCGATTAGCGTCTTCAAGCATCAGCAGATTGGTCAGCCACAGGGTCAGGCAATCCACCAGCAAACACTGTGCAGGCGCCGCGTTTTCGCGCAGCACGCGAGCCAGTTCCACAGGTTCTTCGATCAGGCCCCAATGCTCGGGTCGACGCTGGCGATGCAGCGCGACGCGCTCATTCATCTCACCATCCAACGGCTGGCTGGTGGCGATATAAGTGACGGGCAAACCACTGTCGCTGGCGAGCTTTTCGGCGAGACGACTTTTGCCGGAACGGGCGCCGCCGAGGATCAGTTGAAGCATGGGGTCGCACCTTGATCTGGCTGAAATGTATCGGCCATCAGGCCGCCTTCGCGAGCAAGCCCGCTCCTACAGAAAAGCTGATCAGCGTTTGATCGGCTGTTGATGTTGATCTCAAGCGCCCCGTAAAACCACGCTGGCCGAGCGCAGGCTTGAATCCGTGGGTAACCCGGCAGGACGCCGGGTTAGCCGTCCTGGGCCAAGGATGGCCCATGACGGCGGCCCACGGATTCAAGCCGGAGCGAGGGCACACCGAGCCTAGGCGAGGTGCCGAGTGGTGGGGCGAGAGCCTTTTGGTTACTTTTGGGCTCTTCCAAAAGTGACCCGCTGTAAGAGCGGAACCATATTCAGCCGTTACCGCAGCAACGGATATGCACACCGAAACACCGCCTTCGCGAGCAAGCCCGCTCCCACATTGGGACCGTGTACTCACCGTCAAACCCCGCACAACTTGCGTAACAAATCGGTATCCAAGTGGTTTTCCACCAAGTCCGCCAAGCGCTCGATATCGCGCTCACGCAAAGCGTGGTAATCCACAGATTGCACATCCTGCAACCCCGCCCAACGCAGCAAAGCGCTGCACGCCGCCGGGCTTTCAAACAAACCATGCAGATAGGTCCCAAGAATTTGCCCATCAGCACTTTGCGCGCCATCCCGGCGACCGCCTTCCAGGATCACAGCAGCATTCGACAACGCATCCCCCGTCGTCACGCCCGCATGAATCTCATAGCCGCTGACTTCAGCATCCTCCAGCAACAGACGCCCACGTACATTACGCAACTGCTTCTCTTCTTCCAGCGTAGTGCTGAACGCCAGCAGCCCAAGGCCATCGCTGGAACCGGCAGCCCCTTCCAGGCCCAACGGGTCATGCACCTGCTCGCCAAGCATCTGCAGGCCACCGCAAATACCCAGCACCTTGCCGCCATAGCGCAAGTGCCGCGCCACGGCGGTATCCCAGCCGTTGGCGCGCAAGTACGCCAAGTCGCTGCGCACGCTTTTCGAGCCGGGGAGGATGATCAGGTCGGCAGCCGGGATCGGCTGGCCTGGCCCGATAAATTGCAGATCCACTTGGGGATGCAGGCGCAGTGGGTCGAAATCCGTGTGGTTGCTGATGCGCGGCAACACCGGCACCACCACCTTGAGTACCTGGGCTGCCTTGTCGATCTGGCGCCTGTCGATGCCGTCTTCAGCTTCCAGATGCAGGTCCATCACATAGGGCAACACGCCGACCACCGGCTTGCCGGTGCGCGCTTCCAGCCAGTCCAGGCCGGGCTGCAACAGCGCGATGTCACCGCGAAAACGGTTGATGATGAAGCCTTTGACCCGCGCCTGCTCCGTGGGCGACAGCAGTTCCAGAGTGCCGACCAGATGGGCAAACACGCCGCCGCGATTGATATCGGCGATCAGCAACACCGGGCAATCCACCGCCTCAGCGAAGCCCATGTTGGCGATGTCATTGGCGCGCAGGTTGATCTCCGCCGGGGAGCCCGCGCCTTCCACCATCACCACTGGGTAGGCCTGGCTCAACCGGGCGTGGGAGGCCAGCACCGCTTGCATCGCGATGGCTTTGTAGTCGTGATAGGCCACTGCGTTCATGCTGGTGACGGCGCGACCATGGATGATCACTTGGGAGCCGGTGTCGCTATTGGGCTTGAGCAACACCGGGTTCATGTCGGTGTGCGGCGCCAGGTGGGCGGCCTGGGCCTGCACGGCCTGGGCACGGCCGATCTCGCCGCCTTCGGCGGTCACGGCGCTGTTGAGCGCCATGTTCTGCGGTTTGAACGGCGCCACCGCCACGCCCTGGCGGACCAACCAGCGGCACAGCGCCGTCACCAAGGTACTTTTGCCGGCGTCGGAGGTGGTGCCTTGCACCATCAGCGTACTCATGTGGCGTCCTTATAGGCGACCAAGGCTTGGTCCAGGCGCAGCCAGTCAGCTTCGGTATCGGGCAGGCCAAAGCGCAGGCTGCTGTCGTGGACAAACAGCCGCAGCAAAATGCCGCGTTGGGCCATGAATTCGTGCATGCGTTCGGCGTGGGGCGTGATCAGCCATTGAAACAACGCGCAGCCGCCCTGGGGCTGGAAGCCGTGGCGCTCCAGCAAGGCAAACAGACGCTGGCCCGCCTCGATGCACCGCGTGCGTTGCCGCGCATGCCCGGCCGTGTCGCGCAGGCATACCTGGCCCAACACCCGCGTCGGCCCGCTGACCGCCCAGGGGCCGACCTGTTCGGCCAGCAACTTGAGCAGTTTGCGCTCGGCCAACACAAAACCCAGCCGCACCCCGGCCAGGCCGAAGAACTTGCCGAACGAGCGCAACACGATCAGGCCGACCTGGTGGGCCTGGCCCGCCAGGCTCAGTTGCGGGGTGACGTCCATGAACGCTTCGTCCACCACCAGCCAACCGCCGCGCTGGGCCAGCCGCGAATGCCAGTCCAGCAAGCGTTGCGGGGTCAGGCTCAGGCCGGTGGGATTGTTGGGGTTGACCACCACCAGCACGTCGAGGCCATCGAGAAAGAAGTCGACTTCCTGCTCCTGCACTTCGCGCACCACGTAGCCGGCACGACGCCAGGCTTCGGCGTGTTCGGCATAACACGGCGAAAGCACACCGACTTTGCCCGCGCGGCGCAGGCGTGGCAGCAACTGGATGGCCGCCTGGGAACCGGGCACCGGTAACAGGTGCGCAGCGCCGTAGTATTCGCTGGCGGCCTGCTCCAGACCATCGTCGGCTTCCGGCAGGCGCGCCCAGGCCCGCAGCGGGATCTCGGGGATCGGCCAGGGCCAGGGCGCGAGGCCGCTGGACAAGTCGAGCCAATCGGCCTCGGCAATCCCGTACTGAATCGCTGCCTTACGCAGCCGGCCACCGTGCTCAAGCATAGAATTGCGCCCCCGCGCATAGGATCAGCAGCCACAACCATACGCCGCGCTGCACCAGTTGCCAGCCTCGGTCGATGGAATCGGCATCCGCCGGAGGGCCTTCGCCCAGTTGCGGACGCTGATGCACTTCGCCGTGATAGATCGCGGCGCCGCCCAACTCCACGCCCAGGGCGCCAGCACCGGCCGCCATGACCGGACCGGCGTTGGGGCTGTCCCAGGTCGGGCCTTGGGTGCGCCAGCATTTGAGCGCCAGGCGCGTCTTGCCCAGTACGGCGTAGGTCAACGCCACCAGGCGTGCAGGAATGTAGTTCAGCACATCATCGATCTTTGCCGCCGCCCAGCCGAACCGCTCGAAACGTTCGTTGCGATAGCCCCACATGGCGTCAAGGGTGTTGCTCAGGCGGTAAAGCACCACGCCCGGCACACCCGCGACAACAAACCAGAAAATCGCAGCAAAGACCGCATCGCTGCCGTTTTCCAGCACCGACTCGGTGGCGGCGCGGGCGACTTCGGTGCGGTCCAGCTCACTGGTCTGACGGCTCACCAGGTAGCTCACGCGCTTGCGTGCTTCCTCGAGGTCATCACTGCGCAAGGCCTGGGCCACCGGGATCACATGTTCACCGAGACTGCGCATGCCAAGGGCGCAATACAGCGCCAGAATCTCCAATACCCAGCCGATGTAAGGTGCCCAGGATAACGCCGTGGCCAGCAGGGTCAGCGGCACCACGGCGATAAACCACGCGGTCACGCCATGGCTGCGCCAGCCGCGACCACCGGTATTGAAACGTTGCTCGATGCGCCCGGCGAAATTGCCGAACGCCACCAGCGGATGCCAGCGCCTGGGTTCGCCCAGCAGCGCATCCAGCGCGACTGCAGCGACACACAGCAAGGCCACACTCATTGACTGACTCCCCACCCATTCTCATACACCATGTCACTCAGCGGCCGAGGCTCGGTCCAGCCCTCGAGTTGCAACATCGGTGCCGGGTAGAACTCGGCCACCGGTCCCAGGCACAGCACGGCCAAGGGTTTCGCGCCGGACGGCAAGCCCAGCAGATCGGCCAGGGCCTGGGGCTCGAACAGCGAGACCCAGCCCATGCCCAGGCCTTCGACACGGGCCGCCAGCCACAGATTCTGGATAGCACAGGACAATGACGCCATGTCCATTTCCGGCAAGGTGCGCCGGCCGAAAATATGCCGCTCGCGATCATCCATCAACGCCGCCACCAGCACTTCGGCGCAGTCGTGAATGCCTTCGACCTTGAGCTTCATGAACTCGTCGGAACGCTCGCCCAGGGCTTCGGCGGTGCGTACGCGTTCTTCTTCCACCAACTGTTGAATCTGACCACGCAACTGACGGTCGCTGATACGGATAAAACGCCAGGGCTGCATCAGGCCCACGCTGGGTGCCTGGTGCGCGGCCTGGAGCAGGCGGTGCAGCAATTCGGGGGCGACGGTGCCGCCGCTGAAATGGCGCATGTCGCGGCGTTCGGCGATGGCACGGTAGACGGCGTCGCGGTCGGCCTGGGGGAAGGCGTTGTCGCTCATAGTGCTGGATCGGGCGCGAACAATGCAGCCACCGCCTGGGGATTCGAGGGGAAATAGAAGTGTACGTAAGACGCCGTCATCCGCCCCTGCCGATAAACTGCCTCGGCACCGCGCCCGCCATTGGGGCTCAGGCCACGGGCAATCGGCTGCCATTCGGTGGTGGTCAGCGAGTGGTGATAGGTATGGCCGCGCAGTGTGCCTTCGGGCAATTCGACATTTTGCAGCGCCAAGGCCGCGAGTTTCTTCTGCATCACGGCATCGCCTTGCAGCAGGCCCACCAGCTCTGCGCGAGTGCCGTCGACATCGGTCAGCGAGTCCAGCAGGTAGAGCATGCCGCCGCATTCGGCGAGCAGCGGTTTGCCGGCGGCATGATGAGCACGGATGGCGTCTAGCATCGGGGTATTTTGCGACAGCGCCTGGTGGTGCAGTTCCGGGTAACCACCGGGCAGGTAGAGGCTATCGGCGTCCGGCAATTGGAGATCGTGGATCGGCGAGAAGAACTTCAGCTCAGCGCCCATTGCCCGCAACAGGTCAAGGCTGGCGCCGTAGGTGAACGCGAAGGCTTCGTCGCGGGCCACGGCGATGCGCACGCCGTTAAGCAGTGGCTCGGCGTCGATCACTTCAGGCGCGGCAAAGGTGACCGGCGGCGGCAAGGCGACTTCGCAACTGCTGCCCAGCGCTTGAGCGGCGGCATCCAGGCGTACATCAAGGTCATTCAGTTCGCTTGCCTGCACCAAACCCAGGTGACGGCTAGGCAGCTCGATACCGGTCTCGCGAGACAACGCGCCGTACCAACGCAGGCCTTCGGTAAGGCTGCCTTCAAGCAATTGTGCATGGCGCAGGGTGCCGACGCGGTTGGCCAGCACGCCAGCGAACGGTAAGTCCGGCTGATAACGCGCCAGACCCAGGGCTAACGCGCCAAAGGTCTGGGCCATGGCGGTGCCGTCGATCACACCAAGCACCGGCACACCAAAGTGTCGCGCCAGGTCGGCGCTGGACGGCGTGCCGTCGAACAGACCCATCACGCCTTCGATCAGGATCAGGTCCGCCTCCCCCGCCGCCTCCCACAGCAAGCGGCGACTTTCCTGCTCGCCCACCATCCACATGTCCAATTGATACACCGGCGCACCACTGGCGCGTTCGTGGATCATCGGGTCGAGGAAGTCCGGGCCGCATTTGAACACGCGCACCTTGCGCCCCAGGTTGCGGTGCAAGCGGGCCAGTGCGGCGGTGACGGTGGTTTTGCCCTGGCCGGACGCCGGTGCGGCGATCAAGACGGCCGGGCAATGACGGGGCTGATTCAAAGTTCGACGCCCTTCTGTGCCTTGATACCGGCCTGGAACGCGTGCTTGAGCATGCCCATTTCGGTGACGGTGTCGCCCATTTCGATCAGTTCAGGCTTGGCGCCACGGCCGGTGACCACCACGTGTTGCATCGGCGGGCGGGCTTGCAGGTCGCTGAGTACCTGGTCCAGGTCGAGGTAGCCATGCTTGAGGGCGATGTTCAGCTCATCCAGTACGACCAGGCCGATGGAAGGGTCCTGCAGCAACTCGCGGGAAACCGCCCAGGCGGCTTCGGCGGCGGCGATGTCGCGCTGGCGATCCTGGGTTTCCCAGGTGAAGCCTTCGCCCATGACGTGGAAACGCACTTGCTCGGGGAAACGGCGGAAGAACAACTCTTCACCGGTACTGTTGCGCCCCTTGATGAACTGCACCACACCGCACTGCATGCCGTGGCCCATGGCCCGGGCCAGCATGCCAAACGCGGAGCTGCTCTTGCCTTTGCCGTTGCCGGTCAACACCAGCAGCAGGCCGCACTCGTTCGGGGAATTGGCGATGCGTTCATCGATCACGGCTTTTTTGCGCAGCATGCGCGCCAGGTGGCGTTCGTCGCGGTCGGGGGAATCGGTCATGGCAGCTCTCCGTTGGGGCTGGACAAAAACGGCGGGCAGGAAAAAGAATAAACAGACAGCCAAGCATCGCCCACCGTGATGCTGTTGGATGTTGCAGGCCGGTCTCCGGGCTCATGAGTGGCGAGCGCCTTATAGACGCGCAGACCGACGCTGCGCCTTCCCATATCGCGAGCGATACAGTGGCAAAAGGCAGCGTCTTGACTCATTTACCGTTGCGGGGGCAGCGCCGGAATCGCGGCGGCACTGTGTACAAGTGCGCTCACTCACCGGCTTCCCTGTTTCACTCCGTCGACCCATGGGTCACAGAGCACCTGGAACAAGCGGCGAAGGGTAGTAGGTTGAGGGGCGAGCTGCAAGCTTCAAGCAGATAGCTGCAAGCAGGTATCCCCTCCTTGCAGCTTGAAGCTTGAAACTTGCCGCTGCTTCTTACGGATTACGCGCCAGGTTGCCCGGCAACACGCGCTTGGCACTCAGGTAGGCATTCTGCCAATACGCCTTGGACAAGGTGTCCAGCTTCACCGTACCGCCGGTTTGCGGCGCGTGAACGAAGCGGCCTTCACCGACGTAGATCCCGGCGTGACTGACCTGTGAACCGCCACCTGTAGCGAAGAACAACAAGTCGCCGGTCTGCAGATTCTGCTCGCTGACATCCTGGGCGCGCATCACGATCAGTTCGCGGGTGGTACGCGGCAGGGAGATGCCGGCAGCATCGCGGAAGACAAACCCGATCAGGCCGCTGCAATCAAACCCGGAGTCCGGTGTGTTGCCGCCCCAACGATAAGGCGTGCCGACCAGGCCCAGCGCGCGGAAGAGCACATCTTCGGCCGCAGGCGAGAAATTCTGGGTGGAGTAGTTGAACACCGGCTTGGGCTTGACGGCCACAGGCGCGGGCGGCGGGCGGCTTGCGCAGGCGCTGAGCAGCGCGGCGCAAAGAATAAGGATCAGGCGGGCCGAGGTCGACATGGGCAGAACAATCCTGGTCTGGATGCGGCTTTCGCTGCCGAACGCTGAAAACCAGAACGCGCAAGCAAAGCTCGCGCGAACGGATTACAACAATGTCCAGAGATTCTAGCGCTTACACGTCAAACTTCAAGTATCACTTTAAGTTTACTTGCTAGCGGTAACCGTCGTCGGGGCCATGGCGAGTGCGCGCTTGGCTTCGATGAAGGTTTTGCTCCAGTAGCTGTCACCCAGGTTATCGACCCGGACACCGCCACTGCGACGGCTGCTGGAGTGGATAAACTGGTTATCGCCCAGGTAGATACCGGCATGGCTTACACGACCACGACCCGCTGTACTGAAGAAAAGCAGATCACCGGGCTTGAGGTTGTTGCGCGCGACCAACGGTGCATCCACGTTGATCATTTCGCGGGTGGAGCGTGGCAGGTTCATGCCAGCTTCTTCGCGAAACAGGTAGCCGATGAAACCGCTGCAGTCGAAACCGGCTTCAGAGGTGCCGCCGAAACGGTAACGGGTACCGATCAGGGACATGCCGCGTTCGAGGATGCTGTCGGCCAGAACGGGCAGCTGGTAAGGCTTGCTGCCATTGAAATTGGCCAGTTCTTTTTCCGTTGCCAGCTCTTCTTCATAAACAGAAGCAGACTGTGCAGCAACGAATTTTGCCTGATTTTGAACCTGTGGTTTTTGCTGTTCTGCCACCTGTTGAGGGTGGGAGGCGCAACCAAACAACAGGGTAACGAGTGCGAGGGGCACGAGGGGTGCGAAGCGATTTAGCATGGGCACGACCGTGGCTGATATGTAAAGAAGACGAGACTATGCCCTCTATCACATCGATTTGCAAATTCAATCGTGATCTATGTGACTTCTTGTTTGGACTATGACATCTAAGCCCTTAACACCCTATATCTGCCTTTTGCGTAGCCAAACCGGCTCAAACGCAGGTTTTCTGGCGCCTGGAATTTGCCGAAAGCCGCGAAAACAGCGGGCCGGCTACCAGCCGAGGGTTTCTTTCAAGAAGGGAATGGTCAGCTTGCGCTGGGCCTGCAGGGAGGCCTGATCGAGCTGTTCGAGCAGCTCGAACAACGCGCTCATGCTGCGCGTGCCACGGGTGAGGATGAAATGTCCCACTTCGTCGGTGAGGTGCAGACCGCGACGGGATGCGCGTAATTGCAAGGCACGCAATTTGTCTTCATCGGACAGCGGGCGCATCTGGAAAATCAGCGCCAGGGTCATGCGCGACTTGAGGTCGGCCAGCTTGATCGGTAACTCGCGTGGCGAGGTGGACGCAGCAATCAGCAGGCGCCGACCGCTGTCACGCAAGCGGTTGAACAGGTGGAACAGCGCCTCTTCCCACTCCGCCTTGCCGGCGATGGCTTGCAGATCGTCCAGGCACACCAGCTCGTACTGCTCAAGATGGTCGAAGATGCCGATACCGCGATCCATCAACTCCGCCAGGGGCAGGTAAACCGCTGGCTCGCCCATCTGCTCGAACCGCAGGCACGCGGCCTGCAACAGGTGGGTACGCCCTACGCCGTGCTTGCCCCACAGATAGATCAGGCTTTCGGTCCACCCGGCGTCGGCTTCGCAGAGCCGCTCGACATAGCCGAGTGCAGCGGCATTGGCGCCTGGGTAGTAGTTGATAAAGGTGGCGTCGTCACGCAGACGCACACCCAAGGGCAGCTGAATCGGTTTCATGCTGACTGAACGGCTCCAAACGAACCGTTAGTGGCCTCTGTGTAAAGTTTGCAAAGTTTATACCCGTGACGCTGGGCGCACAATGCAACAGACCCCAAGCAAAATCAAAGGTTTGCGTTAACTTGTTGGATTTACGCAGATTGTTTGACGCACCGGCTCCAGAAACAACAAACCCGGCCTGGGCCGGGTTTGTGGCGGAGTGATTACAGATCGGGGTCTTCAACCCCCGTGTACACCTCCGAATCCTTATACAAATCGTGTACATGGCGCACCAGCACCATGATCACCGCCGCCACCGGCAGCGCGAGCAGAATGCCAGTGAAGCCGAACAACTCACCGCCCGCCAGGATCGCAAAGATCACCGCCACAGGGTGCAAGCCGATCCGATCACCCACCAGCAACGGCGTCAGCACCATGCCTTCCAAGGCCTGGCCGACCATAAATACCGCCACGATCCCCAGCATCGGGTACAGGTCACCGCCGAACTGGAACAACCCCGCCACCAACGCCGCACCGATACCAATCACAAATCCCATATAAGGCACGATGGCGGCGAGACCGGCGATCAGGCCGATCAACAGGCCCAGTTCCAGGCCGATGGCCATCAGGCCAGCGGCGTAGATAATCCCCAGTGCCAACATCACCAGCAACTGCCCCCGCACGAATGCGCCGAGCACTTCATGACACTCCTCGGCCAGAGACACGATGCGCTCCTCACGATTGCGCGGCAGCAGGCTGCGAATCTTGGCCATCATGATGTCCCAGTCACGCAGCAGGTAGAACGCCACCACCGGGATCAGCACCAGGTTGGTCAACCAGCCGATCAACGCCAGGCTGGAGGCCGTCGCCTGGCTGAGGACCACACCGACGATATCGGTGGTCTGGCCCATATGCTCGCTGATCGCCGCCTTGACCTTGTCGAACTTCCAGAAACCATCCGACAACCCCAACTTGGCCTGGGCCCACGGCATTGCCGTGTGTTGCAGCCAATCGAGCATCTGCGGCGCCAGCTCATACAGCCGGAACAGTTGTTTGGCCAGCATCGGCACCAGCACCAGCACCAGCGCCGTGATGATCAGGGTAAACAGCGCGAACACCGCCACCACGCCCCAGGTGCGCGACAACCCGGCCTTCTCCAGGCGATCCACCACCGGATCGAACAGATAGGCCAGCAGCAACGCGACCAGGAACGGCGTCAGGATCGAATGCAGCAGGAACACAAAAACGCACAGCAGGACAATCCCGCCAAGCCACACCCAACGACGCGTATCCGCCATAAACCACTCCACCTATATAAAGAAGAAAACTGCTACCAACGAAAACGCAGTTGCACCTGAGGTTCAGGGGTAACCGCTGGCTGCGTGCCATCCACTACGGGTTGCTGGACCGGCGCTTCACCCGCAGGAACCTCCTGCAACTTGGCCAGGCTCAACTGGGTACGTAATTGATCGGCACTGCCATTGACGCGGTACACGATGCGATTGCCGTCCACGAGTTGTGGTTGAGCGCCAAAAGGTTCAAGCAGATGACCGAGTGCGGCGTAACGCTCCAGGGTCATGCCCTGTACTTCCAGCAGTTGTTCGGTGCTCACGCCGGGTTTGACCGCAAAGCGTGGCGCGAGCTTTTGGCTGACCGCCAGCATCACCGCGTCGGCCACAGCGCCGGTGTCGGCCCCTTGCGCGGTGCCCTGCTCGCTCTTGTCGCCCAGCCACAAACGCCATTTGGCCTGCCATTGGCTGCCTTCCTGGCGCGCATGCACGGCCAGCAAGGCGTCGGCGCCATAACGCTCGGAGGCGGCGCGCAGCGGTGTGGCGTCAGCACTTTCCAGGTTCGGTGCGGTGGCGACCACCTGCTCATCCAGGTCGCCTAGGGGCAAGCGCAACGGCAAGCCACGGTGTTGCGCGGCACGGCGCAACGCCTGGGCGACGGTCTGTCCATCACCCACCAGACTGCTGCCTTCGGTGGAGTCGTTCAGCCACCAGCCAAGGATCGACGGCCGGTTGCTGCCCCAGATCGACAAGCCGGCTTCACGCAAGACGCGATCAGTGCTCACCGGGTCGAAATCCACTTGCAGGCTTTCCGGCGGGCCGGCGTCGTAGCCATATTGGCTGATGATTTGTTGCGGATCTTTACGAACGGCCGCCAGGCCCGGGCCGTCGGCAGCCTTGGCGTCGCCGGTCAGGCGAATCACCAGGGTCTGCACGGCGCGCTGGGTCGCCTGGTCACGCTCTTGGGGCGACTGGCTGCTGACGGGTTCGAGTACTTGATAGAGGCCATTGAGGGTTTCGGCATGACTCGCCAGGCTGACCAACGACAAGCAGCCTACAAAGAAGAATTTACACAGACGCATGGAAGATTCCCGAACGACAAATTTAGCGGCTGGAACAGACCGCGTGAACTCGGTTTGCCAAGGCTGTGACCACGGCGACCGGTAAAACATTCACAGGGTCTTGGTAAGTTTTCGTACTGTCACAACGCTAGCGCCGTAAAGGCTATACCTTAATACGCGCCAAAGCAGACCCGATTAGCATTTTTTTAACACCATATGCCCCTGCCCGTCGGCCCGAGGATGGCCGCTGCCCCTCAAGCCTGATAAAATCGCGCGCCTTCGCAGACCGTCAACGGCGTGGCCTTTATAAAAGCCCCCGCCCGCTCGGTCGTTACCCCTGAATCCCCCCTAAAGGCCTGGATCATGAGCAAGCAACCCTCCCTGAGCTACAAGGACGCCGGTGTAGACATCGACGCCGGTGAAGCATTGGTCGAACGCATCAAGAGCGTCGCCAAGCGCACTGCGCGCCCCGAAGTCATGGGCGGCCTGGGCGGTTTTGGCGCCCTCTGCGAAATCCCGGCCGGCTACAAGCAGCCTGTACTGGTTTCCGGCACTGACGGTGTGGGCACCAAGCTGCGCCTGGCACTGAACCTGAACAAGCACGACACCATCGGCATCGACCTGGTTGCCATGTGCGTCAACGACCTGGTGGTGTGCGGCGCCGAGCCGTTGTTCTTCCTGGACTACTACGCTACCGGCAAGCTGAACGTCGACACCGCTGCACAAGTGGTGACCGGTATCGGCGCTGGCTGCGAACTGTCGGGTTGCTCCCTGGTCGGCGGCGAAACCGCTGAAATGCCAGGCATGTACGAAGGCGAAGACTACGACCTGGCCGGCTTCTGCGTCGGCGTCGTGGAAAAAGCCGAAATCATCGACGGCTCCAAGGTTGCCGCCGGTGACGCCCTGCTGGCCCTGCCTTCTTCCGGCCCGCACTCCAACGGTTACTCGCTGATCCGCAAGATCATCGAAGTGTCCGGCGCCGAGATCGAGAACACCCAACTCGACGGCAAGCCGCTGACCGACCTGCTGATGGCCCCGACCCGCATCTACGTCAAGCCTCTGCTCAAGTTGATCAAGGACACTGGCGCCGTCAAGGCCATGGCCCACATCACCGGTGGCGGCCTGCTGGACAACATCCCGCGCGTCCTGCCAAAAGGCGCCCAGGCGATCGTCGACGTGGCCAGCTGGCAGCGCCCTGCGGTATTCGACTGGCTGCAAGAGAAAGGCAACGTCGATGAAACCGAAATGCACCGCGTGCTGAACTGCGGCGTGGGCATGGTCATCTGTGTGGCGCAAGAGCACGTTGAAACCGCGCTGAACGTACTGCGTGAAGCGGGCGAGCAGCCTTGGGTCATCGGTCAGATTGCCACTGCCGCCGAAGGCGCGGCTCAGGTCGAACTGAAGAACCTCAAGGCTCATTAATGTCTCAGACCTGTGATGTCGTGGTGCTGCTTTCCGGCACCGGCAGTAACTTGCAGGCCCTGATCGACAGCATGCGCACCGGCGACAGCCCGGTGCGCATCGCTGCGGTGATCTCCAACCGCAGCGACGCCTACGGCCTGCAACGCGCCAGGGACGCGGGGATCGACACCCGTTCGCTGGATCACAAGGCTTTCGAAGGTCGCGAGGCCTTCGACAGCGCCTTGATCGAACTGATCGACGCCTTCAATCCCAAACTCGTGGTACTCGCCGGCTTCATGCGCATCCTCAGCGCTGATTTCGTGCGACATTTCGAAGGGCGCCTGCTCAATATCCACCCTTCCCTGCTGCCCAAATACAAAGGCATGCACACGCACCAGCGTGCGCTCGATGCCGGCGACAGCGAGCATGGCTGCAGTGTGCACTTTGTCACCGAGGAACTCGATGGCGGGCCTCTGGTCGTACAGGCAGTGGTTCCGGTAGAGTCTGACGACTCGGCGCAGACGCTTGCGCAACGGGTTCACACCCAGGAACACAGGATTTACCCGCTGGCGGTTCGCTGGTTTGCCGAGGGGCGGTTGATTCTTGGTGACCAGGGTGCATTATTGGACGGTCAGTTACTTGCGGCCAGCGGCCACTTGATTCGAACCTAGGAGATTTTATGCGTCGCGCCTTGCTCTTCGCTTTTGCGCTGTTCGCCTTGCCAGCCGTGCAAGCAGCAGACCTTCACCCTTTCTCCGTAAGCTACACCGCCGACTGGAAACAGTTGCCCATGAGTGGTTCGGCTGAACGCAGCCTGGCCAAGAATGGCGACGGCACTTGGACCTTGAATTTCAAGGCCTCGATGATGATCGCCAGCCTCACCGAAACCAGCGTGATCCAATTCGACAAGGACACCCTGCAACCGAAGAGCTACACCTTCGAACGCGGTGGCCTGGGCAAGGCGAAGAAGATCAACCTGGACTTCGACCAGACCGCCAAGAAAGTCACCGGCTTTGAAAACAAAGACGCGGTCAACGTGCCCCTGCAAAGCGGCATGCTCGACAAGTCGACCTATCAGTTGGCCCTGCAGCGCGATGTGGCGGCCGGCAAGAAGAGCATGAGCTACAACGTGGTGGAAGGAACTGACGTCGACACCTACGACTTCCGCGTGATCGGCCCGGAAAAGGTCCAGACCAAGGTCGGCTCCATCGACGCGATCAAGGTCGAGCGCGTACGTGATCCGACTCAGAGCAAGCGCATCACCCAGATGTGGTTTGCCAAGGACCAGGGCGGCATCCTGGTTGCACTGCGTCAGGTAGAAACTGACGGCAAGGAATACAACATCATGTTGCAGGACGGTACTGTTGACGGTAAGGCTGTCAAAGGTAGCTGATCGGTAGCTGGAACAAAGAGCCTCGCGAATGCGGGGCTTTTTTTCGTCTGTCGATTGGGTTCCACCCTGACGCGAACATGAAACTTTTGTCATAAAACTCAGCGCCCTGCGGCGCAATGTCGCGGTTTACGCGGCCTGCAGCACTGTTGCATTGGCTGCAATGAATTGTTGCGCGAAAAGTCGGTTTACTTAGCAAGCTAACAAATCATATAACAAAGGCCTGCGACGACTTGCCGCAGATCCACCAGAGATTGGAGCAAGCAGATGACTGTAAAAGTAACTGAACGCGACGACGAACATATGTCCCACGAAGCACTGGGCCATGGGATTCACATCTGGGATGTACACCAACAAGACCTGTTGGTCGGCATGTTTCACAACGAGAGCGACGCTCATAATTATAAAAACGAGCTCGAAGCCCTTGAAATGAGACGCCAGGCGCAAGGCTCCTGAGACTCTGAAATTCGGCAGGCATCCAGCCCCACACAGCAGCTGGATTGCCTGCAAACAAAAACCCCGCCTTTTGAGCGGGGTTTGTTGTTTCTACAGCCTTACCACATCAGATCATCCGGGATCTGGTACGCCGCGTACGGGTCATCCTCGTCCGGCACCTGGCTTTCCGTCAGGATATTGAGCTGCACGATACGCTCCGGTGCGCGCTCCTGGATCTTCAGCGCCGCTTCGCGCGGGATTACCTCGTAGCTGCCGCCGTGATGCACGATAGCCAGGGAGCCGTTGCTCAGCTTGTTGCGCATCAGCGTGTTGACCGACAGGCGCTTGACCTTCTTGTCATCCACGAAGTTGTAGTAGTCCTCGGTGGTCAGCTTGGGCAGGCGCGACGTCTCGATCAGTTGCTTGACCTGGGCGGTGCGGGCCTTGGCCTCGGCTTTTTCCTGCTGCTGGCGGTTCAGTTCCTGGTCGCGCTTGACCTTCTCGGCGTGCGCTTCGGCCGCCAGGCGGGCCTGGGTGTCATCCGCCTCGATCTGGCCTTTGTGGACCAGGCGCTGCTGCTTCTGCTTGTCTTTGCCGACCTGCTTGGCCTGCTTTTGGTTGACCAGACCTGCTTTGAGCAACTGGTCGCGAAGGGAAAGGCTCATGGTGCTTACTCACTTAGGCAACTGCTCAACCGCAGCTGGACACATTCTTTTCCTGACGTTTGGCTTCGCCCCACAGGGCGTCCATCGTTTCGAGGGTGCAATCTTCTATGGATTGGTGCGTATCGCGCAATGCCTGTTCGATAAATCGGAAGCGTCGTTCGAACTTGGCATTGGCGCCACGCAGCGCGGTTTCCGGGTCGACCTTGAGGTGACGGGCCAGGTTGACCGCCGCGAACAGCAGGTCACCAACCTCATCGGCAATCGCCGCAGAATCGTTGTCGGCCATGGCTTCGAGCACTTCATCCAGCTCTTCGCGCACGTTATCCACCACCGGCAGGGCCGACGGCCAGTCGAAGCCGACCTGGCTGGCGCGCTTCTGCAATTTGGCGGCGCGGGACAGGGACGGCAGCGCCGTGGGCACATCGTCCAGCAGGGAAAGTTGCTCCGGCGCGTCGGACTTTTCCGCACGTTCCTCGGCCTTGATCTGCTCCCAGCGCTCCTTGACCTGTTCTTCACTCAGCTGCGGGATGTCCAGCGGTGCATACAGATCGCCCGTGGGGAACACGTGGGGATGACGACGGATCAGCTTGCGCGTGATGCTGTCGATCACCCCGGCGAATTCGAAGCGCCCTTCTTCCCGTGCCAACTGGCTGTAATACACCACCTGGAACAACAGGTCGCCCAACTCGCCTTGCAGGTGATCGAAGTCGCCGCGCTCAATGGCGTCGGCCACTTCGTAGGCTTCTTCCAGGGTGTGCGGGACGATGGTGGCGTAGGTTTGCTTGATGTCCCACGGGCACCCGTATTGCGGGTCCCGCAGGCGGCTCATCAAGTGCAGCAGGTCTTCAAGCGAATACATCATGGGGTTCGGTTACGCCGCGTCTCGATGATATTCGGTAGCTGGGAAATCCGCCCCAGCAACCGCCCCAATGCGTCCAACCCCGGAATCTCGATAGTCAGGGACATCAGCGCGGTATTGTCCTCTTTATTCGAACGGGTGTTGACCGCCAGCACGTTGATCCGCTCATTGAGCAATACTTGCGACACATCCCGCAGCAAGCCGGAACGGTCGTATGCACGAATGATGATGTCCACCGGGTAGGTGAGCACCGGCACCGGGCCCCAGCTGACCTGGATGATCCGCTCCGGCTCACGCCCGCCCAGTTGCAGCACCGAGGCGCAATCCTGGCGGTGAATGCTCACGCCACGGCCCTGGGTGATGTAGCCGACGATAGCGTCGCCCGGCAACGGCTGGCAGCAGCCGGCGATTTGGGTCATCAGGTTGCCCACGCCCTGGATCTGGATATCGCCGCGTTTGCCGGGCTTATAGCCGGTGGCTTTGCGTGGGATCAGTTCCAGCTGTTCGCTGCCGCGTTCCGGCTCGACCAGTTGTTGCGCCAGGTTGACCAGCTGGGCCAGGCGCAAATCGCCAGCACCGAGGGCGGCGAACATGTCTTCGGCGATCTTCATGTTGGCTTTTTCGGCCAACTTGTCGAAGTCCACCTGAGGCAGGCCGAGGCGCCCCAGCTCGCGTTCGAGCAAGGTTTTACCGGCGGCGACGTTCTGGTCGCGCGCCTGCAATTTGAACCAGTGGACGATCTTCGCCCGTGCCCGCGAGGTAGTGATGTAACCCAGGTTCGGGTTCAGCCAGTCGCGGCTCGGCGTACCGTGCTTGCTGGTGATGATCTCGACCTGTTCACCGGTCTGCAGGCTGTAGTTGAGCGGCACGATGCGCCCATTGATCTTGGCGCCCCGGCAGTTGTGGCCGATCTCGGTGTGCACGCGGTAGGCAAAGTCCAGCGGCGTGGCACCCTTGGGCAAGTCGATGGCGTGGCCGTCCGGGGTGAAGATGTAGACCCGGTCCGGCTCGATATCCACGCGCAGCTGTTCGGCCAGTCCGCCGATGTCGCCGAGTTCTTCGTGCCACTCCAGCACTTGGCGCAGCCAGGAGATTTTCTCTTCGTACTGGTTGGACCCGGCCTTGACGTCGGTGCCCTTGTAACGCCAGTGCGCACACACGCCCAGCTCGGCCTCTTCGTGCATGGCGTGAGTGCGGATCTGCACTTCTAGCACCTTGCCTTCGGGGCCGATTACCGCGGTGTGCAGCGAGCGATAGCCGTTCTCCTTGGGGTTGGCGATGTAGTCGTCAAACTCTTTGGGAATGTGCCGCCAAAGGGTGTGGACGATGCCGAGCGCGGTGTAGCAGTCGCGCATTTCCGGCACCAGCACGCGCACGGCCCGCACGTCATAGATCTGGCTGAACGCCAGGCCCTTGCGCTGCATTTTGCGCCAGATGGAATAGATGTGCTTGGCGCGGCCGCTGATGTCGGCTTCGACGCCGGTGGCCTGCAACTCGGAACGCAACTGGTTCATCACGTCGGCGATGAAGCGCTCACGGTCCAGCCGCCGCTCATGCAGCAGCGTAGCGATCTGTTTGTATTGATCGGGTTCGAGGTAGCGGAAGGACAAGTCCTCCAGCTCCCACTTGATATGGCCGATACCCAGGCGGTGCGCCAGCGGTGCGTAGATATCGAAGACTTCGCGGGCGACGCGGTTACGTTTTTCGTCGTCGGCGGTTTTCACCGCACGGATCGCGCAGGTGCGCTCAGCCAGCTTGATCAGGGCGACACGCACGTCGTCGACCATCGCCACCAGCATCTTGCGCAGGTTCTCGACCTGGCCCTGGGTGCCCAGCACCATGGACTGACGTGGGCTGAGGCTGGCGCTGATCGCGGCCATACGCAGCACGCCGTCGATCAACTTGGCCACCACGGCGCCGAAACGCTGGCTGACGGTGGGCAACTGAATATGCCCTTCACGCACGCCGCGATACAGCACGGCGGCAATCAGTGAATCCTGGTCCAGCTTGAGATCGGCGAGGATCTCGGCGATTTCCAACCCGGTGCGAAAGCTCGATGTGCCTTCGGCCCACAGGTTCTTGGCCGCATTGTCTTGCTGCTCAGACTCGCGAGCGAACTCGCAGGCTGCTTTCAAGGCTTCACGGTCCAGTGCCGGGTCGACACTGATGGCATGATCCAGCCATGCCTCGAGATTGATACTGCCGTCGGTGTTGATCGGCTGGTGTGCTCTCACCTGTACCATCTTGCTTACCTTCCCTACGACGCACCTTCGATGCGCCAGAATTCATCGCCGACCTTCTACTGCTCCCTGGCAGATCACAGGCCCTGGAGACGACAGGCCGGTCGGATTAAACGGGCATCCTAGCCCGCTTCAAATAACGCCATGGCCTCGACATGCGCGGTTTGCGGAAACATGTCGAGGATCCCGGCACGTTTTAGCCGGTAGCCTTGCTTGACCAACTCAACCGTGTCCCGCGCCAGCGTGGCCGGGTTGCAGGACACATACACCAGACGCTTGGCTCCCAGGGTCGCGAGCTTGCGCACAACCTCCAGGGCACCATCACGGGGTGGGTCCAAGAGTACCGCAGAAAAGCCCTGCTTGGCCCATTCCGCGTCAGTCAAAGGCTGAGACAAATCGGCCTGAAAAAACTGCGCATTATGCAAATCGTTGCTGACGGCGTTGACGGCCGCGCGGTCCACCATGGTCTGCACGCCTTCCACCGCCACCACTTCACGCACTTGGCGCGCCAGTGGCAGGGCGAAGTTGCCCAGGCCGCAAAACAGGTCCAGCACCCGTTCGTCGGGTTGTGGCGCCAGCCATTCCAGGGCCTGCGCGACCATCGCTTCGTTGACTCCGGCGTTGACCTGCACAAAGTCGCCAGGTCGATAGGCCAACTCCAGATCCCATTGTTCCAATCGAAAACCCAAGACCGAATCGACTTCGACCGGCTCAGGTTGACCCTCGCCATGCAGCCACAATTGAGCTTCGTGGAAGGCGCAAAACTCTTTCAATACCTGCAGGTCCGCTTCCGACAGCGGCGCCATGTGCCGCAGCAACACGGCGATGGAGGTGCCGCTGAACAGCTCCACGTGCCCCAGGGCCTGCGGCTTGCTCAGGCGGCGCAGCATGTTCGGCAGGCGCTGCATGATCGGTTGCAAGGCCTGTACCAGCACCGGGCAATCGTCAATGGCAACAATGTCCTGGCTGGCCACGGCGCGAAAACCCACTTCCAGCTGTTTGGCCTTGGCATCCCAGCGCACGGCCACGCGGGCGCGGCGACGGTAACCAAACTCCGGACCGCTCAAAGGCTGGGCCCACTCTTGCGGTTCGACACCGGCCACACGGGACAGTTGCTCGGCGAGCATGCGCTGTTTCAGGGCAAGCTGTTCGGTATGGGGCAAGTGCTGCACGCTGCAACCGCCGCAGCGGCCGACATGGGCGCACGGCGCCGGGCGGCGCAATTCGCTGGCCTTGAACACACGCTCGGTGCGCGCCTCGACAATCTTGCCGTGGGCGCCCAACACCCGCGCTTCGACTTCTTCGCCGGCCAGCGCGCCGTTCACAAACCAGGTACGACCTTCAAAGAACACGATGCCACGGCCGTCGTTGGCCAGGCGCTCGATGGTCAGGCGCTGTTTCTTGCCTACAGGAATCTGCGGGGCCCGGCTGCCGCCCGTCGGTTGGAAGCGCAGGCCTCTCTCGTGCTTGGCCATCAGTTGGGTTCGTCGAAGATGCCGGTCGACAGGTAGCGGTCGCCTCGGTCACAGATGATCGCGACGATCACCGCGTTTTCCACTTCTTTAGACAAACGCAACATGCCGGCCACCGCGCCACCGGACGACACGCCACAGAAGATGCCTTCTTCACGGGCCAGGCGGCGGGTGGTGTCTTCAGCTTCGCGCTGGGCCATGTCGATGATGCGGTCCACGCGGGTCGCGTTGTAGATCTTCGGCAGATACTCTTCGGGCCAGCGGCGGATACCCGGGATGGCCGCGCCTTCCATCGGTTGCAGGCCAACGATCTGGATCGCCGGGTTCTGCTCCTTCAGGTAGCGCGAGTTGCCCATGATGGTGCCGGTGGTGCCCATGGAGCTGACGAAATGGGTGATGGTGCCCTGGGTCTGGCGCCAGATTTCCGGGCCGGTGGTGGTGTAGTGCGCCTCGGGGTTGTCGCCGTTGGCGAACTGGTCCAGCACCAGGCCACGGCCTTCGGCGGCCAAGCGCTCGGCCAGGTCCCGTGCGCCCTCCATGCCTTCTTCCTGGGTGACCAGGATCAGCTGGGCGCCGTAGGCGGTCATTGCCGCCTTGCGTTCGGCACTGCCGTTGTCGGGCATGATCAGGATCATCTTGTAACCCTTGATCGCGGCGGCCATGGCCAGGGCGATCCCGGTGTTACCCGAGGTGGCTTCGATCAGGGTGTCGCCGGGCTTGATCTGCCCGCGCAGCTCGGCGCGGGTGATCATCGACAACGCCGGGCGGTCCTTCACGGAGCCGGCCGGGTTGTTCCCTTCAAGCTTGAGCAACAGGGTATTGCTGGTCTCACCCGCCATGCGTTGCAAGCGGACCAGGGGCGTGTTGCCGACGCAATCGGCGATTGTAGGGTACTGCAAGGTCATGGCGTATTCGCAATCCAGACTGCGGGGGCGAACATCATACCGGGAAAGGCCGGCGGGCCATATCACGCAAAGTGCGGTGCTTATGGCTTAAAGGAATAAGGCACCGAATGTTCACCGCTCGCCATGGTTGCGGTTGAACACATCAGGCCCCATCGCCGCAATCTGGCCGTCGATCAACGCATCGAAGGGTTTGAGCAAGGGTGCAAATGAAGCTGGCGACTCCAGGACCCCCAGCGCCTGCACAATCGCTTCCACTGTCGACAGCGCGCCGGGGCCAGGTGCCTTGCGCAGCCGATAGCGGGACACTGCGCCTTCGGCCAACGCCACCCTGGGTAGCGCAGCCAACAACGGATTGAGGTGCAAGAGTTTGCGCGCCTTGCGCCAAGTGCCGTCGGGGACCACCAGCAGCAGCGGCTGATCTTCTGGCGCATAGACTTTAAGTGGCTGGGCGTCGTCAGCCGGAAACAGCAGCCGTGCCTGGTAGCCGGGCACGTTCAACAACGCCGGCAGGTCCTCAAAGACCTCTCCCACCACCAACTGCGCGTTGTTCAAACCCAACGCCGCCAACCGCGCGGTATTCAGCGCATGGTTGACCTCGCTCGGATGCTGCAACAGCAACACGCGGGTCCGGCTGTCGAGGTTGGGGATCAGCGGGCACAGGCAGTGGGCGACAGGCCTGAGGCAACGGGAACATTGGGGTCTGGACATGGTTTATCAGGCCTGGTTGAGCTGGGCTTTGAGCAAGTCGCGGAAAGTCTGGATCAGCGGTTCGCGGCTGCGACCTCGACGCATGATCATCGAGAATGGCGCCTGGTAGCCGAAGGTCGCCGGCAGCAAGACGCGCAAATCGCCCTTGTCGGCCCAGGCCTGGGCGTAGTGTTCGGGCAAATAACCGATGTAGGCGCCGGACAGCACCAGGATCAACTGCGCCTCCATACTTTCCACGGTGGCTGCACTGTGTTTGAAGCCGTGCCTTGCCAATTCGGCCTGGCTCCAGTAGCCGCGACCGACCATGCGCTGCTGGGTGATGACTTGCTCGGGGATGCGCCGTTCATTGAACAAAGGATGCCGCGTGCTGCAATACAACCAGTGCTGCTCGCGGTACAGCGGCATGTAGATCAACCCACTCATGCGGTTGGAAAACGCGCCGATGGCCAGGTCCAGGCGGTTGTCCTGCACGCCCAGTTGCAGTTCATAAGGGCTCATCACCGACAGATGCAAGTGCACCGCCGGATGTTCCAGGCTGTAGGCGCCGATCACTTCGGCGAAGGGCAACGCTTTGTCGCTGACCGTGGAATCCAGCACGCCCAGTTTCAGCGTGCCGCGCAACTCGCCCTTCAACGCGGCGGCGTACTGCTCGAAGCCTTCAAGTTCGCCCAACAGGCGCAAGGTTTCCTGATGGAACAACTCGCCCTTGCTGGTCAGGCTAAAACCGCCTCGCCCGCGATGACACAGCACCAGGCCCAGTGCCGCTTCCAGCTGACTCATGTAGGTGCTGATGGCGGAAGTGGACAGGTTGAGTTC
Source organism: Pseudomonas sp. DWRC2-2 (assembly GCF_049897885.1). Lineage (NCBI taxonomy): Bacteria > Pseudomonadati > Pseudomonadota > Gammaproteobacteria > Pseudomonadales > Pseudomonadaceae > Pseudomonas > Pseudomonas sp. DWRC2-2. The sequence continues at coordinate 1,062,632 of NZ_JAFCXD010000001.1, forward strand.
GTGCTGGGCATTGGCGAACCCCTGGTGCCGCACGACGCTGACGAAGATGCGCAGGAGTTTCAGGTCGGGCAAGGCGTTGGCCATGGTCGGCTCCGGGTGTGGGTCGTTGCAGTCTACCTGTGCGCATTAGTTTAGAAAAATCTGAACTAAGTATTTGCCCCTGCCGATTCTTTCGTTTCCACGTATTTCGCAGAATCGGCCCCTAACAAACAAAACAACGATGAGGCACTCCCGTGGACAAGATTTTCCACCAACCACTGGGCGGCAACGAAATGCCGCGCTTTGCCGGCATCGCCACCATGATGCGTCTTCCCCACCTGCAAACGGCCAAGGGCCTGGATGCCGCCTTTGTCGGCGTGCCGCTGGACATCGGCACCTCGCTGCGCGCCGGTACTCGCTTCGGGCCGCGTGAAATCCGCGCCGAATCCGTGATGATCCGCCCGTACAACATGGCCACCGGCGCCGCACCGTTCGACTCGCTGTCGGTGGCCGACATCGGCGACGTGGCGATCAACACCTTCAACCTGCTCGACGCCGTGCGCATCATCGAAGAAGCCTACGACGAGATCCTCGAACACGACGTGATCCCGATGACCCTGGGCGGCGACCACACCATCACCCTGCCGATCCTGCGGGCGATCCACAAGAAACACGGCAAGGTCGGGCTGGTGCACATCGATGCCCACGCTGACGTCAACGACCATATGTTCGGCGAGAAAATCGCCCACGGCACCACCTTCCGCCGCGCGGTAGAAGAAGGTTTGCTCGATTGCGACCGTGTGGTGCAGATCGGCCTGCGCGCCCAGGGCTACACCGCCGAAGACTTCAACTGGAGCCGCAAACAAGGCTTCCGCGTGGTCCAGGCCGAAGAATGCTGGCACCACTCCCTCGCGCCCTTGATGGCTGAAGTGCGTGAAAAAGTCGGCGGTGGCCCGGTGTACCTGAGCTTTGACATTGATGGCATCGACCCGGCCTGGGCACCGGGCACCGGCACCCCGGAAATCGGCGGGCTGACCACCATCCAGGCCATCGAGATCATCCGTGGCTGCCAGGGTCTCGACCTGATTGGTTGCGACTTGGTAGAAGTTTCGCCGCCCTACGACACCACCGGCAACACTTCGCTGCTGGGCGCCAACCTGCTGTACGAGATGCTCTGCGTACTGCCTGGCGTGGCACATCGCTGATGAGCGCCCAAGAAGTACTGCAAGCCGCCGCCGACCTGGTGGCGGCCTTCGCCCGCAATGACCGCGCCGCCTACTTCGGCGCGTTCACGGCGGACGCCAGCTTCGTGTTCTACACCCTGCCCCAGCCACTGCTCAGTCGCGACGCCTACCAGGCGTTGTGGGACAGCTGGCGCCGGGACGAGGGGTTCGAGGTACTGTCCTGCACCTCGAGCAACGCCTTTGTCAGCCTGCAAGGTGACGTGGCGATTTTCATGCATGACGTGGCCACCGAGCTGCGCATGAACGGGGAGCAATTCAAAAGCCAGGAACGCGAGACCATTGTCTTCAAACGGCAAGGGCTTGGCGCAGAACAACAAGAAGGCCTGTGGCTGGCCTGTCACGAACATTTGTCCGCTATGCCGGAAGGGCTGCCGCCCCCTTAGCCAATGTGATCGGAGCAGATCATGAATAATAAAAACAACGATAAAAGTATTCGTAAGATAGAAACCAACGGGGTCGAGCAGATCCCGGACCACGAACGTACCGCCGGCCCCAAGGATCTGTTCCGACTGATCTTCGGCGGCGCCAATACCTTTGCCACCGCCGTGCTGGGTTCTTTTCCCGTGCTGTTCGGCCTGTCGTTCCAGGCGGGTGTCTGGGCGATTGTGCTGGGCGTGCTGGTGGGTGCGCTGATCCTCGCGCCCATGGGCCTGTTCGGGCCGATCAATGGCACCAACAACGCGGTGTCTTCCGGTGCGCATTTTGGCGTGCACGGGCGGATTGTCGGCTCGTTTCTCTCGCTGCTGACGGCGATTGCCTTCTTCTCATTGTCGGTGTGGAGTTCAGGTGATGCGCTGGTGGGCGGTGCGAAACGTCTGATTGGCTTACCGGAAACCGACCTGAGCCTGGGCCTGGCCTACGGCGTGTTCGCGATCCTGGTGCTGACCGTGTGCATTTACGGTTTTCGCTTCATGCTGTGGGTCAATCGCATTGCGGTGTGGGCGGCGAGCCTGCTGTTCCTGCTGGGGATCTTCGCGTTTGCGCCGGCCTTCGACAGCCACTTCGCCGGTACCGTGGCCCTGGGCCAGACCGGCTTCTGGGCGGCCTTTATCGGCGCCGCGCTGGTGGCCATGAGCAATCCGATTTCGTTCGGCGCGTTCCTGGGTGACTGGTCGCGTTACATCCCGCGTGAGACGCCGAAAATACGCATCATGCTGGCAGTGGTCCTGGCGCAAATCGCCACCTTGATTCCCTTCCTGTTCGGCCTGGCCACCGCGACCATCGTGGCGATCAAGGCACCGGACTATATTGCGGCCAACAACTATGTCGGCGGTTTGCTGGCCGTGGCGCCGAGCTGGTTCTTCCTGCCGGTGTGCCTCATTGCGGTGATCGGTGGCATGTCCACCGGCACGACGTCGCTATATGGCACCGGGTTGGACATGTCCAGCGTATTCCCGCGCCTGCTGTCGCGGGTCAAGGCCACGTTGCTGATTGGGGTGATGTCGATTGCCTTCATCTTTATCGGACGTTTCGCCGCCAACCTGGTGCAGAGCGTGTCGACCTTCGCCGTGCTGATCATCACCTGCACCACGCCGTGGATGGTGATGATGATCATCGGCCTGATCGTGCGTCGCGGCTTCTATTGCCCGGATGACCTGCAGGTGTTCACGCGTGGTGAAACCGGCGGCCGCTACTGGTTCAGCCATGGCTGGAACTGGCGCGGGCTGGGGGCGTGGATCCCGAGTGCGCTGGTGGGCCTGTGCTTCGTCAACCTGCCGGGGCAGTTTGTCGGGCCGCTGGGCAATCTGGCGGATGGCATTGATATCAGCCTGCCGGTGACGCTTGGGCTGGCCTCGGTGGTGTACCTGACCTTGCTTCGTGTGTTCCCGGAACCGGCGGCTGTTTATGGGCCCCAGGGGCCGCTTCGCAGCCCAACGGGAGCAAGCTCCCTCGCCACAAAAAGCGCCTCAATAGCCTAAAAAAATAATCGGAGAACCGCCGTCATGGCTTTGGATTTATTCGTCGTACTCATCTACGCCGCCGGCATGCTCGTGCTCGGCTACTACGGCATGCGCCGCGCCAAGACCCACGAAGACTACCTGGTGGCCGGGCGCAACCTGGGCCCGTCGCTGTACATGGGCACCATGGCCGCCACGGTACTGGGCGGGGCGTCCACCGTCGGCACCGTGCGCCTTGGCTACGTGCATGGCATCTCCGGCTTCTGGCTGTGTGCCGCGCTGGGCATGGGCATCATTGCGCTGAACCTGTTCCTGGCCAAGCCGCTGTTGAAGCTGAAGATCTTCACCGTGACCCAGGTGCTGGAAAAACGCTACAACCCCATGGCCCGCCAGGCCAGCGCGGTGATCATGCTGGCCTACGCACTGATGATCGGCGTGACCTCGATCCTGGCCATCGGCACCGTGCTGCAAGTGCTGTTCGGCCTGCCGTTCTGGATCTCGGTGCTGCTCGGCGGTGGCGTGGTGGTGGTGTACTCCACCATCGGCGGCATGTGGTCGCTGACCCTCACCGACATCGTGCAATTCGTGATCAAGACCGTCGGCCTGATGTTCATCCTCTTGCCGATCTGCCTGTACCGCGTCGGCGGCTGGGACGAACTGGTGGCCAAGCTGCCCGCGTCGAGTTTCAGCTTCACCGCGATCGGTTGGGACACCATCATCACCTACTTCATGATCTACTTCTTCGGCATCCTGATCGGCCAGGACATCTGGCAGCGGGTGTTCACTGCCCGTGACGAAAAGGTCGCCAAGTACGCAGGCACGTTCGCCGGGTTCTACTGCATCCTCTATGGCCTGGCCTGTGCATTGATCGGCATGGCCGCCCATGTACTGATCCCGGACCTGGATAACGTCAACAACGCCTTTGCCGCCATCGTCAAAGCTTCGCTGCCGGACGGCATCCGTGGCCTGGTGATTGCCGCAGCACTGGCGGCAATGATGTCCACCGCCAGCGCTGGCCTGCTCGCCGCCTCCACCGTCCTGACCGAAGACCTGCTGCCGCGTCTGCGTGGCGGCAAACAGTCGAGCCTGGCCATCAACCGCCTGTTCACGATGCTGACCGGCATTGCCGTGCTGGGTATCGCCCTGGTGGTGAGCGATGTGATCAGCGCTCTAACCTTGGCTTACAACCTGTTGGTGGGCGGCATGTTGATCCCGCTGATCGGCGCGATCTTCTGGAAGCGCGCCACCACATCAGGCGCCATCACCTCCATGACCCTGGGCTTCGTGACGGCGCTGGTGTTCATGATCAAGGACGGGTTGGATGCAAACACGCCGATCTACTACAGCCTGGCGATTGGGTTGGTGAGTTTTGTAGTGGTGAGTTTGCTGTCGCGCCGGCCAGAGGGTGTGGCGGCCAACGCGGTTTGAGATACAACTGGATTTAGAGCGGTTTCTTCAGCGGGCGCGACGTCGGATGTCGTGCCCGTTTTTTTACTCAGCATCCAGGCGGACCTGTTCGAACAAATCACCGCAAGACTTACAGCCAAAATACTGCTCGCTTGAAGGGCATTCGATCTCCCCTGTCGCCCCCGCCCTCACCCGCCAAGTACACGCCTTGCCGCGATACTTCAGTGTGCCTTCGAGGTAACAAGGTGCCCAGTCGTATTCGTCATGCAGCGTGCGTGCGTTAATAGGTTCAGCGCGCTTGAAGAAGGACGCGACTTGTCGCCCATCCAACATAACGTCGCTGGGTCGACAGCGCTCCGGCTCTTCGGAGTGAAAGCCCGAGATGGCAATGCCGTCGATATCCGCAGCGCAAGCCGCGCGCCCGGCAAGTATCATCCATACGCCCAACAACCCTCGCCGCAGGTTCATTGCCACACCGCGCTGCTGGCTTCACCCGGATGTTTGTAGGAAATTTGCGGATGCGTGTAGACGTCCTCCGGTGTCAGGCGGAAATGGCCATACAACTCAGCCACCAACCACCGCAGGGATTGATTCTGCATAGCGGTCACGTCCTCGTAACGGGCAGCATCCAGATGCTTGCCGACCAATTCAACTCCCAAAGAGTCCCCGTTCATCGGGTATCGCTCAGGGTAGTCCTTGGTGCGCTCATAGCGGTCCAGCGCTCGAATCTGCAAGGTCCAGGTGAGTGCCTGGATAGGTTGGATTTGAGCGGTATCGCACGTCGCCTTATCCGTTGCCAGGCACTTGGAGCGCAGGAAGCGCCCAACGTGGTAACAGCGTTTTTTGAGGCTCGCCGTCTGATAGATCACGCCATTTTTCTCGATGAGAAAGTGCGCTCCATTGCCCTTGGCAAGGTAAGCATTAAAGGTGTGTTGCGCCGTCGGAGCGTCCGTCTGGTGGACTACCAAAGCGCTCACGCTACGCAAATCCCCATGCTCGATCGTCGGAAACCGACGGAGTTCGACTCTTTCGGAAATCAACATGCCTTCGCTATCAATGCTCGACATTCCAATGCCCATTCATCCATGTGAAGGCAAAAATATAGAAGGACGAACCGGGAAAAGGGCACGGATGACAAAATAAGAAGAAGGCTCTGACAATGAGGCATGCCTCGTCAGACAGTTGCGGACACTACGAAATGTACGGCGAATACAGCCTGATTACAGGGAACCGAACACGCCCTGAAGAACGATCCGAGGTGTCAGCGCCCGCGCGATTGGATCGCGTGAGCGCTTCCAGGACTTACCTGCGACGTGGGCGACGCTGCTCGTCATCGGTGCGAATCGGCACGGGTTGCAGCGGAGGCTCGATCAAGCCCAGTGCAACACCCAGATCATGGAGCCAGTTTTGAATTTTCTCTTTCATGGTTGCCCCCTTTGAGGGTAATGCTGGTAGGCGCAAGTTCTGTCGCCTTTTCCTACAGTGATAGTAGCCCTAAGTCCTACGTAATGCTTGAACGAAACCACAACGAACTATTACTGAATTCATCAAAATCCTGACGGATCGCTCAAGCAATGGCGCGCGTGTCGTGCAGGACCGCAGCCTTGCTGGCTTGCTGCAGGTCGATCCATGCGTTGAGGTTAGCGCCGAGCATACCCTTTCGCCACATCAGCCAGGTGGTGGCAGTGGCAAAAGGCCCTTTCAACGGATGAACGGACACGCTGTCCTTGCCTGGCAAACTCTCCAGCATGGATTCGGACATCAACGCCACCCCGGACCCGGCGATCACGCACGCCAGCATGCCCTGATAAGACTCGATCTCAATCGCCCGGCCCATGGCCACCCGCTCATGGGAAAACCAGGTTTCCAGGCGGGTGCGATAGGCGCAGCTGCGACGGAAGGTGAACACCGAACGCCCCGCCACATCCTGCGGCCCCTGTACGGGCGGATGGTCGGCCTCGCAGATCAGCACCAGGCGTTCTTCGCACAGAGGCACACCGTCCAGGGAAGCGATGGTGATGGGGCCGTCCACAAATGCCGCATCCAGCCGGCCGGTGATCAACCCTTCGAGCAGCTCTCCGCTGGGTGCCGATTGCACCTGAAGGTTCACCATCGGGTAGGCCTTGTGATAGCCCGCCAGCAGTTTCGGCAAGTGCACCGCCGCTGTGCTGTACATGCTGCCCACCACAAAATCGCCGGCCGGCTGCCCGCCTTGCACCGCGCCGTGGGCTTCGTCGTGCAGGGCCAGCAGTCGAGTGCTGTAGTCCAGCAACACCTTGCCGGCCGGTGACAGCTGCAAGCGCTGGCGCTCACGCACGAACAGCTCTACGCCGAGCTGCTCCTCCATTTGCTTGAGGCGCGTCGACAGGTTCGACGGCACCCGATGCAAGCGCTCAGCCGCGCGCGTGATGGAGCCCTCTTCCGCCACCGCCTGGAAAATGCGCAATTGACTGAACTCCATACCTTTCTCCAAAACTGAACAAGTTACTCACTATTATTCATTTTTTCAGAAAGTCAATTCACTTTAGCCTGAGGGTATTCGTTTACTCGCAGGAATACTGATCATGTCTCCTTTAGTCCGCTTACTCGCCAGCTTTGTCGCCCTGATGATGGCGATGGGGATTGGCCGCTTCGCCCTCACCCCACAAATGCCCCATCTGCTCAGTGAAGGGCAGATCGACCTGACCGGCGCCGGCCTGATTGCCGCTGCAAACTACCTGGGCTACTTCGTCGGCGCGGTAGATTCGATCTTCGCGCGCAGCCACCATCATGTCCGTGGGCGTTTATATGGCGGGTTGTGGCTGTGCGTGCTGCTGACCCTGGCGTCGTACTGGGCCAACGGGTTCTGGCCGCACCTGTTGCTGCGCTTTGGGACCGGTGTCGCGAGTGCCTGGGCCCTGGTGATGATCACCAGCCTGAGCCAGCCGCTGGCGATTGCTGCCGGGCGTCCGCGCCTGGGTGCCTTGGTTTTTGCCGGGCCGGGGCTGGGAATTTTGTTGACCGGTTTGCTGGCGCTGGGCTCCAACCTGATGGGGCAAAACTCGGGCACGTTGTGGCTGGTATATGGCACGGTGGCGCTGGTGATGTTGCTGTCCATCTTGCCTTTCCTGCCCAAACCCTCTCCCACCGGTACGCCCGTTGCCGGGCACGTCGACGCGCGCAGCAACGGCAGCATCGCGCATTTGTGCTGGATTTATGTGTTGTATGGTCTTGGCTACATCATCCCGGCGACGTTCCTGTCGCAGATGGCCAGCGCGCAATTCAAAGGTGCCTGGCAAGCCGACCTGTTCTGGCCATGCTTCGGCCTGGCCGCCGCGATTGGCGTAGTGGTGGCAACCCTGCGCCGCAAGGACCCAGACACCACTCGCCGCTGGCTGATGACCACATTGTGGCTGCAAGCGGCCGGGGTGTTTGCCTGCTTGCTGGGCAATGGCTGGGGCCTGGCACTGGGGGTGTTGCTGTGCGGCGGACCGTTCCTGGCCTGCATGCAGTTGGTGATGGCCCGCCTGCGCGAGGTCGCTCCCCACGGCTACCAGCGCAGCACCGGACTGCTCACCGCCAGCTTCGCCATCGGCCAATTGAGCGGGCCGTTGCTGGCCTCGGTCAGCAGCCACCTGAGTGGTGGGCTGCAACCGGCATTGGTGGTGGCCGGCGCTGGCTTGCTGTTGGCGGGCTCGATCCTGGTCAGCCGGCAACCAGCGGTGCAGGCACACGCCCCTGTTCACGCCGCGCCAACACCAGGAAAAACAGCCCACCCAGGAAGCAGCCGGTAAACCAGGCAAAGTTGGCCATGCCCTGCAACGCCGGGGTAAAGGTGATCGCGACGCCCACCAGCGTCGCGGGCACCAGCGCTTTGACTGCCGTCCAGTTCACACCGCCGTCGAAGTAATAGCGCCCGCTCGGGCTGTCATCGAACAACGCGTCCACGTCGATCTGCTGTTTTTTGATCAGGTAGAAATCCACCAGCAGGATGCCAAACAGTGGCCCGATAAAGGCCGCGAGGATATCCAGGGTGTAGTGGATCATCAGCGGGTTATTGAACAGGTTCCACGGTGTGATGAAGATCGACGCTACTGCGGCGATCATCCCACCCGCACGCCAGCTGATCTTGCTCGGCGCAACGTTGGCGAAGTCAAAGGCTGGGGACACGAAGTTGGCGACGATATTGATACCGATGGTCGCGGTGACAAAAGCAAACGCCCCCAGCAACACCGCCATGCTGTTATCGATGCGCGAAACCGTGGCGATCGGGTCATGCAACATTTCGCCAAACACCGGCAAGGTGCCCGAGACGATCACCACGGTGACCAGGGAAAACGCCAGGAAATTCACCGGCAGGCCCCAGAAGTTACCGCGTCGCACGTCCCGCATGCTGCGGCAGTAGCGGCTGAAGTCACCGAAGTTCAGGGTCGGCCCGGAAAAGTACGACACCACCAACGCCGTCGCCACGATCACCTGGCCGAAGGCCTGCCAGCCCGACAGTGATTTTTCCGCCAGGGTGAAGCTGATGTTCGACCAGCCCGCCTTCCACACGATCCAACCCGCCAGGGCGAACATCACCGCGTAGACCACCGGCCCGGCCCAATCGATAAAACGCCGGATGGATTCCATGCCGGCCCAGAACACCGCCGCTTGCAACAGCCACAGACTGAGGAAGCCAAACCAACCAAGGTAGGACAAGCCCGCAAAATGCGGCTCCGCGTACACCGCCATCTGTGGGAAGAAGCGCAGCACCACGATGATCAAGGCGCTCGACGCCAGGTACGTCTGAATCCCATACCAGGCCACCGCGATCAAGCCGCGAATCACCGCAGGAATGTTCGCGCCAAACACACCAAATGCCAGGCGACAGATCACGGGGTAAGGCACCGCAGCCTGCTGGCTCGGTTTGGCTACCAGATTGGCGATCATTTGCACGATGCAGATCCCGGCGAGCAAGGCGATCAGCACCTGCCAACTGGCGAGGCCCAGGGCGAAGAGGCTGGCAGCGAACACATAACCGCCGACGCTGTGCACGTCGCTCATCCAGAAGGCGAAAATGTTGTACCAGTTCCACTTTTGCGGCAGCGGGCCCAGGTCTTGGTTATACAGGCGTGGGCTGTAGCCTTTGGGCAATTGTTCGGTCATCGCGGGGCTCCTCGAAATACCGGCCTGCGCTTCCGTCACGGGTGTGCATACGGGAGGCGGCCTTGTTTGTATACGAGGTATTCAGCAGAATGCGTGCCAATTGAGCCCAATCCCTCTGGAACGGTGTTCCAAAGGGAGGGGAACAGGCTTGGACACAGGGCATGCGCTCAGCAACGGTGCACAAAAATCCTGTACACAATCAGCGCTGCACTCGATGTGCACACAGATAACCTGCCGTGCAGCAGGCTGCAGTCAGGAAGGTGCCCCACGCCATGTCCATGACCGCCAACTGCGCGGACCAACCTTGCAACGTGGCCCAGTTGCTCAAGTCATAGGTGCCATAGGCGACCAGGCCCAGCAAGGCACCCAGCCATGCAGCGCGCTGCCAGCTTGCGCTGGGCAAGACTACGAACACCACGCAACCGAGCACGTAAAGGAGATAGAAGAGTGTGGCGGGCAACAGGCGAGGTTGGTCCAGCATCAGTGGACCCAGCAGGGATTTGTAGGTGGGGCCCATGAGGACACCGAGCCAGAGGCCGTCCAGGATCAGGAAGGCGAGCAACGTGCCGAAGTAGGCGAACAGCGATTTCTTGCTCATTGATGCAACCTCTGTAGACGCCGACGGGCGTCTACAGAAGAGCAAAGCGGGGTCAGCTTAGTTCAATGCGATCCGCGTGGATCACGATCTGGCCCTGCTTGTACAACGCACCAATGGCCTTCTTGAAGTTGCCCTTGCTCACACCGAACAAGTTGCTGATCACGGCCGGATCGCTCTTGTCGCTGACCGGCAAGCTGCCGTTGTTTTCACGCAACTTGGCGAGGATCTTCGAGTTGAGGCTGGAGGCCGCTTCCTGGCCAACCGGCTGCAGGCTCAGGCTGATGTTGCCATCGGCGCGGATCTCTTTGATAAAGCCTTTTTCTTCTTTACCTGGGCGCAGGAACTTGAACACTTCGTTCTTGTGGATCAGGCCCCAGTGTTTGTTGTTGATGATCGCCTTGAAGCCCATATCAGTGGCTTCGGCCACCAGCAGGTCGACTTCCTGGCCCACCTGGTAGTTGGCGGGCGTCTTGTCCAGGTAGCGATCCAGGCGCGCAGTGGCGGTAATGCGCTTGGTGTGCTTGTCGAGGTAGACGTGCACCACGCAATATTCGCCTGCGGTCATCTGGCGTTTTTCTTCCGAATACGGCAGCAACAGGTCCTTGGGCAGGCCCCAGTCGAGGAACACGCCAATGCTGTTGACTTCTACCACTTTCAAACTGGCGAACTCACCCACTTGAACTTTGGGCTTTTCAGTGGTGGCGATAAGTTTGTCATCGCTGTCCAGGTAAATGAAAACGTTAAGCCAGTCTTCATCTTCACTGGGAATATCTTTGGGGATATACCGATTAGGCAAGAGGATTTCGCCATCTTGCGCACCGTCCAGGTACAAACCAAAGTTAGTGTGTTTAACCACTTGCAAGCTGTTGTAGCGCCCGACCAAAGCCATTTTCAATACCCTCATTACGTGGGCGGCATTCTACCCGAGTTGCGCTCGCCACGCGCGCGTGCCTGAAAAATCGCGGGTTGCCATGGCGCTGCCCCGCTCGTCTGATCAATCGGCCCATTTTTTCCAGGCAGTCGGTCGCGGACAGCTGCATGGTTTCGAGTTAAAACAGTAAGTTAGGGGATTATTTCAGCGATCAACTTCGGCTACTTCCCACCGTCCCAGTTATTCCCGGGGGATATTTGCCAAGCAATTGTCAAGTATTTCCTGTACGATGCCTGGCCAAGTTAATTTTCTACAGGTTAGTGGCCGCCATGCGCGTAAAAGCATCCAACAGCAAAGCAAAGCCAGCTCCCGCCGTTGAAACCAGCGAATCGATCAACAGCCAGATTGCTGCCTTCCTCAAGTCCGGCGGCGAAATCCAGCAGATTGCCAAGGGCGTGAGCGGCCAGACTTTCGGCCCATCCAAGCAGATCAGCCTGGGTAAGAAGTAATACCGCGCAACACACCTGGTCCCTAAGCGTCTTGCCATCAAGGCGCTAGGACTAGAGCTCGAAAGACCCTCTGCAGTACCTTCAATCACGTGCTAATCGACGAACGGGCCTCTCCGCCTGGCATTCGCCGGTATGCTTGCACACGTCTAGCACGGGCATCTGCCCGATTTTCTCCGTCACTGCTCCTCGCTTTTCATGGAGTGAAGCATGTTCAAACCCTGCATGTTCCTGGTCGGCGCCCTGATTGCCAGCCCTCTCGCCGAAGCCCAGATCTTCCAGCGTGAATTGGGTGACTTCGACTTGAAATTGGGCACGACGCCCAGTCGCAGCATGGCCCAGGGCCTGGTCAAGCCGACGTCTCCCGGCAGCGATTCGTTCCATGGCGGGCTGGACCTGAGCCACGACAGCGGCCTGTACTTCGGCCAGTTTTCACCGAACATGGGCCTGTCCTCGTCCAGCACCCTCGAAGTCGATTCCTACATGGGCTTCAAGCATCCCTTCGACCAGACCCTGGGCTACGAAGTGGGCCTGATCCACTACAGCTACCCCAAGCTCAGCCCCCTCGACAGCCAGGAGTTCTACGGTGGCCTGAACCTATTGGGCAATCGCTTCGGCGCCTCTTTCAGCAACGACCCGGATCGCCAGGACAGCACCCTGTTTGCTGACCTCGGCGGCACCCAGCCGTTCGGCATTGGCGTCAGCATGAAGTACACCACTCATCAATTGGGCACGCCGGTTTCAGTGGAAGGCGGTTCCATCCGCACCTTCAGCGATTGGTCGGTGCAATTCTCCCGGCAGTGGATGGGCGTGGACTTGAACCTGATCTACAGCGACTCCAGCCTCAGCGGCGGGGATTGCTCGGCCTATTCCGGACACAACTCGCAATGCGATGGCCTGTTGACGTTGAAGGCCGCGCGGTCGTTTTATTGAGGGGCTGAACTGTCGCACCCGGCGCGGGTTCACATGTGATAACCCACTCTGCGAAGGACCCGCCCATGCTGCGTCGGCTCAAACTACTGGTGGTACTGCTGACCCTGAGCCTGGTGCTCGCCGGTTGCAATCGCGTGGGCCTGGCCTATCGCAACCTCGACGTGATCATCCCCTGGACCCTCAACGACTACCTGGACATGAACGCCGGGCAGAAGAGCTGGTTCAACGACAAGCTCAAGGAACACCTGGCCTGGCACTGCACCACGCAATTGCCAGGTTACCTGGATTGGCTGGACCGCCTGCAACGGATGGCCGACGACAACCAGGTCACCGACGCCGCGCTCCAGGCCCGCACCACCGAAGCCAAACAAGCCATCGACGACGTCGCCCGTGAGATCACGCCCTCCGCCATCGAACTGCTCCAAGGCCTGGACGACCAGCAGGTCAAGGAAATGAGCGACGCCCTGGCCAAGGACCTGCGCAAACGCCAGGACGAATACCTCAAACCGCCCCTGGCCCAGCAGATCAAGGAGCGCGCCGAGCGCATGAACAAGCGCCTGGACGCCTGGATCGGCCCGCTCAGCGCCAGCCAGCAGAACCGCGTGACCGCCTGGTCCATTGCACTGGGCGAGCAGAACCAGGAATGGATCGGCAACCGCGCCCGCTGGCAGGCGCAGTTTATCGACGCCGTGCAACAGCGCAAAAACGCCGACTTCCCACAAAAAATGCAGCAGTTGCTGGTGGACCGCGAAAGCCTGTGGACCCCGCAATACCGCAGCGCCTACGCACAGACGGAAGCTGCGGCCCGCAGCCTGATTGTCGACGTAATGACCGAAAGCACCGTGCAGCAACGGCAGAAGCTCACCCAGAAAATCGACAAGGTGCGTAGCGACTTCCAGGCGCTCAAATGCCTGAAAAGTGCGCAGTCCTAGCGGGGGGCCAAGGTTCCCAACCAGGCCACCAGCCCCAGGATCAGCACCACCGCCCCAAACTCCAGAGTGATGCTGCGACGCAAGGCTTCACGCGCTGCTCGGTGGTCACCCGCCGCCAGGGAGCGCTGCAACAACGGCGTCAGGTGTGAGCGATTAAGCGCCGCCAGCCCCAACATCAATCCAAACAAGCCCAACTTCAAGCACAACAGGATCGCGTAGACGCCGCCCGTAATGCCATTCAGGTTCGGCCCGACCACAAACAGATAATTAGCCACGCCCGTGCCAATCAGCACCGCAACAAAGACCGCGCCGACACGCTCGAAGCCTGCCAGGGCATGTGCCAACACTGGCACCGCCTGCTCAGACGTACTCCTCAACATCAGCCCGAACGCCGCCAATGCCCCGACCCAACCCGCCGCCGCCAGCAGATGCGCACTGTCGCTGAGAAGATGCCACAGCCCCAACGAGCCTTCATGCATCACCCCATGCCCGGTCCAGGCCAGCGTCACCAACGCGACACCGCCGAACCCGGTGGCCAACCGGGTATTGAGTGCAACCAGAACCAGCGCCGCAATCCGCAGCCACCACGTCCAGCCCAATTCGGTGTGCCAGAGCATCATCTGCAGGTGCGTCCACAGCGTTGGCCAATCCTCGGCACCGCTCATGGACTGGGTCATGGACAGCAACGACGCCACCGACAGCAGCAAACCCAGTGCCGCCAATGCCCGTAGCTGAGGCTTCAGATTCAGCAACCGGCTGTCTGCATAAAGGCCGAACAGCCCCAGTCCAAACACCAGCATCAAGTCCAGATACAGGGCGAAGCGCAGTAACACCGGGACCAGTTCACTCATGGCTGGACGCTGAACACCACATTGCCAAGGATCGGGTGGGTATCGGACGACACCGCGCGCCAATCCACCCGATAGGTGCCCACCGTCAGCGTGGAGGCCGGCTTGATCAGCATCACTTTGGGATCAGCACTGGCGGCGACACTGGCCTTTACCAGCATTGGCGAATTGGGCATGCCGGGCATATCGGTCATGGTCAGCTTGGCGCCGGAAAACTGCGTCAGCAGGTTTTCCGAGAAGCGCAGTTCAATCACTGCGGGGGCAACACCTTGGGCACCGGATGCCGGGCTGGAAGACAGCAGCGTGGGATGGGCTGAAGCCGCCACGCTGGTGCATAACACAACGCCCGCCAGGGCAGTTTTCAACATCGACATGCAAGGCTCCAGGCCGCTCATGGCGGCGAGTTATAGGAAGAGTAAAAACGTCAGAACCACAAGCGCACACCCACGACCCAACGCAGTTGCCGCGTGTCTTCGCCTTCATCCCTGGCGTATTGCGCGGTCTGGCCGTAGCTGCGATTCCAGGTCACGCCCACATAGGGCGCAAATTCGCGGCGCACTTCGTAACGCAGCCTCAGGCCCAACTCACTGTCCGACAGGCCCGAACCGACGCCGCGCTGCGGATCGTTGCGCCCATAAAAGTTGAGTTCGGCGGTGGGCTGCAGGATCAGTCGATTGGTCAGCAGGATGTCGTAGTCGCCCTCCAACCGTGCAGCAGTGCGCCCGGCTTCACCGACAAACACCGTGGCTTCGGTTTCAAAGTTGTACAGCGCCATACCCTGCGCGCCGAAGGCCGCCCAGGTCTGGCCGTCACCGGGTTTGAAGTCCTGGCGCACACCGCCAACAAGGTCCCACCAAGGACTGATGGCATGCCCCCACAACGCCTGGACTTCAGCGCTTTCGGTGCGACCGGCACTGCGCTCGCCTTCGCTGCGCAACCACAGGCGATCGATATCACCACCGAGCCAGCCCTTGATATCCCAGTTCAACGCGCCGTCGCCCTCGCCGCCTTGCCATTCCAACTGGTTGATCAGCAGCAGGGAATGGATGCCACTGTCGTGAACCACGTGCCCACCGGGCGCGTTGTAGACCGCAGCGCGATCGGCGTCCGTCAATACGGGGATCGGTGTGCGGCTCTCAGTGAGCGCCGGTATCGCCGGGCTCATGCCCTGGAATTCATCGGCCTGTGCCAGCGGAACAAACGCCAACGCAATTAAGCCGGATAAGACACGACGGCTCATGCTCGTTTCCTTATTCATGCACGCGTACCTCACGGAACATGCCCATTTCCATGTGGTACAGCAGGTGGCAGTGATAGGCCCAACGCCCCAGCGCGTCGGCAGTCACCCGGTAGCTGCGCCGTGAGCCCGGCGGCATGTCGATGGTGTGCTTGCGCACCTGGAACTGGCCGTTTTCGTCCTCCAGATCACTCCACAGACCGTGCAAATGAATGGGGTGACTCATCATCGTGTCGTTCACCAGCACCAGCCGGACGCGCTCGCCGTAGGTCAGTTGCAAGGGTTCGGCATCGGAGAACTTCACGCCATTGAATGACCAGGCGAATTTCTCCATATGCCCAGTGAGGTGCAGTTCGATGGTGCGACTGGGATCGCGTCCGTCAGGGTCTTCGAAGGCGCTGCGCAGGTCGGCGTAAGTCAGGACACGCCGGCCGTTGTTGCGCAGGCCGATGCCGGGATCGTCGAGCTTGGGCACCGGGCTCATGGCTTGCATATCCACCAGCGGGTTGTCTTGCTCGCTCGCAGGATGGGCCTGCATCGACATGGCACTGTGATCCATGCCCGCCATATCCGGCATGTCCGCCATGGCGCCGTGGTCCATCCCACCCATGCCCATATCCTCCATGGTGATCCAGGGGCGCGGGTCCAGTGCCGGTACGGTGGCCATCGCCCCGGTTTGTCGGGCAAGCGTGCCGCGGGCATAACCACTGCGGTCCATCGACTGGGCAAACAGTGTGTAAGCCTCGGCCGTCGGCTCGACCAGCACATCGAAGGTCTCTGCCACGGCGATACGGAACTCGTCGACGCTCACCGGCTGCACTGGCTGGCCATCGGCGGCAATCACGGTCATCTTCAGCCCCGGAATGCGCACATCGAAGTAGCTCATTGCCGAACCGTTGATAAAGCGCAACCGGATCGTCTCGCCCGCCTTGAATACGCCGGTCCAGTTGCGCTCCGGCGGTTGGCCGTTGAGCAGGTAGGTGTAGGTTTCGCCGCTGACGTCGGCCAAGTCCGTGGGGTTCATCTTCATTTGCGCCCACATCAGGCGGTCAGCCACCGTGGCCGACCCGCCTTGCTTGCCCACATCCCGCACGAAGTCGCCCACGGTCGGCTTGTGCAGGTTGTAGTAGTCGGACTGTTTCTTGAGGGTTTTCATCAAGGCGACCGGGTCTTCGTCGGTCCAGTCCGACAGCATCACCACGTAGTCGCGCTGATAGGTATACGGTTCGGGCTCCCTCGGGTCGATCACCAGCGCGCCATACACACCCTGCTGCTCCTGGAACCCGGAATGGCTGTGGTACCAGTACGTGCCGTGCTGCTTGACCGTGAATTGGTAGACAAACACGCCACCCGGCTCGATGCCCTTGAAGCTCAAGCCCGGAACGCCGTCCATGTTCGACGGCAGGAGAATGCCGTGCCAATGGATCGATGTCGGTTCGACCAGGCGGTTTTTCACGCGCAGGGTTACGGTGTCGCCTTCGCGCCAGCGCAGCAGCGGGCCGGGCAGGCTGCCATTGATGGTCAGTGCCGTGCGTTTACGGCCAGTGAGGTTGACCGGGCTTTGGTCGATGAACAGATCAAATTCGGTGCCGGCCAGCACCGTGGGCTGGCCGGGACTGGTCAAGGCCCAGACCGGGCTGCGCCAGAGGCCGAGCCCGCCCAGCAAGCCGCCGGCAGCCAGGCCTTTGACGAAGGTACGTCGGGTAGTGTTGGAGTGCATGCCGATTCAAATCCATGAGTTGAATGGCAGCAGAGTAGGCAGGGCCGGCTGTCAGCCAGCTTAGCGACAGATTACCGATCTGACAGTTTCGCCCCGGCGTTGCGACAGCGACGGGGCGTGAGAGGGATCAGGCGATCTGGGCCTTGGAGGCCACCTCGGCGAAGGTCGCCGGGTCCAGAGCGTCGGGCTGTTCATCCAGCACCTGACGCGGGTGATCATTGCCAGGGATCGAACTGTCGATCAGCGCCAGCAATTGCGCACCCAGCGGAGTCAGGATGAAATTCTCGCCATTGCCGCCCTCGTCTTCGGGGCGCGACTCGATAAAACCGCGCTTGAACAGCAGCGCTTCGTAGTCCGCAGCGGTCTTCTTTAGCGCGTCCAGGTTGCCGGTGGACTCGCCCGCCGTGGCCTTCTCGGCCGCTTCCTGCTCGGCGTATTTGCGCGGGGCGAAGCTGCCCTCGCCGTTCTGCACTTCATGCAGCAGACGTTCGATCAGATCCCAGTTGTAAGTCGTCATCCTGATTCCTCCTGCGGGCGGGTGGAAAGTGGCCCGTTAAAGGTGTGACCCGCCGCGCCACTGGCCGTTCAGCCCAAGAGACGAGCGTCATTGGCGTGAACTTTCCAGGTGCCCACGACCTCAACTGAATATCCCTGCCAAGGAGGTCCACCCATGAAAACCCTGATGAACCTGGCCATTGCCGCCACCTTATTGACCGCCCTGCCCGCCTGGGCCTGTACGCCCGACGAGGCCACGGCCAAGCGCGAGCAACTGGCCCAGGAAGTGGCCAAGCTGACCGAGCAGAACCCGACCAAGGCCAAGGAGATGAACGACGAGCTGCAGAAGATGGACCTGGACACCGAAAGCGCGGAGTTCCCTGACAAGTGCCAACTGATCGATGCTCGCCTGAAGGAACTCAAGGAAGCGGCCGCCAAGGCTAAAAATTGATGGCATAAAAAAACCGGACAATCGTCCGGTTTTTTCACATCACCTGCGCCTTATTCGGCAGCCGGGGCTTCAGGCTTGCGGCGCTTGAGCGGCGCCATGCCGTCCTTGCTGACGAGCGACAGGTTGTCGGTCTTCGGCCGGTTGGCGATCTTGCGCTTGGTCGGCGACTTGGCACTGGTTTTCTTCTTGTCGCCCTTGGCGTCGGTCTTTTTCTTCTTCACGCCAACGGCCTTGCCCGACGCCTTGACCTTCTTCGGCCCGGTGTAGGTGCCTTTGACTTCCTTGATAGTGCGGCGCTCGAACGACTGCTTGAGGTAGCGCTCGATGCTCGACATCAGGTTCCAGTCACCGTGGCAGATCAGCGAGATCGCCAGGCCATCGTTACCGGCGCGCCCGGTACGCCCGACACGGTGTACATATTCGTCGCCACTGCGCGGCATGTCGAAGTTGATCACCAGGTCCAGGCCGTCCACGTCCAGGCCACGGGCGGCGACGTCGGTGGCGACCAGGATCTTCACGCCACCGGCCTTGAGGCGATCGATCGCCAGCTTGCGGTCCTTCTGGTCTTTCTCGCCGTGCAGCACGAACGCCTTATATTCCTGGGCTACCAGGCGGCCGTAGATGCGGTCGGCGGCGGCGCGGGTGTTGGTGAACACGATGGCTTTCTGATAGGTCTCGTTGGCCAACAGCCAGTTGAGGATCTGCTCTTTATGCACGTTGTGGTCGGCGGTGACGATCTGCTGGCGCGTGGTCGCGTTCAGGTCGCTGACGTTGTTGACTTGCAGATGCTCTGGGTTGTTCAGCACCTTGGCGACCATGTCGCGCAGGGTCGAACCACCGGTGGTGGCGGAGAACAGCATGGTCTGCTGGCGGTTGACGCACTCGGCTACCAGACGCTGCACGTCGTCGGCAAAGCCCATGTCGAGCATGCGGTCGGCTTCGTCCAATACCAGCACTTCGACTTCCTTGAGGTCGAGGTTGCCGGCATTGAGCTGCTCGATCATGCGGCCTGGGGTGCCGATCAGGATGTCCGGCACCTTGCGCAGCATGGCGGCCTGGACCTTGAAATCTTCACCGCCGGTGATGATGCCGGACTTGATGAAGGTGAACTGCGAGAAGCGTTCGACTTCTTTCAAGGTCTGCTGGGCCAGCTCGCGGGTCGGCAGCAGGATCAGGGTCTTGATGCTGACACGAACCTTGGCCGGCCCGATCAGGCGGTTCAGCACAGGCAGGACGAAAGCAGCGGTCTTGCCGCTACCGGTTTGAGCTGTCACCCGCAGGTCACGCCCTTCGAGCGCGAGCGGGATGGCCGCTGCTTGCACAGGCGTAGGCTCGACAAATTTAAGCTCGGCCACGGCTTTGAGCAGGCGTTCGTGCAGGGCGAATTGGGAAAACACGGGTGCTACCTCGAAGAAATACAAAAAATCAGCTGCATAGGTTACCGGTTTCGGGCGTCCAAACCGAGTTTCTTTACGCGAACGGTGCTAATCGGCTGCTTTTTTGTCAGTGCATTTGTCCATGACATCAACTTTGTTGCACTTAAATGCTCTAATCGCCCTGTGTTGTCTTATAGAAGAATCGGTTTCACCCATGGATATCAAACAGCTCTGGCTCAACGTCCAAGACCTCTGGGGCGCCCTCGACGAACACCCGCTGCTGCATGCCAGCCTCGGCTTGCTGGTGTTGCTGGTGGTGGCACTGTTGCTCGGACGAGTGGCACGTTACCTCATCCTCCACGCCGTCAAGCTGCTCGGCCGGCAACCGGCCCTGCACTGGCTCAACGACCTGCGGCACAACAAGGTCTTCCATCGCCTGGCACAGATGACGCCGTCCTTGGTGATCCAATTCGGCCTGTACCTGGTGCCGGACCTGAGCAAGACCGCCATCCTGTTCATCGGCAATGTGGCCCTGGCACTGACCATTCTGTTCCTGGTGCTGGCCATGAGCGCCCTGCTCAGCGCCCTGCTGGACATCTACGCCCGCACCGAACACGCGCGCACCCGCTCGATCAAGGGCTACGTGCAGTTGGCGAAGATGGTGCTGTTCGTGTTTGGCGCGATCATCATCGTCGCCACCCTGATCGATCGTTCGCCGCTTTTGCTGCTGTCAGGGCTGGGCGCCATGTCGGCGGTGATCCTGTTGGTGTACAAGGACACGCTGTTGTCGTTCGTCGCCAGCGTGCAGTTGACCAGCAACGACATGCTGCGGGTCGGTGACTGGATCGAGATGCCCCAGGTCGGCGCCGATGGCGACGTGGTGGACATCACCTTGCACACGGTCAAGGTGCAGAACCACCCGTGAGTTATGAAAAACTGACTATGACCCGTAGATAATCGCAAAAATGGACAACCCATTTCATCTTGACCTCCTCATCCCCCGCACCAAGCTCCCATCCTCCATCCTGATTGTCAGCAGTGGCTTCGGTGCGTCTAACGCCTACTCAGCGCTTCCTTACGCATTTAGTAGGTAACCCGAATAGGTGAATCTATTAGCAACGAGACGCAGCGAAGCAGCTCCAGCCTCTTGATGGCATAAATCAATCTGCCTAGGTTTTGTACCTTAAGTATTGCCTTTACAGCGTAGGCTGAAGGCCAGCGTGACCATGGCTGCAAAGCTCCTGTCCAGCTTGTCGTAGCGAGTCCTTATTCTGCGGTTCTCTTTTAGCAAGCCAAACATCCGCTCAATGTTATTTCACTGCCGATACTTAGAGGATCAGAGAGTCGGGCCAAGTGAGGTCGGGGTTTACGTGGTATGGCGCGCAGCGGGATCACCGCCAGCATCCGGCAACGGTCGCAATATTGACGCAGGTGTTATGCGTCATGGCCTTTGTCAGCCAGTAACCAGCGACTACGCTTGCGTGATCGCCCCGGCTTACCGGGAACTCGCACCTGATCAAACAGCGCCTGGACGTGGGCTATATCGCTGGCTTGCCACGGCGAAAGGTTAAGCGCGAAGGGACGCCATTGGCATCGCAGGTAATGTGAATTTTGGTAGTAAGCCCACCTCGACTGCGTCCCTGGGCATGATCTAGCGGTACTTCAGCCCCCCCTTTTCCCGGCGCCTGAAGAGGCTTGGGTTGCACGTACAACTGTGGAATCGATCATCAAGGTGTCCAGATCAATCAGTCCTTCCCGGTTCACTCGAATATGCAAACGCTCCAGTATTCGGTGGAACATGCCGTCGTCGCGCCTGCCACGAAAACGCTGATACACCGTTGACCAAGGCCCAAAGCACTCCGGCAAGTCACGCCAGCAACGCCCGAGCACAGGATCCACAGGATTCCATGGAGTGCCAGAGGATCATCACCGCGTGGGCGGCGCAGGTTCTGCTCTGGAGAAACCAGATCCCTGTTCAATTCCCACGATGCGTCGGAGAGTTCGTAACGCTTTGCCATGCGGGCCTCCAGCCAGTTATGGCGGCAAAGCTACCCGCATCGACTTTTCGTACAGAACCTAGATGACTCAGCGACCGTTGGTCAATTGGCGTCAGTAGTTTTCAGCGCGAATAACCAATAAATAACCTTGGTTTAATAGTACCTAGACATCGAAATTTCAAACTACAATTTCCTTATATAAATACTGACCTTGTCCCCGTGAGCCACAGAGCTAAAGGCTTGACGAATAGTGCAACAAGAGCAGTAGCAAAAAAAATCGCAGATAACCAAACCTGACAATTCATTAATAAATAATCAAACATAAGCAATGCGCAAATAACAGTGTACTGTCCGCATACTCTAAATGGCGCTTGACAGCGCCACTGAAGGGAAACTTAAATCCCTACCCAATCCATAATCGCGCCTTCGAGCATGCCAGCACTTGTAAACAATACGCCTCGAAATGTACCTTTTAGAAAATACCGGTACGTGACGTTGCCGCTCGTGTCCTTATTCAGAAAGTCGAGTCACGTGGATGACGAGGATGGCTCTGACCAAGAAGCTACTTTGGCGGTTAACTATTCCATCAGACGGTTCAGTAGCAATGGCGGAGATACGACAGTACGTAACGTACCGGTAATCCTTAGACCGGATGGTTCAATATGGAAACATGGTTCGCTTTACATTTTAGCAAGATCCATGGACTTTGACGCGCCGTCGGATCAAACATTGAAAGGATTCGCCAAGAATCTTGTAGACTACATGAATACGTTAGCACAAGACGGCGTTGATTACCTTGCCACACCCAAACGAGAAGGCGCACGCCCGACATTTCATTACAAGGCCGAGCTGAATATAAGGGTTAATCTGAATGAAATTGCACCTAGCACTGCAAACGGGCGTATTTCAGCAGTCGTGAACTTCTATCGCTGGATGCAGGGTCGTCACGACTATCATCCAACCGAAGCCCTATGGACAGAAAAAGTTTGCAGAATTCCATTTCATGACAGAAGAGGCTTCTATCGAAACAAAAAGATAATAACGACCAACCTAAGGATTGTCGCAACAGGTGAAGACTCTACAGACGATTACATTATCGATGAAGGTAAGCTCTATCCGTACAGCCAAGAGGAACAGGTCACTTTAGTTCAAGCCTTAGTTACAAGTGGCAATACTGAAATGTTTTTGGCTTCCCTTCTATCCATATTTACAGGCTCAAGGATCAGCACAACCTTTACCATCCGCGAGTGCAACATCGTAAATCCGGAATTCGTTAAAACAAATGAAATAGCAGTCAAAATAGGTCGCGGGACACTGGTTGATAATAAATTCAACAGATCCATGCTTATATACATTCCTGCTTGGCTGAACGCCTTACTTTACGCTTACATAAATTCAGATCGTCATAACAGACGAGCAAAAAAGGCCTCAGCTAAAAACGGCGGGGAGCAATATGTATTTCTAACTCAACACGGCAACCCTTACTATATCTCAAAAAATGATATTGAAAGAGGGCAAGACAAACCAATTCAAGAAGGCTACTCGGTTCGTCAGTTCGCCTCTAAAAAACTCCAAGTTCTATTAAACAACACCGACACACCATTCAAATTTAGATTTCATAACCTTAGGGCTTGCTTCTGCATGAATCTAATTGATCAAAAATTGAAAGGCATACCTAGCTCGGATGAAAATCGTATTTATGCCGTGCTAACTGAAGCGCAGCGAAGAATGGGCCACAGCGACATTTCAACAACGCAGCGATACTCCCGTTTCCGGGAAACGAGAAATATCGGCCTGCAGGCTCAGAGTGACTTCGAACTTCACCTTCAGACCTTGGCGAAAAACTATGTTTACGCCTAAAGTTCGCTCAATACTGCGTAACAATCCAGGCATTACAGTCATTGACGTCGACAAGACCTCCATGATCGAAATTCATAAAATAATTGATAACAATGGGATTCAAAATCTTGCCTTCCTGGTAGTTGACGAAGACCTTTTTCATGTCGGGTCACACTGCTTTACTCAGAGGCGCCGGATATCAGGGAGCTCTCTTTACAAGTGCAACCAGTACGATTACTGTCGCCATAAAGCCACGGCAATTGATGGATGGGCCAGAGCGCTTATCGACAATCTCAAAACCGGCGAAATTAGGCCTACAACATTCATGGGGCGATGCCGGTTATTGAATCAGCAGTTCGAGTGGGCCTATAAGAATGGTTATTCCGACCTATTGAAAAGCGATCAGAATTATTATGAATGCTATTCATCATACTCTAACGTTGTTTACAATCAGTGGGTAGCCGGAAAAAACGCAGACTCAACGGCTTCCGGAAAACAAACCTATGCATTCAGTATTATCAAATCTCTATTTCCTGATTCAGGAACACACTTCAAACAGGCTCTACCGAGAGTTTATGTTAACACTAAGGCTCCTCCTAAAAACGAGACAAAAGTTCCTAAGGAAGATGAGTTGTCGCATGCTCTCGCGATCTCGTCCGACATTTTCAGCGGACTAACAAAATCGCTAATTAACCTCGACAAATATCCATTTCAAATTTCCTTATTCGGCAAGATGCAGTGGATCGTTCCTCATGAATATTTCTGCCATCCAAGAAATTTTGTTCCTCTCCAAGGCGCAAGTGAGGTCTGGGACTACAACACGGGTTCGTTGATTGCCAACCAACCCAGAAATCGCAGAAAGCGGTATAGGAACGGCCTTCTGTCGCTCGAGAGCGAAAATGCCAATCCCGCTATTTTAACTCAACATAGGCATCGGCTCGCCAAATGGGCGCATGACTGTTTTCTTCTTTTATTCGCGGCAAACACTGCAATTAACGAAAAACAGATCTCTGTCCTAGAGTGGCATACTGGTACCTACGACGTAGTGCCGGCTCACCAAGGTTTCCGTACTGTGAAGTGGCGAGCAGGTAACAAGCGTCAGAGCTTTACCATAGCTGCGAAATTCGTCAAGAGATTTGAAGAGTACCTTGAATTAAGAAAACTCATCACCAGCAACTATGCTTCGAAGTATCTTTTTCTGCATGTACCTGTGATGCCAGAAGATAGGGTGAGACCTCTACAAAAAGGCTGCTTATTAAAACTTATATCTGCGATGCGCTCATTGGTAGACAAGGATTTCCCCAAGGTCGGCTACCGGCAGCTGCGCCTATATAAGTCAAACTACCTGCTCAAAGAGTACGGACTTGTCGTAGCAAGCCAGCTTCTACAAAGTAGGATCGGCACTATAGCCAAGGCCTATTCATCAGCTGAAGATGATGTAGCCACTAAAGAAATCAGTGCATTTTACAATCTGCTATCAGATGCTATTAAAGCCTCAGCCCGAAAGCGCCAGCAGAACATACCTGCCGGACACTGCATTGAACCCGGAAATCCTATAGCTGTGATGGAGATAGAGCCGGAAGTTAGCCAACCAGCTTGTGAAAACTTTATCACATGCCTGTTTTGCACAAATTTTGTTGTGCATGCTACAGATAATGACATCAAAAAGCTTTTCAGCCTCAAGTATTTTCTCAACGAAATTCGCCACCAGTCTACTTCGACTGAAGAATTCAATAAGTTGAACGGCCCAACAGTGGGACGAATTGAATCAATCTTAACAAGTATTAGCAAAAGCTCACCGGGGTTCGCCGAAAGAGTTTCGACCATCCAGGCCTCTGTATTTGATCATGAAGAACTTTCTGTATACTGGGCAGCCCTGCTTAACCAATTAGTTCACGTAGGGGCAATTAAATGAAATCATCATCCACTGTATCGCTCAAGCATGGTATCGATGCCTACATGGGCATCCCCGCCTACTTGGTCACTCCTGCGACCGTAATTAGCAGGGACATACACGGAAATATTTTAAGCGTCGTGAGAGATATTGAATGGCAGACGCCATTGTTGAGAAACCACCAAAACAGAAAGGCTTACATCAGTTTTAGCAAGTTCAGGACAAGTACCAAACTTGAGATTAAGAACCTCGAACAAACACAAAAAATTGTTGCAGTCTGGATTTATCGGCCCTCACAGAGAACTGGCTCCTACCCGAGTATTGACACAGTACGATCCTTCTTAACTGATCTCCGCAGACTCTCCAATCAAGCCACGAATAAAGGCATCACATTGGCGGAACTTCTCGAACATCCTGTCCATTTTAAGTCGCACGTCGACAAAATAAAGTCGTACACGACCCTCAGAACTCTACAGATGATTATCAACAAGGTGATTGAAGAGCACATACTTCCTGTGTCTACAACTATCACCAAGATACTCGACCGGGCAATTCGAGAATCAGAGGATGAGTCAGAGCAGCACCCCGTTATTCCAGGGCAAATTTTGTTCGAAAAGATTACTCATTACACCTCCCTACTTCAGGAATATCAAGAAAACGAAGCAAAGCTTTCTGAATTGAACCGACGAGTAGGGTCGAATCGATTCTATGGCCGATTCAAAAGAAAGTCTAAAGATCCGCACAAACCCAACGTTGAGTTCGACGTCGCAATGGAAGAATGTGGTCTCTCAGCGATTCGTGACAAATATAAGATGAGGCAACTCTCGAATGTTGGCAACTTTATCAGCAGGTGTAACTACGCTGCAAAAATGCTTATTCACGTCTTTACCGCCATGCGGGATCGGGAAGCCTACCTTTTAAAGGATGGTTGCGTTAAAAAAACAGGGCCTAAGACATACGTTGTAGAAGGACTTACGGTAAAGCTAACAAAAGAGCCTCGACCAGCCAAGTGGGTCACCTCCGAATCAATTTTACTTCCTTACGATTGTGCTTGCAGCATCACTCGACTGATCAAAACATATATGCCAGCTTGCATAGATACTGAAAATCGCCTTTTTCTTTCAGTATCATACCTTCCCGTGGCCAATGAATACGAAAAAAAACAAAAAGATACTGAACTGTACCAGAGTGCCCTACACCCAACCCGCTGGGAAGAGACTTTTCAGCAAACAATAATTACAGATGGGGACTACCAGGAACTGGTGATGCTTGACCCACTTCGTAACTGGGCCGCAAATCCAAAGTTTCAAGTAGGTCAAAACTGGAACCTAACCACGCACCAATTCCGGCGATCAATGGCCGTTTATGCAGCTCAGAGCGGCTTGGTGTCCCTACCCTCTTTGAAAAGAATGCTTCATCACACACTGCTACAGATGTCCATCTATTACACCCGGGGATTTGCATCTGCCAAGTTTCTTTTCTCCGAGCAGAATCCTGATTTGGCGGAGTTCTTCAAAGCGCAGGCAGTGAATGCTGAGGCTAGCCTCTTTCTCAAGGATGTAATTATGGAAAAAGCGAATCTGCACGGCGCTGCTGGAACCTGGTATGAGCGCAACGTTAAAACGGAATACGTCACCAACGTTGTTACAAACTTCAAGGAAACTTTGAGCAAAATGAAACAGGGACTTCTTTCATATAAAGAGACGATCCTTGGTGGCTGCTTCAAGATTGGGGAGTGCAAGGAGCGAGCGCACCTTAATTACGTGAGCTGCGTAGACTGCAGCAGCGCCTGCATCAAGGAAAAAAAGCTAGACCAAACGATCCTAATTCAATCAAAAATCATCGAAAGCATTCCCGAAGGAACATTTGCCTACAACACAGAACAAACCAAGCTTAGCATGCTGCAATTTTTCAAAGACAAAATCTCACAGGTGATCGCATGACCTCAGATGTTATCCAGCAATACGAAGCTGCTCTTCAACGACTGATCAGCAATCAGTCTGCTTCACCAGGAGTGAAAATCAGCCGCAATACCGTGGCTAAAGCATCACTGCAAAAGTGCTCGCCTAGCGGTAAACATCCTCGCCCCAAAGTAGGCGCTCCAAAAAATAAAGCACAACGTGTTGAGCTTGTTAAGGATGATGCGAACTCATGACTTCCGATGTCATTCTTCAATATGAAACAGCACTTCAACGACTGGTTGAAAACAAGCCAAACATCTTGCCGCTGGGCAGCAAGATCACAATCAACAACGTGGCCTTGGAAGCTGGGCGCGGGAAAGGCTCTATCAGAAAAGATCGGGAGTGCTTTGATGAGCTTCGCGAGAAGACCAAAGCTGCCGCAGACAAACAAAAAAAAGAAAATAGCGCGAAACCCAACAAAGCGTCTGAAAAGCTGTTCAAAGACCTATATCACCAGAGCTTAGCCAGGGAATTGATGCTGATTTCTCAGATTGATGAGCTGGAGAAAGATTTTTCTATATTGAGCAACGTGACGAATATCGCTACGCAGAAGGAAAAAAACAGAAAGGCGGCTGAGAAATGAGCACTCTGTACAAAATCTTAAAGTTCTTGTGGCCAGATGAGCGTAGTGACTGGGAGAATAAGCAGGAGCGCTTATCCATCGACGCTACCAACGAGTTGGAAGACTACTATTCGACTGACCAAGGTAGGCTTTCGATGGATCCTGAAGAAGCCAGGACAGCCCTCCTCCGCTTCGCTCAGCAGAATAAAAAGCACCCGCAGGTAAGTCATCACTTGGGGATCTTACAGGCTGGAATACTCATGCAGCGGTATGCATGGAGGCGCTTGGATAGTGTATCGGCTGCTCGATATGAGCTCATCGAGTCTGCTAATGGCCTTAGTACCGTGGTAGCAGCAGAGCGACATACATCCACTATCACCTGTCAGGATGGGCTGGAAGGTATCCACTCTCCGTTGGGCAATGCCGTAAAGGTCATTACTCGCGATGACCTGGCTCGCATACCAACCTCGTGTCGGCAATCCAAGCATATGACGACGAATCTTAAGGAGCTTTGTGATGGGCGGTAAAAGGAAGCCTTTCATTACCACCAAGGCAGTAAGTGAGGCGGTTGTAAGATCGGGTGTAACTTGCGGATGGACGCTTCCACTGATCCAAGAGGTATGGGAGCTATCGTCGCTTCACCTATCAGAAGCAGTCATTAGAGATGTTTTTTCCACGATCCTTGCTAAACCCACCGTGTCAGCGCTGTTCGACAGGAACGTGTATAGCGTTACAGGACAAGAGGCACTTCAATTCGTACCGCCAGCAGGATGTATTAGCGACCCAGCGTACACTCTTAGCGAGATGCTGCGAGACGTGATCAAAGATCAATGGCCGATGGACAGGCTGCCACCATGCGACAGCGAGTGGAATGATTTCACCGAGGCTCTTTTTGAGACACTGTTCAATTCAAGGCGTGCATCGCGCCGCTTAAGGGGATGGAAACTTGAGCTAGATCTTGGTCTTTGAGTTGAAAACTCTGTAATATCCGGATAGACTCACAAAGTCCACGAGGACGGGATTACCTGGACTCCTGCGGTCAGCTTGCAAAGCTAACGTACCAGGCCAGAATATCCTGCTCAATCAATATGCCATAAATGCTTGTCGTCAAGCTGACAACGACGTAGTAGACATTTATAGTTCGGCATTTTGATTGAGTAGGTTCTGAAGTACACGTCATGTACTATTTACCCTCATCTGTTTCTACTTGCACGCCTGTGGAGTTCCGGGTGGGTCATTCCACGTGACCAACTTCTTCCAATCCCGGTAGTAAGCACCTTCTAACATACGTGTAGAGCCCTAGCTCGCCCACATTCACACCTACTTCCTTGAGTAGTGACCTCGTAAAGGCCGATAGTGACCCTTTCGACGTATACACATGGGAGTGCTCTTTTCCAGTCAAGAACGCCAAAGTGCCTACGTATCCTTCTCACTGGACAGCTCAAAGATCGACGTGATAGCTTTTGCCGACCGATGTATCTGGATCGGGCGGTCGGCTCGCGAAGGCTTTAGTGCCACAGGTTTCGAAACCCTTCTTCACGCACGCATTTCGACAATAGTCAGCGGGCAGCCGACGCCTCGACGATATTGGAGAACTGCCAATGCGCGTCCCAGTACATCCAAAAGACCTCATCCGCAACAGTAGCCTGAAGAAACTCGCCAAGAATCTGCAGAAGCAGTGGTGTGGCCCAAGCCCACTCACCCACACATCAGCCCTGGAGCTTCTTGCCCAGGGACTTGGTTACAAGGACTACAAGGATCTGGCAGTTTCCACGAGTGAGCAGATGCCAGCAGGTTCCTTCTCAAGCCAGTCTGCGGTGAGGCAGGCACTGATGCTCTCCATCAAAGCGGCGATGACACCCAGCGAGTGGTTTGCCTCAGACCAAGCGGCACTGGCGCGGATGATCGACTCGCTGCACCTTAACGCTCTCTCAGCATTCAAGATGCCAAAAAAGGTTCATCAACCGCCACGTCATGGTGAACAGTCCACTGGGTCGAACATGTCAGCTTTGAGAACTCAGATGGCGAAGTCTGCATGGAAGCCCTCCTCCCCCCAGTTATCAGACGAAGAACTTGAGTCTCTCAGTCGGGCCGTTGAGACCACGGAGAGCCTGCGAGATCAGGCACTGATGAGCTGCATGATGGCCGGCCTTCGAAAAGGGCAATACTTAAGCGCGAGGCCCAGCGACTTTTCTGAAGATGATGAACGCACCCTCTTTGTTTCTCGGGGCCCCAAAAAAGCGCGAGTCACATTGCCTCCCAAATACTGGACACCCATCAGCCGCTTCATTATCACCGCGAATCTGGCGGGAAACGCCCTTCTGTTCCAATCCAAAAGGAGCCCAGAAATCCCTATGTCGCCTTCGGCACTTCAAAAACTGTGCGAGGCTTGGGCACACAAAGCTGGCATTGATCCTGCCAAAGTCAGTCCACTCACGATTCGCATGTCCTTAAAGTTGAACGCGGCTATGCAGATGGCCACTGTGAGTAGTCCGCTCCCAATCGTGGCAAAACAAATGGGCCACTGGCCAACGGAGTCGATGACGAAGTATTACCTGAGTAGCGGCTTGGACTCCAAACTCAGCGATTGAGACGAGACGTTCAGGGTGGGAGTGACGGTGACCAAGACGGCAATTTTTGACGCGTTCGGGACGGTTGGGCGGATAGGTCGAAGAACGAACCCATACCGCCAATTGCTGCGGGAAGGCATCAAGCAAGGCCGGCGCCCTCACCTGGTGATGCACACGTCATCATGACGCTGAACTTGGAGCTGCTTGAGCTCGCCGAGCACGTCGGCATCCTGCTTTCAGAATCTCGGCGAGTTGAGATGGAGTGCGCTCTGCTGGCCGAGCTCAACTCCATTGAGGCATACCCCCAATGCAATTGAGGCGTTCGCTATGCTCCGGGGGCGTGACGTTGCTCTCGGTATCAGTAGCAGCCTTGGCAAGCCCTATCGCGCGGCGGTGGAGCAGCTTTTCCCGAGCATGAATAACCAAGCATTCAGCTTCGAGATCGGCGCTGCCACACCCGATCCTCGTATTACCAGGCCCCACTAGAGAGGCTTGCTGGTTGCGATGAGCCTTCAACCTGGACTGCAGACAAAATCTTCCGCACCAGCTCAAGGTTTTCCAAAACCAACCGTTTGTCATAGGTATGTATCCCTTCGAGCGAACCGCTTTGATCCCACCAACCGATGAATACGCACAGCGATTGAGTGCCGCCATTTCGTTTCCCAAGACGATCCTGGGCAACCGCCAGCACGGTGCCTGGCAACGTCTGATCAGCGTCATCAAGTCTTCGGAAACCCTTTCTGCATTTGATAAAGCAGCAGCCTATGTAGAGGGCTACGCACATGCGCTGGTCGACAGCGACCAGATCCACATTTCCATCGAACGAGATGTATTGATCATCGAGACTGTCGACGCATGGCGATGCGCCCGAATTGATTCCAGCACCTCCACCAATTTGTAGCCACCAGTGAGTACCATGACTTCTATTTTTCAACGCTATGCCGACGACGAACCGTCTGAATTACGCATCCGGATGCCGCAGCGGGTTCTGGCTACAACCGTCAGTCATTACCCAATTGATGTTCTGGTAGGTCACTGGGAAAAGTATTTGGTAGAACCGTCCTCCGCTCGCGATAGATCTCCGTGGGCTGAGCGGTTTGCCATGGGCATGCCAATACCTAAGTGGGCGCGCGGCGTGAAGTGGAACGTTGGCCAGCAGGCTCGTTTCATTACCTCTGTGTGGTCAGGGGGAGACCTGGGAAGCTACCTTACAAATGACTGGTCGGAGCCGGCGAGCACTGGCAGGGCATTGGCGGAGAACAGCGAGATTCTGGTCGATGGCCAGCAACGGCTCCACAGCCTTGAAGAGTATTTCCTTGATCGTCTTGCGGTGCCAGATGCACAAGGTCAGCCAAGGGTCTGGTCTGAACTCGGCAATAGCGAACGGAAGCGTTTTTTGTCGACGATCTTTAGCCACGCGAAGGTGTCTTCTGGCGACGAAGTAGCATTGCGAAAAACGTGTGATCTTTGCGCCCAGGGCGTTGTGCCTCGGTCATTTGAACAGCGCGCCTTGAGGTAGTATTCGACGCTGCGGTTGTAGTGGCATGCCCTAGCAGGGACGGCTGTCGTTAACCAAGTCCTGTCTACGACAGGTCTTGGCCCTTCGGGCTTCCATCCTCATGCCCTTCGACCCTCCTGGTCTGCGCGCTCCGCTTGCAGAGTGATCCGACTCACCTTCCTACTTGGACATTGGCTACCGCTCCCACATACTGCTGAGCATCCGATCAAAGACGAGGCCGGGCAGATGGGTTGGCTATTTTGGAAAGACAAGCGCCCCGAGTGGATTAGGGCGGAAGAACGAGAGTTCATCAAAGCTGCGAACCGGTTGAAGACGCTTCAGGTAACACCTCGCGGGGGCATGCGCATTGACCCCCAGGAGCTCAGGGATCAGATCATTGAGGCCCGAGAGTTATACAAAGACTTGGTTCAAAAATAACGGTAGCAAGCAGGCAACCTGCTTGAAGCTTTTGCCCTTTAGAAAGTTTCAAGCCTCGCCTCTATCCCGGCCTTTTTCGCCATCGCGATCATGATGTCGAGGCGGTAGGCATCCACGATATATCCTCCATACTCATCACCGCTGGTATTCAGGTGCAGGTAGCGTTTGCCAAACCTGGCCAGCTACTCATCAAACTCGGCAAGCACCTTTACAACAGTCGTCCCCTCGCCTTGCTCGTACGGATACAGTTCTTGAACGCCACAGGGCTTGGTCAGATACGGTGCCAGATATTGGAATCAGGCCGACCCTTCGTCTGTAGACGGTGATGGTGATGGTGCAGAGTCATTCCTAGAGTTTGTATCGCGGGCACAAGCGTTTCTGGGGCGGCTTGCCGCCTATCCAGCGAAGGACATAGTAGTTTTCTCGCATGGACAGTTCATCAACGCAATGGCGTGGTTGATCGAGCGACAACCTACGGAGATCGACAGTCGCGTTATGACAGATTGGCGAGAGTACGAAATCGCATATCACGTTGAGAATTGCGACGGGTACCGGCTGATCTGCGATCAGGGGAATTTTGGCTGGAGGCCTATGCCAAAGAATGCTGAGGGCGCGGCTCTTCGAGCGCGGCTGTCGTAAACCAAGCCGCCCCTAAGGACGTCTTGCCCCTTCGGGCTTCCATCCTCACGTTTCTAGCCGTGCCGGCTTGAGCGCTCCGCTTGCTAGTTTTCAACACGAGCGATCTTACAGTCCATAATAACCTGCATTAAAAGACCTGCAACGAATGTAGAACTAATAAGGTAGGCCCTACCACAAGAACATAAAGCGCAACAAAGTTTCGAGCCGCGTTTACGGATCTGCCCAATAAAAATTTGGAAACCTTCGAAACAACAACCATAAAAAATAGAAGCAACAGCGGGAAGATCGAAAAAACGACGATATTCATAAGCCCCATAAATAGCCCGCCAATACCACCTATAATCGCCATTGCCAGGGCGAGCTGATAGTCCAGCAGTTCATGTCCCAGCATCAAACTGAGAGGCGCTGCAGTCGCACGTAGAAGGCTGCCCGGCAGCAGGTGGAAGTAATCACAAGCCAAAAAAATAAATGGGATACAGAAAAATAACGCCGCCCACCCCAACATATCCATCAGCTGGCTTTTGATATCCATGCCAACCCGAATGGATAACCAAAGCCCCATGAACGTTACACAGTAGACAGATACAACAGGCTTAGCAGAAGCTGGCAGGATAAAAAAAGCCATTACAGACGCGATAGCCAGCCATCCCATAGCTTTGCCCAAAAAAGCCATCTCTTTTTTGTAATCCGCATTGGCACGCCAACGCAAGAAAAACAGGCCTAATGACGATAGTGTCGCTAAAACCTTCTGACCCTCAGGCGTCTTTCGTAGGTTCCCCTCTCCCCAAGCGGTCATCATAAATATTTGGATGATGAGCAGGATAATGCTTATAGCCATGACGCCTCACGTTGGTCAGGTAATACCTAGCATGAAAAAAGCTGACTAGGCGCACTGCATCTCACAAACTGATCGGCAGGAGCGCCCATATCTTTAAATAGCCACGCCTGAATCAAGCACTTCGCGGCCTCACTGGGGTCATGGACGGGAAGCGTCCCAATCGGTTGGCGATGGGCTATCAACATGGTAGGCCTGGATAGGAACGAGAACACCAACGGGCGTAAGTGTCTCGCTTCTTTGCTAGTGGAATCACTCAAGATCACGGTTAGCCAGAGATATCTCGATCAGCTCTATACGATAAGTGTCACGATTGGTGATAAAGCGCACGCACATCGCGCCGATGGAAATTGCAAAGAGGAACGCTATCAATATAGTTACGATTTTAGTCGATGCCGGACTGTCTAAACTTGTTGAAAATAGAGCTGACCAGTTGCCTTGAGTGAGCATGTTGCCGAGCGTGAAATTTAAGATTAAGAGAGAGAACACTGCAAATTTTTTACCATCAGCCTCAATGAAGTAACCCAAACGCCGCTCCAGCCTCTTTATCTTAAGCTCCAGGTGACGTTTGGCGCTTTTTAGGTCTACCGCGTCGTAGCACCTTAGTTGAGCGGCAAAGGCCTGATCATGGTCAATCTCAGCATCCCTGAGAATGCGTGAGCGTTCCCTCCACATCCATATACTGCAGAACATTAGAATGGGTGGACATAATAGGGACAGCGTCGCAATTAGTTGGGACAGCACTGCGCTCCAAACAGCAAGGCTGACCCATCCGCTCGATAGTTGAGAGACAAACTTGTGCCAGATGGCGAGCAGTGTGAGCAAAAAGAATGGTACAGAGGCGGCAATAACCCCATATTTCGAAACTCGATCTACGACGAGTTCAAATTTGGTCAAGGCGTGGCGCGGACGGTAGGGCTTCATGGCCTCAAGGATATTTAAAAGTATTTTGAGATTCTGCATACATTCTCATTTCAAGAGTTACTGACAGCATTGGAGACAGGTGGTGTCATCAGTAGGGCCTAGACACACACTCGACCCGCAGGCTTACTTTGGTAAGCCTGCGTCATCTGCCTCGTTTTTGTTGATGCGTTCTAGCACGCGCTCTAGGAATCGTCGCTCTTCACCATAGAAGAATGCGGAGGATTCATGAAGCGCTAAGTGCTTGGTGTCCTCCTGCCACTCGCCGTACCAAGCGTCTGGTTTGTCGACATAGATACCAGGTCGGTTGGAGAATTGGTCACCGGTGATGTCGACGATCAGCCCATCGACTTCAAGCCAAGCATGTGAAGCGCCGTCCTTCATCCCGCAAACGTAGAAGAATTCGCCGATCCCTACGGTGTTCAAATAGTCGCCCATGAGCTCAGAAATGATCCCGCAGCATCCGCGTGGGAAACCTTGGATGTGCATGGGAACATTGCCCGTCTCTACGATTATCTGGACTGCCAACCTGAAGCTCGTTGCCAGTTCAAGCGCTGCTGAACGAAGCATTTCCTAGCCCCCATAAAAAAGGGCCCCGCAAGGCCCTCTATTTGTACTCAACCGAACTTACTGAGCCAGCCAGCTCTCGACGGTGTCGGAACCGTATTCAGCTTTCCACTCCTTCAGAACCTTGTGGTTGCCGCCCTTCGTCTCGACAACTTCGCCCGAGTGAGGATTTTTGTAAACCTTCACAGCGCGAGCTTTACGGGTGCCCTTGGTCTCAGAAGCTGCAGGCGCACTGCGGCTGGAAGACTGTGGGTCGAGAATCGCGATGATGTTGCGCAAGCTGTAACCATACTCACCTAGCAGGTCACGAAGTTTCGTCTCGAATTCAATTTCACGCTTCAGACCATCATCGTTTTTCAGTGTTTCAAGCTCTGCCAATTGGGCAGCAAGCTGTTGTTCAAGCGCGCGGAATTCAGCGAGACGGGACATGTAACACCTCAGATATTTAGTGTTGCCAGTATAGTCAGCACTATCCAAAGTAGACAATCGAAGGTGCCCTTCGACGCTTAACGCTCATGCTCACGCCTTGCAGACATGTGAGCACCCAAGTGCTTCGTCTCAGCCTGCCATTGAGCCAGAAATTTTTCCCAATCATGGGCGTATGGGCCATCGATCAGGCGCGTCGAGCCGATGCTCGCTTGTAGAAAACGCTCACGCCACGGCTGTGGAATACTTGCCTCGTCCACAATGTTGATACTGGAACGGTGGCGCTCAATCTGGACTGCTTTGCGGACGGCATCGGTATCGAGGCTTGGATGACTCAGCTTTAAGTCGACCCGTTCCTGGTCGTCAATTTCGTCTAGAACATCCAGAATCGCGGCAGCCTTCGGATCGCCTGGCATCAGGTGCGAAAGTGTCCAGAGGGCTTTGCGCCTGACAGACTCACGCGTACGAAGATCATCAGCCATGTTCAATGCCTCGATTGGAGCCGGCAGTCAGTCGACGATAAAGGTCGGCTAAGAGGCGAGCATCCAGCAGTGCGTGGTGTGGAAGTTCTGGCAGCACCACGTCGCCGATAGCATCCGCTTCGAGATGCCTGAATAGCAGGATCAGGTTGGTTGGACTATTGGCAACGTTAGCAGGCCAACGATGATTTACGTATGCCAATTGGCAGAAGAGATCCCAGTCCCAATTAGGAGCGTCCGAACAAATCTCAAGCGGGCCATCAAGATTGCTCAAGAAAGCGAGCAGTGAGGTTTGAGCTTCGACCAAGGGTTGCCCATGTTTAGGTAGGTTGAGCTGAGGCAGGACGTTCTGGATCACGAAGTAGCTGCAGTCTCCCACTAGATATGTGTTTGTGAGCTCGACGTAGTATTCGTGGCCGGCTTCGGACACGAGTGCCAGCGAAATCAGCTTAGTATCTCGGTTGAGCTGAGTGAATTCGCAGTCTAAAAATAGCTTCATTCCCTCCTCCCTTGAGTACCTGTTTCAGGTCTGCCTGAGTACCTTTGACAAAACGATCTAAGCCAGCTGATTTTTCCAGGTACCTAGGGGACACGTTTGGACGGCATAGGATACCCATATGATCGTCCGCGTCAGACTAGAGTAGTCATGCGTTCAAACTCCCTCGCATTCAACTCCATTCTTAACAACAGGCAGATAGTAGTGCCAAAGCCTTGATCTTGATACGTGAAAATTAAATTATCGGAGGTTTGATTCTCCTGCATTCGTAACCCAACTTCTTAATAGCGCGCCGTTTTATGTCTTTAGGCCTGAGCTCATGGATTTTTATTACGCCCTTTGATAGGCCACCACCAATACTCTGATCGAGCTCCATAACCAGCTGAGAGCAGAAATGCTTCTCGAGATCAGTTTTCATAAATCCCGGAAGGTGTAACTTATCAACAGCACGATTAAATCGCTCCGGCCAAGCACAAGTGTAAATAACCAAAAACAATAGTCCCATTAAAAAATTATACCCGGCCAAAATAAGCCAAGGCGCATTGTAATCAAAAATCAGTTTGGAATTTACAAGTAAAAAGCAAACCAACCAAAACCAAAACCCAAACCTGACAAATCCAGATGTAAGGCTGCGAGGCAAGTTGTAGCCGTCCCGCTGAATACCCGCTACTGATTTTTGCAACAGACTCTCCTGATGTGGACTTAACTCGGTAGGTCTCTTTAAAAGATAAACTCTTCTATTATCCTTCAAAAAATCAGAAAGCGACTTCGGACGAGTCCCCGTTGGAGCAGACTCAATGACACTGCTACTTGAAGTCGCCAGGGCAACGTGACTTACGCAACTCACCGTTCCGATCCGAATCCCCCAACTCGGCAAAGTATTTGCAGACGAGACAAGTAAATCTCCAGCTTTCATAATATTTAGCTCCATACTACCCATAGCATTTCCCTAGACTACTCATTTGAGCGTTAAATTGCGCACAGCGTATTTCTGAATTTTCGAAAAGCGACGAGCCGTTAAAAAAAGATTCTAGAAATTTCCCGGTAACGCAGCCTCCGCCCCCCATCGATAGACATCATCACCCAAAACTTTCCTCAAGAAATTCACGGTTACGTGATATTTAACCGCTGCTGCGCTCATAAAATCGTTCTTTGCGGCGTAAAATTCTGCCTGCTCGCGAATAAACTTGAATGCCAGAATATCATTCGGAAATTCCGGCTCATCGTACAGCGAATACGGCGTAGGGACTTCGCCTACGAGGAACAGGTCGTACCACCCTCGGAGCTTTATGAACGGATTGAGCAGTAACACATTGTCCCCCCTTTTTAACCAAGTCCCTTCCCGCTCCCAAGAGACAATCGAGCCAGGATTATTCTGTTCATAGGGCATCCATGCTGAAGACAGCACTGTGATGCCAATCCACTTTTCAGCTTGCTCGGCTCTGTAAGCCTCAATCAAAGCCTTACCAAAGTAGAGTTGGTGCCGACCGGTAGTATCGAGATCAACTTCAAATTCCCCAAAAGAGATTGCCCCCCTTGCAGGAATCCCTTTTGCCAAAAGCGCTGAAAGCAACATTGCACCGATGGCGTAAACATCCAGAAAGGCCCAATTAGCATAACCTTTGGGATCTTGGTAAAAAATAAATGTATCGGAGAAATAAATAGTCTTGAAAAGACCATTCATTCTTTCCCAGTAACCAAATGCTTTTAGAGATTCATCAATCACCCCGTAAACTTCCTGAACGCTTTTAGTCTCGACCAACTGACTAAACCCCAGGATATCCAAGAATAGCAGGTAACGTCCTTCAGAAAGCACAGCTTGATTAGTCATGATAAAACACTCTCACTTCGAGTTCGCCATGCGTCTAAAACTTCCAGAACACTGCTCGATAACAATCCGCTCGAGCTTCATTGTCTTTTTAATTACCTCTGTTTCCCAGGCCCTGCCAGCCCTGCCCTCAGAACCTTTCGATAACATCCAGAGAATATTTTCTCCAATGACTGCGGGTAATGGGCACCTAGGCTGTGGGTACTTGCATAAGAATCTTATGAGGCAATCCCCCCGAACAAATACCTTCAAGCAGCCAGCCAAATCAGAGTGTGTACTCAGTCTCGACTTCTAAGGAGCCAATATATCCTGGGTAAGCTCGCTTGCCATGATCCTCAAGATAATCGCGCTCATACTCTTCGTTCGTTACATAGATATCAACCATGTTATCTACGCAATCCATCGTAATATGGCCTGCTTTGTTTTGGGTAATAACGTTATAGCCGGTGTAGTAGTGAAGATGCCGCGATGGAGCTTCACCGATTACAATGATTTGAGGATCAAGCTTCTCGAGCCAAGAGTCTGGAATTTTACCGGATGCTCTACCGTGATGAGAGGCGAATACGACGGTTGTTTTTTCCAGTTCGATGTCATCTACAATGCTCTCCATGAAGTCAGTCTCGAGATCACCTAACCAAAGAAAGCTTGCCCCTCCTTTTACAGAGTACCTCAATACACAGGACACGTTATTGAAGCTTTCACCAGCATCGCATTTACGCAAAGCTTCCTTAAAGTCTGCGTTAGAGGTATCCGGCCAAAGAACATGAACCCCGGAAGATCCACGGTCGTCATCGCCTTGATTAAGCCACTTACGCTTTGAACCTTTCTCAAGGAAAAAAGCCTTCCCGCTATCCCTCAAGGCACAATAATGAAGAAACGAATCCGTTAGATCCGGTTTTTGAGCCTTGTTTTTTACGCAATAAAAATTCGCTATAGGAAATTTTTTATCGAGTTTCTCGATGCCTTTGAAGTGATCCTCATCCGGATGAGTGCAGATGAAGCGTCGCATACTTTTGGTTTTTGATACTTCCTTGAGCTCGGCGATAATCTCATCGGAATTCCCAGCATTCAGATTACAATCAATCATGGTGAAGTTGTCACCACCATGAAGAATATAGAACATATCGCCATTACCAACGGACAAGCTTTTTATCGTAGGCATTTTGCCTCCCTGCATGATTATAATTGACTACTTGTATTAAAGTTAAATCCGTATGAGTCTAGGGCTCCACCGGCGCTTGGGCTGGTTTCTTTCTTGACCTCGGATTGGGTAGGGAACCAAGGCACTCGAACAGGCGTTCCGCATAGACAAAACCCATCCGCTTTACAGCATCCTTGTCGAAATAAAATAACCAAGCCATCAAAAGTGACCCAGAAATAAGAATTGTGAGCCCTGCTGCAAGCCCTGGATCTGCCAAATGAATCGGCTCAAAATGAGGCGGCTTGACTCGAATTACTCCCGCAATCAGTCCGCCATACCCTAATCCGCAAAGGCAAGACAGAATTCCTACAGCCTTCATCGCGAGCATATTGCGATGAAAGCCATAGGCGATATTTTCTTTCAGTAGGAGATTTTTATTGCCACGAGTTAATTCCCTGAGGCGCTTAGTCGCGCCAATATAGATATCATCAGCTTTAGCAGGATCCGATTTTTCATGCTTTTCACTAGGCATATCAATTCCCAGCTTTGACGATATCTGTTGGTGATATCTCTGCTTACTGACGCTATCCAGGAATTTATCACTGTGCCGCAAGGCTAAAGTCGTAGGCATTCCTCCCCATGTCTTTAGCAGCTTTTCTTCCAGCTTTTTTCCTCGACCACGAGCAACGCTCGCCAACGCGTAGATTGCACCACACCCGCCCAGCAGTCCAATGACACTGGTAAGTACGGGATGTTTAGCACCATAAACGCACAGTAAGGGCACAAGCAGCGGCAGTGAAACCAGAAGCCCTGGTATCACTCTAGCCTTTCGCTCGTAGGGATCTTTCACCAACTCTAATATCGCAACCATGTTTAATCCATCAGTAGATTTGCAAATATCGGCCTGAATTACTGTGCACGAGCTAGATTACTCACCTAACCATTGTTGGCACTCTGGCTGATTGAGAAGTACCAGTTGCTGTGCTTTAGGATCAGGATTGTGGTTCCTGAGACCAAGCTTTTGTAGAAGATACCAAAGCTGAGATTGACGGGTGGTCAACGTACTTTGGCCATCCTGCATACCGTAATCCAACTCAATGGCACGACGACGCCCTTCGTCCAACTCAGGGTTAGCTCCAATTACAACCTGTACATAGGTATGCCATAACTTATCGTAAGGTGGTGTAGACGGCAGGTCTTTCGGAACCAACGAAAGTATTCTTGCGAGAACAAAATCTATGTGTTGGTTACGTCTAAAACAATAGGCCCGCACATGCCATCTGTAGCCATCGAACCCTAAAGCATGTGGCGCGACAGTCCTGATGGTTGGATCTGGCCCACTCATCGATTGGTAATTAATCTCAAGCGCTTCCTGCCGCTGAATAGCTCGAAGAATTTTTATAAGCGCCGGCTTATCGACTAGACGGATAGGGTTGGGCACCGAATCCATCGGAGGCGCCCAACCGATGAAGCTTTCTGCTTCATCAATCACGCCCATCTCCCGTGCG
The DNA here is from genome assembly GCF_049897885.1 of Pseudomonas sp. DWRC2-2. Taxonomy (NCBI): domain Bacteria; kingdom Pseudomonadati; phylum Pseudomonadota; class Gammaproteobacteria; order Pseudomonadales; family Pseudomonadaceae; genus Pseudomonas; species Pseudomonas sp. DWRC2-2. The sequence goes on from NZ_JAFCXD010000001.1 coordinate 1,103,853, forward strand.
AGAAGCTCGTCCAAATAGCGCAAACCGTCGTCAGGAGCAAATTTCGGGGTGAACGTGTCCGTGGCCACATAGGCCTTTACGGTCTTGTCATAGACTGCATTTCCTGGCGCCTGCTCCAAGTAACTAGCGAAGTCTAAAGAAGCCTGCGGAGCAGAAATTCCGAAGAAATCGAGCAGATCAGCCCGATTTACCCGTCCTTCCCACAAAAGCCTGAAGTCAATGAACTCCAAACGGCGCATCTGGCCCCAGCGGCCTGCCTTTTTTGGTGGGTGGTCAGTCATCTGTTGAGCCTAGTGCAATGAATGGTGCGATGGTAACACTACTAAAAACTAGACTCATCTAATTTTTATGAGTACCGTATTGCCATCACGACGATTCGCGTCTTCTTTTGGGGGTGTGCACCATGGCTGGACAAATTGCGTTTTTCCCGGTGGGTAACGGCGACATGACCATGGTGCGACTGGCTAACGCCGATGCCACTACCATCATCATTGACGTCCGGATTCGCCAAGCGGCAGATGATCCTGAGGATGAGACGCCGGATGTTGCGGGGGAGCTGAGGAAGCAGTTGCTGACAGATGCTGACCAACGCCCCTACGTGGATGCGTTTCTTCTCAGCCATCCTGACGAAGATCACTGCCTCGGCGTGCGCAAGCATTTTTGGCTTGGGCCGATTGAGGACTACCCGGACGATAAAAAGCCGCAAGCTGAAAAGCGAATCGTGATTCGTGAGATGTGGTCGTCTCCTATGATTTTTCGGCGACGTAACTCGCTCGGCCTAACACTGTGTGACGACGCCCACGCCTTTCACGTTGAAGCAAGGCGCCGAGTCCTTCGCTGGAAGGAGCTCGGCTACGCAGTGGTTGGTAATGGGGTTCGAGTTTTCGGTGAGGATGAAGGAGGTAAAACCGACAACATCCAACCCATCCTAGTGAAGACAGGGGAGACATTCTCGACCATTGGCGGGCATACCTACGGTGACTTCTTCAGCGCAAAACTCTTGGCACCTATGCCCAAGCAGGATGACGAGACAGAAGAGACTCTTTCGAAAAATCACTCAAGTGTGATTTTGAGTATCGAGTTGGCTCCGTCGTCATTCAGCCGAAATAAAACTCGCTTTCTGACTGGTGGCGATGCCCATACCTCTATCTGGGAGCGAATCTGGGAACGTTACAAAGAAACTCCTGAAGTGCTGGAATACGATCTGCTCCAGGCTCCGCACCACTGTTCGTGGCACGCACTTTCGCACCACAGCTGGTCGACTTATGGGGAAGATGCAGAGGTATCCGAGGGTGCAAGATCTGCGTTGGGTCAAGCTCGTCAGGGTGCGATCATTGTCGCCAGCAGCAAAAAGGTGGTCGATGACAAAAACGACCCACCTTGCATTCGAGCTAAGCGGGAGTACGAGTCCATCCTGGATGACGTCAACGGGATTTTTCTGTGTGTCGGCGACAAGGCCAAACCAGAGACGATCCGGTTTGAGGTCACATCATCGGGATTGGTGAGAGCAGCTGTAGGGATCGCGGCAGCGAGCAGCGCTGTGGCAGCGGCGGCACCTCGGGCAGGAGTCAAGAAGTGAGCCTCAGTCTCATCGAGTGGGGTAACCCACTCGAAGATGGAGCGCAGGCACTGACACTTCCCTTGTCGGTTGAGATCTATCGAGCATGCGAAAGGCATGAATACTTCCAGATCCAGGAAGTCCGGTCGCTATCAGACGGCACAGGCCTGACCGAGATAATTGTGGTGAAGGCCGGAGACGGGTCGGTTGGGGCCCACAACCCAAACGGTATCTTGCGTAAGGAGTGGTTAGCACTCACTGTGAACGCGGAGGAAGACCCACCTGTTGGGGTGAGGGCTTTAAGAAGTGAGTTCCCTGTTCTAGGCCATCAAAATTACACCCGTACCGGCGAGCCACTTTCCTTATGCTTGTACAACAGCACATGGTCAGAGATTCAGCGCTCCTGGACTCCTCAAAAGTTTCTTGCGAGGGTGCTCTGGTGGTTGCGGGAATCAGCCGAAAATTCGCTTCATCTCGGCGATCAGCCTTTGGAGCAATTATTTTTCAACACATCGTTCCAAATTATCTTGCCCGCCAAACACGCCCAGGAATCTTTAAACCCTGCTCGCCGCTTGGTTCTTGTTGAAGCCGAGTCCGGTAGCACTGAGGTCACCACTTACCTTGGCTACTATGTAGATGCGAATGCAGCAACGGCATGTGGAATGAAGGGTATCCCTACCCTTCGCGTTAATTTGCCGCCTGTTGAAAGCTCGCGCGTCGAGCGCTTCCCAGCGACCTTGGGAGACCTTGACCAATGGGTGGCTGTTCGTGGCGGTTCCTTTTTTGACGAGCTTACCAAAGCAATCAAGCAGTTGATTTCGGTCACTGATCTTTCATCCAATGAACAGCGTCCAAAATGCGTTCTTATTTTGCTATCGGTTCCGAGACTCCGGAACGGGACAGTGGACAAGGTTGACGACCTCGCCTATTGGGTTACCAGTTCCCTGCTCCATCTGGGTGAAGCCTGCGGGTTGCTTTTTTATGATGAATACCGAGGAAGCTGGAGCCCCGTTGAGCTCATAGGCCAAACGCTAGAGGAGCGATGGAAAGCTATTTCAATTTTGCCAACCCAGCTTCGATATAAGCTCGACAAGCCACTCATCCGGTCATTGTCGTGCCTGGAATCTGCAGATTCGGATTTCGAAGGAGTGATCGCTGGGGTAGGTGCTCTCGGCAGCTCCATGGTGGAAACGTGGACGAGAGAGTCTTGGGGTCAGTGGACTTTGATAGATCCTGACCAAGCTATGCCTCACAACCTGGCACGGCACATCATTTCGGATTCTGCTATCGGATCCCCGAAAGTCAGAGCCGTTAAAAGCATTCTGGATCAAATATTCCCCGAACAACCACCGCATATGGCGATTGACGCGAGCGTTGTCGACGAAGATGTGAATGTCTCGGCGGCACTAAGCAACGCAAGCTTAGTAGTGGACGCCACGACGACGTTGCATGTACCGAGGGAATTAGGTGAGCGTGATGGAACACCTCGTACTGCAAGCGTATTCCTCACACCTTCAGGTAGAAGCTCAGTATTGCTTCTCGAAGACCGCGACAGGGGCGTTCGAATATCGAGCATCGAAGCCCAATACTACCGTGCAATCCTTGAGTCGCCGTGGGGAGAACTTCATCTTGATGGACACAGCAAAGGTGAATGGGTCGGGAACGGATGCAGAGATATTTCCCTCAGGCTTTCTGTCGAACTGATTCGCCTCCATGCATCACTCCTCAGCCGGCAGGTAAGGCTGAGCCAAGCCAAATCGGGGGCGCGAGCGTGTGTATGGGATGTAAACGATGAAACCGGCGGCGTCGCAGCGCATGAAATACCCATTTCTGAATCAAAGGAAGCACGGTCAGATGGCTGGACAGTCCGGTGGGATCAAGGATTTATTGAACAAATCCGCAGCCTGAGAAGCCAGGCGCTACCTAATGAAACAGGTGGAATATTGCTTGGATACACTGACCATCAGTTGAAAACTATCAATATAGTCAAAGGAATGCCTGCCCCTCCAGATAGCGTCTCTACACCCACCTCCTTCATTCGAGGGTACGAGGGCCAGGAAGAAGTGCTTCTTGATACGCGTCGGAGAACAGCCGGGATCGTCGACTACATCGGTGACTGGCATTCGCATCCGCCCAAGCACTCGTCACGTCCGAGCTCCGACGACATGAATCTACTAGCTTCCTTAGCCCTGACCATGGCCAACGATGGCCTGCCAGTTGTCATGTTCATCATGGGCGAAACTGATTGCACAGTTACTATCGGAACGTGCTCCGACCAATTGAAGGACTATTAAGTGCTGCTTCTGATCGTAGGCTATCTTGTGCTGTTGCTGTTCATCGCGACCTACTCGATAGGCGCAATGGCGCTAGGTTGGCTTGCACAACCTTATGAGGTGCTACGGATTCCGTTGATGTGTGGTGCAATTGGTTGCGTGGGGGGCTGCCTTTACTGCCTCAGGGCTGTGTACTTGAACAAATGCGTCCACAAAAGGTGGGATACGGACTGGTATGCGTGGTACTTCATCCGCCCCATTACGAGCGTGATTGCTGGTGCCGTTAGTTATCTTTTCCTCAAAGCGGGCTTGCTGGTATTGGAATCCAGCTCTAAATCTGACGCGAGTGAAATTGGTTTCTTCGCGCTGGCTTTCATCGCAGGGCTCAACGTCGATAAATTTGTCGCAAAAATTGAAGAAGTAGCTAAAGCAGTGTGGGGGATAGATAAGAGCCGCGCCTCCGAGACTCGCTCCCCGCCCGACAATAGATGAACAGTGACATTTTACAGCTCAGTACAGAATTTCAGGAGCAACAATGCGCATACGCATCAAGTACCAGGATGGCGCAGGTAATATCACAGAAAGGGATATATCGGATCCCTGCAAGGAAACTGATAAAAACATTGATGCCTTTTGCCACATGCGAAGTGAGCGTAGAAGCTTCCACCTTGACCGTATAATGCATTCCGTGGCAACAGATACCGGCGAGTTGCTCAATCCGTATCAGCTAGTGCCGCTGATGCGAGACCTTGACTCACTTGATTCGCTCACTTGGAGAGTCAGACCAGCTATTAAGGCTTTGAAGTTTTTTAGCCTAACCACCCGAGGCTTTTCCAAAAGGGAGCGTCAGCACCTAAACAAATTCGTCAAAGAATTGGTTGCTCTTCCTCAAAGCGACGAGGAAATCAGTGACTGGGTCTACGATCTTTGGTGCGCTGATTTGTACCAGTACCGTGACGGGGACTACAAAGAATACAGAGGGATACTGGAATACATCCCGCCCTCGCTTCTGGAGGTGTGCCGCGCATACGCTATTAGAATAGTAGGAGGGGCCGCTAACAAACCTGAAAACTCAGCATGGAGTGAAAGGATTGAAGAAGAATTCGGGCCACGCCCGCCGGTCTGAATCCTCGATAACCGTTCCATGGCTGTTGACGCAAAGAAACAACCAGCCATGGTACAGTTAAATCATGAGTTATCTTAATCGCTGATCTATAAGGACGTAACGCTAGCTAGCCAACCAATCAAAACATGGTTAGTCACTTTTCGCCTAAGTAGCCGCAGACCACTGCATACACTGCAGGCTCTTGGATATAAATAACGGCTAAACTTAAGAATACCATCCCAAAAATCGCGGACACCACTCCCCTTACGATACCGAAGTCATTGACGCCTCGCTGGAGTTTTACCGAGCAAACAGTAAATGCAAGGTAAAATACGCCGATTAAAAAGTTCGACGTCCTGGAAACAGAACTTGCGGATATTGCTGCAGTGACATTCGCTCCAAATTCCCAGAGCTCACAGCTATGTGCTAAAGCGGTCATTCTCGAACCCAGCGCTGGCATCTCAGCGATCTTCATAAAGACTAGGCAAATCGAGATATAAAAAAATGAGTTGATCGTAGAAAACAGCGCCCCCTTTCCAAACATGAAACGTGCGCCTAACCAGAAGCAAGCTCCATAGAGGATCAGGAGCATGCAATTCAGGACAACCATGACGGCTACAAAGTCTTTACCCAGCTCTATCCCAATCCCTTTCAGCGATGGAAAGCTTAGTAGTGATAACGCAACGGCCATTACGAGCCCGATCAAGCTGGCTTGCGCACACCAGTAATTGCGCAGCTTCATATCTTTGAAAAATTCGGTCGGAGTAATTATGGAACGCTGTAGATCTTTAGCTCCAGCCACGAACGTGGGAAAAACGCTCTTGATCACAGAAAATATACCGTCAGACACGCACAGCCCCTTAGCTAATTAGTGAACATTTATCATCGGCGGCACTCACAAATTCCTTAGCGAAACTACAATATTTTTTCACTGGTATTTTTCGAGCGTTATCTGTTCGTTCGCAGCATACTTCTCAATGCGTAGAGATATGCCACACGCTTTTTAATACGGTTATGATTTACATCAACTAGAACAACGCGATCCTCCACCCTTCGATGGGCTGCTATACCACGAACTGGGGGTGTGCTCCGCTTAAACCGAATCGGCGCTCAAAAATTCAGGAAAGCCCTCATGGCCCAGCCGCTTTTCGACTTTGACCTCAAACGCGTCTCGCACAAGCACTACATAACAGGCAAAGCCGCCATCAATTTCCCTCATCCCGAAAGCACCACAGGTGGGTGGCATTTCCTTTCCTATTTTGATCGGGAATCGGGGGTGGCTAAGGTGTCGTTGGCAGGTATCCATTATCCTGACACCACAGCCTACTTTGGTGACCTTGGCATCATCGACGTGACCGATGAGCTAGCAAAGCGTGGGTGGTCAGTGAATGGCCATCGCCTGTTCATGGCAGATCACTACAGAGCGGCTGCGGACATGATCGTTAGATGGGCATTGAGTGAGTCCATCCACTGCAGCGTCGAGATTGATGATTGGTTCCCCTCTCGTGCGGAGAGACAGCGACTGCTTGAGATTCTAGATACAGGAAGGTCAAAGCTTTCCGAGGTTGGCCGATGGCAAAAAGTGAAAGATTGGCTGCGTACGCAAACCTCAAGCTCGGGTAGACACGTATTACCCATCGCGTGCTCGATAGACCAAGCACGGCGGGCAAGCACAGACGGTGAGTGCAGCCTTCTGGCCCCCTGTCAGCCCAGGTCGTCCTCTTCCAAAACATCAAGCAAACCTATGCGACTACCCGCACCGTTTGAGCCAGCGGTGAGATGAACTAGGCTCTGTGCATCATCCCAAGGAAGACCGCCATGCCAGATAACTCGAACTACAAGATCGCCACTGCGGACGCCCTGACATTGCTGCTGCATAACCAGTACGCACTAGGTGCAGCAATAGAAGAAATAACCAAGTGGCTTTTAGAAAATGGAGTGGGAAGCGTCGCCGCTCATGCGATGTCGGCCATGGAAGCGCTGGATGCAAATGCTCAAGCCATCACCGATTCCATTTTGAGGATTCGACAGTCTTAAGTGCTGCTACCCCGAGCCATGCGCACCTATCGCGCACTGCCAATTCGACTGAACGATGAGGAAAAGAATGTTCCCTCCAATGGCGAATCCCAACCTCGAAATTACCGCCACTGAATTCGAGTTCTTGGTCAGGGACTGGATCCTCAAGCAAGGAGGTGAACTGACATCGCTGGAGGTTACGCACGACGCAAAAGTCGAGGCCTATGACTCAACCTACCAGATCGACGTGCTGGCGAAATTCCAAGCTTTTGCAGGCGCCGAATTCATCGTGCTGATTGAGTGCAAAAAATACCGCAACGCAGTCGAACGGGAGCTGGTTCAGGTACTGCACGACAAGGTGAGATCCGTCGGCGCTCATAAAGGAATGCTGTTCACCACAACAGGGTTTCAATCTGGAGCGATAAAGTACGCTACGGCACATGGTATAGCGCTGGTCTCGATAATCGACGGTGTGGCTACCTACGAAACTCGCTCGGCGTATCCGGTTGCGGCGAAGCCACCGACTTGGCTCAACCTTCCGAAATTTGCGCTTTGGCACGTCGGTGAAAATGACGCCGGCAACATCACGATGAAATCCTTGGGTCGTGCTGGTACCGAAATCACCGACATGTTTGGTGACTAAACCTAACTTTACAGCCTAGGCATCTATAAACCTCCATGTTAGTGGGTACTCAATGAAATCGATGGACGTACCGCACTCATGTTTTATGTCGGCAGTCGTCTTGGGTAACGAATTCGCCGCAGTCACCGGCTTGATATAGAACCCTACCCAGCGAGAGGGGTTTGCTCTTGTATCAGATCTCGGGAATACATCGAATGTCCGCGCAACACAGCCTAGTAATACTCGCTCGTGGAGGCTACGCCGCTCGAGGATTGCTGTATTTGATCATCGGTATTTTCGCGTTGCTCGCAGCACAAGACTCGACAAAACCGAAGGACAGCCACAAGAGCCTGGAAGCATTGCTGAGCCAACCATTCGGCTATTTTCTGGTTGGGCTTGTGGTAGCGGGTCTGCTTGCATTTGCGGCGTGGCGCGTGCTTCAGGCAACGCGTGATGTCGATCATCATGGCAAAAAATTCAAAGGTTTGGTAATTCGCGCAGGTCTGTTCGCGGGAGGTATGGTCAACGGCGCTCTCGCATTTTTCGCGTTGGGCCTACTCATTAGCGGTATTAAAAGTTCGGGCGATTCCGGAGGGCAAGCCAAAGACTGGCTAGCGCATTTTTTGACTTGGGATCACTCGAATCTATTGATCTACCTGATCGCTCTCGTTCCCCTTGGTGTGGGGGTTGCTCACATCATCAAGGGATGGAAGGCGTCGTTCGAGAAATACTTTGAAGCTGACGAAGACGTCATGCGGTATGTCCGTCCGGTGTCGCGGTTCGGCCTAATAGCCCGAGGGGTTGTTTTTATAGAGATTGCGTTGCTGCTTGCAATCAGTGGTTCCACTTATCAAGCCATGGATCCACCTGGTATGAAGGAATCACTGGATGCGCTCCAAAATCTACCTGCTGGTTGGTTGATTTTGATGGTGATGGCCTTAGGGCTGATTGCTTTCTCGGTTTACAGTTTCTCTGAAGCCTTTTGGCGCAAGATCAACATGGATGTGCCGGGAGTACCGAGCAGGGGTTGATGAGAAACGAAAGTCTTACTGCCATGAGGAGCCTTACTCGCACCAAGGCCTCCATGTTGGCGGGTGATCTACGATATCGATGGACGTACTGAGTTCGTCTTGCATGTGCTCGAAGACTTTGTCGAGACGCGGATGAGCTTTGGATTCTCGCAGTGCATTTACTAACTCCAGAAGCTCTCGACCCTGGGCTAGCGGCATCTGGATATCGCAGTACACCGTGTCATCATCTTGTCCCATGCCCTCACCCGCTCAGTCTTTTTTAGATTTGTTTCTTGCGGCCCGATGCTGCTCCAGGTGTCGCATCTCTGCTTCCCAACTCGCCAGGAATTTATCCCAGCCTGAGGCGTATGGCCCATCGACCAACCTGGTCGACCCGATGCTTGCCTGATGGAAACGCTCCCTCCAGGGTTGCGGAATGGTATGTTCCAAGATGATGTCGATTCCGGAGGGATGACGCTCCACCGAGACAGAATTACGAACCTCAATGAGTTCGAGAGGCTTCTGAGTAGAGGACGTAGCGTTTAGATCTAGGTCGTCGAGCTCATCAAGGGTGGCAAGGAGCTCGGATGCAGTGGGATCGCCAGGACGGAGGCTGGCAAGCGCCCACGAGCCCTTCGCCTAGCGCCCTCAAGCTGACGGAGTTCATCGTGGGTCATTTCAGCCGCATCCTTGTTGATTTATATCGGGCAGTAGCCATGGCGTGCCGCCTTCGGCGGATGGCTGGCGTGAACCGAGCCGTGGCAAGCCACGTCTCGGCCCTCCGGGCTTTCATCCAGCACGCCTGCGCGCTCCGCTTGCCCGATACTCGCTAGGAAAGGAAAGTCTGACGCAGCGATCATGAAGCCGGTGCGGGTGTAAGCGTGCCCTACGTACAGGATTATTACTTGTGGAGCTTACTGAAGCGACTCGATAGCGCTGCGGCTTCGGTAGCCTCCCAAGCTTCAGGATCAGACGTAGCGTTGAACATCACCCATGCCCTCCACAGGAAAAAGGCGGCAACCAAGCTCGACTCAATTACTGCAAATACCGTAGTGGTATACATATAATCTGAATTTTCTCCGAAGAAAAACAGCACTGGAAATATCGAAGCGATCCAGCCGGCGACGAACGTTAGGCAAAATGCGATGGCCGCAGTGACCGTCAGGAAAAGCGGGACTTGATATCTATACTGGGTTGCAAATGATTTCTCGCCGTTCTGCTTCGCTAGGCCGTACAAGATGCCTGTGTTTTTTTCCTTGTCATTACTTCTTTTAAAAAGGCCATACAAAGTTACACTCTCGCCGGCTTCTAACTCTTCGTAAAACTTATTCGACACTTGCAAATTTGGGATAACTGCACCGTCAATGCTGACTTTAGCTTTATGTCCGCCGTTCATTCGATCAACAGATCGAACGTAGTCAACTTTTCCTGAAACTTTCACGCAATCGAACTTCATCACTCACTATCCCTGCCTTCGCTTAAAAAAGTGGATCTGGTTCTTGCCAAGACATCGCTCAGTGACTATTGCAGGCGGGCATACGTGGGCCATAAACGTTGAACTTGATGAGCGCGTCTCACATCGAGACGTCCCTGGCGGTGTCTTAGGTGCTGCTCTCATGACCAATCCATCATCAATCCAAACATCCCGCCGCTATGATCAAATGACTGCCTGGCAAACCATATGTCACGATAATATCACTATCGTCTGTTTATCGAAACACGCTTACCGTGGCTCTATCCTCGCTTTTGAGGATCCGTCTCATGCATCTGAAAGAAGCGCTGGCAGGAGCATTGCGTGGAGCTCGTGCTCATCAGGGGTTGAGTTACGAAGAGTTGGCGGGGGCAACGCACAGAACGTACGTGGGGAAGCTTGAGCAGGCCCGAGCGAATGCGACGCTGGAGAAACTGGACGAGATAGCTGACTACCTAGGCCTCGACCTTTTGACTATGGTCACTCTCGCCATTGCTGCGCAGGGTGAAGAACTCCCGTCAGAGGCATTACAGCGTACTGCCTTGCGTGTCAGGGAATTCGAGATATCTGGAGGGTGGCAGTTGGTGGAGGAGCAATTCAGTGATGGAAAGCTCATCAAGCGCTTCCAAGGCAAGCCTAAACAGCCGCTTAATGCAGATTCCATTCGAGCGCTAAAAGCACAAGGTCTCGACAGGAAAGCAATCTCTGAAACGCTTGGGATTGCGAGAAGTACCGTCCAGAAATATTGGAACGCATAAGACTTATTGCGCTCGCGGAGTCTAATCGATGTGGGCGCTCCTTCAGAGCTGGCTGTCGTGCTATACCAAACCCCTTACGGCACTTTTGTCTACTCCGAGGCCCCATGGACGAGCGACTTTCCAGTCTGATAAACGACTACCTACGGGCTGTTCGGACAGCTTTGACATTAATGCAGAAATCGGGGATTCCCCTTCCCCATAGCTCTAGCGAGTGGGTTGATACCGATCTGTCGCACATCTCCAGCTTGAATGACGGCATCGATTATCTTAAGCATGGAAACGGATGTTGGGTGGATCTGCCAGACGGCGGTGTGGATTTCGATTTCGGCAGGCGTGGGGAAACTTCTGGCCTAGACGCTTGGCGGCTTGCACGGTTCGCCAAAAAGAGGCAGGAAACCTATGGCTTTTCGACAGATAAGGATCTCTACGAGTGCTTTAACGACGCGGTAGGCAAGAACTTGGTAGTCCCATTGGATACGGCTCTGCATCGCCTTGCAAACCAGTCTGTGGAATACGTTTCAAGCATTGACAGCAGGAGCGAAGGCGACTTGCTTCCTCATAGAGAACAGGACAAGGTTCTCACTCTGCAAATCCACTATTTTTATGCAGCCGACCTGATGCTGAAGCACTACGATTCGCTGGTCAGCAAATTGGATAAAAACAAAAAACTAAGCAGGAATGATGAGATCAATTTCAGGATATACTTGACCTCTTGGCTGGGCTTTCTAGCCGTGACGTGCGAGGGCTATAAAGACCTCAACATGTATTTGCTACTCAATAATGAAAGACCCGTTAACTACCAAGAGCTGATCCCCAAATGCAATAAACTCAGCAGCTCGATTAAAAAGCATTACCATGATTTGCGTAAATTTCGAAATAATGTATTTCATCTGCGCACTAGCACTGACGACACAGTAGCGTTTCTCTCGCCTGAGGCAGATCGTCTTTCCTGGGCGCGATCAATCCACAGAGATCTCAAGTCTTTTTTTTCTGACTATCGAGTGCTTTGTGAATGCCATTACATGTTCAATGGGCGACGAAGCGAGGGTGAATTTGGTCAGAGGGGCAAGTGAGGATTCGAAGGACGACCTGACTACGACTCATGGTGAGCGAATCGCAAAATTTTCGCGGGTGAGACATTAATGAAACATGTCAGGCTAATACGCCACGGGGAAAGCGCCGCGAACGCTGGTGAAGCCAGCTCGGATCACGCGAGCATCCCTCTAACGCCAAAGGGTGTCGAACAAGCGCACTTGGTGGCCGGGTCATTCGCCCAAGCCCCGGATCTGATCGTAGCCTCGCCTTTCACCCGAGCGCATTCAACCGCTATGGCGACCGCAGCGGTGTTTCCTCATGTCCCTTTTGAAATTTGGCCCATCCAAGAATTCACTTACCTCGAACCCGCGCGGTGCACTGGCACAACCGTCGCTGATCGGCGTGAATGGGTGGAGGCGTACTGGGCTAAAGCAGATCAAGGTTTCACGGATGGTGAAGGCGCTGAGTCATTTCTAGATTTCATAGCTAGAGCTCAGTCTTTCTTGAAGTGTCTTGCTGAGCATCCCGCCCAACACGTCGTTGCGTACTCTCATGGCCAGTTCATTAACGCTGTAGCCTGGCTAATTGAGCGCAAACCGCTCGGCATTGACGGCGGAGCTATGGTGGATTGGCGTGAGTATGAGGTCGCAAACCACGTGCCCAATTGTGGTGAGTGCCAGCTTTCGAAAGATCCCGACGAAGCCGGTTGGAGAGTGAGCCGTTCAGCTCCTAAGGAATCACGAATGGATGCAACTTGGCGAGTACCAGGCAGAGCCTATCAAGCCGCTCGTGATCCTGAGCGCCTGCTCATTGAAGAGCGGGCTGAGGCTCTCTCTGCGGCAGGCTATCCGCTGCCAAGTGATGATCCGGCTATGTACGCCGAGGAAAGGCTGAAACAGGCCAGAGCGGCAGCGCATTCATCCCAGGTAGGTAGCATTAGCGAAAGCACTGCGGGTGAACTTTCAGCAAGAGAGGTATGCCAGGTATTGCGAGAGGTTACCTTCGAGCGACGGACGATGACAAAGGTAGGCCAAGCGCCTTGGGACGAGGTTTACGCAGGGCATTTTGTGGTCAACGTCGAGGGTTGGCGGATATCGATCTACAACGACTGTGACACGCTCGACTTCTGCGAAGAATGCGTGAGTCCAGAAGGACGGCGATGGTCGTTTAGCGCAGGGGATCGATTTGGAACAGATCCCATTGCGTTGCTCAGCACTTGGGAGCATCAGAAGCTTGAGCGTCTCATGAAGGCGCTCTAGGGGAGCAATGGTTGAGCGGGCCTCTGCGAGGACGGCTGTCGTAAACCAAGCCTCGCCGTTGCTGAGTCTTGGCCCTGTGGGCTTTCATCCTCCCGCCTGCGCGCTCCGCTTGCTATAGATCTTCCTTCACCGATCTATGAGTTTTGTAGGCCAATGTCCTCATCGTGATTGAACCCTCTGCTTGGAAGATCGTGAGTTGTGCATGGCTGCCGTTGGCTACACGCAGAAATTTTCTAATAAAACACGGTGAATCCAAGGCAAATTCTCAACCTCCACAGGTGTAAAGATGGCTCACGCGGGGGACGCTTTCATATCCTATGGCCTCAATGCGTCGGGTCATTGGCTATGTGTTTGAACCTCTGCGCCGCGACCCCGGTCTTGTATTTCAAATGACCAAACCAAAACCGCCAATGGGGTGCGGTAGCAAAGCAAGCGGAGCCGACTATGAACAACGCTACCAATGATTTACCTGAGGTTGTCCGAAGGCACGTTAAGAAAATCATCTCCGATATTGAGTGCGCGGGATCAATGATTCTGGCCGTCAAAAGTGGGGCGCGAGCTAACGGGTTTGTGCTGGGGTTGGTGTGTGCAGGAGGGATAACCGCAGACCAGGGCGAGGCGCTGTACGAGTATTTTGACCACGCAACTGAGAACAGACTCAAGGTACTGAGTTTGGGTTTGTCTTAAGACATGAATCGCTCCGGGGTTCGTAGACACCTCTTTGATTTGAACTGAGGCCAATTAGGAGGTTCCGAGAGCAACACAGATTCAAAATCCATGCAGTCAATCAAGAGGCCGAAAAGACGCGACCTGTCATTGAAGTAGGTATCCAAGACAAGACGTAATCCAGGATGCTATTTGGGAAAGAATTTTTCTTCTCCCAAGTCATGTACCAACGCTGTTGCTCAGTTGGACAACACAGGATATTCGCCAACTACGGTTCCGATCTTAACCTTCGATTTGACCTGTTCGAATCGCTAACTTGACCGCTTGTGCAGTTGTTGCGACTCCAAGACGTCGGCGCGCCAGACGAAGGTGATTCTCTACAGTGCGCTCAGATAAACCAAGAGTTGCAGCTATATCCGCTTGTCGGCGTCCTGCTGATATCCAAGCCAGAACTTCACGCTCTCGCCGTGAAAGGTTTTTAACCACCTCACCCGCCGGGGCCTCGAGTAAACGCCGAGCGGAGAAAAAAGCCGCCGTCGCGACGATACTCAATCCAAGCCGTACTCGCGTCGAACCATTTATCTTTTCACCGCCTAAGCTCATGGCACCTTCAAGCCCCAACGGCCCGAATATGGGTACCTGCAATCCCTGTACGCCCGGCCCGCTAGGTGAGCGTATGACCTGATAGCACTCTTCGCCATGCACGTGCTCTTTCTTCCAGAAAAAGGCTTCACGAGAACTCAGAATATGACGAGTAACCGGGCAGCGTCTTACGTACGTCTCAGCATCAACCCCTTGGCCTTCGCCAAACCAATCCCCCTCAACCCAATAAAGGCGTTCGACAACATCTTCGTTTGCGGAAGACGCCGAAAAGAGTACAAACCGATCATATCCATAGGGCTTAGCAATCCGCCGGACGACGTCTTGGATTGTGCCAAGATCGCGCGCCGCCTCAATTTCGAGAGCGGCGAGCAATGTTGCCTCTATAGGCGCATTATTCAACCCGCCTCAACCTCTTTCAGAAGAGCGTCCGCCGCTAATTTGCCCAAGTTATTCCCCGCCAGAGGGCTGTCACCGGTAAGCAATTTACGGTCTTTGAACGTAGCTCCGGAAATCCCCTCATTGACGATCTCGACCCCTAGCGCCTTTAACTGCTCGCCAAACTTCCAGGTCAGATGCCCAGGCATGTAGCCGATTTCAGGTGTCTTCGCGTCAAGAGAGTCGGGAAAAGCGCACATCTTGTAACCGTTGAAAATATAGGAGGACTTAGACTCCCCAAGGCCCGCCGCTAGCAGCGCTGCTGGGCCGTGGCATAGGGAAATCACGAACTTGTCCTTAGCGACGGCCCATTGCAGGACACGTTTCACTTCAGTGCTTTCCGGCAGCCCAATTAGAGCCCCGTGACCGCCGGGTATGAAGACGCCTATGTAGTCTGAGTCATCACCCAGCGCTGTCTCGATTACGTCAGCCAGCTTCAAAGGTTGTTTGAACTGCTCGCGGTATTTAGCGTAGAAATCCTTCACCTCAGTATCTTCTGAAGGCATGGCCCAAAATTCAAATTTCACTGGATTGCCAGACAGCGTGGCAACATCGAATGCGAAACCAGCTTTGTCGAGGTGATACATCGGCAGCAAGGTTTCAACAGGATGATTGCCTGTAGAGAACATCGTACCGTTATCTGTCAGCAAATAACGCTCATCCGCGCCAATCAGCAGGATCTTCCACCGCCCACCTTTGTAAGCGTTGGGATAGTCAGCACCACTGAGATCAGATTTCGGGGAAGTGAACTGGCTTAGCGAATATGGAGATGGGAAAAAGGCGTTGTCCTCCGCATGATCCGGCGTCGGGCGTTTGTCGTCACTCTGCGATGTAGCCATGGTCTGTCCTCGATTCGGCCAAATATTGAATTCAATCCTAGTAGCGCGACGTAGAGCTCGCAATGAGGGAATTCCCCTAAAACTGACCCGTCTTCCGACTTCCTCGAGGATCAAATCAAATAAATAGGCTGTCTAGGCTGAGGTGAGGCCATTGCAATTGGCGAACGTAATCACGCTGGAGGATCGGACTTGCAACCTCTGCCCCCTCGATTATTCGATCTATATGAAGGATTAAGTGTTCTAGGGCCTTCACTGAGCGACAAAACACCACCCAAATGGCCACTTTTTTTGATGGTGATTGCTGATAATGAGGGGTTAATAACGGGAGCTGACGACAGCTCGAAAGACCGTCGACTCGACACCCTCTTACTCCTTGCTAACGGAACGCCAAGGAGTACGAGGGAAACTTAACTCAAGCTACTGAAGTTCAGCGACTCAGCAACCTCTTGAGCACGAGTAGAGCAACAGCACCGATTGCCAGTGCAGCAACTGGCTTCTCTTTGACGAACGTAGCCACGCTGTCCAGTGCATCGCCGTAGGTTTGCGTCAGCTGACCTGCAGCTTGGCGTCCAGCACCTTCAGCTTCAATCTTTGAATCACCCAGCAATTTGCCTACGGCGCTCTGAGCTTTGCCAGCAACCTTCTCTACAACGCCTTCGACCTGTTCGCTCTTCATAAATCACCAAACCTTTGCGTGTAATTAATTGCCCAGGGTAAGCCTGAGCTAGGGCTATCTGCACAGCATTAGGGGGATGACCATTATGAAAAGTTCAAAGTTCAGGAGGCTCAGAAGCTGAAGTGAGCGCATCCGTATTGCCGACACTACAGTCTAGGTGACGACGGTTCAGTAAGACTGCTCAAGCATTTCGAATAGGAAACTCTAAGCGAAAGTTCGTCCCTGATTGACTGCTGTCCACGGTTACCCGGCCGCCATGCAACTGCATAATTGAGCGAACGATTGCTAACCCCAATCCACCTGAGTCGTCCGGCTGATTGCGTGACGGATCGCACCGGTAAAAGCGCTCGAACAGTCGAGGCAGATGGTGCGCCGAGATCGGTTGGCCTCGGTTGTGTACTGTGACTTCAATCCTGTCCTCCCACGCCACACTGCTGATAGTGACTGCCGTAGCAGAAGAACCATAACGCAGCGCGTTGGAGAGTAAGTTAGCCAATGCTCGACGGATCAAGACCGGATCAGCAAGCAGCTGATCATGGGCCTGATTGATCAGCGTAATATCACGCTCTTGCGCCACGCCTTCAAAATACTCACACAGTTGCTCGACTAGATCGTGCAGGTTGATGAGCTCAGCACTTACAGATGCATGCGACTGCTCGTTACGAGCGAGAAACAGCATGCTGTCGATCATTCGCGCCAGACGCTCATATTCTTCCTGATTGGAAACCAGCAGGTTCTGATAGTCTTCAATTGAACGGCCATGCCTCAGCGATTGTTGGGTGTGCCCCATCAGGTTAGTGAGCGGGGTACGCATCTCATGGGCGAGATCCTCTGAGAATCGTGAGAGCTGGGCGAACCCCTCTTCGAGGCGTGTCAGCATCTGATTAAGCGCTTGGCTGAGCACTTGCAGCTCACTGAATTCGTTGAACTCGTCCAACCGCAGATGCAGGTGGTGTGCATCAATCGCGGCAGCGCGCTTTGCCAGCAGGCGCACAGGTCGTAAGCCTCGCTGACTGACCCACCCGCCGAGCACAAAAGCGAGCAATGCGCCCACCGACATCGCGAGCCAGAGCTTGAGTCGGTAAGCACCCAGCATTTGCTCGCGCTCGCTCAACAACTTGCCAGCAATCAGGGTCAAGCCGCGATCACCCTGCATCACATGCTGCCAGGCAAGCCGCACCGGCACGGAAGTGTCACTGTCACCTAACTGAGCCTGGGCTGCTGCCGGTAGCCTGGGCAAGCTCATGCTGACGGGGTTGATTTCGATCAGCACCTGGCCTGTGTTATCGATGATCCATAGCAGGTTGTCGCGATTGCCGAGCATATTTTCGTATAGCTTGGGCCGATTTCTGAGTTGCTCGACGCTGACACTGTCGTTGATCAATGCCTGCATGCGCTCCAGGCGCCCGAGCAGGGCCTGGTCATCGCCCCAGGCGATTTCTCGCTGTAACGACTGATAAAGATAAAAACCAATGGAGCCCAGCAGGAGCGAACTGACTAACGCGAACATGACCGCCAGGCGCAAGCTCATGGAGCGCGGAAACAGTTTCAGGATTGCACCTCAAGCATGTAGCCGATGCCACGCACTGTCTGTATCAACTTGAGTGGGTAAGGGTCGTCAACCTTGGCGCGCAGTCGCCGTATGGCGACGTCGACCACATTGGTATCACTGTCAAAGTTCATCTGCCAGATCTGCGAAGCAATCAACGAGCGCGATAGCACCTCCCCTTCACGGCTGACCAGCAGGTGCAACAGGGCAAATTCCTTATTGGTCAAGGTGAGGCGCTCTCCCCCGCGCGTAACTTTACGCCGCAACAGATCCAGGCTCAGGTCTGCAACTAGGAACTGCTCGACCTCACGTGGCGGCCCCCTGCGCAGCAAGGTACGTACGCGCGCCAACAACTCGGCATAGGAAAAAGGTTTGACCAGGTAATCATCGGCCCCTGCCTCAAGCCCCTTGACCCGATCCTCCACAGAGTCCCTAGCAGTCAGAAAAAGCACCGGGGTTTGCCACTTGCGCCGGATAATCTGAAGTAATTGCCATCCGTCCAGGCCCGGCAACATGACGTCCAGGATGATCAGGTCGAACTCACTTTCCTGCGCTAGATACTGGCCCTCCAAACCATCCAAGGCGACTTCCACCACGTAACCCGATTCAGTCAGGGCGTTGTGCAGGTAATCCGCTGTTTTCGCTTCATCTTCTACGACCAGGATACGCATCTTTTCCTCCGGAACTGGAGCATAGGCTAGCGCGACCGAGTGTTTTGGCACATTACATCTTGGTAATCATCAGGCAATCATTCTGACGGAGTGCACGGGGCATCATGCCTGGCTATGACTCAGCCAGACCACACAAAGGACAAAGCATGCGTATAAGCCTATCGACCTCATTGCTGATGTCACTCGCAATGAATTCAGCGCTCGCCGTTGCAGCGCCGGATCAAGTGCAGCAGCGCAACGACGTGTCACTGGTAATGGCCAATGATTTACTGAACGCAGCGTTGACAGCCTGTCATGCCGATGGCCGTACAGGTGTCGCTGCTATTGTCGACCGTGGAGGCAATTTAGTCGCCCTGCAGCGCGACGATAACGTGGGCCCACACAACGCATCAGCCGCCCAACGCAAGGCCTATACCGCCCTATCGACCAAGACGCCAACACGACTATTGGCAGAGCGCGCTCGCAGTACACCCGATGCTGAAAACCTTAACACCCTGGATGAGCTATTGCTGCTGGGCGGAGGCGTGCCGCTGCTGTTTGAAGGGCAAGTAATTGGAGCTATCGGAGTGGCCGGTGCCGGCGGTGCAGCAAACGATGAAGGTTGCGCATTGGCCGCTATCAACAAAATTTTACCTACCGTCAAAAACTAAGGACATCACCATGACTGGAATAAAAATGTTCTTCACTGGCCTTTTATTGAGTGTCGTATCGTCACTGGCGTTAGCGGCAGGAAACCCGCTGAGCGTACACGTACTCAACTTACAGGATGGTCTGCCCTCCCCTGGTGTAAATGTCACATTGGAAAAACAGGACGGCAAGAGCTGGGACATGCTCAACAGCGCTTCGACAAATGAGCAAGGTCGTATTCCCGGGTTGTATCCCGAAGGTCAGGCTCTGGAGAAAGGCATCTACCGTGTCACCTTCAAGACAGGTGAGTGGTTCAAAGCACACAAGATTCCAAGTTTCTTCCCTGAGGTACCGGTAATCTTTGAGGTAGACGG
Source organism: Pseudomonas sp. DWRC2-2 (assembly GCF_049897885.1). Lineage (NCBI taxonomy): Bacteria > Pseudomonadati > Pseudomonadota > Gammaproteobacteria > Pseudomonadales > Pseudomonadaceae > Pseudomonas > Pseudomonas sp. DWRC2-2. Next base: position 1,123,400 of record NZ_JAFCXD010000001.1, read on the forward strand.
TACTCTGGCGCACTACCACATTCCATTATTGGTCAGCCCCTACGGTTTCTCTACCTACAGAGGCAACTGAACTTCGACCGGACAGAGAGGCAATGCCGAGCCTAATCTAAAGGCCGGCATTCCAGCTTTTAGACTTGGCACGAATATCGTGTACGTGACCTGTATCTCAGCGCTGGACTCGCCCAAACCTTGCGTCTAATTGGTCGGCCTGACATTGCGGCTATCTCCCACACGCTAAGGGAATGTGCCTATTCACAAGTTCAAGGTTGATGAGTTGTACGCAAATTGCTAGCCCACGCCTTTGACTGCGCTATGCTGAGTTTCCCTATGGAGCCCACAAATGCCCAGTGAATACTCATTGCCGGAGTTGCTGGAAAGGATGTACCAAAACCAACTCGCCTTAGAGGCAGCCCTGATGGAACTGACGCTTCATGTGGAAGCTCATGGACATGCAGATGTAGGGAATAACGTCCGTGGAGCCCTGGAGACAATCGGCGATAACGCCGGCCACATAAAACAGGGCTTGGCGCGTCTCAGCAAGCTCACGTGATTCAAAAGCTATCTGATTTTGATCTCAAATGCGCCTCACGGGAGCACTACGTTATTTAAGTAGCTGCCATCTTTACCGAAGCCTGAAAGCTTCGCACTAGGCGGCAGTGGCTGAGCTCGCTACAAAGACGTCATCGCACCATGAAGAGCCGCCGCATGGAGCGACCCGAACGAGGGCAACGCATTCCGAGTGAAGAAGCTAGGGCGTTAAGCCCTAGCGGATCTTACTTTTTCTTTTTCGCAGGCTTCTCTGCCTTCTCTGATTTCTTCGCCTTGTCTGGCTTGCTATCAGCTTTTTTCACGGATTTCTTTGGTTCAGCATCTTTTTTCTTGTCTTTCTTTTCTGGAGATTTTGACAGAACAGATGCAGCCGCAGATTTTTTTGCTGGTGAGGACTTTTTGTCTTTCAAGTCCTTGCTGGCTTTCGAAGCTTCGCTTTTTCCTTTCTTGTCGTCTTTAGCCACGTTGACCACCTCTCAAAGTATGCCGTTGTTGGCAAATCACCTGTGAAATTCTTCACAAGCTATTTGTTAGGTGAGCGCATTCAATGACCGTTCAACTTTTTATGCACCGACACAAAACATCAGCAGAATCGCTCCTATAGGCTATAGCCAAAAGGGTTGCGACTGGCTCTTTTGACGTGCTGAGAAAGAATATTGAGGCAACCAATCGTAAGGTGTAGCCGTCTCGTCGACCTAGAGGGGTAGAGTGATTTTGGCAAAATTTTTTTTATCATAAAAAAAATCTTTGTTTTATAAAAAGACCAAAATCTCATAATCATCGTCCAAAAAAGGGGTTTTGACGCATCCAAAAAGACGAGGCAAATGGTAGTACAATCAAACTCTTAAGATAACGTTACAGGACGGTTAGACATTAGATTGCAGAGGCATAACGCCATCATTTTTCGTCCGCTATTTCATTACTCCGTAAGCAGTTGACATATAGGCACAGCATATTTTTCTCACCCTATCTGGACTGATGTATTCTACTGAGAAAGTCCACCTCCGTTAGGTATAGCATTTGACCTCGACCAACGCCCCCTCTGAGCTGGACATCCTCCGCCAGGAACAAAATCAGCTTAGGGCACGCATAGCGCAAATCGAATCCTACAATCGTCTGGTGCTGGACAGTGCGTTGGATTACGCCGTAATTACCGCTGACGCTTCTGGCCGAGTTACCGACTGGAGTGAAGGTGCGCACCAAATCCTTGGGTGGACTAAGGACGAAATGCTAGGTAGCCCTCTGCATAAGATTTTCACATTAGAAGACTGCGAAAACGGCATACCAGAACGGGAAATTGGGTCAGCGGTTAGCCAAGGCAGGGCTGATGACGACCGGTGGCATATGCGTTCGGACGGGGGGCGATTTTGGGCAAGCGGTGTCATGATGCCAATGCTTCAAGATGGTAATTTGATAGGTGTGGTCAAAATCCTGAGAGATCTTACGGATAGAGTCCAGGCTGACGAGCGTGGTCAAATTGCTGCCAAGCTGCTCGAAGCGCAGTACCAGGAAATAGCAGAGAATATTCCTCAACTTGTATGGATTTCTGATACTGAAGGCAATGACCTGTATTTCAACGGCAAGTGGTCGGAATTCAGCGGTCTAACCAGCAATCAGCTTCGCGATACTGGCTGGACAGCTTTTATTTCGGGAGCGCTACGAGATCCTGTCATAAATCGCAGTACAGTAGCTATGTCTGATGAGTTGCCTTGGGAAGATACATTCCAAATGCGTAACTCAAACGGGAAGGACTACTGGTTTTTATGCAAGGCCTTACCTATACGTAATGAAGCTGGGCAAGTCGTAAGGTGGTTCTTCACCTGCACAGATGTCGACGCTATGCAAAAGAAATCAGACGATTTACAAGATATGGCTTTGAACCTGGTGGCGGAAGCGGATATTCAAACTAGCGCCCTACATAACTCTCAATTTGAATTAAAACAGGCATTGGGAGGACGTGCGGCAGCAGAAGATCAAGTGAGACAACTCCAAAAAATGGAAGCTGTCGGTCAGTTGACAGGCGGTATTGCTCACGACTTTAACAACATGCTTACTATCATAATCGGTGGCATATGTTTGCTAAGAAGTCGTATGGAGCGCGGTGAGACTGAGGTGAGCAAATATATTGACCTAGCGCTAGAAGGTACTACTCGCGCAACTCAACTCACTCGTCGATTACTGGCCTTCGCCCGCCAGCAACCTTTATCTCCAGAGCCAGTGGATCTAAATCGTCTTGTAACCAGTATGTCTGACCTTCTTCAGCGATCTCTTGGTAGTAATATCAAGCTGGAGTTTGTCCGACACGCCGGGCTTTGGCCTACCCTCGCGGACTACAGTAGCCTTGAGCAGGGGATTCTCAACCTTTGCATTAACGCGAGAGATGCCATGAGCAACGGTGGTCGTATTACAGTTGAGACAGGAAATGTTTATGTCGATGACAACTATGCGAAACAAGAACGCATAGAGCCGGGCCAATATGTCATGGTTGCGGTGAGCGACACAGGCACAGGCATTCCTGATCACGTACTAGCAAGGGTATTTGAGCCATACTTCACGACTAAGGGGGCAGGCAAAGGTACCGGTCTAGGTCTGGCGCAAGTTTACGGATTTGCGAAACAGTCAAAGGGCCACCTAAAGCTATATTCGGAAGTCGGTCATGGCACATCTGTGAAACTTTATCTCCCCCGCTATTCAGGCGACATTCAACCAATAGATCGAATGATTGTAGTGGAGAACGAAGTACCACGCGCCAAGCCGGGCGAAAGTATATTGGTGGTCGAGGATGACCCTATAGTACGTTTCATAAGTGTAGAGTCCTTAACTGAACTCGGGTACGAGGTGATTGAGGCCGACTCTGGAAAAGCCGCCTTAATTACACTAGCCAGCAATTCAAATATTTCATTACTATTTACTGATGTAGTTATGCCAGAGATGACAGGCAAAGAACTAGCCGACCGCATCGCAACTACTGGTTCTCTAATACCTGTGCTATACACTACAGGATATACACGCAACGCTATTGTACATAACGAAACGCTAGATCGAGGCGTAGCACTTTTACCGAAGCCCTTTACACTTCATGAACTTGCAGTCAAGGTTAGGCAAGAAATAGATCGCTAGGATTGCTTTTTCAAGTTTAGCAGCCCGCTCATAGAGAGCGGGTAAGATAATTAGATGTAAGAGCCTACAATCTATTTTACTATTGCCGCCGCGCGAGCTTATAAGCATCCTCGATGGCCTGAGCAATATCTTCCAGGCTGTAGGGCTTGCGAAGCATTACTACGTTATCAAGCATATTCTGCTGATCCCCACCAGACGCGAAGACAATGGCGAGCCTTTCAAAAAGGCTCCGCGCTTTTTCTGCCAACGCTTCTCCTGAAATCCCACCAAGCCTGATATCAGTGATGAGTACATCAGTATTTTTATTGATCAAGCGAAAGGCGTCTTCTGCACTGGAAGCTAAGAAAACCTGGTGATTTAAGCTTTGGATTAGCTCTAACGTAACAGCACCAATAACTGGATCATCTTCAACAAAAACTATATTTAGTGATACGCGTGCAACTTGAGTAGGCTCTACTACACGCGGACTAGCTGGATTCGTTGCATTAGGCTGTCGTTGCCGTTGGTTTGCAAGGACATGACGAATCCGGCGAGCTAGCGCTTCCCTAGTATAAGGCTTGCCTAAAAGTTCAACGCCACGGTCAAGCTTTCCACCGTGTACGATTGCATTCTCTGTATAACCAGAAGTGTATAGCACAGCTAAATTAGGATGAAGATCGCAAGCTTTTTTCGCTAGTTCTGGGCTCTTAAGAGGGCCCGGCATGATCACGTCAGTGAACAGCAAATCGATAGGTAAGCCGCTTTCAACAATAGGCAAAGCACTAGCAGCATCATTAGCCTTAAGCACTCTGTACCCCAAATCCTTCAAAGTATCGACTACTATGGACTGCACGGCTATATCGTCTTCAACAACCAAAATCGTTTCACTTCCCCCTATAATTGGGCGTCTAACAGGTTTCTCTATCGCCTCCTCAGAGTCTAGGGAGCGAGGTAAATAAATTTTGACAGTAGTGCCGTGGCCAACTTCACTATAAATCTTTAAATGACCACCGGACTGTTTAACAAACCCAAAGACCATCGATAAACCGAGCCCTGTGCCTTTACCCACTGGTTTAGTGGTAAAGAAAGGGTCAAAAGCTTTGTTGATGATGTCATTCGACATCCCACACCCTGTATCGCTAACAGCTAACATGACATATTCCCCTGGTGTCACCTCCTGATGCAAACCAGCGTACGACACGTCTAAAGTAGCGTTATTAACTTCGATTGTTAGCTTCCCACTTCCTCCCATAGCATCACGCGCATTGACGCAAAGATTTAGTAAGGCATTTTCGATCTGAGCGATATCAATCAAGGTGTTCCATAAGTCGGAACCTACCACTACTTCGATATCAAACTCTTCACCTAAAGTACGGCGCAGCATGTCGTCCATGCCTATTACAGTATTGCCGATTTTCACCACCCTCGGTTCGAGCGTTTGCTTGCGGCTAAATGCTAATAGATAACTTGCTAGCTTCGCTCCTCGCTCCACACCAGCCAGGGCATTGGCCAAGCGCTTTGTCGCTTTAGCGTTACCCTCCAAATCTTGATTTAAAAGCTGCAGATTTCCGGCAATCACTTGCAGGAGGTTGTTGAAATCATGAGCCACACCTCCGGTTAGCTTACCCATGGTTTCCATTTTTTGCGCTTGCTGAAGCGCATGTTCAGTTCTTTTTAACTCCGCTTCTACCTCACGCTCAGCCGTCATATCTCGACCTACTAGCAGCATCGTGTTGTCGTGCAAACTCCCATTCAATGCCATGGATACGTAGCGACCTCTCCTGCAGAGGATCCGGGCTTCAAACATAAAGGTCGACGCACTGGACGAGCATTCCGACCATTTGGACAAGAAGGCTTCTTTATCGTCAGCAAGAATGAGATCTTGGATAGGACGATTGATCAGATCTATATCTGTCCAATTGAGAGTCTTTCGAAAGGCAGGGTTTACTGCGGATATTTTCCCCGTTTCGTCAGTGACAACCATGGCCTCTACAGAAAGATTCCACATCCGATCCCGATCTGCGGTTCGATTTAGAATTTCCCGCTTAGTGGCTGTAGCGAAATCCTTCAATTTCCTCTCAGTGAGAACCCGAGATGTCGTTTCGACTACGGTATCTAAAATGCCGACGACTTTGCCTTTCTCGTCAAAAACAGGGCTGTAGCAGAAGGTAAAAAATGCCGTTTCGGGAAACCCGTGACGCACAATCTCCAGCTCGAAATCTTCGATAAAAGTCGAGATTCCGGAAAGTGCTTTTTCTGCAATAGGGCCTATGGCGCACCACGCTTCACTCCAGACCTCCGCAAATGAGCGGCCTAAAGCATTAGGTTTGGAGCCCAGAATGGGAACAAAAGCATCGTTATAAATCATGACTAATTCCGAGCCCAACGCTAGACAAGCAGGAAAGCTGGAAGTCAAAACCATATTGACCGCTACGCATTGAGCAGCGCCCCACAACGGCATCGCGCCTAGGCTGGTGTCAGCCCAAGGGAAAGCTCTGACCTGATCGGCCATATCTCCAGTTGCGGCGATAGAACTCGTAACGTTAGAAGGCATTTTTTCCCCAAGGCGTGCGGGCGCCTTGGCGCCGACTGTCACTACGTAATCGCACAATTCTACCTAAGTTTCGCTCACTTTCTGTAGCTTCAATCGAAAGATCAAATATCGAAAGCGAATTACGCGATGTGAGTAAATCCTTAATCACGAGGTGAATTCAACGAGCCGTAACAGACGTAATTGGGTGAGCCGTATGAGGGATAAGCAATTCCAAAGTCCGGCTGAAAACCTTAAAAACCAGACGAAGGTTCCGGCCCCAATGACCAGCTTTGAAGCGTCATTCCTTTAGCCGTGCTTCAGGCAACAACTGTTGGACGACAGTAAGCAGTGAGTCCAGTGCCCAGGGTTTCGGCAGGAAGGCTGCCTGATGGGGCAGCGCATCACGACGCTGGAGGTTGCCGGATGTGACAATGACAGGTAACGAGGGCCAGAGCTCAACGACAACCCTAGCAAGCCCCAAACCGTCGATCTGGCCAGGCATGTGTATGTCGGTAAGCACTAAACTCACTAAATTCGCTCGTTTTAGAACCTGCAGTGCTTCGTCGGCACTCGAAACGGGCAATACTTCCGCATCGAGGATTGAAAGCACATCAACGGCCAATTCACGAATAATTTCATCATCTTCGACTAGCAAAATCGTAGGGCGCATGGATCAGCTCTATTCTAAAGGCATGAAATTTAGAGAAAGCGAATTTGTGGTTAGTTTCATAATTCTGAAGGCTGCAGGTTTAACGACCATATCTGCTGGTAGATGTAGCCGGCGCTGTCCTGAGCGCTGGATCATAAAGATTCGCGAAAGGGCATAAACCGACCTGGTAAATGATCGATCTATGCCCTGGGAGTCTGGAGGGAATGCACGCAGCTTGAGCCGAGCGAGTAATACTACTGACAGGCACAAAATCGCCCTAGTGGGCGAACTCCAATGCAGCACGACTAAGCGTGCTAAGCCACCTGAGTCGCAAACTTACCAACCGCTTCAACACTCTCTTAGCTCCGTCCTGAATTTCAACAATAACCTGTCCTGCCTGCGTGGCTAGCTCAAGACCTTGCTCAGCTTGGGATTTACTGTTCGTCATTTCCGCTACGGTTTGATCCACTAGCTTTTGGTTCTCCAAAACAACCGAAACAATTTCTTCGGTCGCGGTGCTGGTGCGCCCGGCTAATTGTCGAACCTCATCCGCGACGACTGCAAAGCCTCGACCTTGCTCCCCTGCGCGCGCAGCTTCAATTGCAGCGTTCAATGCCAATAGGTTCGTTTGCTGGGCAATACTACTGATCGTCTGAATGATCGAACTGATTAACAGCGACTGCTTTCCAAGCGCTTCGACGCCACCAGAGGCAGCCTGCATATCCACAGCGACTTTACGCATAGTGTGCATCGTGTCGTTAACCACTATTGCACCACGTTGAGCAGTAACGTCAGTCTGCTGGGAGATCTCAAATGCCGTTTGTGCGGCCTCACTGACTTGGTGCTCACGGGCAACCTGTTCGGTAATGACCGTTGCAAACTTGATGACCTTGCGGAGTGTTCCCTCTGTATCGTAGACCGGGTTATAGGTCGCCTCCAGCCATACCGTCTGACCCCGACTATCAACACGTTGGAATCGGCCAGCGACAAATTCACCCTTGTTTAACGTCAACCAAAAATCTCTGTATTGCTGGGATGAGGCATCTTCTGGCCGGCAGAAAATACGATGGTGACTACCTTGCGCTTGTCCCAGGCTGTAACCCATCGCTTTTAAAAACTGATCATTCGCCATGAGTACATGCCCGGACAGGTCGAACTCGATCACTGCCGTTGAGCGCAGCAATGCGTCAATGAACGAGGCGTTTTCCGATGCCTTTTCCACTCTGGAAGTAATGTTCGTCGCATAGCCTGCAATATGACTCAACCGGCCAGTCGCATCCGTTACGGGCTGCCAATGGGCATGAATCCAAACCAATGAGCCATCAGCATGTAGGTACCTGTATTCATCAGAGATCGATTTCCCAGCGGCGACGGCTGCCCGAAAATTGTGAAAACAGGGGAGCTTGGAAACGTACTGCGGAACAATGTCAGCCATGGCACGACCTATAAGCTGATTCTGGGTGTACCCCAAAGCCTGTGCAAAATTGTCGTTGCAGGCGGTAATTGCAAAATTAGTATCGATACTCAGCGTCAGCATTTCACGGTGTAGGCCATCACGCAGTTGGCGCAACTCCGAAAGCTCAGCTGTTTGAGCCTGGAGCTGGTTCTTGATTTTTGTATTGAACATGGGAAAGCGCCTGTTGGGTGTTAAAAGGTCTATCGGCGTGATCAGCAACACGTTTAGCTATCAGACGAACGAAAAGCAGTGAGGCGACGAACGTCACCATCAAGTCGGCAAGCTACCGTGGCCACATGTCTTGGCTCCAGCCCCAGAAGCCAACCTGAAATCCCCGAGCAGGCACCGTTTGGAACCTGATTTCCTTTCGAGGATTAGGCCCGGTTGTCATCGAAGTTTATTGAGCATATCTTGTCTGAAAACTTATACAAGGTATCAGTAGTTGTACAAGAATGAGCGATGGCCGCTGACGCTGTATTTCGACGGCGAGTGCCCTCTTTGCGCCCGGGAGATCAAGCTCCTAAGGGAGCGGGCCTCGCCTAATCGCATTCTATTCGTTGATATCAGCGATGGTGCCTTCGACGCAAAATCTCTTGGGCTAACGCTCGTTGAAATGCAGTCGATACTGCACGCCAGGCTGGGCGATGGAACCTGGGTCACTGGCTTAGGCGCTACGCTATGGAGCTGGCGAGCTGCGGGCCTTGGTATCTGGGCCGCGCCGTTATCATGGCGGTTGACCAGGCCACTTTTAAACCTTGGCTATCGCCTATTTTGCCGCTTGCGTCCCCATTTAGCATGGCTGCCCCATCCTGATGGCAGCGCTCGGTGTTGCGATGAGGGATGCGTAGTGCCTGATACCAAACGCGACCCAGACAGCAAGACGGCGCCTGCCAGAGGTAATCATGAACAGCGCTAGCAGCCTGCGACTGATCTTGGGTGATCAGCTTTCGTTCGATCTTGCTTCACTGCAGGGCTTGGATATACAGCGCGATACGGTGCTGCTTGTCGAGGTGATGGAGGAAGCCAGCCATGTTCCTCATCATCCGCAAAAGATCACCCTCATCTTCAGTGCTATGCGCCACTTCGCCGAGGCGTTGCAGCAACGGGGAGTCAAGGTGCGGTACGTCAAGCTTGATGACCCAGAAAATACTGGATCGGTGTCTCGCGAGTTAGAGCGGTGGCACGCACTCTTACGACCGGATGCAATCCACATCACCGAGTGCGGCGACTGGCGCTTGGAGCAATCGATAAAGGACTGTGGTTTAGCGATAAAATGGCATTTGGATTCTCGCTTTCTCTGCTCCCGTGCCGAGTTCTCTACTTGGGCGAATGGCAAAAAGCAGCTACGCATGGAGTTCTTCTATCGCGAGATGCGCCGTAAGAGCCGGCTATTACTCAATGGGGACGGCAGCCCAGTCGGAGGGGCGTGGAACTTTGATGCGGAAAACAGAAAGGCTTTACCCAGGGGCGTAAGACCTCCATCACCCGCGCGCTTTACTCCTGACGCAATTACTCGAGATGTTCTTGCGTTAGTTGCCAAAAATTTCGCAAGCCACTACGGCACGCTCGACACATTCGACTATCCGGTAACCCATGCCGAAGCTCAGGCCCTCTGGGATTACTTCCTCGACTGGGGCCTGGCAGCCTTTGGTGATTACCAGGACGCGATGGCCAGTAACGAGCCGTTCCTGTTTCATGCCCGAATAAGCGCCGCGCTGAATATTGGACTGCTGGATCTTCGTCAGCTGTGCGGTGATGTGGAGGAGGCATACCTGTCAGGCAACATCGCGCTGAACGCGGCCGAAGGCTTTATCCGACAACTGATCGGCTGGCGGGAGTATGTCCGAGGCGTCTACTGGCTGAAGATGCCTGACTATGCCAATGGCAACGCGTTCGGTAATACGCGGTCGCTCCCAGAGTTCTACTGGACGGGCGACACGCAGATGAATTGCATGCGCCAAGCAATCAACCAGAGCCTTGAGCATGCCTACGCTCACCACATTCAACGCCTCATGGTGACTGGCAATTTCGCCCTGCTGGCAGGTATCGCACCGAGTCAGATATGTGAGTGGTATCTGGCGATCTACATGGACGCTTTCGATTGGGTGGAGCTGCCCAATACACTCGGCATGGTTATGCACGCAGACGGCGGATATCTAGGCTCGAAACCCTATTGCGCGAGCGGGCAATACATCAAGCGTATGTCTGATTATTGCCGAGGCTGCGATTACAAGGTAAGCGAAAGCACGACAGGCGACGCCTGCCCATTCAACTCGCTCTATTGGCACTTTCTGATGCGCCACGGCGACCGCCTTCGCGGCAATCAGCGCATGGCCATGATTTATAAAAACCTCGACCGTATGGATGAATCCAAACAGCAGGCGCTGTGGCAACGTGGACAGTGGCTGCTCGCAGAAATGGATGAAGGCAGGGGATTTTGAAAAAGAGTGAGCTTCCAGTCAAAACCTGCGCAACCTGCGGCCTCCCTTTCGCGTGGCGGAAGAAATGGGCGCGCTGCTGGGAGGAGGTACGTTACTGCTCAGAGCGTTGCCGGCGCAGCAAAAGCTGAAATCAAACAAGGGCCTACAAAGGCCCCCGATTCAATCCAGGATCACTTGCTCAGCCAGGATTCTACAGTCGCTGCGCCGTGCTCACTTTTCCACTCTTTCAAGCCCCTGTGGTTACCACCTTTCGTTTCAATAGTTTCGCCGGTGTGTGGGTTCTTATAAACCTTCACCTGACGAGCCTTGCGCGTGGCTTTAGGCTCAGATAATGGAGCGCGACGGCCTGCATGTGGATCAAGCAGGTTGATCACATCCTTCAAGCTGTAGCCATACTTTGCGAGCAAATCACGTAGCTTCTTCTCGAAATCAATTTCCTTCTGAAGGCCGGCATCCCCTTTTAGAGCTTCAAGCGCCTGAAGCTGCTCGGCGAGGTGCTTTTCGAGTTGGCGGAATTCTGCGAGTTTGGACATTGGAAACCTCTTCTAAATGTACTGGTACGTTACACCAAAAAAGAAACATGCATAAACTGATCGGCCTGGAAGCGAACGTTCTGAGTAATAAATGGAATCCCGCTCAAGGCAATGTGGTCACCTACTAGGAGGATAGAGGGCGACAAAGCATCTGGAGAATTTTATGAGCCTTGCAATGACAATCTTCAGCATCCTCGCCGCATGGATGTCGATAGCAATTTCTATGTTGTGGGGGGTATTGCGAATCTCACGTGGGCACAACTCACTGATGCATAACTATGTAGCTGGCACTCGCGGGAAGTGCCAACCAGCTAAGAAGGCGTTGCCATTCAACACCAATGCGAGCTGATGCTAGAGACGAAACACGACTGGCGAACGAGCACTTTGGAGCCTCACCGATGTATCCGACTACACCCGATGGCCGCTATTTTGTGGTGAACGGTAAACTCTGGCGCTGCAGTAACCCGTCATTACCAGAAGACGCTCGGCAGAAGTTGGTTAACGAGCTTATGGACGCGCGTCGCGAAATCAAGACCGCCAAAGCGTCAGGAAATGAAATCAAGCTGAAGGCCGCGCGAGCTAGGGTTCAAAAAGCCAAGATTGAGCTGGGTGAACGAGGGCCTGTGTGGTGGCATGACGGTTCCGGCGACCTAAATCAGTGTCTTGTAAAAAATACATGCTATTCGGATTGGCACAAATCTCTTGCGGCTAAGCTAAAGAAATAAAGGACATTCGCAGCCTGATCTGTTCACTCCCCCCTTTGCCTATACAAACGTATCGACATGGCTATTTCATGGAGAAAACTTTTTATGAAATAGCTCAATCAGTATGCTGACTCTTTCTAAATGGCAGGCTATTTTTACGCAGGTAAGCTCTTTCATAAGGAAATGATGTGAAGCGCGACATCCACCTCGTTATTTTGCTTTTGACTATCATTGGCATTTCCCTCGCATCGCTGACCATCTGGCGAGTTGAGGCCTCTAGGGACAGAGCCTTGCAAGAAGCAGACACGCATGGTTTGAATCTCGCTCAGGCACTGACTACTTATTCAGAAGGCATCGTAAGGCAAAGCTCACTACTTTTACTGGGGCTAGTAGAAAGGCTCGAAACGGAAGGTAGCGAACCTCTTCAAATTCAGCGCCTTGCTGCTCTTATTGACCGACAGCAGCCGTTAATGCCTCAACTGAGTGGCATCACAATTTACGACCGACAAGGCCACTGGCTGTTGTCGTCAAACCGGCCTATACCCAGCGGCGCAAACAGTAGTGATCGAGCGTACTTCATACATCACCGAGATAATCCCTCACGAGAAACGTTCATCGGGTCGCCTATTCGCAGCAGGTCAAATCAGGAGTGGGTCATTACTATAAGTCGTCGCTTCAACGACTCTCATGGAGCGTTTGCTGGGGTGGTCGCAGTGACCCTAGGAGTCGAAAACTTTCTTAAGCTGTTTGGAAAAATCGATCTGGGCCGAGATGGGGCTATTGGACTGTCTGCAAGTGACGGAGCGCTCCTGGTGCGCTATCCCTTTCGCGAGGAAGACATGGGTCGCAACTTTTCTCAGTCACCTCTATACATGCAATATCTGGTTGATCAATCCGTAGGCACAGCCTCGTTTACGTCAAGCCTAGACGGTGTTGATCGCCTCTATGCCTTTCGCAAGAGCGACGAACAACCGTTGATTACCACTGTTGCTCTGGGCAAGCAGGAGGCATTAGCGGGTTGGCGTATGGAATCGACGCTGTCCTTCGTAGTGGTCGGTAGCCTCATGGCAATCACTGCGACAATCTGCTGGCTGCTCATTCAACACATTAATCGACGCATCAAGATAGAAGCGGAATTACGGATCACTCAGCAGCAACTCATGGCTTCTAATCGACAGTTAGAACTGTTAGCGATGAAGGATGCTTTGACCGGACTGGCGAACAGAAGGTGTTTTGATGAGACGCTTTCGATGGAGGCTCGGCGGGCTCAGCGAGATGGCTTTTCTTTAGCTTTGTTGATGATCGATATCGATCATTTCAAGCTGTTCAACGATTCCCTCGGGCACATCGCAGGCGACGACTGCCTCCGCACTGTCAGCAGAGTTCTAGAGGAATGTGTACGCCGCCCACCAGATCTAGTCGCACGCTATGGCGGTGAAGAGATCGCTATCATCATGCCAAACACAGACTACCCTGGCGCCATGGTAATTGCAGAATTGATTCTTGATAGATTACTCCAGGAAAATATCCCTCATCCAAAATGCCCACTGGGACGTGTGACAGTCAGCATAGGAATCGCCATCGCCGAGCGCGAGAGTCTCAGTGAATCGCATCAACTGGTTGAAGTAGCTGACGCTGCGCTATATACAGCTAAAGCTGGTGGCCGCAACCAGTACAGGTAAAGCAAATAGCTTGTCAGAATGAGTTATTTTACGGCCCCAACCTATTGTCGATAGCCTTTTACTCATCGAAGGTAATCGAGATGTCGCCGAATGGGCTCCGTGCATTGAGGCTAACTCCTAGTCTCACAAAGAACCTAACCTCAACCTGTGACTTATGAACGCGGACTCCTTAGCAAGAGTCCGCGAGAAAAGGACGTCTACTTCGGCATCAAAACAGTGTCGATCACATGAATGACACCATTGGACTGCATGACATCCGCAATCGTGATAGCCGCCTTGCCACCCTTAGCGTCCTCCACCCACAGCTTGCCGTCGTGAGCCCAGATCGTGAGTGACTCGCCTTGCACGGTTTTCAGCACGACTTTACCACCGTGCATTTTGGCCTCATCCGTCAGTTGTTTGCCGGTATAAGTGCCAGCCACCACGTGGTAAGTCAGGATCTTCGTTAGGTCTGCCTTGTGCTCTGGTTTGACCAGCGTATCCACTGTACCAGCAGGCAATTTGGCGAAAGCCTCATTGGTAGGCGCAAACACTGTGAACGGCCCTTTACTATTGAGCGTATCCACAAGCCCGGCGGCTTTTACAGCTGCTACGAGGGTCGTGTGATCCTTCGAGTTCACCGCGTTTTCAACGATTGTTTTATTCGGATACATTGCAGCGCCGCCGACCATCACGGTGTCCGCTGCAAAGCTGAGACCCGTGTTGAGGCATAGAAGGGTGAAGCAAGCGATAACAATGCGTTTCATGAAATTGTGCATGGCGCGTCTCCTTGATTCGTCGACCCATCGAATGACGGGTACTGAATGTACGGAGGAGGATCTCAAACGGATGCAGCACATTTTTTCTTTTCGAACCAGTAAGCATCCAGGGATACACCTTCGCGCATCAACCTGAATTATTCGAGCCGGACAAGGCCTGCCAACGGCGGATGGGAGTGAAAAGCCCTTATGAGGGAAACTGACGATTGCGTACCTTTAAAATATGCTTCCCATTTTCTAACCCTTTTGAACGGCTCAAATAATATTTGATTTCGACACCCACCAGGCCCTTTGCTGTGCGGATCAAGCTAGGTCTCATGGTCAATATCCTACAGACAAAAAAATAAAGTTTTCGCTATCCTCCAAGGCTGGATACGCATGAGCGGAATGGAGTCTATGGGCGAGCATTGGGTTGCTATCACTTCTCTTTTGTTAATGGCATGGGTCGTTTTTATCGCGTTGGCCATTGAGAAATTTCTTCTTTAATGCCGAGAGTCATTGTCGAGCCCTTGCAATTTGAAAATATTTTATAGACGTGCACGAAACCCTCAATGTAGTTGCACCCAAACCAGCACCTTCCAACGCAGCTTACGTTCATCAGGCACCACATTTAAGCTAGGAATTGGGGGCTTTTTTTATGAGTGCTGGAGCCGGAGTCGCCTACACTGAAGACCCACCCATGCGGTCAACGGAGTTCCTCCTACACATTTTCAACTTTAGGCCTACTTCCATGGACAAGCCCCTCACCAATCCCTTAGCGCTGGACAACGCCCAGCAATGGTTTAATGACCTGATATCCCTTTCAGACCCCGACTACCTGCGCTCTCGATTGCGCCATCACATCGATGCTTACCGCGTTCAAGCCCTGAAGCTGCACAACTCGAAGAGCCTTTTTAACCAGTTGATCGGTTTTCTGGACACTTTGGTGGCCTGCGAGGTCATAACCCCCCAGCTCGGTCGCGAATTCAACCTACGCCTGATCATCGGCTTTGAGTCAGCATGGATGAAATCGTAAGTGCTGTAGCGCCCGACTAGCCCAGCTGTCTTACTCCAACCTTTGACCACTGACGGATGCCCCATGTTTACTGGCGTACTTGACCCGGATTTAGAATCACACTTACTCCAGGAACAACTGGCAATCTTCCATCGCGAACATCTCATCGAGGCCGCGCTGATCGAGCGCATCATGGACGCGTTGGATTACGAAAAAACCGCGATTCGTGGAGAGCTCCGTGTTCGCGGTATGGTCTTGGCCCTCGGCAATCAATTGGCCAAGCGCTCAGATGGCAGCGTGGAGCGCTTGTACGGATGGCTAGCTCACTTTGTCAAAGACGGTGCCTTGACCCAAAAGCAAGCCACGTTGTTCACCGTCGAGATCCGAGCACTATTCTCTTGAATGCACCAGAAAAAAACATAGGCTTCGACCGTCTACACCAATCGCTGCGTCCCTGCCATGAAAGGTGGGGCCATGGAGGTTATTACGTCAATCGCTCAAATTTTCACGTGCGGCAGTTCGTCAATGAAGCGCGCAAGTCTCTCCGGCATGCGAGCCTCTTTGTTTTGGCCAGTCCATTAGCCAAACACTCTTGGAGTGAGCTGCACGATTTACCTGCTGACCAGCCGAGAGTAGACGCATGAGTATTTTAAACGGTTTGGGCTTGTTCAATCTGCCGCCACTTATCCGTGATCACGCCATGACGCATTTGGGGCGGCTGATAATTGCGGCAGATGCACAGACCTTGGATCGTGAGCAAGTGAGCGCTGATGGCTTCGTCGAAGGCCTGGCCGCCGCGCGTGCCGTCACACCAGCGTCGATTGAGGCACTATATTTGGCGATTGAGCACATTGCAGCGGATCGTCTGAAGGAGCTGGGTCAGTGATCGCAGACGCGATACATTCGGACACGTTGAAAGCGCTGGTCTCCGCCCTGCTCTCTGCCTGCATCAACTCGGCGGAGTTGTCGACGAACAGCCCGTCACTTGTGGGTAAATCTGGCAAACCAGCATAATTTTGTTATTGGGCTCAAAGCCATGATCAATCATGCAACGCTGCACTTGTGCTGTGCGTCCGATGCTTGCGACATCTAGATTTGACCCGAGTGGTTTTGCATAGCCGCACGCATACATCACTGGCAGGGCTTCGCTGTCATTAGCTACCTTGAATGAAAAATGGCGTGATGCTCCCGCTTTACGCCATGAGACCTGCATACGTTCATCCCGGCCTGAATTAGGCTTGATTGGGTGAAATGCTTCATCTTCAACAAACGGTAACGCTTCGAGCTGGGACAAGCTGAGCGGACTGCCCTGCCTTTCTTCAACGCAGGCCGGCATATTCTTCATTATGTCGCAGTATTCAAAGCCGTCTTTTCGAATAAAACCGAGACGCTGCATGCACTGAAAGTGGATTATTTGTTCGTTTATTGGGAAATGGTTTTGTGGCCCTGCTACAGGGTCGCCACATTCTGCCATTGCGGCTTTAACGCCCTCTACGGTGGTAGAAGCGCGTTTCCATTGGGTGAAAGAAGCCGGTGGCGGGCACCCAGTGAGTAAAAGTACAGATGAAATCAGGACTGGGATGGTTATGATCTGAGACTTGCTGAACATATTTTTCCTTAATTTATGTCAGGCCACACGAATGATGCCCATGTCCTAGGGTCACCAACTGAGTTGAAAGGCTTAACAGCGTCGCAGCTGTCTCCCATCAACATCACGACATGTACGGCGCCCGCTAATCATTCTTCGACGTCTGACGCCCCTGCGAGCGGCTTAACTAATTCTGGGCCTTGATTACTAACGTTACCCACAGCCTTGCTTACCTTGTACCACCGAAAATCGCCAGCAGGCCTGCAGTTCTCAATGGCGATCTCACGCGCGCGATCAGCTGAAGTATCTGGGGCAATCCATTCGCGGGCATGCTCAGGGGCCAGAACCAGCGGTTTGCGATCATGGATATCGACCATCCCTTCATCACTGGCGGCAGTGATGATGACAAAGCCGTCATGTGGGTCTGGCTCCAGGCCCTGGTGAACCTCAGCTAAACCAGCGAAGAACATTGGAGCTTGATCCCTCAGGGCAATGAAGTAAGGCTGCTTTTTCTTTGAGTCAGCCGGATCTTTGACCCACTCAAACCACCCGTTTGCCGGTGCGAGGACGCGACCGTTTGGCCAGAGCTGACTGAAGAATTTCCCAGTCATGGCCGTTTCAACCCTGGCATTTATCGGGTCAGGACGCTTTCCTTTCGCCCAAAATGGCGACCACCCCCACTTCACCTTATCAATGCTGAGCTGCTCGTCCACTGTCCTAATAATCTCCACGCGAGTAGAGGGTGCGACGTTGTATCGCTCCACTGGCCAAAGATCGTAGCCGTTGATCACCAACTGCTCTGGCGCAAGCTCCTTGAGGTAGTGATCCATCGACTCGTAGATCGAGTAGCGTCCGCACATGGTGTCACCCGTCGAATTGTCGTACCTAAGAGATTGACCGCAAGCGAACCAAATCGTTAACTGTATGCATGTACAGTTAACCTCCTAAGGCTTGCATCATGAGCATCACCATCCTGGGCCCTCTCGCGTCTGGCGGTAGAAAGCTTCCTCTCTATTCATCCAGGGTGCCGGCAGGCTTCCCCTCCCCTGCGGCTGATCACATCGAAAAGCACATCTCCCTTGATGAGCTGTTCGATATTCGAGCCCCGCACGTGTACCTGGTGAGGATCGACGGAGACAGTATGCAGGGCGCAGGTATCTATTCCGGGGATCTGGTGGTTGTTGATCGAAGCGTAGATCCGGTCAGTGGAGATATCGTCATCGCAGCTCTCAATTCCGAGCCATTCTGCAAGCGCCTGCATTTGGGAGACAACACCGTGATCCTCCTTTCCGAAAATCCAAAATATCCAGCAAGACATGTGATGGAAGGCGACGATCTTGTAATCTGGGGAGTGGTGAAATACAGCGTCCGTGATCATGACAACACCTGAGCCAGTATTCGCGCTGATTGACTGCAACAGCTTTTACGCGAGCTGCGAGCGCGTTTTCAGACCAGACCTAGCCAAGACACCCATCGTGGTGCTCTCGAACAACGACGGCTGTGTGATTGCGCGCAGCTACGACGCCAAACCCTTTGTGAAAATGGGCCAGCCGTACTTCCAGATCAAAGACCATCTACGCCGGCATGGGATCGTGGCCTTCAGCAGTAATTACGCGCTCTATGGCGACATGAGTGAGCGGGTCATGACGATCATTGAGTCGCTGGTGCCAGCGCTAGAGGTCTACAGCATTGATGAGGCGTTTGCCAATCTCACTGGCGTCCCTGTAGATCTGTCTGCATTCGGACGGCACATGCGATCCACGCTTCTCAAACGCACAGGCATTCCTGTCGGTGTAGGCATCGCACGCACCAAGACGCTGGCCAAGCTCGCCAACCATACCGCCAAGCGACTGCCGGACATCACTGGCGGCGTGGTCGATCTCTGCGATCCGTTCAAACGCGATTGGACGCTACGTAATACCGACGTCGGAGAGGTTTGGGGTGTTGGCAAACGAATGAAGTTGCATCTGGAGGGGATGGGGATCAGGACGGCAATGGATTTAGCGAAAGCCGATGCCTGGATGCTTCGCCAGAAATTCAGTGTTGTTATTGAGAAGACCGCTAGAGAGCTCGCTGGTACACCCTGTCTCGAACTAGGTGAGGCTGACCCACCCAAACAGGAAATCTGCTGCAGTCGGATGTTCGGAACACGCCTCACCGACATTGAACCAATCAAGGAGGCGGTAGCTACTTACACCCAGCGCGCAGCGGAAAAGCTCCGAGCGCAAAACTCGCTGTGCAAGAAGATCCGCGTGAGCATTCGCACCGGCATGTTCAATCCCGAGGAAGCGAAATATGCGAATGGCGCACTCGTCGAACTACCCTACCCGACAAACGATGTTCGACTCATGACCAAGGCTGCTACAGAAGCGGTAAATCGTCTCTTTCGACCGGGCTTCAAGTACAGCAAAGCGGAGGTTCTGCTGATGGATCTCCGCCAGCCTGGCGAGTTCACCGATGATCTGTTCGCTAAGTCTCAGCCTACGATGGCAGACAAAGTGATGAGCGTTTTGGACGAGATCAATGGTCGCTGGGGAAAGGGTGTTCTACGAGTTGCCAGTGTCCCGGTGGCGCCAGGTTGGGCGATGCGTCGGGAGCTGATGAGTCAGAGCTACACCACGAAGGTGGATCAGCTGTGGACGGTAAAGGCTAGTTAAGAAGCCATTAAAAGTGGACGGCAGTGTACGTAACCGACTGCTTACTGCCTAAAGCAGCCGCTCACAAGCGACTGCTCCCCCAATTTGTGTAACTTCCGAAAAAACGGGGATAGTTTCTGGAAAATCAACGCACGTTCAAATTTTTTATAATCCAGTCTTTCAGTTTGAAAGTGTAGTGACTGAGAACTAATAACCCTGCTACAACAATTACTGAAGCGCCTATACCGTATAGTTTTGCAAGATCGCCGTTTTCCGGGGCCGCATCAAAGTATTTCGCGACTGGCTGCATCAACTCAGGTGATAGCGTGGCAGAAGCAATAATTCCGAATATCATTGTGATTCGGCGCGTGTAAGATTCTGATTTGATCTTATCGTCTAACTCAAGGGCTTTGCGAACAGTTTCAATCTTCTTATGCAGCAGCTTGTAAATCGTAGCTAGTTGGTCGCCTTTCTGAACCTCCTCGATATATTTGGCGATTTCTCCATATTTATGCGCAGACAAGAGAGTCTCCTCAAATCCCAGTATATCTAGCTCGATGCGGGCAACGTCTATTGCTGTCTTGCATTTGTCTAGCCCTAGGGAAGCGTAAGAATAATATATTTGTATGAAGTGCGAGGCTTCATTCAGCACTTGAATGTCGGAGGTTAAGTTATTGAAGGTGTAAGAGCAATGTTGCTCGACAAAATCCTCTACCTGCGAGGACGCCAACATTAATGATACAGGCTCGGAATAAAAGTTATTGTAGTCGTCAAAGTTCCTCATATCCTTATGATTTAAATCGGCATGAGTTATCTTATCCGTTAGAAAGGCTCGAGCCATTACGCTATTGACTAGCTGTTTGTGGGTAGACCAGTTTTCGGATGAACTCCATTTTTGATTGGTATGTGAGCTAATGTAAAGTATCGGTTTGCCACGCCAGTGTTGTCCTATGGAGTCGTCTTTGTACTGGCTACCATACCATCTGATGCGAGTTTGAACGGAACCTGCCGCAATGGTGCGCGCGACCACCGATAACAAATTTCGCGCTATATCTGTTAGAGTAAGTTGATCGGTGTGTACAAGTTCGTAGACAGTTAGACGCTCGCCTACGAACTCCATTTCTCCCGGAGTGTTCAACGCTGCACCCATGATGGTTTCAAATGCTTCTCGCTGAACAATTCTTTCCCTCCGAGACATTTGGGCCATCTGACATTCGGTGCACGCTAAGTGCAATTCTCTTTCACACAATACTGATGTAAGGTTTCGTTGCGACTTATTGACTTCGATACGTACTATTCTTTGAGTCGAACACTCTTCAAAACCAGCAATGGTTGGCAACGAAATACTGATTATGCCGCCCGTGTAAACTCTAATATAAGGAATGAGCAGCTCATGAGCTTCGTCTCCTTCACATCTGATTGCAATTGGACGCATGAATACTCTAGCGCTTTCTGTGGGAAAGCCATATGCAGAGTTGAACAAGCGCTTGTCAGACAAGAGCAAATCGAGAGCTAAAGATAAAGCATAGGAGTTGGAGTCGCCCGAGTTCGCTTTGAGAAAATCGTTATGCCCAGATACAGTCATGCCTTGTTCGGTTATTGTTGACTCAATGCTTAACTGTTGTGATCGAAGCCTGTTGTCTTCTGTAAAGTAAATTTTTCCACTGCTGGTTAACGCGAAACTAAAGGCATCAGATTCAGCAAGAATTTCGCACATCCCTTCGAGATTCACGTCTCCAGCAATCTTCGAAGAATACAAGAAAGTTGCAGTACCAGAGTATGTATTGTCTTCGTAGGTGCTCTCGAGACTTGCTTCCATATCGGGTAATATCATCGCCTAGACTTCCTTGTAGCTGATGCTACTATGCGGTGCTAATAACATGAATTATTGCACGAAACCTACCTCTCAGCTACGGTTTAAAGTTCACAATGCTCATCAACCAATCATCTAGAGTTAAATTTGTTATTATTGGCGGAAAAGCCACGCAGTATATAAGCCGAAACTCAGCTATTGACTCTCACCTCTAGGTCAAGAAAAAAGCTTGATTTGTGTCGATATTTTAGTTTTTGGCGGTGAACTCGCATCGCTAAGGTGTTCCCATTGCTGGTTGTTGACATCCTATAGGCAACTCAATGCCAGCTTCTGGTCGACTCCGGCCTGTCGTGACAGACAGCTCTCGGCCATAAGCTTCCGTTGCAGGCGCTCCCAGGAACTGCAGACAGTTGGGTACTGTTAAACGCGTCGTTCCTTCGCGAAGCGTCTAGTTTAACTCTCATGTTCCAGTCGGACGACTCCCGCTACAGCTGCCCTCCCCGCAAGGTGCTTGTCCAAAAACGTAACTCCCCGCTCAATATCACTGGAGCTGTCGCGGGGTTACGTGATGCTGCCCTTGTGAAAGACGCAGGAAGTCACGAAGACTGGCACGCCCATTAGTACGCTGAAATGTTGCGAGAACGTATCTGGAGTTTTCGGTCGTCATCACCCAAAATTTCCCCTCGCGTTCGACTTTCAACACATCGGACGTCCGAATCAGATGGCCATCACCGAACCGACCGTACTGGTCTTTTCGCTTGTGGCCAAACACCACACCAACGCCTGCACGTGACCTGATGGAAACTCCGCAAAGATAAGCGGTAACCGGCACGTCAAAGCCTTGCTCCTGAGCTTTAATGATTCGCTTGAGATCGAAATCTGTGTGGCGTTTTCCGTGGAAATTGACATCAATGGTGTCGAGCATCGTTGCGCTCCAATGGGCAGTCCATATGGTGTTATCAGGAATTTCACACGCAACCAGAGGCGCTGGTATCGTGGTGAATTATTGGTAAATTTCAGGCTGATCGAATCATGCTTGAGAGAAAGATGGGCCTCAGGTTGGCCAGCGCATCAATCTGGAAGTCTCGCTGATGTGATGTGTGATACACCGCCCCCTTAGCCACCTCCAGTAAGCAAACTTCAGAACCAGACCTGTCCTCGCCTACGGTTACTCTGGTTAACTGCTCCATCTGCCAGCCTCCGGACTTATTCATCCAAGATGGCGTCACAGCCATAATCTCGGTGATAGCTAAATCCGCACCCTGGCTTACCAACATTTTTTGAAGCTGTGGGGTGTCATCAATCATCACCGCGCATTCGCTGAATCGACCGTCGTTTTCGACACAGAGGGTGAGGTGATACCAAGGCGTTCGGAGGAGCCTTGACACTCCGCGCCAATGGGATACGCCCTCCCCGAACAATCCTGGGACGCCAATCAAGTCGTTGTCTATGGTTCTAAACATGTGTCGCCTCATCTGCTGGAGCACGTCAGTTACCCAGCAAACCAGTTGGTAATCAAAAAAGGGAAAATATCGCTTCGATGGAGGAAGACTTGCGATGGCCCGGCCCGAGCAAAACGTAGATGGAATTCCGCGTAGCGAATAAAAAGCCCTCATTGAAGGTGGTGCCCATACTGGAGCGCACCCAATGGCCGGGCTCGAATCTTCTCTGTTCGTCATGCACCACTTTGTGAGCAAACAGGAACATTGGCTGGCAGCCGGCAGCGATTATCTTGGCTCGTTCGGCGTCGGTGACTATGGCGTCCAGGATGATCCACTCTTCGACGACGCATAAGGGCATCCATTTGTAATGTTCTCGAGCAGCCAGGAGCACATCTTCAAGGGACATTTTAGAGCCTACTAGAGCAATTCCTTCTTCGCCCAAAAGCCCATTTTTGAGCCCTCTTTCCATCCACTGCGTCCCCGCCAATAATTACACACAAATTGACGATCAAAGCCCTGACCGCCACCCATATAACTATAGCTCTTTGCGTGGCGGCAGGCAAACGCGGCATACCGTTCGTTTTTGGGGAGCTTGCGATGTCGCTGCGTTATTCCTTTGCAGCATCTCTTCAGTTGCTACGCACTCGTAAAGGGCTGCTCCAGGAGGATATCGCCAACGTCGGCGGTTCGGTCTCTCAGCCCTATGTGAGCAAGCTAGAACTCGGAAAGAGTGTGGTGAGCCTCGATACGAGCTATCAGCTAGCAACCGCGTTGAAGGTGGAGCCGATCACCCTCCTAGCCCTAACGGTTGCCTCTCATGATCAAAAAACAGCTAGGGAACTGCTGCTGACTGCGCTTGCGGAGCTGGATGCTCTAGAACTGGCTGACGCGAGCCTGCCAATGGAGCCAGCAGAATTGCCCCGCCATGGGACGGATAGCGCCAGAAAGAAGTTGAAAGCGGTTCATGATTTGAAGAAGAGAGGATTCACCCAGGTTCAGGCAGTGAAGGAGCTGGACATCCCCGAGTCGACTCTACGTCGATTGTGGCATCAGAAGTTCGAGGATTAAGGCTGTTGAAGCAAATGCAACGAAGGCACTTGGCTGGCGGAATCCCTTGCATTGAGGGACAGCACTCTCGGTAGGCCGCAGGAACAAGCATGCTTTCAGGCAGCAAGAGCAGGGTACGCCAGAAAGGGCTTGAGGTGACTGGATCGTCTCGGACAATCATTTTGTCGAGTATCAGTGTCCACACCTAGCAACCTAAGGGTTTGCCGGTCTTGTCCATTTTTAGAGAAAAAGATGGACAACTGTAGTTATCTGTAAGTATCTGTTCTTGATGAGTTTTGCATGTCCATTTTATAGCCTTCTCACGGGTGTCGATTTTCGACAAGACCATCGTCTCCATCCCCACCTGGCGCCTGATGTCCGAGTCGTTCAAGAACTGGCGCGGCATGCAGGCCTCCGGCGGGCGCCGTATCAAGCGCAGCCTGTTCATCGACGCCAGCGGCGTGCGCTTCCTGCGTGACGATGAGGAAGTACGCATGACCCAGGTGCACCTGCTCACCGACTACATCGGACGCAAACAGGCCGAACTCAAGGCCTGGAACGAAGCCCAGGGCCATAGTGCGCAACTCTCGGCCAACCGCCGTCGCATGACCAACCTCGGCACCTTCCGCGCTTATGCCCTGGCCTACCTGAAAAGCCACCCGGACATCCAGCCGAACATGACCTGCATGGTGCGCCAGATGCAAACCACCGCCCAGGGTGTGCCGCTGGAGATCTACTGCTTTACCCGCACCACGGCGTGGGCGGACTACGAGCGGATCCAGGGGGATATTTTTGATTACCTGCTGGCGGTGCTGCCGGAGTTTGGCTTGAGCCTGTATCAGCATCCGAGTGGGAATGACTTGCGTGCGGGGGTTTTGCCTGCGGTGTTGGGGGCCAGTCATTTGCCTACACCGGAAAAAACCGTGATATAGCGCTATTGAGATTTTGAGGCCGGTTGGGTGGCCGGACGCTTCGCCGCCTCCCGCCAGTGACTCCAATCGACTAATGCAGTAGGGAGTCGATCGTGGCTTTTTAACCAAGCGCACAAACCAGGATCAATCCACTGCACTACTTCTGTGATATCCCGATGCAAGGCAAATAGCGGTTGCCATAGGAGTGGCTCGTGGTGGAAACAGCGATTTCGCAGGTCCCTCGCATTGTTCAGGCGGCTACGAATAACGTCAGCTTTCTTGGCGTTTCTTGGGCAGTAGAAAAATACCTTCATCAAAGGCTTGGAAACATCCGGAAAGGCCTTTCGATTGAACAGTGAAGTCCAGAAGCCAAAGCTCAACTCAGCCGTGATGTCGTCCGGACCTGGGTCGACACCTCTTTTCATGAGTGCCGTACGCGCGTCGTCTACTTTTTGATAGCTGGAGCGAAGCTCTGGATTGGTGCTTGCCTTGAAGGCCTCGTACCAGTCGTCACGTCGGTACTCGCGCACCATCTCGCGCTGAATACTGTTGCGCAGCCCAACTTCAAGCACGTGAAAAATCGAGACCAGGGACTCTGCGATCCTCATATTGTGCACATAGGCAGCAGCGGCATGCTCTTTATTGCCCTGATGCCCCATGAGGTAGCGGTTCATTCGTGGTGTGGAGAGCTTCGCCTCCAACGTTTGCCAGACCATCTACCCGCAAGCTCCCTTTAGCGCAAAGAAATGTACAAGCGCGAGCGATAGTGCAGACAGGTTCTTTTGCTTGAAATAAACATACTGTTGCCGAATGGTGCAGTTGACCTAAACCGGCGCCATAGGGGGTTGACGTAAAAATCGCGGCTGGTAATCTCACCCCGCAGCCCTAGGAACCTCCACTCCCGTGCGACACGAAACGGTGACGAGACTAGGTTATGTGACGGCCCCGCTTTGCGGGGCCTCCGCATTTCTGGCGATCCAACTTTTTGCTAAGACGCTTTTTTCACTGCACCACTGCCCGGTTGATTGCCCAACCTACTGATCCACACCGCCCCCAGAATCACCAACCCACCCAAGGCCAGCCGCCCCAGCGGTTCATGCTGGTTCCAGATCAGCAAGTTCAACAGCAACCCCACCGGCACATGCAGGTTGTTCATCACCGCCAGCGTGCCGCCCTGCACCAGGCAGGCGCCCTTGTTCCACCAGTACATGCCCAGCGCCGTACTGACCAACCCGAGGAACACCAGCACACCCCATTGCAGCGGTGCATCGGGCAGGTAGTTGGCCTTGCCAAACATCAGGAACGCCGGTAACACCACCAGCAATGCGCCCACGTAGAAGAAACCAAAGCGGCGGTAATGCGGCTGGTCGCTTGGGTAGCGTTTGACCAGGTGCTTGTACATCACCTGCCCGGCGGCGTAGGTGAAGTTAGCCAGTTGCAGCAACAGGAAACCCCCGAGGAAGTGCGCAGTGATCTGGTCGAAACGGATCACCGCCGCGCCCGCCACCGCCACCAGCGCGGCAATCAACGCCCAGGGGTTGAAGCGCCGGTTGAGCGCATCCTCGATAAGCGTCACGTGCAATGGCGTGAGAATGGTGAACAACAGCACTTCCGGCACCGTGAGCACGCGAAAGCTCAGGTACAGGCACACGTAGGTCACGCCGAACTGTAGCGCGCCGATCACCAGCAGGCCGCGCATGAAGCCCGGTTCCACCGAGCGCCAGCGCGTCAGCGGGATGAATACCAAGCCGGCCAGCAGCACGCGCACCAGCACGGCGAAGTAGCTGTCGACGTGGCCGGCGAGGTATTCGCCGATCAAGCTGAAGGAAAATGCCTGAATCAGGGTGACAACCAGTAAGTAGCCCATGCGCGCCTCGTATCGAATGGGCGGGACATTAAAGGTTTTCGGCGGTTGAAGAAACTCGGGGCAAAAAAAACCCGACCTCGCTAAAGCGGCAGTCGGGCAGGAGCACTCAGGAGCAAAAGTGCAAAGGGAGGTCTGTTACGCGTACTTGAAGGGCTTGCGTGGAGCTAGATAACCATCGCGGGATTATCTGGCGATTAACGGATCAAGCGACCTGGGCCAACAGCGCCTTGGCGTGGTTGATGCCCTTCTCTTGGAAGTCACCGCTCAAGTTCACTCCTTCGGCGTGAATGAAGGTGACGTCATGAATCCCGATAAAGGCCATGACCTGGCGCAGATAGGGTTCCTGGTGATCGGAGCTCGCGCCGGTATGGATGCCGCCGCGCGCAGTGAGCACGATGGCGCGTTTGCCGGTCAGCAGCCCCTGTGGCCCGGTGGCGGTGTACTTGAAGGTCACACCGGCGCGCAACACGTGGTCCAGCCAGGCTTTGAGGGTGCTGGGGATAGCGAAGTTGTACATCGGCGCGGCCATCACCAGCACGTCGGCCGCAAGCAATTCGTTGGTCAATTCGTCGGAGCGATCCAGGGACGCCTGCTCGCTGTCGTTGCGTTGATCCGCTGGCTTCATCCAGCCGCCGAGCAGGTTGGCGTCCAGATGCGGAACCGGGTTGAGGGCCACGTCACGTACGGTGATCTGGTCCGCCGGGTGAACGGCCTGCCATTGGCTGATGAATTGCTGGGTCAGTTGGCGGGAAATCGAATCCTGCTGGCGGGCGCTGCTTTCGATGATCAGAACATTGGACATGGCTTTGTAGGCTCCATCGGAAATTGCTGTAAGTCGATGGAGTGGAGATTAAAACAGAGCCAATTCGATAAAAAAGCGCAAAAAACTGCTATAACTCATCTATAAATTTGTTTATAAGCGGAGCATGCTCCGCTGCTGGGCTACTTTGGTGCGCAAGCCAGGGCAATACGCATCTTGATAATGGCGCGGTTGAACTTGACCGTGGTGTTGGTGCTTTTGCCCGCCGGCACCGTGACCGTTCTGCGGCGCGGCGATTCCGGGCCGTTGGTGAAGGTTACCGAGCAGACCGCGTCTTGAGTGCCGTAGTTATTGAGTTGAATCGAGCTGATATCACCGTCCACATCGGAGGCGGTGTAGTCGATGCTGACGCCGTCGATCTTTTTCGTCACGTCGATAGGGTAGGCAAATGCACTCAACGGCAGCAGCGCCAGCAACACACAACAGAATTTTCTCATTCGGCAGTCTCCAATAAGGACTGTCAGCTTAGGACAAGAGGAACCCATCTTGAAAGCGCCCCGCGTTACCCTCGATCAATGGCGCACGCTGCAAGCCGTGGTCGACCATGGCGGCTTCGCCCAGGCGGCCGAAGCGCTGCACCGTTCGCAGTCCTCGGTGAGCTACACCGTGGCCAGGATGCAAGACCAGCTTGGCGTTCCGCTGCTCCGCATCGACGGGCGTAAGGCCGTGCTCACCGACGCAGGAGAGGTGCTGTTGCGCCGCTCCCGACAGCTGGTGAAAAACGCCAGCCAGTTGGAAGACCTTGCCCACCATATGGAACAAGGCTGGGAAGCCGAGGTGCGCCTGGTGGTGGATGCGGCCTATCCGAACGCACGCCTGGTGCGCGCGCTCACTGCATTCATGCCTCAAAGCCGGGGTTGTCGTGTGCGCCTGCGTGAAGAAGTGCTGTCGGGTGTTGAAGAGCTGCTGATGGAAGGCGTGGCGGACCTGGCGATTTGCGGCTTCAGCATCCCGGGCTACCTGGGCACGGAAATGAGCGATGTGGAATTTGTCGCCGTGGCGCATCCCGAGCACTCCTTGCACCGCATGAATCGCGAGCTGAGCTTTCAGGACCTGGAGAGCCAGATGCAAGTGGTGATCCGCGACTCCGGCCGCCAGCAACCGCGCGATGTAGGCTGGCTCGGCGCTGAACAGCGTTGGACCGTCGGCAGCCTGGCGACCGCCGCGGCCTTTGTGGGCAGCGGCCTGGGCTTCGCGTGGTTGCCCCGACACATGATCGAACGCGAACTCGCCGAGGGTGTGCTCAAGCAACTACCCTTGGAACAGGGCGGCAGCCGTCACCCCACGTTCTTCCTGTATTCCAACAAAGACAAACCGTTGGGGCCGGCGACGCAGATCCTCGTGGAACTGCTGCGCACCTTTGACACAGCCCCCTTGGACGCGCCTTTCGCCGCCCCGCAGCAAGCCTGAAACGGAGTTCATGCATGGCCTGGTTCGACCACGAAGGATGCAGCCTGCACTACGAGGAATACGGCCACGGCACGCCGCTGATCCTGATCCACGGCCTGGGCTCCAGCAGCCAGGATTGGGAGCTGCAGATTCCGGTGCTGGCCAGGCATTACCGCCTGATCGTGGTGGATGTGCGCGGCCACGGGCGCTCGGACAAACCGCCCGAGCGCTACAGCATCCAGGGCTTCACCTTTGATCTGCTGGCGTTGATCGAACACTTGGACTTGCCGCCCGCCCATGTGGTGGGCCTGTCCATGGGCGGCATGATCGCCTTCCAACTGGCGGTGGACGAACCCGCGCAGGTCAAGAGCCTGTGCATCGTCAACAGCGCGCCAGAGGTGAAGGTGCGCAGTGCCAATGATTACTGGCAATGGGCCAAACGCTGGAGCCTGGCGCGTGTGCTCAGCCTGGCCACTATCGGCAAGGCGCTGGGCGACCGTTTGTTTCCCAAACCGGAGCAAGCCGACCTGCGCCGCAAGATGGCCGAGCGCTGGGCAAAAAACGACAAACGTGCTTATCTCGCCAGCTTCGATGCCATTGTGGGATGGGGCGTGCAGGAACGACTTTTCAGAATCACCTGTCCAACCCTGGTCATCAGCGCCGACCACGATTACACCCCCGTGGCGCAAAAAGAAAACTATGTAAAACTGCTGCCCGATGCGCGACTGGTGGTGATCGAGGATTCCCGCCATGCCACGCCCTTGGACCAACCCGAAGTCTTTAACGCAACCTTGCTCGATTTTCTAAAGACAGTCGAAACCACTACCCAGGATCACTGACCCATGTTGAAAAAAATCGCCTTCTTCGCCGGTTCTGTTCTGTTTGCCGCCAACCTGATGGCCGCCGAGCCCGTCAAGGCGCCCCACGTATTGATCACCACCACCAATGGCGACATCGAGATCGAACTGGACCCGGTCAAGGCGCCAATCAGCACCAAGAACTTCCTGGCCTATGTCGACAAGGGCTTCTACACCAACACGATTTTCCACCGCGTGATCCCAGGCTTCATGGTGCAGGGGGGCGGGTTTACTCAGTCGATGTCGCAAAAGCCAACTGAAGCGCCGATCAAGAACGAAGCCAGCAATGGCCTGCATAACGTACGTGGCACCCTGTCCATGGCGCGCACCAGTGACCCGGATTCGGCCACCAGCCAGTTCTTCATCAACGTGGCCGACAATGCCTTCCTCGACCCAGGCCGTGATCGCGGTTATGCCGTATTCGCCAAAGTGGTCAAGGGCATGGACGTGGTTGATGTGATCGTCAACTCGCAGACCACCACCAAGCAGGGCATGCAGAACGTGCCAATCGATCCTGTGTACATCAAGTCGGCCAAGCGCATCGACTGAGGTAACAGGGCTTTATTCAGGTAGCCCCGCGCGGTGCCCACAAGGTACCGCGCGTATTTGAAAGGAGAGCCCGCCCTGCGGGCGTCAACCCTAATGCTCTATCGTCGTTTTGAACAACTGATCGATATTTTCCGCGACGCTCCCAGCGAAGCCCCGCCCGACAAAGTCCTGCCTTTCTACCTCTACTACCTTCGCCAGGTGTGGCCGCATTTCGCCGCTTTGCTGGTGGTGGGCCTGATCGGCGCGTTGATCGAAGTCGCGCTGTTCAGTTACCTGAGCCGCATCATCGACCTGGCCCAAGGCACGCCGCCGGCCAACTTCTTCCAGGTGCACAGCACTGAGCTGATCTGGATGGCCGTGGTCGCGCTGCTGTTGCGCCCGATCTTCGGCGCCCTGCATGACCTGCTGGTGCACCAGACCATCAGTCCCGGCATGACCAGCCTGATCCGCTGGCAGAACCACAGTTACGTGCTCAAGCAGAGCCTGAATTTCTTCCAGAACGACTTCGCCGGGCGTATTGCCCAGCGCATCATGCAGACTGGCAACTCACTGCGCGACTCTGCGGTGGCGGCAGTGGATGCGATCTGGCACGTGGCGATCTACGCCATCAGCTCCCTGGTGCTGTTTGCCGAAGCTGATTGGCGCCTGATGATCCCGCTGGTGAGCTGGATTCTTTGCTACAGCCTGGCGCTGCGCTACTTCGTGCCACGGGTGAAGGAGCGCTCGGTGATTTCCTCCGAAGCGCGTTCCAAATTGATGGGCCGCATCGTCGACGGCTACACCAACATCACCACCTTGAAGCTGTTCGCCCATACCCGCTATGAGCAGGAATACGCCAAGGAAGCGATCATCGAGCAAACCGAAAAAACCCAGCTGGCCAGCCGCGTGGTGACCAGCATGGACATCGTGATCACCACCATGAACGGCCTGCTGATCGTCACCACCACCGGCCTGGCCCTGTGGTTGTGGACGCAGTCGCTGATCTCGGTGGGCGCGATTGCCCTGGCCACCGGTTTGGTGATCCGTATCGTCAACATGTCCGGCTGGATCATGTGGGTGGTCAACGGCATTTTCGAGAACATCGGCCAAGTACAGGACGGCCTGAAAACCATCGCCCAGCCACTCGCCGTGATCGACCGCGAGCATGCCCCACGCTTGAGCGTGCCACGGGGCGAAGTGCGCTTCGAACAGGTGGATTTCCACTACGGCAAGAAGAGCGGGATCATTGGCGGCCTGAACCTTGAGATCAAGGCTGGGGAAAAGATCGGTCTGATCGGCCCGTCCGGTGCTGGCAAGTCAACGTTGGTCAATCTGCTGTTGCGCCTGTACGACCTGCAAGGCGGACGCATCCTGATCGATGGCCAGAACATTGCCGAGGTCGCCCAGGAATCCCTGCGCGAACAGATCGGCATGATCACCCAGGACACGTCGCTGCTGCACCGTTCGATCCGCGACAACCTGCTGTACGGCAAGCCCGACGCCACCGACGAAGAACTCTGGGCCGCCGTACACAAGGCGCGCGCCGATGAGTTCATTCCGTTGCTGTCGGACTCCGAAGGCCGCACCGGGCTGGATGCGCATGTCGGTGAGCGCGGAGTGAAGCTTTCCGGTGGGCAGCGTCAGCGTATTGCCATTGCCCGCGTGCTGCTCAAGGACGCGCCGATCCTGATCATGGACGAAGCCACCTCCGCGCTGGATTCGGAAGTGGAAGCGGCGATCCAGGAGAGCCTGGAAACCCTGATGCAGGGTAAGACGGTGATTGCGATCGCGCACCGGTTGTCGACCATTGCACGGATGGACCGCCTGGTGGTGCTGGAGAAAGGCCAGATCGCCGAAAGTGGCAGTCACGCTGAGCTGCTGGCCCATGGCGGGCTGTATGCGCGGTTGTGGCAGCACCAGACGGGTGGGTTCGTCGGTATCGATTGAACCCTCGCGCCTACACTTTTGCCGCGATCCTGCTGTAATCAGTACAGTGCCCAGACGGGCGCTGAAGTAAATCTGCAGGGAGCATCACTGATTTACGGATCCGGTAGAGCGATCTATCAAGGACGGGTTGCATGTCTTTGTTCAAGCGTTCAATCACAGAGGGGCTAGGTACATTTTGGTTGGTGTTGGGCGGTTGCGGGAGTGCGGTGCTGGCCGCAGCGTTCCCTGCAGTCGGGATCGGGTTGTTGGGTGTGTCCCTGGCATTCGGGCTCACGGTGCTGACCATGGCGTTCGCCATCGGGCATATCAGCGGTTGTCACCTCAACCCGGCCGTGTCGGTGGGACTGGTGGTAGGCGGACGGTTCCCGGCCAGGGAACTGCCGGCGTACATCGTGGCGCAGGTGGTCGGCGGTACGATCGCCGCTGCGCTGCTATATTTCATTGCCAGCGGCAAACCGGGGTTCGAACTGGCGTCGGGGCTAGCGGCCAACGGCTATGGCGAGCATTCGCCCGGCGGTTATTCGATGGCGGCAGGGTTTGTCAGTGAGCTGGTGATGACCGCCATGTTCGTGGTGATCATCCTCGGCGCCACCGACCGCCGCGCCCCGCCGGGCCTTGCGCCCATCGCCATCGGCCTGGCGCTGACGCTCATCCACCTGATCTCCATTCCCG
The DNA here is from genome assembly GCF_049897885.1 of Pseudomonas sp. DWRC2-2. Taxonomy (NCBI): domain Bacteria; kingdom Pseudomonadati; phylum Pseudomonadota; class Gammaproteobacteria; order Pseudomonadales; family Pseudomonadaceae; genus Pseudomonas; species Pseudomonas sp. DWRC2-2. The sequence goes on from NZ_JAFCXD010000001.1 coordinate 1,156,315, forward strand.
TCACCAACACCTCGGTCAACCCGGCGCGCAGTACCGGCCCGGCCCTGATCGTCGGCGGGTGGGCGATCCAGCAGTTGTGGATGTTCTGGCTCGCGCCGATCCTGGGTGCGGTGATGGGTGGGGTTACCTATCGATGGCTTGGCAAGGAGGCGCCGGGCTGAGGCAAGCTGGGTTCAGCCCTGCCGATAAGGCAGGGCTGCCCTCGCCTCCTGCGCATACGCCACAATCCCCACCCGCTCGCGCTCCAGAAAATCCTCCACCGCATTCTTCAAGCCCGGATGGCGCAGGTAGTGCCATGACCGTGTAATCACCGGCTCAAACCCACGGATCAACTTGTGCTCGCCCTGTGCCCCCGCATCGAAACGTTGCAGGCCATGAGCGATGGCGTAATCCATGCCCTGGTAGAAACAGGTTTCGAAATGCAGGCGGTCGAACTCTGCCAGGCAACCCCAGTAGCGGCCGTAGAAGCTGTCGCCGCCGATCAGGCTGAAGGCCATGGCCACTGGGCGTGTGCCTTGTTTGGCCAGGACCACGCGGATCGCTTCGGGCATGCGCTCGGCCAACAGGCTGAAGAACGCGCGGGTCAGGTAAGGTGATTGGCGGCGGATCGCGTAGGTGTTGGCGTAGCAGGCGTAGACAAAATCCCATTGGGCTTCGCTCAGCTCATGGCCTTGCAGCCACTCGAAGTCGATGCCCTGCCCTGCCACTTGTTCGCGTTCTTTGCGCATCTGTTTGCGCTTGCGTGAACTCAGCGCATCAAGAAAATCCTGGAAGTCGCGGTAACCCCGATTCTGCCAGTGAAACTGACAGCCCAGGCGCTGCAGCCAGCCCGGTTGCTCGGCCAGTGCCGCATCGGCCAGTTCGTCAGTGAAGTTTATGTGGGCACTCGAGAGCCCTTCAATTTCCAGGTAACCCGGCAGGCTTTTCAGCAGTTCGAAACCCTCCTCTGCCCTCGCCGCCAGCAGGCGTGGCCCGGTGACCGGACTGAACGGCACGGCGGTCAGCAACTTAGGGTAATACTCAATGCCTGCCCGCTCGCAGGCATCCGCCCAACCGTGATCAAACACGTACTCGCCGTAGGAATGCCACTTGCGGTAACTGGGCAGTGCCGCCACCAGCCGATCACCTTCCCAATGCAGCAAATGCTCCGGTTGCCAGCCCGATTGCGGGCCCAGGCTGGCGCTGTCTTCCAATGCGCTCAGAAAGGCGTGCCGTACGAATGGCTGGGCCTGTGGCACCAGCGCATCCCAGGCTTGCGGGGCGATCTCGGACAGGCTGTCCAGGCGTTGCAACGGCATCGGCATCCTCACTACTTCAGGGCGTGAAAGCCTGGCGAGTATCGCTGATTGCCGGCCTCGGCACACCCCCGTTTCGCGCGACAAGGCTCTAAACCAATAGTTCCGAACATGAAAAATTTGTCATCTAGATGACATCACTTCGCCACTGCTCCGTCATAAACGATCGTGATACTGACGCCTGTTTTTAGAGCGCCTGGTTCTAGCAGGTGGTTATTTTTCCGTCCGTCATCGGTCGGTTGTGTCCTGGATGGTTTGCCATCCCTCCTCACTTTCGGAGATTGATATGCGTCTTGCTTCCACTAAAACTGCGGCGGTCCTGTGCGGTGGCCTGTTACTGGCCCTGAGCGTCCCGGCCAGCGCTGCAGTCGACGCTAAATTGCTCGACATGCTCAAGGCCAACGGCCAGATCACCAATGCTCAGTACAGCGAACTGCAAGCTGAACTGGCACGGGACCAGAAAGAGCAGCAGATCGCACGGCAAGCTCAACAAGAGACCAACGAACAGATCGCGGCCACCGCGAAGAAAACCAACGAGCTGAGCAGCTTCGACCAGAAGTTGGCCTGGGCGGCCAAGACTCAACTCAAGGGTGACGTGCGCTTCCGCCACGAAACCATCAAGATCGACGGCACCCCGAACAACGGCGGCAAAGACAAGGATCGTGAACGCATCCGTGCCCGTCTGGGCGCCTACACCGAGATCAACTCACAGGTCGACACTGGCATCCGTATCGCCACCGGCAGCAGCGACGACGCCCGCTCCACCAACCAGGACCTGGACGGCTACTTCAACAAGAAGTCGATCTGGTTGGACCTTGGCTACATCGACTACCACCCGACTCAAATCAAGAACCTGCACGTGATCGGCGGCAAAATGCTGCAGCCGTGGGTCAGCATGGGCGATGTGATCTGGGACAGCGATATCAACCCGGAAGGCCTGGCCGTCACCTACAAATATCCACTGGGCAGCAGCGCCGAGCTGTTCGGCAGCCTGGGTAACTACAACCTCAAGGACAACGTCAACGGCGACGGCGTGCAATTTCGCAACGACCTGCGCATGACGGCAGGCCAGTTGGGTTCGCGCTTCTCGCTGACCGACAACCTGAAACTGACCGTGGGCGGTAGCGTCTATGCCTTCCAGAACGACGAAGACAGCCGTTGCCCAACCACCACCGGCACCACCCCTGGCTGCCTGACACCAGGCGAAACAGTGGCAAACACCACCGCCGGCAATGCCAGCGAGTACCGCTTGTATGAAGGCTTCAGCCAAGTCGACATCGGCGGGCTGGCCGTACCGTTGTCGTTCTATGGCCAGTACGTGCAGAACACCAAGGCCACTGACAAAGACAAGGACACCGCCTGGTTGCTCGGTGCCAAGTCCAAAGTGTTTGGTCTGAACCTGGATTACAACTACCGCGACGTACAACGTTATGCGGTGGTGGGTGCCTTTACCGACTCCGATTTCGCCGGCGGCTTCACCGGTGCACGCGGTCACAAGTTCAAGGTCGGATACGACATCGACAAGAACTTCGCCATCGGCGCCACTTACTTCCTGACCAAAGCAGACTACGCCAGCGCCACCGGCTACCGAGATGCGAACGCCAACACCCTGCAGCTGGACGCAGAAGCCAAGTTCTAAATCTAAGTGTTAAAAGCCTTGGGCCAGGACGGCCCGAGGTCGCTGCAACAGTCTTGCGTGGGTGGATCGGTCCCCATCATCCGTCCGATCCATCCACGCGAGCCTGCTTATTCCCCGCCTTTGTGATCCTTGAGTCGTTCTTCAGCCAACCGCTGCGCCAAGGCATCCACACCCTCTACCGGCTCATCCGGCATTATCTTCAGCGTCGCCTGCATCAAGCGCATCTGGCGGATAAACCGGCGGCAGTTCGGGCAGAACATCAAGTGATGACGCACCAGCAGACGCTCACGAAAGGTCAATTGCCCATCGAGATAGTCACTGGAACGTGCCACTTGTTCTTTACAGGTCAACATTCGCCCGTTTCCTCAAAATGCTCCACCGTGGCGAAGACTTTAAGCCGTGCTCGATGCAACAGCACACGGACATTGGAGAGCGACAGCGTCAGAAGATTACAGATCTCTTCCAACTCCAAGCCCTGGCGTTCACGCAGCACCAGCACGCTGCTCTGCAACTCAGACAAACTCAGCAACGTATGCTCCAGGCATTTACGCAGTTCATCCTCGGTCAGCAGGGCTTCCGGAGTGTCCTGGTGCCAGGCGTAGGGGGCGACGGCCCAGTGGCCATCGTCAGGGGAGAAACGGTCATCGCCAATCGTGCCATGGGGCGAAGGCAGGTCGTCGAGCAACACTTCGCGACGATTCTGCTTATAGCGCCCCTTGGCGGCGTTGGCGGTGATGGTCAGCAGCCAGGTCTTGAGGCTGGAACGCCCTTCGAACTTGGCCAGGTTGCGCACCACCGACAGCCAGGCGTCTTGCACGACTTCGTCGGCGTGACGCTGGCCGACAATGGCATAAGCCACCGCCCGCATGGCGCTCTGGTAAGTGGTGACCAATTCCTTGTAGGCCCGCTGCTCACCCTTGAGCAGGCGTTCAAGCAGGTGCGCGTCGTCCGCTGCTGCCATTCAAGACCTCGATTGTCTTAGCGTTTGCGCAGGATCACGCTGCCGATCGAATAGCCCGCGCCAAACGAGCTGAGTACCGCCACGGAGCCCTTGGTCAAATCATCCTGGTATTTGTGGAATGCAATGACAGAGCCCGCCGAGCTGGTATTGGCGTAAGTATCGAGGATCACCGGCGCTTCTTCCACCGAGGCTTCGCGGCCCAGCAGTTTCTTCACGATCAGGTGGTTCATGCTCAGGTTGGCCTGATGCAGCCAGAAGCGCTTCACATCGGCTACGTTCAGCTGGTTTTCTTGCAAATGCACGCCGATCAGCTCGGCCACCATCGGGCACACATCGCGGAATACCTTGCGGCCTTCCTGCACGAACAGCTTGTCGGGCGCGCCGATGCCTTCTTCCGCCGTGCGGTTGAGGAAACCGAAGTTGTTGCGGATGTTATTCGAGAACTTGGTCAGCAGCTTGGTGCTCACCACATCGAACTGATGCTCGGAAGTCGCCAGGTCGGCGCGCTCCAGGACCACGGCAGTGGCCGCGTCGCCAAAGATGAAGTGGCTGTCACGGTCGCGGAAATTCAGGTGGCCGGTGCAGACTTCCGGGTTGACCATCAGAATCGCCCGCGCCTGGCCCAGTTGGATGCTATTGGCGGCGTTCTGGATGCCGAAGGTGGCCGAAGAACACGCCACGTTCATGTCAAAACCAAAACCTTGGATACCCAGGGCTTCCTGGACTTCAATGGCGATGGCCGGGTAGGCACGCTGTAGGTTGGAGCAGGCGACAATCACACCGTCGATGTCGGCGGCGGTCTTGCCGGCGCGTTGCAGGGCCTGTTCGGCAGCACCGACGGCCATCTGGCAGAGCACCGACCATTCGTCGTTGCTGCGCTCGGGCAGGCGTGGAGCCATGCGCTGCGGGTCGAGAATGCCGTCCTTGTCCATCACGAAACGGCTCTTGATGCCCGAGGCTTTTTCGATGAAGGCTGCACTGGATTCGGTCAGCGGCTGCACGTCACCGCGCTCGATGGCGGCGGCGTTGTCGCTGTTGAACTGATGCACGTAGGCATTGAAAGACTGCACCAGCTCTTCGTTGGAGATGCTGTTGGCCGGGGTGTACAGGCCAGTGCCGCTGATGACGACGTTATGCACGGTCGTTCCTCTAAATCTGTCAGGCAGAAGATATTGGTACCGTCGTACCAAACTATAAGTAGTTCGATCCCGCCCAGCGGACATCAAACTGGCATCGCTTTATTCCATCGCGTCGCAGCCCTTCACGACGATCCCGGCATTTATAACCGCGAAGTTTGCCACAAACCCTGGGACTTGGCGCCATATGCCAGATAAACACCCTTGTCAGAGGCTTACACATAACCCTGTGATGAACGACGGCGTGGGTCAAGCTTCGACCAGGCTCCATTGCTTGCTCAAACGCTTGTCGGAAATCGGTACTTTGGTGCCCAGTTGCTGGCCAAACAACGACACGCGATATTCCTCCAGCCACCAGCGATAGAGCTCCAACTGAGGGTCGCGCTTGCCTTCCTGGGCATGCTTTTTCAGACGGTTTTCGTACTGCGCCCACAAACCGGCCAGTTCGCCGCTCCACACCCGATCCTTTTGCACCTGGCTTGGCAGTTTCTCCAGGCGCAACTCAATGGCCTTGAGGTATCGCGGCAATTCCTTGAACCATTGCGCCGGGGTTTCCCGCACGAAACCGGGGTACACCAGGTGGCTCAGTTGCTGCTTGATGTCGTTCAGGGCCACGGCCTGGGCGAGGTCAATCTTGCCTTTGAAGCGCTTTTGCAGGCCGTGCCACAGTTTCAGTACATCGAGGGTCAAGCGCGCCAGGCGCTCGGCGTGTTCGGTCCAACTGCCGCGCTTACGCTCGGCCAAGGCGGCCAGGCCCGCGCCATCACGCGGCAGGTTGGCTTCGCCTTCGAGTACACAGGTGTCGAGGCTGGCCAGCAGGATGTCTTCCACCAGCGCATCGATGCGGCCCAATTCGCGATACATCAGGCCCAGCTCGGTGAGGCCCGGCAATTTGCCACGCAGGAATTTCGCCGGTTCCGCCAGTTGTTGCATCAGCAAACGCTGCAACGCGCGGCGATGCTGGAACTCCGCCTCGGCAGCCGTGGAGAAGCGCCCTTCCTTGACCGTGCCGTTTTCTTCCACCAGCGCCGGATACACCGTCATCGACAGCCCGGCGATCTTCTGTTGAGTCTTTTCCGCCACCGCCGCAAACACCTTGGCTTCCACCGGCTGTTGGCTTTTCGCGGTCTGTGGCACGGCGAGCGCGGCCTGGCTGGCCTCGGCAAAACGTGCGGTCAGTTCGGCCAGGTCGCGGCCCTCGCCGAGGAACTTGCCTTGGCCATCGACCACCTCCAGGTTCATCTTCAGGTGGCTTTCGACCTGCTGCGCGGCTTCGGCCCAGGCTTCATCGCTGACCCGCGCCCCGGTCATGCGCAATAACTCACGGCCCAGCGCCTGGGGCAACGAGCCCTGGCCGAATTCGATGCGTTGCAGCGCAGCCTTGACGAAGTCCGGCACCGGCACGAAGTTCTTGCGCAGCGCTTTGGGCAGGTTGCGTACCAGGGCGATGCATTTGGCTTCGATCACCCCCGGCACCAGCCATTCCAGGCGCTCTGGCGGCAACGCAGGCAAAAGCGGTGCCGGCACGCGCAGGGTCACACCGTCGCGTGGGTGATTGGGTTCGAAGTGGTAACTCAGCGCCAGTTCCAGATCGCCCAGGTGCAGGGTGTCCGGATAATGCGCGGCGGTGACTTCACTGGCTTCGCGGGCCAGCACGTCTTCTTCGCGCATGATCAGCAGTTGCGGGTCTTTCTGACTGTTGATTTTGTACCAGCTGTCGAAGGTCGCGGTTTGGTGGATCTCCGCCGGCAACCGCGAGTCGTAGAAGGCGAACAGGGTTTCTTCGTCCGCCAGGATGTCGCGACGGCGCGCTTTGGCTTCCAGTTCGTCGAGTTGCTCCAGCAGTTGCTGGTTGGCCGTGAGGCACTTGGCTCGCGACTGGATCTCGCCACGCACCAGGCCTTCGCGGATAAACAACTCGCGAGACACCACCGGGTCAATCGGCCCGTAATGCACCGGGCGACGCCCGACCACAATCAACCCGAACAGGGTGATCTGCTCAAAGGCCACCACCTGGCCGCGCTTCTTCTCCCAATGGGGTTCAAAGTGATTTTTCTTGATCAAATGCCCGGCCAGCGGCTCGATCCAGTCGGCGTCGATCTTGGCGACCATGCGCGCATACAGCTTGGTGGTTTCCACCAGCTCGGCGGTCATCAGCCATTGCGGACGCTTCTTGCCGATGCCCGAGGACGGGTGAATCCAGAAGCGCCGCTGACGCGCACCGAGGTAATCGCCGTCTTCGGTTTTCTGGCCGATCTGGCTGAGCAGGCCGGAGAGCACCGCCTTGTGCAGTTTCGGGAAATCCGCAGGTTCTTTATTGACGGTCAACTGCATGTCGCGGCAGATCAGGCTCAACTGACGATGGGAGTCGCGCCACTCGCGCAAACGCAGGTAGTTGAGGAAGTTCTTGCGGCACCAGTTGCGCAACGGGCTCGCTGTCAGTGCCTGGCGCTGCTCTTCAAAACCGCGCCACAGATTGACCAACCCGGCGAAGTCCGAATCCGGATCTTTCCACTGTGCGTGCGCCTGGTCGGCGGCCTGTTGGCGCTCCGGCGGACGCTCGCGCGGGTCCTGGATCGACATGGCGCTGGCGACGATCAGTACTTCCTGCAAGCTGCCGAGCTTGGCGGCTTCCAGCAGCATGCGGCCCATGCGCGGGTCCACCGGCAGGCGCGCCAACTGACGGCCCAATGGCGTGAGCTGACTGTTGCGGTCCACCGCCGACAGCTCTTGCAGCAAGTTGAAACCGTCGCTGATGGCCTTGCCGTCCGGCGGCTCGATAAACGGGAAATCGGTGATCTCGCCGAGGCGCAGGTGCAGCATCTGCAGGATCACGGCCGCGAGGTTGGTGCGCAGGATTTCCGGATCGGTAAATTCCGGACGCCCGATAAAATCCTCTTCGCTGTACAAGCGGATGCAGATGCCCGGCTCGACCCGACCGCAGCGGCCTTTACGCTGGTTGGCGCTGGCCTGGGAGATCGCTTCGATCGGCAGGCGCTGCACCTTGGCACGGTAGCTGTAGCGGCTGATACGCGCGGTGCCGCTGTCGATCACGTAACGAATGCCCGGCACCGTCAGCGAGGTTTCCGCGACGTTGGTCGCCAGCACCACGCGCCGGCCCGGATGGGACTGGAAGATGCGCTGCTGTTCGGCTGGAGATAGCCGCGCGTACAGCGGCAGGATCTCGGTGTGCTTGAGCTGGGCCTTGCGCAGCATGTCGGCGGCGTCGCGAATCTCGCGCTCGCCGGGCAGGAACACCAGTACATCGCCAGGGCTGCGCCTTTCGCTGCGCTCATAGGCGGCGATTTCATCGAGTGTGGCGAGGATCGCCTGGTCAACGGTCAAGTCATCCTCGACGCGGTTGCCCTCCTCGTCCTGCTCCAGGGTCAGCGGGCGATACCAGGTGTCGACCGGGAAGGTACGGCCCGAGACTTCGACAATCGGCGCGTCATCGAAATGCTTGGAAAACCGCTCCAGGTCGATGGTTGCCGAAGTGATGATGACTTTGAGGTCCGGACGACGCGGCAGCAGGGTCTTCAGGTAGCCCAGCAGGAAGTCGATGTTCAGGCTGCGTTCGTGCGCTTCATCGACGATGATCGTGTCGTAGCGTTCCAGGTAGCGATCGTTCTGGGTTTCCGCCAGCAGGATGCCGTCGGTCATCAGCTTGATCAGGGTATTGGAATCGCTCTGGTCTTCAAAACGTACCTGATAGCCGACCAACGCGCCCAACGGCGTGGCCAACTCCTCGGCCACCCGACTGGCAACGCTGCGTGCCGCAATTCGCCGTGGCTGGGTGTGACCGATCAGGCCGAATTGGCCACGACCGATTTCCAGGCAGATCTTCGGCAACTGGGTGGTCTTACCCGAGCCGGTCTCACCAGCAATGATCAGCACCTGGTGCTTGTTCAGCGCGGCTTTGATCTCATCACGCTTGGCCGCAATCGGCAGGCTGTCGTCATAACGGATCACCGGCAGGCTGGCACGCCGCGCCGTGACCTGGGCGCAGGACGCCTGCATGCGCGCAACCCACTGCGCCAGCTTTTCCTCGTCGGGCTTCTTGCGCAGCTCAAGCAATTGCCGCCGCAAGCGGTGGCGGTCGGCGAGCATGGCGTGATCGAGGGTCTTGAGCAGTTGGTCGATAGTGGGCGCTTGGTCGGTCATCAGGTACGCAAAGGTCTTTAAGTGAGGCAGGTGAGCCTGCGGTGACATGATCGTGGGCGGCAATTGTCGCAGATTTCAGTCGCTGTGAACGTGGCAACCGGTTTCATCATCACAAAACGCTCGCTTCCCTCCTTTACGGCAGGCTGTTTGAGCGCGGGGGATACACCGCAACCTACTTCCCCATTCAACTTTTCAGACAGGGCTATCAGAACCCGCCATATGGCATACCCATGATCCGGCGCGCTCTACTTCGACATCGACCTCCTCGCACTGGAAATACCTCATGCCCACGCCAACAGCCCACTTGCCCTCCTATCCAACGTCATGGACCGCCCACACAGCCCCCGTCTACACAAAGCAGGATCCCGCCCTGGAAAGTCGCTCTCGCAGCGCCCAGTCCTACTTCCGCACGCTGGAAATGTACGCCGAAGATACACATCCGGACTCGGTCAGGCAGCTCGAATCACGCCGGCCAGCCTCACTTGCGCCCACCTATTGGCAGGCCATGAACAGCGACAGTCCCCTGCCCCGACATGACGCGAACGACGAGTTGCCGCCCCCCTACGAACAAGCAGTCACCGAGGGCGCAGTGAGCTTTTCTCCGACCCTCTCAGGCGGAGCGCTGGCGCAAGCTATGAAACATGTGGATCGCCTCGACCACCTGCTTGAACAGGCTGAACAACTGGGCACGCTGTTGATTGAGCGGGATCAGGAGGGCGGAACCGCAATCGAGGCGGAAACCGTCGCCGCGCTGTGCCAGAAGATAGATGGGCTCAGGTCTTCCTGGGCCAATGGCGCGTTTTCAGGGTCATCGCAACTCGGCACGCAACTGGCCAGTCATTGCGCCGCCACACCCCGTGCCCTGAAGGAAAACGCCCTGAAAGCAGCGGTAGACAACCTGTGGACGGTTGCAAAAACCCAGTACCGAGACCTGTACCTGACCGACCCACTTCGGGCAGATCCTATTCTGGCAAAGGTCTACGGCATGGTTGAAGGCCTGAAAAAAGCCGAGATCTGAAACCCACCCCGGTTGACGCCCTGACAATTCCACCGCCCGCAGAGGCCAACATGATCAAACCAACGCCCCATTCCATAGCCGAGCGCGGCGCCACCGTGGGCCGACTGATACAGCAAACCCACGCGATCCAGACAGCGGTGGCTCACAGCCTGGTGAGTCAAGGGCACACACACATGCTCGACACAACCCGGCGCCTTGAACAGCATTTGCTTCATCCTGTCAGCCAGATGCAAGACAGCGCGGCACAGGAAAAAGGCCATCAACTTCAAGCCTGGATGCACGTTTCCAGAATCAATGACGCGCTTGAAAGCTTCGATCAAGAAAGCCGCCGACTCTTTGCCGCTCAACCCGATGCCAGAACCACCCTGCAAGCGATCCATCAACGCAACGAGCAACTGTCGGCCCGAGTGCAAGCGCGCAACGCCCTGCTGGAGCGGCGTGCTGCATGGGCTGCGGCAACCCCGCCACCGTCCAGCGAGCTGGACCCGATAACCGTCCCCGTCCTGCGGCCTGCACCGCTCAGCAACCGGTTGAACACGCCCGGTCTCGAGCAGGCGGTCAAACATATCAATGCCTTGGAAAAACAGCTTTCAGCGTTAGATATGCACATCAAGCAACAACCGCCGCCGATCTCTCACGCCGAGGAAGATATCCTTATCAGGCAACGCAACAGCCTGACCGAGTATCGCAACGCATGGGCAACGGGGCGCTTGCAAGGCAGCAGCCAACTCAAAACCACCCTGGGCCTGGTCCCGGAGCGCAAACGCCTGGAGCAGAACCTCGAAAGGTACAAGCAACTGGCTCCGCTGGAGCTGACACTCCATCGACTGGAACGCACCGTCGAAGCCGCACACCGCAGCGGCCTGGGGGAAAAACTTTTGCCACAGGCGGTCGCCGCTGCTCGGGATGCCTTGGTGAATTTACGCGATGCGTGGCGCAATGGCAGTCTTGATGGCAGCTCAATTGAGGGAATGAACCCAGTATTGGTTTTAACCCCATCGAATAATCGGCGGATCAAGCTGGAGTTGGCCGTTATCGAAAATGGCTTTGTACAGCTGAATGCAGTCCCGCGCACAGAACAAGCCGGCAGTGACCAGGATCAGCTGGACTTCAAGGCATTGATTCATTCCACAGGCAAAACGCACGTCAAACTGGGCGCCATCCATCAGCTTAAAGAAAGCAATAAACAGCGGGCGTTGGTTGCCGAACTGAATACCGACTTGCTCAATATCTACAACGCCTTAAACAACAACCTGGCACTCCATCGCATGACCACCCCCGGCCAATGACGCAAGCACTTGTCCGTTCCTGATGTTTCTCCCTCATCGGCGCCGGTAAGGAAACACATCAATCACCTTGCCGGCGCGAATCGCCTCCTGCAGCCCTTTCCAGTAATCGGCGTTGTACAACTCGCCATGCAACTCATCGAACAACTTGCGCTGGCCAGCATCGGCAAACAGGAACGGCGGAAACTCCTCGGGGAATACATCCAGCGGGCCAATCGAGTACCAGGGCTCGGAAGCCATTTCATCTTCGGGGGTACGCGGCGCGGGGATGTGGCGGAAGTTGGCCTCGGTGAGAAAGCAGATTTCGTCGTAGTCGTAGAACACCACGCGGCCGTGACGGGTGACGCCGAAGTTCTTCAGCAGCATGTCGCCGGGGAAGATATTCGCGGCCGCCAGTTGCTTGATCGCCAGGCCGTAGTCTTCCAGGGCTTCGCGCACTTGGGCGGGGTTGGCGTTGTCGAGGTAGAGGTTGAGCGGGGTCATGCGTCGCTCGGTCCAGCAGTGGCGGATCAGCACGCTGTCGCCTTCCACCTCGACGGTGCCCGCGGCGACTTCCAGCAATTCGGCCAGGCAGTCGGGCTCGAATTTGCTCAAGGGGAAACGGAAGTCGGCGAACTCCTGGGTATCGGCCATGCGCCCGACCCGGTCGACGCTTTTGACCAGCCGGTACTTCTCGATCACGGTGGCACGGTTGACGTTTTTCGACGGTGAAAAGCGGTCCTTGATGATCTTGAACACCGTGTTGAAGCCCGGCAGCGTGAACACGCTCATGACCATGCCACGCACGCCGGGAGCCATGATGAATTGATCGTCGGTGGTCGCCAGGTGGTTGATCAAGGCGCGGTAGAACTCTGACTTGCCGTGCTTGTAGAAACCGATGGAGGTATACAGCTCAGCGATGTGCTTGCCCGGCAGAATGCGCTTGAGAAAGCCGATGAATTCCGCCGGCACCGGCACATCCACCATGAAGTAGGAACGGGTGAACGAGAAGATGATCGACACGTCGGCTTCGTCGGTGATCAGTGCGTCGATCTGGATGCCCTGCCCTTCACGGTGCAGCAGTGGGATCACCAGTGGCCATTGTTCGTCGCGGGTGTAGATGCGTCCTACAAGGTAGGCGCCTTTATTGCGGTAGAGCACCGAGGAAAACAGCTCGACCTTGAGGTCCGGGTCCTTGCACACCCAGTCCGGCAGGTTTTCCCGCAGTTGGGTCTCGAGGCGGCGCAGGTCGCCGGCCAGGTCGGCGTAAGGCTCGCTGAAACGGTAGTCGGCAAAGATCTGCGCGAGCATTTCCGGGATTTTCCCGGCAGGCGTGTAGGTACGCGTCTGCGCGGCCCGTGCCCGGCGCAGGCTGGGCCGGGTGGTGTGGATGAACATGCAGCCGTCGCTGATCAGGTCGTGGCTGAACAGACCGCAGAAGATCGAGTTGTACCAGGTCTCGGAGAGTTCATCGTCGAAACGCAGGTCGATCAGGCCGATGTAGGCGCTTTTCACCACGGGCCATTGGTCAACATCGAGCAATGCTGCGTCATCAAAGCTGCTGCGCAAACGCGCAATCACTTCGCTGACCTTTTCTTCATAAAGGTTGATCCGCGCCGCCGACGCCGCCTGCCCCTGCTGCCACTGGGCCTTTTCAAAACGCTCGCGGGCGCCATCGGTGATCTGGCGAAAGTGCTCACGGTAATCGTCGAAGCCATCGAGGATCATCCGGGCGACAGCGAGGGCGGATTGCGACATGCGGGAAACCTCTACGGGCATCTGGAAGCCCTGAGCTTAGCCAGTGTACGAGAACAGGAGAAGGGTCATTTCTTGCACTGCCTTGTACAACTTCGTTCATTTCGTACATTTATTTTCAATTTTTTTAATTCGACCATCCGGTCAATAAACGCACCCAAAAGTCGCACTGCGCTTTTCCTGCACGCCTGCAAAGGCGGGGCTTGGCAGGTCGATGCCGAAAAACCTCGCGTAACGCCGGACGTGATCTCCGCTCGGCGCTTTGGATCCAACTAAGGGAAACCCTGATTACCACACTGATGGCACTTTGATATATAGCGCGCCCTCTCCCACCCTAACAAGGTCCAAAGACCGATCCGGGAACAGGTTCTAATCGCCCAAGGAGCATTGAGATGTCATTGAGGAACATGAGGATCGGTCTGCGTGCCAGTCTGAGTTTTGGGGTTTTGGCCAGCTTGCTGGTGATCGTCGGGATGTTTGGGCTGGGCCAGATGGCCAAGTTGCGGCAGAGCGCGTTGGTCATCGAAGAATCGTGGATGCCGAGCATCGAGAACATCCACGACAGCGCGGCCTTCGTGGCCAGTATCCGCCTGGAGGCGTTGCGCCTGGCAACCACCGACGAATCGCGGGTCCGTGACAACAGCAAAGCCCTAATCACCCGCCAGCGCACCGAGCTGCAAACCTTGCTTGACCATCACAAAACCCTGCTCAGCGGCGATGAAGAGCGCGAAATGCTCAAGCAGCTCGAAGGTAACGTGAATGCCTACCTGACCCTCGTCGCACAGATCGTTGCCCTGGTAGACAAAGACCAGCAACAGGACGCCATCGACCTGCTCAACAGCCGCCTGGCGCCACAGGGCGTGATCCTCAACAAAAGCCTGGAGGACATGATCACCTTCAACCAGAGCGGTGTGGAGACCGCCGTGGACTCCGCCGCGCAAACCTATTCCAGCGCGCAGTGGATCGTCGGTTCGATCATCGTGTTCGCGCTGATCGCCACCTTGCTGCTGGCCTGGCTGCTGACCCGCAGCATCACCGCCCCGCTCGGCCAGGCCCTGAACGTGGCACGCACCATTGCCGGCGGCGACTTGAGCCAGCCGATCGCCGTCAGCGGCAAGGACGAACCCGCGCAATTGCTCACGGCGTTGGCCACCATGCAGGCGCAGTTGCAAGGCACCATCCGTGGCATCAGCGAGTCGGCGCAGCAGCTGGCTTCTGCGGCCGAAGAGATGAGTTCGGTGATGGAACAAAGCACCCGAGGGCTGCAAGCGCAGAACGACGAGATCGAGCAGGCCGCCACCGCCGTGACCGAAATGAGCGCGGCCGTGGACGAAGTGGCGGGCAATGCGGTGTCCAGCGCCGAGGCGTCCCAGGCCTCCGACGAGGACAGCAAGCACGGCCACTACCAGATCAGCGAAACCATCAGCTCGATCCAGAACCTGGTGGACGAAGTGCTCGGTGCTTCAAACAAAGCCGAAGGCCTGGCGGTACAGGCCCAGGACATCAGCAAGGTGCTGGAAGTGATCCGTGGCATTGCCGGGCAGACCAACTTGCTGGCGCTCAACGCCGCCATTGAAGCCGCCCGCGCGGGCGAAGCCGGGCGTGGTTTTGCCGTTGTCGCCGATGAAGTGCGCTCCCTGGCGCAGCGCACCCAGGATTCCACTGAAGAAATCGAGCAGATGATCACCGGTATCCAGCAGGGCACCCAAGATACCGTCGAAGCCTTGAACAGCAGCGCCGAGCATGCCGGCCAGACCCTGCAACGGGCCAATAGCGCCGGCACTGCCCTGGAGAAAATCACCGCAGCCATCTCACAAATCAGCCAGCGCAACCTGGTGATTGCCAGCGCCGCCGAACAGCAGGCGCTGGTAGCACGCGATGTGGACCGCAGCCTGGTGAACATCCGCGATCTGTCGACCCAGACAGCCGCCGGCGCCACCCAGACGTCGGCGGCCAGCCAGGAACTGTCGCGCCTGGCGGTGGACCTGAATGGGCTGGTGACGCGGTTTGTCCTGTAATCATTGGAAATGTCATGCAACACTCGCGGGCTTATTGAGGTAGGAGTGTTGCGTGAGACCTGTTGATAGCCTGTATTTGCTGGGGCTTGCTGCCATTTGGGGGGCGAGTTTCTTGTTTATGCGCATCATTGCGCCGGAGATCGGCACGGTGCCGACGGCGTTCTTCCGTGTGTCGATCGCCGCCGCAGGGTTGCTGGTGATTTTGGCGATGATGCGCGTGAGCTGGGATTTCCAGGGCAAGTTCAAGACGGTGTTGCTATTGGGCGTGATCAACTCCGGGATCCCGGCGACCATGTACTCGGTGGCGGCCCAGGTGTTGCCGGCGGGTTACTCGGCGATCTTCAACGCCACCACGCCGTTGATGGGCGTGTTGATTGGCGGGCTGTTTTTCAGCGAACGCCTGACGCCGTCAAAAATTGCCGGCGTGTGCCTGGGTTTGTTCGGTGTGGGTGTACTGACCCGCGCCGGGCCCGTGGCGTTTGACCTGGAATTGTTGATGGGCGCGCTGGCCTGCTTGCTGGCGACCACCTGTTATGGCTTTGCCGGGTTCCTGGCGCGACGCTGGCTGGATCAGCGCGGCGGCTTGGACAGTCGCCTGTCGGCCCTGGGCAGCATGCTCGGTGCAACGTTGTTCCTGTTGCCGTTCTTCGCCTACAGCGCGATCAGCCAGCCGCCCGCGAGTTGGGGTGGGTGGCAGGTGTGGGTGTCGTTGCTGGGCTTGGGGCTGGTGTGTACGGCGTTTGCCTACATTCTTTACTTCCGCCTGCTGACGTCCATCGGGCCGGTGAAATCGATGACCGTGACCTTCATGATCCCGCCGTTCGGCGTACTGTGGGGCGCGTTGTTGCTGGATGAGCCGTTGTCGATGGCGCATCTGTATGGCGGGGTGTTGATTGCCGGGGCGTTGTGGCTGGTGTTGCGGCCGAAAAAAACCCTGTAGGCGCCCCTAGTGGACGCCTACAGGGGAGTTGTATCAGGCTTTACGGAAAACGAAGGCCAAGCCGATGATGATCAACCCCATCCCCAGCAGGCTCAACATCGCGAGCCGGTTACCGAAGATCAGGTAATCCATCACCGCCGTCACCGCTGGCACCAGGTAAAACAGGCTGGTGACATTCACCAGGTTACCCCGGGCGATCAGGCGGTACAGCAACAGGGTGGCCAGCAACGACACCACCAACCCCATCCACAGCACCGGCAGGTAGAAACCGCTGGCGTGCTCGAAGTGGAACGGTTGGAACGGTACGAACACCGAACACAGCAGCAACCCTGCCAGGTACTGCACCGGCAACGTGCCCAGGGGGTTGTCGGTGATGCGCTTCTGCATGATCGAGCCGAAGGTCATGCTGGCCAGCGCCAATAACCCGAACAGCATCCCCGCCAACGACATGCCGGACAAACCGATACCCTGGTAGACCACCATGATCAGCCCCGCCAACCCCAGCGCCAGGCCAAACAGCCGGCTCAGCGAACGCTGGCGCTCCATCAACACCACCGTGAGAATCGGCTGCACGCCCATGAGGGTCGCCATCACGCCGGGGGTGACGTTGAGGTCCAGGGCCAACAGATAGAAAATCTGATAAGCCCCCAGCAGCACCCACCCGGTTGCCGCCGCGTACAGCATGGGCTTGCCGGGACGCGGCAGTTTCAACTTGAGGATCGGTATCAGGATCACCAAGCCCACAAGGGCGATGGCAAAGCGGATCAACAGAAACGCAAAGGGTGACGCGTGGGCCAGGCCCCATTTGGAGAAGATCGCCCCGCTGCTCCACAGCAGGACAAACAGGCTCGTCGAGGCCGCCGCGGCCACGGATTGTTTCGAAAGAACAGACATGGATACCACCTGTCATCAGGCAAAAAAGCCAATTCAGCGGACGCTGAAACTCAGTAGGTTTTTTCAGGCGGGCAGACGGGAACAGCCATCAGCTGGTCAGCCCGAAATGCCAACACCCGGCGGTGATACGACTGCGTACACCGGCGTGCTACGGACAGGTGGGGGGTAGTGACTGATCTGCGCAGGCTGCTTGTCCCCGCACGGCACGACCGCAGCGTTGACCGCTGAATCGACTACCGCTGTGCGCTGGCGAACTGGCATGGGCTGATCTTGTGTGAAGGGATAAAGAGGCTCGGACTATAACCAGCCGGTGACAGGTTGTGCAATCACCCTGAATGGAGGAGTTTTCATGTGGGCCCTGTAGGACGCGTCGCTATAATGCCGCCCAGATTTTTCCAAGGATTCCCCATGATCGCATTGCCCTGGCTGTACCTGGCGCTTCTTTCCATCGGCTATCTACTGGCCTTGATCTACGGACAACTGGGGGTGCTGGCGGGGGTGTCCGTCGCCCTGTTGCTGATCGCCGGTTATGCCGTACGCCAGCAACGCACGCCCTGGGCGCGCTACCTGGGTCACGGGTTGTTTATCGTCTTGGCCCTGAGCCTGGCGATGCATTGGTTGCCGGGGTTCTACAACGGGCGCGGTATTGCCCCGCAACGGCTCACCGACGATGCTGTGCCCTTCTCGATGTACCTGAACCAGGACAAACCGCTGATCGGCTTCTGGCTGTTGCTGGCCTGCCCGTGGATCGTGGCGCGGCGTTCGCTGCGCCTGTCGATCTGCGTGACCGCCCTGGCCTTGACGCTCACCGCCATCGCGGCCTTGGGCGGTGCCGCCTTGCTGGGGATGATCACCTGGGCGCCGAAATGGCCGGAACAGGCCTGGTTGTGGGTGCTGAATAACCTGCTGCTGGTGACCCTGGTGGAAGAAGCGCTGTTCCGGGGTTATGTCCAGGGCGGCTTGAGCCGGCGCTTCAAACACTTGCCCTATGGCGAAAACCTCGCACTGCTGCTGGCCTCGCTATTGTTCGGCCTGGTGCACCTCGGCGCGGGCTGGCACTGGGTGTTGCTGGCGAGCATCGCCGGAGTGGGGTATGGCCTGGCGTATCGCTTTGGTGGCCTGGGTGCGGCAGTGGCCACGCACTTTGGTTTGAATCTGCTTCACTTCGGCTTGTTTACCTACCCCATGCTCGCCGGTTGATTGTTGCAAAAATAAGTTAAATAAACCGCCGTTCTTGCCGATACCCCCTGAAAGCCTTGCGGATTGAACAATCATGCGTAATAACCAACCCGTTACCCAGCGCGAACGTACCTTCCCCGCTCAGCAACGGTTGATCTCCACCACAGATGCCAAAGGCGTGATCACCTACTGCAACGACGCCTTCGTCGAAATCAGTGGGTTCTCCCGTGACGAACTGGTGCGTGCCCCGCACAATCTGGTCCGTCACCCGGACGTTCCGGCGGCGGTGTTCGCGCACATGTGGTCCACGCTCAAACAAGGCTTGCCATGGATGGGCATCGTCAAGAACCGCTGCAAGACCGGCGATCATTACTGGGTCAACGCCTATGTAACGCCAGTTTTCGAAGGCAACCAGGTGGTCGGCTACGAATCGGTGCGCATCAAGCCCACCGCCGAGCAGATCCGCCGGGCCGAAGCGCTCTACCACCGCATCAACCAAGGCAAGTCAGCGATCCCTCAGCGGGACAAGTGGCTGCCGGTGCTGCAGGACTGGCTGCCGTTTATCCTGGTGAGCCAGTTGAGCTTCATGATCGGCGCGTCCCTCAACTCCCACTGGGGCTTTGCCCTGGCGGCGGGGCTGTCGGTGCCGCTGGGCCTGCTGGGCCTGAGCTGGCAACAACGCGGCCTCAAGCGCTTGCTGCGCCTGGCCGAACAGACCACCTCCGACCCGCTGATCGCGCAGATGTACACCGACAGCCGTGGCGCCCAGGCGCGGCTGGAGATGTCGATCCTCAGCCAGGAGGCACGTCTGAAGACCTGTCTGACGCGCTTGCAGGACACCGCCGAACACCTCAACGACCAGGCGGCGCAGTCCAACACCCTGGCGCATAACAGCTCCAGCGGTTTGGAGCGCCAGCGCGTCGAGACTGAGCAGGTGGCGACCGCCGTCAACCAGATGGCAGCCACCACCCAGGAAGTCGCCAGCCACGTGCAACGTACCGCCGATGCGACCCAGGAGGCCAACCGCCTGACCGGTCGCGGCCGCGATATCGCCGGGGAAACCCGCGAGGCGATTCAGCGCCTGTCCGTTGCAGTGGGCGAGACCGGCGTGACCGTGACCCAACTGGCCAAAGACAGTGACGAAATCGGTGGCGTGGTCGACGTGATCAAAGGCATTGCCGACCAGACCAACCTGCTGGCACTGAACGCGGCCATTGAAGCGGCACGTGCCGGCGAGATGGGTCGTGGCTTTGCGGTGGTGGCGGACGAAGTCCGTCAACTGGCGCAACGCACAGCTGAATCGACCGGGCAGATCCACGCCCTGATCGCCAAGCTGCAACAGACTGCCGCCGCCGCCGTGCAAACCATGGATGCCGGACACCGCCAGGCTGAAGAAGGTGTGGCGCGGGTGATGGAAGCGGATCAGGCGCTGGTGGGCATCAGTGAGGCGGTGGCGCATATCACCGACATGACCACGCAGATCGCGGCGGCAACTGAAGAGCAAAGCTCGGTGGCCGAAGAGATCAGCCGTAACATCAGCACCATTGCACTGCTGGCGGATCAGACGTCGGAGCAGGCGTTGAACTCGGCGCAGTTGAGTGAAGAATTGACTCACACAGCCAATACCCAGTACTCCCTGGTCGAGCGTTTTAACCGGTAGACCGCTTTCGCGAGCAAGCCCGCTCCCACATTTAACCGTGCACATCCCTTGGAATGCGGTCGAATGTGGGAGCGGGCTTGCTCGCGAAGAGGCCCTAACAACCGCCAAGAAACTCAGCCACCTTCACCGCCGCAGCCTCCAGATGCTGCTCATGACTAAACCCCGAAGCCTTCAACGGCTTCAAGTCATGATCCCCCGCCACCAGCCACATCACCTCGATGCTCGGCGACAACGCATACCCCTCAACCGCAACCCGATTGCCCAGCGCATCCCGCTCGCCTTGCACAATCAACGTCGGCGTCTTCAACCCGGCCAGATGCTCAGTCCGTGGTTTCTCCGGTTTACCCACCGCATAAAACGGATACCCCAGGCACACCAACCCGTCCGCGCCCACTTCATCCGCCAGCAAACTGGCCATGCGCCCGCCCATGGACTTGCCGCCAATGGCCAGCTTCCCAGCGACATGACGTCGCACCTCGGCCACCACCTCGCGCCAGGTTTCCAGCAGTTTCGGCGCCGGGTTGGGTGGGCGTTTGCCGCCGTCGACACGGCGTTGAGCCATGTAGGGAAATTCGAAGCGCAACACGTTGACGCCATGCCCGGCAAGGCGTGCAGCCATGTCGTTCATGAAGGATGAGTCCATCGGTGCTCCGGCGCCGTGGGCCAGGATCAGCGTCACAGGTTCACCTCCTGCAACGTCCGCCGCGACATCCCACAACCAGCCGCGTTCCCGCACACACTGCGCCCATTGATCCCCGTCAATACCGGCCTTGTGCTCTTTGCCCATGCTTGCCTCGCTTTTTAGTCTGCCTATAACTCCAGCCCAAGTGCCGCATCTGCTTGGGTTGAACCGTGGATGGGGAACCATGAACACTACATTAAGTACCGCCTATAACTACAAGGTGGTCCGCCAATTCGCCATTATGACGGTGGTGTGGGGCATCGTCGGCATGGGGCTCGGGGTTTTTCTCGCCGCCCAATTGGTCTGGCCTGCACTCAACTTCGACTTGCCGTGGACCAGCTTCGGCCGCCTGCGCCCGTTGCACACCAACGCGGTAATCTTCGCCTTCGGCGGCTGCGCGCTGTTCGCCAGCTCCTTCTATTCGGTGCAACGCACCTGCCAGACCCAGCTGTTCGCGCCGAAGATCGCCGCGTTCTGCTTCTGGGGCTGGCAGCTGGTCATCCTGTTGGCCGCGATCTCCTTGCCGCTGGGCTACACCAGCTCCAAGGAATACGCCGAGCTGGAATGGCCGATCGACATCCTCATCACCATCGTCTGGGTGGCCTACGCCATCGTGTTCTTCGGCACGGTGATGAAGCGCAACACCAAGCACATCTACGTCGGTAACTGGTTCTTCGGTGCGTTCATCATCACCGTGGCCATCCTGCATATCGTCAACAACCTGGAAATCCCGGTCAGCCTGACCAAGTCCTACTCCCTCTACGGCGGTGCGACGGATGCCATGGTGCAGTGGTGGTATGGGCATAACGCCGTGGGCTTTTTCCTCACCGCCGGCTTCCTGGGGATGATGTACTACTTCGTGCCCAAGCAAGCCGAACGTCCGGTGTATTCCTATCGCTTGTCCATCGTGCACTTCTGGGCGCTGATCACCCTGTACATCTGGGCGGGCCCGCACCACTTGCACTACACCGCGCTGCCGGACTGGGCACAATCCCTGGGCATGGTGATGTCGCTGGTGCTGCTGGCGCCGAGCTGGGGCGGCATGATCAACGGCATGATGACCTTGTCGGGCGCCTGGCATAAGTTGCGCAGCGACCCGATCCTGCGCTTCCTCGTGGTGTCCCTGGCCTTCTACGGCATGTCGACGTTCGAAGGCCCGATGATGGCGATCAAGACCGTCAACGCCCTCTCCCACTACACCGACTGGACCATCGGCCACGTACACGCCGGGGCGCTGGGTTGGGTGGCGATGATCTCCATCGGCGCGCTGTACCACATGATCCCGAAAGTCTTCGGTCGTGAGCAGATGTACAGCCTCGGCCTGATCAACGCGCATTTCTGGCTGGCCACCATCGGCACCGTGCTCTACATCGCCTCGATGTGGGTCAACGGCATCGCCCAGGGCCTGATGTGGCGTGCGGTCAACGAAGACGGCACCTTGACCTACTCCTTCGTCGAAACCCTGGTGGCCAGCCACCCTGGCTTCATCGTGCGGCTGGTGGGCGGTGCGGTGTTCCTCTGCGGCATGTTCCTGATGGCTTACAACACCTGGCGCACCGTGCGTTCGGCGCAGCCCGTCGAAGCCACGACCACTGCGCAGCTGGCCTGAGGAGTCTGTGATGAAACACGAAACGATTGAAAAGAACGTCGGCCTGCTGATGCTGCTCATGGTACTGGCCGTGAGCATCGGTGGCCTGACCCAGATCGTCCCGCTGTTCTTCCAGGACGTGACCAACAAGCCGGTGGAAGGCATGAAGCCCTACACCGCGCTGCAACTGGAAGGCCGTGACATCTACATCCGCGAAGGCTGTGTGCAGTGCCACTCGCAGATGATCCGCCCATTCCGCGCCGAGACCGAACGCTACGGCCACTACTCGGTCGCCGGTGAAAGCGTGTGGGACCACCCGTTCCTGTGGGGCTCCAAGCGCACCGGGCCGGACCTGGCCCGCGTGGGCGCGCGCTACTCGGACGACTGGCACCGCGCGCACTTGTACAACCCGCGCAACGTGGTGCCCGAGTCGAAAATGCCGGCCTACCCGTGGCTGGTCACCGCCGCGGTCGACAGCAGCCACACCGAGACCAAGTTGAAAGTGATGCGCACCCTCGGCGTGCCGTACACCGACGACGACATCAGTGGCGCCGTCGCCAGCCTCAAGGGCAAGACCGAGATGGACGCGCTGGTTTCGTACCTGCAAGTGCTCGGCACTGCCATCAAGAGCAAGAGGTGAGCCATGGGATTTGAATTCGATGCGGGCACCATCCGCGGCCTCGGCACGCTGGTGGTCGCCATCGCCTTTATCGGCCTGTCGCTGTGGGTGTTCAACAACCGGCGCAATGCGGAATTCGAGCAGGCACGCCTGCTGCCCTTCGCCGATGAACCTTCTCCATCCGACGCTCAAGAAGAGCCTGCAATAAGGAGCACTCGGCCATGACCCTATTCTGGAGTACATGGATCTGCGTACTGACCCTCGGCAGCCTGATCGGCCTGACCTGGCTGTTGATCGGCACCCGCAAGGGCGAGACCAAGGGCAGTGTGGACCAGACCATGGGCCACGCCTTCGACGGGATCGAGGAATACGACAACCCGCTGCCCCAGTGGTGGTTCATGCTGTTCGCCGGCACCCTGGTGTTTGCGGTCGGCTACCTGATCCTCTACCCGGGCCTGGGCAACTGGAAAGGCGTGTTGCCGGGTTATGAAGACGGCTGGACCCAGACCAAGGAATGGGACAAGGAAATGGCCAAGGCCGACGCCAAGTTCGGGCCGATCTTCGCCAAATTCTCGGCCATGCCCGTGGAAGAAGTGGCCAAGGACCCGCAAGCGCTGAAAATGGGCGGCCGCCTGTTCGCCTCCAACTGCGCGGTGTGCCACGGCTCGGATGCCAAGGGCGCGTTTGGTTTCCCGAACCTGGCGGACAATATCTGGCGTTGGGGCGGCTCGGCCGAAGCGATCAAGACCACCATCCTGAATGGCCGCCACGCGGCGATGCCGGCCTGGGGTGACATGCTTGGTGATGAAGGGGTGAAAAACGTCGCGGCCTATGTTCGTCACGACGTGGCCAAGCTGCCCTTGCCGGCCAACAGCACCGCAGACCTGGCAGCAGGCCAGGCGGCGTTCAGCACTACCTGTGTCGCCTGCCACGGTCCGGAAGGCCACGGCATGGAAGCCATGGGTGCGCCTGACCTGACCAAGCCGGCCGGCTACATCTACGGCACCAGCCTCGCGCAGTTGCAGCAGACCATCCGTCACGGCCGCCAAGGCCAGATGCCGGCGCAGGAAGTGCTGCAAGGTAACGACAAGGTGCACTTGTTGGCCGCGTATGTTTACAGCCTGTCCCACAACGCCGATGGCGCAACGCCAGAAAGCCAGCCTGAGTAACCACTGAGCGCTGCCCCAATCTGGGGCAGCCGCTCTACCTGGCTAGCGACCAAGTGTCGCACCCTTCCAAAGCACAACTTTCCCCTCCTCACTTTCGGGTCTACGCTTGTTCCCACAGCGGACCAATCCTGGCGTACGCGACGGCATTCGTTGCGACCCCAAAATTTTCCTGTCCACTCGATCAGCTTTCGATTTCGGATTTTGTCCTTACGCCAAACATGGAAAGGGCGCAGAATCTGGCGTGGAACGCATTGATACAGGTCAGCCATTGCGTTGCAATGGCCCCTCGCTTTCTACATACTTGCGGCCGATTTTACCTATAAAAAAACCTAAACCGTGGAACCTTAGAATGAGCACAGCAATCAGTCCGACTGCTTATAACTATAAGGTAGTCCGCCAGTTCGCCATCATGACGGTGGTCTGGGGGATCCTTGGCATGGGGCTCGGGGTGTTCATCGCCTCGCAACTGGTTTGGCCGGAATTGAATTTCGGTTTGCCATGGACGACCTTTGGCCGCCTGCGCCCGCTGCACACCAACCTGGTGATTTTCGCCTTCGGTGGCTGTGCATTGTTTGCCACCTCTTACTATGTCGTGCAGCGAACCTGCCAGACGCGACTGATCTCCGACAGCCTCGCGGCCTTCACCTTCTGGGGTTGGCAAGCCGTCATCGTGAGCGCCATCGTCACCCTGCCCCTGGGTTACACCACCACCAAGGAATACGCCGAGCTGGAATGGCCGATCGCCATTTTGCTCGCCATCGTGTGGGTGACCTACGCCGTGGTGTTCTTCGGCACCATCGTCAAGCGCAAGACCAAGCACATCTACGTGGGCAACTGGTTCTACGGCGCCTTTATCCTGGTGACGGCGATGCTGCACATCGTCAACCACGCGTCGTTGCCGGTCAGCCTGTTCAAGTCCTACTCGGCCTACGCCGGGGCCACGGATGCGATGATCCAGTGGTGGTACGGCCACAACGCCGTGGGTTTCTTCCTGACCACCGGTTTCCTGGGGATGATGTACTACTTCGTGCCCAAACAGGCCGAACGTCCTATTTACTCGTATCGTTTGTCCATCGTGCACTTCTGGGCGCTGATCACCCTGTACATCTGGGCAGGTCCGCACCACCTGCACTACACCGCGCTGCCGGATTGGGCGCAGTCGCTGGGCATGGCGATGTCGATCATCCTGCTCGCCCCGAGCTGGGGCGGCATGATCAACGGCATGATGACCCTGTCGGGCGCCTGGCATAAATTGCGCACTGACCCGATCCTGCGCTTTCTGGTGGTGTCGCTGGCGTTCTACGGCATGTCGACCTTTGAAGGCCCGATGATGGCGATCAAGACCGTCAACTCGCTGTCCCACTACACCGACTGGACCATCGGCCACGTACACGCCGGCGCTCTCGGCTGGGTAGCGATGATCTCGATCGGCGCGATCTACCACATGATCCCCCGACTGTTCGGCCGCGTGCAGATGCACAGCGTCGCGCTGATCAACACGCACTTCTGGCTGGCCACCATCGGCACCGTGCTCTACATCGCCTCGATGTGGGTCAACGGCATCACCCAGGGCCTGATGTGGCGTGCGATCAACGATGACGGCACCCTCACTTACTCCTTCGTCGAAGCGCTGCAAGCCAGCCACCCGGGCTACATCGTCCGCGCCCTGGGCGGTGCGTTCTTTGCCGCCGGCATGCTGTTCATGGCCTACAACGTCTGGCGCACCGTGCGTGCCTCCGACCCTGCAGAAGCCGAAGCCGCCGCCAAGATCGCCGTTGTGGGAGCCCACTGATGAAGCATGAAGTAGTCGAGAAGAATATCGGCCTGCTGGCCTTCTTCATGGTCATCGCCGTGAGTATCGGCGGCCTGACCCAGATCGTTCCGCTGTTCTTCCAGGACGTGACCAACAAGCCGGTCGAAGGCATGAAGCCGCGCACCGCCCTTGAACTGGAAGGCCGCGACGTCTACATCGCCAACGGCTGTGTCGGCTGCCACTCGCAGATGATCCGCCCGTTCCGCGCCGAAACCGAACGCTACGGCCACTACTCGGTCGCTGGCGAAAGCGTGTGGGACCACCCGTTCCTGTGGGGTTCCAAGCGCACCGGCCCGGACCTGGCCCGTGTCGGCGGTCGTTACTCCGATGACTGGCAACGTGCGCACTTGTACAACCCGCGCAACGTGGTACCTGAGTCGAAAATGCCGGCGTACCCGTTCCTCGTGGAAAACAAGCTCGACGGCAAGGACACCGCGAAGAAGATGGAAGTCTTGCGCACCCTGGGCGTGCCCTACACCGACGAAGACATCGCCGGTGCAGCCGCAGCCGTGAAGGGCAAGACCGAAATGGACGCATTGGTGGCCTACCTGCAAGGCCTGGGCACCATCATCAAAAGCAAACGGTGATTCTTCATGGATATCGGGATGATTCGTGGCCTGGGCACCGTTGTGGTGATGGTGGCCTTTATCGGCCTGGCGTTGTGGGTGTTCAGCCCCAAGCGCAAGTCGGAGTTTGAAGACGCGACCTTGCTGCCCTTTGCGGATGATCCCGAAGCCATCAAGCACGTCGAGCAAGCTTCTAGGAGTAACAAAGAATGACTACGTTCTGGAGTCTGTACGTCACAGTCCTCAGTCTGGGTACCATCTTCGCCCTGACCTGGCTGCTGCTGTCGACCCGCAAGGGCCAGCGCGCCGAGCAAACCGACGAGACCGTCGGCCACTCGTTCGACGGCATCGAGGAGTACGACAACCCACTGCCGAAATGGTGGTTCATGCTGTTCGTCGGCACCATCATCTTCGCCCTCGGCTACCTGGCGCTGTACCCCGGCCTGGGCAACTGGAAAGGCCTGCTGCCGGGCTACAACTACCTCGACACCGAAAAGCAAACCCCCTTCGCCAACGGCCAGACCGGCTGGACCGGCGTACACGAATGGGAAAAGGAAATGGCCAAGTCGGACGCCAAGTTCGGCCCGATCTTCGCCAAATTCGCGTCGATGCCGATTGAAGAAGTGGCCAAGGACCCGCAAGCCTTGAAAATGGGCGGCCGCCTGTTCGCCTCCAACTGCTCGGTGTGCCACGGCTCTGACGCCAAAGGCGCCTATGGCTTCCCCAACCTGACCGACGCCGACTGGCGCTGGGGTGGCGAGCCCGCCACCATCAAGGAAACCATCATGAAGGGCCGCCATGCCGTGATGCCGGCCTGGCTGGATATCCTCAAGGAACAAGGTGTCAGCGACGTCGCCGCGTTCGTGGTGACCAACCTCGACGGCCGCAAGCTGCCCGAAGGCGTGAAAGCCGATGTGGCCAACGGCGAGAAACTCTTCGCTGCCAACTGCGTGGCCTGCCACGGCCCGGCCGGTAAAGGCACCCCAGCCATGGGTGCGCCTGACCTGACCCACCCAGGTGCCTTCATCTACGGTTCCAGCTTCGCCCAACTGCAACAGACCATCCGTTGGGGTCGCCAGGGCCAGATGCCAGCGCAGGAACAACTGCAAGGCAATGACAAGGTGCACTTGCTGGCGGCGTATGTGTACAGCTTGTCCCATGGGGATAAGAAGGCTGAAGAGCAGTAAGCCCTCGAAACATCAAAGCCCCGCTCAGCGAAAGCTGGCGGGGCTTTGTTCATTCTGGCTCTCGGGGTTATGTCAGCAGGAACCCACTACCACTTGTAGCCTCACACTTGCGGTTTGTGACAGCCAAGTAGTAACGTAACTACATCCAGCCTGACGAAGGGGGAGCACCCCATGACCATCACCACCATTTCCAGCCGCGAATTCAACCAAGACACAAGTGGTGCCAAAAAAGCAGCCCGCCAAGGGCCGGTTTTTATCACTGATCGCGGCAAGCCGGCCCATGTACTGCTAAGCATTGAGGACTACCAGAAACTGACAGGGCTCAATGCCGACATCGTTGATCTGCTAGTGATGCCAGAAGCGGCCGATATCGACTTCGAAACCGAACGCGGCGTGATCACTCATCGACCTGTGGACCTCTCTTGATGTACCTACTCGACACCAACGTTATTTCTGAACTTCGCAAACCCCATGCCGACGCAAAGGTGGTCGCATGGGCAAAAAGTGTCATCGCTCCACGTATGTTTATCTCTGCGATAACGCTTAAAGAATTGGAGAACGGGGTCTTGCGTATCGAGCGCCGAGACCCGGCACAAGGCAAGGTGCTAAGAACTTGGCTCAATCGCCATGTAATGCCCGCTTTTGATTCCAGGATTCTGCCGGTGGATACCGCAGTCGCCCTGCGTTGTGCACATCTGCATGTGCCTGACCGGACCAATGAAAGTGATGCACTGATCGCCGCTACCGCTCTGGTTCACGGGCTGACCGTCGTGACGCGCAACACCAGCGATTTCAAATCCAGCGGCGTCCCACTGATCAATCCGTGGGACGAATGACCTCCTTACTCACCAAAACCGTCCATACTTCCCAAGTCAATTGATCCAGATCACGTACACCATCAATTGATTTCCCCCAACGCGACCAAAGGTCGCACCCTTTGCACAGCATCGGGGGCGTATCATTAGGCCACTGCAACACCCCTAATTTGACCCCGGTTGGCACGTACTGGCCGAGGCAAATCTCCACCGCCGTGGGATGCAATGATGAGCGACCAAATACCGGTACATGACGTTACCCCGCCTGCCAAAACTGTCGACCTCTACGCCTCGCGAGAGAAGATCTACACCCGTGCCTTCACTGGCCTGTTCCGCAATCTGCGCATGCTCGGCGGTGCCGGTCTGTTCCTGCTCTACTTCGGCACCGTGTGGCTGAATTGGGGTGGTCACCAGGCCGTGTGGTGGAACCTGCCGGAGCGTAAATTCTTTATTTTCGGCGCGACTTTCTGGCCCCAGGATTTCATCCTGCTGTCGGGCATTCTTATCGTCGCGGCATTTGGCCTGTTTTTTATCACGGTGTACGCCGGGCGTGTGTGGTGCGGTTATACCTGCCCGCAAAGCGTGTGGACCTGGATCTTCATGTGGTGCGAAAAGGTCACCGAAGGCGACCGCAACCAGCGCATCAAACTCGACAAAGCGCCGATGGGCGCCAACAAGTTCCTGCGTAAATTTAGCAAGCACAGCCTGTGGCTGCTGATCGGTTTTGTCACCGGCATGACCTTTGTCGGCTATTTCTCGCCGATTCGCGAACTGGTGTTCGACTTCTTCACCGGCCAGGCGGATGGCTGGTCATATTTCTGGGTGGGGTTCTTCACCCTCGCCACCTACGGCAACGCCGGCTGGCTGCGCGAACAGGTGTGCATCTACATGTGCCCGTACGCGCGTTTTCAGAGCGTGATGTTCGACAAGGACACCCTGATCGTTTCCTACGATCCGCGCCGTGGCGAACTGCGTGGCCCGCGCAAAAAAGGCGTCGACTACAAGGCCCAAGGCCTCGGCGATTGCATCGACTGCACGATGTGCGTGCAGGTGTGCCCGACCGGTATCGACATCCGCGACGGCCTGCAGATCGAGTGCATCGGCTGCGCCGCGTGCATCGACGCCTGCGACAACATCATGGACAAGATGGAGTACCCACGCGGCCTGATCAGCTACACCACCGAGCACAACCTGTCGGGGCAGAAAACCCACAAGCTGCGCCCGCGCCTGATTGGTTATGCATTGGTGTTGCTGGCGATGATCAGCCTGTTGGTGGCCGCGTTCTTCATGCGCTCGCTGGTGGGTTTCGACGTGAGCAAGGACCGCGTGCTGTACCGCGAAAACGCCGAAGGCCGCATCGAAAACGTCTACAGCCTGAAGATCATGAACAAGGACCAGCGCGACCACACCTACGTGCTCGACGCCGCAGGCTTGCCCGACCTCAAGCTGCAAGGCCGCCGTGAGATCAGGGTGGCCGCCGGTGATATCGTCAGCATGCCGGTCGAATTGTCGAGTGCGCCGGAACAACTGCCGTCGAGCACCAACGAGGTGAAATTCATCCTCACCGATGCCGATGACGCCAGCGTCCATATTGAAGCCAAGAGCCGATTCATCGGCCCACAAGTTCGTTAGAAGAGAGCAGAACCATGTCCGTAGCCACTGCCGCAAGCCCCTGGTACAAGCACCTCTGGCCCTGGATCATCATTGGGATCCTGGCCTGTTCGGTGACCTTGACCCTGTCCATGGTGACCATCGCGGTGAACAACCCGGACAACCTGGTCAACGACAACTACTACGAGGCCGGCAAAGGCATCAACCGCTCCCTGGACCGCGAACTGCTGGCCCAGACCCTGCAACTGCGCGCCAAGGTGCACTTGGATGAGCTGACCGGTGAAGTCGAAGTGAACCTCACCGGCAACAGCAACCCGACCACCCTGGAATTGAACCTGATTTCCCCGACACAGCCGGAGAAGGATCGCAAGATCAACCTGGCCCGCAGCGACAGCGAACCCGGTCGCTACATCGGCCAGGTCACCGACAAGGTCGAAGGCCGTCGCTTCGTCGAATTGCTCGGCGTCGAAGGCGACCGCACCTGGCGCATGTTCGAAGAAGAACAGGTCAGCCACGACAAGGACTTGCTGCTGGGCGATGAACCGTTGCAGGGTGCTGAAGACCTGAAAAAATAGCAGCGCCATGACCAGCCCAATCCCCTGCTACCACTGCGCCCTGCCCGTTCCGCCGGGCAGCCGCTTCACCGCAGTGATCCTCGGCGAACGCCGCGAGCTCTGTTGCCCAGGCTGCCAGGCAGTGGCCGAAGCCATTGTGGCCGGCGGCCTGGAAAGCTATTACCAGCACCGTAGCGAAGCCTCGGCCAACCCCGAGGCATTGCCGGTGCAACTGGTGGACGAGCTGGCGCTGTATGACCGCGCCGACGTGCAAAAACCTTTTGTGCACCACGAAGGCGAACTGGCCGAAGCCACCCTGTTGATGGAAGGCATCAGCTGCGCTGCGTGCGGCTGGTTGATCGAAAAACACCTGCGCAGCCTGCCCGCCGTGGCCGAGGCGCGGCTGAACCTGTCCAACCATCGCCTGCAAGTGCGTTGGGCCGATGGACAACTGCCGCTGAGCCAGCTGCTCAGCGAGTTGCGCCATATCGGCTACGCCGCCCACCCCTATCAGCCGGACCGCGCCGCCGAGCAACTGGCCAGCGAAAACCGCCTGGCCCTGCGCCAACTGGGGGTGGCCGGGCTGCTGTGGTTCCAGGCGATGATGGCAACCATGGCCACCTGGCCGGAATTCAATATCGACCTGAGCCCGGAGCTGCACGTGATCCTGCGCTGGGTGGCGATGTTTCTGACAACACCCATCGTGTTCTACAGCTGCGCACCGTTTTTCAAGGGGGCCATGCGCGACATGCGTACGCGCCACCTGACCATGGACGTTTCGGTGTCGTTGGCCATCGGCGGTGCCTATTTGGCGGGGATCTGGACCGCGCTCACCGGCGTGGGCGAATTGTACTTCGACGCGGTGGGCATGTTTGCGCTGTTCCTGCTGGCCGGTCGCTACCTGGAGCGCCGCGCCCGCGAACGCACGGCGGCCGCCACTGCGCAATTGGTCAATTTACTGCCCGCCTCATGCCTGCGCCTGAAAGCCGATGGCCAAAGTGAACGCATCCTGCTTCCTGAACTGGCACTGGGCGACCGCGTATTGGTCCATCCTGGCGCCGTGCTGCCAGCAGATGGCGTGATCCTCGAGGGGCAATCGAGCATCGATGAGTCCCTGCTGACTGGCGAATACCTGCCGCAACCGCGCCAGACCGGCGACGCGGTCACCGCAGGCACCCTCAACGTCGAGGGCGCGCTGACCGTCGAAGTGCGCGCCTTGGGCCACGACACGCGCTTGTCCGCCATCGTGCGCCTGCTGGAGCGGGCCCAGGCCGAAAAACCGCGCCTGGCGCAGATCGCCGACCGTGCCGCGCAGTGGTTCCTGTTGTGCTCGCTGATCGCCGCCGCGTTGATCGGCCTGTTGTGGTGGGAGCTGGATGCGTCGCGGGCGTTCTGGATTGTGCTGGCGATGCTGGTGGCGACCTGCCCCTGCGCGCTGTCCCTCGCCACCCCCACCGCCCTCACCGCCGCCACCGGCACCTTGCACAAACTCGGCCTGTTGCTGACGCGCGGCCATGTGCTGGAAGGCTTGAACCAGATCGACACGGTGATTTTCGACAAGACCGGCACCCTCACCGAAGGGCGCCTGGCGTTGCGGGCCATCCGCCCTCTGGGCAGCTTGAGCACCGACCTGTGCCTTAGCCTCGCCGCCGCCCTGGAAAACCGCTCCGAACACCCGATTGCCCGCGCTTTTGGCCGCGCGCCACTGGCCGCCGATGAAGTCATCAGTTCGCCAGGGCTGGGCCTTGAAGGACGTGTCGGCGAGCGCGTATTGCGCATTGGCCAACCGGGGTTTGTCTGTGAACTCAGTGGTTGCCCAATCCCAGCTGCGCCTGAGCTTTCTGGCCAATGGCTGCTCCTGGGCGACCGCGAAGGCGCGCTGGCCTGGTTCGTCCTCGACGACCGCCTGCGCAGCGACGCACCGGCCTTGCTCGCTGCGTGCAAGGCGCGTGGCTGGCGCACGCTGTTGCTGTCCGGCGACAGTTCGCCGATGGTCGCCAGCGTCGCCGCCGAACTGGGTATCGACGAAGCACACGGCGGCCTGCGCCCCGATGACAAGTTGCAAGTACTGCAACAACTTCACAGGGAAGGCCGCAAGGTGTTGATGCTCGGCGACGGGGTCAACGATGTGCCGGTCCTCGCCGCCGCCGATATCAGCGTGGCCATGGGCACCGCTACCGACCTGGCCAAGACCAGCGCCGACGCGGTGCTGCTGTCCAACCGCCTGGACGCCCTGGTACAAGCCTTTACCCTGGCACGGCGCACCCGTCGGGTGATCATTGAAAACCTGCTGTGGGCCGGGCTGTACAATGGCCTTATGCTGCCGTTTGCCGCCCTGGGTTGGATCACCCCCATCTGGGCCGCAGTGGGCATGTCCCTCAGTTCGTTGACCGTGGTGCTCAATGCCCTGCGCCTGACTCGCCTGCCGAGCGCGCCAGCGGCCCGAGCCCCCTCAGTAACCCGCCCGCTGCCGGTGTGAGCCGCACGGCCATGGAGTGCAGATGCCAGCTTTATACGTGATGATTCCGGCGGCGCTGCTGTTAGTGGGCGTGGCCATCTACATCTTCTTCTGGGCGGTGGACAGCGGCCAGTACGACGACCTCGACGGCCCGGCCCATAGCGTGCTGTTCGACGACCAGGACCCCAACCACCTGGCCGGCATCGAAGAGGCCAACCACCCAGAACAACCGCCGAAAGACCCGCCCCATGCTTGAACTGGCGCCACTGCTGGTCTCCGCGCTGATCCTCGGCCTGCTCGGCGGCGGCCATTGCCTGGGCATGTGCGGCGGGCTGATGGGCGCGCTGACCCTGGCGATCCCCAAGGAACAGCGCGGCCGCAGGTTTCAACTGCTGCTGGCGTACAACCTGGGGCGCATCTTCAGCTATGCCGCTGCCGGGGTGTTGATCGGCCTGGCCGGTTGGGTCGTGGCGAACAGCCCGGCGGCGATGTTCATGCGCGTGCTGGCCGGGTTGCTGTTGATCAGCATGGGCCTGTACCTGGCTGGCTGGTGGAGCGGCCTGACCCGTATCGAAAGCCTCGGGCGCGGCCTGTGGCGCTATATACAGCCAGTCGCCAACCGTTTGCTGCCGGTGTCCAGCGTGCCGCGCGCCTTGCTGCTGGGCGCGCTGTGGGGCTGGTTGCCGTGCGGATTGGTCTACAGCACCTTGCTGTGGGCGGCGAGCCAGGGCAATGCGCTGGACAGTGGGTTGCTGATGCTGGCGTTCGGGCTGGGGACTTGGCCGGTGTTGCTGGCGACGGGGTTGGCCGCTGAACGAGTCACGGCGCTTTTACGTAAACGCAGTATTCGGATGGCCGGAGGTTTGCTGGTGATTCTGTTCGGTATCTGGACGTTGCCAGGTCCACACCAGCATTGGTTGATGGGCCATTAAATCGCCATGTGGCATAGCGCCGCTCCCCGTTGATGCAAATCAAGATGACACCTGCGCCACGCCCCTAGACTCGGCCCACTAGCCTATCCGGGGGAACGCCCGCATGCTCGACGCCATTCGTTGGGACACCGATCTGATTCACCGCTATGAC
This sequence comes from Pseudomonas sp. DWRC2-2, assembly GCF_049897885.1. Lineage (NCBI taxonomy): Bacteria > Pseudomonadati > Pseudomonadota > Gammaproteobacteria > Pseudomonadales > Pseudomonadaceae > Pseudomonas > Pseudomonas sp. DWRC2-2. The sequence continues at coordinate 1,190,381 of NZ_JAFCXD010000001.1, forward strand.
CTGGCGGGACCGCGCTATACGTCCTACCCCACCGCCGTACAATTCGACAGCCAGGTCGGCACCTTCGACCTGCTCCACGCCCTGCGCGACAGCCGCAAAGCCGAGCGACCGTTGTCGCTGTATGTGCATGTGCCGTTCTGCGCGAACATCTGCTACTACTGCGCCTGCAACAAGGTCATCACCAAGGACCGTGGCCGCGCCCAGGCCTACCTGCAACGCCTGGAGCAAGAGATCCAACTGGTGGCCTGCCATCTCGACCCGAAACAGCGGGTTGAGCAACTGCATTTTGGCGGCGGCACCCCGACCTTTCTCAGCCACGATGAACTGCGCCAGGTCATGGGCTGCCTGCGCCAGCACTTCAATTTGCTGGATGACGACTCCGGCGACTACGGCATCGAGATCGACCCCCGTGAAGCGGACTGGGCGACCATGGGCCTGCTGCGTGAGCTCGGCTTCAACCGCGTGAGCATCGGCCTGCAAGACCTCGACCCCGAAGTGCAACGGGCGGTGAATCGCCTGCAGAGCCTGGAGGAAACCCGCGCGGTAATCGATGCAGCGCGCACCCTGCAATTTCGCTCGATCAATATCGACCTGATCTACGGCCTGCCCAAGCAAACGCCGATCAACTTCGCACGCACCGTAGAAGAGGTGATCAGGTTGCAACCGGACCGCCTGTCGGTGTTCAACTACGCGCATCTGCCGGAGCGTTTCATGCCCCAGCGGCGCATCAACACGGATGAACTCCCCTCCCCCGCGTCAAAGCTCTTGATGCTGCAAACCACCATCGAGCAACTGACCCAGGCCGGTTACCGCTACATCGGCATGGACCACTTCGCCCTGCCCGACGACGAACTGGCCATCGCCCAGGAAGAAGGCACCCTGCAACGCAACTTCCAGGGCTACACCACCCACGGCCATTGCGACTTGATCGGGCTAGGCGTGTCGGCGATCAGCCAGATCGGTGACCTGTACTGCCAGAACAGCAGCGACCTCAACGGCTACCAGAACACCCTGGCCGGCGCGCAACTGGCCACCAGTCGCGGCCTGGTTTGCACCACGGACGATCGGCTGCGGCGGGAAGTGATTCAGCAGTTGATCTGCAATTTCAGCCTGGCATTCGAGACGATCGAGCAGGCCTTCAACATGGATTTTCGCGGGTATTTCGACGACATCTGGCCGCAACTGACGGCGATGGCCGAGGATGGCCTGATCGAACTCGACGCCCAGGGCATTCGTGTATTGCCGGCCGGGCGATTGTTGGTGCGTTCGGTGTGCATGGTGTTCGATGCCTACCTGGAGCACCAGAACAGGCAACGATTTTCACGGGTGATCTGATTACATCGCCAGTGAGGCGGTCTTCATCGAATCCTCGGCACTCATACCTTTCATCGACTTAGCCAGTGAGGTCTGGGCCGACATCAGGCCCGCCTGCAATGAACTGATCTCGCTCTGCAAAGCGCTGGCCTTTGCGCGAGCCTCTTCGGGGGAGAGGTTAGTGGCTGCAGCAACAGCCGCCAGCTCCGCCTGTTTTTCGGCGATCTGTTGTTTCAATTGGCGGATCATTTTCAGCACCTGCTTGACGTTGTCGTCCAGGCCGCTGTCATCGATATCCGCATTGGAGCTTTTAGCCGCACCTGCCGCCTTGAACGCATCGGCAGAAATAGTCACCGTCACACCTTCCACCACTTTGGGTGCATGGGTGGTTTCAACCTCTGGCGCTGCTTCCTTGGCCTCAGCCGCAGGCTTTGCATCCGGGACGGTCGGAATGCGGATCGCAGGATTGTAGGCAGCTATAACAGACATGATCCAAGCTCCGACTCAATAGGTATGCCTTCTGTATCGACCCCGACACAAAAACCTTTATACCGCTGCCGGTTTTTTGTACAGGCTGGCCTCACGGCCCCCCAGTGCGTTACCCTTACGTCTTATGTGTGTTTTCCCACAAGGATTTAAGAAATGTCCGAGCCAGTTAAACTGCGCGCTCACAGCCAGGCTCATTGCAAGGATTGCAGCCTGGCCCCCCTCTGCTTGCCACTTTCGTTGAATTTGGAAGACATGGATGCGCTGGACGACATCGTTAAACGTGGCCGCCCGCTGAAAAAAGGCGAGTTTCTGTTCCGCCAGGGCGACAAGTTCGATTCCGTTTATGCAGTACGTTCGGGTGCGTTGAAGACATTCAGCCTGAGCGACAGCGGCGAAGAGCAGATCACCGGTTTCCACTTGCCCAGCGAACTGGTGGGCTTGTCGGGCATGGACACCGAGATTCACCCGGTGTCGGCGCAGGCGCTGGAAACGACATCCGTTTGCGAAATCCCCTTCGAACGCCTGGACGAACTGGCCCTGCAATTGCCGCAACTGCGCCGCCAGTTGATGCGCGTGATGAGCCGCGAGATCCGTGACGACCAGCAAATGATGCTGCTGTTGTCGAAGAAAACCGCCGACGAGCGCATAGCGACCTTCCTGGTCAACCTGTCGGCGCGGTTCCGGGCCCGTGGTTTCTCGGCCAACCAGTTCCGCCTGAGCATGTCGCGCAATGAAATCGGCAACTACCTGGGCCTTGCGGTAGAAACCGTGTCCCGCGTGTTCACCCGCTTCCAGCAGAACGAGCTGATCGCCGCCGAAGGTAAAGAAGTGCATATCCTCGACCCGATCCAGCTGTGTGCGCTGGCCGGTGGCTCGCTGGAAGGTTGATGCAGACACTTGCGGCCGCGCCAACCGGCGAGGCCGCAGGTATACTTCGAGTCCGTTTCCAGCCCCAGGACTCTTCGACGATGACCTTTGATTCGTTCGACATCAAATCCCTGATCCGCCCCGTCATCGACTTCCCCAAGCCTGGGGTGATCTTCCGTGACATCACGCCTTTGTTCCAATCGCCCCGCGCTCTGCGCCTGGTGGCAGACAGCTTTGCCCATCGGTATGTCGAGGCCGAATTCACCCATATCGGCGCGATGGATGCGCGGGGTTTCCTGATCGGTTCGATCATCGCGTACCAACTGAACAAGCCGCTGATCCTGTTCCGCAAGCAAGGCAAGCTGCCAGCTGACGTGCTGGCCGAGGGTTACCAGACCGAATACGGCGAGGCCTTCCTGGAAGTGCATGCCGACAGCCTGTGCGAGGGCGATTCTGTGCTGATGTTCGATGATTTGATCGCAACCGGCGGCACCCTGATCGCAGCGGCGAACCTGGTGCGGCGCATGGGCGCGACGATCTTCGAAGCGGCGGCGATTATTGATCTGCCGGAGCTGGGCGGTTCGCAGCGCCTGGAAGACATGGGCATCCCGACTTTTTGCCTGACGCAGTTTGCACTGACCGAACAGTGATCAAAGCCCCATCTGCTTGCTGATGATTTCATTCATCACTTCACGGGTGCCACCACCGATGGACAGGATGCGGTTGTCGCGATACAGCCGCTCCACCAGGGCGCCGCGCATGTAACCCTGGCCCCCGAGGATCTGCACGGCGTCATAAGTGACGCGGTCGGCGGTGTCGGTGGCGAGGTTCTTGGCCATGGAAATCTCTTTGATCACGCTGATGCCCGCGGCCATCTTGGCCGCCTGGCGGTAAGTGAATTCCCGTGAAACTTCCACGGCGGTGGCCATCTCCGCCAGGCGATGCTTGATCACCTGGAATTTGCCGATGGGTTTGCCGAAGGCTTCGCGCTGCGCAGCCCATTCGAGGCTTTCCTCCAGCGCCATCTGCGCCGTCATGTTGGCCATCAATGCCAGGGCCAGGCGCTCGCTTTGGAAGTTGCCCATGATGCAGGCAAAGCCCATGTTTTCAGCGCCGATCAGGTTGCCGACAGGCACCCGGCAATCGTCGAAGAACAATTCAGCGGTGTCCGACGCCCACCAGCCCATTTTCTTCAGCGGCTGGCCGACGCTGAAACCGGGGGTGTCTTTTTCGATCAACAGCAGGCTGATGCCGGCAAAGCCCGGCCCGCCCGTGCGCACGGCCACGGTGTAGAAGTCGGCGCGGCTGCCGCTGGTGATGAAGGTCTTGCTGCCGCTGACGCGGTAATGCTCGCCGTCGCGAATGGCGCGGGTTTGCAGGCTGGCCACATCCGAACCGCCACCCGGCTCGGTGACCGCCAGGGCGATGATCTTCTCGCCCGACAGTACTTGCGGGGCGACACGCTCGCGAATCTCTGGACGCGCCCATTTGACGATAGGCGGCAGGCCGATATCCAACGACCCCAACCCCGCCACGACGCCACCGGAGCCGCAACGCATCAGCTCTTCGCTGGCCGCCACCTTGGCGAACAGATCGCCTTCATGGCTGCCGCCCAACGTTTCCGGGTAGCCGATGCCAAGAATCCCCGCCGCACCCGCCTTGAGGTACAGCTCTCGGGGGAAGCTCTCTGCCTCCTCCCACTGTTCGATGCCCGGCAGCATCTCGCGCTCGACGAAGCGACGCACGCTGTCGCGGACCAATTGGTGGCTGGGGTCGAAGTAGTCCTGATAGGCAGACATCGGCAAGCTCCACGGTGAGGTGGAGCGAACTTACCAAGCGCTTGCTTGGTTATCAAGCCATCCGTCAGAGGGCGATGGGTTTGCGGCCTGCGAAGGAATGCGCCAGCGTGCCGCCATCCACCAACTCCAACTCGCCGCCCAACGGCACGCCGTGGGCGATACGCGAGGTGATCAGGCCTTTGTTGGTCAGCAATTGCGCGATGTAGTGCGCGGTCGCCTCACCTTCCACCGTCGGGTTGGTGGCCAGGATCACTTCGGTAAAAGTGCCCTGCTCTTCGATGCGCGCCACCAACTGCGGAATGCCGATGGCTTCCGGGCCCAGGCCGTCCAGCGGCGACAGGTGGCCCTTGAGCACGAAGTAGCGACCGCGATAGCCGGTCTGCTCCACCGCGTACACATCCATCGGCCCTTCGACAACACACAGCAGCGTATCGTCGCGGCGCGGGTCGGCGCATTGCGGGCAGAGTTCTTCTTCAGTGAGGGTGCGGCACTGGCGGCAGTGGCCGACACCGGTCATGGCCTGGCTCAAGGCCTGGGCCAACCGGGCGCCGCCGCTACGATCACGCTCCAGCAGTTGCAGCGCCATACGCTGGGCGGTTTTCTGGCCGACACCCGGCAAAATGCGCAGGGCGTCGATCAGTTGGCGAATCAGGGGGCTGAAGCTCATGGGCGAAGGGTCCGACAAAACAACGAGACGCGGTTTATACCCGCGCCCCGGATAAGCGTCAAATGCGCACGACCAACTTGCCGAAGTTGCGCCCTTCCAACAGACCGATAAAGGCTTCGGGCGCCTGCTCCAGGCCCTCGACCACGTCCTCACGGAACTTGATCTTGCCGTCGCGTACCCACGGCGCCATCGCGCTCTGGAATTCGGGCTGGCGATCACCGTAGTCATCGAACACGATAAAGCCCTGGATCCTCACGCGCTTGGTCAGCAGCGTGCGCTGCAGGGCCGGCAGCCGGTCGGGACCGCTGGGTGCTTCGTGAGCGTTGTAACCAGCGATGAGCCCACACAGTGGAATCCGGGCCTTGGGATTGAGCAAGGGCACCACGGCGTCGAACACCTTGCCGCCGACGTTCTCGAAATAGATGTCCACACCCTTGAAGCAGGCCTGGGCCAATTCATCGGCGAAATGTTCACTTTTGTGATCGATGCAGGCATCGAAGCCCAACTCATCCACCACGTAGCGGCACTTGTCTGCGCCTCCGGCGATGCCGACCACGCGCAAGCCCTTGAGCTTGGCCACCTGCCCCACCACCGAGCCTACCGCGCCAGACGCCGCGGCGACGACCAGGGTTTCCCCGGTTTTGGGCTGGCCGATGTCCATCAGGCCCATGTAGGCGGTCATGCCCGGCATGCCCAGCACTCCGAGGGCCATGGACGGGCTGGCCAGGCCCTTGGGCACCGGCATCAGGTTACGGCCATCGGAAATGCTGTGGCTCTGCCAACCGGTCGAGCCGACCACCAGGTCGCCCACTTCAAATTTCGGATTACGCGACTGCTCGATACGGCTGACAGCCCCGCCGGTCATCACTTCATCGATTTCTACCGGCGCGGCGTAGGACGGTGCGTCGCTCATGCGCCCGCGCATGTAAGGGTCCAAGGACAGGTACAACGTCTTCAGCAGGACCTGGCCGTCGGCCAACTCCGGCAGATTCACGCGTTCCAGGCGGAAGTTTTCCGGTGTCGGTGCGCCCTGGGGGCGTGAGACCAGGACAATGCGCTGGTTCAGGGTCGGTTCTTGAGGCATGAAGGGGCTCCTTTATCGAATCCATCGGTATAGGGTGCAGACCATGCGTGCCGTGCCAGGGTTCGATCAGATTTGGCACAAACAAAAATGCCAGGCACGAGGCCTGGCATTGGAGTCTAGCTAACGCTACCGGATCAGAACGGCAGCTTCATGCCCGGTGGCAATTGCATGCCAGCGGTCACGCCGCCCATTTTTTCCTGGCTGTTGGCTTCGATCTTGCGCACGGCGTCGTTGACGGCCGCAGCGAACAAGGCTTCGAGCATTTCCAGGTCATCTTCACCGACGCCAGGCAATACGCTTGGGTCGATGCTCACGCGCTTGATGTCGTGACGACCGGTCATCACCACGCTGACCATATCGCCACCGGCTTTACCGGTGACTTCGGCGTTGGCCAGTTCTTCCTGCATCTTGGCCATCTTTTCCTGCATCTGCTGCGCCTGCTTCATCAGGCCGGCCATGCCACCTTTCATCATGGGAATCACCTCAAAGTACGTGGATCAAGTTAGTAGCCCGGTTTATGACGCCTGGGGCACCGGGGCTTCGACAGGTTCAATAGTATCGTGACGGACGACCGCACCGAACTGTTGCATCATTTGCTGGATGAGCGGATCACCATGAATCGAGTCCTCGGCCTCACGCTGGCGGTTGATACGCCGGCGCGTCGCGGCCTGGGCCGGGGTTTCCTGCTCCGGCTTGATCAGCTCGATGGCAATGGTCAGCGTGCGCTCATGGTACTGGTTCAGTGCGTCATTCAGGCGGCGTTGCTGGGTCGCGTTGAACAGGGCGCTGTGGGCCGGGTCCAGGTGCAACAGCCAGTGATCGCCGTCGATGGAAATCAGCGTGCAGTTGGCGGCGATGCTACCGGTCATGCCGGAAATCGGCAGCTTCGGAAACAATTCCAGCCATTGCAGGGCCAGGCCGGTGGCCGGCGCGGCAGCGGGTTCCGCCTCGGGCTCGGGGGCCGGTTCGGCGGTGTGTTCGCTGGCCAAGTCGTCCAGGTAGCTGTAGGCCGAATCCATGTCCGGCTCGATGTAGTCTTCGTCCAGCGGCGGTTCGTCGTCGAGGTCGATGCCCGGCGTGGCGGCTTCCACTTGGGCCACGGTCGGCTCGGGAACCGGCGCGGACACCCACTCCGGCGCGTCCGGCACCACGCTGTCCGGGGTCGGCGTAGGCATCGGCGTCAGCTCGGGCTGCTCGCCGGTGGTTTCCAGCATGGGCTCCACGGCGGGCGCTTGCTCGGCTTCGGCTTCGGCTTCGGCTTCAGCTTCAACGGGGTCATTCCAGGGCAGGTCGACGACCGGCTCAGGCTCGATAACCGGTTCCGGCTCGACCACCGGCGCAGCCACCACTGGCGCGACCACCGCCGCGCCAGCCACTGGTTTGGCGGAATCAACTGTGGCCTGGCTGATCCCCACTGGCTTTAGCGGCTGTCTCGGCGCATCCGCCGAATCGGCGGGCCGGAACGCCAGCATCCGCAGCAGCACCATTTCAAAGCCACCACGCGGGTCGGGCGCCAGGGGCAGGTCACGGCGGCCGATCAGGCCCATTTGGTAATAGAACTGCACATCTTCGGCCGGCAATGCCTGGGCCAGGGCCAACACACGGTCGCGGTCGCCATGGCCGTTGTCGACACCCTCAGGCAGGGCCTGGGCGATGGCGACGCGGTGCAGCACATTGAGGATCTCCGAGAGCACGCCGTTCCAGTCCGGACCTTGCTCCGACAGGTGGCGCACAGCTTCGAGCAACGCCTTGGCGTCGCCTTCGATCAACGCGTGCAGCACATCGAAAACCTGACCGTGGTCGAGGGTGCCAAGCATGGCGCGCACGTCGGCAGCCATGACCTTGCCATCACCAAAGGCAATGGCCTGGTCGGTGAGGCTCATGGCGTCACGCATCGAACCATCGGCGGCGCGGCCAAGCAGCCACAGCGCGTCGTCTTCGAACGGTACGTTCTCGACGCCCAGCACATGAGTCAAATGCTCGACCACCCGCTCGGGGGTCATGTTTTTCAGGGAGAACTGCAGGCACCGCGACAGAATCGTTGCAGGAAGTTTCTGCGGGTCAGTGGTGGCCAGGATGAATTTGACGTAGGGCGGCGGCTCTTCCAGGGTTTTCAACAGGGCGTTGAAGGAATGGCTGGAGAGCATGTGCACTTCGTCGATCAGGTAGACCTTGAAGCGGCCGCGGCTCGGCGCGTACTGCACGTTGTCGAGCAGCTCGCGGGTGTCTTCGACCTTGGTACGGCTCGCGGCGTCGATCTCGATCAGGTCGACAAAGCGCCCTTCGTCGATTTCCTTGCACACCGAGCAGGTGCCGCATGGCGTGGAAGTGATACCGGTTTCACAGTTCAGGCATTTGGCGATGATGCGCGCAATGGTGGTCTTGCCCACCCCTCGCGTACCGGTGAACAGGTACGCGTGGTGCAGCCGCTGGCTGTCCAAGGCATTGATCAGAGCCTTGAGCACATGGGTCTGGCCGACCATTTCGCGGAACGAGCGCGGACGCCATTTACGTGCAAGAACCTGATAACTCATGGAAAACCGTCGCAACTGGGAAACAGAAGCCGGTAATGCTAGCGGAGCAAGGGGGAAATTGCATCCGGCACGCTTGCCTAATCTGACTAAGCTCTTGTGACTGGCCCCAAAAAGGCCTGAACCCGGAGAGCTTATGCGCGCAGTCCTGGGCGTTTTATGGATGATTGCCACGGCCAGCCTTGCAGCGCCCGCACCGCTGCGCTTCTCGGTTTCCGACAGTTGGGCGATGCCCATGGTGCAGCTGGAGGACGGCCGGCCCACCCAGGGCATTTTGTATGACGTGATGTTAAGCCTGGCCACCCAGGTCGGCCGCCCGGCGCAATTTCACGTATTGGCACGGGCGCGCATCTCCAGCGCCATGGAACACGGTGATATCGATGTGCGCTGCTATGTCACCCAGGCCTGGGTCGACGACCAATCCGGTGACTACACCTGGAGCATTCCGCTGATGGTGCAGCGCAACCTGTTGGTCAGCACGCACATTCCGCCGCAGCCGTTACACATCGACCAACTCGCGCCGCAAGCCATCGGCACCGTGCTCAATTACCGCTACGCCACCCTCGACCCGCTGTTTGCCGGCGGCCAGCTCAGCCGCGACGATGCGCGCAGCGAAGAACAGGTGCTGCACAAACTGGTGGCCGGGCGTTTCAAGTTCGCAGTGATCAATGAATGGATACTCGATCGCTTCAACCAGCGGATGCCGGTGGGCAAACGCCTGCACAAGGTGGCTGTGATCGATGAACAGAGCCTTGGCTGCACCGTGCGCAATGACCCGAACGTGCCGGTGCAGTTGATCCTGCGCACCTTGTTACGGATGAAGATGTCGGGCGAGATCGACCAGATCATCCAGCTGTACACCGGACAGACCGAGCCCAACGCCCCTCAAGACTGATTGCGGCCACGCTGGCCAACACGATCACACCGCCCAGCACCACTTGCAGGGCGATGTGCTCGCCCAGCAGTGTCGCCGCCATCGTCATGGCCACGGGCGGGATCAGGTACATCGCCACCGAGGCACGGCTGACCTCGACATGTTTCAACACATAACCCCAGGCCAGGTACGCCAGGGCACTGGGAAATATCCCGAGCACCAGCACCGCGAGGTTTTCCGGCAACGGCGCCTGCATTACGGAAGCGGGCAGACCTGGCAGGTTCACACAGAGCATCAGCGTGCCGGCCCACACCATGTAGCACGCCATGGTCAGCGGGCTGTAGCGATGGGCGTAGTGTTTCTGGATGGCGAAGTACAGGCTCCACGACACCGCCGCCAGCAGGATCAACAGGCCACGCGGGTCGATATCGCCCAGGCCGTGATCGCCCCAGATCACCACCAGCACACCCAGCAGGCCGAGCAACACACAGCTCCAGCGCCAGAGGCTGACCCGTTCCTTCAAGCAGAAAAATGCGATCAGCACGCTGAACAGCGGCGCCGATTGCGCCAACACGCTGGACGCCGCCGCCGTGACGAATTGCTGTCCGTAATTCAGGCTGGTGTGATGCAGGAACACCCCGAAAAAACTCAACACCAGCAGCCACGGCAGATCCCGCAGACGTGGCCGACCAATGCCCATCACCAGCGCCACACCGGCCATGAACACCGAGGCGATCAAGAACCGCAGCAGCGCCAGCTGGCCAGGGCTGTAGCTGTGCAGCCCCATGTGCACGCCAATCGGCGAATAGGCCCAACAGAGGATGACGCTGGCGATGACTAGCGTAAGCTTCAGGGGTGACGGGGTGTTCATCGACGGCATCCGAAAACAGAGAAGGAATGCCGTCAGTCTTGGCCCGCACAAGGCGTAGGACAATTAAGCGTTTCTGACTTCTGAAATCACTGGAACTGAGCAATGGAACTGGCCCAACTGAAAATGGTGCGAGCCGTGGCGCAAACCGGCAGCGTGGCCCAGGCCGCCGTGCAACTGCATTGCGTGCCGTCCAACATCACCACGCGCATCAAGCAACTGGAAAGCGAGTTGGGCACGCCGCTGTTCATCCGCGCGGGGCGTGGGTTGGCGATCAGTGCGGCGGGGGAGATTTTCCTCGAATACTGCGAACGCATCCTCGCCCTGGTGGACGAATCCAAACGCGCCGTGGACGCCAACGCCATTCCCCGCGGCACCCTGCGCATCGGCGCGGTGGAGTCCAGCGCCAGTGGCCGCCTGCCGCCGCTGTTGGCGGAGTATCACCGGCGCTACCCGGATGTCAGCCTGGAATTGGTGACCGGCGCCTGGGGCGAGTTGCTCGATGACCTGCAACACCATCGCCTGGATGTGGCGCTGGTGGCCGCCGGCAACAAACGCGCAAAGCTCGACCACAGCGTGGTCTACAGCGAGCGCCTGGTGCTGATTGCCAGCGCCTCCAGCGAACCGATCCGCAGCGCCGAAGACCTGGCTGGCCGCACCTTGCTGGTGTGGCCACCGGGCTGCCCCTATCGGGCGGCGCTGGAGAACTGGGTCAAGCCCCACGCCTTCAAGCCGACCATTGCCAGCTATGCCAGTTGGGGCACGATCATTGGTTGCGTGAGTGCCGGGATTGGCGTGGCGCTGGCGCCGGAAGGCATCCTGGCCCGCTATGAGCAGGCCAATCAGCTGGCATCGTACCGGTTCGATGAACTGCAGGCGGTGGACAACCTGCTGTTCTGGCACAAGGACACCCAGCGGCATCTGGCGCGGGATGCGTTTGCTGGGTTGTTGCGTGAAACCTTCGGCTGATCAGCTTTTAGGGGCCGCCAAACGCGCGTACTGGTCCTGGCTGATCCAGCCAGTAAACGAGCGGTCATCGGCATTGATGAACTCGACCTGGGCCCAGCCATCCTTGAAGGCCAGCACCCCGACCACGTCATTCTTGACGATGTATGGGCGCTTGGCGGCCTTGGCACTCGGGCTCTTCAACAGGTAGGCCTTGTCGGCGGACACCTTCACCAGGCCGATCCATTTCGTGCTGGCGGTCTGGGTCAAGTCCAGACCGGTAGCAATCTCCGGCATTAGCACATTAAGGCAGCCGGGGTGCTGACGGCCTTCCGCCACGGTCAGGGTCACGCCGTCGGATGAAGGCGCCACGCTGCCGGGATAAGCCTCATCGAGCCAAGTGGTCAGCGCGGCGGGCTTGCCTTGCAGGTAGAACGCGCAGCTGCGGGTCACGCCCTCGCCCATCGCTTCCGAGTAATAACCTTCCACCTGGTGCTCAGGCGTCACCGCCAGCATCAGCCCTTCGTACTTGCCAGAATGCAACGCAGGCGAACCAGCAAATGCGGGGACAACGGCGCACAACGACAACACACCTACTGCTAGAAAACGCATCATCTTATTTTTTCCCTTCAAGTTTCTCGTAGGCTTTTTGCATAAGGACGTCATAGTTGCCGTAGTCCTCGCCGTTATAGTTACGCGCCATGCCGGTGAAATCTTTGCTTTTCATGGCTTTCATCAACGCCGGGCTCTTGCTGCAAAAACCGAGGAACGCCTTTAGTTGGTTGCCGGCATTCACTTTTAATGCCGCCGAGAATTCAAACACCGTCTTGTAACCGCAGGACGCGTAGTTGAAGCCCATGATCTGAAACATGCCCCAGGACGCCGACATCAACGCGGCTTCCTGATCCAGCGCAAAGGCGGTGGCCATGGTTTCCCAGGCCTTGACCTGGTCCTTGTTATTGGCCTGCCACTGCGGCCCGGCCTTTTTCTTGTAGGGGTAGGACAGCAGCGGATGCGCCTGGTCGTAGATGTGCTTGGTGTACTTGCGAAACAGGTGCCCTTCAAACGCGATCACCGGCAGCTTGGCCGGGCCGAACCCCGAACGCCCGCCGGACTCCACGGTGGCGAAGGCCTTGATGATATTCACCGAAATACCGCCGCCCAACTGCGTGGCGGCGTTCTGGAAATCGCTCTCGCTGAGGGTCATGCCCCCGTCGCACGTGGCCTGGAGCATCAACTGGCGGTTGCGCTTCTCGGCCTCGATCATCGCGCGCATGCGGTCCAGGTACACATTGACCGTGGCCTGTACCGCATCGCCCTGGCTGTTGCCGAACACATTCAGGAAAGTCGGGATGCGCATGCTCGGAAACGCCTTCACCGGCACCTTCACCGCCTCTTCGATCAGGCTGTTGAAGGTTTTACCGGTCGGGTCGATCACTCCATCGGGGTGCGCATATTTGAGATGACGGAACTGGTACTGGCTGATGCACTGCACCAACTGGCCATCGCACTTACCGTTTTCGGCCAGTGGAAAACCCAGTTTTGGAATGATCAGATTGAATAAATACTGGATGCACTGCACATCGGCTGGCAAGTTGCGGGCTTTACCGGGCGCACCTACCGAAGCACTGATAAGACGGGGCAACCCTTGCAGGCTTTTCATCAAAGACATCCTTGTTAGTTAAAGAAGTGATGGCACTTCAATATCAACTCCGCACCTTGTCATACTCTGAAACAAGTGGCTGGCGGAAACTAACAAGGTGGTTTTAGGTTGTCCAGAGCGACCGCTGAAAGTTGTGAAACAGCCGAATTAAATAAATCAGTAACCGTGTAATTCACGGGTTTTCTGGTAGGTGTGGAAATCAATCCACTCAACCACGTCGTAAGGCAGGTACAGCTGCACCCGAGCCCTTGAAATGGCGATGTACACCGCACACAGTCGCTGGTCGAACGCATAGGCGTCCTTGAACTTCACGTTGGTCAACAACTCTGGCGTCAGTAACACGCGGTCGAACTCCATGCCGCCCGCCTCCTCCGCCAACATCAGCAGGCAGCGTTTGCCGGGGATGCCGCTGAGGCGATTCAAACGCGTGATATCAGCGACGTTGAAGCCTTTTTCCAGCTCGCTCTCGACCCACAGGAACGACTCGTCGTACTGGCTGGCATCGCGCACCTGTTGCCAGTCATCCATGTCACTGAAGTACGCATGGGGACCATTGTCGTTGTGCTCGTTGCTGTAGAACTCCGGCTTGAACAGCGCGATGACGCTGATCATGAAGCGCTGCAGATCCTGTTGCGCGGCACTGTCGAAGAAGCCAAACGGGCAGTTGGCCTGTTGCAACTGGATGGCCCATTTCATGGTGTCCCAAGGGGACGCGGTCAACACCACGCAGCCTTCGGGCGGCACGAAACCCTGGGGGTAATGCTCAATGCCGACGTCGGCATCCCGCGCGCCTTCGAAGGGTGTCTTGCCCTTCTGCGAGTGCACGCTGATCAGCGGGTTGACCAGGCGCTCGACGTTGCGGCCCGAACGCACCGAGTAATTGATATCGGTGTGCCGAACTTCGCGCTTGCGCCTGACCATTACACCGCTGGCCAATTGGTACTCATCGCCAAGGGTAATCAGCACTTGCCGGCCGCGTTCGATGATCTGCAACAACGAAGGCGGAATGTCTTGGCTTTCATCGATCAGCACATGGGTGTAGCGCGGCGGCACTACGCATCCATCGAGGCTTGCGCGTTTTATCAGCAACAGCGCTGCGAAGGCCGTCTGACCGGCCCATTGCGGGTTGGCTTGAACGTACGTCCACAACCGGCTGGAATACTCCAGCAACGCTTGGGCATCCACGCTGGACAGAGGCTGTTTGAAATGCGGCAAATGCCGGGCCGACAGACTGTGGTGGTTGGAGTGGCAATAACTGTCGAGCACCTTCAGGCAGATATCCAGCGTTGCCGCGCCATCGTGTCCGCGCCAGCCATGGATATTCAGGGTCTGCGACACTTCGTGTTTGCCGGGCAACCGGGCCGGCGTGGCCTGCGCGGCGGGGCGCTGCCCTTGCAAGAGTGCCTTGGCGAAGGCGGCAAAGGTCGAACCGGTCTTACTGTCCTTGGCCAGCCCCATGCGTTCACGCAAAGTCGCGAGTTTTGCCCCCGTGCGGGCCAATATCAGGGTCTGGGCCGGCCGCAGGCACTCCATCAACGCGCCGAGCAGGTGGCTCTTGCCGATGCCCGCGTAGCCTTGGACATGCAGGTCTTCGTTCAGGTTGGCGCGAAAGGTCCGCACCAGCTTGTCCTGGGCCGGGCTGAGCCAGCGCTCGCGGTGCCGGGGCGTGACCATCTGCTGGCTGAACGGATCGTTGTTGCGCAAATGGCGGACCTTGTAGCCGATATCCCATTTACCCGTAGGCAGCAGGTAATCCCGCGCCGCGACTTCTTCAGCCGAGAGCAGGCGCAGATTGACGGTTTTAAGGGCATTGAAGCCGAAGTACAGCTTGCGCGGATCGAACAGCCGCTGGGCTTCGGACAACAACGTGGCGGCGCCCTCTGCCTGGGTATCCACCGACCAATCGAGCAACTTGGCCAGGATGCGCTCGGCACCCGCGCACGTCAGGTCCTTTTGCGCCGCCTGGGCCAGGTTCTGGATCACCAGCACGGCGGCCAGCTCCGGGTCCGTCAGGCCGACCAGGGCCTTGGCAGCATCCGCGCCGAGCAGGGCCGTGCAGGTTTCCTCCGTGACAGGCAGGAAGACCGGGCTGGATAAATCAAAGTGTTCCGGTTGCATAACGCCTCGCCACCAGGGAATCAGGCATTGCCCTGACCACCCAGTTCAAACCGATACTCCCCGAGGGAGCCTGACATACCGCCGCAATGAGGACCCGCGTCAGCCGTAGTGGCCATCGCAGTGACCTGCTGCTGGAGTTCGAAGACCGCCATATCCAGTAGCCGCCGCAGATCCTCTGCGCTCTGTGCGGCCACATTCAATTGCAGCGTGTAAGCACCTGTAAGGGGCGGCACTGCTGGATCGGCAGGCGGTGCGGGCTCGTTGGCCACCTCCCCCGTCCGGATCATTTCCGCCTGGCTGAGGATTTCCGCGTGTTCGTCGTCCATAAGGTCCAGCACCCGTGACAATTCCAGGGTCTGTTCAGGATGGGATTGAATGCGGTCCTTGATTTCCAGGCGCCGCATCTGCCACTCCCGCAGCTTTTCGCGCGTGAGGTCGTCGACTTTTTCCACGTGTGTTGTCTCCGGATGCCAGGCACTGGAGTATGCCGCCATGGACTGCTCGATGGCAGATGGCTTGAATGCATTTTTTGAATTGAATTTAAGGAGGTGTTGCAAGGAAGAGCGTTATGGAGGCAACCCCACCAGCCACACCCCGGCACACAATGTTCCCGCTGTGGCTGCTGCCTTCCGGCTCTGACCAGGTTCACGGGTAATCGTTGCGGGGGGACCGATGGGGTCACCATAACGACGCCTGCCTCTCGGCAAGCGGGGCCATTGTACCGATCTCATCGGAAGTTACAACCGTTGGGGGCGGATTAAAAATATGAAGGGGCTCAAGCACTTGTGCCCCTACAGAATCACCGCCTCATCGGCCCTGCCGCCCTCCTCCTGAATCACCAGATGAATGAAGTGCAATTTGGCAATCACCGCCGGTGGCAGCACAAAGGGATAGAAATCCGGCTGGCCCATGCTGCGCGACAGTTCATTGAGCATGCCGGCCAACTCGATCCAGGCGTTGACGAACGACAGGAATGCCACGCCGCCAGGGTGTTCGGGATCGTAGAGGGTGGTGAGCGGGAATGGCTGATAATCCAAGTCCATCTCGCGGGCGCTCATGCCAAAGCCGAGGGCGGTGTCGACGGCGTCCATCATGTGCAGGTAATGCGCCCAGGTTTCGGCCCAGTCTTCCCAGGGATGCATAGTGGCGTAGGCGCTGACGCAGGTTTGCTGCCAGTCCGGGCGTGGGCCGTTCTGGTAGTGCTGGTCGAGGGCCTCGGCGTAACTGGCGCGTTCGTCGCCGAACAGCTGGCGAAACGGTTCAAGCCAGTGGGTATCGGCGATCAGCCGGTCCCAATAGTAATGGCCGACTTCATGGCGAAAGTGCCCGAGCAGAGTGCGGTAGGGTTCGCGCATTTGTACGCGGACTTTTTCGCGGTGGGCGTCGTCGGCTTCCTTGATGTCAAGGGTGATCAGGCCGTTGGCATGGCCGGTCATTGGCGCGTTGCCTTCCAGATCGATGCCGACAAAGTCGAAGGCCAGGCCGGTGTCTTCATCGACGCTTTTGGGTACCACCTGCAAGCCCAGGCTGATCAGTTGCGCCACCAGACGGCGCTTGGCGGTTTCGACTTTGCGCCAGCGCTCGTGGTTTTCCGGGATCGACAAGTCAGGAATGGTGCGGTTCAGGCTGCACGCCACGCACAGCGGCGCGGTGCTGTGGGCCGGGATCAGCCAGTTGCACGCGGCCGGGGTGTCGAGGTTGGCGCAGCGGCGGAAGGCACCGGCGTCGAGGTTGCCGTCCTGTAGCCATGTGCCTTCGACCGGGCCGGGTTGCAGGGAGGCGAGTCGACTTTGTTGGGGTTGATAGCCCAGCAGCGCCTGGCAGGCCAGGCACTGGCTGTTGCGAAAGAACAACGATTGGCCGCAGCGGCACTGCCACACCTTGCTGTCGCGGGAGGTGCCGGTTACGAAGGGTGCAGCGATGCGCGAACTGAGTTGCTCAAAGTAGCGGAACATGGCGATCTCTCCCTGGGTGACTGAGACTAGATCATTTGCTCTTCAGGATCGTTCCACATTGTTGTATGAGCGGGCTTGCTGTGGCGAGCCCGCTCGCCACAGCGTCGAAATCAGACCGTAATGTTGTGCTTGGCGAGGAAGGCGACGAAAGCCTCTTCGTCCAATACCTTCAGGCCCAGTTCGCTGGCCTTGGCCAGTTTGGAACCGGCGCCCGGCCCAGCCACCACGCAGTGGGTTTTCGCTGAGACGGAACCCGCCACCTTGGCGCCGAGGCTTTCGAGCTTTTCCTTGGCCACGTCGCGGCTCATCAACTCCAGAGAGCCAGTGAGTACCCAGGTGTGGCCGGCTTCGGGCAAGCCTTCGACGACTTTCTTCTCGCTGTCCCAATGCATGCCGAAGTCCTTGAGCTGTTGCTCGATGGCCAGGGCGCGGCGGGCATTCTCGGCGTTGTCGAAGAACTCGCGCACGGCCTTGGCCTGCTTCTCGGGCAGGGCCTGGCGCATGTCGAGCCAGTCGGCCTTGATCACACCTTCGAGGGTGACGAACTTGTCCGCCAGCTTCTGCGCAGCACCGGGGCCGACGCTCGGTACGTGCAGTTTGTCGAGCAACCCGCCCAGGGTGGTGCTGGCGGCGAATTCGGCACTCAGGTCGCCCTGATCCTGCAATTGCAGGCCGCATTCTTGCGGCGACAGCAGCGCGCCGATCACGTCCTGGTTATGGCTGTCTTCAAAGAAACTATGAATCTCATGCGCCACTTCCAGGCCCACGTCCGGCAAGTACGTGAGCACTTCGGGCAAGGCCTTTTGCACGCGCTCCAGGGAGGCCAGGGAGCGCGCCAGCACCTTGGCGGTCTCCTCGCCTACATCGGGAATGCCGAGGGCGTAGATAAAACGCGCGAGGGTCGGAGACTTGCTGTTTTCGATGGCGGTGATCAGCTTCTTGCTGGAAATGTCGGCAAAGCCTTCCAGGTCGATGATCTGCTCGTACTTGAGCTTGTAGAGGTCGGCCGGCGAGCCGATGAGCTTTTCATCCACCAGTTGCTCGATGGTCTTGTCGCCCAGGCCGTCGATGTCCATGGCGCGGCGCGAGACGAAGTGGATGATCGCCTGCTTGAGCTGCGCGCCACAGGCCAGGCGCCCAACGCACCGGTACACCGCGCCTTCGCTGACGGTTTCCTTGCCCTTGCTGCGCTTGACCAACTGAGTACGCTCCACGTGGGAACCACACACCGGGCAGCTCTCGGGGATCGGCACCGCACGGGCGTTTTCCGGGCGACGCTCAAGCACCACTGAGACTACCTGTGGGATCACATCCCCGGCGCGGCGGATGATCACGGTATCGCCGATCATCACACCCAGGCGCGCCACTTCATCCATGTTGTGCAAGGTCGCATTGGACACGGTGACACCCGCGACCTTGACCGGTTTGAGCCGTGCCACTGGCGTGACGGCGCCCGTGCGGCCGACCTGGAATTCCACGTCGAGCAATTCGGTCAGTTCTTCCAGGGCCGGGAATTTATGCGCAATGGCCCAGCGCGGTTCGCGAGCACGGAAGCCAAGCTCACGTTGGGAGGCGATGCTGTTGACCTTGAACACCACGCCGTCGATCTCATACGGCAGGCTGTTACGGCGCTCGCCGATATCGCGGTAGTAATCCAGGCAATCCTGGATGCCTTTGGCCAGCTTCAGCTCATGGCTGATGGGCATGCCCCATTTCTGCAACTGTTGCAGGTTGCCGATGTGGGTTTCGCTGATATCAGTGGTCACGCCGTAGCAGCAGAATTCCAGGGGTCGACTGGCAGTAATCTTCGAATCCAACTGACGCAAGCTGCCGGCCGCGGCGTTGCGCGGGTTGGCGAAAGTCTTGCCGCCGACTTCCAGTTGCGAGGCATTGAGCCGCTCGAAACCGGCCTTGGACATGAACACTTCACCCCGCACTTCCAGGGTCGCCGGCCAGCCGCTGCCGTGCAGTTTCAACGGGATATTGCGCACGGTGCGCACGTTGACGCTGATGTCTTCGCCGGTGGTACCGTCGCCACGGGTGGCGCCGCGCACCAGCTCACCGTCCTGATACAGCAGGCTGACCGCCAGGCCATCCAGCTTAGGTTCGCAGCTGTATTCCACCACCGCGCCACCGCCAAACAGATCGCCGGCCGGCAGGTCGAGGCCTTCGGTGACCCGACGATCAAACTCGAGCATGGTGGTTTCATCAAACGCGTTGCCGAGGCTGAGCATGGGGATCTCATGCTTGACCTGGGTGAACGCCGACAACGCCGCACTACCGACCCGCTGCGTCGGGGAGTCGCGCGTGACCAGGTCCGGGTGCTCGGCTTCCAGGGCCTTGAGCTCATGGAACAGCCGGTCATACTCGGCATCCGGAATGCTCGGCTCGTCGAGGACGTGGTAGCGGTAGTTGTGCTGATCCAGTTCAGCGCGCAGTTCGAGGATGCGGGTGTGGGCGGCGGTCATGGGTGTTCTCTCAGAAAGCAAAAGAGCAGCCGAAGCTGCTCAATATGTTAGTGCGCTTATTCTATCCGACAACGCCGAGGAGCAATCCTCAGCGTTTTTGTGTCAGGGCGCGACGCTCGAACTCGACGATGCGCTGACGGTAATGCTCGATGGTCTGGGCGGTCAGGACGCTGCGTTGGTCGTCCTTGAGTTCGCCGTTCAGTTCCTGGGACAGCTTGCGGGCTGCAGCGACCATCACGTCGAACGCCTGTTTCGGGTGACGCGGGCCTGGCAGGCCGAGGAAGAAGCTCACCGCCGGGGTGCTGAACAGGTCGATATCGTCCAGATCGAAGGTGCCCGGCTTGACCGCGTTGGCCATGGAGAACAGCACTTCGCCGTTACCGGCCATGCTTTCGTGACGGTGGAAGATATCCATTTCACCGAAACGCAGGCCGCTTTCCAGAATATTTTGCAACAAAGCCGGGCCCTTGAAGCCGGCGGCGTCGCGGCAGATCACGCTGATCACCAGCACTTCTTCGGCGGCAGGCTGGTCGTTCACGGATTGGCGCGGCGCGTTCTTGCCAGCGTTTTCATCCGGGAAATCATCGTCGCGGCTGCTGAAGGTCGGGCCGTCATCAACGTCCAGGTCCAGGTCGGCCTGGCGCGGCTCGGCCACCACCGGCGCGGCGCGCTTGCCACGCTTGGAAGACGGCTCGCGGGCTTCACGCACCGGCGCGCTCATCGACGGCAAGTCGTGCTCGTCCAGTTGCGGTTCTTTATGGGTATCCAGCACACGGGGCGGCCCCAGCAGCTCGGCGCTGCCGTCGTCGTCAGGCAAGTTGGACAGGTTGCGGTCCAGACGGAATTTGAGCTTGCCCTTGCCACCGCGCATGCGGCGCCAGCCATCAAAAAGAATACCGGCAATGACAATTATGCCGATGACGATCAGCCACTCGCGCAGACCGATTTCCATGTAATCCCGTGCCTCTAATAAAAAATGCTGAAAAATAAGGGGTTTAGCAACGTGCAAACCGCTTTAAAACGTGGCGCCAACTCTATGTTCTGACTGACGTTTTGCCCACGCATACGAAAATTTGACATTAAACTAGCACGACCAAAGATAACTTTACACCGTCTGTCAAAATGCCTTGAACAAATATGTCCATTTGCCACTTTCGCCAGACCGGTAAAGCGTCTTACCGCGTGCTATAAAAATTCTGTCCCGGCATGGATCAAGACTCCACCATCGCCATCGCTTCTTCCACATCCACCGCAACCAAACGCGAACAGCCCGGTTCGTGCATCGTCACCCCCATCAATTGATCCGCCATCTCCATGGCGATCTTGTTGTGGGTGATATAGATGAACTGCACGGTCTGGGACATCTCTTTAACCAACCGTGCGTACCGTCCAACGTTAGCGTCATCCAGCGGGGCGTCAACTTCGTCGAGCATGCAGAAAGGCGCCGGGTTCAACTTGAAGATGGCAAATACCAGGGCCAATGCGGTCAGGGCTTTTTCGCCGCCGGACAACAAATGGATGGTGCTGTTCTTCTTGCCCGGAGGCCGCGCCATGATCGTCACCCCTGTATCGAGTAGATCTTCGCCCGTCAGTTCCAAGTAAGCGCTGCCACCGCCGAAAACTTTTGGGAATAAGGCCTGTAAACCGCCATTAATCTGATCAAAGGTATCTTTGAAGCGGTTGCGGGTTTCCTTGTCGATCTTGCGGATCACGTTTTCCAGGGTGTCCAGGGCTTCGACCAGGTCGGCGTCCTGGGCATCCAGATAACGTTTACGCTCGGATTGTTGCTGGTACTCGTCGATGGCCGCCAAGTTGATCGCGCCGAGGCGTTGAATACGCGCGGCAATCCGCTCAAGTTCTTCTTCGGCATCTTTCTCATTGGCCTGGGCGGTCAGGGTATTGAGCACGCCGTGCAGGTCGTAGCCGTCTTCCAGCAACTGGTCTTGCAGGGTCTTGCGGCGCACGGTCAGGGCTTGCCATTCCATGCGCTGCTGTTCGAGTTGGCCGCGGATCAGCTGGGATTGCTGCTCGGCCTGGGTCCGGCGCTTTTCGGCGTCGCGCAGTTCGCGGTCGGCGTCTTCCAGGGCGATCTGCGCGGTCTTGAGCTCTTCGTCGACGGTCATGCGCTTGTCGAGCAATTCTTCGAGCTTGAGGCGCAGCTCTTCCAGCGGCGCTTCGCCCTCTTCCAGGTTGAGGCTCAGTTGTTCGCGCTTTTCGGTGAGGCGTTCGGACTGCATCTCCAGGCGTTCAAGGGCCTGGGCGGTGGACGCGTGCTGGGCCTTGAGCGAACCCAGGCGCACCGCCAGCTGGTGCGCGTGATCCTTGTGCTGGCGGGCTTCCTGGCGTACGCGGTCGAGGCGTTCGCGCAGGCTGTCGCGCTGGGCCAGCAGCAGTTCGCGCTGCTCGGTGTCGAGCGCCATGCTGTCGAGGGCCTCCTGCAATTGCAGGCGCGCTTCGCCAATCTGCTCGTGTTCCAGGGCACGTTGCTCGCCCATCTCCGCCACTTCCTCATCAAGACGGGTGCGACGCAGAGTGAGTTGTTCGACCTTGGCTTTGCTCGCGGAAAGCTGGGCTTTCAGTTCGCCTTGCTGGCGCGCTTCGTCCTGCAACAAGCGGCGCAGATGTTCGCGACCGGTCTCTTGCTGGCGCTGGGTGGCGCGCAGGGTTTGCAGTTCGGTTTCCAGGCTTTCCAGGGTGGCTTCGCGTTCTTCGCGTTCGGCGATCAGGTTGACGATTTCCTGGCCACGGGCCAATACGCCGCTTTCGGCTTCACTGGCGCGACGTACACGCAGGAAATGGCGGCTGACCCAGTAGCCGTCGCGGCTGATCAGGCTTTCACCGGCGCCGAGTTGGCCGCGTTGCGCCAAGGCCTGCTCCAGTGATTCGACCGGTTTGACCAGGCCCAACCAGGGCGATAGATCAATCGCGGCCTCTACTTTATCCAGCAGGCTGCCCGGCACCCGCGTGCCGTCGGCGGCCGGGCTGAGCAAACGCAAATCGCCCTGGGCAAAACCGGCCAGGTCGAAACCGCCAAAATCATCCACCAGCACGGCTTGCAGGTCGGCGCCGAGCACGGTTTCTACCGCCAGTTCCCAGCCCGCTTCCACTTTCAAGCCTTCGGCCAATCGTGGGCGCTCGGCCAGATGCTGATCGCGCAGCCATTCGGCAGTGCCGGTGCCTGGGTCCAACGCGGCTTGCTGCAAGGCTTCCAAGGATGCCAGGCGACCATTGAGCCGCTGCAAATCACCCTGGGCCTGTTGCTGTGCCTGGGTCGCCTGTTGCAGTTGCTGACGCAATTGCTCCAGGCGCTCCACTTGTTGTTCTTCACTGGCTTCCAGTTCTTCCAGCGTCATTTCGCTTTCGGCAAGCTGTTCGCTCAGCTCCATGATCGCCGCGTCTTCCGGGTCGGCGGACAGCAATGCGCGCTCTTCCTGCATCCGGCGCTGGCGCTCGGCCAGGCGCTCCATACTGGTTTCCAGTTGCTGGATGCGTGATTGCTGCACCTCGGCCTGGCGGCGTGGCTCGGCGGATTGCAGGTTGAAAGTGTCCCACTGCTCCTGCCAGCCATGCATGGTGGTTTCGGATTCTTCCAGGGCGGCGGCGGCTTCTTCCGCGGCGGCGCTGGTGATTTCCTGCTCGGGGGTGAGCATGTCCAGCTCTTCGCCAAGGGTCAGCAGCAAGGTGCGGTCGTGGCCCAGGTGCGATTCGGTTTCCAGGCGTGCGCGTTCGGCTTCCTTCAAGTCATCCTGCAATTGGCGCAGGCGTTGCTGGCCGTGCTGGATGCTCTGCTCGACGCGGGCAATGTCGCCGCCCACCGAATAGAAGCGGCCCTGCACCAGATTGAAGCGCTCGGACAGGTCATGGTGACCGTCACGCAGGCGTTCAATGCTGGCGTCGGCGTTGCGCTGCTCGGCCACCAGGGCCTCAAAGCTGATTTCCTGGGTGCCGATGATCGCTTCGCGCTGGCCGACCTGGTCATTCAGCGCCTGCCAGCGCAAGGCCGAGAGTTGTGCCTTGAGCTGGCGTTCTTCGCCCTTGTATTCCTGATACTTTTCGGCGGCCTGGGCCTGACGGTGCAGGCGCTCCAACTGACGCTCCAGCTCTTCGCGCAGGTCAGTCAGGCGGGCGAGGTTTTCATGGGTGCGGCGGATACGGTTTTCGGTCTCGCGGCGGCGCTCCTTGTACTTGGAGATGCCGGCCGCTTCCTCGATGAAGTTACGCAGGTCTTCGGGCTTGGCTTCGATCAGCTTGGAGATCATGCCCTGCTCGATGATCGAGTAGCTGCGCGGGCCCAGGCCGGTGCCAAGGAAGATATCGGTGATGTCGCGGCGCCGGCACTTTGTGCCGTTGAGGAAATAGCTGTTCTGGCTGTCGCGGGTCACTTTGCGGCGAATGGAAATTTCCGCGTAGGCCGCGTACTCGCCGATCAAGGTGCCATCGGAGTTATCGAACACCAGTTCGATGCTGGCCTGGCTCACCGGCTTGCGGCTGGTGGAGCCGTTGAAGATGACGTCGGTCATCGACTCGCCACGCAGGTTCTTGGCCGAGCTCTCGCCCATCACCCAACGGACGGCGTCGATAATGTTCGACTTGCCGCAACCATTGGGCCCGACCACCGCCGCCATGTTACTGGGGAAGTTCACCGTGGTCGGGTCGACGAAGGATTTGAACCCCGCCAGTTTGATGCACTTGAGCCGCACGCTTAGGCGTCCGCCAACGCAGCGATGACCAGCGAGCAACTGCGCTCGCCGTAGGCCGACAGCACTTGGCGGATCTGCGGCAGGTCACGGGCCAGCACGGCGGCGAGCAGTTGCTCGAACAGCGCCAGGTACTCGCTCATGGACGCCTTGCGTTGATCCAGCGCCAGGTAGTAGGCGCGGTTCATCGCCGGTTGCAGGTTCTCGACGGTTTCCTGCAAGTACGGGTTGTTGGCGAAGGGGTACGCGGCGCGCATCACATTGAAGCTTTCTTCGACGAAGGCGCGGATGTCCTGGCGCTCGAAGCTGCCGATCAGGCGCTGCTGGATCTGCATGAACGGCGCCATGTCGGCCTGGGTCTGCCAGCCCTGGGCCACCGCGTTGCCGAGCAGGATGTACAGCTCGCCCATCAAGGTGCACAGGCTCTGCACCTTGTGCGCCGTGAGTTCGGTGACGTGGGCGCCACGACGCGGCAGGATCGCGATCAGGTGGCGGCGTTCGAGGATCAGCAAGGCTTCGCGCACGGAACCACGGCTGACATTGAGTGCCAGCGTGACCTTTTGCTCCTGGATCCGCTCCCCAGGCTTGAGATCGCCGCGAATGATGCGTTCGGCGAGGTGGTGAGCAATTTGCTCGGCGAGACTGTCCGGCGCCTTGAACGTCATGTTTTCCCTTCAAAATCTTCTATCGGTACAAGCGCGGCAGTGTAGCGCATTGGCTGGCTGATGGCGCTACGCCCACCCTGCAGAATTTGGCACGGAATAAGCAGCGATGAACACCCACAAGCCCCCAAAAACACCGGTTCCAGAAGACTGGACCATAATTGAAAGTGTTGTGATTGCATTTTCTTGACCTCCTGGTCAGAAAACCATTGACCGAAAAGTCAGACATGACTAGATTCGGCGCAAAGCGGTTAACAACAATAATGAGTCTGCGAGGCCTTCCGTGATCCAGTTTTTACTTAACCAGGAACTCCGTAGCGAGCACGCCCTGGACCCCAACCTGACGGTGCTCAACTATCTGCGTGAGCATTTGGGCAAATCCGGCACCAAGGAAGGCTGCGCCAGCGGCGATTGCGGTGCCTGCACCGTGGTGGTCGGTGAGTTGCATACGGATGCTCAAGGCGCCGAGCAGATCCGTTATCGCAGCCTCAATTCGTGCCTGACCTTTGTGTCGTCGTTGCACGGCAAGCAACTGATCAGCGTTGAAGACCTCAAGCACCAGGGCCAACTGCACAGCGTCCAGCAAGCCATGGTCGAGTGCCACGGCTCGCAATGCGGCTTTTGCACCCCCGGCTTCGTGATGTCGTTGTTCGCCCTGCAAAAGAACAGCGATGCCCCCGACAGCCAAAAAGCCCACGAAGCCCTGGCCGGCAACCTGTGCCGCTGCACCGGTTATCGCCCGATCCTTGCCGCTGCCGAACAGGCCTGCTGCAACAAACCCCAGGATCAGTTCGACAGCCGCCAGGCCGAGACCATCGCTCGCCTCAAAGCCATCACACCAACACAAACCGGCGAACTCAACAGCGGCGACAAACGCTGCCTGGTGCCGCTGACCGTTGCCGACCTGGCCGACCTCTATGACGCCTACCCACAAGCCCGCCTGTTGGCGGGCGGCACCGACCTGGCGCTGGAAGTCACCCAGTTCCACCGCACGCTGCCGGTGATGATCTACGTCGGCAACATTGAAGAAATGAAGCGCATCGACGACTTCGATGACCGCCTGGAAATCGGCGCCGCCACCGCCCTCTCCGACTGCTACACCGCGCTGCACCACGAATACCCGGACTTCGGCGAACTGCTGCACCGCTTCGCTTCCCTGCAGATACGCAACCAGGGCACCCTGGGCGGCAACATCGGCAACGCCTCGCCGATCGGTGATTCGCCGCCACTGCTGATCGCCTTGGGCGCGCAGATCGTCTTGTGCAAAGGCGAAACCCGCCGCACCTTGGCGCTGGAAGATTACTTCATCGACTACCGCGTCACCGCGCGCCAGGACAGCGAGTTCATCGAGAAAATCATCGTGCCGAAGGGCCACGCATTGTTCCGTGCCTACAAGGTCTCCAAGCGCCTGGACGATGATATTTCCGCCGTGTGTGCCGCGTTCAACCTGAAGATCGAAAACGGTGTGATCAACGAAGCCCGCGTCGCGTTCGGCGGCATGGCCGCCACGCCAAAACGCGCGAAAAGCTGCGAGGCTGCGTTGGTGGGTGCCACCTGGAATTCCGCCACCGTGGAAAAAGCCTGCGCCGCCCTGGCCGAAGATTTCACCCCGCTGTCGGACTTCCGCGCCAGCAAGGAATACCGCCTGCTCAGCGCGCAGAACCTGCTGCGCAAATACTTCATCGAACTGCAAACGCCGCACATCGAGACTCGGGTGACCGCTTATGTCTAACCATCACGCCGTCGTTAAAACCCAGGCTGAATTGGCCGAGCTGTTCGCCCAGGACCTGACCTCCGGGGTCGGTCGCAGCGTCAAACATGACAGCGCCGCCAAGCACGTGTCCGGTGAAGCGCAGTACATCGATGACCGCCTGGAATTCCCCAACCAACTGCATCTGTATGCGCGCATGTCCGACCGTGCCCACGCCCGCATCCTCAGCATCGACACTGCGCCCTGCTATGCCTTTGAAGGCGTGCGCATTGTCATCACCCATGAAGACGTGCCGGGTCTGAAAGACATCGGCCCGTTGATGCCTGGCGATCCGTTGTTGGCCATCGACACCGTACAGTTCGTCGGCCAGGTCGTGCTGGCGGTTGCCGCCCGCGACCTGGAAACCGCACGCAAAGCCGCGATGGCCGCCGTGATCGAATACGAAGACCTGGAGCCGGTGCTGGACGTGGTCGAGGCCTTCCGCAAGAAGCATTTCGTGCTGGACAGCCACACTCACCAACGCGGCGATTCGGCCGGCGCCTTGGCCACGGCGAAAAACCGTATCCAGGGCACCCTGCATATCGGCGGCCAGGAACACTTCTACCTGGAAACCCAGATCTCTTCGGTGATGCCTACCGAAGACGGCGGCATGATTGTCTATTGCTCCACGCAGAACCCCACCGAAGTGCAGAAACTGGTGGCCGAAGTGCTGGACGTGTCGATGAATAAAATCGTCGTCGACATGCGCCGCATGGGCGGTGGTTTCGGCGGCAAGGAAACCCAGGCGGCCAGCCCGGCGTGCCTGTGCGCGGTGGTTGCGCGCCTCACCGGCCAGCCGACCAAGATGCGCCTGCCGCGCGTCGAAGACATGCTGATGACCGGCAAGCGCCACCCCTTCTATATCGAATACGACGTGGGCTTTGACGACACTGGGCGCCTGCACGGGATCAACCTGGAGCTGGCCGGCAACTGCGGCTGTTCGCCGGACCTGTCCAACTCGATTGTCGACCGTGCGATGTTCCACTCCGACAACTCGTATTACCTGGGCGATGCCACCGTAAACGGCCATCGCTGCAAGACCAACACTGCCTCCAACACCGCCTATCGCGGTTTCGGTGGCCCACAAGGTATGGTCGCCATCGAGGAAGTGATGGACGCCATCGCCCGCCATCTGGCGCTCGACCCGCTGGCGGTGCGCAAGGTCAATTACTACGGCAAGACCGAGCGCAACGTCACCCACTACTACCAGACCGTCGAGCACAACATGCTCGAAGAGATGACTGCCGAACTGGAAGCCAGCAGCCAATACGCCGAGCGCCGCGAAGCGATCCGCCTGTACAACGCCCACAGCCCGATCCTGAAAAAAGGCCTGGCGTTGACCCCGGTGAAGTTCGGCATTTCGTTTACCGCCAGCTTCCTCAACCAGGCCGGTGCGCTGATCCATATCTACACCGATGGCAGCATCCACCTGAACCATGGCGGCACCGAGATGGGCCAAGGCTTGAACACCAAGGTCGCGCAGGTGGTGGCCGAAGTGTTCCAGGTCGAAATCGACCGCGTGCAGATCACCGCCACCAACACCGACAAGGTGCCCAACACCTCACCGACCGCCGCTTCCAGCGGTGCCGACTTGAACGGCAAGGCCGCACAGAACGCCGCCGAAACCATCAAGCAGCGCCTGGTGGAATTCGCCGCGCGCAAGTACGACGTGAGCGAAGCGGACGTGGAATTCCACAACGGCCATGTGCGCGTGCGGGATCAGATCCTCACCTTTGAGGCGCTGATCCAGCAGGCCTATTTCGCCCAGGTTTCGCTCTCCAGTACCGGCTTCTACAAGACCCCGAAAATCTTCTACGACCGTAGCCAGTCGCGCGGTCGGCCGTTCTACTACTTTGCCTTCGGCGCAGCCTGCTGCGAAGTGATCGTCGACACCCTGACCGGCGAATACAAGATGCTGCGCACCGACATCCTCCACGACGTCGGCGCCTCGCTGAACCCGGCCATCGACATTGGCCAGGTTGAAGGCGGCTTTATCCAAGGCATGGGCTGGCTGACCATGGAAGAGCTGGTGTGGAACAACAAAGGCAAGCTGATGACCAACGGCCCGGCCAGCTACAAGATCCCGGCCGTGGCGGACATGCCGCTGGACCTGCGAGTGAAGCTGGTGGAAAACCGCAAGAACCCCGAAGACACGGTGTTCCATTCCAAGGCCGTGGGCGAACCGCCGTTCATGCTCGGGATTGCGTCGTGGTGCGCGATCAAGGATGCGGTGGCGAGTCTGGGTGACTATCGCCATCAGCCCAAGATCGATGCGCCGGCGACACCGGAGCGGGTGTTGTGGGGGTGTGAGCAGATGCGCAAGTTGACGGCGGCGAAGGCTGTCGAAACCGAAAACGAGTTGGCCTCACTCTGAGCCGAGGTGACTATGAACAACTGGATCAGCGCCCTCGCCGACCTGCAGAACCGAGGTGAACCCTGCGTCCTGGTAACCATCATCGAAGAGCTCGGCTCCACGCCGCGCAATGCCGGTTCGAAGATGGTGATCAGCGCCACGCAGACCTTCGACACCATCGGCGGCGGGCACCTGGAATACAAGGCGATGCAGATCGCTCGCGACATGCTCGTACGCGGTCAGCAGAACACTCACCTGGAGCGCTTCAGCCTGGGCGCCAGCCTGGGCCAGTGCTGCGGTGGCGTGACCGTGCTGCTGTTCGAACCCATGGGCCAGGTGCAGGCGCAGATCGCGGTGTTTGGCGCCGGCCACGTCGGCCGTGCGCTGGTGCCGTTGCTGGCCAGCCTGCCGTGCCGGGTGCGCTGGATCGATTCGCGGGATCAGGAGTTTCCGGAACATATCCCACAGGGCGTGCGTAAAATCGTCAGCGAAGAGCCGGTCGACGAAATTGCCGACCTGCCGGTGGGCAGTTACTGCATCGTCATGACCCATAATCACGCGCTAGACCTGGAACTCACCGCCGCCCTGCTCAAACGCAATGACTTTGCGTACTTCGGCCTGATCGGTTCGAAGACCAAGCGAGTCAAGTTCGAGCACCGCCTGCGTGATCGCGGTTTCGATGCCGCGCAGTTGCAACGCATGCGCTGCCCCATGGGCCTCACCGAGGTGAAGGGCAAGTTGCCGGTGGAAATCGCCATCTCCATAGCGGGCGAAATCATCGCCACCTATAACGCCAATTTCGGCCAGCACACCGCCAGCGCCGAACCTATTGCCAAACTGCTGCCGGCTTCACGTCGCAGCCAAGCCCTTTGAATTGAGATCACCATGCCTTTGACTCGCAAAGCCTACCGTGCCGCCCTTCTGCACAGCATCGCCGACCCTGCTGAAGTGGGGATCGAAGCCTCCTACGAATATTTCGAAGACGGCCTGCTGGTGATCGAAAACGGTCAGATCAGTGCCCTTGGCCATGCCAGCGATTTGCTGCCAACCCTGCCTGCCGACATCGAAATCACCCACTATCAGGACGCGCTGATCACGCCCGGCCTGATCGACACCCACATCCACCTGCCGCAAACCGGCATGGTCGGCGCCTATGGCGAACAGTTGCTGGACTGGCTCAACACCTACACCTTCCCCTGCGAAAGCCAGTTCGCCGACAAGGCCCACGCCGAAGAAGTCGCGGATATCTTCATCAAGGAGTTACTGCGCAACGGCACCACCACCGCGCTGGTATTTGGCAGCGTACATCCGCAATCGGTGAATGCGTTCTTCGAGGCCGCCGAGAAACTCGACCTGCGCATGATCGCCGGCAAGGTGATGATGGACCGCAACGCGCCGGACTACCTGACCGACACCGCCGAATCCGGCTACCAGGAAAGCAAGGCGCTGATCGAACGCTGGCACGGCCAGGGCCGCCTGCACTACGCGGTCACCCCACGTTTTGCGCCGACCAGCACGCCCGAGCAACTGGCGCTGGCTGGGCAACTGTTGGGGGAATACCCGGACCTGTACATGCAGACTCACATCAGTGAGAACAAGCAGGAAGTCGAGTGGGTGAAGGAACTGTTCCCGGAGCGCAACGGCTATCTGGATGTGTACGACCACTACAAATTGCTCGGCGAACGCTCGGTGTTTGCCCATGGCGTGCACCTGTGTGATGACGAGTGTGCACGTTTGGCGCAGACCGGTTCGGCGGTCGCGTTTTGCCCGACCTCGAACCTCTTCCTCGGCAGCGGTTTGTTCAACCTGCCGATGGCTGAGAAGCACAAACTGAATGTGGGCTTGGGCACGGACGTGGGCGGCGGCACCAGTTTCTCGCTGCTGCAAACCTTGAACGAAGCCTACAAGGTCATGCAATTGCAGGGTGCGCGGTTGAGCCCGTTCAAATCGCTGTACCTGGCAACGCTGGGTGGTGCGCGTGCATTGCGCTTGGAAGACAAGATCGGCACGTTGCAACCGGGCACCGATGCGGACTTTTTGGTGTTGGATTACAACGCCACGCCGCTGCTGAGCTACCGCTTGAAGCAGGCGAAGAACATTGCCGAGACGTTATTTGTGCTGATGACGCTGGGGGATGACCGGACGGTGTTGCAGACGTATGCAGCCGGGCAGCTGGTGCACCAGCGCTAATCCCGGAAACAAAAAATCCCCGGTTCATTACACATGAACCGGGGATTTTTTTGACTGTTACAACTTGATCGAAGAACGACCCGGCTTCTTGGTCTGCAACAAATGCGAGAACACCGCATGCAGATCATCCGATGCGCTCTCTTCATCGAGGTTGAGCTTGCTGTCGATGTGATCCATGTGATGCATCATCAGGTTCACCGCCAACGCCGCGTCCCGCGCTTCGATCGCATCGATCAATTGGGTGTGCTCGTCGTAGGAACAGTGCGAGCGGTTGCCGCTTTCGTACTGGGCGATGATCAATGAGGTCTGGGACACCAGGCTGCGCTGGAAGCTGATCAGCGGCGCGTTCTTCGCCGCTTCGGCCAGCTTGAGGTGGAATTCGCCGGAGAGGCGGATACCGGCGCCACGATCGCCACGGGAGAAGCTGTCGCGCTCGTCGTTGACCATCTGGCGCAGCTCGGCCAGTTGTTCGGCCGTGGCGTGCTGGACGGCCAGTTCAGTGATCGCCCGCTCCACCAGACGCCGCGCAAGGAACACCTGGCGGGCTTCCTCGACGCTCGGGCTGGCCACCACCGCACCGCGATTGGGCCGCAGCAGGACCACGCCTTCATGGGCCAGGCGCGACAGGGCGCGGCGAATGATGGTGCGGCTTACGCCAAAGATTTCGCCCAGTGCCTCTTCACTCAATTTGGTGCCGGGTGCCAGGCGTTGTTCGAGGATCGCCTCGAAGATATGCGCGTAGACGATATCGTCCTGGGTTCCGCTGCGACCGGCCTTGCCGGCTCGCGGTTGTTTCTTGAGAGGTTGCAACTGTTCGTTCATGGGCACTCGGGTTTGGAGAACGGCGGCGAATTAACGGTAATACGTCAACAGCGGGTCGCTGGCAAGTATCACCTAAAAACAGGGCACATTGTACACAACCGGATGCGCCAACACACTGTACGGCTGTTTGCGCCGTCGGCTGTATTGCAATGAGTCGTTACGTTTGAGTTTAGGCTTGAATCCGTGCCGACAACGGCAAAAATCCAGGTAAAAGGAACACCTCTCCATGAACGACGCCACCCAAGCGCCTTTGCGCCCGCTGGCCGACACTTCTCCCTCGGCCATTGTCGCCGGCTTCATCGCCATGATGACCGGCTACACCAGCTCCCTGGTCCTGATGTTCCAGGCCGGGCAAGCCGCCGGTTTGACCACGGCGCAGATTTCTTCATGGATCTGGGCGATTTCCATCGGCATGGCGGTGTGCAGCATCGGCTTGTCCCTGCGCTATCGCACACCGATCACCATTGCCTGGTCGACGCCGGGCGCTGCACTGCTGATCACCAGCCTGGGCGGCGTGAGTTATGGCGAGGCCATCGGTGCCTACATTACCTGCGCGGTGCTGGTGACCATCTGCGGGCTGACCGGCAGCTTTGAAAAACTGGTCAAGCGCATCCCTGCGTCACTGGCGGCGGCCTTGCTGGCGGGGATTCTGTTCAAGATCGGCAGCGAGATCTTCGTCGCCGCGCAGCATCGCACCGGGCTGGTGCTGGGGATGTTCTTCACTTACCTGGTGATCAAGCGCCTGTCGCCGCGCTATGCGGTGCTGGCTGCGCTGGTGATCGGCACCGTATTGTCCGGGTTGATGGGGCTGCTGGACTTCAGTGGTTTTCACCTGGAAGTGGCGACACCGGTGTGGACCACGCCGCACTTCTCGCTGGCCGCAACCATCAGCATCGGCATCCCGCTGTTCGTGGTGGCGATGACGTCGCAGAACATGCCCGGCGTCGCGGTGCTTCGGGCCGACGGTTACAACGTGCCCGCCTCGCCCCTGATCACCGCGACCGGCCTGGCCTCCCTGGTGTTGTCGCCGTTCGGCTCCCACGGTATCAACCTGGCGGCGATCAGCGCGGCCATCTGCACCGGGCCCCATGCTCATGAAGACCGTAACAAACGCTACACCGCCGCCGTGTGGTGCGGAGTGTTCTACGGGATTGCCGGGGTGTTCGGCGCGACCTTGGCGGCGTTGTTCGCAGCCTTGCCCAAGGAACTGGTGCTGTCGATTGCGGCGTTGGCGCTGTTTGGCTCGATCATCAATGGCTTGAGCATCGCCATGAATGAGCCGAAGGAACGGGAAGCGGCGCTGATCACCTTTATGGTCACGGCGTCCGGCTTGACGCTGTTTTCCATCGGGTCGGCGTTCTGGGGGATTGTGGCGGGGGTGTTGACGTTGCTGATTCTGAACTGGCGCAAGGCATAAAAAAACGGCGACCCTGAGGTCGCCGTTTTTTTAGTATCACTTAGCCGCGTTGATCGGCTTTTCCGGATACCACACGTCCAGCAGTGGGCTGACTTCAGCGCTTTTCAGTTCACTGCGGCCTTTGAGCCAGCTTTCAACCGCTACGCGCTGTTCTTCGTTGACCGAGCCACGCTTCTGCAGGCAAACCAGACCGAAGTCATCGCCGCCAACATAGCCCAGACCATTGGCTTCCATGGCTTCTTTGATGAATGCTTCGAGGAAAGCGTCGGTAGCTTCTTCACTCAGGTCTTCTTTGAAGTCCAGGTTCAGTTCGAAACCCAGCTCTTGAAATTCATCAACGCACAGTTTTTTGCGCAGACGCTGGGAACGGTTAGTCGCCATTGGAACAATCCTCATAAGTAATAACGGGCGGCACTTTAGCAGTTTAAGGCGGCGATTGCCCGACTCTCTAGGACAGGCGGCAATTTGCCTGCAAAAAAAACGCAGAATACCAGCTATGGTTCAGCTACAAGTGGCTCGACCTTGGGGCATAATGCCGACACTTTCATGACCATTGAGGGATTTTTCTTATTTACCCCTCGCCTTTTTCACCCTCCTCAGCAGTAGGGTTTTACTTCTTATGATCAAATCTTTGCGTTCTGTGTTTTTTGCCGGTCTTATTCTGCCACTGGCCTTTTCCGTTTCCGCCGCCCCCGTCAACAATACCCTGCCGCCGAATGTTCAACAGTCGCTGGCCAAAGCCAAGCTGCAAAACACTGCGTTGTCCTTGGTGATGATCCCCCTGAACGGCCCGGGCACGCCGACCGTGTTCAACGCTGACGTCTCCGTGAACCCGGCGTCGACCATGAAGCTGGTCACCACCTACGCGGCCCTGGAAATGCTCGGCCCCAACCACCAGTGGAAAACCGAGTTCTACACCGACGGCACCCTCAGCGGTGGCGTGTTGCATGGCAACCTGTACCTCAAGGGCGGCGGCGATCCCAAACTGAACATGGAAAAACTCTGGCTGCTGATGCGCGACCTGCGCGCCAACGGCGTACAGCAAGTCACCGGCGACCTGGTGCTGGACCGTGGTTTCTTCAACCAGCCGCTGTTGCCGGAGTTCAATGACGATGGCAATGACGAGAACAAACCGTTCCTGGTCAAGCCGGACGCGCTGCTGGTCAACCTCAAGGCCCTGCGTTTTGTAACGCGCAATGACTCCGGCCGCGTACTGGTGTCGGTCGAACCGCCGATTGCCAGCATTCGCATCGACAATCAGGTCAAGGTCTCCAACGCCAAGCAGTGTACCGGTGATGTGCGCTACAACCCGGTGACCGCCGCCGATGGCAGCGTGACGGTCACCGTCAGCGGCCAATTGGCCGATGGCTGCAGTTCGCAGACTTATCTGTCATTGCTCGACCACGCCACCTACACCGCCGGCGCGGTGCGCGCGATCTGGCAGGAACTGGGTGGCACCATCCAGGGCCGTGATATCCAGGCGCCAGTGCCCAAGGATGCCAAGGTACTGGCCCGGGCCTTCTCGCCGGACCTGGCGGAAATCATTCGCGACATCAACAAATACAGTAACAACACCATGGCCCAGCAGCTGTTCCT
Source organism: Pseudomonas sp. DWRC2-2 (assembly GCF_049897885.1). NCBI lineage: Bacteria > Pseudomonadati > Pseudomonadota > Gammaproteobacteria > Pseudomonadales > Pseudomonadaceae > Pseudomonas > Pseudomonas sp. DWRC2-2. The sequence goes on from NZ_JAFCXD010000001.1 coordinate 1,225,510, forward strand.
GAGCCTGGGCGCGCAGTTCCGCAACGACGCCGACGGCGACGATGCCAAGGCAGCCCAACGTGTGGTACGCCAGTGGCTGGCGAAGAAAGGCATCACCGCGCCGCACCTGGTGATGGAAAACGGTTCCGGCCTGTCACGTGCAGAACGCGTCAGCGCCCGCGAAATGGCGGCCATGCTGCAAGCCGCGTGGAAGAGCCCTTACGCTGCCGAATACATCAGCTCGATGCCGATCGCCGGCACCGACGGCACCATGCGCAAGCGCCTGAAGACCACGGCCATGCGCGGCGAAGCCCACGTCAAGACCGGCACTTTGAACACCGTGCGTGCCATCGCCGGGTTCAGCCGCGACAACAACGGCAATACCTGGGCCGTGGTGGCGATCCTCAACGATCCAAAACCATGGGGTGCTTCGTCGGTGCTGGATCAGGTGTTGCTCGACCTGTACCGCCAGCCGAAGGCAGTGGCGGCCGCTCCGGTCCTTTAAAAGGTAACGCAGTCCCCATGTGGGAGCGGGCTTGCTCGCGAATGCGGAGTATCAGTCGCCAAATGGAGTGGCTGGTCTACCGCATTCGCGAGCAAGCCCGCTCCCACATTGGCCTGCGGCGGTCTCAGGCGCGCAGTCTTTCAGCCTCCACCCGGTCCCTGCCCGCCTGCTTGGCCACATACACGGCCGAGTCGGCGCGTAGCAGCAACCCGTCAATGCCTTCATCCACCCGCCAGCTGGCCACGCCAAAGCTGGCGGTGACGATGCCCACCGGTTCCATCGGCGCACTGCGCAGCGACGTCCACAATTCCATCGCCAAGCTGTAGGCCTGTTCGCCATCGGTGTGCGGGCACAGCACCATGAACTCCTCGCCACCCAGGCGACAGAACACATCGGTGCGCCGCAGGCGCTGGCTGATGCGTTTGCACAACTCCTGCAGCACCCCATCGCCGACAGCGTGTCCGTGCTGGTCGTTGATGCGTTTGAAGTGATCGATATCCAGCATGATCACCGACAAGTTGCCCGACGTGCGATTGAGCCTCACCATCTCGGCCTTGAGGCGATCCTGGAAATAGCGACGGTTGTGGATGCCGGTCAAAGAGTCGGTGATGGACAGCGCACGCAGTTCTTCTTCCACCCGCTTCAGATCGGAAATATCCGATACGTAGCCATGCCACAACGTACCGCCTGCGGGCAACTCTTCCGGCGTCGCCTCGCCCCGAATCCAACGCAGGCCGCGTTGCGGCAACAGCACGCGGTATTCCTCGCGCCAATGGCTCAACTGCAACGCTGACAAGCGGATCGAAGCACGCACGCGTTCCGCATCCAGCGGGTGGATGCGCTCGAAGACCTGCTTCGCATCCTGCTGCAACACATTCGGTTCGATTTCATAGATGTCGCGCATGCCGTCGCTGGCATAGATGAATTTCCAGTTGTCCTGGGGTTCCAGGGTGAACTGGAAGATCCCGCCGGGCACATGGGCGCTGAGTTTCTTGAGCAGGCGGTCGCGGGCCGCCAAGGCCTCGTAGGCGCGTTTCTGTTCGGTAATGTCCAGGTAAATCGCCAGGTGGCCGATCCACAAACCATGGTCGTCCAGCAACACCGTGGCCAGCATGTTCACAGTCAACGGGGTGCCGTTTTCGCGGATCAAAGTCCATTCGCGGGCTTCGTGCAGGGTGTCCGGGCTCTCTACCAGCATCGCCTGGCTGGCGGGAATACGCTTGCCCAACGCCACACTCAGGCTGGCCGCGCGCGCCTCCAGCTCAGGCGCCAGGTGCAGGCTTTCCAGTGTGTGCGTGCCCACCACGTGCTCGGCCTTAAAGCCCAACATCTGCTCGGCACCGGCGTTAAAGGTATTGATCACGCCGCGCAGGTCGGTGGCAATGATCGCCACCTGGGTCGCGGCATTCAGCACACTGCGCAATTGGCCATGGGCGCCACGCAATTCCTGTTCACGCAGGCGCAACTGGGCAGTGCGTTGTTCCACCAGCTTCACGGCGCGCTGGCGTTGGCTGACCAGCACATAAAGCAAGGCACTGAGCAGCAGGCTGAGCAGGCCGCCCATGGTCAGGAGGGTGTTCAGCGAGGAATGGTTGGCCTGGTCGAACACCTGGCTGGGGCGCAGTTTCAGGGCATACACATGGTCACCCAGCGTGAGGCGGCGCGCGCCGACCAAGTCGCTGCTGCCTACCTCATTGCTGGACTCGAAGAGCACGCGTTTCTGCAGATCGGACGTGTCGATGATCTGCATCACCAAGTTGTCACGGTCCGGCTTGGGCAAGCCGTCGGCTACCAGCTGGCGCATGCTGATTACGGCCATTACATAGCCGTAGGGCTCGTTCTGCGACTGATCCGAGGCGGGCAGGTGACTCACCGGCGCGACCAGTAAAACCCCGGTGGCATAGGCCGGCTCCACCCCCACCAATTGCATCGGCTGGGACACCGCCAGCTTACCGGTCTTTTGCGCACGTTCAAGGGTTGAACGGCGCAGGGGCTGGGCCAGAAGGTCAAAACCGAGGGGGGCGCCCAGCAAGCTTTGGGTCTGGCTGTACAGCACCGGCACGTATTCGTCGCGCTCGGGCGCCGGGGCCAGTTCGCCAGCCGAATTCAATTCACGGATGAAAAAGGGTGCACCGCGTTGGCTGGACACCTCTTGTTCGAACTGGCTGCGCTGTTCGCGATACACCCGTGGCGCCCAGGAGTAAGCACGGGCGCGCAACAACAAGGGCTGGGCAAAACCGTCGAATTCTTCGCGGGACACATCATCGGAATTAACGAAGAAGCGCCGCAGGCTGTTCAGCCGTTGCTCCTGGTCTTCGAAACGTTCCTGCAGGCGGGTGTAGCGCTCATTGACCAGCAATTGAAAGCGCTGGCGCACCTGTTGCTGATAGAGGTCGGCAGCCGCCCAGGCGACAATCGCGGTCAAGGCAAACCCTGCCAGTAACACCACCAATGCCACCAGCCAAGCCGACGCCTGCTCACTGATAAAGCCTAGGATTTTCGGGCGAACGGCTTGCAACGGCATAGGCAACACTCACAACGCCAGCGTGCGGGGGGTGTCACTTTGGCTAGGCCTTAAGTTATAGCCATCGGCCCTGGGTTTGACCAGCGTAAAAAAGCCGCAAGCCCGGAATAATCCAGGCTTGCGGCTTTTTGGTGCAGCAATCAGCGTGCGGTGATTTTCCACGCCCGGTGGATCTTGGCATTGCGCGCAAAATCCGGGTCGATGGTCTTGTCGCTGATCTCCTCGACCGCATAGCGTTCGCTGAGGTTGTCCTCCAGCGCGAACTTGCGGAAGTTGTTCGAGAAGTACAGCACGCCGCCCGGTGCCAGGCGCGCCATGGCCAGGTCGAGCAACTGCACGTGGTCGCGCTGTACGTCGAAGATGCCTTCCATGCGCTTGGAGTTGGAGAAGGTCGGCGGGTCGATGAAGATCAGGTCGAACTCATCGCGGCTGGCCTCCAGCCACGCCATCACGTCACCCTGCTCCAGACGGTTCTTGTCCGAGAAACCGTTGAGGGAGAAGTTGCGACGCGCCCAGTCCAGGTAGGTCTTGGACAGGTCGACACTGGTGGTGCTGCGCGCGCCGCCCTTGGCCGCGTGCACACTGGCGGTGGCGGTGTAGCAGTACAGGTTGAGGAAGCGCTTGCCGGCCGCTTCTTTCTGGATGCGCATGCGCATCGGGCGGTGGTCGAGGAACAGGCCGGTGTCCAGGTAGTCGGTGAGGTTGACCAGCAGCTTCACGCCGCCTTCGCTGACTTCGGTGAACTTGCCCTGGGCGCTCTGGCGCTCGTACTGCTTGGTGCCGCTCTGACGCTCGCGACGCTTGACCACCACGCGGCTCTTGTCGATGTTCAGCGCCTGGGGAATCGCCGCCAAGGCATCGAACATACGCGCGGAGGCTTTTTCCGGGTCGATGGATTTCGGCGCGGCGTATTCCTGCACGTGGACCCAATCGTGGTACAGGTCGATGGCCATGGAGTATTCCGGCATGTCGGCGTCGTACACACGGTAGCAATCCACGCCTTCACGCTTGGCCCACTTGCCCAGCAGCTTGAGGTTCTTCTGCAGGCGGTTGGCGAACATCTGCCCGCCTTCGCTCAGGCGCGCCTGCTCGACCACAGGTGCCGGCGCGGGTTTGATCGGGTTGCCGTTCTTGTTGTACTGGCGCTCTTGCGGCTCAGCCGGAGCTTGATCGTAAGCGGCTTGCTCACGCTCAGCCTGGCGCTGTTCCGGGGTGCGACGCTCGCCGGTGACGAACTGGTCTGGATTGACCTTGATCAGCAGCAGCTTGCACGGCAACGCGCCGTTCCAGAACGAATACTGTTTGTGGCTGCGGATGCCCATGCGCTTGCCCAGGTCCGGCGCGCCGGTGAACACCGCCGCTTCCCAGCCCATGCACGCCTGGCGCAGACGCTCGCCGAGGTTCTGGTAGAGGTACAACAGGCTGGCTTCGTCACCCAGACGCTCGCCGTACGGCGGGTTGCAGATCACCAGGCCTTTCTGGTTCTGGTCCGGACGCGGTTCGAAGGTGCCGACTTCGCCCTGGTATACCTTGATCCAATGGCTCAGGCCTGCGCGTTCGATGTTGTTGCGCGCGGGTTGGATCAGGCGGGGGTCGGCTTCGTAGCCTCGGATCCACAGTGGCGGCTTGTTCATGCCGATGGCGGCACGTTCAGCAGCTTCTGCGTGCAGCTTCTTCCACAGCGCCGGGACGTGACCCAGCCAAGTGGTGAAGCCCCACAGTTCACGATTCAGGTTGGGCGCCATGTCGGCGGCGATCATCGCGCCTTCCACCAGGAAGGTGCCCACGCCGCACATCGGGTCGCTCAGCGCACCGCCTTCAGCGGCAATACGTGGCCAGCCTGCACGGATCAGGATCGCGGCGGCCAGGTTTTCCTTCAACGGTGCCGCGCCTTGCTGCAGGCGGTAACCGCGCTGGTGCAGGCTGTGGCCGGACAAGTCGAGGGACAGGATGGCTTCGCCACGGTCCAGACGCAGGTGGATGCGCAGGTCCGGGTTGATCTTGTCGATGGACGGGCGTTCGCCGGTCGGCGTGCGCAGCTTGTCGACGATCGCATCCTTGACCTTCAGCGCGCCGAAGTGGGTGTTGTCGATACCCGAGCCGTGACCGCTGAATTCAACAGCCAGGGTACCGTCCGGCACCATGTGGTCGGCCCACTCGATGTCCAGCACGCCGTGGTAGAGGTCTTCGGCGTCCTTCATCGGGAAGCGCTTGAGCACCAACAATACGCGGTTGGCCAGGCGCGACCAGAGGCACAGGCGGTAGGCGGTTTCCATGTCGGCCATGCCGCGCACGGCCGAGGTGTGCTCGCGGGCTTCCTCAAGGCCAAGCCCGACGGCTTCCTCGATCAGCAGGCCTTCGAGGCCCTTGGGGCAGGTGAGGAAGAGTTCAAAACGGTCCGACATGGGGCATTCCAGGCTTTTCAGCAATAAATGAACGGGCGACGCATCGCCGGCTCGGTTTTCAATCAAGCACTTTTCTTGAAGAGTGCTCGCGTGGCACGAATGTGCCGTCCCACCCCGTCCGACAGGCGTTTGGGCCTTTATTGACGGGGCAGATAAACAATTAGCTGTAACAAAAAGAAATATTCCGACCCTTCGTCGAATAATAACCGACTGCAACGGGCGGACATTCTCACTAAAGGATTAAACCCATCCTCTATGCAGGGTGCATCATAGCTGGCTTTACCCCACAAATGGGGCGAAAAGCCATCCCAGCTTATGGCTATAGCATCGTTATCGTTACGTGCTTATGACAAAACGATCATTGAATCCATGTGACCTATTGGTTAGAACTCAACACAGGTTGGCGCCGTAACGACGCCGACACATAGGCTCGCCACGCCGGCAGCGAGCCCACCAACGGCAGAAAAACTCTGCCCGGCCCCAAGCGGGGCCGAAGGATATCAAGACAGTCAACAAGTGAGGGAAACACCCTATGAGAAGACTTAAGCGTGATCCGTTGGAAAGAGCATTTTTACGCGGATATCAATATGGCGTTCATGGCAAATCCCGTGAGCTTTGCCCATTTACTCTACCGTCGGTACGCCAAGCCTGGATCAACGGCTGGCGAGAAGGACGCGGCGACAACTGGGACGGTATGACTGGCACTGCGGGAATCCACAGACTCAACGAACTTCACGCCGTCGGCTAATCAAGGGCAACTAATTCCGACATCACCACCGATGAAGATTTAACGACTTAACCACGCACGCCCCATCCGGGCGGCGGGCTTCGGCCCAGGGGGCTCCTTGATGGAGCCCTTTTTAATGGGCGCAGTTCAGGCTTTAGGCAGTGCTGCGATAGCGTCCACCGACTGGCGGATCAGCGCCGGGCCCTTGTAGATAAAGCCGGAGTACAACTGCACCAGGCTGGCACCTGCGGCGATCTTCTCCGCTGCGTGCTTGCCTTCGGTGATGCCACCTGCGGCGATGATCGGCAAACGCCCAGCCAGTTCGGCGGCCAGCACTTTGACGATATGAGTGCTCTGCTCACGTACTGGAGCACCGGACAGACCGCCCGCCTCATCACCATGGGCCAGGCCTTCGACACCGACGCGGCTGAGAGTGGTGTTGGTCGCGATCACCGCGTCCATGCCCGCGTCCACCAGGGCCTGGGCAACCAGTACCGTTTCTTCGTCACTCATGTCCGGGGCAATCTTGATCGCCAGCGGCACGCGCTTGCCATGGCGCACGGCCAGGTCTTCCTGGCGCTGGCGCAGGGCTTCCAGCAGTTGCTTGAGGGAGTCACCGAACTGCAGGCTGCGCAGGCCCGGTGTATTAGGCGAACTGACGTTGACCGTGACATAGCTGGCGTGGGCGTAGACCTTGTCCAGGCAGATCAGGTAATCGTCAACGGCACGCTCGACCGGCGTATCGAAGTTCTTGCCGATATTGATACCGAGAATGCCCTTGTACTTCGCCGCCTGAACCCGCGACAGCAGATGATCAACGCCCAGATTGTTGAAGCCCATGCGGTTGATGATCGCCTCGGCTTCCGGCAGGCGGAAGATGCGCGGCTTGGGGTTGCCCGGCTGTGGACGTGGGGTGACGGTGCCGATTTCGACAAAACCGAAACCCAACTGCGCAAAGCCATCGATGGCCGCACCGTTTTTATCCAGGCCAGCCGCCAGGCCGACCGGGTTGGGAAAATCGAGCCCCATGACCGAGACCGGCATTTTTGCCGGAGCCTTGCATACCAGGCCATTGAGCCCCAGGCGGCCACCGGCACCGATCAGGTCCAGGGACAGATCGTGGGAAGTTTCCGGGGAAAGTTTGAACAACAGCTGGCGGGCCAGGGTATACATGGGCGGGCTAGACTCGGAGGCGGCGAAAGGTGACGGCGATTATAGCCGGGGTGACAGGTAAGGCGCGAGGCGTGAACCCCAATCGTCAGTAACGATGCGCGACCAACTGCTCGTAATACGCCCAGATTTTCTGCGCATACTGCAGGCGCAATGCCTCACGCTCGGGCCCGGCGCCTGTCCCCACATTGTACGAACCCACTGCCGTCCAGTTGTACCCAAAGCGCTGGATGAACTCGGCCAGGATCGAAGCCCCCACCTCAACCGACAAACACGGCTCGTTGATCAAGCGATCCTCGGTGATGCCCTGCTTGAGCAAGCGTGGCAGATGAATGCTGTTGATCTGCATCAGGCCGATGTCCCGGGTGCCATTACGGTTGGCATGATTCATCGCTTGCGCGCGATTACCCGACTCCACGACGGCGATCGCCTGCAACAACTCCGGCTCGATATTGTAGTGACTGGCAGCCTCCTCCCAGCAGTAGGCCAACGCTTGATGACTGACCATCAGCGCACCCAGCACCCAGCCCTTGCTCCAGAACCTAGCCACGCTTCAACAAACCCTGGCTGACGTGCCCGCAGGCGGCACACACCTGTTGCGCACGCCCCGACACTGCGCGCACCGGACAGGTAAACCGATATCCCCGGCCGTAGATCGTCTTGATAAACCCCTTGTCGGCACCGAGGTACTTGCGCAGCGAGTAGATGCAGCGTGTCAACGACTCCTCGGCAACCTCTCCCTGCGGCCAGCCCAGTTCCAGCAAGCGATCCTTGGTCATCAAGGCACCGTCAGACACCAACAACAGCCGCAACACCTGGCACTCCTTGGGCGGTAATTGGACATCCGAACCCTCACCGGTCAGGCGGCCGTGGTGATGCAGGGTCCAACGTGCGAACACCAGGGAAGTCGCTGTCCCTCCATCATCCCTGACGGCCATGCGTACCTCGGCATCCGACTGCTGACATTGAAGCCCTCATTTCAATCACTGACCCATGCACCCATGTCACGACTATAAAAACCTGGCTCACGACTCACACTAGGAAAAAACCCATACATCCAGCGGCTTTTGAAAACGTGCTGTAAGACGTTTCGCTACCCCTCTTCCACAGGCAGCCACGCTTGATACACCTCATGCAACTCAACCCCCAGTCGGTCCTCCAACTGCACCAGCTCGCCCAAGGCCAGCAGTTGCCCGTTCACCCGGACTTCCACGCTGTGGATGATCTCCGGTGCCAACGGCAGCACCTTTCCGGGTGCAAAGGCCGCCAGCCGCCTGCGGCTGATCAGTTGTTCCTGCAGAAGAATTTCCAGATGCATGGGTTAACACCTTGTTTACGGTGAGACATCGCGCTGCGGTCGCACAAACGCACGCTGGACACGCTCGTACTGCGCCGTAGTCAGGGGCGGTGGCCCGCCCGCCTCTTCCTGCCCCTTCAATTCACTACCCACCGCCCTGGCCTGGATCACAAACAGGCGCACTTGGGCTGCACGACCTGCCGCTCGCCCTTCTGATTCCCGTCGAAACGCCCCCAACCACAAGCGTCTGCCCTGAGGCACTCGGACCACGCTGTTGATGCCGATCTGCCCCACCGCCGCATTTTTTTCACGCTGCCCCGGCTCACTCATCTGGCGCCCTTCGTCCACCTCTAGGCGCATCTCAATCTGGTTGCCCTCGCCAAAACGCGGCAGCACGCTGACCTGGGTGCCATAACGCATCGGTTTCCAGTCAGCGCGATCATCTCCGCGGGGCGGCAGATAAAACGTGTGATTGTCCTGAAACACCGCCGGCACATTCTCCTGGGTGAGGATCACCGGCAACGTCACCACCTTCGCCCGTCGACGGCGCTCCAATGCACCCACCTTCGCCATAAGCTGGCTATCGTCCAGGGGAGCCAAGACGCGCGTGGTCGACGCCTTCGGTTGCTCGTCCGAATCCAGGCCCAACTTCTTCAATTCATCACGCTCAACATCCACCAGCCACAGCGAAACCTCGATCGCTCGCTTGGGCACGTCGAGTTCCGCCACCAGTTTCTGGATGAAACTCACCTGGGCCGGCTTGCCCTTGATCAACAGGCTGTTGCTGTCCGGGTAAGCGATCACGCCCAGGCTCTTGTCCGAGAGCAAGCCCTTTTGCTCGCTGTCCAACAAGGTCTCGATCATCGACGCCATCCCCGGCACGGTGACCGGGTTGTCGCGCGTGCCGTACTGTCGATCCACTACATCAGTGTTGAGCACCTGGACGACGGCAAAAGACTGAGCGCCCACCCGCAATTCCGCCCGTTGCCGGTCCATCAGCTGAGCCAGACGCAGCACCTGGTCGATGTAATTCGGCGGGCCGGAGACAGAAAACGTGCGTGCTCCGCTTTCACGCAACGGATAGCGCGACGCATCGAGGCCGGAGCGCCGCATGAGGTTACGCAGCCTGTCGACGGAGATATGCCGCAAGGTCACCGCAGAGCTCTTGGCTTCACCCGCGTCATAGACATACAACGCTTGCCCGTCGCTGTACCAGATCAACCCTTGCTCAAGTGCAACCGCCTCCAGGGCCTGTTGAGGCGCATCAAAATCCAGTGCTGCGCTGAGGCGTTTGCGTGCAACTTCGCGACTGACAACGATGGGCAACCCAAGTGGCACCGACAGCGCAGTGAACACGGTATGCAGGCTCTCGTCCTGTGCTTGGTAAAGCTCGCCCCAGGCCAGCGCACTGATCAGTAGCAGCACGACAAACAACAGTCGGCGGTATAGCCAGAGGCGAGGCATCGTTGCTGGGACTTCGGCGTACACCGTGGGCTTTCCTGGGGGCTGGCAATGAGAGAGTCGCCATACTGAGAGCCCGCCCGCTTTCAATCTTGATGAAAAGTTGATGACTCTCCAGGCCCAGCCAGCCGTGGCATGTGCCTTGCTATGAACTCTGTATCAGAGCACGCGCCAACGGCGGAGCGAGCTTACGGACAAAGGCGTCGTTACCCGCGTTGGCTTACATCGCCATCTGAGGGAACGACGCTTTTTTTTGAAAGAAAAGGTAGGTGTTGATGAACGATTCGGTTGGCAACAGCCCGATGAACGACCCGCTGGCCTGGGTCAACGGCAGTGATGCCCCGGAAAAGAGCAGCCTCGACCTAGGCTTCATGGCCTTGAGCGACTGCGCCTCGATGGTGGTGGCGGCCACCCAGGGCTTCGCGCAACCCTATGGCTTGACCTTGAACCTCAAGCGCCAATCGTCCTGGGCCAACCTGCGCGACAAACTGGTCAGCGGCGAACTCGACGCCGCCCACAGCCTGTACGGGCTGATCTACGCCGTGCACCTGGGTATCGGCGGCGTCGCACCCACTGACATGGCTGTGCTGATGGGGCTCAACCAGAACGGCCAGAGCATCAACCTGTCCCACGGCTTGCAACAACAGGGGGTGATCACTCCTGAGGCACTGGACCGCCACGTGCACCAAAGCCGAACAAAACTGACCTTCGCCCAGACGTTTCCCACAGGCACCCATGCCATGTGGCTGTATTACTGGCTGGCGAGCCAGGGCATTCACCCCTTGCAGGATGTGGACAGCGTGGTGGTCCCACCGCCGCAAATGGTAGCGCACCTGCAAGCCGGGCGCATCGACGGGTTTTGCGTGGGCGAGCCCTGGTGCGCCAGCGCGGTCAAGCAAAACCAAGGATTTACCCTGGCAACCACCCAGGCGATCTGGCCGGATCATCCGGAAAAGGTACTTGGCTGCACCCAGGCGTTCGTCGACCAGTATCCAAACACGGCACGCGTGCTGGTGAGGGCGATCCTGGAGGCCAGCCGGTTTATCGAAGAAAGCACCGAAAACCGCCGCTCCACCGCGCAACTGCTCAGTGGCCGCGAATACCTTGACGCTCCGCTGGATTGCATCGAACCGCGCCTGTTGGGCGCCTATGACGACGGCCTGGGCAATCAGTGGCAGGATCCCCACGCGCTGCGCTTTTTTGCCGACGGTAAAGTGAACCTGCCCTACCTCTCCGACGGCATGTGGTTCATGACCCAGTTCCGGCGCTGGGGCCTGTTGCGCGAAGACCCCGACTACCTCGACGTCGCGCGCCAGGTGCAACAACTGGCGCTGTATCGCCAGGCCGCCGATGGGCTGGGTATCGCCACAAATGACCAGGACATGCGCAGCAGCCAGCTGATCGACGGCAAAATCTGGGACGGTTCCGACCCCGCCGGCTATGCCCGCAGCTTCCGGTTGCATGCGCTGGCCGATCCGACCCACCGCCAAGCCTTGCGCTGACAGGAGGACCTCCATGCTGCGAATCCTGCTGATCAACGACACGCCGCGTAAAGTCGGCCGACTGAGGACGGCACTGATCGAAGCCGGCTTTGACGTCATCGATGAGTCCGGCCTGACCATTGACCTGCCCGCACGCGTCGAAACGGTGCGCCCGGACGTCATCCTGATCGATACCGAGTCACCGGGCCGCGATGTGATGGAGCAAGTGGTGCTGGTCAGTCGCGACCAACCCCGGCCCATCGTGATGTTCACCGACGAACACGACCCGAACGTGATGCGCCAGGCGATCAAGTCCGGCGTCAGCGCCTACATCGTCGAAGGTATCCAGGCCCAACGCCTGCAGCCGATCCTTGATGTAGCCATGGCCCGCTTCGAAAGCGACCAGGCCTTGCGCGCGCAGCTTCAAGCCCGCGACCAGCAGTTGGCCGAGCGCAAGCGCATCGAGCTGGCCAAGGGCATGCTGATGAAAATGAAAGACTGCAACGAGGAAGAGGCCTACACCCTGATGCGCCGCCAGGCCATGAGCCGCCAGCAGAAGCTGATCCAGGTGGCAGAGCAGATTATCGCCATGAGCGAACTGCTCGGCTGATTTGGCGCAGCTCTTGCTAAGCATTCATCACAGGTAGCCAACGGCGGTTGCCCCTCCCCGACAAAGACGTCGCACACCCGGTTTGCCCTCGCGAACCCGGTGGCGGCGTTTTTTCGTTTTGGCCTTCTTGCAAGACTCCCAACCGTTGAGGTGCGTGATGAAATCAAGCTTCTGGAAATCCGGGCACACCCCGACCCTGTTTGCCGCGTTCCTGTATTTCGACCTGAGCTTCATGGTCTGGTACCTGCTCGGCCCCTTGGCGATACAGATTGCCGCCGACCTGCACCTGACCACTCAGCAGCGTGGCCTGATGGTCGCGACGCCGATCCTCGCCGGTGCGATTCTGCGCTTTTTGATGGGCATGCTGGCAGACAAGCTGTCGCCCAAGACGGCCGGGCTGATTGGTCAGGTGATCGTGATCTGCGCCCTGTTCGGCGCCTGGAAACTCGGAATCCATAGCTACGAACAAGCGCTGTTGCTGGGCGTGTTCCTCGGCATGGCCGGTGCCTCGTTTGCCGTTGCGCTGCCCCTGGCCTCCCAATGGTATCCGGCGGAACACCAGGGCAAAGCCATGGGCATCGCAGGTGCAGGCAACTCCGGCACGGTGTTCGCCGCGTTGCTGGCACCGGTTTTGGCGGCCGCGTTTGGCTGGAGCAACGTGTTCGGTTTCGCGCTGATCCCTCTGGTGCTGACCCTGATTGTCTTTGCCTGGCTGGCGCGCAACGCCCCGGAACGCCCGAAGGCCAAGTCCATGGCCGACTACTTCAAGGCGCTGGGTGACCGGGACAGCTGGTGGTTCATGTTTTTCTACAGCGTGACCTTTGGCGGCTTTATCGGCCTGGCGAGCGCCCTGCCCGGCTATTTCAATGACCAATACGGCCTGAGCCCGGTAACCGCTGGCTACTACACCGCCGCCTGCGTGTTCGGCGGCAGCCTGATGCGCCCACTGGGCGGCGCATTGGCGGACCGTTTCGGCGGGATTCGTACCCTGCTGGGCATGTACAGCGTGGCGGCGATCTGCATCGCGGCGGTGGGATTCAATCTGCCGAGTTCCTACGCAGCGCTGGCGCTTTTCGTCTGCACCATGCTGGGCCTTGGCGCAGGCAATGGCGCGGTGTTCCAACTGGTGCCGCAGCGTTTCCGCCGTGAAATCGGCGTGATGACCGGCCTGATCGGCATGGCCGGCGGTATCGGCGGCTTTGCCCTGGCAGCCGGCATGGGCGCGATCAAGCAAAGCACCGGCAGCTATCAGATGGCGCTATGGTTGTTCGCCAGCCTGGGCGTGCTGGCCTGGTTCGGCCTGCACGGCGTGAAGCGTCGCTGGAGAACCACCTGGGGCTCGGCGGCCGTGACGGCTGCGCGGGTCTGATGAGCCTGCAACTGAGCGTCGCCCAGGCCAGTGCCATTGGCCCACGGGCGGAAAACCAGGACGCGCTGCGGGTGGTCACGCCCGTGGCCGAACTGGCGGCGAGCAAGGGCTACCTGTGCGCCATCGCCGACGGCGTGAGCCAATGCGCCGACGGCGGCCTGGCCGCGCGCTCGACCTTGCAGGCACTGGCCTTGGATTACTACGCCACACCGCAAACCTGGGGCGTGGCCCAGGCCCTGGAGCGTTTGCTGCTGGCACAGAATCGCTGGCTGCAAGCCAATGGCGGTGGTCAGCCGCTGCTGACCACCCTGAGCGCGCTGGTGTTTCGCGGCCAGCGTTTTACCCTGGCGCATGTCGGCGATTGCCGGGCGTATCGTTGGCTCGCCGGCCAATTGCAGCGCATTACCGAGGATCACGTGTGGGAGCAACCGGGCATGCAGCATGTGCTCAAGCGCGCCCTTGGCCTGGATCAGCACTTGGTGGTGGATTTTCTCGACGGTCAGTTGCGTGAAGGCGAATGTTTCCTGCTGCTCAGTGATGGTGTGTGGGCCACCCTGGGCGATCAGAGTATTCAGGCAATTCTGCGCGAACAGACGGACATGCAATTGGCCGTCAACACCCTGGTGACTGCCGCGCACCTGGCCGGCAGCCAGGACAATGCCAGCGCGCTGCTCATCCGGATCGACACCCTCGGCGCCGCCACCCTCGGTGATGCGCTGGTGCAGTTGCAGCAATGGCCACTGCCACCGCCGTTGAAAGCCGGGCAGCATTTTGAAGGCTGGCAGGTTGAAAGCGTGTTGGCACAAAGCCGGCAGTCACTGCTTTACCGGGTGCGCGATGCCCAGCAGCAACCCTGGCTGCTGAAAACCCTGCCGCTGAGCCGCGACGATGAGCATGATGCCGGCCAGGCCTTGCTGTCGGAGGAATGGTTTCTGCGGCGGGTTGCGGGACGGGCGTTTCCTGAAGTGCATGCCGGCAGCGGGCGCCAGCATTTGTACTATGTGATGCGTGAATACTCCGGCCAGACCTTGGCCGAACTGTTCCTGCATCAAGGCCCCTTGCCCTTGGCACAATGGCAGTCGATTGCCGAGCGTTTGCTGCGCGCTGTGGGCATGCTGCATCGACGGCAGATTCTGCATCGCGATATCAAGCCAGAAAACCTGCTGCTCGGGGACGACGGCGAATTGCGGGTGCTGGATTTCGGCCTGGCGTATTGCCCAGGCCTGTCGGAAGACAGCGACCATGCGTTACCGGGCACGCCTAGTTTTATTGCACCTGAAGCCTTCAATGGCGACCGTCCTACGGCCCAACAGGATTTATACAGCGTTGGCGTAACCTTGTATTACCTGCTGACCGGACATTACCCCTACGGCGAAATCGAGGCTTTCCAACGGCCACGGTTCACTCAACCTGTCAGCGCCAGCCGCTACCGCCCGGACCTGCCGGATTGGCTGCCCCTCAGCCTGGAGCGGGCCGTGGCGGCCCAACCCGCCCATCGCTATGAGACCGCCGAAGAGTGGTTGCGCGTGCTGGAACAGGCTGACCGCCAGGAACTTAGCATCCGCCCCAAGCCATTACTGGAGCGTGAACCCTTGAAGTTCTGGCGCACCCTGGCGCTGCTCTCGCTGCTGATCAATCTGGTGCTGCTGTACTCACTCTTTCACCGCTGACGTCATCCCTGGACGAGGAACACCTTATGAATGCAAAAGTCTGGCTGGTAGGCGCGGGTCCGGGTGACCCGGAGCTGTTGACCCTCAAGGGGGTACGCGCCCTGCGTGAGGCCGATGTGGTGCTGATCGATGACTTGGTCAACCCGGCCGTGCTGGAACATTGCGTTGAAGCGCGGGTGATTACCGTGGGTAAACGCGGTGGCTGCCGGTCGACCCCGCAGGATTTCATCCACCGCCTGATGCTACGTTATGCGCGCCAAGGCAAGTGTGTGGTGCGCCTCAAAGGCGGAGACCCGTGCATTTTCGGGCGCGGTGGTGAGGAGGCGATGTGGCTGCGTGAACGGGGTGTCGAGGTGGAGTTGGTCAACGGCATTACCGCAGGGCTGGCAGGCGCGACGAATTGCGCGGTGCCGTTGACCTTGCGCGGGGTGAGTCGCGGCGTGACGCTGGTTACGGCGCATACCCAGGACGACAGCAGCCTGAATTGGCGTGCGCTGGCAGAAGGCGGGACCACTCTGGTGGTGTACATGGGCGTAGCGAAGCTGGAGGAAATCCGCCAGCAACTGCTGGACGGCGGGATGGCGGCGGATATGCCGGTGGCGATGATCGAGAATGCATCGCTGCCACAGCAGAGGGAATGTCGCAGCGAGCTGTGGCGTCTGTACGAAGATGCGCAGGCATTCGCCTTGAAGAGCCCGGCTATCCTGGTGATCGGCCGTGTTGCAGCCCCAGGCCAGGTCGCTAGACTCGCCCAAGTCGCCAGCGCATGAGGCAAATTGCAGGCGAAAAAAAGCCCGGCCTAAGCCGGGCTTTTTTCTACCACTCAGTAATTACTGAGCTTGAGCTTCAACCGACGCTTCTACGCGACGGTTAACAGCACGACCAGCTTCAGTTGCGTTGTCAGCAACTGGGCGGGATTCGCCGTAACCTACTGCGGTGATACGGCTAGGAGCAACGCCGTCTTTAACCAGGACTTGCTTAACAGCGTCAGCACGACGCTGGGACAGCTTCTGGTTGTAAGCGTCTGGACCTACGGAGTCAGTGTGACCAGCAACTTCTACGTTGGTAGCTGGGTACTGAGCCATGAAGTCGGCCAGGTTTTTCACGTCGCCGTAGCTGTTAGGCTTAACAACCGACTTGTCGAAGTCGAACTTAACGTCCAGCTCAACACGTACAACCTGAGCAACTGGAGCTTCTGGCTCTGGAGTTGGCTCTGGAGCTGGTGCTGGGGTAGGAGCTGGAGCAGCTGCGCCAGCGTTACCGCCGAAGTTCACGCCCAGGCCGACCAGTGCGGAGTAGTCCCACTTGCCGTTGTCCAGACCGTAGTCAGCTTCAACACCGGCACGAGCGTACAGGTTGTTGGTGAAGTAGTACTTCACGCCAGTACCAACGGTAGCGAAGGTAGTCTGGTCGCGACCGCTGTGGCCGTCAGCTTGAACGTTGGTACGGCTCTGGTGGCCGAAACCGCCTTCTACGTATGGACGCAGGCTGTCTACGCCAGCTTGACCGAAGTGATACTGGGCAACCAGGCTGCCGGTATCGCCTTTGATCTTCTGGTTACCAGTACCGTCGTTCGAACGGGTGTGGTTGGTTTTGTCGTAGGACAGGTTCAAGGACAGGTCGTCGGTCAGGAAGTAACCGATGCGAGCGCCAGGATTGAAGCCGTCTTCGATGTGCTTGACGCTATCGTTGTACTGCTTCTTGTAGAACAGCTCGCCTTCAACTGCGCCTTGGCCTTGTGCCAGAACGCCGAAAGAAGTAGCGGCAATAAGAGAACCAATGGCCAAGCCCAAGGTGTTTTTCAGTTTCATCCGTTAAATCCCCATCTGGTGATTGTAAAGCAGTCCCACAAACCGGGGGACAACTCGGCGACAAGTCTAACAGAACTTGCCTACACGTAAGAGATATTTGCCACGCACTAAGTTTCAGTCTCGCCCGCAAATTTCTCACGTAATTTATCAAGAGCACGTTTGTAACGCATTTTTGTAGCACTCAAACCCATGTGCATGATGTCAGCGATTTCCTGAAATTCCAGCTCTGCGACAAATCGTAGCACCAGAATTTCCCGGTCAATCGGGTTCACATACACCAACCAGCGATCAAGTCCGCCCTTCTCCTCGGGTGCCGGCGCCTTCTCTTCAGACGCCTCCTCGAGGGGGTCCAGACTCAACGCGTCCATCAAGCGACGCTTTCGCCGTTCCTTACGATACTGCGTGATGCACTCGTTGTACGTGATGCTGTATAGCCATGTCTTGAACTTCGATTTGCCCTCGAAGTTCTTCAGGCCGTACAGCACCTTGAGCATCACTTCCTGACAGACATCATCCGCATCTCTATCGTTCCCTAAATACCTTGAACAAACGTTGAACAGAGTGCGTTGATATCTGCGCATCAATTCTTCGTACGCGCGAGTTACGTGAAACAGCTCCGTGTGCGAGCGCGCGACCAACTCCTCATCAGAGAGCTCACGGGGGTCATAGCGCGTGGACAGCGTTTGGGCTTTATTCAAAACAAGTCGTGCCGACAGTCAGGTCAATGTCCGCCACAGCCCGGTCAGCCGGGTTTGCGGCGGCGTACATTAGCAGGGTTTGCCGGATTAGCGGCTACTGACCTGCTGCTCCAAGAGAATCCGATTGGACAACGACACCAGGTCGCCGTCATCGGTCAGCACCGTCGTCTTGACTGTGCCGATCTCCTCGATTTGCCCTTCGACCTCGCCCACACGCACCTGTTGCCCAACCTGATACAACTCACGCACATAGATTCCCGCAAGAATCTGACCGGCAATTTCCCGGCTTCCCAAGCCCATGGCCAGCGCAACGGCCAGACCAACGGTAATCAAAACGATCACAATCACGTGGTTGAGCAGGTCAGTCTTGACCTCCAACTGGCTGATCGCGACCGAAATACTGATAATAATGACCAAGCCCTGAGCGATCCGCCCCAGGCCCGCAGCATAGTCCAGCCCCACGCCTTCGGCGGCACCGCGCACCAGCCCATTGGCCAGTTGCGCCAGCAAAACGCCTACCAGCAGCACCAGCGCGCCGCCGAAAACCTTCGGCAAATACAGCGCCAGCATGTCGAGCGTAGCTGAAACTCGCTCAAGTCCAAGGGATTGAGCCGCAGAAACCAGAAAAATCAGCAAAACAAACCAATAGACGATTTTGCCGATCAAGGTAGAGATCGGCACTTGCAGCCCGGCGCGCCCCAGCAGCTTGGTCAGGCCAGTGCCGGCCATCAGGCGATCCAGGCCCAGTTTCGCGAGCAATTTGGACAGCAGGGTGTCGAGCAGCTTGGCCACGACAAAGCCCAGCAGTACCAGCACCAAGGCACCAAACAGGTTGGGAATGAAATTCGCCACCTTGGTCCACAATGCGGTCATCGCGGTGACCAGGCTCTGGGTCCAGAGATCAAGTTCCATATTCAATCAGCCTTATCAGCAGTGCGAGCAAGAGGTTTACGACGGGAAACCGGCGATACGTGGGCCGAACCGTTGTTCAGGGCCATCATCAACGCCGGCAGCCAGCGGCCGAGCAGACCGAACAGGTCACCCGCACCCACCTGGCGGTTGGCAGTTTTCAACACGCGGCCCAGGCAGGCATCGTCGTCGCGGTTGGACGGCGAGGCATTGAGCATGTCACGCAAAGACTGTTCGAACGGATCGTGCATAAAGACCTCTCGCAAGTGATTTAAAAGACGAGGGTAAAATTCTTGGGGTCACATAGGACCCTTCCTACGTTCAGGTCATATTCAGCTCAAACCCAGCGCAATCGTCGAAAAAGCCACCATTGTCCGAGTGCCACCGAGACCATCAACAGGCACGCCACCATGAATCCATAGGGGCTGGCGGAGAACGGAATACCGCCCACATTGATCCCCAGCAGACCGGTGAGAAAACTCATCGGCAGGAAGATCCCGGTGATGATCCCGAAGCGGTACATGGTACGGTTCATGCGCACGCTCAAACGCCGGTCTTCGGCCTCCAGCACAAGCCCCACGCGCTCCCGGGTCAATTCGAGTTCTTCCAGGTAGCGGGTCAGGCTGTTGTTCAATTCGTTCCAGTAGTCGGCATCGTCATCACAGAACCACGGCAATTTGATCCGTGTGAGCTGGGCAAAAATATCCCGCTGCGGAGCGAGGAATCGCTTCAGCCCGGCCGCTCGTCGGCGGATCTGCAAAATGCCGCCGTGTTCCGGGGTATACCGTTCGTCGGTATCGAGTTTTTCTTCCTCGGCATCGACGATTTCAGACAGGTCGGAGACCAGATCCTGCACTTTATGGGTCAGGTACTGCGCCATATAAAGGATGAGTTCCGACGCGGTTTTCGGCCCTTTGCCGTCCGCCAACTGCACCAACAGCTCGTCAGTGGCGCGCAAGGGGCGCAGGCGCAAGGAAATCACACGGCTGGCAGCCGCAAAGATGCGCACCGAGACCATGTCTTCCGGCTCCGCACCGGGGTTCAGGTTGACCCCGCGCAGGAACAGCAGCAATTCCGAGTCCGGCAGCGGCAACAGGCGCGGACGGGTGTTTTCTTCCAACAACAGGTCACAGGCAAACTCGCTCAAGCCGCTGGATTTGCGCAGCCAAGTCTGGGTTTGCGGGTGGCTGCGATCCCAATGCAGCCACAGGCTCTCCTGGGGCTGCAGTTGCAAGTCGTCGAGTTCAGTCCGGGCAATCGAACGCGCACCGCCTTTACCGTCCAGCACCAGGGCATGCACCAGGCCCCATTGCGCGTTTTCTTCCTCGAACATCCTTGCTCCTGTCTTATTCGGGCATTTTCAGCGGGCTGGGGGAAACGATCACGCCATTGTTATCGGCATAGATGTATTCACCCGGACGAAAGGTCACACCCGCGAAAGTAACGACCACGTTCAGGTCGCCAATACCGCGTTTATCAGTCTTCATCGGATGGCTGGCCAAGGCCTGTACACCCAGATCGGTCTGGGCAATGACGTCGACATCACGGATGCAACCGTAGATCACCAGCCCTTCCCAACCGTTTTTTGCCGCTTTCTCGGCGATCATGTCGCCCAGCAGCGCGCGACGCAGGGAGCCGCCACCGTCGACCACCAGCACCTTGCCGGCACCCGGCTGATCGGCTTGTTCCTTGACCAGGGAGTTATCTTCGAAGCATTTGACGGTGACGATCTCGCCGCCGAAGGAATCCCGGCCGCCGAAGTTGCTGAACATCGGTTCGAGCACCTGCACCAGGTCCGGGTAGGCGTCGCACAGATCGGGGGTCACGTAATGGTTCATTGAAAAATTCCTTTCCGTCAAAGAGGTGTCTTTCGAAAGAAGCGCCAGCCAGGGCAGGTGCGAAACATCCCATCCGTCTCGCCGCAACGCAATAGCCACTGCGCGACTGAATATGACCAGAAGCGTTTAACGCGTCATATCTTAGCCGCAACCACACACGAGCGAAACGCCCTTGGCAGAGCCTTGCCTCAAACCGTGGCCAACACCTCGGCCTGCGCGCCTGGCAAGGGTGTGAGCGGATCTTTCAGCCACTGCATGACCAACGGCCACACTTCGGCCTGGGCGGCTTTGCTCACCAGCATCTCCACATGCCCGAAATCCCCGGTAAAGCCTTGCTGACGGCCCAGGCACAGGTACTGACGGTGCTCCGAGCCGATTTGCTCGAACAGCTTGCGGCAGGCCCAGTCGGGGTCCTGATGATCCCCGGCCGCGCTGACGGCCAACAGCGGCACATCGACTTCAGCCAGGCCTTTCCACCAATCGTTCTTGCCCTCGCCGAAGCGGCCAAACAGGCCATTCCAGCGCATGGCTTCGATCATCACGCCCGCCGGTTCGTCCTCGGGGCCACGCTTCAGGCGCGAGCCGGACACTTCGCCAAAACGCTTCAACAGCAGGCGCCCGGTCCATTCCACGGGTGGCAGTTTCAACGGCCAGTGGGTGCGACTGACCTGGCAGCCAAACAGCGCCACCGACGCCACGGCCGGCGCACCCAGGTGCTGCCCACCCAGGGCCGCCGCCAAGCTGGTGCCGCCGAGAGAATGGCCGATCCAGTGGGGAATCTGTCCGCTTTGCTCACGCACGAACGCGCCGATGGCCGGCAAATCATAACGCGCATAGTCCGCGACGCGGTTGCGGGCGTAGTCATGATTGCGCTTGGACAGGCCATGGCCGCGCATTTCCGGGATCCAGACATCAAACCCCTCTCGCGCCAGATAAGCACCCAACCCGATGCCTTTTGGCGAATACCAGAAGCGTCGGTTGGAAAAACTGCCATGCAACAAAATAACCGGGATGCCCCGGTTTTCCGGGACATCGGCCAGGCCCAAACGGGTAACCGCCAGCTCGACAGTGCCGTCGGGGCTGTTACCGGGTTTTAGGCGATACACGTCTTCACTCAGGTCGCCACGACGTTCAGCGCTGATCAGGGCGACGGGAAACAGGTTGCTGCTGCTTTGCATAATGCTCTTGCACAAAAAAGGGCGGCGTCCGCGAGGATTCCCGCCCTGTACAGATAAGAATGCCGGTCACCCATGATGGGTGACCGGCACTTTTGACGTGACGATCTTAGGCGGACGCTTGGCCTTCCGCCAGGAAGAACCAGGTTTCCAGCACGGAATCGGGGTTCAGCGAGACGCTTTCGATGCCCTGTTCCATCAGCCATTTGGCCAGGTCCGGGTGGTCGGAAGGGCCTTGGCCGCAGATACCGATGTACTTGCCGGCCTTGTTACAGGCCTGGATGGCGTTGGCCAGCAGCTTCTTGACCGCAGGATTCCGCTCGTCGAACAGGTGCGCGATGATCCCGGAGTCACGGTCCAGGCCCAGGGTCAGCTGGGTCAGGTCGTTGGAGCCGATGGAGAAACCGTCGAAGAACTCCAGGAATTCTTCGGCCAGGATGGCGTTGGACGGCAGTTCGCACATCATGATCACGCGCAGGCCGTTCTCACCACGGGACAGGCCGTTCTCAGCCAGCAAGTCCACCACCTGGCTCGCTTCGCCCAGGGTGCGCACGAACGGCACCATGATCTCGACGTTGGTCAGGCCCATCTCGTTGCGCACGCGCTTGAGGGCGCGGCATTCAAGCTCGAAGCAGTCACGGAACGCTTCACTGATGTAGCGCGAGGCGCCACGGAAGCCCAGCATCGGGTTTTCTTCTTCCGGCTCGTAGAGCTTGCCGCCGATCAGGTTGGCGTATTCGTTGGACTTGAAGTCCGACAGGCGCACGATGACCTTTTTCGGGTAGAACGCCGCCGCCAGGGTACTGATGCCTTCCACCAGCTTCTCGACGTAGAAGCCCACCGGGTCGTTGTAGCCGGCGATGCGCTTGTCGACACTTTCCTTGATGTCCAGCGGCAGGCCGTCGTAGTTCAACAGGGCCTTGGGGTGCACGCCGATCATGCGGTTGATGATGAACTCCAGGCGGGCCAGACCCACACCGGCGTTCGGCAATTGCGCGAAGTCAAAAGCGCGGTCCGGGTTACCGACGTTCATCATGATCTTGAACGGCAGGTCCGGCATGGCGTCGATGGAGTTCTGCTTGATATCGAAGCCCAGCTCGCCTTCAAAGATGAAACCGGTGTCGCCTTCGGCGCAGGAAACAGTCACGCCTTGGCCGTCTTTCAACAGCTGGGTCGCGTTGCCGCAGCCCACGACCGCAGGAATCCCCAGTTCACGGGCGATGATCGCCGCGTGGCAGGTACGCCCGCCACGGTTGGTGACAATGGCGCTGGCGCGTTTCATCACCGGTTCCCAGTCCGGGTCGGTCATGTCGGAGACCAGTACATCGCCTGGCTGGACTTTGTCCATTTCGGACACGTCTTTGATGATCCGCACCTTGCCGGCGCCGATGCGCTGGCCGATGGCACGGCCTTCCACCAGCACGGTGCCGGTTTCTTTGAGCAGGTAGCGTTCCATGACATTGGCCGACGTGCGGCTTTTCACGGTTTCCGGACGGGCCTGCACGATGTACAGCTTGCCGTCGTCACCGTCCTTGGCCCACTCGATGTCCATCGGGCACTTGTAGTGCTTTTCGATGATCATCGCTTGCTTGGCCAGTTCGCTGACTTCAGCGTCGGTCAGGCAGAAGCGCGCGCGTTCGGCCTTGTCGACTTCAACGGTTTTCACCGAGCGACCGGCCTTCGCCTCGTCGCCATAGATCATTTTGATAGCCTTGCTGCCCAGGTTGCGGCGCAGAATGGCCGGGCGGCCGGCTTCAAGAGTGTGCTTGTGTACGTAGAATTCGTCAGGGTTGACCGCGCCTTGTACGACGGTTTCGCCCAGGCCGTAGGCGCCGGTGATAAACACCACGTCACGGAAGCCCGATTCGGTATCGAGGGTGAACATCACGCCGGCAGTGCCGGTTTCCGAACGCACCATGCGCTGCACACCGGCAGACAGGGCTACCAGCTTGTGGTCGAAACCTTGGTGCACACGGTAGGAAATGGCGCGGTCGTTGAACAGCGAGGCGAACACTTCCTTGGCCGCGCGGATCACGTTTTCCACGCCGCGGATGTTCAGGAAGGTCTCTTGCTGGCCGGCGAAAGAGGCGTCCGGCAAGTCTTCAGCGGTGGCCGAGGAGCGCACGGCCACGGCGACGTCCGGGTTACCGGCCGACAGCGCGGCAAAGGCGGTGCGGATTTCTTCGTTGAGCTTCTCGGGGAACTCGGCTTCCATGATCCATTGGCGGATCTGGGCACCGGTCTTGGCCAGGGCATTGACGTCGTCGACGTCCAGGGCGTCCAGCGCGGCGTGGATCTGAGCGTTGAGGCCGCTCAGTTCGAGGAAATCGCGGTAAGCCTGGGCCGTGGTGGCGAAACCACCGGGCACCGAGACACCAGCGCCTGCAAGATTACTGATCATCTCGCCGAGGGATGCGTTCTTGCCCCCCACGTGCTCTACATCATGGACGCCGAGCTTATCGAGGGAAACTACGTACTCTACCAAGGTGATCTCTCCACTAACTGTGTTGGAAAAGCTCAGGACGCCGGCTGCTCAGTAGGAGCAATCGCCAGCGCTTGTGGCCTGGACCTGGAAAATAAGTGAGAATGCGGCCCACTGCGGGACGGCAAAATCGCGCCTATCATATCCAAGATTCGCCATCAGCTTAAGGCCCAGGGCTCAAATGAAACGATCTGCTTTCTTTATCTCCGACGGCACCGGCATCACAGCCGAAACATTGGGTCAAAGCCTGCTCGCGCAGTTCGAAAACATTACCTTCGCCAAATTCACGCGGCCGTACATCGACAGCGTGGATAAAGCGCGGGCCATGGTACAACAAATCAATCTGGCGGCCGAAAAAGACGGTTTTCGTCCGATCATTTTCGACACCATCGTCAATCAAGACATTCGTGAGATTCTCGCAACGTCGAATGGTTTCATGATCGACATTTTCTCGACGTTCCTGGCGCCGCTGGAACAAGAGCTGAGTGAACATTCGTCGTACTCGGTAGGAAAGTCCCATTCCATTGGGCACAACTCCAACTATATGGAGCGTATCGAGGCGGTGAACTTCGCCCTCGACAACGACGACGGCGCCCGCACCCACTACTACGACAAAGCCGACCTGATCCTGGTGGGCGTATCCCGCTGCGGCAAAACGCCCACCTGTCTGTACATGGCCATGCAATTCGGCATCCGCGCGGCCAACTACCCGCTGACCGAGGACGACATGGAGCACCTGACGCTGCCGGCCGCCCTACGTGCGCATTCGCACAAGCTGTTCGGGCTGACCATCGATCCGGATCGGCTGACGGCGATCCGCAATGAACGCAAGCCCAACAGCCGGTATTCCAGCTATGCACAGTGTGAATTCGAGGTCCGTGAAGTAGAAAATCTGTTCCGTCGCGAGAATATTGCGCACATCAATTCCACGCATTTTTCGGTGGAAGAGATTTCGGCGAAGATTCTGGTGGAGAAAGGCGTGGAGCGGCGCTTCAAGTAATATTTTCTGCCTGGCACTTTTGTGGTGAGCGAGCTTGCCTCGCGCGGGCAAGCCCGCTCACCACAAAAATCAAGGCCTACAGCTGGAAGCGCCCTCCACCCTGCCCCAGCGCCGTCGCCAGCGCATCAAACCCCGCCCGCAACAACTGATCATCCCCCGACGTATTGCAGATGCTCGCCCGAATAAACTGTGGCACCGCCGTTTGCCCAACGGCGAATGCCTCGGCGGTGGCGATCAGGTAATTATTCTGCTTGAGCTCCGCCTCGATTTCCGACGCCCGCCACGGCTCCGGCACTTCGATCCAGAAATGCGGGCTATTGAGATGGGTGCGATATTCCAGACCGGCCAGCAGGTCGCGGACCAAGGCCTTACGCCGGCTGATCTCGTTGATCTGTTGGCGCAACAGGTACTCCGCCGTGCCGTTTTCGATCCACTGGGTAGCAAGCTCCAAGGTGACGGGCGTAGCCATCCAGCAAGTCGAACGCAGCGCCGCCGAAATACGGCTGACCAACGCCGGTGGCGCGTGCACATAGCCCACACGCAGCCCGGCCGACACCGCTTTGCTCAGGCTACTGATCAAAATCGTACGTTCAGGGGCGAAATGGCTGAGGGGCGGCGGCCGGTCTTCGACCAGTACACCGTGGGCTTCGTCCTCAAGAATCAGCAGGTTGTGCTCACGACACACTTTGACCAAGGCCTCGCGGCGCGCCACTGATAGCACCGCCGTGGTCGGATTCTGGATGGTCGGCGTGCAGTACAACGCTGAAACCCGGTGATTTCGACAGACTTCGTCCAGCGCGCTCGGCAGCACACCTTCTTCGTCCATCTCCAGGCCGATCAGCCGGATACCCAGCATCCGCGCAGCGGTAATCAGGCCCGGATACGTCAGTTGCTCGGTGACCACCGTATCGCCGGCCCGTAACAGCGCCATCATCGAACACAGCAAGCCGTGCTGGCCGCCATTGACGCAGATGACCTGTTCTGGGATCGGGTGAAAATCACGCTGCACCAGCCATTGCGCGCCCGCTTCACGGTAACGCGGCAGGCCGGCGTCCGGGGTGTAGGCGCTGATGTCCTGGAGGAATTTGGCGTTGGTCGACAGGGTCTGGAAGCTCTGGGCCAGGAACACGGTTTCCTGACCGGGGATGTGCATATTGCGGCTCATGTCGAAGTACTGGCGCGGTTCTTCGCTGAAGTTGCGAAAACCTTCATCGCGCTGGCGCTCCATCCCACGCTTGCGCACGAAAGTACCGTCACCAACCCGCGCCACCACCAACCCCAGGCGTTCCAGCTCACCGTAGGCCCGGCTGATGGTGCCGATCGTCACACCCAGGTTGTCGGAAAGCACCCGATGGGGCGGCAGTTTTCGTCCTGGTTCAATCAAGCCTTCAAGGATGCCCCGTTCCATGACATCGGACAGGCGCTTGTACTTCACGCCCTGACCGTTGGACAACCCCTCACGCATAATTGACACCATGTCAATATTTGTTTTGACAGCCATCTTTCGCCCTAATAGTGTGCTTTTACGGGTTCAATCGCCGAATTTTACAACTCATTACAAGCTCAATATAGAGTTCAATTCCGGCTCAGGGAAGCAATAAACGATGCCAATGTCCGCCGTTCTCGAAAACACCGCCAAGACCAAAACCCAAAAACAGTGGTTGGCCGGGCTGATCACCAGCGTGATGTTCCTGATCGTGTGCCTGAGTTGGGGCACCACGTGGCTGGGGATCAAGATTGCCGTGGAGAGCGTGCCGCCACTGACGTCCGCCGGCCTGCGTTTCCTGATCGCCTTCCCGCTGTTCCTGTGTTTTGCCATGGTGCGCCGCGAGCCGATCCTGTTTCCCCGTGAGAGCCGCTGGTTCTTCGTGTTCGTGACCCTGTCCTACTTCAGCGTGCCCTACTACCTGCTCAACTACGGCGAGATGCATGTCTCGTCCGGCCTGACCGCGTTGCTGTTCAGCTGCATGCCGGTGTTCATCCTAATTTTCTCCGCGCTGTTCCTGCGTGAGCGCATCTACTTTTCCCAGGTGGTTGGCATCGGCATCGGTTTCGGCAGCCTCTACATGATCATCAAGAGCCAGGGCCTGCACCTGGACCACGCGGAGTTCTTCGGCGTGCTGGCGATCCTCACCGCTGCGGTCATGCATGCCTTGTGCTATGTGATTACCAAGCAGAAAGGCAGCGCCATCAGCGTGATCACCTACAACACGCTGCCCATCGGGATTGCCGGGCTGATGTTGTTCGTCGCCGGGCTGTGGTTTGAAACGCCGACTTTCGAGGCCATCACCTTGCGCTCCTGGGGCGCGCTGTTCTACCTGGGCCTGGTGGCTTCGGTGGGCGGGTTCATCGTGTACTTCATGCTGCTAAAGCGCTTGAGCCCGATCATCCTGTCGTTCGTGTTCATCATTTTCCCGGTGTTCGCCGTGATCATCGGCGCCTGGTACGAAGGCGTGTCGATTTCCCGCGACCTGATGCTGTACTCGGCCATCCTCCTGGCCGGTTTTGCGATTACCAAGTTGCCGGTTGAAAAACTCCTGGCCAAGAAAAATTGACCCTTGCCCTGCCCCATCAACTTCAGCCACGCGAGAGAAACATGGACGTCCTCCGCCCCACAGCCCTGGAACAGATCTACGCCCACGCCAGCCGCAGCTACCCCGAGGAATGCTGTGGTTTTGTCTTCGCCGACGGCAGCGTGTACCTGGGCAGCAATATCCAGAATGAACTGCACCACAAGAACCCTGAGATGTACCCGCGCAGCGCGGCCAACGGCTACACCTTCTCGGTGGCCGACACCCTGCTGATGAACAAGGCGTTTCGCAGCGACAACCCGGTGGTGGTGATCTACCACTCTCACCCCGACGTGGGTGCCTATTTCAGCGATGAAGACCAGGACAAGGCGCTGTTCATGGGCGAGCCGATCTACCCCGTCAGCTACCTGGTGGTCGACGTTCGCCAGGGCCAGGCCCTGGGCTCCAAGCTGTTTGCCTGGGATGGCAAGCATTTCGCCCTTCAACCCTTCAACGACCTGCACACGGAGTTGTCCATGAACGCTGTCTCTTTCCCCGACATTCTGGTTCGCGTGGCCAAGCTGCCGGAATCGACCCTCGAGGGCACCGGATCGACATTGCGCGAAGTCATTGAAAACCTCTGCAGCAGCCACCCACAGTTGCGTCCGCATCTGTTTCACGAGAAGAACAACCAGCTCAAGGAACACTTCCTGTTTACCGCCGAGGAAGAGCTGGTTGGCGCGGATGACCCACTGCCCGAGAAAGCCAGAATCGAGGTGCTGCTGGCCACGTCCGGCGGCATGGACGTCGACGCGCTGAGCAACGAAGAAGTACAACGCTACGTGCGCCACATCACCCTGCCCGGCGTGGGTCGCGAAGGTCAGTTGAACCTCAAGAAAGCCAAGGTGCTGATCATCGGCACCGGCGGCCTGGGCTCGCCGATCAGCCTGTATCTGGCGGCGGCCGGGGTCGGTACCCTGGGGCTGGTGGACTTCGATGTGGTCGAAAGCAGCAACCTGCAACGCCAGATCGTCCACGGCAACAGTACGTTGGGCATGCCCAAAGTCGAATCTGCCAAGCAGCGCCTGCAAGACCTCAACCGCCATATCCAGATCAACGCCCACGACACAGCGCTGAACGCCGACAACGCCCTGGAACTGGTGGGCGCCTACGACTTGGTGATCGACGGCACCGACAATTTCGACACCCGCTACCGGGTCAACGATGCCTGCGTGCAACTGGGCAAGCCGTTGGTGTACGGCGCGATCTATCGCTTCGACGGGCAGATCAGCGTGCTCAACTATAAAGGCGGGCCGTGCTACCGCTGCCTGTTCCCCAGCGCGCCGCCCGCAGAACTCGCGCCCAATTGCAGCGCCGGTGGCGTGATCGGCGTGCTGCCCGGTGTGGTCGGGATGATCCAGGCCACCGAGGCAATCAAACTATTGATCGGCATTGGTGAACCGTTATCCGGCCGTCTGATGCGCTTCGATGCGCTGGCGATGAAGTTCAGCGAAATCCGCTTCAAGCGCCGCGCCGACTGCCCGTGCTGCTCCGAAGCGCGGCACAGCGAATCCCTGGCCCCCGCAGTTTGCGCGGATGCCGTGCCCAGCCAGCCCTCGCTGGCCGAAGAGAGCTACATCAAGCCGCAAGTACTCAAGCAAGTACTCGAACACCCCAGCAGCGCAGACGTGTTGCTGGATGTGCGCGACGCCAGCGAACTGGAAGTGTGCAAATTGCCGGGCGTGGTGCATATCCCCCTGGCTGAACTGGACGGCCACCTCGACCGCCTCAGCCGGGACAACACCCACTACCTGATCTGCTACGCCGGCACCCGCGCGGAGCAAGCCGCCAGTACCTTGCTGGCCGCCGGTTTCGCCAACACCAAAGTCCTGCAGGGTGGCATGAAGCATTGGGTTCGCGACGTCGAACCCGACATGCCGTTGTATTGAGCGGGGGGCTGAATGATGCTGCATAACTCCATCCTCGACGTGATCGGCCAAACGCCGATCGTGCGCCTGGCGCAGTTTTCCGAAGACCTCGGTATCGAGGTCTACGCCAAGCTCGAATCCCTCAACCCCGGCGGCAGCCACAAGGCACGCATCGCCCTGGGCATGATCCTCGACGCCGAGCGCCGGGGCGTGCTGATCCGTGATTCCGGACAAACCATCATCGAACCCAGCGGCGGCAACACCGGCATCGGCCTGGTGATGGCGGGCAATGTGCTGGGCTACAAAGTGGTGCTGGTAATCCCCGACAACTACAGCCCCGAAAAACAGAAGCTGCTGCGTTTATATGGGGCCAAGGTGGTGCTGTCGGACAGCCGCCTGGGCAACAATTCCCACGGCGAAAAGTGCATGGAACTGCAGTTGGAAAACCCCAGCTACGTGATGCTCAACCAGCAGCGCAACGGCGCCAACCCGCAGACTCATCGCGACACCACCGCACCGGAAATCCTGCGAGCCTTCGGTGAGCTGCGCGCCGACTACTTTGTCAGCGGCATCGGCACCGGAGGGCATATCACCGGCATCGGTGAAACCCTCAAAGCCGCTTGGCCGCAGCTGCGCATCATGGGCGTGGAACCGGAAGAATGCGACCTGCTGAAAAACCAGCACGCACCGCATCACATCCAGGGCCTGTCGATCGGCCTGATCCCGAGCATTCTCAACCTGGACGTGATCGACGGCATGCTCAAGGTCTCGCGCCAGGACTGCATCGACATGATGAAACGCATCATGCGCACCGACGCTATCAGCCTGGGCCTGTCGTCCGCCGCCAACATGGTAGCCATCGCCAAGCTCGCCCCCGAATTGCCGCCCGAAACGGTGGTGCTGACCATGGTCTACGACAATGCCGACAGCTACCTGCCCAGTTTCGAATAAACGGGTTTCCAGCCAACCAGAATACGGGGGTGCCTCCATGGGCGGTTTTATCGACATGCAACAGTTGCACGATGAGTTGCTCACCCACCTCATCAAGACCCTCACGCCCGCCCAGCTGAAACAGCTGGAACCGCACCTGGCCACGCTGATCCAGAATGCGGCGCAGGCGGTAGCAGAGGACCTGATCGCCTACGCCTACCGTGATCCGGCCTCACGTGGGCGCGGTGAGTTGATCCTGGAATCCTACGCCTCGTTCAAGGCGGTGCTGTATTACCGCCTGGCGCACCTTGTGTGGCATTTCCCGGACCAGACCAACGGCGTGTTCTCGCGCATTGCCCTCAAGCTGAGCAACCAGGGCAAGGTGCTTTCCGGTGCAGAGATTCATCCGGCGGCGCGCATCGGCCGACGCTTCGTGCTGGACCACGGCTACGGCACGGTGATCGGCGAAACCTGCGAAATCGGCAACGACTGCTACATCCTCTGTGGCGTGACCCTGGGCGCCCGTGGCATCGCCAACAACCCCGATGGCAAGCGCCATCCACGCCTGGGCAATAACGTCGAGGTCGGGTCCGGGGCCCGCGTGCTGGGCTATGTGCTGATTGGCGATAACGTGTTTATCAGCCCGTCCTGCGTCATCACCCAGGACGTTCCCGCCGGCACCAAGGTCAAGGTGGTGAACCAGATCCAGCTGCAAAAAAACGATGAATCGGACCACAGCAACTACCTCGGCGCCTTTGCCCTGGATGAGCGATTGCACGTGGTGGGCGAGATCAACGCCAGCCATAAAGTGACCGTGCTGGACGCCGATTTCCATCCCTTGCCAGGGCTGATGCTGGAGCCCACGGTCAAGGAGCGCCACCACCTGCAATTTCGCTTGCATCGCGTCGAGTCGGGCAGCCATTTGCCACGCTTGCCGCTTAACCTGAAAGTCTGCGGCCCGGAATTTGAAATCACCCTGCTCTCGCCCCCTGGCTTGAGTGCAATGGTGCGTTCCCTGCTGCAAGCCAGCCCACTGATCGTCGGAGGTTGAACATGTCCGTGCACACCATGGAAACCCTGGCGCTGTTCGACAGCGCGCCCTACCAGAACGCCTTCAGCGCCCGGGTGATTGCCGTCAGCGAACACGGCATCGCCCTGGAGCACACCTTGTTCTACCCCACAGGCGGCGGACAGCCCGGCGACACGGGGCACCTCACACTCGCGGACGGTACGCGGGTCGACGTGACCGGCACGGTGCGCGACCCGGTGCTGCGCTCGATCATCTGGCACCAGGTGGAACACTGCCCCGCGCAGCTGACGGCTGGGGTACAGGTGGATGCCGGCCTCGACTGGGAGCGGCGCTACCAGCACATGAAAATGCATACCTGCCTGCACCTGCTGTGTTCGATCATCGATGCGCCGGTCACCGGATGCAGCATCAGTGCGGACAAGGGCCGGCTGGATTTCGACCTGCCCGAAATGACCCTCGACAAAGACAGCATCACCCGCGACCTCAATGCGCTGATCGAACAGGCTCACCCGGTGAAAACCCTGTCGATGCCGGCTACGGAGTATGCAACGTTACTGCAGATCACCCGCACACAGGCCGTGGCGCCACCCGTGATTCAAGGCTCGGTCAGGGTGATTGAAATCGCTGGCATTGATATCCAGCCGTGCGGGGGCACCCATGTGATCAACACCGAAGAAATCGGCCGGGTGTTTTGCGAGAAGATCGAGAAGAAGAGCAAGCATAACCGCAGGGTGATCCTGCGATTTGAGTGAAGGCGATCCAATGTGGGAGCCAGCTCCCACATTGACCGCGTCGCCTGCTAGATCACGAACAGGTCCACAAACCGGTTGACCGGTGTGGCCTCAAGCCGTGCCTGATCCTTGCACAGCGCAAAAATCTCGGCGCTGCGCTGCCCGGTAAACCGTGTGGCCAGATTGGCCTTGAACTTGTCTTCCAGCAACGGAATGCCCTCCACACGGCGCCGACGATGGCCAATCGGGTACTCCACCGCCACCTGCTCGGTGCTGCTGCCATCCTTGAAGAACACCTGCACCGCATTGGCGATGGAGCGTTTGTCGGCCTCCAGGTATTCGCGGCTGTAGCGTGGGTCTTCGACGATGACCATTTTGTCGCGCAACTGATCGATAATCGGGTGGGCGGCGTGGAATTCATCTTCGTACTGCTCGGCCACCAGATTGCCGAATGCCAACGGCACGGCAGTCATGTATTGCAGGCAATGGTCGCGGTCGGCGGCGTTGGCCAATTGGCCGACTTTGGAAATGATACGAATCGCTGACTCATGGGTAGTGATCACGATGCGCTCGATTTCCTGCAGGCGGTCTTTCACCAACGGATGCAAGGTCACCGCTGCTTCACAGGCCGTTTGCGCATGGAACTCGGCCGGGAAGCTGATCTTGAACAGCACGTTTTCCATCACATAGGTGCCGTAGGGCTGGGACAGGCTGAACGCGCGCTTGTCCTCCGGCTTGAGCGCCAGGTCCTTGTTGGTGTGGCTGAACAGCACGTCGTAGAAACCCCACTGCGGTGCGCTCAAGACACCCGGAATGCCCATCTCGCCACGCAAGGCGATGTCCGCCAGGCGCACGCCCCGACTCGATGCATCCCCCGCCGCCCAGGATTTGCGCGAACCGGCATTCGGTGCATGCCGGTAAGTGCGCAACGCCTGCCCATCGACAAACGCATGGGACAGCGCCGCCAGCAACTGCTCACGGTTGGCACCCATCAGCTTGGCGGTGACCGCCGTGGAGGCGACTTTGACCAGCAGCACATGGTCGAGCCCTACCCGGTTGAAGGAGTTTTCCAAGGCGATCACGCCCTGGATTTCGTGGGCCATGATCATCGCTTCCAGCACTGCGCGCACGGTCAACGGCGCGTCGCCATTGGCCACGCGTTTCTGCGACAGGTGATCGGCCACGGCGAGGATGCCGCCGAGGTTGTCTGAGGGGTGACCCCATTCGGCAGCGAGCCAGGTGTCGTTGTAGTCAAGCCAACGCACGATGCAACCGATGTCCCACGCGGCCTTGACCGGATCCAAACGAAACGACGTGCCCGGCACCCGCGCGCCAAACGGCACCACCGTGCCTTCGACAATCGGCCCCAGGTGCTTGGTGCACTCGGGGAAACGCAGGGCCAGCAGGCCGCAGCCCAAGGTGTCCATCAGGCAGTTGCGGGCGGTGTCCAACGCATCCCGGGAGTCGATCCGGTAGTTGAGGACATAATCAGCAATGTCCTGCAGGACCTGATCGTAGTCCGGGCGGTTGTTCTGGTCGACGTTAGCGCTCATGGCAGTACTCCAAAAAGGGGTTGGGGTCAGTCCTCGGGCTCACGGTTGTCGGGGGCAGATCTTGACTGTCTGCCTTTAAAAGGAATCACCTGGCACGCGCACGAAACCCTCCATCAGCACCCGTGCACTGCGGCTCATGATTGCTTTTTTCACCACCCATTCGCCGTCGACCTGGCTGGCTTCAGCGCCGACGCGCAAGGTGCCGGACGGATGACCGAACCGCACCGCATTGCGCTCCACGCCACCCGCCGCCAGGTTGACCAAGGTCCCGGAAATCGCCGCCGCCGTGCCAATCGCCACCGCAGCGGTGCCCATCATCGCGTGGTGCAACTTGCCCATGGACAGTGCGCGCACCAGCAGGTCCACATCACCGGCCTTGATCGCCTTGCCACTCGATGCCACGTAGTCCAAAGGCTTGGCCACAAACGCCACCTTCGGCGTGTGCTGGCGCTGGGCGGCTTCGTCCAGGTCCTTGATCAGGCCCATGCGCAACGCGCCGTAAGCCCGCACGGTTTCAAACATGGCCAAGGCCTTGGGGTCGCTGTTGATCGCGCCTTGCAGCTCGGTGCCGGTGTAGCCGAGGTCTTCGGCGTTGATGAAGATGGTCGGGATGCCGGCGTTGATCAGCGTGGCCTTGAAGGTGCCGACGCCGGGCACTTCCAGGTCGTCGACCAGGTTGCCGGTGGGGAACATCGAACCACCGCCGCCCTCTTCTTCCGCTGCCGGGTCCATGAATTCCAACTGCACTTCGGCGGCCGGGAAGGTCACGCCGTCCAGTTCAAAATCACCGGTTTCCTGCACCGCACCGTCGATGATCGGCACATGAGCGATGATGGTTTTGCCGATATTGGCCTGCCACACGCGCACCACAGCCACGCCGTTGTGCGGAACACGGGCCGGGTCGACCAGGCCAGCGCTGATGGCAAAGGAACCGACCGCCGCCGACAGGTTGCCGCAGTTGCCGCTCCAATCCACGAACGGCTTGTCGATGGAGACCTGGCCAAACAGGTAGTCCACGTCATGCTCGGCACGGGTACTTTTGGCCAGGATCACCGTCTTGCTGGTGCTGGAAGTGGCGCCGCCCATGCCGTCGATCTGTTTATCGTAGGGGTCGGGGCTGCCGATCACCCGTAACAGCAAGGCGTCGCGCGCGGCGCCCGGCACCTGCGCCGGCTGGGGCAGGTCCTTGAGGCTGAAAAACACGCCTTTGCTGGTGCCGCCACGCATGTAGGTGGCGGGGATCTTGATTTGCGCTACGTGTGCCATGTTTACCTCTCAGGCCGTCGCCGCCGATTCCAGGAAGTCCTGGGCAAAACGTTGCAACACGCCGCCCGCCTCGTAGATCGACACTTCCTCAGCGGTGTCCAGGCGGCAGGTCACCGGCACTTCGACACGTTCGCCATTCTTGCGGTTGATCACCAGCGTCAATTGCGCACGCGGGGTGCGTGCACCGACCACGTCATAGGTTTCGCTGCCGTCGATCTTCAGGGTGTTGCGGTCGGTGCCCGGCAGGAACTCCAGGGGCAACACGCCCATGCCCACCAGGTTGGTGCGGTGGATGCGCTCGAACCCTTCGGCGGCAATCGCCTCCACCCCGGCCAGGCGCACGCCCTTGGCGGCCCAGTCGCGGGACGAGCCCTGGCCGTAGTCGGCCCCGGCAATGATGATCAGCGGCTGCTTGCGTTCCATGTAGGTCTCGATGGCTTCCCACATCCGCGTGACCTGGCCTTCCGGCTCGATACGCGCCAGGGAACCCTGCTTGACCTTGCCGTTTTCAACCACCATTTCGTTGAACAGTTTCGGGTTGGCAAAGGTCGCGCGCTGCGCCGTCAAGTGGTCGCCACGGTGAGTCGCGTAGGAGTTGAAGTCGACCTCCGGCAAGCCCATTTTCGCCAGGTATTCGCCGGCGGCGCTGTCGAGCATGATCGCGTTGGACGGTGACAGGTGATCAGTGGTGATGTTGTCGGGCAGCACCGCCAGCGGGCGCATGCCCTTGAGCGGCCGCGCCCCGGCCAGCGCGCCTTCCCAGTACGGCGGACGGCGGATATAGGTGCTTTGCGGGCGCCAGTCATACAGCGGTGCGACTTTCGGGCCGGTGTCTTCGTGGATGGCGAACATCGGGATATACACCGCGCGGAACTGCTCCGGCTTGACCGAGGCCTTGACCACCGCGTCGATCTCTTCGTCGCTCGGCCAGATGTCCTGCAGGCGGATCTCCTTGCCGTTGGCGTCCAGGCCAAGCACGTCTTTTTCGATGTCGAAACGGATGGTGCCGGCAATCGCGTAGGCCACTACCAGCGGCGGCGACGCCAGAAACGCTTGCTTGGCGTACGGGTGGATACGCCCGTCGAAGTTGCGGTTGCCCGAGAGCACGGCGGTGGCGTACAGGTCGCGGTCGATGATTTCCTGCTGGATCACCGGGTCGAGCGCCCCGGACATGCCGTTGCAAGTGGTGCAGGCAAATGCAACCACGCCAAAGCCGAGTTTTTCCAGCTCATGGCCCAGGCCCGCTTCCTCCAGGTACATGGCCACGGTTTTCGAGCCGGGCGCCAGGGAGGATTTGACCCAAGGTTTACGCGTCAGCCCCAGTTTGTTGGCATTGCGTGCGAGCAGGCCTGCGGCAATCACGTTGCGTGGGTTACTGGTGTTGGTGCAACTGGTGATGGCCGCGATGATCACCGCGCCGTCGGGCATTTGCCCCGGCACTTCGTCCCACTGGCCTGAGATGCCCTTGGACGCCAGGTCGCTGGTGGCAACACGGGCATGCGGGTTGCTCGGGCCGGCCATGTTGCGCACGACGCTGGACAGGTCGAAGGTGAGGCCGCGCTCGTATTGCGCGCCTTTGAGGTCATCTGCCCACATGCCGGTGTGGCGGGCGTATTGCTCCACCAGGGTGACTTGTTCGTCTTCACGGCCAGTGAGTTTCAGGTAAGCGATGGTCTGCTGGTCGATATAGAACATCGCCGCTGTGGCGCCGTATTCCGGGGCCATGTTGGAGATGGTTGCGCGGTCGCCCAGGGTCAGTGCCGAAGCGCCTTCGCCGAAGAACTCCAGCCAGGCGCCGACCACTTTCTGTTTACGCAGAAACTCGGTCAGCGCCAGCACCATGTCGGTGGCAGTGATGCCCGGCAGCAGCTTGCCGGTGAGTTCCACGCCAACGCTTTCCGGCAGGCGCATCCAGGAGGCGCGGCCGAGCATTACGCTCTCGGCTTCCAGGCCGCCGACGCCAATGGCGATCACGCCCAGGGCGTCCACGTGCGGGGTGTGACTGTCAGTACCAACGCAGGTGTCCGGGAACGCCACGCCGTCGCGCACCTGGATCACCGGGGACATTTTCTCCAGGTTGATCTGGTGCATGATGCCGTTGCCCGGCGGGATCACGTCAACGTTCTTGAAAGCCTTTTTGGTCCACTCGATAAAGTGGAAACGGTCTTCATTGCGACGGTCTTCGATGGCACGGTTTTTCTCGAACGCGTCCGGGTCGAAACCACCGGCTTCGACGGCCAGGGAGTGATCGACGATCAGTTGGGTCGGCACCACCGGGTTCACCTGGGCCGGGTCGCCGCCTTGCTGGGCGATGGCATCACGCAGGCCGGCGAGGTCGACCAGGGCGGTCTGGCCGAGAATGTCATGGCACACCACACGCGCCGGGAACCACGGGAAATCGAGGTCGCGCTTGCGTTCGATCAGTTGGCTCAGGGACGCGTTGAGGGTGGCCGGGTCGCAGCGACGCACCAGGTTTTCCGCGAGCACGCGGGAGGTGTAAGGCAAGGTGGCGTAGGCGCCGGGGGTGATTGCTTCAACTGCCGCGCGGGCGTCGAAGTAATCCAGGCGGCTGCCGGGGAGCGGTTTGCGAAATTCAGTGTTCATCGTCAGGACTCGGTCACGGTGGTTGCAAAAGGAGCCCACGGATCCTGGGAGAGAATGCGATCAAAAGGTGGGAGCGGGCTTGCTCGCGAAGGCGGTTTAACCGTCGTCAGGTGTGTTGAATGACACACCGCTTTCGCGAGCAAGCCCGCTCCCACATTTCTGATCCGGTTTCACCCCGGGATCAGCGGTTTCTCCATTCAGCGACGTTCGATTGGCACGAACTTGCGCTGTTCTACGCCGGTGTATTCGGCGCTTGGACGGATGATGCGGTTGTTGGCGCGCTGCTCGAACACATGCGCGGCCCAGCCAGTCAGGCGCGAGCACACGAAGATCGGCGTGAACAGCTTGGTCGGGATGCCCATGAAGTGGTACGCCGAGGCATGGTAGAAGTCGGCGTTGGGGAACAGTTTCTTCTGCTCCCACATCGTCTTGTCGATGGCTTCGGAGACCGGGAACAGCACCGTGTCGCCCACTTCGTCAGCGAGTTTTTTCGACCAGCCCTTGATCACTTCATTACGCGGGTCGCTGTCTTTGTAGATCGCGTGGCCGAAGCCCATGATCTTGTCCTTGCGCGCCAGCATGCCGAGGGTGCCTTCGACCGCTTCTTCAGCGGACGAGAAGCGCTCGATCATTTCCATCGCTGCTTCGTTGGCACCGCCATGCAGCGGGCCACGCAGGGAGCCGATGGCGGCGGTGACGCAGGAATACAGGTCGGACAGGGTCGAAGCACACACCCGCGCCGTGAAGGTCGAGGCGTTGAATTCGTGTTCCGCGTAGAGGATCAACGAAACGTTCATGACCTTGACGTGCAACTCGCTCGGCTTCTTGCCATGCAGCAAATGCAGGAAGTGGCCGCCAATGGAGGGTTCATCGGTCACGCAATCGATGCGCTTGCCGTCGTGGCTGAAGCGATACCAGTAGCACATGATCGCCGGGAAGGCGGCCAGCAGGCGGTCGGTGACGTCGCGTTGCACGCTGAAGTCTTGCTCGGGCTCGATATTGCCCAGGAACGAGCAACCGGTGCGCATTACGTCCATCGGGTGGGCGTCGGCGGGGATGCGTTCCAGCACTTCCTTCAGCGCTTGCGGCAGGTCGCGCAGCTTGCTCAGCTTGGCGCTGTAGGCAGCCAGTTCGGTCTTGGTCGGCAATTCGCCGTACAGCAGCAGGTAGGCGACTTCTTCAAACTGCGCATCGGCGGCAAGTTCGCGCACGTCATAGCCGCGATAGGTCAGGCCGGCGCCCGCTTGGCCCACGGTGGACAATGCGGTCTGCCCGGCCACCTGGCCACGCAGGCCGGCACCACTCAGTACTTTTGCTTCAGCCATGTCGGTTCTCCAATCTTGAATTTATTAGGGAGGCTGTTCTTTACTTCTTGGCTGCGAACAGCGCGTCGAGCTTCTGCTCGAAGGTGTGGTAGTCGATGCGATCGTAGAGCTCCATGCGGGTTTGCATGGTGTCGATCACGTTCTGTTGGGTGCCGTCGCGACGGATCGCGGTGTAGACGTTTTCGGCGGCCTTGTTCATGGCGCGGAAGGCCGAGAGCGGGTACAGCACGATGGAAACATCGGCCGATTTCAATTGTTCGGTGGTGTACAGCGGCGTGGCGCCGAACTCGGTGATGTTGGCCAGGATCGGGGCCTTCACACGGGAAGCGAACAGCTTGTACATCTCAAGTTCGGTGATGGCTTCCGGGAACACCATGTCGGCGCCGGCTTCGATGCAGGCAGCGGCACGTTCCAGGGCGGACTCCAGACCTTCCACCGCCAGGGCATCGGTGCGCGCCATGATCACGAAGCTGTCATCGGTGCGCGCATCCACGGCGGCCTTGATGCGGTCGACCATTTCCTGCTGGGACACGATTTCCTTGTTCGGACGGTGACCGCAGCGCTTGGCGCCGACCTGGTCTTCGATATGGATCGCCGCCGCGCCGAACTTGATCATCGACTTGACCGTGCGCGCCACGTTGAACGCCGAGGAGCCGAAACCGGTGTCCACATCCACCAGCAGCGGCAGGTCGCAGACGTCAGTGATGCGGCGCACGTCAGTCAGCACGTCATCCAGGCCAGTAATCCCCAGGTCCGGCACACCGAGGGAACCGGCAGCCACACCGCCGCCCGACAGGTAGATCGCCTTGAAACCGGCGCGTTTGGCCAGCAGCGCGTGATTGGCGTTGATCGCACCGACCACCTGCAAAGGCTGCTCGCTGGCGACCGCGTCACGGAAACGCTGGCCGGGAGTCGTCTTGTTATTGGAACTCATCATTCACCTCGTGATTGGGCAGTGCCGTCGGGGAAGTGACGGGCAATGTTGCGTTTGGATGCGCCGATATGCCGGCGCATCAACAGTTCGGCCAGTTCACCGTCGCGATCGGCAATCGCGTCAAGGATGCGGTGGTGCTCGGCAAAGGCCTGGCGTGGACGATTGGGGGTGGCGGAGAACTGGATGCGGTACATGCGCACCAATTGGTACAGCTCGCCGCAGAGCATTTGGGTCAGGGTGCGGTTGCCGGCGCCTTGAATGATCCGGTAATGAAAATCGAAGTCGCCCTCCTGCTGGTAATAGCCGAGGCCGGCCTGGAAGGCTTCATCGCGCTCATGGGTGTGCAGCACCTGGCG
Source organism: Pseudomonas sp. DWRC2-2 (assembly GCF_049897885.1). Classification (NCBI taxonomy): domain Bacteria; kingdom Pseudomonadati; phylum Pseudomonadota; class Gammaproteobacteria; order Pseudomonadales; family Pseudomonadaceae; genus Pseudomonas; species Pseudomonas sp. DWRC2-2. The sequence continues at coordinate 1,265,788 of NZ_JAFCXD010000001.1, forward strand.
CAACTCTTCGATTTCCGCGTCGGTCATGCGCTCGGCGGCCAGGCGACAGGCCATGCCTTCGAGGGACTCACGGATTTCATAGAGCTCGATCAGCTCGGCATGGCTCAACGAAACTACCCGCGCGCCGACATGCGGCACGCGCACCAGCAGGCGCTGGCCTTCCAGCCGATGGATCGCCTCGCGCAGTGGGCCACGGCTGATGCCATAGGTGCGCGCCAGTTCCGGCTCGGAGATCTTGCTGCCGGGGGCGATCTCGCCCTTGACGATGGCGGCCTGGATACGCCGGAAGACGTTCTCGGACATGGTCTGGGAATCGTCTTGCGCCACCACTGGGGATTCCAGCTGATCCAGCATATTGTCGACACCTTTAAAAGCAATGCCGCAAAAACTAGCCAATCAGACCTGGATAGTCAAAGAATAAATACACATTGTCGACAATCGTCTAATAACCAGGGTTGCACCCTATCAGGGCATGGCCGCCTGCCAGCGCTGGCGCCAAAAAAGCATCATGTTAGAATGCCCGGCACTTTTGCCTGACATCGCGAGATGAAACGGCGCACGAGGGAGCTTGCGCAGTAATGCCAGTCGCCTTGAATTGAACATCGCACTGCACCGCCTCGGGATTTATGAGACTCAAGCCCTTCCTTCTATTGATTTGCCTGTTATCCGCACCGGGCCTTGGCGTCGCCGCCGAGAAGACCGTGTACGGCCTCAACGAATACGCCCAATTGGCCGGGATCGACCTGGAAGTCGCCGCCAAACTGGACACCGGTGCCAAGACCGCCTCCCTCAGTGCCCGTGATATCAAGCGCTTCAAGCGCAACGGCGAATCCTGGGTGCGCTTCTACCTGGCCATCGACACCGCCCATTCCCATCCCATCGAGCGCCCCCTGGCCCGCGTCAGCAAGATCAAGCGCCGCGCCGGTGACTACGACCCCGATGAGGACAAGAACTACACCGCCCGTCCGGTGATTGCCCTGGATATCTGCATGGGCACTGCTTTACGCAGCATCGAAGTGAACTTGACTGACCGCAGCGCATTCCAATACCCGCTGCTGATCGGCTCCGAAGCGCTGAAACGCTTTGATGCGCTGGTCGACCCCAGTCTTAAATACGCAGCAGGCAAACCCGCCTGCGCCGCCGACGCTCATACCGCCGAGTAAACCGAATGCGCTCTCTGACCCTGCACCTGAAAATCCTGATCGCCATCCTGGTGGTGTTGGGTATTTCGGTCACCGCCTACCAGATCTTCGTATTGGGGATCCCCGTCACCGAGGACGCCACCGACGACTTGTGGAACATCGACGCCAAGGTCGAGTTCGTCGCCAACCCGAAAGACCCGGTGAAGATTCAGATGTTCGTGCCGCCCCTGAGCCGCGACTTCGTCAGCCTCAACGAGAGCTTTATCTCGAACAACTACGGCGTGAGCGTCAACCGCACCGACGGCAACCGCAAGGTGACCTGGTCGGCACGCCGCGCCAAGGGCAACCAGACCCTGTATTACCGCCTGGTCCTCACCAAGCGTTACAGCGGCGAAAAGGTCAAGGTCAAGGGCCCGACCTTCCGCGACAGCATTGCCGTGGAAGGCCCGGAGAAAATCGCCGCCGAAGCGCTGTTAGCGCCGATCCGCCAGCACTCGGCCGACGTCGAGACCTTTATCAGCGAAGCCATCAAGCGCACCAACAACCTCAATGACGACAATGTAAAGCTGCTGCTGGCCGGCGACCCGTCAACGCCGCACAAGGCCAAGATCGTCGAATTGCTGCTGTCCATCGCCCATGTGCCGGTGGAGAAGGTCCACACCATCCGCCTGGTGGCCGACCAGCCGCAAACCCCGGAACTGTGGCTGCGCAGTTTCAACGGCAATGACTGGTTGTACTTCAACCCGGAAACCGGCGAACAAGGTTTGCCCACCGACCGCCTGCTGTGGTGGACCGGTGATGAAAACCTGATCACCGTCGATGGCGGCAAGAAGGCCATGGTGACCTTCAGCCTGAACAACAGCGAAATGAACGCGATTCGCCTGGCCAAGCTGACGGACGAGAACACCGACGCCAACTTCCTCGAATACTCGCTGTACGGCCTGCCGCTGCAAACCCAGCAGACGTTCATGATCATGGTGATGATCCCGATTGGCGTACTGGTGATCTTGATCCTGCGCAACCTGATCGGCCTGCAGACCCTGGGCACGTTCACGCCGGTGCTGATCGCCCTGGCGTTCCGCGAGACGCAACTGGGCTTCGGGATTGTGCTGTTCACGATTATCACGGCGCTGGGGCTGTCCCTCAGGTCGTACCTGGAACATTTAAAATTGCAGATGCTGCCGAGGCTGTCGGTGGTGCTGACGTTCGTGGTGGTGCTGATCGCGGCGATCAGCCTGTTCAGCCATAAGCTGGGGTTAGAGCGTGGGTTGTCGGTGGCGCTGTTCCCGATGGTGATCTTGACCATGACCATCGAACGCCTGTCGATCACCTGGGAAGAACGCGGCGCCAACCATGCGCTGAAAGTGGCGATTGGTACGCTGTTCGCCGCATCGCTTGCGCACATCATCATGAGCGTGCCGGAGCTGATCTACTTTGTGTTCACCTTCCCGGCGATCCTGTTGATCCTGGTGGGCTTCATGCTGGCCATGGGTCGTTATCGTGGTTACCGCCTGACCGAGCTGGTGCGTTTCAAGGCATTCTTGAAGGCTGATAAGTAATGTTCGGTTTCTGGAAGACCTGGAAGGCCCTGGAAGCGCGAGGGATCATGGGCATCAACCGGCGTAATGCCGACTACGTGCTCAAGTACAACAAGCGCAGCCTGTACCCGATCGTGGATGACAAGATCATCACCAAGGAGCGCGCCCTGGCCGCCGGTATTCATGTGCCGGAGATGTACGGGGTGATTTCCACCGAGAAGGAAATCGACAAGCTCGACGACATCATCGGCGGGCGCAGCGACTTCGTGATCAAACCGGCCCAGGGCGCCGGCGGTGACGGCATCCTGGTGGTGGCGGACCGTTTTGAAGGGCGCTATCGCACGGTGTCCGGCAAGATCATCAGCCATGAAGAGATTGAGCATCAGATCTCCAGCATCCTCACCGGCCTGTATTCACTGGGCGGCCACCGCGACCGTGCGTTGATCGAATATCGCGTGGTGCCTGACCAGATCTTCAAGAGCATCAGCTATGAAGGCGTGCCGGACATTCGCATCATCGTGTTGATGGGCTATCCGGTGATGGCCATGCTGCGCTTGCCGACGCGCCAGTCGGGCGGCAAGGCCAACCTGCACCAGGGCGCCATCGGCGTGGGCGTGGACCTGGCGACCGGCCTGACCCTGCGTGGCACCTGGCTGAACAACATCATCACCAAGCACCCTGACACCACCAACGCGGTGGACGGCGTGCAACTGCCTAACTGGGACGGTTTCATGAAGCTCGCGGCGGGCTGCTACGAGCTGTGCGGGCTGGGTTACATCGGCGTGGACATGGTGCTGGACCAGGAGAAAGGCCCGCTGATTCTTGAGTTGAATGCGCGGCCAGGGCTGAATATCCAGATTGCCAACGACTGCGGCCTGACCCTGCGTACGCATGCGGTGGAAGCACGGCTGGAAGCACTGAAAGCCGCTGGCGTGACGGAAACGCCGGAGGAGCGGGTGAAGTTTGTGCAGGAAATGTTTGGGCATATTCCGCCCGTCGAAGGTTAACGCGACTTTTCATCGCCCTATCCCCGACATCCCCTCTAGGAGCAAATCCTACAGGGGACTACAATCCCCTCCCCCGCGCCAATGGCTGATCCACCCCGCATGTCGACCTGCTCTGTATACCCACTGCCTTACCAGGCCAACCCCGCTGCGTATTTTGCGGCGATCCGCCATGCGCCTGGCGCGGTGCTGCTGGACAGCGGACGTCCGGCAGCCGAGCGCGGGCGTTATGACCTGCTGAGTGCCTGGCCACAAGCGACATTGACGGTATCGCCCGACGAAAGCGGTGTTGATTTCCTGCAACGCTTGCGGGCAAATCTTACGCAGTTGGGCAAGGCGGATCTGCCTGCTGGCTATAAGCTGCCGTTTGCGGGTGGACTGATTGGTTACCTGAGCTATGACTTTGGTCGCCATCTTGAGCACATGCCGCACCTTGCCGCAGACGATTTGCACCTGCCAGACGCGCGGTTCGGGTTATATGCCTGGGCATTGATCAGTGACCATCAGGCGCAGACCAGCCAACTTGTATTTCATCCGGCCCTGGCCGAGAGCGAACAGCGGCGCTTGATCACTCTGTTCGGCCAGCCAGTCGCCCACCACGCGGCGACCTTCAAGCTTGACGGCCCCATGGCTGCGGACCTCACCGCCGAGGCCTATCGCCAGGCCATCGTGCGCATCCAGGACTACATCCAGGCCGGCGACTGCTACCAGGTCAACTTTGCCCAGCGCTTCCGCGCGTCGTGTGCGGGCGATCCCTGGGTTGCCTACTGCGCCCTGCGCGAAGCCTGCCCGACGCCATTCTCCGGGTTCCAGAGCCTGCCGGACGACGGCGCGGTGCTGAGCCTGTCGCCCGAGCGCTTCGTGCATATCAGCGAGCGCCGCGTCGAAACCCGGCCGATCAAAGGCACCCGCCCCCGCGGCCTGACACCCGAAGAAGACGCCGCCAACGCCGCCGAACTGCTGGCCAGTCCCAAGGACCGCGCCGAGAACCTGATGATCGTCGACCTGCTGCGCAACGACCTTGGCCGCACTTGCCGCACCGGCTCGGTGAGCGTGCCGGAGCTGTTCAGCCTGGAAAGCTATCCCAACGTGCACCACCTAGTGAGCAGCGTCATCGGCGAACTGGCCGATGGCAAAGACGCCCTCGACCTGATCGCCGGCAGCTTCCCCGGCGGCTCCATCACGGGCGCACCGAAGATCCGCGCGATGCAGATCATCGACGAACTGGAGCCGACGCGACGCGGGTTGTACTGCGGGTCGCTGGTGTATCTGGACGTGCGGGGCGAGATGGACAGCTCCATCGCCATTCGCAGTCTGTTGGTCAAGGATGGGCAGGTGTGCTGCTGGGGCGGTGGCGGGATTGTGGCGGATTCGCAGTGGGAGGCGGAGTATCAAGAGTCGCTGACCAAGGTGCGGGTGTTGTTACAAACACTGGAAAACCTGTAGTCCCCAGGCCACTCCTGGCTCTGCAACATAGGGCCCGGCAGCAAGAAAGATCCTGATTCAGAACGCGTGTGGACGATGAGTGAACTGGAAGATAGCGTCCAGCTCCGACCGTCCACCCGCCGTTTGTGAGGGATCACATGAAGCGTCTGCTTACTCGTCAGAATTTGTTTCCGAGATTGCATCTCAACCCAACCACACCTAATATCTCCCAAATTGGGAGGTTGCAGCGATGCGGATAATCGCGCTCTCTACCTTGCGAATATTCTGGGAAAGCCACTCAGCTTATTCCGACGCCAAAATACCTCTTGTAGAGCTGTATCGCCATATGGAAAAGGCGAATTACCCAACGCCGCAAGCGCTCAAAGCAGAGCTTAGAACGGCAAGCATTCTTAAAAGTGGCAGGGTTGTCTTCAACGTGGGCGGCAACAAGTATCGAGTGATCATGGCGATCGACTATCAGCGACAGCTTGGGTTTATACGTTTCGTGGGGACTCATGCCCAGTACGATCAGATCAACGCGGAGACCGTGTGATGAACATCAAACCTATACATTCCCATGAGGATCTAACCGCTGCGCTTGCGCGCGTGGAGCAGATATGGGGAGCGGAAATCGGCTCACCCGAGGGTGACGAACTGGAAATCCTCGCCATTCTCATCGAGAAATACGAGGCCGAGCATTTTCCAATGCCCCCTTCAGATCCGGTGGAGGCAATCAAATTCCGCATGGAACAACTGGGCATGACCGCCCGCGACCTGGAGCCCTTTATCGGTACCAGTGGGCGGGTGTCAGAAGTGTTGAACCATAAGCGCAAGTTGAGTCTGTCGATGATCAAGCGCCTGCATGAAGGCTTGCGCATCCCCTATGAGAGTTTGCTGGCAGGCGTTTGATCACGCGAATGGTTAAAGGCTCAACGCCCGATTCGACGCTTTTATGAACTCTTTCTTCAAGTCTTCAAAGGTGTGCACCGCCGGAAACTGCGGGAATTCGCGGATCACGTTTTCCGGCGCATGGAACAGAATCCCACGGTCGGCTTCGCCCAACATGGTGGTGTCGTTGTAGGAATCGCCGGCGGCGATCACCCGGTAGTAGAGGGTCTTGAAGGCCAATACCGACTGGCGCTTCGGGTCTTTCTGGCGCAGTTGGTAACTGACCACGCGATCGGTTTCGTCGGTGATCAGGCGGTGGCACAGCAAGGTCGGGAAACCCAGTTGGCGCATCAGCGGCTGGGAGAATTCATAGAAGGTGTCGGACAGGATCACCACCTGGAAGCGCTCGCGCAGCCAGTTGACGAACTCGACAGCGCCGTCCAGCGGCTTGAGGGTCGCGATGACTGCCTGGATGTCGGCGAGCTTGAGCCCGTGTTCGTCGAGGATGCGCAGGCGCTGCTTCATCAGCACGTCGTAGTCGGGAATGTCCCGGGTGGTGGCCCGCAGGGATTCAATACCGGTTTTTTCGGCGAAGGCGATCCAGATTTCCGGAACCAGCACCCCTTCCAGGTCGAGACAGGCAATTTCCACAAGACACTCCCATTTGATGTTGTTAGTTGAGCGAGCAAAAGGACTGCCGAACTCTAGCGATTCAAGCTCGCCGCCGCAACGCAGAGCGGATTTTGATACCATCGCTCCCCTATAGAGCGCTCAGCGCCAATGACCTGTAGGAACCGTCCTGATGAACCAAGCCTTCGACGTCGCTGAACTCGCCGCGACTTACGCCAACAAATCTGCCCAGGATATTCTCAAGCTGGCGTTCAGCCAGTTCGGTGATGACCTGTGGATTTCCTTCAGCGGCGCCGAGGACGTGGTGCTGGTGGACATGGCCTGGAAGCTGAACAAGAACGTCAAGGTGTTCAGCCTCGACACCGGCCGCCTGCACCCGGAGACCTACCGGTTCATCGAGCAGGTGCGCGAGTTCTACAAGATCGACATCGAGCTGATCTCGCCAGACCAGAGCAAGCTGGAACCCTTCGTCAAAGAAAAAGGCCTGTTCAGCTTCTACAAGGACGGCCATGGCGAATGCTGTGGTGTACGCAAGATCGAACCGCTGCGCCGCAAGCTCTCCGGCGTCAGCGCCTGGGCCACCGGCCAGCGCCGTGACCAGAGCCCCGGCACCCGCAGCCAGGTGGCGGCGCTGGAAATCGACACAGCCTTCTCCACGCCGGAACGCACCCTGTACAAGTTCAACCCGCTGGCGCAGATGACCAGTGAGGAAGTCTGGGGTTACATCCGCATGCTGGAGCTGCCGTACAACAGCCTGCATGAGCGCGGCTTTATCAGCATCGGCTGCGAGCCGTGCACCCGCCCGGTGCTGCCAAACCAGCACGAGCGCGAAGGCCGCTGGTGGTGGGAAGAAGCCACACAGAAGGAATGCGGGCTACACGCAGGGAATATCATCAGCAAGGCCTGACCTTCTATCTGTACACAAGAATGTCACCATTAGTGCCATTCTTGTGTGCACTTATAAAATTACGCACCGAAAAGTTACATTCTTCCCCGCCTCACTCCCCTCGCTGTTTTGCACACACTTCACCCAACAAAATAAATAGCTGTTCAAACGGTCAATTTATATTGCTTTGAATTCAGCCAGTTATTTCTTACACCTATAAAAACGAAATTACCTACAGCTTTCATAGATCAAAAACTGGCACGCAAGTGGCTTAAGGTGAAATGCGCTTTGTATACAATAAATACAAAACCTACATACACTTTGCCATCTGCGGCTTGGCTGCCGATGCGCTGGAGCCTGCCGGAATGCGTACAAGCCTCTCGAATAACATCGCACTGGATCTGCCCTCCTCCCTGAAGCCCGAAGCCATCGAGCCCGGTCCGCTGGTGCTCAGCCCACGGCTGCACAACAAGGACCTGGCACCCACCAAGGTCGAAGGCCGGCGCTGGGGGCGCTACAGCATCTTTGCGCTGTGGACCAATGACGTGCACAACATCGCCAACTACTCCTTCGCCATTGGCTTGTATGCCTTGGGCCTGGGCGGCTGGCAGATCCTGCTGTCCTTAGGGATTGGCGCGGCGCTGGTGTACTTCTTCATGAACCTGTCGGGCTACATGGGCCAGAAGACCGGTGTGCCCTTTCCGGTGATCAGCCGTATCAGCTTCGGCATTCATGGTGCGCAGATTCCGGCGCTGATCCGAGCGGTGATTGCGATTGCCTGGTTCGGTATCCAGACCTACCTGGCCTCGGTAGTTTTCCGCGTGCTTTTGACGGCCATTCATCCGGGTTTTGCCGACTACGACCACAACTCGATCCTCGGCCTGTCGTCGCTTGGCTGGGCCTGTTTTGTGGCGATCTGGCTGGTGCAATTGGTGATCCTGGCCTACGGCATGGAGATGGTGCGGCGCTACGAAGGCTTCGCCGGACCGGTGATTCTGCTGACGGTGGCGTCGTTGGCCGGGTGGATGTATTTCCAGACCGGCGGGAACATCGCCTGGTCGATCCGCGAACCGCTCAGCGGTGGCGAGATGTGGCGCAATATCTTTGCCGGTGGCGCGCTGTGGCTGGCGATCTACGGCACGCTGATCCTTAACTTCTGCGACTTCGCCCGCTCTTCGCCGTGCCGCAAGACCATCCAGGTCGGCAACTTCTGGGGCTTGCCGGTGAATATCCTGGTGTTTGCCGCGATCACCGTGCTGCTGTGCGGGGGGCAATTCCAGCTCAATGGCCGGGTGATCGAAAGCCCCACTGAAATCATCGCGGCTATCCCGAATACCTTCTTCCTGGTACTGGGTTGCCTGGCGTTCCTGATCGTCACCGTGGCCGTGAACATCATGGCCAACTTCGTCGCACCGGCCTTTGTGCTGAGCAACCTGGCGCCCAAGTACCTTAACTTCCGCCGCGCCGGGTTGATCAGCGCTACCGTGGCGGTGCTGATCCTGCCGTGGAACCTCTACAACAGCCCGTTGGTGATCGTGTATTTCCTTTCCGGCTTGGGCGCCCTGCTGGGGCCGTTGTACGGAGTGATCATGGTCGATTACTGGTTGATCCGTAAAAGCCGGGTAGACGTGTTGCAGCTGTATAGCGAAGACCCGAATGGCGTTTATTACTACAGCCGTGGGGTCAATCTGCGCGCAGTGGCGGCGTTTATTCCCGCAGCCGTGATTGCCATTCTCCTGGCGCTGCTGCCCGGTTTCGCCAGCGTGTCGCCGTTTTCCTGGATGTTTGGCGCCGGTATTGCAGGGGTGCTGTACCTGTTGATCGCCAAGCGCCAGCCGTTCTATGCCGATGTCAGCGGCGAAAGCATTGCAGTCGATAACGTCAGTCATTAATCAAGGACTTTCCATGCGTATCCTCGTGGTCAACGTCAACACTACCGAATCCATCACTGAAACCATCGCCCAGCAGGCACGCGCCGTGGCTGCGCCCGGCACTGAGATTGTCGGGCTCACGCCCTACTTCGGCGCGGAGTCGGTGGAGGGCAACTTTGAAAGCTACCTGGCGGCCATCGCGGTGATGGACCGGGTGATGGCTTACGACCAGCCGTTCGACGCGGTGATCCAGGCCGGCTACGGCGAGCATGGCCGTGAAGGCTTGCAGGAATTGCTCAACGTACCGGTGGTGGACATCACCGAAGCCGCCGCCAGCACCGCAATGTTCCTGGGCCACGCTTACTCGGTGGTGACCACCCTGGACCGCACCGTGCCGTTGATCGAAGACCGCCTGAAACTGGCCGGCCTGTACCAGCGTTGCGCCTCGGTACGGGCCAGTGGCATGGCGGTGCTGGAGTTGGAAGAAAATCCGTTGGCGGCCATGGAAGCCATCGTGCGCCAGGCCGAACTGGCCATCAGCGACGACAAGGCCGAGGTGATCTGCCTGGGTTGCGGCGGCATGGCCGGGCTGGATGAGCAGATCCGCCAACGCACCGGCGTGCCGGTGGTGGACGGTGTGACCGCCGCCGTGACCATCGCGGAGTCGCTGGTGCGGCTGGGGTTGTCGACGTCGAAGATCAGGACCTATGCAACGCCGAGGCCGAAAAAAGTCATCGGTTGGCCGCGCTGAAACGCTGGTTCAACTGCTGCTCGGCAAACTGCTCGATGATGAACTCCACAAACGCACGGGTCTTGCCGGGCAACAGTTTGTGTTCGGCGTAGTAAATGGAGATGTTGCCGTCGTCGACGTACCAGTCGGGCAGCACCCGCACCACCGCACCACTGTCCAGGAACGGCACGGCCATGGGCATGCTTACCAACGCGATGCCCAGGCCCTGGGCGCTGGCGCAGCAAGCGGCTTCGGAGTCGCTCATGGTCATGCCTGGCTTGAGCACCAGCGGGCGGTGTTCACGCTCGGTGCTGGTCAATTGCCAGGAGCGGATGCGGCCGGTTTGCGGCGAGCGGATAAGGATGCCCGTGCAGCGCGCCAAGTCCTCTGGGGTTAATACCGCCGCGCGTTGCGCCAGGTAGTCCGGCGAAGCCACCAATACCCGATGCGCGGGTGTGAGTTTACGCGCCACGACCCCCTGGGGCAGCTCAAAACCACCGCCAATGGCTGCATCGAAACCTTGGCCGATCAGGTCCACCTGGCGGTTATCGAAATGCCAGTCCGGGCTGATGTCAGGAAAACGCTGCATGAACGCCCCCAGCAGCGGCACCACATAGCGATTACCAAACACAGTGCCCATGCTGACCTTCAGCGTTCCTACCGGCCTCCCTTCGGCGCTGGCCAGGTTGGCTACCGCATTCTGGATGGTGGTGAGACTGCCGCTGACCTCTTCCAGAAACAGTTTTCCGGCTTCAGTCAGGGTGAGACGCCGAGTGCTGCGCTGGAACAACCTGACCCCCAGGCGCGCCTCCAGCTTGGCGACACTTTTGCCGACGGCTGCCGGGGTCAGGCTCAGGTGCCGCGCAGCCTCCGCAAAGCTGCCACCTTCGGCGCTGCGTACAAAGCATTCGATACTGCCAAAGCTTTCCATATCGACCCATCCTAAACTTTTGGTTTACACAGACTATAGCAATCACGGTCTACCGGGAGGGGCTGGCGAGGTCGATACTCGGTTCCAACAACAAGGCATCCCGCCTTGAACAGCTAGGAGATCGACATGACCACACAGAACCTCAGCGGCAAAGTCGCCTTGATTCAAGGCGGTTCTCGCGGCATCGGCGCCGCTATCGTCAAGCGCCTCGCGGCGCAGGGCGCAGCGGTTGCCTTCACCTACGTCAGCTCGGCCGCCAAGGCTGAAGAATTGCAGAACAGCGTGATCAGCGAAGGCGGCAAAGCCCTGGCGATCCACGCCGACAGCGCCGATGCCGGTGCGATCCGCAACGCAGTCAACGCCACGGTCGAAGCCTTTGGCCGCCTGGATATCCTGGTGAACAACGCCGGTGTACTGGCCATCGCGCCGCTGGAAGACTTCAAGCTGGAAGACTTTGACCAGACCCTGGCGATCAACGTACGCAGCGTGTTTATCGCCACCCAGGAAGCGGCCAAGCATATGGGTGAAGGGGGTCGGGTGATCAACATCGGCAGCACGAACGCCGAGCGCATGCCGTTTGGCGGTGGTGGCCCGTATGCTATGAGCAAGGCGGCGCTGGTGGGGCTGACCAAGGGCCTGGCGCGGGACCTGGGGCCTCGGGGTATTACGATCAACAACGTGCAGCCTGGGCCGGTGGATACCGACATGAACCCGGCGAACAGTGATTTTGCCGAGAGTTTGATTGGGTTGATGGCGGTGGGTCGGTATGGGCATGTCGAGGAAATTGCCAGCTTTGTGGCTTACCTCGCAGGGCCGGAAGCGGGCTACATCACCGGTGCAAGCTTGACCATTGATGGTGGTTTCAGCGCTTAACTCAGTGTGGGAGCGGGGGGGGGGGGGGGGGGGGGGGGGGGGGGGGGGGGGGGGGGGGCGGGGGGGGGGGGCCGCGGGAGGGGAGGGG